>NZ_BBJU01000015.1 GCF_000739935.1 Agrobacterium rubi TR3 = NBRC 13261 | reverse complement strand
TGATGTGACCGGTATCGTTTCGCTTCCAGAAGGCACGGAAATGGTTATGCCAGGCGACAACGTCACTGTTGAAGTCGAACTGATCGTCCCGATCGCGATGGAAGAAAAGCTGCGCTTCGCGATCCGCGAAGGCGGCCGTACCGTCGGCGCCGGCATCGTCGCTTCGATCGTAGAGTAATACGCGCTGACGGTGCCAAGGCATCGTCGCGAATAGGGCAGGTGTCTACTTGCCGTGTGAGAGTGGTCGATGGCGGTGTGAAAAACACCGCCATCGGACGTTTTATAAAAAGCGTTGTGGCGTTGCATTTTTAAGGCTTGAAAAATTCGGTGAAAGCGCGTAAACGCGCACCCACACTCACCAGTTGGATTCGCATTCAGTTGCGAGGCCCGGTGATTTCAACATTACAGACTACCGAAATGATTGGGACGCTGCTTTGCGTTCCTCTTGATTTTTGAAAATCTGCGGCGCCACGATTAACAGGTTCATGTATTTCCGCGTGCGGAAATGCAAAGACAAAGAACAAGGACAAGACGAATGAACGGCCAGAATATCCGTATCCGCCTCAAGGCGTTTGATCACCGGATCCTCGATGCCTCTACCCGTGAAATCGTGTCGACCGCCAAGCGCACCGGCGCCAGCGTTCGCGGCCCGGTTCCACTGCCGACCCGCATCGAAAAGTTTACCGTCAACCGCTCTCCTCACGTTGATAAGAAGAGCCGTGAGCAGTTCGAAATGCGGACGCACAAGCGTCTTCTCGATATCGTAGACCCAACCCCACAGACCGTCGATGCTTTGATGAAGCTCGACCTGGCTGCTGGCGTTGACGTCGAAATCAAGCTCTAAGACCTCGGCCTGACCTTGCGAAAGCGAGGGCCGATATAACAAGGAAGGTACGTGGAGCAATCCAACGACTTCCAATCCGGAGACCGGAAACGTCGTGAGATGTCGAAGGGAACTCCTTAACAAAGGCCACAGAGGGTTCTCCCTTCAAGGCTCGCAAGAGGATTGAACCAATGCGTTCAGGTGTGATTGCACAGAAAGTGGGTATGACCCGGGTCTATAACGACGCCGGTGAGCATATCCCAGTAACGGTACTGCGTTTGGACAACGTACAGGTTGTTTCCCAGCGCACAGAAGACAAGAATGGCTACACCGCAGTTCAGCTCGGTGCAGGCCAGTCCAAGGTCAAGAATACGACAAAGGCACTCCGCGGTCATTTCGCCGCCGCCAGCGTCGAGCCGAAAGCAAAGCTCGTTGAGTTCCGGGTGTCCCCCGAAAACCTCATCGACGTCGGTGCAACACTGACCGCAGATCATTTCCAGGCAGGCCAGCTGGTAGACGTTACCGGCACCACGATCGGTAAGGGCTTTGCGGGTTCCATGAAGCGTCACAACTTCGGTGGTGGTCGCGCTTCTCACGGTAACTCCGTCTCGCACCGTGCCCATGGTTCGACTGGTTCGAACCAGGATCCGGGCAAGGTCTGGAAGGGCAAGCGCATGGCTGGTCACATGGGCAGCACGCGCGTCACCACCCAGAACCTGGAAGTGGTTTCGACCGATGAGGGTCGCGGTTTGATCCTCGTGAAGGGCGCCGTTCCCGGTTCCAAGGGTTCCTGGATCATCGTCCGCGACGCCGTTAAGTCGGCAGCGAAGTAAGGGAGCCTCATCATGGAATTGAACGTCAAAACCCTCGAGGGAAAAGACGCCGGCACGGTATCCCTGTCGGACGAAATTTTCGGCCTCGACCCACGCCAGGATATCCTGGCCCGCATGGTTCGTTACCAGCTTGCCAAGAAGCAGCAGGGAACGCACAAGACCAAGAACCGTTCGGAAGTTTCCCGTACGGGTGCAAAGATGTACAAGCAGAAGGGTACGGGCCGCGCTCGTCACCATTCTGCTCGCGCACCGCAGTTCCGCGGCGGCGGCAAGGCCCACGGCCCAGTCGTTCGTAGCCACGCTCATGATCTTCCAAAGAAGGTTCGTGCGCTTGCTCTGCGTCACGCTTTGTCTGCAAAGCTGAAGTCCGAAGAACTGATCATCGTCGATCAGCTCGTTGCGACCGATGCAAAGACAAAGGGCCTGCTTGGCCACTTCGCAACGCTTGGCCTGACCAACGCTCTCGTAATCGGCGGCGCAGAACTTGATGGCAACTTCAAGCTCGCAGCTCAGAACATTCCTAACGTGGACGTTCTGCCGATTCAGGGCATCAATGTTTACGACATCCTGCGCCGCGGCAAGCTCGTGCTGTCCAAGGCTGCGGTTGAAGCCCTCGAGGAGCGGTTCAAATGACGGATCTTCGCCACTACGATGTGATCGTATCTCCTTCGATCACGGAAAAGTCGACGCTGGTCTCTGAACAGAACCAGGTCGTATTCAACGTCGCCAAAGATGCTTCGAAGCCTGAAATCAAGGCTGCAGTCGAAGCACTCTTCGGCGTCAAGGTCACGGCAGTGAACACGCTTATCCGCAAGGGTAAGACTCGTCGTTTCCGTGGATTCGCTGGTAAGCGTAAGGATGTCAAAAAGGCCATCATTACGCTGGCCGAAGGTCAATCCATAGACGTGTCCACCGGACTCTAAAAGGTTAGGCCCAAGCGGGCAAAGACCCAAAAGGGAACAAATACAATGGCATTGAAAAGTTTCAATCCGACCACGCCAAGCCAGCGTCAGCTGGTTATCGTGGACCGTTCTTCGCTCTACAAGGGCAAGCCGGTAAAGGCTCTTACAGAGGGCCTCAGCTCGAAGGGTGGCCGTAACAATCAGGGCCGGATCACCGTTCGTTTTCAGGGCGGCGGTCACAAGCGGACCTACCGTCTGGTAGACTTCAAGCGTCGTAAATTCGACGTTGAAGGTACGGTCGAGCGTCTGGAATATGACCCTAACCGCACCGCATTCATCGCGCTCGTGACATACACGGACGGCCAACAGGCTTACATTCTCGCGCCACAGCGTATTGCTGCCGGTGACAAGGTGATCGCCTCCGAAAAGCAGGTGGACGTGAAGCCAGGCAACACAATGCCTCTTCAGTACATCCCAGTCGGATCGATCATCCACAACGTCGAGATGAAGCCAGGCAAGGGTGGTCAGATTGCCCGCTCCGCCGGTACGTATGTTCAGCTCGTTGGTCGCGATGCAGGGATGGCGATCCTTCGCTTGAACTCCGGTGAGCAGCGTCTGGTGCATGGCTCTTGCCTCGCATCGATCGGCGCTGTCTCGAATGCCGATCATGGCAACATCAACGACGGCAAAGCTGGTCGTTCACGCTGGCGCGGCAAGAAGCCTCACGTTCGCGGTGTCGTGATGAACCCTGTCGATCACCCTCATGGTGGTGGTGAAGGTCGTACGTCTGGTGGTCGCCATCCGGTGACACCGTGGGGTAAACCCACAAAGGGCAAGCGGACTCGCTCCAACAAGTCGACCGACAAGTTCATCATGCGTTCGCGCCATCAGCGCAAGAAGTAAGAGAGGAACTCTCAAATGGCTCGTTCAGTATGGAAAGGTCCGTTTGTTGACGGCTATCTTCTCACTAAGGCTGAGAAGGTACGTGAAGGCGGACGCAATGAAGTGATCAAGATCTGGAGCCGTCGCTCCACGATCCTGCCGCAGTTCGTTGGTCTGACATTCGGCGTCTACAACGGCAGCAAGCATGTGCCCGTCTCGGTCAACGAAGACATGGTCGGACACAAGTTCGGTGAATTCTCTCCGACCCGGACCTATTACGGTCATGGTGCGGACAAGAAGGCAAAGAGGAAGTAATCATGGCGAAGGCTAAGACCGAACGCCGGCTGAAGGACAATGAGGCTCAGGCCATTGCCCGTACGCTTCGCGTCAGCCCCCAGAAACTGAACCTGGTTGCCGCTCTTATCCGTGGCAAGAAGGTTGATCGCGCTCTCGCCGAGCTCGAATTCTCCCGCAAGCGCATTGCTTCGACTGTCAAGAAGACGCTCGAATCGGCAATCGCAAACGCGGAAAACAACCATGATCTCGACGTCGACGCTCTCGTCGTCGCCGAGGCCTATGTCGGCAAGTCCATCACCATGAAGCGTTTCCATGCTCGTGGCCGTGGCCGTGCTTCGCGTATCGAGAAGCCTTTCGCACACTTGACGATCGTTGTTCGTGAAGTGGAAGAAAAAGGGGAGGCCGCATAATGGGTCAGAAAATCAATCCAATCGGCTTCCGCCTCGGTATCAACCGCACTTGGGATAGCCGCTGGTATGCAGACACTGCCGAATACGGCAAGCTTCTGCACGAAGACCTGAAGATCCGTGCTTACCTGACCAAGGAATTGAAGCAGGCTGGCATCGCTAAGGTCGTCATCGAACGTCCGCACAAGAAGTGCCGCGTGACCATTCACTCGGCTCGTCCGGGTCTGATCATCGGCAAGAAGGGTGCAGACATCGAGAAGCTTCGCAAGAAGATTTCTGAGATGACGGCGTCTGAAACGCACCTCAACATTGTTGAAGTGCGCAAGCCGGAAATCGACGCAACGCTCGTTGCTCAGTCGATTGCTCAGCAGCTCGAACGCCGCGTGGCTTTCCGCCGTGCGATGAAGCGTGCTGTTCAGTCCGCACTGCGTCTGGGTGCCGAAGGCATCAAGATCACTTGCGGTGGTCGTCTTGGCGGCGCTGAAATCGCTCGTACCGAATGGTACCGCGAAGGCCGCGTTCCATTGCACACGCTGCGTGCAGACATCGATTACGGTGTAGCGGAAGCTACAACGGCATTCGGCATCTGCGGCATCAAGGTCTGGATCTTCAAGGGCGAAATCCTTGAGCACGATCCGATGGCTTCTGAACGTCGTGGTCTAGAAGGCGATGCACAGGGCCCTGCAAGCCGTGAGCAGCGCGGTGATCGTGGCGACCGTCGCCGCGAAAACGCTTGATTGACGCTGGCGAAAGATAAGCTCGGAGAAGTTAGAAAATGTTGCAGCCAAAGCGTACTAAGTACCGTAAGCAGTTTAAGGGTCGCATTAAAGGTGTGGCCAAGGGCGGCTTTGACCTGGCATTCGGTGAATTCGGCTTGAAGTCGCAGGAACCGAACCGCGTGAACGCGCGCGAGATCGAGGCGGCCCGCCGCGCGATCACGCGTTACATGAAGCGCGCTGGTCGTGTGTGGATCCGCGTATTCCCAGACACTCCGGTTACGGCGAAGCCGACCGAAGTTCGTATGGGTAAGGGCAAGGGTTCTGTTGAATACTGGGCTTGCAAGGTCAAGCCTGGTCGTATGATGTTCGAGATCGACGGTGTTTCCGAGGAGATCGCCCGTGAGGCGCTTCGTCTCGGCGCTGCCAAGCTCTCGGTTAAGACGCGCTTCGTTCAGCGCATCGCAGAGTAAGGAGCAGGCACCATGAAAGCCGAAGACGTTCGCGGCCTCAGCGCCGATCAGCTCAAGGACAAGCTTGCCGACCTGAAGAAAGAGCAGTTCAACCTGCGCTTTCAGAAGGCAACCGGCCAGCTGGAAAAGTCCTCGCGCATCGACGAAGTCCGCAAGGACATCGCCCGCGTGAAAACCATTGCCCGCCAGAAGGCGGCAGAAGCCAAGGCCTAAAGGAAGAATAATATGCCTAAACGCATTCTGCAGGGCGTCGTTGTGTCCGACAAGAACGAGAAGACTGTCGTAGTTCGTGTTGAGCGTCGATTCGCTCACCCGCTGCTTCAGAAGACCGTTCGTCGCTCGAAAAAATACAAGGCGCACGACGAAAACAATCAATTCAAGATCGGCGATGTCGTTTCCATCGAGGAATGTGCACCGATCTCCAAGGATAAGCGCTGGACGGTTGTTTCCGCCCAGGCATAATTTCAACTGATTTTCGCGCAGGTCTTGCTATATGCGCGAAAGTCTGTATGAAACAGCGCAAGAACGCTCGTTCACGGGCGTTCTTTTGCTTTGATGCGCACGGAAGGTCCGTTAGGAAACCACCCTGTCACGATAATTCCGCGCGAAAACAGAGACATTCATAAGCTGGAACAGGGGGCTGTTTGATAAACTTGCCCAACCGGTCCGGTAACAACAAGAAGGCGACCTGACATGATTCAGATGCAAACAAACCTCGACGTGGCGGATAATTCCGGCGCACGTCGTGTCATGTGCATCAAGGTGCTGGGCGGCTCGAAGCGCAAGTATGCTTCCGTTGGCGACATCATTGTCGTTTCGATCAAGGAAGCCATTCCGCGCGGCCGCGTTAAAAAGGGCGACGTGATGAAGGCGGTTGTTGTGCGTACCGCTAAAGACATCCGCCGCGCTGATGGCAGCGTCATCCGTTTCGATAACAACGCAGCTGTTCTTATCGATAACAAGAAAGAGCCGATCGGCACCCGTATCTTCGGACCGGTTCCACGCGAACTTCGCGCCAAGAACCACATGAAGATCATCTCGCTGGCTCCAGAAGTACTGTAAGGAGCGATAGCGATGCAGAAAATTCGTAAAGGCGACAAGGTTGTCGTATTGACCGGTAAGGACAAGGGCCGTACCGGCGAAGTAACACAGGTTTTGCCGAAAGAAGATCGGGCTTTTGTGAGTGGCGTCAATATGGTGAAACGTCACCAGCGCCAGACCCAGGGCCAGGAAGCCGGCATCATCAACAAGGAAGCTTCCTTGCACATTTCCAACCTCGCCATCGCCGATAAGGATGGCAAGCCAACTCGCGTTGGTTTCCAGGTTGTCGACGGCAAGAAGGTCCGTGTGGCCAAGCGTTCGGGAGAAGTGATCGATGGCTGAGTCCAAGTACGAGCCGCGTCTCAAGGCTGAATACGTTTCCCGTATTCGTGGCGCAATGCAGGAGAAGTTCTCCTACGCAAACGTTATGATGATCCCCAAGCTGGACAAGATTGTCATCAACATGGGCGTTGGTGAAGCAACCGCTGACTCCAAGAAGCCGACAGTCGCTGCTGGCGATCTGGCTGCTATTGCCGGTCAGAAGCCTGTCATCACCAAGGCTCGCAATTCCATCGCGGGCTTCAAGGTTCGCGAACACATGCCAATCGGCGCGAAGGTTACTCTTCGTGGCGCACGCATGTACGAATTCCTTGATCGTCTAGTCAACATCGCGCTTCCGCGCGTTCGCGACTTCCGGGGTCTGAACCCCAAGAGCTTTGACGGCCGTGGCAACTTCGCCATGGGCATCAAGGAGCACATTGTGTTCCCAGAGATCAACTACGATAAGGTTGATCAGATGTGGGGCATGGACATCATCGTTTGCACGACGGCGAACTCGGACGACGAAGCGCGGGCTCTTTTGACAGAGTTCAACTTCCCGTTCCGTCAGTAACCGTAACGACGAGCGTAGAAAAGGAACTCCGATATGGCGAAAACAAGCGCAGTTGAAAAGAACAAGCGCCGCCGCAAGACGGTTGCCTCCCAGGCTGGCAAGCGCGCCGCCCTGAAGGCAATTGTCATGAACCAGTCCCTTCCGATCGAAGAGCGGTTCCAGGCAACTCTGAAGCTCGCTTCGCTGCCGCGTGACGGCTCGAAGACGCGTATCCGCAACCGCTGCGAAGTAACGGGCCGTCCGCGCGCGTTCTATCGCAAACTTGGGATGTCGCGTATTGCGCTTCGCGAGTTGGGCAATTCCGGCAAGGTGCCGGGTATTGTCAAGTCGAGCTGGTAAGGAGACGGGCACATGACAATGACTGATCCGTTGGGTGATATGCTCACCCGAATCCGCAATGGTGCAGCCCGTCGCAAGTCTTCGGTCAACACACCAGCATCCAGCCTGCGTGCACGCGTTCTCGACGTGCTTCAGGCTGAAGGCTACATTCGCGGTTATTCGAAGGTTGATTTTGAGAACGGCAAGTCCGAACTCACCATCGAACTGAAATACTACGAAGGCGCGTCCGTGATCCGTGAGATCGGCCGCGTTTCCAAGCCGGGCCGCCGAGTTTATGTCTCGGTCAAGTCCATCCCGCAGGTCGCGAACGGCCTCGGCATCACCATCCTTTCGACTCCGAAGGGTGTGATGGCCGATCACCAGGCTCGCGAACAGAACGTTGGTGGCGAGGTTCTTTGCTCGGTCTTCTAAGACTGAGCAAGGATCTCCTTAACGGACAGACAGGATAGAAATATGTCTCGTATCGGTAAAAAGCCCGTTCAGGTTCCTGCAGGTGTGACGGCCAGTGTCGACGGCCAGAAGATTACTGCCAAGGGTCCTAAGGGTGAACTGTTCTTCGTCGCCAATGACGAAGTCCAGGTTAAACTGGAAGATAACGCGGTGTCCGTAACGCCGTCCAACGACAGCAAGGAAGCTCGTTCCAAGTGGGGCATGTCCCGCACGATGGTCGAGAACATCTTCAAGGGTGTCAAGGACGGTTACGAACGCAAGCTCGAAATCAACGGCGTTGGTTATCGTGCTGCCATGCAGGGCAAGAACCTGCAGCTGGCACTCGGTTTCAGCCACGACGTGGTTTACCAGACTCCGGAAGGCATCACGATTGCCGTTCCGAAGCCAACGGAAATCATCGTTTCGGGTATCAACAAGCAGCAGGTCGGTCAGGTTGCCGCGGAAATCCGCGAATACCGTGGTCCCGAGCCCTACAAGGGCAAAGGCGTCAAGTACGCTGAAGAACGGATCATCCGCAAAGAAGGCAAGAAGAAGTAAGGATCACGCGAAATGGCTAGCAGGAAAGAAGCACTTGCACGTCGCGCGAGCCGCGTGCGCCGCCAGATTAAGGCGGTTGCCAACGGTCGCCCGCGCCTGTCGGTTCATCGCTCGTCGAAGAACATCTACGTTCAGGTCATCGATGATGTGGCCGGCAAGACGCTTGCGTCCGCCTCCACACTCGACACGGATCTGCGCTCGTCTTTGAAGACAGGTGCAGACGTTGCAGCAGCTGCCGCAGTTGGCAAGCTCGTTGCTGAACGCGCCGGCAAGGCTGGCGTCAAGGATGTCGTATTCGATCGCGGCGCCTTCATTTACCACGGCCGCATTAAGGCTTTGGCTGAAGCTGCCCGCGAAGGCGGTCTGAACTTCTAAGACTTTTCCGCCCGGGCAATGTTCCGGGCGGATTTCACCGGACCATGCGGGTTTCAGCAATGAAGCCGATGGTCTTTTCGTTTGCCGTTCCACCCGTAAAAGAAAAAGGAAAAGGACAATGGCACAGGAAAAAAGAGGTTCTCGCGACGACCGCCAGAACCGCGAAGAGCGCGACAGCGAATTCGTTGACAAGCTGGTAGCGATCAACCGCGTTGCTAAAGTTGTTAAGGGCGGCCGTCGTTTCGGTTTTGCTGCACTCGTCGTTGTTGGCGACCAGAAGGGCCGCGTTGGCTTTGGTCACGGCAAGGCTCGTGAAGTGCCTGAAGCAATCCGCAAGGCAACGGAAAGCGCAAAGCGCGATCTGATCTTTGTACCGCTGCGCGATGGCCGCACGCTTCACCACGACGTCAATGGTCGTCATGGCGCTGGCAAGGTTCTTCTGCGCTCTGCAAAGGCCGGTACCGGTATTATCGCTGGTGGCCCGATGCGCGCTGTTTTCGAAACGCTCGGCGTTCATGACGTCGTTGCCAAGTCGACCGGTTCCTCGAACCCATACAACATGGTTCGTGCAACGTTCGACGCCTTGAAGCACCAGGTTCATCCGAAGGACGTCGCTGCACAGCGTGGTCTCAAGTATGCGACCCTTCAGTCTCGCCGCGCCGCTTCCGGCAACGCTGCTGAAGAATAAGGAGCAGTATCATGGCCAAGAAGACTACTGAAGCCAAGACGACTGTTACGGTCGAACAGATCGGCAGCCCCATTCGCCGCCCTGCGGTTCAGCGCCAGACGCTGATCGGCCTGGGTCTCAACAAGATGCACCGTCAGCGCACTCTGGAAGATACCCCAGCTGTTCGCGGCATGATCCGTGCTGTCCAGCATCTCGTTCGCGTCGTAGACGAGAAGTGAGACGGAGGAAGTCATCATGAAACTCAATGAAATTAAAGACAACGAAGGTTCTACCAAGGATCGTATCCGCGTAGGTCGCGGTATCGGTTCCGGTAAGGGCAAGACCGGTGGTCGCGGCGTCAAGGGTCAGAAGGCTCGTTCTGGCGTTGCAGTCAACGGCTTCGAAGGCGGCCAGATGCCAATCTACCGTCGTCTGCCAAAGCGTGGCTTCACCAACATCTTCGCATCTGAATATGCAGAAGTATCTATCGGCCGCGTTCAGGCTGCTATCGATGCCGGCAAGCTCGATGCCAAGACGACTGTTGATGCTGCTGCCCTCAAGGCTGCTGGCGTTATCCGCCGCCTGAAAGACGGCGTTCGCATTCTGGCTGACGGCGAGCTGACGACGAAGGTTTCCTTCGAAGTTGCCGGCGCTTCCAAGTCTGCCGTTGAAAAAATCGAGAAGTCTGGTGGTTCCATCAAGCTTCTTGCTGTTGCAGCCGAAGCCGCAGAGTAATATAAGACAACGAACGCCCGGTGTGTTTCACTCCGGGCGTTTGCGCTAGAAGTCGCATAAGCCTTTGAATCCTAATCGATTAAACAAAGATTATGCGGATACTCTCAAGCGATGCGCTCGTGTCGCGGGGAGAGCCTCACAGTTCGCAAGCGTTCAGCGGAATGCGAAACGGACGAACGAAAACAAGGGTGAGGCATGATTTCGGCGAAAAAGCCGTGATCCGTCCGAAGCCCGGTTTTTGAACCAGTATCTTTTAGACCTTTTCCGGAATTGCCGGTTTCCGTGCCGCTGGACAAGGGTCATGCGGAGAAATTTATGGCTTCAGCAGCGGAACAACTGGCCTCAAACCTGAATTTTTCGACCTTCGCGAAAGCTGAAGATCTGAAAAAGCGTCTTTGGTTTACCCTTGCCGCACTTCTCGTTTATCGCCTTGGCACGCATATTCCGCTTCCAGGTTTGAACCCGGAAGCTTTCGCACGCGCCTTCCAGGGGCAGGCCAACGGAATTCTCGGTCTCTTCAACATGTTTGCGGGCGGCGCCGTAGAGCGCATGGCGATCTTCGCGCTCGGCATCATGCCTTACATTTCCGCATCAATCATCGTGCAGCTCATGACCTCGGTCGTGCCGTCGCTCG
Organism: Agrobacterium rubi TR3 = NBRC 13261; assembly: GCF_000739935.1. Lineage (GTDB taxonomy): Bacteria > Pseudomonadota > Alphaproteobacteria > Rhizobiales > Rhizobiaceae > Agrobacterium > Agrobacterium rubi. The sequence continues at coordinate 136,731 of NZ_BBJU01000015.1, read as the reverse complement.
AAGCCTTGAAAAAGGAAGGCGAAGCGGGCCGCAAGATCATCAACCAGTACACCCGTTACGGCACCGTGCTTCTCGGCACCCTGCAAGCCTATGGCATTGCAGCAGGTCTTGAAAGCGGGGCAGGGCTCGTGGTCGATCCTGGCTGGTTCTTCCGCGTGTCCACGGTCATCACGCTTCTCGGCGGTACGATGTTCCTGATGTGGCTCGGTGAGCAGATCACGTCGCGTGGTATCGGAAACGGTATTTCTCTGATCATCTTCGCCGGTATCGCAGCCGGCCTGCCGAAGGCGCTTGCAGGTACGCTAGAGCTTGGTCGTCAGGGCGCGATTTCGACACCACTGATTCTCACTGTTCTCCTTGTCGCCATCGGCGTTATCGCCCTGATCGTCTTTGTAGAGCGTGCACAGCGTCGTCTTCTGATCCAATATCCGAAGCGGCAAGTCGGCAACCGGATGTTCCAGGGCGATACGTCGCACCTTCCTTTGAAGCTGAACACGGCTGGCGTCATTCCTGCCATTTTCGCATCATCGCTGCTGCTGCTTCCTGCAACGGCCGCCGGCTTCACCAACAGCACCAACCTGCCGCCATGGGCAACGACCGTTATCGCGTCGCTCCAGCACGGCCAGCCGCTGTTTATGCTGCTTTATGGTCTTCTGATCGCCTTCTTCGCCTTCTTCTACACGGCGATCGTCTTCAATCCGAAGGACACCGCTGACAATCTGAAGAAGCATGGTGGCTTCATTCCTGGCATTCGTCCTGGCGAGCGCACGGCTGAATACATCGACTACGTCTTGACCAGAATCACCCTCGTCGGTGCGGTCTATCTCGTCTTCGTCTGTATTCTGCCTGAAACGCTGATTGCGCGGACGGGCATACCATTAGCCCTTGGTGGGACTTCGCTTTTGATCGTAGTCAGTGTAACTCTTGATACCGTGGCACAGATTCAGGGTCACCTGATCGCCCAGCAGTATGAGGGGCTGATCAAGAAATCGAAATTGCGTGGAGGAAAGAGGGGACGATGAGACTGATATTTTTGGGACCACCGGGTGCAGGCAAGGGCACTCAGGCAAAGCGCCTGACGGATAAGTATGGCATTCCACAACTGTCGACCGGCGATATGCTTCGTGCTGCCGTCAGCGATGGGTCTGAGATTGGCAAACGAGCCAAGGAAGTCATGGACGCGGGTGGTCTCGTATCTGACGACATCGTCAACCAGATCGTTTCCGAACGGATAGAGCATGCGGACTGTGCCAAGGGGTTCATCCTCGATGGTTACCCACGCACGGTTCCGCAAGCTAAGGTGCTGAGCGAAAACCTTCGTGCCAAAGGTCTCGACCTCGATGCTGTGATCGAGTTGAAGGTGGACGAGGACGCGCTGGTGCGCCGAATCGAAAACCGCGTGGCCGAAACGGTTGCGGCGGGTGGCACGGTCCGCTCCGATGATAATCCGGAATCGTTTCGTAAGCGCCTGTCGGAATATCGCGAGAAGACCGCGCCATTGTCCGAATACTATCAGGGGCAGGGCGAGCTTGTCGTGCTGGACGGTATGGCGCATGTCGACGTCGTCACGGCTGCAATCGAAGGTGTTCTTGAAAAAAGTGCCGACTCCGCAGCCTCAGTTGCGCGTAACTAAAGAATCTTAACGGGGCCGGTTGCTTTTTTGAACCGATTCCGTTACACCGCGCCAACTCGCGACAACCCAAGCGACTGGCGCGGATTTTCCTTTAGGGAAGGAAAGTCCGAGTTCGGTCGTTTTGACGTGTTACGAACAGGAATTTGAACTGGCGGCAAAATCGTGCCGCTCAAATGAAAGCACCACTTGCCGGATGGCAACTGGAACGCAAGGAGAATAGACGTGGCACGTATCGCTGGCGTCAACATCCCGACGGCTAAGCGCGTTGTTATCGCCTTGACCTATATTCACGGGATTGGTTCGAAATTCGCGCAAGAAATTGTGAACAAGGTCGGTATTCCGGCTGAAAAGCGCGTTCATCAGCTGACGGACGCAGAAGTCCTTCAGATCCGTGAAGCCATCGACCGCGATTACCGCGTCGAGGGTGATCTTCGTCGCGAAACCGCGATGAACATCAAGCGTCTGATGGATCTGGGTTGCTACCGTGGCCTTCGTCACCGTCGCGGCCTGCCAGTTCGCGGTCAGCGCACGCACACCAACGCTCGTACCCGCAAGGGTCCAGCGAAGGCGATTGCTGGTAAGAAGAAGTAATTTTCCGGTTTTCCGGAAAGGGAGGGCTGGTGCAAGCCGCACCAGCCTTTCTGAGTTTGGCGAGAGGCCTTGTTTAGGCTGATCGCCGGTGTAGCCGCTGGTGTTACGGCGGTGACGAGATCAACGAAAGGTATACCATGGCCAAGGAAGCCACTCGCGTTAAACGTCGCGAACGTAAAAATATCACATCGGGTGTTGCGCACGTCAACTCGACCTTCAACAACACGATGATCACCATCACCGACGCACAGGGCAATGCTATTGCCTGGTCGTCTGCTGGTGCAAAGGGTTTCAAGGGTTCGCGTAAGTCGACACCGTTTGCTGCCCAGATCGCTGCTGAAGATTGCGCCAAGAAGGCTCAGGAACATGGCATGAAGTCGCTTGAGGTAGAGGTTTGCGGTCCAGGTTCTGGCCGTGAGTCTGCACTTCGCGCTCTCCAGGCTGCCGGTTTCATGATCACCTCCATTCGCGATGTGACGCCGATCCCGCACAACGGTTGCCGCCCGCGCAAGAAGCGTCGCGTATAACGCGTTTCTGTTTGGGAATTCCGCCTCACCTTTGGTCTGGCGGAATTTTCGCGTAATCGACGTGTGGGTTGCCGGCTTGACCGGTCTTCCGACGCTTCAAACCATCCGATGAACCTTTTGGTTCCTCTCGGTAATCATGCTCGGTCCGCCACGATTGGATGGTGGCGGCGAACGGAAGGTTTAAAGATGATTCAAAAGAATTGGCAGGAACTGATCAAGCCGAACAAGGTCGAGTTCACGTCTTCCAGCCGCACCAAGGCAACCTTGGTTGCCGAGCCGCTGGAACGCGGTTTCGGTCTGACGCTCGGTAACGCGCTTCGCCGCGTTCTCTTGTCGTCTCTGCGTGGCGCCGCTGTCACAGCGGTTCAGATTGATGGTGTTCTGCACGAGTTCTCCTCCATTCCCGGCGTTCGGGAAGACGTGACGGACATCGTTCTGAACATCAAGGAAATCGCCATCAAGATGGATGGTGACGATTCCAAGCGCATGGTCGTGCGCAAGCAGGGTCCAGGTTCGGTAACAGCTGGTGATATCCAGACGGTTGGCGACATCGAAATCCTCAACCCCGACCACGTCATCTGCACGCTGGATGAAGGCGCTGAAATCCGCATGGAGTTCACCGTCAACAACGGCAAGGGCTACGTGCCTGCAGATCGAAACCGCGCTGAAGACGCTCCTATCGGTCTTATTCCGGTGGACAGCCTTTATTCTCCGGTCAAGAAAGTGTCCTACAAGGTGGAAAACACCCGTGAAGGTCAGGTTCTGGACTACGACAAGCTGATCATGACGATCGAGACCAACGGTTCGGTTTCCGGCGAAGACGCCGTTGCCTTTGCCGCTCGCATTCTTCAGGACCAGCTCGGCGTCTTCGTCAACTTCGACGAGCCGCAGAAGGAAGCAGAAGAAGAATCTGTGACCGAACTGGCATTCAACCCGGCGCTTCTCAAGAAGGTCGACGAGTTGGAACTGTCCGTTCGTTCGGCAAACTGCCTGAAGAACGACAACATCGTCTACATTGGCGATCTCATTCAGAAGACAGAAGCCGAAATGCTTCGCACGCCGAACTTTGGTCGCAAGTCGCTCAACGAAATCAAGGAAGTTCTCGCTTCCATGGGTCTGCACCTCGGCATGGAAGTGCCAGCATGGCCGCCAGAGAACATCGAAGATCTCGCTAAGCGTTACGAAGATCAGTATTAACAAATAAAAAGGCAGGCCCTTTAAAGACTGCCTTTCCCCGTCAAACAGCAGGCACATCGCCTGCATGTGCCAGGAAACGGCAGGCCCGGATAGGAACCTGCATAAAGGAGAATAGCAATGCGCCACGGAAATTCAGGCCGCAAGCTCAATAGAACCGCCAGCCACCGCAAGGCAATGTTTGCCAACATGGCTGCTTCGCTCATCACCCATGAGCAGATCGTTACAACTCTGCCAAAGGCGAAGGAAATCCGCCCGATCGTCGAACGTCTCGTGACGCTCGGCAAGCGCGGCGACCTGCACGCTCGTCGTCAGGCCCTTTCGCAGATCAAGGATCAGGACGCCGTCCGCAAGCTCTTCGACGCCATCGCTGAACGTTACGCAACCCGCAACGGCGGCTACCTGCGTATCATGAAAGCTGGCTATCGTCAGGGCGACAACGCAGCTCTGGCTGTTGTAGAATTCGTCGAGCGCGACGTAGACGCCAAGGGCAAGGCCGACAAGGCCCGCGTTGCTGCAGAGGCTGCTGAAGCAGAAGCTGCATAATATTTGTCCCTTACGGGGATGAAACAAAAAAGCCGGACGAGCGATCGTCCGGCTTTTTTTTGTTTGGGGGGAGAGAGGGGTGGGGTCGACGGCCAAGCGCATCTGCTCGCACTTTTTACAGGCGCCGATGGCTTTATTGGAGTGAGTCGTTTAAACGGCGGCTTTTTATGGATGAAAGAATGACCACTGAACCGGTATTGCGCCTAGCTTCAACGAACGAGCTGGCAGATCTTTCTGCAATTATGTCTGACTGCCTGCAGCATTACTTCGGGAGCAGCGAAGGCGGACACGAAGCGGCGTTGAGAACGTTGGAGTCGTCACCTAAATCCGTAGAGGCCGCTATAGCGTACATCGGCTCAACGCCTGCGGGGTTCGCTACTTTTGCAGTCGTTTATCCAGGGCCTGAAGGCCGCGGCACTCTCTACATGAAAGATCTTTTCGTCTCTGCAAATGCTCGGTCGCAAAACCTCGGTCGCAAATTGATGATGTATCTAGCGACAATAGCGGTCGAACGGAATTGTATCCGGTTTGATTGGACAGCAGAGACGAGCAATCTTAAAGCCTTGGCTTTCTATGATCGATTAGGAGCAAGTCGGGTCGAGGAAAAGGTCTATTTTAGACTGGAAGGTGATGCGCTCACAGACTTTCTTAGTGAACGGTAGCTTGCTTATCTCAGTGTTTCCGCTGAGACGACACCTGGAGCAAGTCGTGCAAAAAAAGAAACCAGACGCTTACCATCCACCGTCGAGTTTTCAGTCGAACTGCTCATCTTCATAGGGAAGGTTGTGCTCGACCCATTGATTGCGTGGAATGGAGGCACCCAACATGAATTCGAAGGCGACGACTTTCTTTCGATCGGACGTCAGCTGACATTTAAACCGAAGTGAATACCAATCATGCTCGCTATGGACCGCCGCTCCTTCAGCAACAAAATCGTTGCCTGACATCTTGGTGTCGGCCATGGCATAGGCCACGATTCGGTCAGGCTGAAGTTCCTTGTTCCATGCTCCGATCTGAGCCATTGCTTCCAGATTACAGAGCTGTTCGATCTGATCAGCTGGGGCAAGCTGTCTCAGCGCGTCTCTGGCTTGGCTGCTGCGGTGATCTGCAAGAACGTCTTCCGAGAGCATTTGTGAGGGTTTTACGAATGTCGGTTCGTTCTTTTGGCGTAATGCCTGGGGCGGCGCTACGGCCGGGCTTGTATCGGGTTTGCTTGGCGGAGAAATGATTGGTTGGGCAGGCGAGGGCAGGAGGTCATCTCTCGGTGCAGGCGGCTGTGCTGGCCTTTCTTGGGCATTAGGCAAAGGCGACGTGACGATTTCCACATTTATGGCGTCCTCTTGCACCGCAGAGTTTGGGGAAGGCGAGGGCATGAGGATTACAACGGTGCAGATAAAGCCATGGAGCAGGACGGAAAGAACAATACTCCATCTGTTGAACCTGCGCTCGACGTGTTCAGTTGCTCTCATTGCTGCCTATCAACTCACTCCGGCACGTAAATCCGGCTCTTGATATGCTTGAGGTGAGAGACGATGGAAAACGTCATGATGACCAGCAGGGACCATGAACTCCACTTGCCGATGTGAACGACCGACCATGCCCCCAGCTGGTTTGGATATTTCCAGATGCCGAAGAAGGTTGAGATGTTTTCTGCCAGCCAGACGAAAAAGCCGATCAGGATGAAGGAGAGCAGCAATGGCATTTTGCGCTCGCGATCATAGGGGCGATAGATGACGGTGGCGCGTGCATAAAGGCCAATGGCACAGGCGGCGATGTACCAGCGGTAATCGCCGATATAGTGGTGGGTGAAAAAGTTGAGATAGATGGCGATGCCCATCAGGGTTGCCATCCAGTAGGTCGGATGGTGTTTGATGCGCACATCCAGCAAACGCCATGCCTGAATGACGTAGCTTCCAACCGCTGCATACATGAAGCCGGAAAACAGCGGCACGCCCAGCACTTTGGTGTAGGCGAAGTCCGGGTAGGACCAGGACTGGATGCTGCCGGAAGTCTTGAAAACTTCAAGCACGAAGCCGACGACATGAAACAAGAGAATGGCTTTGGCTTCGTCCAGTGTTTCCAGCTTACTCCAGATCATGAAGGCCTGAATAGCGAGCGCGATGATCAACAGCACATCATAGCGCGGCAATCCGAGAATGCCGTCGCGCGGCACCAGAAAAATCGACACGAAAAACAGACCCGCAAAAAGGCAGGCGCGCGCTTCCTTGATGCCGAAATAGAGAAACTCGACGATGAAGCGCTTGGCGCCCTTCAATTCGCCCCATGGCTGCGCGTCGCATAAGAATGCATCGAGCGAGGACAGACGGCTTGCGGGGTAGGCGGTTTCAGTGCTCAAATCCGGCATCCTCTTGCGCGGGGAGATTGCATATAGTCATAACAACCGGAAATAAAGCAACATCATGATCGAGGATCGGCACGCCATTTATTCACGCCGCATTGGAATGCTGACAGCGGCCTGTGGCGTGATTCTGGTGGGATTGCTGTTGCGCCGCTACGGCTATGCGATCGGACTGCCATTTTTCGTGGTGAAATATGGCGGGTCTGTTCTGTGGGGATCAATGGTCTATTTGCTCGTGGCCAGTATCCTGCCAGCCAGAACTGTTCGCGGCGCGGTGATTGTGGCCTGTCTGGCGGCCGTTGCTGTGGAGCTGATACGCCTTTTCCATTTTCCAGCGCTGGATGCGTTTCGGGCAACACCGGCCGGAGCATTGCTGCTCGGGCGCGTGTTTTCGCTGTGGAATATCGCCTGCTATGTCGCGGGCATAGGAATGGCTGCGCTTATCGGGACGCGGGTCTGACAGACACAGCTGCTCTACGAGCCCGCTTTCGCGCCATGATCACCGGACGCACAGACCGGTAGCCGAGCAGGATGAGCATCACGCATATGTAGAAGACCGGCTCCAGCGTCAGCGACTTGCGCGCCAGCACGAAATGAAGAATGCCGGCGATCAGGATGAAATAGGAGAGTTTGTGCAACGTGTTCCAGCGCGAGCCGAGGCGGCGGATCGACCAGCGGTTGGAGGTAAGCGCGAGCGGAATAAGCATGACGAGGCCCGCCATGCCGAACATGATGTAGGGGCGTTTGAGAATGTCCGAGAGGATCGAACTGAAGATGAGGCCGCGGTCAAGCACTATGTAAACCGCAAAATGCGCCAGAACATAATAGAATGCGATCAGTCCCAGTGCCCGCCTGTAGGCAATGAGGTTGACGTTGAAAAGATCGCGCAGCGGCGTGACGACGAGGCCGAGACAGAGAAAGCGCAGCGCCCAGATGCCGAGAAGATGCTCGAATTCCTTGACGGGATTGAAGCCCAGCCCACCGGTGGCTGCCAGATAGAAGTACCAGACACCGGGAGACAGGCCAACGATATATAGAGCCCAGATGGCCGCTGGCTGATAGCGCTTGGGCAGCGATGGAAGCGAAAGCGCAAACGCCATGGTCAGTAATTCGCCTTCAAATCCATGCCGGTATAGAGGCTCGCGACCTCTTCGTAGCCATTATACATCAGCGTCGGCCGTCTCTGTGTGCTGAAGAAACCGCCTTCGCCGATGCGCTGTTCGGTGGCCTGGCTCCAGCGCGGGTGGTCCACCTTCGGATTGACGTTGGAATAAAAGCCGTATTCGCGGGCATTCGAATTCTTCCACGTCGTTTCCGGCTGTTTCTCGACGAGGGATATGCGGACAATGGACTTGATGCCCTTGAAGCCATATTTCCAGGGAACGACGAGCCGGATGGGCGCGCCGTTCTGGTTGGGTAGCGTTTCGCCATATAGGCCGACGGCGAGAATTGTCAGAGGGTGACGGGCTTCATCCAGACGCAGTCCCTCGACATAGGGCCAGTCCAGCGGCTGGAACATGCCGCTCTGGCCCGGCATTTCTTCAGGGCGAACCACGGTCTCGAAAGAAACGAATTTAGCGCTGCCCAACGGCTCGACCTTGTCTAACAGGGCCGAAAGCGAAAAGCCGATCCACGGAATGGCCATCGACCAGCCCTCGACGCAGCGCATGCGATAGGTGCGCTCTTCCAGCGGATATTTCAGCAGGTCCTCGATGCCGAATTCCTGCGGCTTGCTGACGAGCCCATCCACTTTCACAGTCCAAGGCGTCGGCTTGAAGCTTCCGGCATTTTCCTTGGGGTCGGATTTGCCCGTGCCGAATTCATAGAAATTGTTGTAGCTCGTCACAGCGTCGAGCGGTGTCAGCTTTTCATCAAGCTTGTAAGCGCCGGGCTTGGCGGTAAGGGGTGCTGCAACGGCATCATGTCCGGTCAGACCGATTGCCGCCATGCCTGCCGCCGCTCCAAGGAAATGGCGTCGCGACAGATAGACGTCACGCGGCGTGACGTCAGAAAACGGAATGCGGGGCGGATGATAAACGGACATGAAGACCTCCTGCGGGCCAGATCGGAAGAACAGCTATTCAATACCCATTACGTGAGGATTGGCAGAAAAGTTTTCCGTAACGAGAAAAAATATCGTCATCATCTGGCGCTCGCCCCGCGGCGGATTTGCGACGAAAATCCGCGACGTCTAAAATACTGCGTATTGCGCGGTAAAATCTGCGAGAGCGAGAGGCGCACCGACGAGAGCACGCCTCCCACAAATCCATATCACAGGATCAGGCGGAACTTTGCAAAGCCTTCGGCGCCATCACCGGCTTCTTCGATCTTGGCGCCCTTCACATCCTTGGCGTATTGCCGTGCCTTGGGGCCGGTTTCAAAAACCGCCGTGGTGTTGGCTACGGGTGCAAACGACCAGTTGTCGTCTGCCGATGGATTGATCGTCCCCTGCGCGATGATGTAGCGCACGATGACATCGCGGTTGGTATCGGGTCCGACGAAGATGATCTTGTCGGACGCGATGCCGGGAAATTTGCCGCCGCCGCCCGCGCGGTAATTGTTGGTCACCACCACGAATTTCTGTTGCGGATCGATGGGCTTGCCATCGAACTGAAGATTGACGATGCGGTTGCTCTGCGGATTGATCGCCTTGCCGTCCTTGTCGAACTTCGGTGGCTTGGAAACGTCGATCTGGTAGGTCACGCCGTCGATGACATCGTAATTGTAGGACGGAAAGTCTGGGTTCAGCAGCGGTGCGTCTTTCGCACCGGCTTCCACCGTTTTGAACATGCCCGCCGACATTTCCAGCCAGTCCTTGACCTGCGCACCCGTGATCAGCACGGCCTGCACCGTGTTGGGGTAGAGATAGAGGTCCGCGACGTTCTTGATCGCGATGTCACCGGTCGGGACATCGGTGTAGTAATCCGCACCACCACGGCCGCCAGCCTTGAAGGGGGCTGCCGCAGATAGCACCGGCAGGTTCTTGTATTGACCTTCCTTTAGCATGTCCTTGATGTACCAGGTCTGCGCGTTGGATACGATCTGTACGGATGGATCATCGGCCACCAACGCAAAGTAGGAATAGAGCGGCGCAGATGTCTTGCCCACGGGACGGCGGACATAAGCCAGCGTCGCTTCGTGATCCGTCTTGACGGCGGCGATCACCTCCGGCTTGTCCTTTACGTCGGCCACGATCTTGCGGTTGTCGTCGCGGTGATAGATCGGGCGTGCTTCGCTGGTGAAGTCCACGATCTTCCAGCTCTTGCCGTCCTTTTCCAGCAGCAAATCGATGAGGCCCATGTGAGAGCCCCAGAAACCGCCCATGACCGCAGGCTTGCCCATCAGTGTGCCCTTGACCGGATCAGCACCCTCGATGCCATCCCAAGTCTTGGGGCCGGGGAAGACGAGATGCTGGTGGCCGGTGAACACGGCATCGATGTCCTTGACGCCCGCCAGATAGAGCGAAGCGTTTTCCATGCGGTCGCTCTGGCCTGTGCCGTCGATACCGGAGTGGGACAGCGCGATGATGATATCGGCACCCTGTTCCTTCATAACGGGAACCCAAGCCTTGGCTGCATCGACGATATCGCGGGTCTGCGCCTTGCCTTCCAAGTTTTTGGCATCCCACATCATGATCTGTGGTGGCACGAAGCCGATAATGCCGACCTTGACCGGGCTTGTCGCGCCGGAGCCATCCTTGATCTGTTTCTCAAGGATTACATAGGGTTTGAAGAACAGATCGTCATGCTTCGGATCGGAGGCAAGCTGACCCTTCGTCAGGTTGGCACAGACATAGGGAAAGCCCGCGCCGCCCAGCGTGTTGAACATGAAGTCGAGCCCGTAATTGAACTCGTGGTTGCCAAGCGTGCCGCAATCATAGCCCAGCACGTTCATGGCATTGATGACCGGATGCTTGTCCCCAGCCTTCATGCCCCGCTCGTAAGCAATATAGTCGCCCAGCGGGTTGCCTTGAAGGAAGTCGCCATTATCGACCAGCATGGAGTTGCCGGCTTCCGCACGGATGCTGTCGATGATGGAGGCGGTGCGCGCCAGACCCAAGGTGTCGTTCGGCTTGTCGGCGTAATAGTCGTAAGGGAAGACGTGGACGTGAATGTCGGTCGTTTCCATGATGCGCAGATGCGCCTGATTGGCCTGCGCGCGCGCCGCGAACGGATGCAGCATGACAAGTGCCGAGGATGCGGCGATGCCGCCCAGCAGGGAACGTCGCGTGATGGGATGAAGGCCGATAAGCGAAGACATGGAAACTCCTCGATGATGTCATGGCTGCCAGGGATGAGGCAGCGTAAAACGAATTCCAGAGGAGTCCATCATCAAAATGACAGGCATATGACTTGTCCCGGATTTTAAACCGTCCGGTAAAATAATCTTATCCAGCCAAAGTCGGTTTCACCTCCTCATGGAAAAAGCGGAAGTAGGAGGACAGCTGTGCCAGCGTGTTGGTGGACAGCTGCAATTGCAGGCCAAGGCGGTTCGTGTGTTGCCATTGCACAGTGCCCTCGATGAAGCCGAGATCGTCGCTTCGCACGGTCACGCGGCTTCCTTTGGCCGCGGCAAACGGTCCTTCCAGTTCAAGTGCCATGCCGGTAGCCGAAAGATCGACCACGCGGCCCTCTACCGTCTGATTGAAATATTGAAGCGTTCCATAAATGCGTGTTTTGCTTCGGCTTGCGCCGCGATTTTTCATGCTAAGATTGGCGGTCATGGTGTCAGCCCCCTTTTCCATCGTGTCAAAATCGCACGGAAGATTTGATGGCCGTTTAGAATATTCGGTAAAATTACGTGGAATGACGTTTCATGCCCGGTCGATACGGCATTGGTAGCAATTGTTGCGGGCGGAACGCACATGCACATAGGCGATGTCATCGCTTGCCAGCAGCTCTTTCGCTCGCGCTATGATTTTGTCTGTCGCGGTCACCGCGCCGGTGCCATAGACGATTCGGTCGGCATGGCTGTATCCGCGTACGATATAATCAGGGCTTTCGAGCATGGGCGGCAATATCTCTTGCGCGGTGTAGCCGCCGCATGGTTCGGCGTGAATGAAGATCGGACCTGTCTCGGCGAAGGGTTGCAGATTTGGAAAAGGCCGATACGCCAACAAAAGCGCGGCTTCTCCGTCCTTTATCTGCCCAAGGCAGACTCGGCAGGGCAAGCTTCCCGATGCGATGGAGCGCTCCGGTTTCTGGCCGTTGGCATCCAATGCGCCGTGGCGAATGGCGTCTGCCTCATCGGCATGTATGGCGGTGAAAATGATCGTGGTCATAGCGGCTCCTTTGCGTTGCTTGTTTGTCGCTATGCTCTTCAAACATGCGTGTATCCACCCGTTTCTTGCGTCCAAAGGCAACCACCCCATTGCTTGTGCCGTTGAGTGTGGCAATCAATCGAACATCCTCTTTTTGGAAAGTTCATGCCCATGCCGCGCAGGTTGATGACCGCATCTCTGGTCACCGTGTTTTCGTTTCTTTCACCTGCAGCCCACGCACAAACGGCGCCAGCCCTGGACGATCTTTCTGACGAGCAATTGCAGCAGACCGTCAATTTTGTCATCGGAAATGCGATTTTCAGCCTGTATCACGAGGCGTCGCGCATGCTGATTTCAGACTTGTCCCTGCCGGATGCAGACGCGGGAAAAGACGCCGCCGATCAACTGGCCGCAACCATCATGCTTGAGGCCAATGAGGAGTGGCTGGACACGGCCATCGTCAACGCCACCGACAGCTGGTATCTCGCCCGCGCGTCGCAGGCTTTGCCGGAGCACAATGCGCCTTTATATTCTGCGCTTGTCCCCAACACGACGCGTGACCGGCAGATGGCGTGCCTGATGGTGGGCAAGGATGCTGGCGGTTATGGCGATCTGGCCGATATGATGGGGCTTCCCAAAGACGAGTGGAAAGCCTGCGAGGCAGCTTACCCACAAACCGTCGCACGCTGGAACGAAGCACTGAAGCCCTATGTAGCCAAGGCCGGGACGACGACGTTCGTGGCCCGCTATGAGCCTGCCCATGACCCGTTTCTGGATATCTACGCGACCATTGTGAAGGAATCGAAGATTCTCGATCTCATCGCCCGCAGCTTCAATGGTTATACGCTCAAAGGCGAGGTCAAGCTGACGGCGCGCACGTGTGGACGTCCCGATGTCTATTGGTCAGCGGAAAAGCGTGAGATCACCTACTGCTACGAGATGGCCAAATTCCATGGCGAGTTGATCGCCGCGCATCTGTCCGCCGGTGGCAGCGAGAAGGAAAGCAGCCCGGCTCAGGAAATCCCGACGGCTGTAAATTTAGGACAGGAGCTTTAAACCTTTAGCCATCGCGGCAAAGGCATCATCCTGGCAGCAGCGACGGTACAGTCCTCATCCTTAAGTGCTCGGCAGTGGCCTCGCAGGACAAGAATTGCGAGGCACAGCACAGACGGATACTTCGAGGCTTTGCCCGATGGGCAAAGCACCTCAGCATGAGGGGGGGCGCGTGCGGGAAGCGCTTACCCGCGCCGTGAAATTTCCAGATACTCGCTGTCGGTCAGCGGCTCGACCCATGTTTCATAGGTGCTGACGGGCGAAAAGCCCATCATCTGGTAAAGCTGAAGCGCACGTGGGTGGTCGAGCGTGTTGGTGGAGACGGTGATCTTTTTCGGATTGTCCTGCCAGGCCGAATAAAGCGCCTGAAGCAAAAACCATTTGCCGACGCCAGCACCGATCGCCTCTTCCATCAGGCCGAAATAGGACAGCTCTGTCACGTCGGGATCGATCTTATGAAGCTCGAAGAAACCGGCGGGCGCACCGTTCAGGTAAAGCACGGTAACGGAATTGTCGGGATCGCGCAGCGTGGCGGAGAGCTCGGCATCGCTCATGCGCATACGCTGATGCCAATGCCAACGCTTGCCAACGCGCCAGTAGAGATAGCGGTAAAAGTGTAGAGGAATATCCGTCGTGCGCATGATCGCGGTCTGAATATTGACCGGCACCGGCAGGCTGACCTTAGGTGCAGACGTCATTTCCAATTGCGTGACATGCGCCTTGATCGGCCCTTGCGGTTTTTCCTCGATGGGTTCGGCTGGGCCGGTGACGATAGCAGTGTCTTGCCTGCTGCCCCACTCAGACCACGAGCCGTCGTAAAGCGAATTGTCGGTATGCCCGAGCGATTCCAGCGCAAGGGTGATGACAGCCGCCGTGACACCCGAACCGCAGCTGGTGACGACCGGCTGCGAGAGGTCGATACCCGCATCCGATATCATTTTGCGGATGGTCGGCAAGTCCTTGAAATGACCGTTTTCGGAAAAAGCGGTGGCGGGCAGGTTGCGCGCACCGGGCATATGGCCAGACCGCATTCCGGCACGCGGCTCGGCTTCCTCGCCGGTGAAACGTCCTGCACCACGGGCATCGGCAATCTGCTGCTCTCCGCTGTCAACGATGGAGCGCATTGCTGAAAAGGACGTGACGCGTTTGGGTTTGAAATGTACCTCGAAGGTCGCAGGTTCTACTTCCGTCACACCCGTTTCAAGAGGCTTGCCCGCAGCCTTCCAGCCGTCCAAACCGCCATCCAGAACATAGACCTTGTCGGCGCCCATCACACGCAGCATCCACCAGACGCGCGGTGCGGAGAAGAAACCCGGACCGTCATAGACAACGATCGTATCGCTTTCGCCGATGCCGAGTTCGCCGACCTGTTCGGCAAAGGATTGGGGCGAGGGCAGCGAGTGGGGCAGGCCGGTGTCGTGATCGGCGATTTTATCCTGATCGAAAAATACAGCGCCGGGAATGTGGCCGGCTGCATACTCCTCTTTGCCGTTGCGCTTGTGCGCGGGCAGATACCAGGAGGCATCGACCAAACGAAAATGCGGGGTTCCAAGCTGCTGCTCGACCCAATCCGCCGAAACGACGAAACGGCTTTTGTCCGTGCTCACTCTATTTCTCCCAGAAATCAGGCGGATGCGCCGGGCTTGCCGAAACGAATTCGGAAGCGGCGGTTTTCCTTACCCTTCTTTTCAATCTTGGCGATGTGGATGTCGCCGACTTCTTGCGTCTTGGCCACATGAGTGCCTCCGCAAGGCTGGCTGTCAACCGCAGAGTTCTCACCGATGCAGACAACGCTGACGCGACCTAGACCCAGCGGTGGGCGGACATTCTTGGATTTGACGATATCGGGATTGGCGGCCAGTTCCTCATCGGTGATCCATTTGAGGAACACAGGATGGTTCTCGTCCACCAGCGCCATCAGCTTGGCCGTGACCTCTTCCTTGTCGATGGTCTCGGACATGTCGAAATCAACGCGCGATTCCTCCTCACCAACGGCTGCACCCGTAATCGGCCACGGGCAGACGACGGAGAGAAGATGGCAGGCGGTATGCATGCGCATGAGCTTGTAGCGACGCGGCCAATCGATATGCAGCGTCAGCTTCTCACCAATGTCCGGAGATGCCTGTCCCTCAGTCGGGACATGGATGATGATGCTTTTATCCGCGCCATGTTTTGTCGGCCCCAGCACGATCTTGCTGCCATCTGCTCTTTCGAGATGGCCTGTATCGCCCGGTTGCCCGCCTGATGTGGCATAAAAGCAGGTCTGATCCAGCTCTATGCCACCATCTTCGAGAACCGCCGTCACCACTGCTCCGCAGGTGGAAAGATAGAAGTCGTCGCGAAACAGGGCATTCACAGGCATATGGGCATTGACCTCAAGCAGTTTCGTACGGAACCGAAATCTGCGTTTTTTCCGTCAGCCATGCTGGAACGGGAAGACCCTTGGACCGCAGGAAATCCGGGTTGAAAAGTTTCGACTGATAGCGGTTGCCGTAGTCGCAAAGAATGGTAACGATTGTATGCCCCGGACCGAGGTCACGGGCAAGTCGAATTGCACCGGCGATGTTAATTCCGCTCGAACCGCCAAGGCACAGGCCTTCCTTCGCCACGAGGTCGAACACCACTGGAAGTGCTTCGGCGTCCGAAATGCGGTAGGAGAAATCAGGTTCGAAACCTTCCAGATTGGCGGTGATGCGTCCCTGACCGATGCCCTCGGTGACGGAGGAGCCTTCGGATTTCAGCACGCCGTTGTGGTAGAATTCATAGAGGGCCGCACCTTCCGGGTCGGCCAGACCGATCTTGATATCGGGATTGAAATCCCGAAGACCGTCAGCCACGCCAGCCAAGGTGCCGCCGGAACCCACGGCGCAGATGAAGCCATCGACCTTGCCGTCGGTCTGGTCCCAGATTTCCGGTGCCGTCGTTTCGATATGCGCCTGACGGTTTGCGATGTTGTCGAACTGGTTTGCCCAGATCGCGCCATTCGGGTCTGTCGCAGCCAGCTGCTTTGCCAGTCTGCCGGACACCTTCACATAATTGTTCGGGTTGGAGTAGGGCGCGGCCGGCACCTCGACAAGCTGCGCACCCAAAAGCTTCAGCGCGTCTTTCTTTTCCTGGCTTTGTGTTTCAGGGATAACGATGACGGTCTTGTACCCCAGCGCATTGGCGACCAGCGAAAGACCAATACCTGTGTTACCCGCCGTTCCCTCGACAATGGTGCCGCCGGGACGCAACTGGCCGCGCCGTTCCGCATCGCGGATGATGTAAAGAGCGGCGCGATCCTTGACCGACTGACCGGGGTTCATGAACTCGGCCTTGCCGAGAATCTCGCACCCTGTCGCCTCTGACACGGCGTTCA
This sequence comes from Agrobacterium rubi TR3 = NBRC 13261, assembly GCF_000739935.1. Classification (GTDB taxonomy): domain Bacteria; phylum Pseudomonadota; class Alphaproteobacteria; order Rhizobiales; family Rhizobiaceae; genus Agrobacterium; species Agrobacterium rubi. The sequence continues at coordinate 120,210 of NZ_BBJU01000015.1, read as the reverse complement.
GACGGATGAGCGGCGTGTTGCCGATTGCGGTCAGCACCGAGCTATGGATTGTCATGATCGAACCTTTTCGTAGGGTCAGCGAATGAGATGCCGCTTTCTCCTTGTCTACATGCCTTGTGACAAGAAAATATCTTCCGGTGAAGGGTGATGAGGCGCAAAATCTTGCCCATGGCCGATTTTATTCGCCTTTCTTAAGATCGGAGTAAGCCGCCAGCGCGCGTTGTCTTGCCTCGCTGTGATCGACGATTGGTTTGGGATATGTCTCGCCCAGTTCGATGCCTGCCTTTTGCAACATGTCTTTCGGCGCATCAAAAGGCTTGTGAACGAATTTCTTATCAAGCTTCGAAAGCTCGGGCACGAATGTTTTGACATACTCACCGTCGGGGTCAAACTTTTCACCCTGAAGGATTGGATTGAAGATACGGAAAAACGGTGAGGCATCGGCACCGGACCCTGCCACCCATTGCCAATTACCTGGGTTGGAGGCCGGGTCGGCATCGACCAGCGTATCGCGAAACCACTTCTCGCCCTTCCGCCAATCGATCAGCAGATGCTTGATAAGGAAGGACGCCGTAATCATCCTAACGCGATTGTGCATGACGCCATGGCGCCACAGCTGGCGCATGCCTGCGTCCACGATGGGGTAGCCCGTCATGCCTTTGGTCCAAGCCTTGAACTCGGCGTCATCGGTTTTCCACTCGAACGCATCGAAATTCGGATTCCAGTTTTTCTCATCGAGTTCGGGAAAATGAAAAAGCAGGTGATAGCAAAAGTCCCGCCAGACGATCTCCTTGCGAAAGCGGCTGAGATCGTTGGACGCGATGGTGCGAGAAAGCCCGCGCGTGGCGTTCCAAACCTGAGCAGGCGAAATTTCCCCCATGGCTAAATGTGGCGATAGCATGGAGGTGGCGGGCTGTGCAGGAAAGTCGCGACCTTCCTCGTATCCCTTCAATGCGGAGTCAATAAACGTCTCCAGATTTTCTGACGCACCTGCTTCTCCGGGCGTCCAGATGTCTGAAAATTCCTTGGCCCAATCCGGCTTGGAGGGCAGCAAATGCCAGTTTTTCAATTCTTCGGATTTTGGCCAGCGGGCAGGGCGCGGCAGTTTGGTCAGAGGTGCCAGGGGTTCGGCGGGCTCTTCCCCGCCCTCGATGGCGCGCCAGAAAGGAGTGTAAACCCGATAGGGACCACCGGATTTCGTCTTGAGTTTAGACGGTTCGTGCAGCAGATGACCTGCAAAACTCTCGACGACGACGCCGTTATCGCGAAACTTTTGCTTCAACCGCGTATCTGTCTCGATGCCATCGGGGTCATAGCGTCGGTTCCAGAAAATCGCCTCTGCCCCAGTGTCGTCAATGAGCGATTGGAGCACGGTTTCAGTGCTTCCGGACATCAAAATCAGCTTGCTACCAACACTCTCGAGAGCTGTGGAAAGTGCCGCTAATGAGTGGTGCAGCCACCATGCCTGAGCGCTTCCTAAGGCACCTTGCGAATCACTCTTGTCGTCGTGAATGTAAACGGGAATGACCGGTCCACCATGGTCTGCCGCCGCACTCAGCGCACGGTTGTCGGAAAGACGCAAGTCCTTGCGAAAAAACACTATAACGGGATTTTTTTGTTCGGTCATGTGCCCCTCGGTTCACGTCTGACTCAATGTTTATTGAAGAGCATTGTTCCGTCAGGGGGCGTATAGTAAAGCCCTAAAATCACATCGTTTTCAGGCGATAAAATTTATACCTTGAAACAGAGTCAGCAGGAACCATATCCGGGGTTCGACGTTAGTGGCGGGTTAATTGCGTATGGAAGTCCAATCAATGATGCTGAACGACGTGAGATGGGAAGCCCCGGTGGTTATCTCTTTGGAAAACGGTGCCCCCAGAACATTCAATGGCGTGTACGAGGCCTTCGATTTTCTGCAGCACGAATGGCCGAGCCGCCACGGCAAAGTCTATGAGCAAGCTTTGCGCCTGTGCCGCGCGTCTCTTCTCGGCAGCGTCGCTGGCGAAATCGCGCGCACCGCTTTCATCGAAGCCAGCCGCGACGCGCATTGCCTCGTCGAGCCACACAGACTCGCGTCCTGAATTTTTAAAATAGGCGATACAACACAAACCACCCGTCGCATCGACGCGGGTGGTTTTCTTTTGTTTGGGAAAACGTGCTCTGTTACGCGGTATGCGAGTGAAATCAGCCGAATTCTTAGGAGATTTGGGCAAAATTGTTCCAATTTTCGCCTATTTCTCGTCAAATTGTCGCTAAATTGCAGGCATAGATCGACGCTCGCTGGCACCGCTTGAAGCTCAAAGCTAAGCGGCGCTGAGTGAGACTTCGATTGTGCACACTGGACTTCCAACGGGGCTGGGCGAAGTTCGTGTGTTTCCAAAGGGCGAGAATTTGAAAGTAACTGCGTTCGTTCTGGCTGCTGCTATCTGCACGGCTTTCACTGCATCCGCGTCTGCTGGAATGTTAAATCAAGCTGAGCAATATGCTGGACTTCATGAGGGAAAGAATACCAAGACGCTAAGCGCTCTGATGGGCGTCAATCCCCGCAAGACGCCATGGTGTGGGCATTTCCTCAGCGCCATCGCCGAAAAATCGGGACGGCAACCGCCGAAGTCGTCGGGTTTTGCAAAGTCCTGGACATCGTTCGGATATGCGGTGCCGACCACCAATGCCAAGCCAGGCGATGTGGTTGTCGTCAGAACCGGTAGAAGCTATCACGCCGGTATCTTGAAGAGCCTGAGCAAGGGCACCGCCCAGATATTGGGCGGCAATCAATCAGGGCGGGTTCAGGTCTCTAACTTCAGCCGCAAATCCATCGTCTCCGTGCGCCGCTAACGGCGCGCGTTTGAGTTATGGCTGCTCTCGGGTGCCGGGGGCGGCATCGCGCTGATCGTCGTCTTCGAGATCTGTGGCGACAATGAAAGCATCTTCATGCTGGCGCGCTGTCTGGCGGCGTGCGCGCAGGTTGATCGCTTCGTCCGGATCAATCTCGTCTGGCATGTCGTGAAGCTCCCGGTCCGTCTCAAATTTTGCGACATCTTCGTCTTTAATATCGAGCGGCTGTGTGCGTTTGTCGTCCATCATGGATCTCCTTGGTTGCCGTAACAACGACTTCAAGACCTATGAAGTTCCGTTAACGATTGTCTCTCCCGTCAGGAACAAAACATCGCGTGGCGCTGTTTCTTCCACAAAACAAGCGAAGCAAAACAAGCGAAGGGAGAATCACGATGACAATCGACCGCGAATCGGAAATCCGCAAGAAAGCATATGAAAATTGGGAACGCGATGGTCGCCGCGATGGCGAACATGAGCGCCACTGGTCGGAAGCGGAACAGGACTTCCAAACCCAGGGAGAATCTCCAGCCGCCGAATCGGTGAAGCAAGAACGCGAAGCGACCAGCACCGGCAGCGATGACAAGGATTTGCAGGAAGGCCTGGAAGATAGCTTCCCCGCCAGCGACCCGGTGTCGTCCACTTCAACGACTGTTTCGGGCGGTGCCGCTAAAAAGAAGCACTAAAATCATATCGCAGCTGAAAAAATGGCGCCATTCCCAAGGGATGGCGCCTTTATCGCTTCTTGGCCCACCATATCAGCAGTCCGAGACAAAGAAGCGCCGCTGGCCAGAAGTCCGTTGCCTGATCCCAAGACCAATTCCACATATAGTAACCGTCGAGGTGAGGAGGGCGCATATGCACCGACACCTCGTAATCGCGTTTTTCTCTGCCGTGAAAATGGCCGATGGCGAAGGCAAGGCCGACGAGACCCGAATCGCGCCAGTTTAGTATGATCCGCGCGAGGACGGTTACCGCGAGCGCCATGATGACGGCTTCGAGCATGTGGCCTGCCCAATCCCAATCGCGCTGTATGATGTCCCAGTCGATCATGAGGACGTCTTCCGATGAAGTCTGGGAAAGGGAATATGACGAAAAGAATTTGCAGCTGAAGAACACAGGATTATTCCTGCATCTTAAATCATTTCATTCACTTAAGAAAGAAATGGCTCCCCGGGCCGGATTCGAACCGGCGACCTGTCGATTAACAGTCGAATGCTCTACCGCTGAGCTACCAGGGAACGTGCGCTGCTTGGCGCGGTGTGAGCGGGGTAATACAAACGCTTTCACGATTTGCCAAGCGCTTTTTTCAAAAAAAGTGAATTCCTCTTGTTTTATCCACCGAAGTCCCCATTTTCCGGGCCATGTCGGTTTCACAAAAATGTTTTAAAGCCGTTCCTGTACAAGAGGTTTCAGAATGACGTTTGGTCTTCACCCCAAAACAGGGCGGCTTCATCTCGGAAAATGGAGCGTGGCGATGCCGCGCTCGCGCATCGGCCGTATTTTGATCGGCTCTGCCCTCGTTTTGGGCGGCATACTCGGCTTCTTGCCGATTCTCGGCTTCTGGATGGTTCCGCTTGGACTTCTGGTCCTGTCGCAGGATTTGCCCTATGTGCGGCGCCAGCGTCGTCGGCTTGCCGTCTGGTGGGCGCGACGGCAGCGCGCCAAAGAGGCGCGCCGCGGTGGCATTACGCGCTCGTAAGCGAGTTGCTGATGCCCTGTCCGGCCCAGAAGGCACCGTAGGCGAGTGCCACGAAGTAGATTGCCGTCAGCACCAAGAAAACATAGCCACCAAGCACGGTGGCGCCGTCACGCTGGATCATGCCCGCAGAAAATAGAAGAATCGCGACGCCCGGTAGTGTGTTGGAAAACGGCACGAACCCCAGAGGCATCATCAGCAGAATGCCAGCTGCCATGATGGCAAGGCCATTCACACGGCTGATGATGGTTCCCGTCGTCAAAGCGGGCAGGCGAGGGCGCATATAGCGATCGAGCTTGGATACGATAGTCAGGCCTTTTTCGAGCGCGGGCACCAGACGGGCGGTTTCCATCTGCTTGTCGAGAATGCGTTTCGGCAGCCAGGGCAATCGGTTCAGCGTGATCGCCAGGCTGATCATGACGATGGCGGCACCAAAGATCGTGCTGACGCCCGGAATGGATACGGGGATCAAGAAAGGCAAGCACGCAATCGCGCACATCAGCAGCAATCCTTGCTCACCGATGGCTTCCATCAGCTCCCGCAAGGTTATGGTTTTGCCGCTCAGCTTTCCGATCAGCTTTTGAAGCACGGTACTGAGATTTTCCGATGTATCCGTAAAGGTAAAATTCTGCGTCATGCTGTATCCCGAGCTGTTTAAAATCTCGGAATTGATAACATCCATGAAATGGCATGCCTATGGCAGGCGGCAGTTTTTCAAAAACGGATGACCGCAGTGCCTAACGGCTCTTATTAGTGAGAAAGCCAAGCGTTATAAGCGCCCGCCAACAGCACCAGCAACAAGGTTGCAAGGATGAATGGGTTTAACGATGTAATGAAGCCGAGATAGTACATTTGATTTCCTCCTCAGTTCGTCCCACGCAAAGTTTACCGCGAAATGTGGAGTTTTACCAAAACAAAATATACTTATAGTTGCATTGCAGCATGGATTTCTCCCGGCCTACTGAAAAACCGGGCTTTTGGATTTGCTGCATTGCACGATATAGGGCTCCATTCTGCCTCAATGTTGCGCCGCAACAGTTTCTATAGGCGTCAGATGCGGTCAAATCGCCTTTGGAGAGGCTCGTGATGCTCAACAAGATGTACGACTGGACCATGGCGCTTGCCGCCAGAAAAACTGCCGTCTGGTGGCTCGCCATCATTGCCTTCGTGGAAAGTTCGATTTTTCTCGTCCCAGCCGACGTCCTCTTCATTCCCATGGTTCTGGCAAAACCGAAGCGGGCGATGTTTTATGCACTGGTCGCAACTGTCGCCTCCGTGCTGGGTGGCATCGCGGGCTGGTATCTCGGCCATTACGCCTTTGAAAGCATTGCCCGTCCCGTTCTGGAATTTTACGGCAAGCTCGAAAGCTTCGACCATTTGAAGGCATCGGTTGATTATAAAACCATTCTGTTGCTGCTCATCACCTCAGGCTTTGCACATCTTCCGCCGATCAAGGTGGTCACGATTCTCTCCGGTGCCGCCAATATCAGCCTTAGCGTGTTTATCCTGTCTGCCGTCGTCACCCGCGCCGCCCGGTTCTTCCTCCTTGCAGGCCTGCTCCAGCGTTACGGAGAGCCGATCCGCCACTTTATCGAGAAACGCTTAGGAATGATCACCGCCATCGCTGCGGGCGCTCTGATCGCGATCTATGCCATCTATGTTTTCGTGCGGTAGGGCACGGGTCTGCAGGAAGCTGAACGATGTAGTTTGAGGTTTGAGCCAACGTTCAGCGTTATGTCAGCATTGTCAGCCATTCCTGTCTCAGCAGACAGGAAAGACAGATGATAAGACATTTTTGGTTTCGAGGCCTTTTGCCACTCGTCGCTGCCTCGGCAGCATTCATGATATATCTCGGTATTCTCCAGGTCTCTGGAAATTTCCACGAAGTGATCGCCGGTCAACTGTATCGTTCAAGCCAACCCAGCGATGAGCAGCTTGCGGACTATGTGAAATCGAGCGGCATCAGAACGATCATCAATCTGCGCGGCGAAAATGAAAATTCCGGGTGGTACAGGGATGAGACGGCAACCGCCGCGACACTCGGCGTTCAGCACATCGATTTTCCGATGTCGGCACGAAAACGACTTGGAGCCGAGCGCGTGGCGCAACTGGTGCAGATCATGCGCGACGCGCCAAAACCCATCCTTATTCATTGCAAATCAGGCTCAGACCGAACAGGGCTGGCGTCGGCCATCTACGTCTATCGCGTCGCGGGACTGGATGAGGAGACGGCCGAACACCAGCTGTCCATCTGGTTCGGACACCTCTCCATTCCCTATCTGTCATCAGCCTACGCCATGGACAGAAGCTGGAACGATATCGAGCATGGCACAGACGCGGCGACGAACCTATCAGATGCCCCGGCCCAGGTAATCTGAACCGAAACGACCAGTCATTCTGCTGAAGAAAACGAAAAATGGGAGACCCGCCGCTGTCCCACCCAGCATGTGGCGGGTCTCAACCTTTACCCCTCCGTAAGGGCCATATTAGAAAAACATGCTTTTCTCATCCTGGCAATGTGGTAGCCACATATTTTGCGCATAATTTGATCAACAGATTGAAAAAGCTGCACGCCATGATCAAACAAGGCGACATCCTGGAATGAGAAGGGAGATTCGTGCCCGTGTTTTTTCCCCACCAGCGATTTTCCACTTGCGCATGAACGGGCATATATATAAACGCCTGTCCTGTGTCGGAGCGTAGCGCAGCCCGGTAGCGCACTTGACTGGGGGTCAAGGGGTCGTGGGTTCGAATCCCGCCGCTCCGACCATTAAATTACAGAGACTTAGCGACAAGATTGTCGACCAGGAGATCCCCCAGGTTTCCTTCCGGGTAACTCATAGGGTAACGCCCGTCTGTTTTTGTCCTGTAATCGTTTTTCCCCCACCGCGGATCTAGCTTCTGTAGAAGGATCTGTGCGTATTATGGCACTTCCGATGGGCACAATAGATTTGGGGGGCATATGAACATTATTCTGCTTATTGTGTGCATTGTCCTCGTGGGTTTGGCCGGACTGTTTTACCGCACCCCTGAAGCCTGCATCCAAATCGTCGATTTTTTGGTACTCGCCCGGACGGTGGATTGGATCGAGTGGGCGAAAGTCTTTTTCGATCTGATTAAAGGGATTGCTTGGCCGTCAGCCCTGTTCATATTCGCGTGGTTTTTTCGATTTGAATTAAAGTCGCGGATCAAAGACCTTGTTTCCGCAGGGCCGTCAGGACTTCAGTTTCAAGCCGGAGCTCAACCGACGCAGCCGTTATCCACTGAAAGCCGGGTTGGAACCTCGGAAAACGCACACGAGCTTTCAAGTGTATCGCGCCTTATTGGCATTCTTGCCCATGATATTGAGGAGGTCGCAGAGCAGAACAGAGTCCCTGTTCTTATTCGGCACTTGGCTGAAGCTAGGGTCTTCGCCAATTTCGAGTTTATTTTCGGAATAATATTTGCAAGCCAAATCGAAGGTTTGAGGGAGCTCAAACGACAAGGTCCGATCCCCCTCGAAGAGGCAAAGCAGTACTACGAAACCGAAGTGAGAGCGCCACAAAAACCGGTTTTTGATGAATGGGATTTCGATAAGTGGTCTGCGTTTCTCTTAACACAAGGTCTCATCGACTTTGACGGTCAGAAGGTCTTGCTGACAGATTTGGGAAATGACTTCATTCTGTTTGTTGACTCCCGTAAGCAGGGATTCGTAAAGCCCCATTGATGTTTCACCACTTATCCGGACTGACCTCTACACTCGCTCAACGTCAAATCATCGGGTAAACACAGCCAGACCTTGATCGGCAATTTCCAGTGCGCTGTCGCTTCCTCAATGAGGTAGCTATGTTTTAGGCATGCTTCCTGGCGGACTTTGCAGACGAGGATGATCTCAGGTTGTTTGCCAGTGGCGGCGGCATACAAAAGGCTCTGTCCGATTGCTTCCGCCCACTTGTGTGTCCAATCAACCTCGATGGCAAATACGTCCGTAAGGCAGTCCACCCGCGTCCCATTTGGTAGGACACGTTCTTTCGTCATGCCCGCACAGAACCTGTCCTGGTAGAACGACTCAGTTTCGGCGTGCGAGGGGCTCCAGGACGCGATCAGCGCGAAAGCCCATACCAATACTCGAATGATGCTCATGGCGCTGTAGCCCTCAATTCTGCGAGCTGGAACACGACACGGGATAGACCGTCTGGCTGCACGCTCAAGATTTCAAATTTGCGAAGGTCATCAAGCCAGATCCGATCGCCTTGTTTGGCTCTATCGGCTTGGCGGAAACGGGCGCGGTCGACCGACAACTCGTAGCGGCTGCCGTTGACGGGCGTTCTCAGGTCGTTGCCAGCCCGGTTTCGGTTGCCGATTTCAACGGGCGCGTCTGTCGGGTTTTCGTCGAAGATGCCTCGGCCGTCCCATACCTCGCGGTTTGGATCTGGACCTGGTCGACCGTTGGGTGATGCTTTTGCCGGATGCACCTCGAACCGAACCGATGCGACTGCGTCCGCTGTGCCGCTTGCTATCCGGTCTAGTCTTTCAAAAATAGACATTGTGAAAACCTTCGCTGAAGAAAGAAACCCCTCCCAGGTTATGGGAGGGGCAGCCACCACGCCCACGGAAAATGGGGCCGGCTTACGGGGTGATTATTTGATGAATGTCAAGATCACCGGCTCGACCTGAGGGGGGCTGAAGACCCCCTCTAAACGGGCTTTCACCCGAAACTCTTAAACGCCAGCGCTGCGGTACCAACCGCGCCAGCCAAGGAATCCAGCCCCGAAATCGAGCCGGCATTTGTATTCGACGCCGTCGACATCGAAGCCAGGGCGCTCAGCAAACTGCGGGCCAGGCTCCCCCGTCAGATACGAATATTCCAGCGATTCAACGCTCTCCGGGTCGACGGCAAGGAACCAAGCCTTCGGATCTACGAGGCGGTCCTCCACGACCAGTTCGAGGCGTCCGGCGTTGACGTTGACGTCCTCTGTGCGGGCTGCTGCGATCGCTGCGAGGATCTTTTCACCTTCCATCTCGAGGTCAGGAGGCACGATCAAAAACTTGGCCCGAAGGCTTGCCGGCTTGCCTTGGTCATCGACCTGCTTCCGGATGGCTGTGCGAGCAGCTGCGACCGATTCAACGGACAACGCTGCTGCGGGCAGAATGTTCTTGTGATCATGGTGGAACAGCGCTTTGCCGTCACCCATTTTTGGGTTTGAGACAACGAGATCCGCCAGGATGTCCGCCTCCAACCGTGCTGCCGACCGGCCAAACTGCTTCGATGGTTCCGTGAAAGCACCGAGTGAATCGTTGATCAGCAGCTGACGAGTGAAGCCGATCACTCGGCCGTAGGTCTGCAACCGGTAGGATTCTTCAGACTCGTAGACGGTGCCGCGTGTGAACTCGCCGTGCTCGTTGACCTTCTTCAGGTCAGGCCAGTCCGACAATCGTACAGAACGCTTAGGGCGGAAGTCGTCGATCGTAGACGCACGCGCAACCCGCTTGATGCCCGATGGCTCGGCGTCATAGGATTTCTGAAGGAGGGCCTTTCCAGTTTCGGCCAGCACAATGGCGAAGTCGCTCGTTGTGTGAAGCGCACGTTCAGCGATTTCGCCCTTGGAAAGACCACGGACATTGACGCCGTCACCCTGTAGAACCTCGCGAGCGAGCTCGATCAGGCTGAGATTGCAATACTGCCGTGCGTCGGCCTTCGGCGTGTGCGACGGGTTGATACGGGTCTGAAGCGCATCCGCCATTGCCTGGCGTCGGTTTCCGTTACCGCCGTCCATATCGCGCGTCTCCACGATAGGAAACGTTGGGGCCTTATTCTGGTTGGCAATCATGGCGTCTACCAACTGGCTGCGGAACTGATCGACGGTGGTCTCGTCATCGACTGCCTTGCGGACAAGCTCGTCGTCGACCTTGATATTGGCGGTGGTTGCCAGAGCTTCGATTTCGCGGATGCGACGACGCTCGGCAGTGGCAACAGCGCGAGTCTGTTCAGCGGTGGCGGTAGTCATGGATGGTTCCTTTTCGGATCTTGAGAAAGCGCCGGCGTCAGCCGGTATCGGGACCGCGGACAATTCCATTGGTTCCCAATCAACGGCGCGGAGTACTGGGAGTTGACCGTCTGCGCCTTCGGTCTTTTCATAACGGTGGATTTTGTAGCCGACGGAAATCGCCAGCTTGTGTCCGTCTCGAACGTCCTGGAACAGCTCTTCTGCGCGCTGCTTTTTGGAGAACTTAATTCGGGCGTAGGCCTTGCCTCCACCAATGCGGACGGTACCGGGGACAACCGAGCCAAGGACAGAATCCATGGAGTAATTGTCATGGCTGTCCAGCAGGGACATGGCCTCAAAGCGGTCCATGCGGATGGAGTTGGCATCCACCTGGAGCTCCTCCATGTAGTAGCCTTCGTCGTAGGAGTAGCGTTTCACTCCGACTCCGGTCGACCAACAAACCTCAACCGTCCGGTCTGCCTCGTTGAGCGTTGATACTGATGCGGCGCGTGTTACCAGGGTCATGCTGCTTCCTTCGCGGCTTCGAGTCGCTTGAAGCGTTCTGTGGCGCGGCTGACAATTTCATGGAGCGGCAAGACGCTTGCGAATGGATGCGCGTCGAGCAATCCCTCTAGATGGTGCATCGTGTGGCAAGTCAGCCGCGAATGTCCGCCTTTTGCCGTCACGAGCGATACAATCCAGCATCGGTTGGCTGGCGTCTTCAACACGAATTGCAGCTCGGAGGAAAATTCCCCCAACAACTCCGCCGCAGCCGCGACGGTCATTCCAAGGGACTGCAACTCGGCCGCACAGAATACCGTTTTGGCGTCTTCCGCCGTAAACGGTCGCTGGACGCGGTCGAGGGCTCGGAGGACTCTGCCCACGGTCATAGGCCCGAAATCAACTGAGCGGGCAACGTCGGCCTGAAAAAGTGCCATTGAGACCTCCATGAGAACGTAAGATGAACACGCATACCATGCGATCAAAATATCTGATAGGATTTTCTTATGGCGGAATATTTTCGCGATAAGTTTCTCTGATCACGATTGGATTGAAAAATGGTCTCTCGCACAGCGGTATTGCGCCTTCAGCTCGTCGACTCGGTCAGCGGTCCGTCAAGAGGGGTCGCGGCTTCCCTCAAGGGCATCGATGGCGCTCTAGGTCGCCTCGGCAAGTCTGGCACTCCAGAGGTCAAGCGCCTCGTTAAACAGCTTGAATATTTGCAGAAGAAGGCCACTGCGATCGGAGATTTCCGTGAGACGCGGCGAGGCCTGAAGGATACGGCGGTCCAGCTGCGCACCGCGCGCGCCAACGTGCAGGGCCTTGAGAAGGCCTTGTCGTCGGTCGCCAAGCCCACCAAGAAAATGGAAGCGGATCTGCGCACCGCGCGCGCTACGCTGAAAAGCACGACGGAAGCCTTCAAGCAGCAAGGCGCTGCCGTCAAAGCATCAGAGCGCTCCCTGCGTTCCTTCGGTGTTGCCGGCCGTTCTGGCGTGGCAAGTTCTCAGAAGCAGATCCGTAGTGAGCTGGCTCAAACCATTGTAAAAATGCGTCAGCTTGACAGGGAGGCTCGCAAACGGTCACCACGGCCAGTGCGCCCTTCAGGCGGCGGTAGTGTCGGCGCAGACCTCGGCGGTGCCGTTGTCGGCGGCGCTCTCGCCAACGCCGGCCAGAGCGCGGCGAAAAAGGCCTTCGGCTACGCGGTCAACTTCGATAAAGAGGCAGCGTTTCAGTCAGCCCTCGGCGGCTTCAATCCCGACGAACGCAAGACGCTGAACCGTCAGGCTGAAAAGATCGGTGGTGACACCCGGTTCTCGAACGTCGACGTCGTGCAGGCTCAAACAACGGTTCTTCAGCGCGGTATCCGCGACACGAAAACCATCATGAGCCTGACAGACAAGATCACCGACTATGCCCTCGCCATGGGCGTGACGCTGGAGGAAGGTGCGGAAGCCGTTACCGGGTCTGCGCTGTCCAAACGCATCGACATCAAGGACACCAAGGCGGTTTCCAACTTCGTCGACTTCATGGTGTGGATGGCAAAGAACGGCGGTATGTCGAACGAGGACGTCAGCCAGTTCATCAAGTACGGCGGCGCACCTACCACGGGCGCAAAACTGCCGGACGAATACATGGCTGCCATGGGTATGATCCTTCGCCAGTCCGGCGTGCGAGGCGACGAGGCTGGTGTGTTCGCACGCTCGGCAGCATCGAAGCTGGTTGCTCCAACCAAGAAGGGTCGGGACTCGCTCGCGGCTATGGGGATCGACTACAACAAGTTCACGTCTATCGACACCATGAATGCTGACGGTCTTGGCATCTTGATGAAGAACAACTTCGGCCAGCGGTTGACGCTGGAAATGCGGAAAGAAGTTGCCGATCTCATAGACAATGGGGAGTTCGTGAACCCCGATACCGGTGAAAGCCAGTCGGTCATTTCAGACAGCGGCGAGTTCGTCACGCAGATGGGCGATATTCTCGCCCCGCTGTTTGCCGACAGCAAGGGCAAGGTGTCCGTGCAGGACTCCAAAGCCTTGGCCAGAGAGCTGGCTGCCTACCAGAAATACTCGATCGAGAGTGTGGACGCGACGGGCTTGCTCAACGCTATTGCCGCCAGTGATCCGACACTCGGCAATCTCAATGCTTTCTTCACGGACAAGCAGGGTGGCCGCGCCAACATGATCTTCCAGCAGTGGCCTCTGTTCCAGGAGCTCCTGAAGAAGATGCAGAACGTTCCGGCAGGTGTCGCCAATGACATCGGCACAAAGGCGAACGAAGGCTTGTATGGTGATTATACCAAGCTGACCGGTACCATTGAAACCGCGCTCACTCGCGTTGGGCAGGATTGGGAGTTCGCAACGCGGCCATTGATCAACCAGACAAACGCAGTCATCGATGGCTTCATCGGTTTGTCGGATAGTACGCGCAGACTGATCGAAGCCATCGGTGGTGGCATTGCTCTGCTTGCCGGCTTTGCTGCGTTCAAAGGCGCTACCGGTCTGATTGGCCGCATCACGGGCGGCGGCGGTGGGGCTGCGGGGGGCGCGACAGGTGGGGTGGCATCAAGGATTGGCGGGCTTGTGTCCCGTACACCTGGTTTGCTGGCCTTAACCGCCCTTCTATCGCAGCAGGGCAGTACGGCCGACAACCCCTATGTCAATGCTTCCCCGGAAGACCGGCAGAAGATGCGTGATGAAGCTCGAGCCACCGCAGCGAGATTGAACGGTGAAAAAGATGCAGCAAACGCTCGCAGTGCATCAGCAGCATCCGCAAGAAACGCAGGTGCTGCACCCTTGCAAGCGTCCATAGCGGAATCGACCGTGTCATGGCCGTTCGCAGCTCAACAAGGTATGCGTGAATACGTCGCCGCGTTGACGACCGGTGGCGCGCAGGCCGAAGCCGAAGCCAACCGCATTGGTTCTGAAATCGAAACGCAGCTTAACGTCGTCGGAAACCCCGACGTCAACACTGGTCGACTCGAGCGCGCCCTTGGGCTCGCCCGCAGCTTGGCCGCTGTGCTGCGTGGAGAGACGTCAGGACTCGCTGTCAGCAGCGGAGCCACTGCACCAGCATCAGGTGGCGTTGGCCACCCACGGCGCAGGGGCGGGCCGGTAAAGGCCGGTGTGACCTATCCGGTGGGTGGCAAAGGAACGGAGTTCTACACTCCAGGAGCCGACGGCTTCATTACGCCAGGTGGTGGCAGCGATTCAGGGGCTCGAGCTGCTCCTCAGATCAGCAACACTTTCATCATCAAAGGCGACAATGCCCGATCGCAGGCGCAAGAGATTGCGCAGATCATCAGCAGCCAATTGCGCCGGTCCGAACAGACCGTGTTTTCTGGAACAACATACGGCGATTGACCAAAGAAGGGGCCTTTCGGCCCCTCAATCATTGTTTCAGCGCATAAAGTTCGCGCAATCTTTCGTCACCGTACTGAGACCGCAATAGAGCTGCACCACGAATGAAAGCCGCTCGGTCGAGATCGAACATTTTGAAATAATCCTCATACCGAGCGAAAACCCGGTGATGGGCCTGTTCGACCGTGAGCCCGAGCTCTAAAGCGATCCGTGTGGCGGTACCCATGCAACCGGATTTGCAGAAATCGCTCCCTGGCACGTTTTCAGCAACGACTATGAATCGCACCAGGCGATCAAGCGTGAGTTCTGGTCGATCGTAAAACGGCAGTTCGTCGTCGGCGTCGTATTTCAATGGATCGCCCCCGCGTTCGAAAGGGCTTCGAGCTGGCCAGCAATCCGCTGTGCTTCCGCGACTGCGGTCTCTTCGTCCTCTCTCATTGCGAGGATAGAGACGTCGTCTCCTTCTCGACGAACGATCGCGAACTGCGGCAGCGGGTTTGTAAGTTCGATCGCGATGGTTCGGCCGTCTTCAAGCTGGATCGCTTGGCAGACCACCCGAGCGGAAATTACTGCGATTGTGCTGGTCATTTCGTGTGCCTTCCGATTTCGTCTTCAAGGTGGGTGAGCAGGCCATTCATCGACAGCGATTTCAACATTTTGCGTGACAACGGTTCGCGGCCTGTCGCCCCCGCCAACTCTGGCTCGAGCAATTCGAGCCACGCCCGTGTTTTCAGGCTGAACCGTAGCGCGTGCGGCACGACCGGATCTGGGACGACGGTGGCACCATCGGCAACGGCCTTTGCCAACACGAGCCGGTCGACTTCAGCATTGACCCGGAGCACGCGTTGCCGGAAAGGCATCTCTCGGACTTCGCGGGGTCTCGGCGTCAGGATCTTCGAGACGGACCGAATTAACAGTTCACGTTTTTGGGTCACAAAATCATTCATCGACGGAAGCCTCCGATTTGCGTGGTTTGCGGCGAGCTGCCTTGCGAGCTTCGCTAGGCGTTGCTTGGCCTCCGAAAAACTCATTCAGATCTTGCTGGTCGGCACCGCGCTTGATTACGGTTTCAGCGGCATCCAGCCAGCTCTGCAAAGCGTCATGGTACGCGTTAACGACTGTGTTCACGGCAGACGCATTCTTCAGCACGGGCATCAATGCGCGGTCCAAAACTTGCGAGCTCTTTTCGAGGGCGCGTCGAACGCCGATTGCGTGCAGATCGAACGCTCCGACCTCGATCAGCTCGCCGTCAGAGATCCGGGACTTCAGCTTTTCACGGTCAAGCTTTTGTTTCCGCATCGCGATCAGCAATTGGCCCGCCTCGTCAGTCGAAGCGGCTTTGGTTTCTGAAACGTAGCCTTTGACCGAAGCTGAAAGCAGATAGCGGCCGGTCTTTCCGCCTCGAACAACCACCCCCTGGTCTGCCAATTGCCGGACGCGGCGGTCTGAAACGCCAAGCATTTCCGCAAGTTGTCGAGCCGAAACTTCAATTTCGTTGATATCGTTCATCTTTTCCTCCTGAAAACGGAAATGGAAACGCGATTCAAAAAGCGTATTCGCATGTCACAAAGTGCGCTGCAGATGACCCGCGGGCGGTGGGGGGTGGGCCGGGAAGAACCTACCCGTGGGGGGGAGCGCGGGCGGAGCGTCTCCATCATCACCATTGCTTGGACGGCACAGTCCATGACGCGGCTCATAGCGCTGCCCTCGCGTGTGGAAGACCGAGAACTGTAGCGCTTGGCCGCAAAGAGCGTTCCTCTATGATGGCTAAGCGCACTCCAAGGGCAGCAGCAAACTCGTCGGCACGCTTGATTGCCTCCCACCGCTTCGCTCCTCCTCTCACTGCCTCGAGGATTAACTGGCGCTCCAACTCTCGCAGACGATTGATCTTGGTGAGTTGGCGCTTACCGCACAGTTTGGCAGCCTCCAGCCGCACAAGCACTTCATCGCTTTGATCCAGAACAAACAGCTCAACCATAGAGTTTACCTCCATCATTGCCATACTGAGAGCTATCCACTGGTTGAAACGTCAGTGGTGACTCTCCAACAGATATGTATGGAGAAGCTGGCGCAGCCAGTTGATGGTTCAGTTCACTGTTAAGGTGGTGCGCCATGGAACCTTCCAGTGTTCCACCACGGAACATGTCACCTTTTTGCAACGAGGCAAAAGCTGCAGCTTCTTCGGCCCATTTTTCAACCGGATTCAACCGGTACGCCACGCCACGCATTGATCGGCCAGAACCCTTCACGGCCATGTCCCGGAGATCGATAGGAAGATCCCTTATTGGCACTGGCGAATACGCACCTAGTTCAAATGAACGACGGAGAGCCTTTCCAAGGTTCGGACCTCGGGAGTATCCGAGCTCCTTTGCTAGCCGATCCTGTGATGGCCACGCGTACAGATGGCTGTGGTTGACAAAAGACCAAACGCGGAGAGCTGCGACCTTTTCCACCGCTGACATCGTCGCATTGACCAATATGGCGTCATGCCACAGCTTCAGACGGGTGAAACCAACTGCAACCTCATGACGCTCCGTCTCTCGGCAGAGTTTTCGAGCATCCTCCGTCGAAATACCAAACCGAGATGAAAAATCCGCCAACTCCCATTTCTGGAAATCGCTCAGGTCAAAGCCTGGCTGTTCCTGCAAACTGCCAAGCGCGTCTTTTGCAGCCGACAACCGCTCCGCCTTCATTTCGCGCCTCCGTCGCCTTCAGCGGCGTTCAGGAGGCGCTGGACAGCCTCGATCAGGTCAGATCGACCCTCACGAAGCAACACGCCTAGCCAGTCCTGGACAGCGCCGAAGCCGTGGATTTGGATCTCAGGTAAACCAGGAATTGCGACGGAAGATTCTGACTGCTGCGTGATTGAGCCGTCGTCATTGAGAGTGATGAAAACCGTCTTGCTCAATTTGATTTTCATCGGGCTGCCCTCTGCTGCTCATCGAAAGCGTCTAGCTCGGCTGCCACAAATAGCCGGCGCTTGCGAACAACCATGGGACGGGGAAAATTGAGACCATCGTCTTTTAACCAACGATGAAGCGTCATGCTCGTGATATGATACCGTCGGACGACCTCGGGTGCAGTTATGTATATATTTTCGTTTTCTACAGCGCTGCTATTCATGATTGTCTCCATTTGCGTAACTATGGCAAATATTACATCACGATATACAACGAAAAACGCACTGAAAGTTGCTAGATTGATGAGTGAGGTTGCAGTTTATACTGTTTCAAATAATGCGCACTAAAACGAATACTCGTTTTGTACAATGAAAATCGCGCCCAAAGCGATCACGTATTTGACGAAGTAATTGACATGTAAGCAGATTTTCCCAGGCTTGAGCGGATGCAAAATATTCTTCGACTACAACCGGCCGTTCCGGAGCTGAATGACATTTCCCGCCGATTCTGTTGTGACCAAGCGTGAGACGAAATCTTCCCACGCAATCAATGCGGATCGCTTTTCATCACGATAGTCATGTCGATTATAGACCGCAGCGACCCCTGAAATAGACCCTCCAGTGTGGTTCAAAATTGCCTCGATCACGTGGATTGGTTGTCCTAGTCGCGCCATTCCTGAGGCTGCTGTGCGTCGCAGGTCGTGCAGCCCCCATTGTTGCAGTCTCACCTTAGACGCGTCTTCACCTCGCTCATTGGCCTCCTGCTGCATTATCGCGACCATAGTGGCGTCCAGCCTCGCTTTTGAACGTGAGAAACCGCTTACTGCGGTCTGCCCAGTGGTGCTGAAGACAAATCTTTGCCCCTTCTGGCGATCAATCGCTTTTAGTTCAGCTTTGCCCATGTCGCACAAGGGCAAGAAATTCTCTCGGCCATTCTTTGAACGCGAACGTGGGAGCAGCCAGTGTGGGTCGTCGCCAAGAGACAACTCAGACCATTCCAATCCGGCAACCTCCTGACGGCGTTGCGCTGTAACAAGCAGCAATCGCCACATTGGACCAAACGGATAAGGGTGCGCCAGCGTAGCAGCCCAGAAAACGCGGAGTTCGTCATCTGTAAGGATGCGATCACGAGAGGACTCGACGCTAAGCTTCCTTAGACCTGTCATTGGATTTGAAGCGATGATATCGCGGCCGACCATCCAGCCAAACCAAGTGCTCAACGTCGCATAAACTCGGTTACTGGTGATCGCACTGCCTCGATCAACGATCGAGTCCAGCAGCTTCACCACGTCTGCCTTCCGCAAATCTCGAACGTCGCGACCGAACCAGTCGGCCTTGAATGTGGTGCCGGTGGCTTCGTCGCGATATCCGATCTCTTTCTTGAATTGCCGCTCCGTCTCGGTCCACGTCTTGTTCTTTGGTTTTGCGTACCGCTCGATAAACTTCGAGGCCAAGCGCTCTACGAGGAAGTCTTCGTCCAAAGCTTTGGAAGCCGCCAGGACAGCAACTTCAGCTTTTCTCCGCGCCAGGCTCTGTCCCTCGGTCAAAGCCTGAAGCTCTCGTCTGGCAACCTTGCGCGCCTCTGTGAGGGTCATGCCACTGCCGATAGAAGGATCGCCATCGAGGGGGCTTTCTCGCTCGTTGATTACCGGCCCGAGTGTCAATTTCGCAGGCTTTCCATCTTGCCGATACCGCAACGCCCACGACTTCGAGCCCCCAGGCTGGATGACCAGATACAGACCCGGCAAAGCTGCGTCTGGAATTTCCTGTCTTGTTACCCCGTTACCCTGGGCGCCTTTTACGGCGAGAATTGTAAGTGTTTTCGCAGAGCGTTTAGCCATGGATCAAATGCCCTCTGGGGTAACGCGGGGTAACACATTTCGTGTGTTAGAGGGCGTTACGCAGTGTTGATAACAGCGGGCAACATAATCGAACAATCGCTTATGAGGCAAGGGATTGCATGTAATTTGGCGTTATGGATAGTTGCGTCTCTTTAGGCGCGGCATATTTCTGGGGGTCAAGGGGTCGTGGGTTCGAATCCCGCCGCTCCGACCATTGTCTTCAAGGTATTCCCCGTACCTTTTTCCAATTCTACAACAATTCATGAATTGCTGGGTCGCGACCCAGCATAGCCAATCCGGAGATTGGCTATGCTGGCGATAGGCTTATTGCGGCCAGGTGAAATAGTAATATTTGTTGCCGACGCTGCCGAAATAGGCGCTCTCGCCGGACATGATATCGATGTAGCTGCCGTTTTCGTCCTTGGCATAGGCCGTGCCGTGCTCACGCTGAATATGCTGCTTGAGAAACGGGCTCCAACCGATGGCATCGATCGTGCCAGGAACGTCCTGCGTGGCCGCATCGCCCCATGCGGTGAGGACCACGCCTTCGATGGGGTCGAAGATTTTGAGGGTGCTGGCGTCAGCTGCTTTGAGCATGGCCTGTCCCTGAAACGCGCATGTGGGATCGTCTGACATTTCGAGCAGCCTTGTCTTCAGGCTTTTCAAGAAGGCAGGATCTGTAATGGCGCAGGTGAGGTCGATATCGGTCGTATCAGCGTCGACAGGCTCGTCGGCGGGTGTCGGCGTCGAACCGATGATCGTCGTCTCGATATGAGAGACCTCCTCATCGGTTTCGGATTGGCTGAAGTGCGCCCTGTGCGGAGCTGCGGCTTCGTGGGATTGAATGGCTTTCAACGCAAGCTCCGTGGACAGAAGCTTGACGGAAGTGGCAAGTCCGGAGACCATGCTGTGTGGCGTCCCTAATTCTCAGCTCGTCGCATGCATCTGCGAAAGCCTATCGCTTTTGGTTAAAGCGAGCATTGCTATGGTCCACTCTCATGAAAAGACCGGTGTGTGTGAGGTGAAATATACCTGACACAAACCGGTCTAGATTTCTCAACCTGCGCGAAGCTGGAGGCGCTTAATTCTCCTGAACGGAGACGCCATTTGGCCCGATCTTCATTTCGACGCCCTTGGGCTTGCTTTCTTCGTGCCAGACATAAACGCTCAGTCCGACGACGGCGATCAGCAGCGCGCCGATAATGAAGTAGAGATTGTTTGATCGTGTCATGTGTTTCCCCTGTGCAGAAATATGCGAGCGCTAAACGCATGAATTCGCAAGAGGTTCCGCACCTTTAATAGGCGTTTTCCGATTTCAGCAGACGGATCGGCGTCAAAACGAGAATTTTGAGATCAAGCAACAGTGACCAGTTCTCGATGTAATAAAGATCATAGGCCGTGCGATTTTTGATCTTGTCCCCGTGATCTATCTCACCACGCCAGCCATTTATTTGCGCCCAGCCTGTAACGCCGGGTTTAACCTTATGACGTGCAAAATAATGCTCGACGACTTCGGTGTATTTCAGGTCGCCCGTCTGCGCATGGACGGCATGGGGGCGTGGACCCACAAGCGAAAGATCGCCAGCCAGAACATTGAAGAGTTGCGGCAATTCATCGATCGATGATTTTCGCAAGAATCGACCAATCGGCGTGACGCGTGGATCGTTCTTGGTCACAGCCTTCTTCGCGGTCGGGTCGCTCATCTCCGTGTACATGGACCGAAACTTCCAGACATTGATCGTTTCGTTGTTGAAACCATGCCGTTTCTGCTTGAACAGCACGGGTCCCTTGGAGTTCGATTTGACCGCGATGGCCGCACCCAGCATCACCGGCCAGAGAATCGCGATGCAGATGATGCTGAAGACGACGTCAAAAACGCGCTTGGCAACCGAATCCCAGTCGCGCAACGGCTTGTCCATCACATCCAGCATCGGCACGTTGCCTATGTGGGAGTAGGAGCGGGGGCGAAAGCGTAGCTTGTTGGCCTGGGCTGCAATGCGAATATCGACAGGCAGCACCCACAATTGCCGGATGAGCTCCAATATACGTGCTTCCGCACTCATGGGAATGGAAATGATCAGCATGTCGAGCTTCGTCAGACGCGCAAATTCCACCAGTTCGGCAAAGGTTCCGAGCTTCGGGTAACCGGCCACGACCTCGGGAGAGCGCGCACTTTTACGGTCGTCGAAAATGCCGCAGATGCGGATATCGTTGTCGTGATCTTCGAGAGAGCGGATCAGATCCTTCGCCGCCTGTCCGCCACCCACGATCACGGCACGCCGTTCCATGACGCCATTGCGGCCCCAGTGGCGAATGGCGAGGCCGACAATGATTCGCTCGATGAGAATGAAAACCGCGCTGACCGCAAACCATACGCCCAAGGTTTGCCAGGAATAGACCGTCTGGGGCAGGAGCATCATCATTGTGACGATGGTGAGTGCGAATGCAGCCAGAAGCGAACCTAGAACCCTTGGTATCGTCTGCACAGGGCGGCGCAGCAGGGGAAGCTGATAGCAATCGGTGACCAGCAGCAGCATGGACGAGATTGCGCCATTCCAGATGCAGATTGCGATCAGGACGATTTGCGAGCTGAATTCCTGCGGCGTTTCCAGCACATTAATGACAATGCCAATCAGCGTCAGAATGACGAATTCGAAAAGTCGCAATTGCCCGATGACGATATTGGGGGAATGGCTGGTGCCACGAAGCTGGTTGGCGACCTGAAGTGCGAGCGGATTGAGTGTAACCGGCTCGCGGGAGGCTGGGTTGGCCTCTCGAGCCTTCTGTGAAAGCTGTTTCCGCAAAGCATTCAGATCAATGGGATTGTTTTCGCCTCCACCCTTGTCCATCGTGTCTTTCCGAAGCCTCCAATGAAGGGTAGGTTACTAAAGGATTTACTAATAAATCCTTTATGTCAACGTCATCGCATTGGTTGCCACTGCTCTAGCATATGTCCCGCGATCTGGCGCCGTAAAAACGCTACCGCGACACATGAGTTCCTCAGACCGGGCTTTTCCGGTCGAGCAGATGAGGGGGGCGGGATACGCAATACCTGTTTACCCGCAACTGTCAGTCGGCTGGAAACCACAAGGTCGTTTCCATTCCAGACCATATTTTTTCGTGTGATTGCCTCTTGAGTGAACCGCGTCTGTCAGGCAAGCCTGCAGATGGGTTTAGAAGAAGCGTTCTCGAACATAGATGGTGTCGCCTGCGATGACCGGCCCCGAAATAATGATTCGGCCCGTCAGCACTTCGGCGTTGATTTTTCGGGTGACGTCCACGTCGCGCTGATTGGCGCGGGGTGTGAAGCCACCGGCGATGGCAATGGCGTTTTGGGCCGTCATGCCGGGAACATAGGAATACTGGCCAGGTCTGCCGACTTCACCCATCACGAAGACCGGGCGGTAGCGATCGATCTCGATCGTCACGTCGGGGTTCTTGAGGAAGCCCTGGCGCAGCTTCTGGGCGATACCCGCTTCGAGTTGAGCAACGGTCTTGCCGCGTGCCGCCACCTGGCCAACGAGTGGGAAGGCGACGTAGCCAGCCTGGTCGATGGTGTAGGTGTTTGTCAGGCCGTTCTGGTCGAAGACGTTGACGCGCAGACGGTCTCCACTATCGAGGTGATAGGGTTGAAGCGCTGCCTCGTTAAAGGCGCGCGGTGCCGGCTTGTACGCAGAACAACCTGCAAGCGTCGTTGCCAAAGCAACGATCAATGCGGATATCAAACGTGGGGCAGCGAACGTCATCCGCAATCTTGCTCCAAATACATTTCTTCATGCCGTTATCCCCTCCTTATGGTTAATGCACCGTAAACAGGTGGAGATTCATTTCTCAATCATGCGTAATCCGGGTGGTGATCTCTAAGCTTAACGCTTGCGTTACCGGGAAATCGTACAGTTGCTGTGGATCAAGCAATTTGCCGTGGCGCCAACACATTGAGAAATCACTTGAAAGACAACACGTCTCGTCCAGATGACATCGACATCACGTCCCAGGAGCGCTTCAGTCTTCCGGTAAGCGACGTCGCGGATTTTCTCTCCATGCGTGGCGCAAAACCGGCCGTCGCATTCCTGTCGCCCAGCGGCGATGATGGTTCCACGGCAACGGTGATGCTGGCACGCTCCATGGCCGAGCTTGGACGTTCCATCGTGCTGGTGGATATGACGGTGTCGGGCTGCCCGACGCGGTTGATGTCACCGCAGGCAGGCCTTCCGGGACTTTCCGATTTGCTCTTCGGCGAAACCGCCTTCGGCGAGACCATCCATCACGACAGACTTTCCAACGCTCACATCGTGCCGCAGGGCCTCGCCCAGCCCGTACAGGCGGTGAAAATCATTGAGCGCCTGACCATGGTACTGCATGCGCTGGCGGATACCTACGACACTCTTCTGCTGGAGTTCGGTGCATCCGATATCGAGGGTGTGACGACGCTGCTGAAATACGTGGACGCAGATATCGTCCTGTCATCGCCGGATGAGGCCATGGCAGAACCGACGCTGGCAGCGCTTCGCGCCATGGGCTACCCGGATGTGATGGTGATGACCGATCCAACGCCCAAGCGAAGCGCGTCATAGGTCTATTTCTGCTGCTTCGGTCCGGCCATCCATTTGATGATGAACATAGTTGGCAATATCCACAACAGGCCGGAAATCGAGAAGTACGCCAGATGCACCCACCATGGCTGCGCGGCCAATGCAGCTGTGGCAAAGGATGTCGCGACCACGGCGTAAAGCACCACCAGACAGATGATGACGATGGTTCCGATGAATGATTTCAGGCGCGTGGGCATGCGGTTTTCCGTCTGCTGAATGTGTTGGATCACTATACAGCCGCGACCCCATGCCGCAAAGCTTTAAGGCCGGACACCGGGGCATAAGGGCTTGTTTTGCACGTTTCGTTGTTGCAAACCAAAGCATAAGACTTGTGGAGTGTCAGGAATGCAAACGAACACGGTGGGTAAGGCTGAAACCTCTGTCGAGCAGGGCCGCCCCGCGGCGCTGACAACGCAGGAAAAGAACCGCCGCCTGTTGCGCATCTGGCTGCGCGTCGTGCTGTTTACGCTGTTCTGTCTCGTGCTGGTCGGTGGCGCGACGCGTCTGACGGAATCAGGCTTGTCCATTACCGAGTGGAAGCCGATCCATGGTGCAGTTCCGCCTCTGTCCGCTGCCGAATGGGAAGAAGAGTTCCAGCTCTACAAGCGCATTCCGCAATATCAGGAAATCAACAAGGGCATGTCGCTCAGCGAGTTCAAGACCATCTTCTGGTGGGAATGGGCGCATCGGCTGATTGCACGTGCAATCGGCCTGATCTTCGCGCTGCCGCTCGCCTACTTCTGGATCACGGGGCGAATCGAAAAGCGTCTGAAACTGCCACTGGTCGGCCTGTTGGCGCTGGGCGGGTTTCAAGGTTTCGTCGGCTGGTGGATGGTCTCTTCAGGCCTGGTCAACCGCACCGATGTGTCGCAATACCGCCTGGCCACCCATCTGACGATTGCTTGCCTGATTTTTGCGGGCTGTATGTGGATATTGCGCGGGCTCTCGCTTCACTCTCCACAGGCCGCCAACGAGCAGCGGGGCAGGGGTGTCGCCGCCCTCCTGGCCATCCTCTGTCTTGTCCAGATCTATCTCGGTGCGCTGGTGGCGGGTCTGAATGCTGGCCTGTCCTACAACACATGGCCGCTGATGGATGGCGCACTAATCCCCGGCGATCTCTTCCTCCAGCAACCCTGGTGGATCAATCTGTTCGAAAATCCCAAGACCGTGCAGTTCGTGCACCGGCTGGGCGCATATGTGCTTCTTGCCACGACGCTGTGGCACATGATCAACATGGCGCGCACATTGCCGAACACACCGCACGCACGTCGTTCCATCCTGTTTTTCGCGCTCATCTGCATTCAGGCGACACTCGGCATCACCACCCTTCTGATGCATGTGGATATCCACGTTGCTCTCGCACACCAGGGTATGGCGCTGCTGGTGCTGGCTTTCGCAATCGCCCACTGGCGCGGGTTTATCGGGGAATATCCGCTGCCGAGCGCTGCTGAAAGCAGGCACTAACGCCCCCGAAGACGGCAATAAAAAAGGCGGAGGAGAAACTCCACCGCCTTGAAAACCACTATGGATCACCCCTCATGCCGAGAGCATGAGTTCCATGTTCTGGACGGCAGCGCCGGATGCGCCCTTGCCGAGATTGTCGAGAACCGCGACGAGATTGATGTGCTCGTCGCTGCCGAACACGAACAGCTTCATCGTATCCTGATTGACCAGCTCTTCCGCATCGATGCGCGACAGCGATTTGCTGTCTTCGAGCGGCACGACCTGCACGATGGTCTGTCCGGCATAATGCTCGACAAGCGCATCATGGACGGATTTGACCGTCGTGCCTTCCGCCAGATCACCCAGGAACAGCGGCACCTGGACGATCATGCCCTGCGGGAACCGGCCGACGGAGGGTGAAAACAAAGGCGCGCGATCAAGCTGACCGTGGATTTTCATTTCCGGAACGTGCTTGTGCTTCAGCGTCAGGCCATAGAGAAAGTTGTTGGCGCTGATGGCGTCATCACGGCTTGGGTCTTCCATCTGTGCGATCATCTGCTTGCCGCCACCGGTGTAGCCGGAGACAGCATTGACCGCGACAGGGTAGCCATCCGGCAAGATGCCAGCATTGCGCAACGGCCTGATGAGGCCGATGGCGCCAGTCGGGTAGCAGCCGGGGTTTGCCACGAAACGGGCAGAGCGCACCTTCTCGGCCTGGGCCTTGTCCATTTCGGCAAAGCCATAGGCCCATTCGGGATGGATGCGGAAGGCCGTCGATGTGTCGATGATGCTGATATTGTTGTTGCCGGATACCATCGCGACGGCTTCCTTCGACGCATCGTCGGGAAGGCACAGGATGGAGATGTCGGCATTGTTCAGCATGTCTTCGCGCATGGCGGCGTTGCGACGCTCTGCCTCGGGAATGGACAGCAGTTCGATATCGCGGCGGTCGGCGAGGCGCGTGCGGATTTGCAAGCCCGTCGTGCCGTGTTCGCCATCGATGAAGATTTTCGCTGCCATGTCCTTATCCTGCTTGTTCAATAGGTTACGATAACACGCGGATTCGATTTGCTAACGCCCGGACTCAATGTGTGAACTGGCTTTCGCACGTCGTTCTGCGCGCGTACCCAGCATATACAGCGCAACCGCCGCCGCGGCAATGCGGTGACATCGATGCGATGGATGGTTTTCGATGGTGTGGTAATGTCGCAATCCCTGAAGAGCTTTCATCCTCAACACCACATTAAGGTGTTGGATATAATCTGTTCGTCTGTAAGTTACGTGACCGAACCGGTGCGTCGGCGTGCTTTCTCAACCCTGCCACCCCTTGGACGACCATGAAGTATAGACCGGAAATCGATGGTCTGCGCGCTGTTGCTGTCCTCGGCGTCATGTTTGCACATGCCGATCTGCCATTTTTGGGTGGCGGCTTCATCGGCGTCGATGTCTTCTTCGTCATCACCGGCTACTTGATAACCATCATTATTCTAGACGAGCGGGCGAAGGGGCGTTTCTCCCTCATCGGCTTTTACCAGCGCCGCGCACGCAGAATATTGCCGGCGCTGTTTTTCGTTCTGCTCTGCACGGTCCCTGCCGCCTGGATATGGCTCCTGCCGGATGCCTATGAAGCCTTTTCCAAAAGCCTGGTGACCGCGACATTGTCGGTTTCCAATATCTATTTTCTCAGGAAAACCGACTATTTCGCACCCGATTCTACCGATGTGCCGTTGCTCCACACATGGAGCATGGGCGTTGAAGAGCAATTCTATCTGCTCTTCCCTTTGCTGTTTTTGCTGCCGCTGAAAATCAAAACGATCTTCAGGATCGTTCTTGCCGTGGCCGTCGCCAGTCTCATCGGCAGCGAGATCGGCTCCTGGTATTTTCCATCGGCCAATTACTACCTCCTGCCCACTCGCGCCTGGGAAATTCTGGCAGGGGCAATCTGCGCATTTTACGTGAGCGGACGAGTGCGAGCCATCAATGGTCCTGCGGCACTGGCGGGGATCGCAATGGTTCTCGCTGCCATCCTCCTGTTCGATCCCATCACACGCACACCCTCGCTTGTCGCGTTGTTGCCGGTTCTCGGCGCTTGCATCTTTCTGCTGTTCGCCTCCAGCGAGACATTCGCTGGCCGCATCCTGTCGCTGTCGCCTCTGGTCTGGGTAGGACGCGTCAGTTTCAGCGCCTATCTCTGGCACCAGCCGGTGTTTGCCTTCTGGCGGATCAGAAGCATTGAAGAACCGTCGACTTGGGTGATGTGCTGTCTGATCGTTCTTGTCCTGATGCTGTCGGCCCTGAGCTGGCGGTTTGTCGAGCAGCCCTTCCGGCGCGGAGGGATTGGTCTTCGTCGCTTGATCGGTGCCACCGTTGCTTTCGCTTTGGTACTGACAAGCTTTGGTCTCTGGGGAGCACTCAAAGACGGGCTGCCGTTCCGGCTGTCACCGGACGTCCAGAGCTTTGTCGAACGCACCACGTGGACCGATCACTGTCTCGCCCAAGCAGAAGATGGCGATATGCCTGTGCCCGATCCGAAATGCACCTTCAATGCGGAGGCGGCCACGTCTTACGCCCTTTGGGGCGATTCGATTGCCGCTTCATTCGCGCCGTCATTGGCAGAAGCGCTGCAACGCCGAGGCATCGGTCTGGTGCAAATCACACACGGTTTCTGCGCACCCATCATTGGCGTCTCCATGGCGCGGGAAGAGGGAGCCATCCCTTGCGATGATGTCAACAGGCGCGCCTTGACGTATTTGAAAGACAGCAAGATCGACACCGTCATCCTCTCGGCATCATGGGTCAGCTTTCTGAATGCCGGATATATGCAGATCGATGGCAAGGAATACCCCGCCAACGAGGCGTCCATACCGGACATGGCGAAGAACCTGCGTGAGACGATTGAAGCATTGCGCGCCAGCGGAAAGCGCGTGATTGTGGTCTATCCCAGCCCTCGTTTCGACAAGCCCGTCATCGACATTATGGCGGCACGGATCGTCAAGGGCGATAAGACGCCGGACTTTCCGTTTTCTTACTCGGATTTCAAGGCCAACACGGCCCGTGCCTATTCGATGCTGGATGCTGGTGTGCCGGAGAGTTTCGGCAAAGTGCTGCCAGAGGCGATTTTCTGCAAAAGGGAAGCGCAAGGCATGTGCTTCTTCGGTCGCGAGGGCGTGGCCTATATCGCAGACAGAGGCCATTACACGACTGCGGGTGCAGCGATGATTGTGGACAGCATTCTGCGCGAAGTGGGCCAGGCTAAAGCGGCCACCACCAACTAAGAAAGCAAACAACAAACGAAAAAGGCGGAGCCGAAGCCCCGCCTTTTGATGTCTTGTCGTCCGATAAGCGATTAGCGCTTGGAGAACTGGAACGAACGGCGAGCCTTGGCCTTACCGTACTTCTTACGTTCAACAACACGGCTGTCGCGGGTCAGGAAGCCACCCTTCTTCAACACGCCGCGAAGGCCTGGTTCAAAGTAGGTGAGAGCCTTGGAAACGCCGTGACGAACAGCACCGGCCTGGCCGGAAAGACCGCCACCAGCAACAGTTGCGATGATATCGAACTGGCCGGAACGGGCTGCTGCGATCAAAGGCTGCTGCAGGATCATCTGGAGAACCGGACGTGCGAAATACGTGGAGAAATCGCGACCGTTGATGATGATCTTGCCGGAACCAGCCTTGACCCATACGCGGGCAACGGCGTTCTTGCGCTTGCCGGTCGCGTAGGAGCGGCCGAGTGTGTCAACCTTGCGGACGTGCACGGGAGCAGACGCTTCCGATGCAGGGGCGAGGTCTTTCAGAGAGGAAAGATCGGCCATTATCAGGCGCTCCTTACGTTCTTGCTGTTCAGCTGTGCCACGTCGAGAACGGCTGGCTGCTGTGCTTCATGCGGATGGTTGGAACCGGCGTAAACGCGGAGGTTCTTCATCTGGCGGCGGCCAAGAGGACCACGGGGAATCATACGCTCGATAGCCTTTTCGAGAACGCGCTCCGGGAAGCGGCCTTCGATGATCTGGCGAACGGTACGTTCCTTGATGCCACCTGGGTAACCAGTGTGCCAGTAGTACTTCTTGTCGGAATACTTCTTGCCGGTGAAAACGCACTTTTCAGCGTTGATGATGATGACGTTATCGCCATCGTCAACGTGCGGTGTGTACGTTGCCTTGTGCTTACCGCGCAGGCGGGTTGCAACAACAGTGGCGAGGCGACCAACAACGAGGCCTTCGGCGTCGATGATGATCCACTTCTTCTCCACCTCAGCGGGCTTCTGAACGAAAGTAGACATTCTTTTAACTTTCTCTAGGACCCGTCACGTTTCAAAGTAGAAGCATGCGGGCGTTTCTTGTTGCTTGAGGCTGATCGCAAGCGTTCAGCCGGAATGACTGTATTTCCAGGGAAATTCTGTCTGGCGCGCTTATAGGCTGTGAAGGAAATCCCGTCAATAACAGGTCAATTCGCATCGTAAAAAAATGCCATTTGAAAACAATGGCTTACATATGTGGTTTTATAATACCACAATAAAATGCACTCGAAATCAGCCTAGACGCATGATCAACACGCCCAAAGCGATGATCGCGCCTGCGACATAACGCCAGATACTCGCCTTCTCCTTGAGGATGAGAACGGAGATGATGACGGCAAAAAGGATGGAGGTTTCGCGAAGAGCGGCGACGACGGCGACCGGCGCTTTCGTCATTGCCCACAGTGCCAGACCATAGGAAATGATCGAGCCTGCGCCACCCGCCAACCCACGCCACCAGTTGTTGCGCACATGGCGGGAAACCGGCGCCCAGCCGCGCCTGTACAGCGCCCATGTAAACAGCAGTACCGGTGGCATCAGCGACATCCACAGGGTGTAGGAGATGGAGCTTGCCGAGAGCCGTGCGCCGATACCATCGACGAAGGTGTAGCCGGCGATGAAGACCGAATTGGCAAGCGCCAGCAGAATTGCGTGCCTGCCGCCATGGCGTGCCTCAAAGGCAAGCGTGAGAATACCGGCAGAGATGACGGCAATGCCGCAGAGCGCGGCAGGGCTCAAGCTTTCGCCCAGAAACAGGTTGCTGCTGGCCGCCACGATCAATGGCGCGACGCCGCGCATGATCGGGTAGACGAGACCGATATCGCCCGCCGTATAGGCCGCTGCGACCAAACGGAAATAAGTGAACTGCAGGACGGCCGACACCAGCAGGAAAGGCAGGGCGGCGATGCCGGGAAGCGGCACGAAGGGCAGAAAGGGAATGGAGCAGACCGCGGCACCCGCGGCGATCAGCGTTGCGTCCAGCGCCTTGTCCGTACCGGATTTGACGAGCGCATTCCAGCTGGCATGCAAAAGAGCACCCAGCAAAACCAGTAAAAGCACGTCAATCGACACAGGCGACTCGCTGATAACCCAACCTCAACAAGCTCTAATCTGTTCGCCGACGCGTTGCACTGTCGGAAGCGGGAATTTCCAAGAATCCGCCAACAGATTGGCTCGATGAAACGAAGCCGATACAACTTTTTTATCTAGTTGGGCTTCGTGGAAACACCGATTTCATGAGCCATTGCCCCATTTCAATCGTTTCACTCGCGCCTTGTTTCTAATGTTGCTTCAAAATTGAAGAGCAACATATTCTGCTAATGTAACTATAAGTAGTTTCTAAAATGAAGCGAACATATATGGATCAAAAAAAGTACAAGTGTGGATTATGGATGACATCGACGCAATCATTTGTGGTAGGTTTCAAAAATGTAAGGGCGGACGTTCTCGAGAAAAAGCTTTCTTCGGTTCCTTCATCGCGTCAATAATAGAACGATACATTCTATCTGGGAGGATGACCATGAACCACGAAACCTACGACGACGACACTTTTCGCCGGATATTGACCGATGTTAAAACCATCGCGGTTTTAGGTGCGTCACCCAACACGTCACGGCCGAGCCATGGCGTCATGCAGTTTCTGCTGTCAAAGGGCTATACGGTGTTTCCGGTCAATCCGGGCCAGGAGGGCACGGAGATCCTCGGACAGAAGGTCTACGCCAAACTGGCGGATATTCCTCAGCCGATCGACATGGTCGATATTTTCCGCGCCGCCGACAATTTGCCTGCGATCGTTGACGAAGTGATTTTGCTATCGCCTCGTCCCAAGGTCATCTGGGGACAACTGTCCGTCCGGCACGATGACGCAGCCGCAAAGGCTGAAGCCTATGGCATAGAAGTGGTGATGAACCGCTGCCCTGCAATTGAGCATCCGCGTCTCAATATCGCATGATAGTTAGCACAAGTCGCACTTATCATTCGTTTCCGGCGCGGTATGATCCCTGACGCTCGGAAGTGGGCACAATGAATTTGGAGGGATAAATGTCTGAGAGCAACCCGGGTTTTTCGACGCTGGCCATTCATGCCGGTGCAGAGCCCGACCCGACCACCGGCGCGCGCGCCACGCCGATCTACCAGACGACGGCCTACGCCTTTCGTGATTCGGATCACGCGGCCGCCCTTTTCGGGCTGAAGGAATTCGGCAACATCTACACCCGCATCATGAATCCCACGCAGGCGGTTCTGGAAGAGCGGGTTGCAGCCTTGGAAGGCGGCACGGCCGCGCTTGCTGTTGCGTCCGGCCACGCTGCGCAGCTTCTCGTGTTTCATACGCTGCTGACATCAGGCGACAATTTCGTTGCGGCTCGACAGCTTTACGGCGGTTCCATCAACCAGTTCGGCCAGTCCTTCAAAGGCTTCGACTGGCAGGTGCGCTGGGCCGATGCCGCCGATCCCTCAAGTTTCGAAAGCCAGATCGATGAGCGCACGAAGGCGATCTTCATCGAGAGCCTTGCCAATCCGGGCGGTACCTTTGTGGATATCGCCGCGATTGCCGATGTCGCCCACAGACACGGCCTGCCGCTCATTGTCGACAACACCATGGCCAGCCCCTATCTGCTGCGCCCCATCGAACACGGCGCAGATATCGTGGTCCACTCGCTGACGAAATTTCTCGGTGGTCATGGCAACTCTATGGGCGGCATCATTGTCGATGGTGGCACGTTCGATTGGTCGGCGAGCGATAAATATCCAGCACTCTCTCAGCCGCGGCCTGAATATTCCGGCGTCGTGTTGCACCAGACTTTCGGCAATTTCGCCTTCGCCATCGCAACACGCGTCCTAGGCCTGCGTGACCTTGGCCCATCCATCGCGCCGTTCAACGCATTCCTCATTCTCACCGGCATCGAAACGCTGCCGCTGCGCGTCCAGCGCCATTCCGATAATGCACTCGCTGTGGCGAAATGGCTGAAAGCGCATCCGAAGGTCGGCTGGGTTCATTATGCGGGGCTGGAGGATAGCGACAACTACCCGCTTCAGCAGCGATACTCGCCCAAGGGCGCTGGCTCCGTCTTCACCTTCGGCGTGAAAGGCGGATATGAGGTGGGCAAGGCTTTGGTTGAAGGGCTGCAACTGTTTTCGCATCTCGCCAATATCGGCGACACCCGCTCCCTGGTCATTCACCCCGCTTCAACAACGCATGCGCAGCTGACGCCGGAGCAGCAGACCGCTGCCGGTGCTGGCCCGGATGTCGTGCGCCTGTCCATCGG
Organism: Agrobacterium rubi TR3 = NBRC 13261; assembly: GCF_000739935.1. Taxonomy (GTDB): domain Bacteria; phylum Pseudomonadota; class Alphaproteobacteria; order Rhizobiales; family Rhizobiaceae; genus Agrobacterium; species Agrobacterium rubi. The sequence goes on along the minus strand of NZ_BBJU01000015.1, from coordinate 87,519 downwards.
CATCGAAGACGTGAAGGATATTATCGCAGACCTCGAGCAATCGCTCGCCAGGGTCTAGTCAAAAGGAAGGTCGCCCATGACGCTTAGTCTCAACTTCAAGCCAACGGGCGACCTCGCCTCCATCCAGCCGGAAGAGGGTACCCTCGCACCCGACCGGCTGATCTCCGGCGACCCGAAATTCACCACATGGAACCTCGAAGAGGCATCCGGCGGCCTGTACGCTGGCATATGGCAATCCACACCCGGCAAATGGCGCGTCGAATATGACGAGTGGGAATACTTCAACATTCTGGAGGGGTATTCCATCCTAACAGAAGACGGCGCAGAACCCACTCATCTGAGACCCGGCGATCGCCTCATCCTCAGACCTGGGTTTAAAGGAACCTGGGAAGTGGTTGAAATGACTCGCAAGGACTATGTCGTCAGGTTGTGAGGTGGATCATCACCACACCAGATCCAGCCGTTCCAACCCATGGAAATGATACACGTCCTTCACCCTTGGCGGCTCTGCAATCCGTAATCGCGGCAGTCGCTTGAAGAGCAGTGGCAACACGATGTTCAGTTCCAGCCGTGCCAGTGGCGCGCCGATGCAGAAGTGGATGCCGGCGCCGAAGGACAGGTTGGGGGCTTCCGTGCGGTCGGGCTTGAAGGTGAGTGGGTCGGTGAATTTGTTCGGATCGAGATTGGCGGCGGCGAGGATGAGGCTGACTTTGTCGCCGCGTTTGAATGTGATGCCGTCGATTTTGACTGGCTCCAGTGCCCAGCGTTGGAAGATGTGCACCGGCGCGCCGATACGCAGCGTTTCTTCCACGGTGCGCTCTGTCGTTTTTTCGTCCTGAAACAGCAGGTCTAGGTCGCTGCCGCTTTCGAGGATAACGCGCACGGAGTTGCCGATCTGGTGGACGGTGGCCTCATGCCCGGCATTCAGAAGAACGATAGTGGTCGAGATCAACTCGTCGTCGGTGAGATATTGCCCTTTGTGCTCGGTATGGATCATGTGGCTGAGCAGATCGTCTTTCGGCTCAGCGCGGCGCTCTGATATGACACTGCGCACATAATCCGCAAATTCCTTCGCAGCGATGTCGGCGGCCAGTTCATCCTCGCGGGTGCGCTTGAACATATACATGCCGACATAGGCATGCGACCATTTCAGCAGTTGCGGTCCCATCTCCTCGGGAATGCCGATCATCCGTGCAATCATCGTCACGGGAATGATGTCCGCAAATGACGACAGCAACTCAGTCCTGCCGTCCTTCTCGAAGCGGTCGATCAGACCGTTGGCCAGCGCTTCGATTTCCGGCTTCATCTTCTCCACGTGGCGAGAGACGAAAGCGCGGTTGACCAGCGTTCTGAGTCGCGTGTGCTCAGGCGGTTCGATTTCCAGCAGGGAATGTCGCTCAGCAGCATCGAAGTGCCGGACATGCTCCAAAGGCTCCGGCAGGCCGAGCTCCTCGAGGGTGGCAACATGCAGGATTTGCCGCCCGAAGCGTCGGTCGCGCAGCAGAGCGTTTACATGGTCATAGCCGGTGAAGAACCATTGCTTCTGCTCTTCCCAGTAAAAGGTCGGACAGTGGGCATGCAAGGCCGCATAAACGGCGTTGGGGTTCCCGTAGAAAGCGGGGTTGCGGGCATCGAGAGAAACAGAGCGTTTGTCCGCATCGATATGGAGGAAATCAGTCACGGTGTTCATGCCCGATCTCTATCGCAAACACCTGCCTCACGGAAGCGATTCTATTCGCCCACGGCGACGCCTTCGCGCCTAGGATCGGCACTGCCGACAAGACCGCTGCCGGTGATTTCGATGGCGTGCAGACCGGAGTTCATTTCACCCGGTTTCACCTCATATCCCATGGCCTTCAGCGGGTCTGCAAACTTTTCCGCATCCGTCCCGGCCTCGATATCGTAGGTGCCGAAGCGGTTGATGAGGTGCGGTTGCGCCACGATTTTTTCGACCGGCATGCCCCAGTCGATATAGGCGATCAGCGCCTGTGCGACATAGCCGATGATCTGGCTGCCGCCGGGCGAGCCGATGGCCAGAAGCGGCTTGCCATCTTTCATCACGATCGTTGGAGCCATGGAGGAACGCGGGCGTTTGCCCGGTTCGACGCGGTTGGCAACCGGCAGGCCGCCATCATGCGTCTTGAAGGAGAAATCCGTCAGCTCATTGTTCAGCAGAAAACCATTCGTCATCAGCCTTGATCCAAAGCCGCCTTCGATGGTGGTCGTCATGGAAACGACATTGCCCTGCTTGTCGACGATGACGAAGTGGCTGGTGGAGGGCATCTCGAGCGTGGGTCCACGACCGAACAGCGATGCGTGGTCCCACTGCGGCTCACCGGCCTTGACGGCATCAGCAGCAAGCGCCTTGTCTCCGTCCAGCAGCGACGCACGCGTGGCCAGATAGTCCTTCGTTAGCAAGCCCTTGGTGGGCAGCGGCAGGAAATCAGGGTCAGCCACATACCGTTCGCGGTCGGCGAAGGCCAGGCGCTGCGCATCGCCAATCAGCCGCCAGCTTTCCACATTCTCAGGACCGAGCGCCTTGATATCGAAATTCTCGAGGATGCCGAGCATCTGGCCAACCGCGACAGCACCGGAGGAGGGCGGTCCCATGCCGCACACATCCAGCGCGCGGTACGTGGCGCAGACCGGCTCCCGCTCCTTGGTGCGGTAGTTTGTCAGATCGGCCAGAGACAGAACACCGGGATTGCCCGCAGCCTCCCGCACTGTCTTGACGATCGCCTCGGCAATCGGCCCGCTATAGAAAGCGTCGGCACCCTTGGTCGCGATGGTTTTGAGCGTTTGCGCGTAGGCGGGATTTTTCAGAACCGTGCCAGCTTTCAGTGGCGCGCCGGAGGCATCGTAGAAATAGCCACGCGGCCCCTCGTATTTCTTCAGCCGTTCGCCGTCAGACGCAATCAGAGATGCGAGACGCGGAGACACTTGAAAGCCATCGGTCGCAAGTTTCTCAGCTGGCTTGAAAAGCTCAGGCCAGGGCGTCTTTCCATATTTCTGATGGACGTCGGAAAGTAGCCGCACCGTTCCCGGTGTGCCGACGGACCGTCCACCGATCACCGCATCCAGAAACTTCAGCGGTTGGCCGCTGTCATCGAGGAAAAGCTTCGGCGTCGCTTCCATCGGCGCTGTTTCGCGCCCGTCGAACGTGGTCAGCTTGTTGGCTGCGGCATCGTAATAGACCAGGAAACCGCCGCCACCCAAGCCAGAACTTTGCGGCTCCACAAGACCCAGAACCGTCTGCACGGCAACCAGCGCATCGATGGCATTGCCGCCATCGGCAATCACCTTGCGGCCTGCTTCTGCTGCCAGCGGATTGGCGGCTGCGACCATGAAATTTTTGGTTTCGACGCGGCTTGCGGTCTTGGTGCCAGTTGCCCGTTCTGGTGCAACCGTGTCCGATGCCTGCTGCGCCTGAGCCGAACCAGCGGCGAGTGCTGCACATATCAAGAGCCCGGTGAAAAACCTGACAGTCATGACGAAACCTCCATTGCCTTTGGCGCGCATGATGGGATCGCAGGGACGGTCAGGTCAAGTCATGGTCTATCGATTGGCAATATGCGAGATGCGCGTCAGAGCGGCCACCTGCCGGTCGGCATTGTTGTCGCATGGGTCTTCGTCGCGGTCGTTGGCGGGGATGACCATGTTGACCGAGCCGTCGCGCACGACGGTGCGGTTGCGACCTTCCTTCTTGGCACCGTAAAGCGCGCGGTCGGACATCGTCAGCATGGTGTCGAGAACAGCGTCGGTTGCGAGTTGGCAGAACACCCCGGCACTGACGGTTGCGGAAAACTGTTTGCCATCCGCGAAGATGTCTAGGCGGCTGAAACGAATCCGAATCGCTTCGGCCAGGATCGCGACTTTCGAGGGATCGTCCGTTTCCACTAGGCAGCCGAATTCCTCGCCACCCATACGGATCAAAAAGCCCCGGCCTTCGGTGATCTGACCAGCCTGCGCACAGAACTTGACCAGCACCTCGTCACCGCACTGATGACCGTATTCGTCATTGATCTTTTTGAAGTTGTCGATGTCGAAGAGAATGAAACCCAGATGTCTCGACGTGCCGGCAAGTCTGGCTTTCAGCGTACCAAACTCCTGCATCAGCCCGCGACGGTTCAGCGTCCCGGTCAGATGGTCGGTCATGGCGAGACGCTGCAGGCGGCGCTCCGCGTCCTCCATGAACATTTTGACGCTGATCATCATCAAGACGATGAAGCCGAATGCGCCCGCGACAACAATCGGGGTCGTCAGCGGCACGACCTGGCCCGTCACGAGATTATAGGGAATGACGAGGGACGCGGCGATGGCACCCACGAAGGCCTGAACGACGAGGGCCACCGCCAACAATTTTCTGGTTTTCGAGATGAACTCTTTCGATGTCAGCAGGACGCCCGCCAGCATGAAGTACCCGATCCCGGCGCATACGTGGTAAAGAATAACCCTGGCTGCCATGCTGTCGTGCACCGGGGGCACAAACATGAAGGCGATCCATGTGAGCGGGGGAATGGCGATCCAGCCTTCGATCCGGCGGTTTCCCAGGAGCAAGAGGGCCGCCAGCCACAAACTGAATGCCGCGAGTGCGGATATGTTTCCGAACTGAATGGACAGAAAATCGGGAATGGCTCCGCGCAGTGCGACGAGGATGGCGCCGATACCCACCAGGGCAAACCCGGATGCGAAACACAGGTGATGTTTTTTTGTCGTATCATGCAGCCATAACACCACCAGCACGCCTGAAAGCGTCAAGGTCTCCATCGACCATATGATCATGCCCGTCTTGGCGTCTAACACGTAACGAACCCCGTAGTTTATCCGTGCGGCGGATGGCGAGGTACGACGTTTAGGGTCTGCCCGCGCTGTCTGCGTCTCAAATGAATGCTTCAAAAAACCGTCAGTCAGCTGTGGGTGGTTTTAAGCTGTCGCGAGCACTATCATCATTGAAAACCTAAAAAGTGGTTTCTACTTTACGTAACGAGAGGTTGCGCATCAAATATTGTCGTGTTTAACCTTTGGTTGACCACTCTTGTGTTTCTCGGTTGATGACGCCATTTGTAGGCTGAATAGCCATGGTGCCTTTTTCTGCGGCCTTGTATGGCGATCGGTGATATTTGCCGGGACGTCATTAAGGATATCCGTCACCTCAGTCTTGAAGAACCGGGCAATCACACTCTATGTAGAGAGTAGACGAATAGAATTGATTCCGGCTGCGAATGCTCGCCGGTCAAGAGTTGACAAAGGACGGACATGACAAATCCAGTTGATACCGCCATGGCTTTGGTGCCAATGGTCGTAGAGCAGACCAACCGCGGCGAACGGTCCTATGATATCTACTCGCGTCTTCTGAAAGAGCGGATCATCTTCCTGACCGGTCCGGTGGAAGATCACATGGCGTCGCTCGTTTGCGCCCAGCTACTGTTCCTCGAGTCGGAAAACCCGAAGAAGGAAATCGCGCTATACATCAATTCCCCAGGTGGTGTCGTCACCGCCGGTATGGCGATTTACGATACGATGCAGTTCATTCGTCCTGCTGTTTCCACGCTGTGCGTCGGTCAGGCTGCCTCCATGGGTTCGCTGCTTTTGGCTGCCGGTGAAAAGGGCATGCGCTTCTGCACACCGAACGCACGTATCATGGTTCACCAGCCATCTGGCGGTTTCCAGGGCCAGGCTTCCGACATCGAGCGTCACGCCCGCGACATCATCAAGATGAAGCGCCGCCTTAATGACGTCTATGTGAAGCACACGGGGCGTACGCTCGAAGAAGTTGAAAATACGCTGGATCGTGACCACTTCATGGACGCGGACGAGGCGAAAAACTGGGGCGTTATCGACAAAATCCTGACCTCACGTCAGGAACTTGAAGGTGCCGCAGCCAGCTAAGCCGCGAGAACGTTGGCGCGTATTTGACCTATCGAAGTCACATTCGGGGTTTAAACGGGAAAATAAAGCGCTAATAGTAGATATTAAGGCTGTGTTGAATTTTTATGACATAGCTTGGTCTGGTCCCATAAAAGCCTGATTCGGCTCAAGGGGCAGAAAACGAGATAAATGCCGAGGCATTTTTGCCTTGGCGGTATGAAGGGGAATTCGTTGCCGCCGTTGTCGGGTGTAATATCTGATGCGGTTAGTACCCCCGGGAACGAAGCGGACATGGAGGCTTGTAGGAAGCGACCATGTCGGCAGACGGTAAGTTGACCGCGTTTCGCTTTGCGGACCTGCGGCGTGCTGGAAGGAAAGAGATATGAGCAAAGTCAGCGGCAGCAACGGCGGCGACTCTAAGAATACACTCTATTGTTCATTCTGCGGCAAGAGCCAGCACGAAGTCCGGAAACTCATTGCCGGGCCGACGGTGTTCATCTGTGATGAATGCGTCGAATTGTGCATGGACATCATCCGCGAGGAGAACAAGACCTCTATGGTGAAGTCTCGCGAGGGTGTGCCCACCCCGCAGGATATCATCAAGATTCTCGATGAATATGTCATCGGCCAGAAGCAGGCGAAGAAAATCCTGTCCGTGGCTGTTCATAACCACTACAAGCGCCTCGCGAATTCGTCCAAGAACGGCGACATCGAGCTGGCGAAGTCCAACATCATGCTCGTTGGCCCGACCGGTTGCGGCAAAACCTATCTTGCCCAGACCTTGGCCCGTATCATCGATGTGCCCTTCACAATGGCTGACGCAACGACGCTGACCGAAGCCGGTTACGTGGGTGAGGATGTTGAAAACATCATTCTCAAGCTGCTCCAGTCTGCCGATTACAACGTTGAGCGCGCCCAGCGCGGCATCGTCTACATCGACGAAGTGGACAAGATTTCCCGCAAGTCGGACAACCCATCCATCACGCGTGACGTGTCGGGCGAGGGCGTTCAGCAGGCGCTGTTGAAGATCATGGAAGGCACGGTTGCCTCCGTTCCTCCACAGGGTGGCCGCAAGCATCCACAGCAGGAATTCCTGCAGGTGGATACGACCAACATCCTGTTCATCTGCGGCGGCGCTTTTGCCGGTCTCGACAAGATCATCTCTGCCCGTGGCGAAAAGACATCTATCGGTTTTGGCGCAACGGTGAAGGCGGAAGACGATCGTCGCGTTGGCGAAGTGCTGCGTGAACTGGAGCCGGAAGATCTCGTCAAGTTCGGCCTCATCCCCGAATTCATTGGTCGTCTGCCTGTTTTGGCAACGCTCGAAGACTTGGATGAAGACGCGCTGATCCAGATTCTGTCGGAGCCGAAGAACGCACTGATCAAGCAGTATCAGCGCCTGTTCGAGATGGAAGACGTGGAACTGACATTCCAGGGCGACGCCCTGCGTGAGATCGCTCGCAAGGCGATCACCCGCAAGACCGGCGCACGTGGACTGCGGTCGATCATGGAGAAAATCCTGCTCGACACCATGTTCGAACTGCCAACGCTTGAAGGCGTTCGTGAAGTCGTTATCTCTGACGAGGTCGTCAGCGGTGCCGCGCGTCCGCTTTACATCTACGCGGATCGTCAGGAAGAGAAAGCCAACGTCTCGGCTTAAGCTTTCACGCACGATTGATGACAAGCAAAGACCCGCTTCTGGCGGGTCTTTTCGTTTGTTATTCACCGAAAACGTCCCGATATTTCGACTCTGACCGATTTAGCGTTTGGAGCGGAATGGCGTTTCCGATAGAGTTTTTATGTGATTTGCAGCGCGATATGACGTTTTTTTGAACGTTTGCTGTGTTTTCCGATTCGGCGTGGCGGGCGAATGCGGAAAAATGTGAAGCGTATTGTGACGTATTGCGTGTGCGAGATTTTAGCCTGCACCAACGGTCGAGGCTATCTCCTCTTGTGACTTGAAAATGACAGTGACGAACTCCACTTTTAGTCACGACAAAGAATATGCCGGAAACTCCCCAAGAAAGTCCGGCAGGCGTCCCTCCCAAGGGACCATTGAAAGGAAATGATATGACAAACGTTCCGTCTGCTGCATCTGGTGGTACATATCCCGTACTTCCCCTGCGCGACATTGTCGTCTTCCCGCATATGATCGTTCCATTGTTCGTCGGCCGCGAAAAGTCCATTCGTGCGCTAGAGGAAGTCATGGGTTCAGACAAGCAGATCATGCTGGTCACCCAGATCAATGCGAGTGACGACGATCCAGATCCATCCGCGATCCACAAGATCGGCACGCTTGCCAACGTCTTGCAGCTTCTGAAGCTGCCCGATGGCACGGTGAAGGTGCTGGTCGAAGGCAAAGGTCGCGCTCAGATCGAAGAATACACCGATCGGGAAGACTTCTATGAAGCCAAGGCCGTTGCTCTGCACGAGACCGAGGAAGACCCTGTCGAGCTTGAGGCTCTGTCTCGCTCCGTCGTGTCGGAGTTCGAAAGCTATGTGAAGCTCGACAAGAAGATTTCGCCTGAAGTCGTTGGCACCGCAAGCCAGATCGATGACAATTCCAAGCTCGCCGATACGGTCGCATGGCACCTGCCGATCAAGATGATCGAAAAGCAGCAGATGCTGGAGACGCTCAGCGTCAAGCAGCGTCTGGAGCAGGCTCTCGGCTTCATGGAAGGCGAGATTTCTGTTCTTCAGGTCGAAAAGCGCATCCGCTCGCGCGTCAAGCGCCAGATGGAAAAGACCCAGCGCGAATATTACCTGAATGAACAGATGAAGGCGATCCAGAAGGAGCTTGGCGACGGCGAGGATGGCCGCGACGAGATGGCCGAACTGGAAGAGCGCATCTCCAAGACCAAGCTTTCCAAGGAGGCCAAGGAAAAGGCCGACGCGGAAATGAAGAAGCTGCGCCAGATGAGCCCTATGTCCGCGGAAGCGACCGTCGTGCGCAATTATCTGGATTGGCTGGTCGGCCTGCCATGGGGCAAGAAGTCCAAGATCAAGACGGACCTGAACGCTGCTGAAGCCGTTCTTGAACTGGACCACTTTGGGCTTGATAAGGTCAAGGAACGCATTGTCGAGTATCTGGCCGTTCAGGCCCGTGCTTCGAAAATTCGTGGTCCGATCCTTTGCCTCGTCGGTCCTCCCGGCGTTGGTAAAACCTCGCTTGCGAAGTCGATTGCCAAGGCAACCGGACGCGAATATGTGCGCATGGCGCTGGGTGGCGTTCGTGATGAAGCCGAAATCCGCGGCCATCGTCGGACCTATATCGGCTCCATGCCCGGCAAGATCGTTCAGTCAATGAAGAAGGCAAAGAAGTCCAATCCGCTCTTCCTGCTCGATGAAATCGACAAGATGGGACAGGACTTCCGTGGCGATCCCTCCTCCGCTCTGCTGGAGGTGCTGGATCCGGAACAGAACTCCACATTCATGGACCACTATCTCGAAGTGGAATATGACCTGTCGGACGTCATGTTCGTGACTACCGCCAACACGTTGAACATTCCCGGCCCATTGATGGACCGTATGGAAGTCATCCGCATTGCCGGTTACACGGAAGACGAAAAGCGCGAAATCGCCAAGCGTCACCTGCTGCCCAAGGCCATCAAGGAACATGCGTTGCGCCCGGAAGAGTTTTCCGTCAGCGACGATGCGTTGATGGCCATCAGCCAGCAATATACCCGCGAAGCCGGTGTGCGTAACTTCGAACGCGAATTGATGAAACTGGCGCGTAAAGCCGTGACCGAGATCATCAAGGGTAAATCTACATCTGTGGCCGTCACGGCTGCCAACATCAACGATTACCTTGGCGTTCCGCGTTACCGCCACGGTGAAGCGGAAGGCGAAGATCAGGTCGGTGTCGTCACCGGTCTGGCCTGGACCGAAGTTGGCGGTGAGCTTCTGACCATCGAAGGCGTGATGATGCCCGGCAAAGGCCGCATGACGGTGACGGGTAATCTGAAGGAAGTGATGAAGGAATCCATTTCGGCAGCGGCATCCTATGTCCGCTCCCGCGCCGTGGATTTCGGCATCGAGCCACCGCGTTTCGACAAGTCGGACATCCACGTGCATGTACCGGAAGGTGCGACGCCCAAGGACGGTCCGTCTGCCGGTGTGGCCATGGCCACGGCCATCGTGTCGATCATGACCGGTATTCCGGTGGACAAGAATGTTGCCATGACGGGTGAAATCACTCTGCGTGGCCGTGTCTTGCCCATCGGTGGCCTCAAGGAAAAGCTGCTTGCAGCCCTTCGCGGCGGGATCAAGAAAGTGCTGATCCCTGAAGAGAATGCGAAGGACCTGGCCGACATTCCCGACAACGTGAAAAACGGAATGGAGATCATTCCGGTGTCGCGTATGGGAGAGGTCATCCAGCACGCGTTGATCCGCAAGCCGGAGCCGATCGAGTGGGATGGCAGCATCGAAACGCCATTGGTTGCCACTGTCGAGGGCGTCGATGACGCCGGGCAAACAATCGCTCATTGAGGCATTCACGCCACGGTGATACCCATATGTCACAAATTAAGTCCAAGACCGGCAGTCATGCCGGTCTTTTTTTGTGAAAATATCAGCATACCCCTTGTTTTTCAGGCCATTCCAGCGCTTTTGAGTTGCGGTGCGCGAATGCATTCGTATTCTGCGCCGACTTTATTTGAGTCGTTTCAAACCATTGAAAGGGGTGGAAACATGAACAAGAACGAGCTCGTCTCTGCAGTTGCCGAAAAGGCTGGTCTTACGAAGGCTGATGCTGCTTCCGCTGTGGATGCTGTATTCGAAACTGTCCAGGGCGAACTGAAGGCCGGTGGCGACATCCGTCTCGCTGGCTTCGGCAGCTTCACCGTAAGCCGTCGCGAAGCCTCCAAGGGCCGTAACCCATCCACGGGTGCAGAAGTCGATATCCCGGCTCGCAACGTTCCTAAGTTCTCTGCAGGCAAGGGCCTGAAGGACGCGGTTAACTCGTAAGTTTCAGAAGGCTGATCGCGCCTGCGGCGTGCAGTCAGTCTTTGTATGACACGAGGACAATTTGGCTCTTTGCAATTTTTGTAAAATGCGGCCGAATAAAATGCAGAAAGCCCGGCCATGCCGGGCTTTTTGTTTATCAGTCAGTTCTGATTGTCATGTGCGTGTCACGTGCATGTCGCAGAAGCCCAATCAGGCATTTCAAATGCATTGAAGGGGGACACCATGACATTCCGATTTTCCAGTGCTGCACTCACCGCAGCGCTTTGCGCTTCCGTCGCATTTCCGGCGGTGGCCGAGCCGGTTTTCAACCGAATCGCATTCTTCGCCGTGGCTCTGAATCTTCCATCCGACAAAGATGAGAAGACGGTCACCTCCGCCGAAATCATCACCGCAAGCGAAGACGGCAACACGCTGGTCTATTCCGACAGCCCATTGGGTGGCATCGGCTTCATCGACATCAAGGACGCCAAGGCACCGAAGGCGCTCGGCGCGCTTATGATGGATGGCGAGCCGACATCGGTCATCGCTTCCGGCTCCAAGGTGCTGGCGGGTGTCAACACGTCGGAGAGCTTCGTCAAACCATCCGGCAAGCTGGTAACGGTCGATATTGCAACGAAGACAATCGAGGCGAGCTGTGAACTCGGTGGCCAGCCTGATTCTGTTGCGGTTTCACCGGATAAAAGCTTTGTGGCGATCGCCATCGAAAACGAGCGTGATGAAAAGGTCAATGATGGCGCCTTGCCGCAGATGCCCGCAGGCTTTCTCGTCACCATCGGCCTGAAAGACGGCGCTGCCGATTGCTCGACGCTGAAGAAAATCGACGTGACTGGTCTCGCCGAGATTTCACCTGAAGACCCGGAGCCTGAATTCGTCTCCATCAATACCAATGGCGAGATCGCCCTGACGCTTCAGGAAAACAACCACATCGTCATCATCGATGGCAAGAGCGGCAAGGTCACGAACCATTTCTCCGCCGGCACGGTCGATCTGGACGGCATCGACGCCAAGTCGGATGGCCAACTGAAGTTCACCGACAGCCAGAAGGCCCGCAAGCGCGAGCCGGATGCCGTCAAGTGGCTTGACAACAACCGCATCGTCATCGCCAATGAGGGCGATTGGGAGGGTGGCTCGCGCGGCTTCACCATCTTCGACAAGAACGGCAAGCCGGTCTATGAGGCAGGTGCCTCGCTGGAACGCGCCGTAGCAGCTATCGGCCATTACCCCGAGAAGCGCTCCAAGTCCAAAGGCATAGAGCCTGAAGGCCTGGAGACCGCGACCTTCGGCAATGATAAATACTTCTTCGTTTTGGCCGAGCGTGCCTCCGTCGTCGGCGTCTACAAGGACACCGGCGCAGAACCAGAACTGAAACAATTGCTGCCATCCGGCATCTCGCCGGAAGGTGCCGTCGCCATTCCATCGCGCAATTTGTTGGTGACTGCCAACGAAGCGGATCTGGTGGAAGACGGCGGCGCTCGCTCGCATGTGATGATCTATGAGCGTGCCGAAGGGCAGGCGGCCTATCCGCAGCTCACATCGGCCACGGTCGATGGCGCGCCCATCGGTTGGGGTGCTCTGTCGGGCCTCGTGGGCGACTCGGACAAGGACGGCATTCTCTACGCCATCTCCGACTCGGTCTATGGCAACCAGCCCTCGATCTACACCATCGACGCCACTCAAAAGCCCGCCCTCATCACCAGCGTCCTTCGTGTGAAACGTGATGGCATGACCGCGCAGAAGCTGGATATGGAAGGCATCACGCTGGACGGAAAGGGCGGCTTCTGGGTCGCCTCCGAAGGCAACAGTGAAAAGCTCGTTCCGCACGCGCTTTACAACATCAATGCCAAGGGCGAGATCAAAGCCGAGATCGCCCTTCCCAAAGAGTTGCTGGAAGGCGAGACGCGATTCGGCTTCGAAGGCATTACGCTGATCGGCAAAGGCGACGACGCCACCCTTTGGATGGCCGTTCAGCGCGAATGGGGCAACGATGAAAAGGGCACCGTCAAACTGGTTTCCTACAATCTCAAATCCAAGGAATGGGGCGCCGTGCACTATCCGTTGGACAAGACCAAGGACGGCTGGGTCGGCCTGTCAGAAATCACCGCCCATGGCGACAAGGTCTACATCGTCGAGCGTGACAATCAGATTGGCGAAAAGGCAAAGATCAAGAAGCTCTACAGCGTCGCCATTGCAGACCTGAAGCCGGGCAAGATCGGTGGCGCATTACCCTTGGTCAAGAAAACGGAAACTCACGACTTCCTCCCCGACTTGAAAGCTCAAACGAACGGCTACGTCGTGGATAAACTCGAAGGTTTCGCCTTCGACAAGTCGGGCAAAGCCTTTGCGGTAACCGACAATGACGGCGTGGATGACTCGTCCGGTGAGACGCTGTTCTTCTCCGTCGACATGAAGGCTACGCACTGAGCTTAATAAGCTGCACCGCTTATTTCTCCGTCATTCCGGCCTTGAGCCGGAATCCAGTTCGCCGCGTCTGCGGCGAGAAGGAGTCTTTGCGGCGCGGACTGGGTCCCGGATCAAGTCCGGGATGACGGAGTAGGAAGCACCCATCAAGCAAAAAGCCGGGCGTCATCTCTGACGCTCGGCTTTTTTATCGTGATCGCTTCACCCAGATATCACCCAGATATCACGCGTCCTTCAAAGCATACTTTTCCAGCGCATCCCGATTGATTTCAATCCCCAGTCCAGGTCCATCCGGTATCTCTACGACGCCATCGACGTGATCCAGCGGGCTGGTGAGCACCGCCTGGCGATACGGATTCTCCGTTCGGTCGAATTCCAGAATGGGCGGGCGCGGATTGCGGCGCGCTGGGTCCGGTGGCAGATAGGCCATGAATTGTAACGCCGCAGCAATCGCCACGCCGGTCCCCCACACATGTGGAACGACGCGTACGCCGTAGAGCGTCGCGAGATCGGCGATGCGTTTGGTTTCTGAAAATCCACCACTGCCGGCAAGATCGGGCTGGAGAATATCCACCGCACGGTTTTCCAGTGGCGCGCGCATGCCATAGCGCCCATGCCAGGTCTCTCCACCTGCAACGGGGATCGGCTGACCCGCGCGGACGGCCTGATAGGCGTCCAGCTGCTCCGGCACGACAGGCTCTTCGAACCAGTCGATACCCAGCGGCGCAAGCGCGTTGCCGACCTCGATGGCTTCAAGCGCATCGTATCCATGATTGGCGTCGATCATGATGCGGACATCGGGACCGACGGCTTCGCGCGCAGCGCGGATGACGGCGATGTCTTCCGACACATCGAAGCCAATCTTGATCTTGACGGCGTGAAAGCCCTGCGCAGCGTAACCGGCAACTTCCGCCGCCACATCCGAGACCGCATCGACACCATCCTTGCGGAAGGAGCCGGTGGCATACACTTGGACGCTGTCGCGGAAACGACCGCCGAGCAGCCGTGAAATCGATGTGCCGAAGCGTTTGCCCTTAATATCCCAAAGCGCGATATCGATGCCGCTCAGCGCCGTCACCGTCAGACCGCGCTGCCCCTGATCGCGCAGCAGATTATAAAGCTGATGCCAGATGATTTCGATATCGAGCGGGTCTTTGCCGATGAGGTGAGGGGCGTAAGCCGCCACCACCGCTGCATTCGGCTTCGCCGGGCCGAGGCATTCGCCCCAGCCCACGGTGCCGTCATCACAAATGATCTCGACAAGGCAGTGGATGCGCCGGTCGAAACGCATTGACGCGCTTTCGAAGGCATGACCCAGCTTGTAGTCGAGCAGATGCGTGCGGACCGCCTCTATTTTCATGACGTGTAAGGCTCAATCAAGGTTTCGAGCATTTCGACTTCTTCCTCCGTCAAATCCGTCAGCGGCGCACGAACCGGGCCAGCATCGAAGCCCAGCAGGCGCACACCAGCCTTGATGGCGGACACGGCATAGCCCTTCTGGCGGTTACGAATGTCCATGAATGGATAGAAGAAATCAATGAGAATGCGATCCGTCGTTGCTCTGTCGCCCGCGCGCAGTGCCGTGTAGAATTTTTGCGCAAGCTCAGGCACGAAATTGAAGACGGCAGAGGAATAGGTGGTCACACCAGCGCCCAGATAGGCATCGGCAAACAACTCGGCCGTCGGCATGCCGCCGAGATAGGTCAGGCGCTCCCCGACCGTCGCGGTGATTTTGCGCACAAGGCCGATATCGCCGGAACCATCCTTGAAACCCACGAGGTTGGGGCAGTTGTCACAGAGCTTTTGCAGCGTCTCTGCGGTCAGAATGGAATTGTCGCGGTTATAGACCATGACGCCGATCGAGATGGAATCGCACACGGCCTTGATGTGCGCATACATGCCAGCTTGTGAGGCATCCATCAAATAATGCGGCAACAACAGGATACCATCCGCACCGGCCTGTTCAGCGCTCTGGGCAATCTGAATAGCCATCTTGGTGCCGTAACCACAGCCCGAAACGATTGGCACCGTACCCGCCGCAGATTTCGCAGCCTTGACGACGGTCGCGACTTCCTCAGGCGCCAGAGAAAAGAACTCACCCGTGCCGCCTGCAGCAAACAGGACGGATGCATTGAAGCCCGACAACCAGCCGACGTGATCCAGATACGGCTTTTCGTTGAAGTCGCCATTTTGGGTAAAAGGCGTGACAGGGAAGGACAGCAGCCCCGCGCCGAGTGCGACTTTGAGTTCTTGAGGATCCATAGCCATGAAATGTGTCTCTCCGATTTTATGTTTGCGGCGATGATAATCGAGATATGATCTTCGTCAAGAACTTATCATATGAGTTGACGTATTCGGATGTAGAATCTTTATGGAAGAGAAAATAGAGAAAGCGGTAGTCATGCTTGATGCCGTGGCACGGGCGCAGAGAATATCGGCGAATCTTCGCGCTTGAACAGATGCGGCTCCATGGCTTAGAGATAAGATAACGAACGGAATTCTGTATGACCACAAATCGGTGGGCGATTTGGGTTTCGATGGGGAGGAATCATGCTGAAAACATTGTTGTTAACAGGAGCCGCAGGCGGCGTTGGCAAGGCCATCAGACCCTTGCTGACGGATTTAGCCGAAAACGTCGTGCTGTCTGATATGGTGGATATCACCGATATGGCCGCCCATGAGCGTTTCGTGAAATGCGATCTTTCCAACCGCGCCGAAGTCGATCAAGCTGTGGCTGGCGTCGATGGCATCATACACCTTGGCGGAATCTCGGTGGAACGGCCGTTCGAGCTCATATTGAAGGGCAATATCGAGGGCGTCTACAATCTCTACGAGGCTGCCCGCCACAACGGCCAGCCCCGCATCATCTTCGCCAGCTCCAATCACACGATCGGCTTTCACAGGCGCGATCAGAAGCTGGACAGCCATTCACCGGTTCGCCCCGACACGCTCTATGGCGTCTCCAAGTGCTTCGGCGAAAACCTGGCGAGTTATTATTTCGACAAGTTCGGACAGGAAACCCTGTCGGTGCGCATCGGCTCCTGCACGCCCAAACCGCTGAACACCCGCATGCTGGCGACATGGCTCAGCATCGGCGATCTGGTATCCCTATGCGCCCACGGTTTCGACGCCCCGCGCCTCGGCCACGCCGTCGTTTACGGCGCATCCAACAATCACGAAAGCTGGTGGGACAACGCCAACACGTCTTTCTTGGGCTGGAAACCAAAAGACAGCTCGTCGAAATGGCGCGCAGAGATCATCGCGGAAATCGGCAAGGAAGACCCCAAAGACCCGGCCGTCATCTACCAAGGCGGCGGCTTCACCACGTCAGGGCATCCGGCAGATGGTTGACGGTGTTTGATGAGGGGGAGGGTAGGCCGGAGGTGTTCGGCTTATCCTGCCTTTCGCTGTCGGCTAACCGAATGACACATGATACCGCATAAGAATTTGGTGTGTGCCTAAACGGCGCCGTCAATATTTGCCAAGGGCATCGACAACAAACCGCCGACAGCAGATCCTGCGCGCAATATCGTATGTCGAATTATGGAAAATGGTGGGCGATGAGAGACTCGAAAAGTCAAATCTCTCAAAATTAATGTAATTAAATAATTAGTTTTATTTATTAAAGTAAATGTTAGATTTACCTAATTTGTGACATTGTGACGGTGATCTTTTTGTGACAAAATTTCCAATGTCACCGATCAATTATCTTCCTTTGGGTCTTTGATTATCGCCAGTCGGTAAACCGCCAGCGCCGCCGCTATTGTCAGTAGTATCGAGTAAGTCAACATTACGAATCCGCCAAAAGCACCGCTACGAAAAGCCCACCATTTAGCTGTCGAAACCCAAGGTGCGTCGCCGCCCAAAAAATCAAGGGCATCAAAAAACCAACTGCCCTTAAATAGAATTGCCCAGACAAGCGTCACGACTTGCACCATTATGAAATGGAAAAACGTTGCGTTTATTGACTCAAGGTAAGTGACGCCAGAGGTTGTGGTCAAAGCGCGCAGAGTGCCCTTTATCCGGGCGCTAACGAGACTAAACAAAATAGCATAGGTTCCGAGACTGAATCCTAAGAGGCTGGGAATCAAAGAATCAACCTTGTCTACCCACGTAGGCGATAGCCAGATTGAATAACTTAACGCACTGACAATGACCGCCACCCCAAAAATGGGGGAGCCCAGAATTCCGATGACGCCGCCATAAGCGTGCAAGTAGCGACGAAGCCACCGATATAGTGTTTTCCACTGTTTGAACATATCTACCTAAAGGCAGCTCCGAAGATGGGCAACAACGCCAGAAAAGCACTACGTTCTTGCTTAGCGTCTGGGTCGTATTTATCGTGCAGTTCCAACGGATAATCTTCGCTGTTTAGCTTAACTGCACCTTTTTCGTCGCGCCCCTTAACCTCCACTGATCCGTTGCTGAGAGCAACGTTACTGATTTTTCTAATGTCGTCATCCGGCTGAATTGATCCACCTGCATCAGCTTTATAAGATATCGTTATTGCTCGACTGTGGGTCTCTGCTAGGTGATTTTCAATGTTTTTATCAAAATCATCATCGAAGATATCAGTATTAGGCTTAGCAATCGTTATTGATATCTCTGTGATGCGGTCGATCTCAAACATTCTCTCTAGGCTAGCTTTCTCTTGGACCAGAGATATTTGCGCCTCTCCAAACTCTCTCATCACGTCGATATTTTTGGCGAGGTACCCAAAAAATTTCTTCGCTGACAAAGGAGTAAGCGTATCTCCTTTCGAATAAGTCTGAAAATATAGCTTGTGTGTTTTCTCATGGAGAGCGAAGTAAAAGTAAGCTGGATTGTAGTGTAAATCCGGAGGTATTTCGATTTCTGAAAGCTCGTCCTCGGTAGCTTCTTTTAGTTCCGCTGAATTAAACCACTCCGCGTCTTTGTCAAATTTCACAAATGTCGTGATTAATCCGGTAACTATTCCCTCAATTTCTTGACGGGTATCAAGCGACGATATCATCCCGTGTCGATCACCGTGAACCGGACCAATAATTCGTTTTCTATATACCGTTCGCAGCCATTTTGAATAGGTTCCCTGCTCGTGCGGATGCAGTCGAATGTTCAGTGCAGATGCCGATACTTTAATTTTTCTTGCCATGGTGAGCCTCCAGATTGAAAGCACCCTAAAAGCGGGAAATTAGACTTGCAACCTAAAGCAACCAAAAAACACAGGTGATTTTTGCTCCACCCACAAGTTGAGTATCGATTCTCTAAATGTTCCTTTTTTGTTCTAGTTATAGTTTGCTCGCATGTAAAGGCCAATTGTCGAAAATGAGGAGAGACTAGAAAGGATTCATAATGCCGCCGAGAGACAAGCCCGCCGAATGCAAGAGGCGGGCCGTCAATCGATTGAGTCAGTTTATTTAGGCTGAATATTCGCCTCATCCTCCGGCGTCATTTCCACCAATTCCGGTGCCTAACTTCTGATCACACCTTCTTCCATGAAATCGACCTCGCCAGCAGAAAGGATAACGGCAACGTCATTGGTCCTGGAGCCAGACAGAGCAATGACAAGGCCGAATGGCGCATCGTAAATGGCAAGTTGAACGCTTGTCGAAAGCTCAATCACATAAGCTTCCTTATCGCCTTGGTCGATCATTCTTCCAAAGGCTTTTTGAATAAGCGCGCCTTGTGAGCGGCGCGTCATCCAGTGCATGTTGTATTCAACCGGACTGTTAGAAAACGGATTGCCGGAGTGTGATTTCAGCGGCTCCACAATGTTTCGGTCACTGTTAATGCTCTCGGAGAGGACGGCGGGATGAATGCCGTCAACTTGGCGGTCGCGTGTGTTCTGGTGCGCAAGGATAATCAGGCCGGATGGTGAGTTGAGATACTCAACACAATTATATTTGCCGTTAAAACGTTTAACCGGCCAGCCCCTTGAAGCTTTCTCAAAAAGCTCACTGCTGACAGAGATATCGACGTAGTTTGTTGCGCCTTTAGTTTCTTCGAGTTTCATTGTATCTTGCTCTTGTATGAATGTTGACCCTAATTGGCATTCTCAACCTACCGGGGCGGCTGCAACCGCTTCGGTAGGGCATTGTCTAAGTGGTCAGTCGATGACCGGGAAGAAATGGCTGGTCTTCCTCGCCAGCCGGGTTTTGAGGGCTTCAAGCTGTGCCCTTTTCACCAGCGATGCATTTTCCATCAGTCGGTCGATTTCTTCGAGCTTGTAGGTGTTGATCAGCGTGGAAAGCTCTTTCGCTGCGTCGATCATGATTTCCACCATGGCCGTTGCCACTGTCAGGCTATTCACTTCTAAACCCATTTCTTGCCATTCTTCGGAGCGCTCTAGCTTAGGCACGTCAGCTGTCAGATCGGTTTCGAGTTCGATACCCACCCAGTGCAGATTTTCCGGCAGTGTGAAGTTGGCCTCCCGGTCCTTGAGGAACGTAGCGAAGGACAGGGAGGGATTTGCCATGCTGGGATCAAGAACCGGAGCAGGCTTTGCGCGCTTGGCTTGCACTTCCGCTTTTCTTCGTTCTCGGTATTCACGTTGAATTTCTGCTCGTGTCTTTGCCATCCATCTCCCCGGTAACGATATATTCTGTTACTGGTAACGCTTATCTATCGTTACCAAATCAAAGTCAACAAACTGGGAAAAGAAAATAGAAAACCCGCCACATGGGCGGGTTGAGTCTTAGCGGGCCGTGGAGAGCGATTCACAAGTGGCTGGTGGTTACAGTGGGTTCGACGGTCCGCTCTCTCTGGTGCGTTTTAGGCCGAGTTCCAGCTACAAGGCCGGGTCCTGCCATTCCACGCAAGGCGTCTCTACGTTCCATCATCGACCTTATCTGCCGGACGCGACCGGGGTTGATCCATATGAGGGATTCCCCAGAATGGCAAACATCCGAATGCCACTCTACGTATGCAGACCGGTGGCAATAGCCCACCCCCGGATTCCATTTGGTCTTAACCCGTCCCCGTTCAGAGACGCCTCAGAGCGAGGCTATTCGCAACGCCTTGAGACTAGGGGAACCAAAAAAGCTTCCAAAGGAGCCTCCTGACTATCCCCTCAAATGAGGACATTACCAAAATAGAATAAAACAGCGGAGGTTCAAGTATCGTGCATAAACTACCAACAGGTATTTTGTGCTGATCCCAGCATTATTCCATCGAAAACCTTGCCAACCGTAGAAGATCGGTGGAAATGAAGCTGATCTTGTCTGTTCCCAAATGCTTGCACGTCGCACTACGCGACTTCGCCAGATACTTTGCCCATCCTTCGCCATTATGAAGGTGATCAAGATAGCTTTGGGTTTGGCAGACAATCCTTGCAGCTTTCAGCTTCCCACCAGCCCGGCCAAGAGCCTTGTCTATAGATGCGATGCGTTCTTCCCGAAGATCATCGCCAATCACTACAGCGCCGTGTGCATGGAGCTTTCCACTCCGGGAGACTTCAATAGTGAATACATGGGGGAGGGAATGGCCAAGCGCTTTCCGAAGCTCTCTGCCGATATAACCGGAAATGAGGCGGGTTGGATCGCTGAATGCTGAAAGGGTTTTCTGTAGGCGGTCGCTGAAGTTGATGGTGAAGGCCAGCGCGCCGAGACTTTCAGCGGTGATGTGAGCTTCTGTCAGCTTTTCGATATCAGAAAGGTTGCGCCATTTTTTCGGAGCCTGCTTTTTGGGCTTGGCTGCTTTAGGCGTGGCTGGAAGAGGTGTTTCTGCTTGGTCTGTTAGAGGTGCTTTCAGGGGTGTGGAGGTGTCTTCGTTAGTTGGTTTTTTGAGGGTAGTAGAGGTTTGTTGGGGAGCTACTAGCCTAGCGTCTGACGAATCACGCTCGAACCCTTGTTCTGCAAGGGGTTCAGAGGTCTTATCGTCATCGCTTTTTGTCGCAATTTTGCGCGTTTCCTCACCTTCCAATGGGCCATTGATCAGGCGGCGGAAGAGTGGCGATTGGCCGGAGTAGTGGCTTGGATTAGAAGACAAGGGCGACGAGCCTCAACGGGGTGATACGAGCGACGGCAGAGTATTTTTAGTGGTTGGCGTGGTGGCGCAGAAGCGCTACCAATTCTTTCGCAACGGACGAAGCCAGTGTCCGTTCATGGTTGGTGTTGAGATTTTTCAGCCGGACCGAAACGCCTACACGGCCCAATTCGATTTCAGCGTCCATGTTCAATACCCCGCCTTTCCGGGCAAGCGCGTTTTCAATAGCTTGGGCAACATCAAGCGTCTGTGCTTTGGTCCACATATGGACACCAGCGCCATAATCAAGGTGGACTTGGCCGTTTTCCAGATCGGCAATATCAATACTCCCAAGGCCGATTTGCAGGCCAAGGCCAAGTCGCTTGATTTCGCTGGTGATGAGGTCGCCGACAAGATCAGCGACAGTGATGCCCTTATGAGCGGCCAGTTTCCGAGCCTGTTCGGCGCGTTCTTCGGGAAGGCGGATTGCTGCGGTAGCCAATGCGAAAACTCCTTTTGAATGCATTGAATGCTTTAGATGCACTAATATAGCATTGGGCAAATGATCACGCAAGCAGACGCTTCAGGAAATTCAAATAAACAAATGATTTTGTTGATTTATTATCGACTATTGGGTAGAGTTTAAACGCTGCAAGCGACGGCGGCAAACGCTACGGGGGAAGAGCCAATAGGCTGCTTCCCCTTTTTATTGGTTGTAGCTCCGTTATCGGGAGCGCGAATTGGCAAAGTTGCCCGGTCTTGTTTGGCGCTGCATTTCTGAAGCCACAACACCACGCATTGTCGCTTCCATCTCCTTTGCCATCCGTTTCGCGAGGTCTTCGTTCTGTTGTGGTGTGCCACCGCCATTGGTATTAACGGTAACAGGTGCTGAGATAGTGATGGATTGGACAGGGACCGACGAGCTTCCGATTGAAGGCGCGGACAGGGCAGGTGTCGGTGAGACAAATCCACCATCGGAATAACCTTTCAAAGCCCCCTGATGTAAAGCTTCAAGATTGCTAACACCAATGCGGCTGACAGCAGCTTTCGACATGACGTATTCGCCACGGTGGACGATGCCAGCCGGTTCGCTCCTGCCGCCGTCGCCGGTGTATCCGCCCGACTCGAAACCGAAGATCGCGCCAAGAATACCGCTGCCCAGCCCGCCACCAAACAAACCGCCCAGCGGACCTTTGCCAAGCAACGCCGCCTGAAGGGTCGCATCGATCAGGCTGTTCAAAAGGTTCTGAAGCGCACCGTTCAAAGTCGTGGTGCCGGTCAACAGGCCGGAGAGGGAAGATGTGAAGGACTCCGCAAAATACATCTGCGCATTCTTAAGGCCATCGGACGAGGCAGCAACCTGCTGGTTTGTTTGATCAAGCTGTGTCGTCAGCGTGATCTTCTCACGAATCTTGGCAAGCTCTTGATCAGATAGCGTGATCCCGGCACGTTTCGCTTCAGCCTGTGCCTGATAGACGCCAAGCTCAATTTGCTGCTGCGATGCGGACAGGCCAGAGATGGACGCTTCGAAGCGGGCAAGATCAAGCCCGTCCTCAACACTCTGGTTCAAGTTGCGCCGTGCGTCGTTCTGCCGGGTGATGGCTTCCGTTTGCTGGTCGAGTTCTGCACTCTTCGCCTTGTTCCGCGCGTCAGTATCTTCGATATGCCAGTTCTCATTCGACAACGGGAAAGACAGGCCGAAGTCACCAGCATTTTGATGCGCCCATTTCCGGGCAGCATCGGACGCATAGCCAAGATCAGCAGCATTGCCTTTATTGTGCTGGCTGTTACCAGGAGGGGCAACCCACTTGCGCGCTGCTTCCGTGGAACCGTATTTCTTGAGTGCCTGCAACCAAAGCTCTTGCTGGCGTTGCACGTCCCGATAGCCGGAGTTGATGGTGATATCGCCCTTCAGGTTTTCCGGCATCGAGGTAAGCATGGTCGCCAGCTTTTCAGCGAAGGCCGAAGCCATACCGTCGATATGCTGGCGGTTCTTACCGCTGGCCAGATTGCCCTCAAGAAAGCGCGTCGGATCGGACTTCGCTGAATTGACGCTCACAATGTTTTTGGCACGATTTGCGATAGCGGTCGCATCCATCACCTGTCCCATCGAACGGGCATTGCCAACGGCGCTCTGATAAGCGGCGTCAATGCCATTCGCGGTCGCAAGGCTATCCATTTCCGCCTTCAGTTCCGGCACTAGGTTTTTCAGTTCGACAAGTGCGCCCTTGAAGTTCGCCGCCGCCGAGACATTGCCGTTCATGTTGGTGGAGAGGCTAAGGCTTGCAGTGGAAAGCGCCTTCATCGCGTTCTTAAATTCCTCACTGCCGCCCGTTACATCGTGGATTTTCTCATCGACCGCCGACAAGGAGGCGCGAAGCTGGCGCAACTCCGCTTCTTTGAGGACAGACGTTCCGCCCTGCGTGTCTTCGATCTGGCGCAAGATTTTGGCGCGTTGTTCCTGAAGGCGTTCAAGATGCTTTTCGGGGGAGTTGTAGGCAGCCACGGCTTTGTCACGCGCACCGCCGGAGGGGTCATTGATTGCACCGATGATCTTGGATGCAACATCAACCCCGGAGATCGCGGCTTGTTTGGCGTAAACGGTAAAGTTCCGCCACATGGTCGAAAACTCCCGGTCGATCTTCTTTGCCGCCTCAACCTGTTCGTCGGTGAAAGTAGCGGCTTCACCGCGCATCTTCTGGATTTCGCTAACGGACAGGCCAAGAACCTTAGCCATCTGTTCCGCGCCAGTTCCGCCAAAAATCTCGTCAAGGATGCGTGTCTGCGCTGCAGCGTCCAGCGTTTGCAACTTGGCAATGATTTCGTCCATGAACCGGCTAGGGTCTTTGAGTTTCTGCGCAACGTCTGTCGCAGAATAGCCAAGGCGTTGGAAAGCTTCTTCGGCGCTGCCCTTGCCGGTCTTGGCAAACTCATCGCCGCGAATGTTCAGTTCCTTTATCGCATCTGTCACGCCGTCAATGCTCATGCCGGTGGCGGTCGCTACATATGACCATTGCTGCCACACTTTAGAAGACACGCCTGCCTTCCGAGCTTCCCGGTCTACTTCGGCCACGCTATCGGCAACTTGCTTGATTGCAATCGCTGCGCCACCGACTGCCGCAACAAGCGCACCGCCCTTCATGACGCCAGCAAACATGCCCTCCATTTTACCGGCGATGGAAGCTGACGCCTTATTCATGGATCGCTCCATGCCTCTACCGGCGTCGTCGGCATCTTTCTGCATCCTGCGGAAACCGTCGCGGCTGCGTTGTTTCTGGCGGTCCATGTCGCGTTCGTATTTGTCGAAACGGGCTGCAAGTGTGACTAAAAGCTGTTGGCCTTCATCTGCCATGGTGGAAACTCCTACGCTGCGGCCTGCATCAGCCGATCAAAATCATCTTCGGGGAGGTCATAGATTGACCGGGTGTTGTTGCTCTGGATGGCACGGGAAACGGCCATGGCTGCTGCCACCGCACCGTCGATGCGATCTGTGCGCTTGTCCTTGTGCATTCTGACAAGGCCGGTATCGCCACGGCTTGCGACAACCGAATCAAAATGGTGTCGAAGAACCGGGTGGTCGTTGTGGCGGATCATCCGTCCATTGACCGTGCGCTCAAGATCGCCAGTCGCCGGTCCCATGGTGAGCGGTGCCTGTCGCATTTCGATTGCTGGCAAGCCGTCATCGTGGAGGCGCTGCATGGTCTTGCGGGCAAGATACGGATCGAAGGCGATTTCTCTGACGTCGAAGGTGGCGCAGAGATCGCGGATATGCTGTTCGATAGCTTCCGGTTCAATGATCGGGCCGTCTATCACATTTACATGGCCGTCAGCCTTCCATTGCTCATAAGGCACGGCATCTTTGACGGCTCTGGCCTTGAGATCGTCACCGGGAACAAAGAACCACGGGTGGACGAAAATGCGGCCATCACCATGCTTGAAGGCAGCAACAATGGCCGTCAGGTCGCCATTAACGGACATGTCCACGCCGAGATATGCCGGGAGCGTTTCGAGTTCGGTTAGATCGAAATTTGTGTCATGGCCCTCGTCATAGATACCCATGTCGAAGAGCGGTTCACGGGAAGCGCCCTGCCAGATATTCAGATTGTATTGCAGGAATGAATAGCGCTCTTGCGGCCTGTCTCTGGCGTCGGTGACGAGGTTCTCAAATTCTTCGATAGAAACGAAGCCGTCAGCAAGGCCGGGGTTCGCTTTGTGCCATGTCGCCGGGTCGTCCCATGCGTCGTCCGGCTCGGCCACGAGCAAGACCGGAAGATATGACGGATTAAATTTCTCACCTGTCGCAATCTTGCAGGCGTTTACATACTCATCATAAAGCAGGTTCTGGTTTCCAGCGCCCGCCGTGCTGGCGATGATGGTCAAGGGGCGCTTCTTCACACGGGAGCTTTTGAGTGCTTCCCAAAGTTCGCGGCCTTTCCAGACATGCAATTCGTCGGCAAGAATGAATGTCGGGGATAGACCGTGCGCTTTACCGCCGTCCGACGACATGACTTCAAGCCGCGACTTTTTCACAGGGCAGTCGATCAGGCGCTTGCCGGTCTTTGAACCATAAATCTTTGTCGCGGAAACGAGCCGCTTGTCTTCACGCAAAATGCCAGCGGCTTCTTCAAACGCGATCTTGGCTTGATCGCTGTCCTTTGCTGCGAAGATAGCTTGTCCACCGGCAACCGCTTCCGGGCCGATGGTGTGGAGTAATGCCAGTGCTGCGGCCAGCGTGGTTTTACGATTTCCGCGTGGCATCAAAAGCAGAACCGTCTTCACGATCATGTGGCCGTCTGGCGTGCGTGGGCCGTAGATGCGACGGATAATGCGCTCTTGCCACGGGGTGAGGGTGAAGGCGCGTTTGGGTGCGCTGCTGGATGGATGGCGAAGCATACGAAGGAAGCGCACGGCGCGTTCCCCATGACCGAATGGGTCTTCAATGGTGCTGTTATCGAAAACCCAATTCGGGTAGGTGCTCGCCATTACACCACCGCCAAGGGGTTATCGTCGTCATCGTCGGAGCTTACTTGCATAATCGCTGCGCGTGACCGGGCGGCGGGCGTCAGGCCAAGTTCCGATGCTGCTCGAAGTGAAAGCATTTGGCTGTCTTTAAGAATTGTAGAGACAGGGTTCCGTTTGCCATTGACGATTAGGCCGGAGGTCTGCAATTCACGGTGTGCCTCCCGCATCGTGGCGACGGCGATTACGTAATTTTCAAGAGCGGCAAGATCGGCTTCAGTTAGAATTTTGCGCTCGTGAGTGAGGATATGCGCAACACGCTTCCATTCAGCCTTAGCGTCACGAGAAAGATAGGCCGGAGGCTTCGGAACTGTCAGCACAGTAGAAGAACCGGGAACGATCACGGAGGGTTTGAGGCCACGCATTAGACAGCCTCAGAGAATTGGTGCGCCATGCAGGACTTGAACCTGCAAGGGTTTCCCCACGATATTCCTAAACACACCGCTGGAGTGTTTAGGCAATACCGCGTGTCTACCAGTTTCACCAATGGCGCACTATGAAAACCATAGTTATTTCTTCTGTTGATTGCAATAGTCATTGCAGAACCTCCCCACGCAACTCATGGGCTTCGTATCTGCCAAGCTCTTTGATTTCTTTCAGGCCGTAGGCGCTGCCGTTATATGTGACGCGATCTGCCGTGGTGATGCCGGGAAGGTATCTGATACGGAAAATCACGCTGTCGGTTTCCGCTTCGCCGTAGCCAGTAAAGAATTCTGTTGCGGTCTGCTGGATGATTTCAGCCCAAACAACGGCTGCTGTCGTCCATGTCTTCACCACGTCGCCGGAGAGTTCTACAGTTTCGGCCTGTCGCTCAATGGTGACACGTCGATCCATGCGGCCAATATTGATCATGCCAGCCACCGGATTAGCGCTTCCACGCTCACGATAGAATGCCCGTAGGCCGGGTCAGGGTCGCGGACATGCCTGATATCCGTCACCTTGAAATGATCGCAGTAAGCGCCAACGCTCTGCATCTCATTGGAAAGATTGTATTTGGACAATGCGGCGTTGACGGTCGCTGCGATTTCTTTCGCTGCATCCTGTCCAGCATCTAGCGTCCAGATATGGAGGTCGAGATAAACCCATGCAGCGCTCTGTGCGCGATAGTCATTGCCATGCAGTTCGGTGTTGCCGTCTGCGATGATGATGGACGGCGTTTTGTCAGGCCGTGTGCTGCCTGCCCGGATATGGCTGGCGTCCACAAGGTCGGTCACTTCCGGCTTGTGGATCAGGCGGCTTCGGATCGCTGTTTGAAGCGTAAGAACGGGTTCGATACTCATTGGCTGGTCGTGCCTTTCCATGCGTCCCGGATGGCTTTTCGGCCAGCTCGGTCGATACGTTGCTGTGCGCGCTTGCGCTGAAGCCGAAAGCCCGGCCAAAAGAAGGGTTGAGCGTCGGCTTTGCTGGTGCCGTATTCGATAATGTGCGGATAACGGGTGTCGGCATCGCCAACGGTGATGATGACTTCGGCGGGACCGGCAACGCGATTGCCGCCCGGCTGGCTATAAGGCGGGGTGGACTGGCCGGGCATGGTGACGGTGATCGACTGCTTCAATGCGCCTGTATCTTGCGGTGCAAGGACACGCTGTGTTGATGCAATCGACTCTGCCGAGGTCGCCAGTGCCTTCAAAACGGCATCACGCGGGGCTTTCTTCACCCGGTCGAATGCCTTCATGAGATCGTCAAGGCCATCATTCCCCATCGTGGAACCACGCTAAACGGTAGCTATCAAGGGTTTGGGTAATGGTCTGCGGTGCGATCTGGCTAGACATGCCGAAGGTGGTGACGTTGCGCACCTCATAATAGAAAGCCACAAGCCGGAGGATTGCGATTTTCAGATCAGCCGGGAATGGGTCGAAATCATCAAGCGATCTGCCGATGTAATTCGAAACATATTGTTCCGCCGCTTCAATGTAGAGCATGATCAAAGCATCTTCTTCGCTGTGATCAACGCGCATGTGTTGCTTGGCGAGTTCAGGTGTGATGCCTGTCATTCCGCTGCTTCTTTTGAAAAAGTTATTTCCGCTCTTTCTTGAAGAGACTTCCCCGCGCCGGTCCCGGTGGTGTATGGAAAGTTGAGGACCACCCCCGCAGTGTTCTTGCGCGCAGTAATTGAAGATGCGTAGAGTTCAGACTTACGGATCAAATTTCGGGGAACGGGGACATGGACCTTACCACTTTCAACGAGGCGCTCGGCCTTGCATCCAGCGCGGTGGGGCTTACGGGCAAAGCTGCTTCCACGATCACAGCTATCAAGGGCATGTTTGAGGGAGGCAAGACTCCGGACAGCGGTGAAGCTTCGAAACTTTTGAATGAGCTTGCGAATGAACTGACATTGGCAAACATGACGAACGTTCAAATCAGCCAAGCGCTCAAAGCACTGAATCAGGAGCTTCTGCGGCAAGACGAATTTGCGCGTGAAAAGGCAAGATACGAGCTTTTTCAGACTGCGGAAGGATCGCTTGTTTTCAAACTGAGCGATGCTATGCGCAATAATCAACCGGCTCACTTCATTTGCCCAGTCTGCTTGAATCGCGACAGGCTTGTCAGTTTTTTGCAAGGCAATGGGGATTATCGGACCTGTCAAACTGATCACCATCATGTCTACAAATTCGCAGACACTCCGTATCCCAACGATTCCGGCTCGAGTTACTTTTAGCAAGAGGACAACTCCTGCCGTTGTTTGGTGGAGCTATGGCAGGGTGTGCAAAGGGGCTGCCAATTGGCACGGGTCCAAAACAGGCGCTTGTCACCACGATGGGGAATGACGTGATCAACTAGGGTCGCAAGGTTTCCGCATAGACGGCACGTTGGGTGTGCTTGTAGATATTCGGCACGGGCTTTGCGCCACTCATTATTATAAGCTCAAACGGGCGTCCGTCAGGATATCGCACGACACGGGCAAAGCCGTTGCCGTAAATCAGCGCGTCAGACGTAAGCTGTGTTCGGATCGCGCCTGCGCCGGTCCACTCATTCGCCCGTTTATGAACGATCTTATGAGCGGTGTGATATTTTGCGCACGTCTTGGCGTCGGCCACCTCTTTATAGAGTTTGACCGGGAGGGAGCCAATCGTTTCACAGATAAGCCGGACGGCTTGAAGCACTGCCGGGGTGTTGAGGGCTGATAAACCGCCGACGCTCACGCCGCTGTTCGTGGAGCGAATACCAAAGATTTCGGAAACGGCAGGGTCGGTCAGGGTGTAAGCTTTGCGCTCACCCGTTCCAAACATGCTTTTGACGTCGTTCCAAAATCCCACTGGATAATACTCCTATTTAACTTAGGAATATTATCTCATATGCCGAATCTGATGTGAATCGCAGTTATCAAAAATAATGATTATTTACGCTAAAGCTATCAATTTTTATCATCATACGGGCAGGGGATCGATCTTGCTCATAGCGCTCGCGAGTCCCGGAAGCATGACTTCGCTACGGCCATATAGCTCTTGTGAACCACCATCCGTCCGTCCCGTGATGTAATTGCGAGCGTCCTCCGGCACTCCATCGCGCCGACACAAATCCTCGAACAAATGTCGCCAGCCGTGATTCGGTGAAAGTTCGGGCCGCTTGTCGAATGGTATGAAACTGCGAACCCACGTGCTGATACGCGGTTGGATGAGAACGGCATCTTTGGTGTCGCCTCTGAACAAGCGACCGGGTTTCGCGGCCTTGACGAATTCGATCAGTCCTTCATCCATCAGAGCTTTGTGAACGGGAATACGGCGCTCACTGCTGGCTGTTTTCAATGACCGTGCACCGACTGTGGTAACTTTCCAGAACCACTGGCCTTTCAATTCGAAAAAGTCTTCCTTGTGAAGATTGCCTGCTTCGCTAACCCTCATCCCGGAATACGCGCAAAGCCACGGTATCCACCGAAACATGGCCTTTTCTTCCTTCCGGGCTGCTGAAAGGACAAGCTTGGCTTCATCCATCGTGAAGGCGCGAAGATAGGAGGGCAGGGTGGTGAAGTCAGGGGCTTTAATGCCGGTGAGCGGGTTGCCAGCCGGGAAAAAGTTAGTGGGGTCGTTCTGTCTTCCCCAATTCATAACAGTGCGAATGTTTTGAAGCATGGCTTTCACGGTGCGATTGCCGAGTTCGCCAGCGTCCTGCAATGATTCGATCCAGCCCTTGCCTTCAGCGGCGGTAACGGTCAGGGCATTCTTGCTCTTTCGCCATTTCGAAAATGCAGCACAATGATCCCGATACTTCTTAACCGAGCGATCAGGCAGCGGCTTTGCATTCTTCCCGCGCGCACGCCGCTTCACCTCGTCGTCTATTATATTGTCAAATGTGACAGGGGGAGCTTCTTCATCCTGTTTGACGGCTTCCGAAAGCATGGGGTGCGATGGCGTGCCGTTGAAGTCACCATCATTGCGCTCATAGCGACGTGCAACCGCCTCAAAGGACGCAACGCAGAGCGCGTGAGCCAACTACGCCATTCAGGTGATCCCTTCACAGCATCGGAGTTTCCTACAAGGCGAACGCGCTCGATACGTGCGCCAACAAGTTCCTCTAGCTCGTCGTCTGAAAGCTTACCTGCAAAGCCGTCACGAAATGGGAAGGCGTCATATGCCGGATCGGGATCGATCTGCGCATAACGGGGATCATGCGCCCGAATCTCTGCATCGAAGGTGATTTGGCTTTCGTAATCCCGAAGAGCGATTTGTTGGGCTGTAAGCGGGTAAGGCGGTGCTTTCGATTGTTGACCGGTTGCTGCCTCATGCTTCTGCCTTGCGATACCTAACTGCCGCTGGATTGATGCAACGGCGGCGGCGTGGTTGCGAAGCGCTGTGCGCCGGTCGCCGCCAAGCTGGATTTCCAACTCTGCTTTATTGTCGAGGTATGGACGGAGATAAGGCGGAACAACGAGTCGCGCTGAATAGCGGCCGTTTCGTTCTTTCCAATGCCGGAGAGTGCCAGCCATTCAAAACCCATTTTTGTGACGTGATTTGTGACGTCAATATGGGCGAAAACGCTTGTGGTGCAAGGGGTCTAAATGAAATCAAGGGGATAGAATGGTGGGCGATGAGAGACTCGAACTCCCGACATCCTCGGTGTAAACGAGGCGCTCTACCAACTGAGCTAATCGCCCGTCGCGTCTTGCAGATCGTGTCTGCCGCGTCGGTGGCCGTGATGTATTGGTATCGGAAAAAAACCGCAAGAGCTTTTGTGAAGTTTTTTTGTTTTTTTCGATTTTTGTGTGGATGGCGGTGGTCGTCTGGCGACGCCTCACATCGACAAGCTTGAAGAGGGAGCGGCGACTCCGTGGCTAAATTAGTGAAGGGGAGAGACAAGCGGAGATTCGTTTTGCGCGAACCGCTACCCGCTGTGGATAAGTC
Organism: Agrobacterium rubi TR3 = NBRC 13261; assembly: GCF_000739935.1. Taxonomy (GTDB): domain Bacteria; phylum Pseudomonadota; class Alphaproteobacteria; order Rhizobiales; family Rhizobiaceae; genus Agrobacterium; species Agrobacterium rubi. The sequence continues at coordinate 55,969 of NZ_BBJU01000015.1, read as the reverse complement.
TTGGATGTCGTCGCCCAGAAAACGAATGAAGGAAAATGCCGGGAAACCGGGCCTGTCTGGATGTTTGCGAATGCAAAATGCACAAGCTTATTCTTTTGTCGTGAAACTTGCTTGACACTCCAACACGAACGCCTTAGTTAGCCGCTCAACGAACAGCCGAGGCGAGTTCGTAAGGCGGGTTTCGGCCAGTCTTTTTGGGAATGTGCGGGTGTAGCTCAGTTGGTTAGAGTGCCGGCCTGTCACGCCGGAGGTCGCGGGTTCGAGCCCCGTCACTCGCGCCATTCCTTCCTCGAAGTCTACGGATCCTCGTGATCCTTAAAATGCGCGGGTGTAGCTCAGTTGGTTAGAGTGCCGGCCTGTCACGCCGGAGGTCGCGGGTTCGAGCCCCGTCACTCGCGCCATTTTATTCCTCCTCCAAAACAAATGCCTCAGCCCCCCACAGGCGCCGGAGGTACGTTTCCGCTACGACTTTTCATCTCATCCCATAGCGTTTTTTGCTGTCGCAATCGCCGTGTGAATCGCGTTGCTCCACCGCTTCAATATGTCGAATTTCTTGCCTTTCTTCCTCATGTTTGGAGGCGATTTTTCAGCCATTTTCTCGCCGCCTTGCGTACAAAATTATGTGACGGTCCGCTGGCGTTCAGAGCGTCGATATTATCTAATCGATTGAAGCGGTTAGCGATATTTCTAAGGATTGTCGTTGCCATATTGGGGCGGCAGAATGGCCCGCCCTTGTCACGATTGCCTTGAAATGGCACTTAATCTCTTGCAGAGAGGACGTGGCTGCGATAACCACAGCGGCGTTGCAACATAATTTCGGCCCTATGGATTCCACTCTCCAAAAGGGGCATGCTTGACGCTCGGTCAAGCAAGGAAGAGACAATGACTGAACTCCTCAGTTCCTACATTCCGATCGCAATCTTCATTGGTATCGCGCTTGTCATCGGTCTGGCGCTGTTGATTGCGCCTTTCGCCGTTGCCTACAAGAATCCCGACCCGGAAAAGCTGTCCGCATTCGAGTGCGGCTTCAATGCTTTCGACGATGCGCGTATGAAGTTCGACATTCGCTTTTATCTGGTGTCGATTCTGTTCATCATCTTCGATCTCGAAGTCGCCTTCCTGTTCCCGTGGGCTGTGTCCTTCGGTGAAATCGGCTGGTTCGGCTTCTGGTCCATGATGGTGTTCCTCGGCGTTCTCACCATCGGCTTTATATATGAATGGAAGAAGGGGGCACTGGAATGGGCGTAGTTTCAAACGACACGCTTGTCGCACCAAAGCCCAAGGGCATTATCGATCCCGCCACGGGCAAGCCTGTTGGCAGCGATGATGGCTATTTTACCGAAATCAACGACGAGCTTGCCGATAAGGGCTTTCTGGTCACGTCCACGGACGAGTTGATCACCTGGGCTCGCACAGGCTCCTTGATGTGGATGCAGTTCGGTTTGGCCTGTTGCGCAGTCGAAGGTCTGATGCAGGCCTCCGGCCCGCGTTACGATATGGAGCGCTTCGGTGTTGCCCCGCGCGCGTCACCGCGCCAGTCAGACGTGATGATCGTGGCCGGCACGCTGACCAACAAGATGGCGCCAGCGCTTCGCAAGGTCTATGACCAGATGCCGGAGCCACGCTACGTCATCTCGATGGGTTCGTGCGCCAATGGCGGCGGTTACTACCATTACTCCTACGCCGTCGTGCGCGGTTGCGACCGTGTCGTGCCTGTCGATATCTACGTGCCGGGCTGTCCCCCCACGGCTGAAGCGCTGCTCTACGGCGTGCTTCTGCTGCAAAAGAAAATCCGGCGTACCGGTACGATCGAGCGTTAAGGGCAGAGGACTTACAAATGAGCGAAGCTCTCAACGATCTCTCGGCCTATGTGCAGGAAGCACGCGGTTCCCTGGTGGAATCTGCGGTCATTGCCTATGACGAATTGACGCTGAACACCACGCCGGCCAACATCATCGCGCTCCTGACGTTCCTGCGTGACGACGTGCAGTGCGGTTTTGTTAATATCATCGACATCTGCGGTGTGGACTGGCCGAGCCGCGAAAAGCGTTTCGACGTGGTCTATCACCTGCTATCGCCGCGCCAGAATTTGCGCGTGCGTATCAAGCTTCAGGCCGCCGAAGACGAAGCCGTCCCATCGGCGACCTCCGTTTTCCTCGGTGCGGAATGGTTCGAGCGCGAAGCCTGGGACATGTATGGCATTCCCTTCGAAGGCCATTCTGACCTGCGTCGCATTCTGACCGATTACGGTTTCGAAGGTCATCCGCTACGCAAGGATTTCCCCGTCACGGGCTTTGTGGAAGTGCGTTACGATGACGTGCTGAAGCGCGTTCTCTACGAGCCGGTCGAACTGAAGCAGGAATTCCGCAATTTCGACTTTCTCTCCCCTTGGGAAGGAACAGACTATGTTCTTCCGGGCGATGAAAAGGCCAAGCCATGACAGAACATAACGTTCGCAATTTTACGATCAACTTCGGCCCGGAACACCCGTCCGCGCACGGAGTGTTGCGTCTCGTGCTCGAACTGGACGGTGAAATCGTCGAGCGCGTCGATCCGCATATCGGCCTGTTGCACCGCGGCACGGAAAAGCTGATCGAGACCAAGACCTATCTTCAGGCGTTGCCCTATTTCGACCGTCTCGATTATGTCGCGCCGATGAACCAGGAGCATGCTTTCTCGCTCGCCGTGGAAAAGCTGCTGGGTCTTGAGATTCCGATGCGTGGTCAGTTGATCCGTGTTCTCTTCTCGGAAATCGGCCGCATTCTCTCGCACATCATGAACGTGACCACGCAGGCCATGGACGTGGGCGCAATGACGCCGCCGGTCTGGGGCTTCGAAGAGCGTGAAAAGCTCATGGTGTTTTACGAGCGCGCGTCGGGTGCCCGTCTGCACGCCGCCTATTTCCGTCCAGGTGGTGTTCATCAGGACTTGCCGCCTGAACTGGTCGACGATATCGGCAAGTGGTGCGATCCGTTTATTACGTTCCTCGACAACGTTGAAGGTCTGTTGACCGACAACCGCATCTACAAGCAGCGCAACGTCGATATCGGCGTTGTCTCGCTCGAAGATGCGTTCGCATGGGGCTTTACCGGTGTCATGGTTCGCGGCTCGGGTGCAGCCTGGGATTTGCGCCGCGCGCAGCCTTACGAGTGCTATTCTGACCTCGAATTCGACATTCCCGTCGGCAAAAACGGCGACTGCTATGATCGCTATTTGATCCGCATGCAGGAAATGCGCGAATCGATCAAGATCATGAAGCAGTGCGTCGAGCTCTTGCAGGGCAAGCACCGTGTTGGTGCCGTGTCGTCGCTCGATGGCAAGGTCGTTCCGCCAAAGCGTGGCGAGATGAAGCGTTCGATGGAAGCGCTGATCCACCACTTCAAGCTCTACACCGAAGGTTACCACGTTCCAGCCGGCGAAGTGTACGCAGCGGTCGAAGCGCCGAAGGGCGAATTCGGGGTCTATGTGGTCGCCGATGGTTCGAACAAGCCTTACCGCTGCAAGATCCGCGCGCCGGGTTACGCACATCTGCAAGCCATGGACTTCCTTTGCAAGGGACACCAGCTTGCCGACGTGACGGCTGTTCTCGGCTCTCTGGACATCGTGTTCGGGGAGGTTGACCGCTGATGCGTTTGCCGCTGGCCATATCGGCTCTTGTTGCCGCGACTGCACCCGTTTTCGCCCAGACGGCGGATAGCGGCGTGTCTTCGCAGGCAGGCGGCGGTTCATCATCTGTCAAGCAACTTCTGTCACAGGGATACGAGATCAAGTCCTCGCTTCCCAATGGCGGAAAATTCATTGTGTTCATGCAAAAAGACAAAGCGGCCTATGCCTGCGAATTCGTCACAGTGACGAAATCGCGGTGCGAGTCGCTCAATTGATGGGGCGTGAGGAAGTATGTCCGTTCGTCGACTAGCCGAAGATCAGTTCCAGCCCACGGGTTTCGCGTTTAACGCGGACAACACCGCATGGGCGGAAAAAACGATCCAGAAGTATCCTGCAGGACGCCAGCAATCTGCGGTCATTCCGCTGTTGATGCGCGCCCAGGAGCAGGACGGCTGGGTCACCCGCGCCTGTATCGAAAAGATCGCCGACATGTTGGATATGGCCTATATCCGCGTGCTCGAAGTTGCGACCTTTTATACGCAGTTCCAGCTGAAGCCTGTCGGCACCAAGGCACATATTCAGGTCTGTGGTACCACGCCCTGCATGTTGCGCGGTTCCGAGGCGCTGATGGACGTCTGCCGCCACAAGATTCACCATGACCCGCTGACACCCAACGAAAGCGGTACGCTGTCGTGGGAAGAGGTGGAATGTCAGGGCGCCTGCGTCAATGCGCCGATGGTCATCATCTTCAAGGATGCCTATGAAGACCTGACGCCGGAGCGTCTGGAAGAGATCATCGACACGTTCGAGGCAGGCAAGGGCGACACCATCAAGCCAGGGCCGCAGATCGACCGTCATTTGTCGGCTCCGATCGGTCCGCTGACGACGCTGACGGAAGAGACAAAACCTGACCGCTCCAATCTCGACAAGCCAGCAGAAGTGCCCGCAGCGCCGGAAGCAGCCGCTGCACCGTCTGAAGCTGCAAAGCCGAAGACGACGGCAGCCGAGTCGGATGCGAAGCTGAAGACACCGGTCACTGATCCGAAGGCGTCCGAAAGCAACGCCAAGGACGCTGCCAAAGAAGGGTCCGGCGAGACGAAGACGTCGGCCAAACCGTCGCTGGAAGACAAGAACCGTCCTGCCAAGATCGAACGGCCCGCAAAGGCCGATGATCTCAAGCTCATTTCCGGCGTCGGCCCGAAGAATGAAGCGACGCTGAACGAACTCGGCATCTTCACCTATATGCAGATTGCCGGTTGGTCCGCAGAAGAGCGTGAGTGGGTAGACGGTTATCTGAATTTCAAGGGTCGTATCGATCGCGATGATTGGGTACGTCAGGCCGAGGCTCTCGCCAAGGGTGGCGAAGCCGAATACATCAAGGTCTTCGGCAAGAAGCCGCGGTAAAGAGGTCAAGCATGTTAAAAGATCAGGATCGCATCTTTACCAATCTCTACGGCCTCAAGGACACCTCGTTGAAGGGTGTGCTTGCGCGCGGTCATTGGGATGGCACAAAGCAGATCATCGAAAAGGGTCGTGACTGGATCATCAACGAAATGAAGGCATCCGGCCTTCGTGGTCGTGGTGGTGCTGGCTTCCCGACTGGCCTCAAATGGTCCTTCATGCCGAAGGAAAGCGATGGCCGTCCACATTACCTCGTCGTCAATGCAGATGAATCCGAGCCCGGCACCTGCAAGGACCGCGAAATCCTGCGCCATGATCCGCACACGCTGATCGAAGGCTGCGTGATCGCAGGTTTCGCCATGGGTGCACACACGGCCTACATCTATGTTCGCGGCGAATATATGCGCGAACGCGAGGCGCTTCAGGCGGCGATCGACGAATGCTATGACGCGGGTCTGCTGGGCACGAACAACAAGAACGGCTGGGATTTCGACGTTTACGTTCACCACGGCGCAGGTGCTTACATCTGCGGCGAGGAAACGGCGCTTCTTGAAAGCCTCGAAGGCAAGAAGGGCCAGCCGCGCCTCAAGCCTCCATTCCCGGCCAATATGGGTCTCTATGGCTGCCCGACCACGGTCAACAACGTCGAATCCATCGCCGTTGCACCGACCATCCTGCGTCGTGGCGCTTCTTGGTTCTCCTCCATCGGTCGTCCGAACAATGTCGGCACCAAGCTGTTCATGGTCTCGGGCCACGTCGAGCGCCCGTGCACCTTCGAAGATGCGCTGGGCCTGTCCTTCAAGGAACTGATCGAGCGTCACTGCGGTGGCATTCGTGGCGGCTGGGACAATCTGCTCGGCGTTATTCCAGGCGGCGCATCGTGCCCCATCGTTCGCGGTGAGGACATGAAGGACGCCATCATGGATTTCGATGGCATGCGCGAAGTGAAGTCTTCCTTCGGCACCGGCGGCATGATCGTCATGGACAAGTCTACCGACGTCATCAAGGCCATCGCCCGTATTGCGGCCTTCTTCAAGCATGAGAGCTGCGGCCAGTGCACGCCATGCCGTGAAGGCACGGGCTGGATGTGGCGCGTGCTGGAGCGCATGGTCAAGGGCAACGCGCAGAAGCGCGAAATTGATATGCTGTTCGAAGTAACCAAGCAGATCGAAGGCCACACCATCTGTGCGCTTGGTGATGCGGCTGCATGGCCGGTTCAGGCGCTGATCCGCAATTTCCGCCCGGAAATCGAAAAGCGGATCGATGAATATACCTACAGAGCCATGGATGATGGCGCTGTGCTTGAGGCTGCCGAGTAACACCGGCCAAAGTAACGCCCGAAGGGTGTTGCGAGGGGCGGGGATCGGGTGTACCGGTCCCTTACATCGTTAAAGCATTCGGCACTTTTTGAGTCTAAGCCGGATGCCATCAGGATTTGTCCTGGACCGCATGATCATGCGCGACGGACAGGCAACAGGACGTAAGTAGGACCATGACAAAGCTCAAGGTTGACGGTAAAGAGATCGAGGTTCCGGATCATTTCACGCTGTTGCAGGCGTGCGAGGAGGCTGGTGCCGAAGTTCCGCGCTTTTGTTTCCACGAGCGTTTGTCGGTTGCGGGTAATTGCCGCATGTGTCTCATCGAGGTGAAGGGCGGACCGCCCAAGCCTGCCGCATCCTGCGCCATGGGCGTTCGCGATATTCGTGGCGGTCCCAACGGCGAATTGCCGGAAGTTTTCACCAACACGCCGATGGTCAAGAAGGCCCGCGAAGGCGTGATGGAATTCCTGCTCATCAACCACCCGCTCGATTGTCCCATCTGCGACCAGGGTGGCGAATGCGACCTTCAGGACCAGGCGATGGCCTTCGGTATTCCGGGCTCGCGCTATTCTGAAAACAAGCGGGCGGTGGAAGACAAATACATCGGACCGCTCGTCAAGACGGTCATGAACCGCTGCATTCACTGCACACGCTGCGTTCGCTTCACCACGGAAGTTGCTGGCATTTCCGAACTGGGTCTGATCGGTCGTGGCGAAGATGCCGAAATCACGACCTATCTCGAGCAGGCGATGACCTCAGAGCTTCAGGGCAACGTTGTCGATCTCTGCCCGGTTGGTGCGCTGACCTCCAAGCCTTTCGCCTTCACCGCCCGTCCTTGGGAACTCGGCAAGACCGAAACCATCGACGTAATGGATGCGCTCGGTTCTGCCATCCGCGTCGATACCCGTGGCCGCGAAGTCATGCGCGTCATGCCGCGTGTCAACGAAGCGATCAATGAAGAGTGGATTTCCGACAAAAGCCGCTTCATCTGGGATGGCCTCAAGACCCAGCGTCTCGACAAGCCCTATGTCCGCAAGGATGGCCGTTTGCAGCCTGCCACATGGGGCGAAGCTTTTGCCGCCATCAAGACTGGCGTTGCCTCGACCTCGGGAGAGAAGATCGGCGCTATCGCTGGCGATCTGGCTTCCGTCGAAGAAATGTTCGCATTGAAGTCGCTGCTGGCGTCGCTGGGTTCGACCAACGTCGATTGCCGTCAGGATGGCGCAGCGCTCGATCCATCGCTCGGTCGCGCAAGCTACCTGTTCAACGCCACCATCGAAGGCATCGAACATGCCGACGCGCTGCTGATCGTCGGCTCCAACCCGCGCTACGAAGCCTCCGTGCTCAACGCACGCATTCGCAAGCGCTGGCGCCGTGGCGGCTTCCCGATTGCTGTCATCGGTGAAGCGAGCGAGTTGCGTTATGAATACGAATATCTCGGCTCAGGCACGGACACGCTGTCCGATCTGGCCTCCGGTTCGCACAGCTTCATTGAAAAGCTGAAGGCTGCGAAGAACCCGATGATCATCGTCGGGCAGGGCGCTCTGTCGCGTGAAGACGGTGCCGCTGTGCTGGCTGCGGCTGCAAAGCTGGCTGTTTCCGTTGGCGTCGTTTCGGCCGAGTGGAACGGCTTCTCTGTTCTGCACACGGCTGCTGCCCGCGTTGGTGGTCTGGATATCGGCTTTGTCCCAGCGGACAAGTCGGCCAACGCCGCTTCCATCGCTGCATCGTCCGAAGTTCTCTTCCTGCTCGGCGCAGACGAGATTGATCTTTCCGCCAAGACTGCAGAACTGACCGTCTATATCGGTTCGCATGGTGATGCTGGCGCAATGGCTGCCGATGTCATCCTGCCGGGTGCTGCCTATACCGAAAAGTCCGGTATCTGGGTCAACACCGAGGGACGCGTGCAGATGGGCAACCGCGCCGGTTTCGCACCGGGCGAAGCCCGCGAAGACTGGGCGATCCTGCGTGCGCTGTCCGATGTTCTCGGCCACAAGCTGCCGTTCGACTCGTTGTCTGCTCTGCGCGCTCAGCTTTACATCGCGCATCCGCATTTTGCCGATGCTGACGAGATTGCCGTGTCTGACGTGGCAGCGATTGAAACGCTCGCCACGCAGGTAAGCACCCTCAACAAGGCAGGCTTTGCCTCGCCGGTTAAGGATTTTTATTTGACGAACCCGATTGCGAGAGCGTCCGCCGTCATGGCCGAATGTTCCGCATTGGCCCGCAACAACTTCAAGGCTGCGGCAGAGTAAGGGTAGGGGACTATGGAATCGTTTTTCTGGAGCTATGTCTGGCCAGCGCTGATTATTGTCGGCCAGTCCCTGCTTCTTCTCGTTTTGTTGCTGGTGTCGATCGCTTTCCTTCTGCTTGCCGACCGTAAGATCTGGGCAGCCGTTCAGCTGCGCCGGGGTCCCAACGTCGTTGGTCCCTTCGGTCTTTTCCAGTCTTTCGCCGACCTTTTGAAGTTCATTCTGAAAGAGCCGGTCATCCCATCCGGTGCCAACAAGGCCGTGTTCCTGCTGGCTCCGTTGGTTGCCGTGACACTGGCACTGGCAACCTACGCCGTGATCCCGTTCAATCAGGGCTGGGTCATCGCCAACATCAATGTCGGCATTCTCTACATCTTCGCGATCTCGTCGCTTGAAGTCTACGGCATCATCATGGGTGGCTGGGCGTCGAACTCGAAGTATCCCTTCCTCGGTGCGCTTCGTTCTGCCGCTCAGATGGTGTCCTACGAAGTCTCCATCGGCCTCGTCATCGTTACCGTTCTGCTGTGCGTCGGTTCGCTGAACCTGACTGACATTGTCAACGCGCAGCATTCCGGCATTGGTACGTCGCTCGGCCTGCCGGCATCGTTCCTGGATTGGCACTGGTTGCCGCTTTTCCCGATGTTCATCATCTTCTTTATCTCGGCGCTGGCCGAAACCAACCGTCCACCGTTCGATCTGCCAGAAGCAGAATCGGAACTTGTGGCCGGTCACATGGTGGAGTATGGCTCCACCCCGTACATGATGTTCATGTTGGGCGAATATGCTGCCATCGTTCTGATGTGCTGCCTGACGACCATCCTGTTCCTGGGCGGCTGGCTTCCCATCGTGGATGTCTGGTTCCTGAACTGGGTACCGGGTATCATCTGGTTCATCCTGAAGGGCGGCATGGTCTTCTTCATGTTTGGTCTGGTGAAGGCATTCGTTCCACGTTACCGCTATGACCAGTTGATGCGTCTCGGCTGGAAGGTCTTCCTTCCGCTCTCGCTCGCCATGGTCGTGATTGTTGCATTCGTACTCAAGCTGACGGCGGGGGCATAAGATGTTCGCAGTCCTCGCTTGCAGATTTGGAGGTTGAGATGGCCAGTCTTTCACAAGCCGTCAATTCACTGTTCCTTAAGGAATTCGTTGGCGCCTTCTTCCTGACGATGCGTCACTTCTTCAAACAGAAGGCAACGGTGAACTATCCTTTCGAAAAGGGTCCGGTTTCTCCACGTTTCCGTGGTGAACATGCGCTTCGTCGTTATCCAAACGGTGAAGAACGCTGCATCGCCTGCAAGCTGTGCGAAGCGATCTGTCCTGCCCAGGCCATCACCATCGAAGCCGGCCCGCGCCGCAACGATGGCACGCGCCGCACAGTTCGTTACGATATCGACATGGTAAAGTGCATCTATTGCGGCTTCTGCCAGGAAGCATGCCCTGTCGATGCCATCGTTGAGGGGCCGAACTTCGAATTCGCGACGGAAACCCGCGAAGAGCTGTATTTCGACAAGCAGCGCCTTCTCGATAATGGCGACCGTTGGGAACGTGAAATCGCTCGCAACCTTGCTCTGGATGCGCCTTACCGTTAAGGCAGCATGGTTTCTTCGGAGCGCTGCTTCGGAGAGGGTAAACAGTCAATGCCCGTCGGTTATCGCTGGCGGGAACGAAACGGGCATGCGGCTTCAGGGTCGCGTTTGTCCGGTGAGGACAAAAAGGCACCAACATGGGTCTGCACGCTGTATTCTTTTACATCTTCGCTTTCGTCGCCGTGGCGTCTGCGTTCATGGTCATCGCTTCGAAGAACCCCGTTCATTCGGTGTTGTTCCTCATTCTGACCTTTTTCAACGCAGCGGCTCTCTTCCTGCTGACGGGCGCTGAGTTCCTCGCCATGATCCTGCTGGTGGTTTATGTCGGCGCTGTGGCGGTGCTGTTCCTCTTCGTCGTCATGATGCTGGATGTGGACTTCGCAGAATTGCGCTCCGGCGTGCTGCAATATGCGCCCATCGGCGCGTTGATCGGTATCATTCTGGCAGCCGAACTCATCATCGTCGTAGGTGGCAGCGTGCTCAACCCGCAGGCGGCGAAGTCGATTACCATGCCGATCCCGAACCCGCTGGAGCGCGCCAATACGGCTGCACTCGGCGACGTGCTCTATACGAACTACGTCTACTTCTTCCAGCTTGCCGGTCTGGTTCTGCTGGTGGCCATGATCGGCGCGATCGTGCTGACGCTGCGTCACCGCACCGATATCAAGCGACAGGACATTGCCACGCAGGTTGGCCGCGACCCGAAGACCGCCGTTACGACGGTTAAGGTCAAGCCGGGTCAGGGCATATAAGGCGCGAACGGATCCAAGGAAAATTATATTATGGAAATCGGTCTTTCCCATTACCTCACGGTCAGCGCGGTCCTCTTCACGATCGGCATCTTCGGTATCTTTCTCAACCGTAAGAACGTCATCGTCATCCTCATGTCGATCGAGCTCATCCTGCTTGCGGTCAACCTCAACATGGTGGCGTTCTCGTCGTTCCTCAACGATATCGTCGGCCAGGTCTTCGCTTTGTTCATTCTGACCGTCGCGGCTGCGGAAGCTGCCATCGGTCTTGCAATACTCGTTGTCTTCTATCGCAACCGCGGATCGATTGCCGTGGAAGACGTCAATATGATGAAGGGCTGATAAGGCTATGATTTACAAAGCTATCGTCTTTCTTCCGCTGATCGGCTTCCTGATCGCTGGCCTTTTCGGTCGCTCCATCGGTGCCAAAGCCTCGGAATATGTCACAACCGGCCTGATGATCATCGTCGCGATCCTGTCGTGGATCGTTTTCATCAACTTGGCGCTTCTCAGCCACGAGCCCGGCGAAGTCATCAAGGTGACCGTGCTGCAATGGATCCAGTCCGGCGGCATCGATGTCGAATGGGCCTTCCGTATCGATACGCTGACAGCCGTCATGTTCGTGGTCGTCAATACCGTGTCCACCCTGGTTCACCTGTACTCCATCGGGTACATGCACCACGATCCGCATCGTCCGCGCTTTTTTGCCTATCTGTCGCTGTTCACCTTTGCCATGCTCATGCTGGTCACATCCGACAACTTGTTGCAGATGTTCTTCGGCTGGGAAGGCGTGGGTCTGGCGTCCTATCTACTGATCGGCTTCTGGTACAAGAAGCCATCGGCCTCTGCCGCCGCCATGAAGGCCTTCATCGTCAACCGCGTCGGTGACTTCGGCTTCATCCTCGGCATCTCAGGCCTGTTCGTGCTGTTCGGCTCGGTCAATTTCGAAACGATCTTTGCAGCCGCTGGCACCTACCTGCCTGCCGATGGCGCAGCATCTACCGATGTCGTCATCAACCTGTTCGGCATGCAGCTGGACAAGGCGCATGCGCTGACCGGTGTTTGCCTGCTGTTGTTCATGGGCTCCATGGGTAAGTCGGCGCAGTTCCTGCTGCACACGTGGCTGCCGGATGCTATGGAAGGCCCGACACCTGTGTCGGCGCTCATTCACGCCGCCACCATGGTTACGGCTGGCGTGTTCCTCGTCGCCCGCATGTCACCGATTTTCGAACTGTCGCCGGACGCTTTGACCTTTGTCACACTCATCGGCGCGATCACCGCTTTCTTCGCCGCGACCGTCGGTCTGGTGCAAAACGATATCAAGCGCGTCATCGCTTACTCGACCTGTTCGCAGCTCGGCTACATGTTCGTGGCGCTCGGCGTTGGCGCTTATGGTGCGGCCGTGTTCCACCTGTTCACGCACGCCTTCTTCAAAGCGCTGCTGTTCCTTTGCGCCGGTTCGGTCATCCACGCCGTGGATGGCGAGCAGGACATGCGTCACATGGGCGGCCTGCGCAAGCACATCCCCATCACCTTCTGGACGATGACGGTCGGTACGCTGGCGCTGACAGGCGTCGGTATTCCCGGCACGATGTTCGGCTTTGCCGGCTTCTTCTCCAAGGACGTGATCATCGAATCCGCCTATGCCTCGCACAATGCGGTCGCCGGTTTCGCCTTCACGCTTCTGGTCATCGCAGCCCTATTCACCAGCTTCTATTCCTGGCGTCTGGCGTTCCTGACCTTCTTCGGCAAGCCGCGCGCTTCCGCAGATGTCATGCACCACGTCCATGAATCGCCGATGGTCATGCTGATCCCGCTGTTCGTACTCACGGTCGGTGCTGTCTTGGCGGGTGTCGTGTTCGAGGGCCATTTCTTCGGTGAAGAATATGCGGAATTCTGGAAGGGCGCTCTCTTTACGCTTCCATCCAACGAAATCCTCGAAGAGTTCCACCACGTTCCATTGTGGGTCAAGTGGAGCCCGTTCATTGCCATGGCACTTGGTTTCGTGACCGCATGGTACTTCTACATCAAGTCGCCGGAGACGCCGAAGCGTCTGGCCGAGACCCATCGTGGCCTCTACCAGTTCCTGCTCAACAAGTGGTACTTCGACGAACTCTACGACTTCCTGTTTGTTCGCTCCGCAAAGGCGCTTGGCCGCTTCCTGTGGAAAAAGGGCGACGTGGCGGTTATCGACCACTACGGACCCAACGGTATTGCCGCGCGCGTGGCTGATGTGACCAACCGCGTCGTTCGTCTGCAATCCGGTTACCTCTATCATTATGCCTTTGCGATGCTGATCGGTATTGCCGGGCTTGTCACCTGGATGATGCTCGGGAGTGCCCTGTAATGACCGATTGGCCTATTCTTTCAACGGTCACCTTCCTGCCGCTCGTCGGCGTGGTGCTCTTGCTTCTGACGAATGCGAACGGTCCGTTCGGTCGCCGCAACGTTCTCAACGTATCGCTGCTGACGACGGTCTTCACCTTCATCGTCTCGCTTTTCGTCTGGATCGGCTTCGACAATTCGAACCCAGGCTTCCAGATGGTGGAAAAGCACGCGTGGTTCGGTGATATCGCCGCTTATCATCTCGGCGTTGACGGAATCTCAATGCTGTTCGTCATCCTGACGACATTCCTGATGCCGTTCTGTGTTCTGGCTAGCTGGAACGCGATCGAAAAGCGCATCAAGGAATACATGATCGCCTTCCTTCTTCTGGAAGTCGTCATGGTCGGCGTGTTCGTCGCGCTTGATACGGTTCTCTTTTACGTCTTCTTCGAAGCAACGCTTATTCCGATGTTCATCATCATCGGCGTGTGGGGCGGCAAAGATCGCGTCTACGCATCCTACAAGTTCTTCCTCTACACGCTGCTGGGTTCGGTTTTGACCATGCTCGCCATCATGGCGATGTACTGGCAGGCTGGCACGACGGATATGACAGAGTTGCTGAAGCACGGCTTCCCGGCTGGCATGCAGACATGGCTCTGGCTCGCCTGCTTTGCAGCCTTTGCGGTTAAGATGCCGATGTGGCCTGTTCACACCTGGTTGCCGGATGCCCACGTTCAGGCCCCGACCGCCGGTTCGGTTATTCTGGCCGGTGTCATGCTGAAGCTGGGTGGTTACGGTTTCATCCGTTTTTCGCTCTCCATGTTCCCGATTGCGTCGGACTATTTCGCGCCCTTCGTCTTCACGCTGTCTGTCATCGCCATCATCTACACCTCGCTGGTCGCGATGATGCAGGACGACATCAAGAAGCTGATTGCATACTCGTCGGTCGCCCACATGGGTTACGTGACGATGGGTATTTTCGCCGCCAATGTTCAGGGCGTGCAGGGTGCGATCTTCCAGATGCTGTCGCACGGCATCGTCTCCGGCGCGCTCTTCCTTTGCGTCGGCGTCGTCTATGACCGTCTGCACACCCGTGAGATTTCCGCCTATGGCGGTCTCGTCAACAACATGCCGAAATATGCCGTGGCCTTCATGGTCTTCACCATGGCCAATGTCGGTTTGCCTGGTACCTCCGGCTTCGTTGGTGAATTCCTGACGATCATAGGTGTATTCCGCGCCAACACCTGGGTTGCGCTGTTTGCGGCAACGGGCGTCATCCTTTCCGCCTCCTACGCGCTGTGGCTCTATCGCCGCGTCATCTTCGGTGCGCTGGAAAAGGAAAGCCTGAAATCCATGCTCGACCTTTCGACGCGCGAAAAGGTCATTCTCTATCCGCTGGTAGCACTGACGATTTTCTTCGGCGTCTATCCGGCACCGGTTTTCGATGCTACGGCAGCGTCGGTGGACCTTTTGATCAATAATTATACGGCCGCATTGCAGGCAGCGCAGAATGTTGCGCTTTCTCTGAACTGACGACAGGACCCGTAGGACATGACCGCTGAAATTCTTTTTGCCAGTCTGCGCATCGCGACGCCCGAGCTGATCCTTGCGGTCGGCGCTCTGGTGCTGCTTATGATTGGGGTCTTCTCCGGGGACAAGTCGACCAATACGGTTACGGGTCTTGCCGTAGCGCTCTTGGTCGTCGTCGGTCTGTGGATCATCTTTGCACCGGCAACGGGCGTTGCCTTCGGCGGCGTTTATGTCGCCGACGCCTTTGGCAACTTCATGAAGGTGCTGGCGCTCATCGGTGCCATCGTCGCCATGATCATGTCAGTCGGCCACAGCCGTGTGGAGCCAATCGGTCGCTTCGAATTCCCGGTATTGCTGGTTCTGGCAACACTCGGCATTCTCCTGATGATCTCGGCCAACAACCTGATCTCGCTTTACATGGCACTGGAACTCCAGTCGCTGGCACTCTACGTCATCTGCGCCATCAACCGCGAAAGCCTGCGCTCGACGGAAGCCGGTCTGAAATATTTCGTTCTCGGCGCTCTGTCGTCCGGCATGCTGCTTTACGGCATGTCGCTGGTCTACGGTTTCACCGGCAACACCGGCTTTACCGAAATCGCGGCTGTCCTGTCGTCCGAAACACGCTCGCTCGGCCTCGTTTTCGGTCTGGTGTTCGTGCTCGCCGGTTTGGCGTTCAAGATTTCCGCCGTTCCGTTCCACATGTGGACGCCGGATGTTTACGAAGGTGCACCAACCACAGTTACGGCATTTCTGGCCGCAGCTCCGAAGGTCGGCGCCATGGCCATCTTCGTTCGGATCGTTGTCGATGCATTCCAGCCGGTCTTTGCCGACTGGCAGCAGATCGTCGTCTTCATCTCGATTGCCTCCATGCTGCTCGGTGCCTTCGCAGCCATCGGCCAGCGCAATATCAAGCGTCTGATGGCTTATTCTTCCATCAGCCACATGGGCTATGCACTTGTCGGTCTTGCCGCAGGTAGCCAGTCCGGCGTTGCGGGCGTGCTGCTCTACATGGCCGTCTACATGGGCATGACACTCGGCACCTTCGCCTGCATTCTCGCCATGCGCCGCAAGGATGTCGGCAATGTCGAAGACGTGGACGATCTGGCCGGTCTGGCCTCCACCAATCCGTTCATGGCCATCGTCATGACCATCATGATGTTCTCGCTCGCAGGCATTCCGCCACTGGCTGGCTTCTTCGGCAAGTATTACGTCTTCCTGGCCGCCATTGAAGCGCATCTCTACCCGCTCGCCGTCATCGGCGTGATCGCCTCGGTCGTCGGCGCTTACTACTACCTGCGCATCGTCAAGGTTATGTGGTTCGATGAAGCCAAGGGTGGCTTCGAAAAGGCCGCTGGAGAATTGCGGATCGTTTACGCGCTGTCCGGCCTCTTTGTCCTCGGCTTCATCCTCTTCGGTGGTGTGCTGGGCAATGCGGTCACCGTCGCAGCAAAGACGTTCTTTTGAGCGATACACGCATGAAAACGGGCCGGGTGTCAGTCGATGACTTCCGGCACGAAGCCTTGGCCGAGACGACATCGACCAATGCGGAATGCTTCGCCCGCGCAAGGGCAGGCGACGGCGGCAATCTCTGGGTGACAGCCGCAAGGCAGACCGGTGGCCGTGGCCGCCGCGGCAGGCCTTGGGTGTCTGAGCCCGGCAATCTCTATGCCTCTCTTCTTCTGATCGATCCCGCATCCATGGAGCATATCGGCTCCTTACCGCTGGCCTTTGCGCTGGCGGTTTATCGCGCCGTGGGGGCTGTGCTACCCGCCGGTGGCGCGCCGCTCGAAATCAAATGGCCGAACGATATTCTCATTGGACGCAAGAAGACTTGCGGGATTCTGATGGAAGCCGAAACTTTGCCGGATGGGCGCACGGCGCTCGTCATCGGCATCGGCATCAACATCGCCCATATGCCTGATAATCCGGCCTATCCCGTCACACGGCTCGGCGAACACGGCGCGGCCTGCGGACCTGACGAGCTTTTCGCTCACCTCTTTCGCGAAGTCGCGCATATTCTTCAGATGTGGAATCGCGGGCAGGGTGTTGCCGACGTCATGCGCCTGTGGCGCGCGGCAGCCTGCGGCATCGGCGAGCCGATAACCGTCAATTTGCCAGACCGTTCTATCCACGGGCGTTTTGCCGGAATTGATGATAAGGGTTTCCTGCTGCTGGAGGAAGATGGCGGTCCCACGCGCGCCATTGCCGCTGGCGACGTATTTTTCGGTTGAACTGCACGGTGCGTCAGCGCCGAGGTTCGACATCGTGATCTGGAGCATTCCTGCTGCTCGGTAAATGCAGGACGCCCGCTCGGCCCCGCATCGGCCGTACCGCCGCGTTTGATGAAAACGATGCTTTTAGCCGAGCTTGCAGGCGTCGTTAGACGTGGCGGGGCGAGGCATGATCGGACAAAAACACTAATGACAACAAAAGACGAATTCGTATTCCTGCCGCTCGGTGGCGTCGGTGAAATCGGCATGAACCTGGCGCTTTACGGCTACGGCCCGGCGACCAAGCGCCAGTGGATCATGGTCGATTGCGGCGTAACCTTCGCAGGCCTCGATCTGCCCGGCATCGATCTCGTGTTGCCGGATATCAGCTTCATCGAAGCGCAGCGCGGAAACCTCAAGGCCATTATCATCACCCACGCGCATGAAGACCATTACGGTGCGCTGAACGATCTGTGGCCAAGCCTCAAGGTTCCGGTCTATGCCTCCGGCTTCACCGCCGGCATGCTGGAAGCCAAGCGCAATTACGAGGGCACGCGCGCCGAAATCCCGATCACACCGTTCAAGGCGGGCGACCGCATCAATGTCGGCCCGTTCGAGATCGAAGCCATCGGTGTCAATCACTCCATTCCCGAACCCATGTCGCTGGTCATCCGCACCCCGCTCGGCAATGCCGTGCACACGGGCGACTGGAAGATCGATCACGCACCATCGCTCGGACCGTTCACCGATGAAGCCCGCTTCCGCGCGGCCGGCGAAGAGGGCGTGCTGGCGATGATGTGCGATAGCACCAATGCGCTGCGCGATGGTGTTTCGCCATCCGAAGAGCAGGTGTCGGAAGGTCTTCGCCAGATCATCGAAAATGCCGAGGGACGCGTGGCGATCACCACCTTCTCCTCCAATGTCGGGCGTATCAGGTCCATCGCCCAGGCAGCTGAACGCGCAGGCCGTGAAGTGCTTCTGCTCGGCTCCTCGCTGAAGCGCGTCGTCAATGTCTCCCAGGATCTCGGCATCATGGAAGGCATCAAGCCGTTCCTGGCCGAAGATGAATTCGGCTATATTCCGCGCAACAAGGTCGTCGTCATTCTCACCGGCTCGCAGGGTGAATCGCGCGCAGCACTTGCCAAGCTCTCGCGTGACGAAATGCGAAATGTCGCTTTGGCGTCTGGTGATACGGTCGTCTTCTCGTCGCGCGCCATTCCGGGCAATGAAAAGGCCATTCAGGATATCAAGAACGGCCTGATCGAGCAGGGCGTTCACATCGTCACGGATAACGAGGCTTTGGTTCACGTCTCGGGTCACCCGCGCCGCAACGAGCTTCTACAGATGTATGAGTGGGTGAAGCCACAGATTCTGGTGCCCGTGCATGGTGAAGCCGCGCATCTGGTGGCGCAGAAAGAACTGGCCGAACAGGCTGGCATTGGGCAGGTTCCCAAGGTCCGCAACGGCAATATTCTGCGTCTGGCACCCGGTCCAGCCGAGGTCATCGATGATGCGCCGCATGGCCGCATCTTCAAGGATGGCCGCCTACTGGGCGATTTCGAAGAAATGGGTATTGGCGACCGTCGCAAGCTGTCCTTCGCCGGTCATGTCTCGATCAATGTTCTGCTCGACAGCCGCTTCGATTTTCAGGGCGATCCTGACGTCGTTGCCTTCGGCCTGCCGGAGTTCGATGACGAAGGCGAAGCCATGGAAGACACGCTCTATGACGCCGTGCTGGGTGCCGTCGAAAGCATTCCGCGTGCGCGCCGCAAGGATTTGAACATTGTTCGCGAATCCATCCGCCGCGCCGTGCGCGCCACGGCCAATCAGGTCTGGGGCAAGAAGCCGATCGTGACGGTTTTCGTCACCAAGGTGTAGGCTGTCTCGGGAGGAGGACGTTATGCTGGGTCGTATCAACCATATCGCGATTGCCGTGCCGGATTTGGCCTCGGCAGTCGCCGCATACCGCGATACGCTCGGCGCTGCTGTTTCCCAGCCTCAGGCTCTGCCGGAGCACGGCGTGACCGTCGTTTTCGTGGAACTGCCGAATACTAAGGTGGAGCTGCTGGCGCCGTTGGGCGAAAACTCTCCCATTGCGGCGTTCCTCGAAAAGAACCCGTCCGGCGGCATGCACCATATCTGTTACGAGGTCGCAGATATCATCGTTGCGCGTGATCGCCTCAGGGCCGATGGCGCGCGCGTGCTGGGCGAGGGGGAACCGAAGATCGGCGCACATGGCAAGCCGGTTCTGTTCCTTCACCCGAAAGATTTTTTCGGCACGTTGATAGAGCTTGAACAGGTGTGATGTAGGCTGGGTTAAGGGTCTATATGGTGTTCCTCATCTCTGTGACGAGCACAGGATGAGGAAAAAGCGCTTTGTAACGGGAGGTTTCGTTCATGCCGTGGCTTTCGGCTTTCGCCGTTTTTTTCATCATCTGGTGGACGGTTCTGTTCATCGTCTTGCCGATTGGCTTGCGCACGCAGTCTGAAGACGATGACGTTGCGCTTGGAACGGTTGCAAGTGCGCCGACGCGTTTCCGTGGCGGCAGGGTCGTGCTGCTGACGACACTGATTTCGCTCGCCATTTGCGGCATTTGGTATGGCGTCACCTGGTATTTCGGTTTTACCATGGACGACCTGCCACGCATTATCCCCGTTTATGACTGATTTCTGTCATCTGGCTGTCATGTATAACCGTCATCAGGCCAATGGATAGACAGGCGACGCATTGACAGCCATAAATTTGCCTTGATTATTTTTGGCTGATTTGGGGTGTGTTTCAAAAAATCAAAAAAAAACAAGGCGTTTCAGCCTTGTTTTTCAGTTTCGCGTGATCTGTAACCGTTGCCGGGGCTGCGAATGAACGCGCCTAAGATCTCATCCTCCCAAGACTGACCGCGAAATAGACAAGAATTTAAACTTCCTGCCTCTTTTGTGAGCTGAAACTAGCCCAAAGATTAAACCTTGTCATCAGATTTTTTGCATTTTTGTTACAGTCGGCAAAAAATTCCTCTTGATGCGATATGTCGCACGTGCACGGCAAAATTATTCCTCCTGTAACCGTTCAGGGGCGAAAGCTGTCTCATAAAATTGTCGCAAAAGTGCCATGAAGGTAAACCGAACCAAGGTTTTGAGGGGCCCATTCGTGGTTTTTCCACGGCATTCAACCACGCCGATGGAATCAGAATTGGATGTCGGTTGACAAGCGCAGCGACACCTTGTCCTGCGGGTTTCCTTCTGGCGAGGAAACCGCTATGTACGGCGCAAATATCCCGTTATTCCGGCGATTCCCGCGCATATGCGGGCTGTCGTCACAAAATGGAAACACCCATGCGCCTTAGCCGTTACTTTTTGCCCATCCTCAAGGAAAATCCCAAGGAAGCGGAAATCGTCTCGCACCGCCTTATGTTGCGTGCAGGCATGGTCCGTCAGCAGAGCCAGGGCATTTACTCCTGGCTGCCGCTGGGCAAGCGCGTCTTGGACAAGGTCAACAAGATCGTTCGCGAAGAGCAGGACCGTTCCGGTGCCATCGAGCTTCTGATGCCGACGCTCCAGAGCGCGGACCTGTGGCAGGAAAGCGGTCGCTACGAAGACTACGGCAAGGAAATGCTGCGCATCAAGGATCGTCAGGACCGTGCGATGCTCTATGGACCGACCAATGAAGAGATGATCACCGACATCTTCCGGTCCTATGTGAAGTCCTACAAGACCCTGCCGCTGAACCTTTACCACATTCAGCTCAAGTTCCGTGACGAGGTTCGCCCCCGTTTCGGCACCATGCGCTCGCGCGAATTCCTGATGAAGGATGCCTATTCCTTCGATCTGACCAAGGAAGACGCGATCCACTCCTATAACAAGATGTTCACCGCGTACCTGCGCACTTTCTCGCGCCTTGGTCTGCGTGCCATCCCCATGCGCGCCGATACCGGCCCCATCGGTGGCAACCACAGCCACGAATTCATCATTCTGGCCGACACCGGCGAATCCGAAGTGTTCTGCCACAAGCGCTTCCTCGATCGCGGCATTCCATCCGACGATACCAACTTCGATGATGTCGATGGTCTCCAGGGGATTTTCAACGAGTGGACGACCGATTACGCCGCCACATCGGAAATGCACGATGAAGCTGCTTTCAACGCGATCCCCGAAGGCGAACGCCTTTCGGCCCGCGGCATCGAAGTCGGTCACATCTTCTATTTCGGCACGAAATATTCCGAGCCGATGGGTGCCAAGGTGCAGGGTCCCGATGGCAAGGAACACCTTGTCCACATGGGTTCCTATGGCATTGGCCCCACACGCCTTGTTCCCGCCATCATTGAAGCATCGCATGACGAGAACGGAATCATCTGGCCAGAATCGGTTGCTCCATTCGATGTCGTCATCATCAACATGAAGGCTGGCGATGCTGCCTGTGATGCCGCTTGCGAAAAGCTGTATTACTCGCTGACCAACGCTGGCAAGGATGTGCTCTACGATGACACGGACGACCGCGCAGGCCAGAAATTTGCGACGGCGGACCTTATCGGTGTGCCGATGCAGATCATCGTTGGCCCGCGCAGCGTTGCTGCCGGTGAGGTTGAGGTCAAGAATCGCAAGACAGGCGCACGCGAGACCGTGACCGTCGAAGCGGCAATGAACAGAGTGCTTGGCTGAAGAGCCGACAGGGAGACGACATGGCAAAAGCCGAGGCTGATAACGGTGCAGGCCCATCCGTAAAGGACAAAGCCGCCCGACCATTTTCGGCCTTCGAGCGCATGGTGGCGTGGCGCTACCTGCGCTCGCGCCGCAAGGAAGCGTTTATTTCCGTCATCGCAGGTTTTTCCTTTGTTGGCATTATGCTGGGCGTAGCGACGCTCATCATCGTCATGGCGGTCATGAACGGTTTCCGCACGGAGTTGATTTCCCGCATTCTCGGCATCAATGGCCATATGATTGTTCAGCCCATCGACGCACCGTTGAAGGACTATGACGATCTCGCCAAGAAGTTCGCCGCCGTTCCCGGCGTCACCATGGCGCTGCCCTTGGTCGAAGGCCAGACGTTGGCCTCCGGTCGCGGTGGTGCGGGCAGTGGGGCGCTTGTGCGCGGCGTGCGCTCCGAAGACATCGAAAAGATCAAGGAAGTCTCCGGCAATATCAAGGTTGGCGATCTCGTCGGCTATATGTCGGGGCAGGGTGTTCTCGTCGGCTCGCGCCTTGCGTCCCAGCTTGGCGTGACGGCGGGTGACCAGATTACACTGATATCACCGGAAGGTGACGTGACACCAATGGGCGTCAACCCGCGCGTCAAATCCTATACTATTTCGGGCGTTTTCGAGATCGGCATGTCGGAATATGACGCGTCGATGATCTATATGCCGCTGTCAGAAGCGCAGCTTTATTTCAATGCGGAAGGCATCGTTCAGTCCATTGAGCTCTTCGTCACTCACCCGGATAATGTCGATGGTATCAGGCCTCTGGTGGAAGCGGCTGCCGGTCGCCAGATTTATATCACCGACTGGAGACAGAGAAACCAGACGTTCTTTTCCGCCCTTCAGGTGGAGCGCAACGTCATGTTCATGATCCTGACGCTGATCGTGCTGGTAGCAGCGCTCAACATCATTTCCGGCCTCATCATGCTGGTGAAGGACAAGGGCAGCGATATCGCCATTTTGCGCACCATGGGGGCCAGCGCAGGTTCCATCATGCGCATCTTCTTCATGACAGGGGCCGCCATCGGCATCGTCGGTACATTTGCGGGCGTGGGCCTTGGCGTTCTCGTCTGTCTCAATGTGGAATCGATCCGCCAGTTCTTCTCGTGGATTTCAGGCACCGTGTTGTTCGATCCGCAGCTCTATTTCCTCAGCCAGCTTCCGGCGGAAATGCAGCTGAGCGAAACCATGACCGTCGTCATCATGGCGCTGGGCCTGTCTTTCCTGGCAACGATCTTTCCGGCTTGGCGGGCTTCCAAGCTCGATCCTGTCCAGGCCCTGCGTTACGAATAAGGACCGCATCACACCATGGCACAGAAAACAGCGTTGCGGCTCAAGGGCGTGGAACGGACTTACGGGCAGGGCGAGCACAGCCTGTCCATTTTGAAGAACGCCGATCTCGAGCTGAAAAGCGGCGAGATCGTTGCGCTCGTGGCACCCTCCGGCACTGGCAAATCCACGCTGCTGCATCTGGCTGGCTTGTTGGAACACCCGGATGCTGGCGAAGTCTTCGTCAACGGAAGATCTTGTGGTGATCTCACCGACGAGCAGCGCACTTTGATCCGTCGCAGCGACATCGGCTTCGTCTACCAGTTCCACCATTTGCTGCCGGAATTCACCGCGCTCGAAAATATCATGATGCCGCAGCTCATTTCGGGGTTGCCGCATTCCGAAGCCAAGGAGCGTGCCAGCGCGCTTCTCGACTACATGCGCATTGGCCATCGCGGCGATCACCGCCCGTCGGAACTATCCGGTGGTGAGCAGCAGCGCGTCGCCATCGCCCGCGCGGTTGCCAACGCGCCGCTTCTGCTTCTGGCGGATGAGCCCACCGGCAACCTTGATCCAGAGACGGCATCCTATGTCTTCGGAGCGCTGGAGGCACTCGTTCGCCAATCCGGTCTGGCAGCGCTCATCGCTACCCACAACCACGAACTCGCGGGCCGCATGGACCGCCGCGTGACGCTCAGCGAAGGCAAGATCGTCGAGTTCTAATTCGCACCGCCCATAGGCGAGAGACGTTTCATGAAACCCCGCGCAATACCTGTTGCGCGGGGTTTTTCGTTTTGGACTCAAATGCTTGCCCCGAATCGAGGACGGAACCGCCACGACTCTGCCTGCGTTGACAAGACGAGAGTAACAAAAAAGCCGTTGACAACGAAACGAAATGAGAACAAAGTTAGAACATAACAAGTATGGAGAGACAAATGACCGACATCATCCGTGACATCGCCGCCTTCGCTTCCATCGCCGTTTTCGTTACAAGCTTCTCGGTGATCCTCACTTCCATGTGATGTGTCACCGTCATTCCATCGGAAATGACGTGTAAAGATGACCTGAGGCAGTGGACTTTGCCTTCGGAAAATCCGAAAATCCCGCGGACTCAGAATGGCGGGATTGTATAAGATGGGCGAGATTTCTGTAAGCGGCAACAAGGCCGATAAAAACCTCGCGACGCCCGGCTTTGTTCACCTTCGGGTGCATTCTGCCTACTCCCTTCTCGAGGGCGCTCTGCCCTTGAAAAAGATCATGGCCAAGGCTGTTTCAGACAGTCAGCCGGCGATCGCCATCACCGACACCAACAACCTGTTCATCGCGCTCGAGTTTTCCGAGAAAGCGCGTGACGAAGGCTTGCAGCCTATCATCGGCTGCCAGATGTCCATCGATATGCAAGATGCCTCCGATGACAAGCGGGGGCAGAACAACTTGGCGAAACTGCCATCCATCGTGGTGCTCGCCGCCGATACCAAGGGTTACGAGCGACTGGTCGATCTCATCAGCCGCGCCTATCTGGATGGTGAAGGCACCGGGCATTCCGTCTGCATCACCAAGGCCTGGCTTGATGAAGCCGACAATTCCGGCCTCATCGTTCTGACGGGTGCCTCGGGTGGTCCGGTCGACATGGCGTTGAAAGAAGGCCATGTTGCCTTGGCAACACGTCGGCTTTTGACGCTGAAGCAACTCTTTGGCGACCGGCTCTATATCGAGCTGCAGCGTCAGGGCAATTTTGACCGCGCGCATGAACGACGCATGATGGCGCTGGCCTACGAGCATGACTTGCCGCTCGTTGCCACCAATGAGGCCTTCTTCCCATCGCGCGCCGACTATGATGCCCATGATGCACTCATGGCCGTAGCCCACAATGCCATCGTGTCCGATGATACCCGCTTCCGTTTGACGCCCGACCATTATCTCAAGAGCCGCGACGAGATGATGGCGCTGTTTGCCGACATTCCAGAGGCGCTGGAAAATACGGTCGAAATCGCACAGCGCTGCTCTTACGTCTTGAAGAAGCGCGGGCCGATCCTGCCGCGGTTCACTGGTGCCAGCGAAGACCCTGATGAAGCCGACCGTGCCGAAGGTGCGGAGTTGCGCCGCCAGGCCGTCGAAGGTCTGGATGAGCGACTGGCATTGCTCGGCATGGCGCCGGGATATACCGAGCAGGAATACCGCGAACGGCTGGATTTCGAACTCGGCGTCATCGAACGCATGAAGTTTCCCGGCTACTTCCTCATCGTTGCCGACTTCATCAAATGGGCCAAGAACCAGGATATCCCTGTTGGCCCCGGTCGTGGTTCGGGCGCGGGTTCGCTAGTGGCCTATGCGCTCACCATCACCGATGTCGATCCGCTTCGCTTCTCGCTGCTGTTCGAACGCTTCCTCAACCCGGAACGCGTATCGATGCCCGACTTCGATATCGACTTCTGTCAGGACCGCCGAGAAGAGGTGATCCGCTACGTCCAGAAGAAATATGGCCGCGAGCAGGTGGCGCAGATCATCACCTTCGGTTCGCTGCAAGCCCGTGCCGCGCTGCGCGACGTGGGGCGCGTGCTGGAGATGCCCTATGGTCAGGTCGACCGTATCTGCAAGCTGGTTCCCAACAACCCGGCCAACCCGACAACGCTGGCCAAGGCTATCGAAGAAGAACCACGGTTTCAGGAAGAGGCGGACAAGGAACCTGTCGTTGCCCGGCTTCTCGACATCGCCCAGAAGATCGAAGGCCTCTACCGCCACGCGTCCACCCACGCCGCCGGTATCGTGATTGGCGATCGTCCATTGTCGAAGCTGGTGCCGATGTATCGCGATCCGCGCTCGGACATGCCGGTCACCCAGTTCAACATGAAGTGGGTGGAAAGCGCCGGGCTCGTCAAGTTCGACTTTCTCGGCCTGAAGACGCTCACCGTTTTGAAAGTGGCGGTGGATTTCGTTGCCAAGCGTGGCGTAACCGTTGATCTGGCGGCCATTCCGCTGGAAGACGAAAAAACCTACGAGATGCTGTCACGCGGCGAAACCATCGGCGTGTTCCAGGTGGAAAGTGCGGGCATGCGCAAGGCGCTGATCGGCATGCGTCCCGACTGTATCGAGGATATCATCGCACTGGTCGCGCTCTACCGTCCAGGCCCGATGGAAAACATTCCGGTCTATAATGCCCGCAAGCATGGCGAGGAAGAGATCGAGTCGATCCATCCGACCAT
Organism: Agrobacterium rubi TR3 = NBRC 13261; assembly: GCF_000739935.1. Classification (GTDB taxonomy): domain Bacteria; phylum Pseudomonadota; class Alphaproteobacteria; order Rhizobiales; family Rhizobiaceae; genus Agrobacterium; species Agrobacterium rubi. The sequence continues at coordinate 29,831 of NZ_BBJU01000015.1, read as the reverse complement.
CGATCACCTGCTGAAAGAGACCCAAGGCGTTATCGTCTATCAGGAACAGGTGATGCAGATCGCCCAGGTCTTGTCAGGCTATTCTCTGGGCGAAGCCGATCTTCTGCGCCGCGCCATGGGTAAGAAGATCAAGGAGGAAATGGACCAGCAGCGCGAGCGTTTCGTCGAAGGCGCGATGCGCAACGATGTCTCGAAGGCGCAGTCCAACACCATCTTCGATCTCTTGGCGAAGTTCGCGAATTACGGCTTCAACAAATCCCACGCCGCCGCCTACGCCATCGTGTCTTATCAGACGGCCTATATGAAAGCGCATTATCCGGTGGAGTTTCTCGCGGCCTCCATGACACTGGATATGGCCAACACCGAAAAGCTCAACGATTTCCGTCAGGATGCGGGCCGCATGGGCATAGAGATCGTCGCACCCTCGGTGCAGACATCCTCCCGCCGGTTCGAACCGGGCGAAAACCGCATCTATTATTCGCTGGCCGCGCTGAAAGGCGTAGGCGAGGGTGCCGTCGATCATCTCGTTGAGGTTCGTGGCGAAAAACCCTTCACCAGCCTTGAGGATTTCTGCCTGCGGATCGACCCGAAACAGGTCAACCGCCGCGTACTGGAGAGCCTCATCAACGCCGGTGCCTTCGATTGCTTCGGCAGAGATCGCGCCGAACTTCTGGGCGGGCTCGACCGCATCATCGGCTATTCGCAGCGCGCACAGGAAAGCCGCGTCACCGGCCAGCACGATATGTTCGGCTCAGGTGCCGCGACCGGCCCCGAGAAGCTGATCCTGCCCGCCTTTCAACCATGGCTTGCCTCGGAAAAGCTGCTGCGGGAATATCAAGTGCTCGGCTTTTATCTGACCGCCCACCCGCTCGATACCTACCGCGCCATTCTCGATAAGCTGCGCGTCCAGAATATCTCCGATTTTACCGCAGCTGTGAAACAGGGCGCAACGGCTGGCCGTCTGGCCGGCACGGTCACTGGCAAGCAGGAGCGCAAGACCAGAACCGGCAACAAGATGGGCATTGTGACATTCTCGGATGCATCGGGCCAATATGAGGCCGTGCTGTTTTCCGAAGGTCTTGCCCAATATCGCGAATTGCTGGAGGTCGGCAAATCCCTGGTTATCACCGTTCAGGCGGAAGAACGCCCCGAGGGCATCGGCCTTCGCATCCAGACCGCGCAATCACTTGAGGAAAAGTCCGTTCAGATGCAGAAGGCGCTGCGCGTCTATGTGCGCGATTCTGGGCCGTTGAAAACGCTGGTTCACCATCTCAACAAGGGTGACGGATCGGTGTATTTCATCGTCATCAAGGATGATGGTCAGCGCGAGATCGAGGTGGAGCTCCCCGGCAAATATCGCATTTCACCGGAGATCGGGGCGGCGTTCAGGTCCGCAAACGGCGTTGTTGACGTCGAGCTGATCTGATTCAAAATCAAAGGCTTGCCCGCTTTTGCGGATTCACTATCAGAACAGGCTGTTGGTTGGATAAGCATTCTGACCGCGGTCGACAAAGCCGTGCCGGGACAGGCATGCGCGCAAAGCGGCGTTGTAATAGAGCGACGTGTTGTAGCCAGTACCACGCGGCGGTGTGCTGGCTTCCGCAGTGCACGTCGCCAACGCCCGGTCGTACACCTGAACGAGGATCGGGTCGCTCGTGACGTCAGGTCCCGCATAGACGCTGTAATTCTGAGGTGATTCCGCAGCAGAGACGCAGGCCAGTCCGAGGATAGCAGCGGCTACATATGTGATGTTCATGGGTCGGCTCCAAGCTTTAGGGTGTGGAAGCCTGAACGCCCTTGCGGACGCTCAGGTTCCAGCATCGCTCCGAGGTCGAACCAGGCGCGTCGCCTGTGTCATCGAATGTCGAATACACTCACAGCGGTCTGTCGCGGGTAGTCGTGATGAAGTCTGTTCCCTCACCGGTTTCCAATCCATGGCTGAGATCGGCAACGGTGATGGAGCTGCCGGTCGACAAGTCCGCTTCCAGCTTTTCCCTGATTTCTGCGGGAATATCGATACGGTCCAGCACGGCACTCAGCTGATTGGAACCGTCAGGCGCATCGGTATCGATGCCCAGGCGTCTGCGCGCAGCCGCTGGCAGATGGTTTTCCATTGTCAGCCCATTCCACTCCGCTTTGCCATCATGATCGATATCGATCATTTCGAAGAAATGGGTGCCGAGCGCGATGTTGGGGTTCTTGATGTGGATGGGAGCCTCGAACAGTGGCTTGAAGTCCTGCCGCACCATCAACTGGCCATTCGGCGCTGCCTCAGCACCCGTTGATGCATAGAGCGCATCGACGAATGCGTCCGTCACAAGTGGACCGTTGGTCTTCATGTCTTTCCAGCGCTTGAAGCCATTGATGGCGCTGACCGTCATCTGCCCCGCATAGCCATCCGCCACACCGGCATCAAAGCCGATGCTGGTCAGCAGACGCTGCACATCCATGATCTTTTCCCGTTCGCCGCGCCGCGTAATCAGAATGCGCAATGGCGCGCCGTCCTTCTTTGCGGCGGTCTTGGTCTTCACGGCGCTGGTCGTTTGATTGACGGCGACTTCCACCAGCTTCAGCGAGGCATCGAAGCTCGCCGGGCGCAGTTCGACATCCGATAGCATGAGGCCGTTATCCGTCTTGTCATGCGGCTGCAAAAGGACAGGGTGGTCGATCCGGCGCGGCGTGAGTGCCTCATCGGCAACGATGACATGCACGCCGCGCGCTGTCATGCCAAAGAGCGTCTTGGCAAATTTCGACGGTAGACGAATACAGCCATGCGATGCCGGATAGTTCGGCACGTGTCCTTCGTGAAGCGCGATGCCGGACCATGTCAGCCTTTGCATGAACGGCATGGGCGCGGCCGAATAGATGTTGGATTCGTGGTACTTGCGCTTGTCCAGAATGGAAAAGATGCCGCTTGGCGTGTCATGTCCCGGCTTGCCGCTGGAAACCTTCGATGTCGCGATCAGCGCGCCATCTTCATAAAGCGACAGCGTCTGCTCGTTCTTGGAAACGATGATTTGCAGGCTCTTGGCGTCGCCGGCCAGGGCCACCTGTACCAGAACGGAAGTCGACAGGAGACAGGCTCCCAAAAGCGCACGCAACATCATGTTCACTCCAACGCGATACAAAACATGCCTTCACGGATGGAAGGCAAAGGAGCCGTCAAAGATCGGGCAGTCCAGTTCAAGCTGTCAGAGTAACCCTTGGGATTTAAGGAAGCTTTTAAATGCTGATCAAGACCGCGCCAGCGGATCATTTTTTTGTGCCGAACGTGTAGCCGGTCTCGACCGCGCCCTTGCCGAATTTATCGCGCAGCTTGTCCATGGCAGCTTCTGCCGCTGCGCGTCGTCCGGCATGCTTGTCGACAAGGTCGGGCGGATCGGCAAGGGTGGGGTCGCACAGGTCCGTGACACCGATGCCGACAAGGCGGAATTTCGTGCCGTCCGTTTCCTTCTCCAGAAGCGAAATGCCGGTGCGAAAAATCTTGTCGGCCAGCTGCGTCGGGTCTTCCAGCCTCTTGTTGCGGGTACGGGATTTGAAATCGGCAGTCTTCATTTTCAAGACGACCGTATGCCCGGCAACCTCGTTCTTCTTCAGCCGCCATGCCACCTTTTCCGAGAGCGACCGCAGGATCGACACGAGATCCTCGTGCCGCGAAATGTCATTGAAAAACGTAGTTTCCGAAGACACGCTTTTGGCGGGATCATTGGTGTGCACATCGCGATCATCGATGCCGCGCGACAGGCGAAACAAGCGCTGGCCCATCGAACCATACTTCCGCATCAAGTCGCCTTCGTCCATCTCCTGCAACTGTGAAATCATACGGATGCCATCCGCCTCCAGTGTCGCGGCAAAGGCCTTGCCCACGCCCCAGATGGTGGTGACAGGGCGGGGGCCAAGAAACGACATAGCCTCCTTTTCGCCGATCACCGAAAAGCCACGTGGCTTTTGCAGATCGGACGCGACCTTCGCCAGAAACTTGCAATAGGAAAGCCCGACCGAAACGGTGATACCGATCTCCTTTTCCACGCGCCGTGCAAAGCTGGCCAGCACGCGGGCAGGCGGGTCGTGGTGCAGCCGCTCGGTGCCGGACAGATCGAGAAACGCTTCATCGATGGAAATTGGCTGAACCAGCGGCGTCAAATCCTGCATCATGGCGCGGATTTCCCGCCCCACCTTCACATATTTCTCCATGTCCGGCTTGATGACCACCGCCTGCGGGCAAGCCTCCAGGGCCTTGAACATCGGCATGGCGGAGCGAACGCCGTGAATGCGGGCGATGTAACAGGCTGTAGACACCACCCCGCGCTTGCCGCCACCGATGATCAGCGGCTTATCCGCAAGCTCAGGGTTGTCGCGTTTTTCAACGGAGGCATAAAAGGCGTCGCAATCGATATGCGCAATCGGAAGATCGTAAAGCTCGGAATGGTGGACGACGCGCGGGCTGCCGCACCTGCGGCAACGCCTGACGCCTTCCGGCTGGCCAGCCAGACAGTCACGGCAAAAACCGGGATCATAATTCAGAATTGGAGGGGCCATGGCTCGGAAACAAAAAGAGAACGCTCCTCACTATATGCCTTTGCTTTTCTCCGCTCAAGTGGGCATCTTGGATTGTGAAAGAGATAGTATTTTTTGATAAAGTAGCTACAATTGTAGCTCCCCTAGGAATGAGCATGTTCGAGTGGGATGAACAAAAGAACAAACGCAATGTGGAAAAGCACGGCCTCAGCTTTGCGCTCGCCATTCGGATTTTCGAAGGTCCCGTTCTCTCCTGGGTCGATGATCGCGCTGATTACGCAGAGACCCGGTATCATTCCATCGGTGAGATCGACGGTGTTGTGGTGCTGGCGGTGATCCATACGGAACGCTCGGGCAAAACGAGGATGATCTCAGCCCGTATTGCCAACCGCCGTGAAAGGAGGCGTTATGACGAAGAAGTACGAAAAAGAGCTGAGCCTTGAAGAGCTTGCGGCCTTGCCCGATGACGCGATCGACTATAGCGACATTCCAGAGCTTGACGACACCTTCTGGGCAAAGGCCCAATATATTGAGCCGGAACGCACACAGCAGATCACGCTGCGGGTGAAGAAATCCGTTGTCGAGGCCTACAAGGCAACGGGGAAGGGATATCAGACCCGCATGAATTCTGTGCTGGAATCCTATGCCCAAACCGTTTTGAAACGCGGTTCGCAACGGTCCTGATCATCAATATTCCCCGGAACTCAACCCCGGTCCGGAATAGTGGTGCCATGCGGCGATCACGTCTTCGGGCTTCCGCCCGGTCGCTTCGCAAAATGCCATCAGGTCAGGCTCGTGGCTCATCAGGAAGTCGGTCAGGCCGGCAAGAAAGCCTGTATCGTTGACGGCCTGGCGCAGCATGTTCGGTTGAAGACCGGTGAGAGCCAGAAAGCGCGACAGCATATCTGGTTCGCCAGCAAGCCAGCCAAGTATGGCGATCGCCGTTTCATGAGCATCTGCAGACCCGATGTGACCGTTTTTTGCACCGTGCGACATTTGTTTACTGAAGTTACCTATTTCTCAACCAAATCCGGCTACCGTACCGTTCCTAGGGGGATAATGGAATCGGTTCTCTGACACCCTATATGTCAATGAAGAGGTTTCAAAGTGAAACGAGGACTCGTCCCATGCCCAAACAGGTCATGATAGTTGAAGACAACGAGCTGAATATGAAGCTCTTTCGCGATCTGATCGAGGCGTCTGGATATACCACTATCCAGACCCGCAATGGCATGGAAGCGCTTGAGCTTGCGCGTAAACATCGCCCCGATCTTATTTTGATGGACATTCAGTTGCCGGAGGTTTCCGGGCTGGAAGTCACGAAATGGTTGAAAGAGGATGATGAGCTGCATGTCATACCGGTGATTGCGGTCACGGCCTTCGCCATGAAGGGCGACGAGGAACGTATCCGCCAGGGCGGTTGCGAGGCCTATGTCTCCAAGCCGATTTCCGTTCCGAAATTCATAGAAACGATCAAGACGTATCTGGGCGACGCTTAAAGGCAAGGGTTGGGCTGATGACTGCGAGAATTCTGGTCGTTGATGACGTCGCGGCAAATGTGAAGCTTCTCGAAGCGCGTTTGTCGGCGGAATATTTCGACGTGATTGCCGCAGACAATGGCGCCAAGGCTCTGGCAATCTGCATCAGCGAGCAGGTCGACATCATCCTGTTGGACATCATGATGCCCGACATGGATGGCTTCGAGGTGTGCGAGCGGCTGAAAGCCAATCCTGCAACGGCCCACATCCCGGTGGTCATGGTCACCGCCCTCGATCAGCCGAGCGACCGGGTGCGCGGCCTTAAAGCCGGTGCCGATGATTTTCTGACCAAGCCCGTCAATGATTTGCAGTTGATATCCCGCGTCAAAAGCCTCGTGCGTCTCAAGACCATGAGCGATGAATTGCGCATTCGCGCCGAGGCAGCCACCACGATCGGCGTCGGTGAACCCATCTCCAACGACGCGCAGATAGAGCTTCCGGGCCGTGTCTTGCTGGTGGATGGCCGCGCCAGCTCGCAGGAACGCATCATCAAAGCGCTTAAGCCGGTTGCCGAGGTCAACGCGCTTGCAGAGCCCGGAAACGCATTGTTCGAGGCGGCTGAGGGTGACTATGAGATGGTCATCGTCAATTCCAATTTCGATGATTTCGATCCTTTGCGCCTGTGTTCGCAGCTGCGCTCGCTTGAGCGGACACGCTTCCTGCCGCTGTTGCTGGTCACCGAACAGGGCGACGAGACCATGATCGTGCGGGCGCTGGAACTCGGCGTGAACGACTACATCGTGCGTCCGTTGGATACCAACGAGCTCGTGGCGCGCACGCTGACCCAGATCAAGCGCAAGCGTTTCAACACCCGCCTGCGCGAAAACCTCAACCACACCATGGAGATGGCTGTTATCGATGACCTCACCGGTCTCAATAATCGCCGCTACCTCGACAATCACCTCAAGGTACTGTTTACGCGGGCGGCCACCCGCGGCCGCGCATTGTCGGTCTGCATGACGGATATCGACCGTTTCAAGACGGTCAACGACACTTATGGCCACGATGCCGGCGATGAAGTCCTGCGCGAGTTTGCCGCCCGTCTGCGCTCCACCGTGCGCGGTGCCGATCTGGCGTGCCGATACGGCGGCGAGGAATTCGTGGTTGTCATGCCCGATACCGACATGGACATGGCGGCAGCCGTGGCGGAGCGCCTCCGCTTCATCATCGAAAGCCGTCCCTTCGTGCTGCGGTCTGGCCGTGAGCTGCACATTACCGCCTCGCTCGGCATTGCCTCGAATGTCGTATCAGTCGATTCGCCCGAGCAACTGATGCGTCATGCGGACCGCGCTTTGTACGAAGCGAAGAATGCCGGTCGTAACCGTGTCTGTGCGTCGGCGGCCTGAATCGTAGGCGTCAGCATATATTTGTGACGGTTATCCACAACAATCACTTTGAGCCATGACCTTTGTCTTTGTCATGTAATTCCTGCACTATTGCGAAAGCCAAAAAAGGGCCAGCTGGAGATCGTCGTGGATTTTTCAGAATAGCCAAAGTGACAAATCGCTAATCGTCGGACTGATGATCAATATCAGCCGGAATTATCCAGAATAATCCTGTTTTAAAAAATCATAAAATAGACGGGAATGAAGAAAACCACGCAAATCAGGGGGTGGTATCTTTGTGTCGAAATACTCTTATTGATAAAATACTATGTGCCAGCATGGGGCATTTAACCATAACACGAGAACAAGCAGATGCGTCGTTAAGAATTTGTTGATTTTCTTGCGGTTCTGCGCAAAGCTCCGGTCAACAAAACAAGTTCTGCAAGCGCGGCATTTTCGCCAAGACGAAGCAGAATGGTGTTCGATGAAAGCGAAAGTTCTTTCCGCTTAAGAACCTTCGCCTCTAGAATACCCCATGGTGCTCAGGTCCGCCGCATCTCCTGGGTCTTGGGGCTGGTCGACCGGCGACGCTTTTGAACGGTTCCTCGTGCTGTCATTGCTGTCCCGGTCGACCCACTTTTCAAGCGATCTCCCACAAAATCACAGTCAATCCAAATCGCTCGCCTGGCGTGCCTGTCGATTCGTCAGGTGAGCGACGTTGGACGACACGCATAAAAAAACGCGCCTCGAAGAGCGCGTCTTTTACATGCTATGCGAAGGAAATTACTTGATCTTCGTTTCCTTGAATTCAACGTGCTTGCGTACGACTGGATCGTACTTCGTCTTTGTCATCTTGTCCGTGAAGGTACGGCTGTTCTTGGTCGTGACATAGAAAGTACCGGTGTCGGCCGTCGACAGCAGCTTGATCTTGATTGTTGTAGCTTTCGCCATAGTCGTCCTGCCTTTAACAAATAGTGAGTCCGCGGCCCTGTTGGACCCCGGCTAAATCTGGCGCGAAACTACGGATCGCGCCTGAAAAGTCAAGTCCGTTTTGATCCGAAAACCGACCTGACAATGGAAAGCACCACGTAGAGCCCGAAAAACATCGCCAAGGCCCAGGCAAAACCGTCTGTTCCGGCAATATCCATCGATATGCCCACCGTCTGCGGCCCGGCAATAGTTCCCATGGCGTAACAGAAGATGAAGGCGGCATTGGCGGCCACGAGGTCCGAGCCGGTGAGGCGAGAACCCAGATGCGTCAGGCCCACCGTGTACATGCCGGAAACACAGCCACCCCACAGAAGCAGCAACGATGACAGCAGTACCCAGTTATCCACCAGCAAAGGCAGCGCCAGCGTGCCGATGACGCCCGTCAGCGCCATCAGACCCAACAGAACGCGCCTGTCCTTTATGCGGTCGGACAGCATGCCGATTGGGATCTGGAACGCCATGTTACCGATGGCCATGACGGTCAGCAGAAGAGCCGCCTGCGATTCGTTGAAACCTTCACGGGTAGCGTAAACGGGAAACAGCGATAGCCCGCCCGCCTGCACCGATCCATAGACGAAGGCCGCAGCCGAGGCCATCGGCACCAGCCAGATGTAGCGCACGAAATGGTGGTTGGGCTTTTCGTCGAGGTTCGGGCTTTCATGCCGCGCCAGATAGATCGGGATCGCCGCAAGCAGGATGATGGCCGAGCCCAGCAGGAAAGGAGTTATCCCCTCGCTGCCGATGGCGGAAAACAGCAGGGGGCCGCCTGCGAAACCAACGGCCATGCCGGTGGCATACATGCCCAGCACCATGCCGCGCCGTTTGGGAGGTGCAGCGGCATTGATCCAGAATTCCGACAGGATGAACAGCATGGCCGTGGCGCCATGGAAGACAATTCGCAACGGAAACCACATCCAGAAGGCCTCGGCGAAGTAGAAACCGAGCGCGCTGATGGACGAGATGACGACCGCCGTCATCATGGTGCGTGCGACACCGAATTCATGCGCCAGTCGGCTGGTCATGGGTGCGGCGATCATCGCAGCCACGCCCGCCATGGCGGTATTAAGGCCGATCATCGTTGACGAGATGCCGCGCTTTTCGAGAATGATGCTCAAAAGCGGCAGCCCAAGTCCGATGGCAATGCCAACGGCGCTGATGGCGGATATTGCGGCGATGAGCGAGGGCCAGTGAATGTCGTCGGCGTCGCAAGTCGGATGGGACATGTAGACCTTTATAGAAAGCCACGAATGAAATTGCCGCGACGCTCGAAATATTGTCGCACCGGGCTTTCGGATTGCAATGAAGGATCACCTATCATGAACTTTGTGACATCTTCGAGAACCATGCGTGTGATGGGTGCCATGTTCAGACTGGAATTGTTCTGGATGTCAAGCCATTCAAGGTTTTGAAGCTCATCCGAATCCCTGATTTCGTTGGGATCGATGCCAGCCTCATCGGTGAAACAGCAGAAAAACCGCGTATCGAATCGCCTGACACGGCCCGGCGGTGTGATCGCGCGGGCTACAAAACGCGACGGTGACAGGTCGGGCCGGTCTGGATCGGCGCCCAAGCGTAGTCCCGTTTCCTCATGAAGTTCGCGAAGGGCCGCGAGCGCCAGAGCCCGTGCGCTCATTTGCGTCATCGGTCTGGATGACGCGCGCATCAGCTTGTCCAGTACCGCCGGGCGCAGATCTGTTCCGAAGGGCAGGGTGCGGTCACCAGCATCGCGCCTGCCGCCGGGAAAGACGTAGACATCCGGCATGAACACATGCGCGCTGGAGCGCTTGCCCACAAGCACGCGCACCGTGTCAGTCGATCGATCCAGAAGCAGGATCGAAGCGGCATCTTTCGGGCGCAGATAGGGCGCTTTGTCAGGGGGAAGGCTGGATGGCAAGGGTATCACACCATGTCATTGAGACGAGCCGTCGATCTGTTCTTTTTCCGGCTCATTGCTGAAGCCGTGCATCTTCAATGCCCATTGCAGGCCGATGACGCCGCCCTTGATCGGCTGGATGGTCAACAATGCAACCAGAATGGTGATCGGCACCCAGATGGCGAAGTGAACCCACATCGGCACCAGAAACACCGTATCGGTCATCATGAAGCCGCCAACGGCAACGTGGCCGAGAATCATGATTGAGATATAGGGCGGTAGATCGTCGGAGCGCTGGTGGTGCATGTCTTCGCCACAGGATGCGCACTCATCCACCGGCTTCAGCCAGGCGCGGAACAGGTGGCCGTTGCCACAGGCGGGGCAGCGGCTCAGAATGCCGCGCATGATCGAGCGACCAAGCGGACGGTCTTCCGGTTTGCCACCATACTGCACTGTCTGCGTCTCGGTCGTCGTCATGCGCTTGTCCTCTGGACCTGTTATCTGCGTCTGCGTGGCGGCCTTGTGCCGGGTGTCGGGCCGCTGGTGCGCCGTGTCGTCTTGTGGAAGGAGCGTGTCGCCGCAGGCATTTTCTTGCCTTCGTTCAACACTTCAAACCGCAAGGCACCGGCAAGCGGTACGGCCTCAGCCAGGCGAACCTGAACCGTATCGCCCAGCTGGTAGCCAAGTCCGGTCTTTTCACCCGTCAGAGCCTGATGCGCCTCGTCATAGATGTAATAGTCCGTACCCAGCGTAGATATAGGAACAAATCCGTCAGCGCCAAACTGCGGCAGCGCGACAAATAGTCCCGCCTTGGTGACACCGCCGACCCGGCCCTCGAATTCCTCGCCAACACTTTGCGACAGGTGATGCGCAATCAGCCGGTTGACCGTATCGCGTTCCGCCGCCATGGCGCGCCGCTCGAAGGTCGAGATTTCAGCCGCCACATCGGCCAGCGTCGCTTCTTCCTGCGGGGTAATGCCGCCTTCGCCTAAGCCCAATGAACCTACCAGCGCACGGTGCACGATAAGGTCGGCATAACGGCGGATCGGTGAGGTGAAATGCGCGTATTTCATCAGGTTCAGGCCGAAATGGCCGATATTGTCAGGGCTGTAGATCGCTTGGCTCTGCGAGCGCAGCACCATTTCGTTGACGATGATCTGGTGCGGCGTATCCAGCGCGCGCGCCAAAATACCGTTAAAGGAATTGGCGCGAACCTGCCCGCCCTTGACCAGCGAATAGCCGATGGTGTTGAGGAACTCGCGCAGCACCTCCTGCTTGGCAATCGTCGGCGCATCATGCACGCGGTAGACCAGACGCTGCTTTTTCAGCTCCAGCGTTTCGGCCGCACACACATTGGCCTGGATCATCATCTCTTCGATCAGCTTATGCGCATCAAGACGTTCAGGAACATGCACACGGTCAACCGTGCCATCCGCTTTAAGGATTATCTTGCGTTCCGGCATATCCAGCTCAAGCGGCTGGCGACGGTCGCGACCGATCTTCATCACCTCATAGGCATGCCACAGAGGCCGCAGGATCGGCTCCAGCATCGGGCCGGTCTTGTCATCAGGGTTGCCGTCGATGGCTGCCTGCGCCTGCTGGTAGGAGAGCTTGGCTGCACTCTTCATCATGATGCGATGGAAAGTGTGGCTGGCCTTGCGGCCTTCCTTGGAAAACACCATCCGCACGGCAAGCGCCGGACGATCCACGCCTTCCTTCAACGAGCATAGATCGTTCGAAATACGCTCCGGCAGCATCGGCACGACGCGGTCGGGGAAGTAGACCGAATTGCCGCGCTTCAGCGCTTCACGATCCAGCGGTGAGCCGGAACGAATGTAGTAGGACACATCGGCAATCGCCACGGTGACGATCACGCCATCCGGGTTATCGGGCGAGGGGTCCAGCTCCGCATAAACGGCGTCGTCATGGTCCTTGGCATCGGCAGGGTCGATGGTGATGAGCGGCAGTTTGCGCCAGTCCTCACGATGCGCCATCGTCGCTGCCTTGGCTGCATCCGCTGCCGCCAGCACGTCCGATGGGAAGATGTGCGGAATGCCGTGGGCGTGAATGGCGATCATCGAGATCGCTTTTTCAGACGCGACAGAGCCGACGACGGAAAGAACCTTGGCACGCGGGAGACCATAACGACCGCTGTTGCGCGAGGTTTCCACCTCGACCAGATCGCCGTCCTTGGCATCGCCGACGCCATCGGGATCGATGACCATCTCATCGCCGCGCCGTTCGATCGGCATCAGACGACCGCCGCCACCCGGCGTTTCCTTGAACACACCCAGCGATGCGCCCTGACGTCTGTCGATCAGCTTGATGATGCGCGCCGTATAGGCCGGGCCGCCGACTTCCTTGGATGGAAAAATCTTGGCCAGCACTCGGTCGCCAATGCCGCCAACAGGGGCTTTGCCCTTTTGCCGGTCGGCAGAGGATTGGCGGATGATGACGGCAGGCGCCGCTCCGTTCTCGTCCGGCCATTCGGCAGGACGGCCGATCAGGCCGCCATCCTTGTCGCGGGTGGTAATGTCGAGAACGGTCACAGGCGGCAGACCGCCCGGACGCATCAGCGACTTGCGGCTTTTGTGAACCATGCCATCGGTCTCAAGCTCTTTCAGCAGAGCCTTCAGCACGATGCGCGTTTCACCCTTCAGCCCGAAGGCCTTGGCGATTTCACGCTTGGAGGCCTGGTCAGGATGTTCGGCGATGAACTTCAGCAGCACATCGCGCGGTGGAACCTCGCCGTGGATGATGCCAGCAGATTCGAGAACTTTTTTCCCGCGACCGGTGCGGCCGAAGCCATCGCCCGCCGAACCGGATGTTTTACGCGGTGCTTTGCTCAAGATTCTGCCTTCTTCGCTTTGGGTGCTGCCTTTGGTTTGGCAGCCGTTTTGGGCTTCGCAGCCGTTTTACTTTTGGCCGCAGCCTTTGGCTTCGCCTTGGCTTTGGTCTCGCCATCGGCGCTGGCAGCCTTGGTGGCCTTCTTCGGTGCCGCAGCCTTCTTGGCCTTCACGGGCTTGCCGTTGCTGCCGGTGCCGGTCTTGGCAATCCGCTCTGCAATCAGAACCAGCGCTTCGTCCAGCGTCACCGTGTCAGGCGCCTGCGCCTTGGGAATGGTCGCATTGACCTTGCCCCAGTTGACGTAAGGCCCATACTTGCCATCCCGAACGGTAATCGCGCCGCCATCCGGGTGGTCGCCCAGTTCCTTCAGCGCGGCAGGCGTGGACGAACGCCCACGGCCCGGCGACGCCTTCTTTTCGGCAATCACGGTTACTGCGCGGTTCAGACCAATCGAGAACACATCCTCGATGCTTTCGAGGTTGGCATAACCGCCGTCATGCAGCAGGAACGGCCCATAACGACCAAGTCCCGCAGAAATCATCTTGCCGGATTCCGGGTGCTTGCCGATATCGCGCGGCAGGTTGATGAGCGCCAGAGCCTTTTCGTGGTCGATGTCGTCAGGCGCCCAACCCTTCGGCAGCGACGAACGCTTGGCTTCCTTGCCCTCGCCACGCTGAATGTAAGGCCCGAAACGACCTGACCGCAGCGTCAGCTCTTCGCCCGTATGCGGGTCTGCACCCAGCGCCTTTGGCTCGTTGAGGGCAGCAGCTTCCGCCTCAGCACCATCCGAGTTCAGCTGGCGGGTGAAATTGCATTCCGGGTAGTTGGAGCAGCCGACGAAAGCGCCGTATTTGCCAAGCTTCAGCGACAGATTGCCCGTTCCGCACACCTGGCAGATGCGTGGATCGGAGCCATCTTCTCGGGCCGGGAACACCAAAGGTGCCAGAACCTCGTTCAAGGCATCCAGCACGTTGGTAACGCGCAGTTCCTTTGTGTCTTCGATCTGCGCGAAAAAGTCCTTCCAGAAATCGCGAAGAACCTGCTTCCAGTCCAGCTCACCCGCAGAGATTCGGTCGAGCTTTTCTTCCAGATCGGCGGTGAAGTCGTATTCCACGTATTTCGTGAAGAAGCTTTCGAGGAACGCCGTCACCAGCCGTCCACGCGAATGCGGCACCAGCTTGCGCTTGTCGACAATGATATATTCACGGTCGCTCAGCGTCTTCAGCGTTGCCGCATAAGTAGACGGGCGACCGATGCCGAGCTCTTCCATCTTCTTGATCAGCGAGGCTTCCGAGTAGCGCGGTGGCGGCTCGGTGAAGTGCTGGCTGGCGTTGATCTTCTGCTTGGCGAGGCTTTCGCGGGCATTGATCTGCGGCAGACGGCCATCTTCGTCGCCATCGTCGCTCTGCTCGCCATCTTCCTTCTGGTCGGTATAGGCGGCTATGAAGCCATCGAAGCGGATGACCGAACCGACAGCGCGAAGGCCAGCCTTCTCACCCTTGTTATCGGCGAGAATCTCGACCGTCGTCCGCTCGATTTCGGCGGACGCCATCTGGCTGGCGATACCGCGCTTCCAGACCAGTTCGTAGAGACGCAACTGGTCGGCATCGAGGTATTTCTTGACCTGATCCGGCGTGCGGCTGAAGTCCGTTGGGCGAATGGCTTCGTGCGCTTCCTGGGCGTTCTTGGCTTTAGTCGAGTAGATGCGTGCCTTGTCCGGCACGTAACGGGCACCGAACTGTTCGCCGATTGCGCTGCGTGCGGCATCGATGGCTTCGGGTGCCATCTGCACGCCATCGGTACGCATGTAGGTAATGAGACCGACAGTCTCGCCGCCGATGTCGATACCTTCATAGAGACGCTGCGCAACCTGCATGGTGCGCGAGGCGGAAAAGCCCATGCGCGACGATGCGGCCTGCTGGAGCGTCGATGTGGTGAAAGGAGGGCCGGGATTGCGCTTGACGGGCTTGGCCTCGACCGTATCGACGGTATAGGTCGCACCCTCCAGCAATGTCTTCAACCTGTTGGCATCGTCACCGGTTTTCACCGACCGACCCTGCAAGCGCTTGCCATCGGCAGAGACCAGCTTGGCCTCGAAGTCGTCACCACGCGGCGTCTTCAACAGTGCCGAGATGTTCCAGTATTCCTCCGATACGAACCGCTCGATTTCCGATTCCCGGTCGCAGACCAGACGCAGCGATACCGACTGAACACGGCCAGCCGAACGCGCACCCGGCAGCTTGCGCCACAAAACGGGGGAAAGATTGAAGCCAACGAGATAGTCGAGCGCACGGCGGGCGAGATAGGCATCCACCAGCGGGATATCGATATCGCGCGGATCGGCCATCGCGTCGAGCACGGCCTTCTTGGTGATGGCGTTGAACACGACGCGCTTCACCGGCTTGTCGCCGATCACCTTCTTCTTTCGCAGCAGATCGAGAACGTGCCAGGAAATGGCTTCCCCTTCGCGATCCGGGTCGGTCGCGAGAAACAATCCGTCGGATGCCTTCACGGCATCGGCGATTTCCTTCATGCGCTTTTGCGAGGCCGGATCGACCTCCCACGTCATTTCGAAATCCTGATCGGGAAGCACCGAGCCATCTTTTGCGGGAAGATCGCGAACGTGGCCAAACGAGGCGAGCACCTTATAGCCTGGGCCAAGATACTTGTTGATCGTCTTGGCTTTTGCCGGTGATTCTACGACGACGACATTCATATTTTCTTCTTTCGGAACTTGCCCGTTAACATGCCCTGCCGTTTTTCGACGTGCAACAGGGCGCCCTTTATTTCGACATGGACAGGTAATGCGCTTGGGTCAAGAGGCAAGGGGCGTTTTTCTGCCATTACAACAAGATGCAACCTTTTGGTGATTTAAAACTGGTTTGCAATTATAGATAAACAAGTTATAGTTGCCTCAGTATCGTGATGCTCTTTTTCAGACATTGCGTTTTGATGGTTCAATCGAGGTCAATATGGTCGTGAATGCAAAAAACAGCAGCCAGAACAGGGAAGAGCAGACGTCAGAAAATCTCGCTTACATCAGAGAGATGCTTGCTGAACTGCGGGCGGTTGCCGAGCGCGAAGGCGCCGACATGCTATGTTACCTTATCGAAATGGCTTATATTGAGGCAGGAGACATTCAGTCGGGCCGGCGCAAGCTATCAGTCGCTCATGTCAAGCGAAACTCGACCCGCGGAATGCCGATTTAATCGACCGGCGATGTCGAGTTCAAGCAGAACGAGATAAACGGTGGAGGCAGGCAGTCCCGTGTGGCGAATGATGTCATCCGTTTCGACAGGCGAAGGCCCCAGTGCCGACGCGATAATGCTGCGATCATCGTCACGCGGTGGCGATATCTCCATCTCCTCGGAGCTTTCCTTGGCAATGTGCTGAACAGGCAGAGACGGCTCCATCAACGGCCGCAGCGCATCCAGAATGTCGGCGGCCTCCGTCACCAGCATCGCGCCATCCTTGATCAGCCGGTTGGTGCCATGGCAACGCGCGTCCAGCGGCGAGCCGGGCACGGCAAAGACGAGACGCCCGAACTCGCCTGCCAACCGTGCTGTGATCAGCGACCCAGACCTGTCGGCCGCCTCCACGATCAGCACGCCCATGGAAACGCCAGCGATCAGCCGGTTGCGACGCGGAAAATCCCGCGCGCGGGGCTCCCATCCAAACGGCATTTCGCTGATGCTGGCGCCGTCATTGCCATAGATCTCATCCAGCAGCCGCAGATTTTCGGGCGGGTAGGGTTTGTCCAGCCCGCCTGCCAGCATGGCGACCGTACCCGTTGAAAGGCAGGCAGCATGTGCCGCCGCATCGATGCCACGGGCAAGGCCGGATGCGATGGTATAACCCGCCTGTCCGCACTGCCGCGCTAGCATGGCCGCAAACTTCGAACCATTGATGGAGGAGTTGCGCGAGCCGACAATGCCGATGGATGGTCGAACAGCCGTGCGGCCCGATCCCTTCATGGAAATGATCGGTGGCGCACCGTCGATCTCGCGCAATGCCGGTGGATAATCCGGCTCCCCGATGCCGACGAATCGCGCCCCGAATTTTTCGGCCGCCTCGATCTCCCGTTCCACCTCGGCAACAGTCGCAATGCGCGGGCTGCGCGCCGATCCACCCCGGCGCGAAAGGTCGGGCAGGGCGTCCAGCGCCTTTTCCGCGCTTCCGAAATGGTTGATGAGTTCGCGAAAGGTGACGGGGCCGATATTGTCGCTACGGATCAGCCGCAACCACGCGACGCGTTGCCTGTCAGTCAGCGCAATGCCGCGCTTCGTTTCGCCATCATGCGGCATGTCTCGCCCCCGTCAGGGCAAGAGGAATGGCCTCAGCCCTTTTTACCGATCTTGCTTTCAGTCCCCGCCAGCAACCGCTTGATGTTTTCCCGGTGCATATACCAGGAGATAACGCTGAGCAGCGTCACAAGCAGAGCCGTTTTCTCCGGTCCTACTATCCACAATGCAACCGGAATGACAAGCATTGCAACCAGTGCGGAGAGAGAGGAATATTTGGTAAGAAATGCGGTCGCAATCCAGATCGCAGCAAAGGCCAGCATCATCAGCGGTGCAGCCCCTAAGAGCACGCCGATATAAACCGCCACACCCTTGCCGCCCTTGAAGCCCAGCCACACCGGAAACAGGTGCCCGAGAAACGCAAAGAAGCCCGCCACCAGCGAGGCCTCATACCCCCAAAGTTTGTGGGCAATGAGAACCGCAGCAGTCCCCTTCAACGCATCCAGCAACAAAGTCGCCGCTGCCAGCTTCTTGTTGCCGGTGCGCAGCACATTGGTCGCGCCGATATTGCCCGAGCCGATATTGCGAACATCCCCCAGACCCGCCGCCCGCGTCAGGATCAACCCGAACGGAATGGACCCCAGCAAATAGCCGATCAGGGCAGCAAGGGCGAGAAGCGCAGGCGCTGTCTGCCAGTCAGTCAATGCGGTCATTACTCGGTCCCCTCGGTCCTGCGGATCGTTTTCTTATACGGAATGCACCAGCTTGCCCGCAACATAGGTTGCAACGGCGCGACCAGTAAAGCGGGCGTCTTCGAATGGCGTGTTCTTGGACCTCGAAACCAGATTTTTCTCGGAAACCAGCCACGGCTCGTCGAGATCGATCAGCGTGATATCGGCCTTCGCACCCGGCTTCAGCGTGCCCGCGTCCAGTCCAAAGATGTGGGCAGGGCGGGTGGACAGCGCATCGATCAGCCGCATCAACGGCACCTGGTCACTGTGATAGAGACGCAAAGCCGCCGCCAGTATGGTCTCAAGCCCGATTGCACCGCTCGCCGCATCCGAAAACGGTAGGCGTTTGGTGTCCACATCCTGCGGATCGTGCGAGGAGACGATGATGTCGATCGTGCCATCCTTTAGCGCGTCCACCATGGCCATGCGGTCGTCTTCGGAGCGCAGCGGCGGGGAGAGCTTGAAGAAGGTGCGGTATTCGCCGATATCGTTTTCGTTCAGCGTCAGATGGTTGATGGAAATGCCGCAGGTGGCTTTGACGCCGCGTGCTTTGGCTTGGCTGATCGCCTCGGCGGATTCACGTACGGAAATCTTTGCGGCGTGGTAGTTGGCGCGGGTCAGTGCCGCGATGCGCAGATCCCGCTCCAGCGGAATGATTTCAGCTTCTTTCGGAATGCCCGATAGTCCAAGCCAGCTGGCAAACAGCCCCTCGTTCATGTCGCCATGGCCGATATACTGGTCGCGTGTTTCGAGCGAAATGACCGCGTCCAATTCACGCGCATAGGTCATGGCGCGTCGCAGCACCAGCGTATCGGACAGCGCCTTGCGGCCATTGGTGAAGGCAACGGCACCGGCTTCCTTCAACATGCCGAATTCGGTCATTTCCTCGCCGCGAAGTCCCTTGGTCAGCGCCGCTGCCGGATAGATATGGACCAGCGCCTTGTCACGCGCGGTCTTCTTCACGAATTCCACCAGCGCAATGTCATCGATCACGGGGTCGGTATCCGGCATCACAATCATGCTGGTCACGCCACCCGCTGCCGCAGCACGTGACGCGGATTCGATGGTTTCGCGGTGTTCGGCACCCGGTTCACCCACGAAAACACGCGCGTCCACCAGACCGGGCGTGGCAACCAGACCCTTGGCATCGCGCACAGTCGCACCTTCAGGCGCGCCCTGGTTTTGCGCATCCTTCCCAGCGGCGAGGATCGTGCCATCGGCACTGATGATGATCGTGCCGACCTCATCCAGATTGCGCGATGGATCGATAATACGAACATTCTTGAGAACGGTTGCGGTGCTCATACGCGCTCTCCCTGGTTTTGCGAGATAAGAAGCGTTTCCATGACGGCCATGCGCACGGCCACACCCATTTCCACCTGGCTTTCAATCACGCTCTGCGGACCATCGGCCACTTCGGATGAGATTTCCACACCGCGGTTCATCGGGCCGGGGTGCATCACAAGCGCATCCTCCTTGGCCGCCTTCAGCTTTTCGGCATCCAGCCCATAATAATGGAAGTATTCGCGCACCGAAGGCACGAAGGAACCGGACATGCGCTCGCGCTGGAGGCGCAGCATCATCACCACATCGGCACCAGCAAGGCCTTCTTTCATGTCGTGGTACACTTCCACGCTCATATCCGCGATGCCCGATGGCAAAAGCGTTGGCGGCGCGACGACGCGAACGCGTGCGCCCATCTGGTTCAAGAGAATGATATTGGAGCGGGCCACGCGCGAATGCAGAACGTCACCGCAGATCGCCACCGTCATGCCAGACAGCGTGCCCTTGGCGCGGCGGATCGTCAGCGCATCGAGCAGCGCCTGGGTCGGGTGTTCGTGCTGGCCATCTCCGGCATTCACCACCGAGCAGGCGACTTTTTGCGCCAGAAGAGCGGCAGCACCTGCGGAGGAATGCCGCACCACCAGCACGTCGGGGCGCATGGCGTTCAGCGTCATCGCCGTGTCGATCAGCGTCTCGCCTTTTTTGACGGATGAATTGCCAACCGACATGTTCATAACGTCGGCACCCAGCCGTTTTCCGGCAAGCTCGAAGGATGCCTGCGTGCGGGTGGAGGCTTCGAAGAACAGGTTGATCTGGGTCAGCCCGCGCAGCGTCGATGTCTTCTTCTCGCGCTGGCGGCTGATTTTCACCGCTTCGTCGGCCTTGTCGAGAAGAGTGGTGATATCCTGATGGGAAAGCCCCTTGATGCCAAGCAGGTGGCGATGGGGATAATAGACCATGGAATATGTCCTCCGGGTCGCAATAGAGCATGGTGCGCTGCTCTGGCTTTGGTCACCGGGTCTATAAAGACAGGTGGCTTTGTCGGCAAGCATGCGATAAGCCGTGCCAGACCTAATACATGCAATAAAATGCGAATCCCGATATAGCCACGCGATGACGAATATGAACCGGACCGAAGAACAGCTTGCCGATTTGAACCAGCCCAACCTCTGGTCCGGCATCAATGCCTATCGCTCAGACCCGTTGATCGTGGATTTGACCTCCAGTCTTTCGCGCCCCCTGCGCGATGAATTCGACCAGATCGGGCGTTACGTCACCTCGGTCGAGGCGCAGGAACTGGCGCGCATGGCCAATGTCAGCACGCCGAAACTGCACACCCACGGCCCTCGTGGCGAGCGGCTGGATCAGGTGGAGTTCCACCCTGCGTGGCACGCGCTGATGCGCCGCTCCATGTCTTCGGGCCTGCACAGCAGCGCCTGGGAAAACACGCCTGAAACACGCGGCAACGAGCACAAGGCCCGTGCCACCAAATTCTATCTGACATCGCAGCTTGAGGCAGGGCATCTCTGCCCGCTCACCATGACGCACGCCTCTGTTGCCGCCATGATGACGTCGCCGCGCGTCCAGCAGGAATGGGCGCCGAAAATCCTGTCGCGCAAATATGATTCGTCGCAAAAGCCTGCCATGCAGAAAACAGCCGTCACCATCGGCATGGGCATGACCGAAAAGCAGGGCGGCACCGATGTGCGCGCCAACCGCACCACGGCGGAGCGGGTGGGTGAGGGCATCTATCGCCTGTCCGGCCACAAATGGTTCCTGTCCGCACCGATGAGCGATGGTTTCGTCATGCTGGCCCAGATGGGCGATGGCATGGGCTGCTTCCTCGTGCCGCGTTTTCTGGAAGACGGCTCGGCCAACGGCCTGAATTTCCAGCGCCTGAAAGACAAGCTCGGCAATCGCTCCAATGCGTCAGCTGAAGTCGAATTCACCGATGCCTTCGGCTATCTGCTCGGCGAACCCGGTGCCGGTGTCCGTACCATTCTCGACATGGTGACACTGACGCGTCTGGATTGCGCGCTTGCCTCATCCGGCATGATGCGGGCCTCGCTGGCCGAAGCGGTGCATTTCGCCCGTGGGCGCAATGTTTTCGGCAAGCCGCTTGTCACCCAGCCGATCATGACGCGCGTTCTGGCCGATATGGCGCTGGATGTCGCTGCCGCAACCGCGCTGTCCTTCCGCCTTGCCGCCGCCTTCGACAGCGCCCGCAACAATCCGGCGGAAGCGGCTTATGCCCGCGTCATGACGCCGATCGTCAAATACTGGTGCTGCAAGATCGCACCTGCCTTGATTTACGAAGCCATGGAAAGCCTTGGCGGCAGCGGCTATGTCGAAGATCGCCCCATCGCACGCCATTATCGTGAAGCCCCTGTGAACGCCATCTGGGAAGGCTCCGGCAACGTCATGGCGCTGGATGTGCTGCGCGTTCTCCAACGCGGCAAGGACCTGTTCGACCTCGTCTTCGAAACACTCGAACGCGATCTCGGCCCATCCGGCAAAAAAACTACCGAAGTCCTGCGCGCCGCAATCGCGCTCTGCGAACGCGACGAAGGTGCCGCCCGCCTGCTGGTAGAACAATTCGCCCTCGCCGCCGCCGCCGCCGAACTCTGCCGCATCGGCGCAGGCCGCATCGCCGACGCGTTTCTTGAGACACGTCTGGCCGGTGGCTGGCGCCATACCTACGGCATGCTGGATAGCCGGTTCGACCCGACCTATATTATCGATCTGCTGTATCCGCCTGCGGCGTAAAATCAGGATTTTTAACAAGCGCGGGTTATGTGCGGCTCACCTTCGCCGAACCAGCCGCTAAAAACGGTGCAAACGCCAATCTGATCTCTTCGAGAAACGCCTCGCTGAACCGCCCGATTGGCTCCCGCCGCGCGTCGAAATGGTAAGATCGTTCGATCACGTCGTAATTACACTCGCTAACGGTGATCCAGCCGCGCTTGTAGCGGCTGAGTTTCGCACGACGTAGTTCCAGTCCCGGTATTTCGATTGCTTTCTGGTCACCGTGCGGTGGCTTAGAAGATATGGGAAGCAACAGGATATGCGTAAGACCTTGCTTGTCTTTGATCGCCAGGATCATGCAGGCGGGGCGGTCTTTCTCGCCGTGATCACGCTGTGGATCGGCCTCGTTCTGCCATCGCCAAAGATAGGGATAAGCGACAATATCACCACGCCTGAATTTTTCAGTCATCGCGCGATGCCTGATATTCCTTCGAATCGTTTTCGAGTTGCTCTCTGAAAAGCGAGGCAATATCGTCAGGCATCTCGCCTGAAGCATATGCCTGACGTACGTCGTGATTGCTGGCCAATTTCTCGAACAGTTCAACAGGCAGCACCACCACCGAAGGGCGTCCGTGCTTTGTCAAAGTGATCGGCTCTTTTTGCGCTTGATCATGATAACGCCCAAAATGACGCATGAACTCCGCAGTCGTAATAGATTTTTGAGACAAAGTCAGACTCCAGATTGGTTTTCTGAATAATACAGAAAACACATAAATCTGGCAAACGAGTTTGGCCTAAGCCTGATCTTTTAAAGTCTGGTCCTTATTCGCTAGGGTGAAGCTGCGTCTTTTTGTCATTCCATTCATTTAGGCGAACGGCGATCCAGCCAGCGGTTACTATACTGACTGGCAACGCAACGTAGAAGAAGATTTCCATTCCAGTCATCATCTCAGCCCTCCAAGGGTGCGTCTTGCCAACAAATGTAATGTAACTGCGGCGAAAAGCCAAATCACTGTTCCAACAGCGGCGCTTATGGATAGTCCGGGAGTGCCGGGCACATGATTGGCAATGCTTGTTGCGGGAGCAATCAGTCCTGCGACCACGCAGGCCGTTGATGTCCGGTCAAGAGAGTTCGCAAGCAGCTTTGTGCGCTCATTTTGGATAAGAGACATGTGCTGAGATATCCATTCCCCTAAAAGTTGAAGTCATAATTGGTAGATGCGCGAATTGGAAGCCTACCTTGTTTCATCCACAACTACCTTCACCTCACAACCCCCTCTCGCATTGTCGCCAAATTAACCCTTTGCTAACCCTGTGGTGAGGTCACCACATGGAGAATCGCAAGCTTATGCTGGCCATCGTCGACACTGCTGCTGAAGCTCCCCCTGAAAAGCGGATCAAGGATCGCGCCGCCACTGAAAAGGCAATCTTTTCTGCGGCCAAGGGGTTGCTTGCAGAGGAGGGGTTTCAGGGCTTCGGCATCAATGCCATTGCACGCAGGGCCGGGTGCGACAAGCAGCTGATCTATCGGTACTTCGGTGGGCTGGAAGGTCTGGTCGCTGCCATCGGCGAAGATCTGGGCTCGTGGGTCAAGGATCGCATTCCCGAAGATACCGGTGGCATGTTTTTGCTGACCTACGGCGATCTCATGGAGAAGCTGGCGCTCTATTACATCGAAGCGCTGCGCAGCGATCCGCTGGTGTGCAAGATCATCGCCTGGGAAGTGTCCGAGAACACGCCACAAGTGAAACAATTGGCCGATGCCCGAGCCAAAGCATTGGCGAAGTGGCTGGAGCGCATGCGCGGCTCGCTCGAAGCGCCGAAGGGCATCGATACCGCCAACGTGAATGCGGTGATTTTCGCGGCCATCCAGCATCTCGTCATCTCATCGGTCATAAGTGGACAGTTTGCTGGCGTTGCGCTGAAAACGGCCCGGGATTGGGATAAAATCGGCACAGCCGTTAAGCGGATTGTCCGCGGCGTTTATAGCTGATTCATTGAAATTAGATTTTTCTAATAATGATTGGCGCTCTTGAGCGCATCCGCGCGTTGTTGCCTCGAGCCTCAGTCTTATCCACAGCCTCGACGCCTTCGTTAACCATATCGGAAACTTTTATTTGCTCATTTCGAGTGACGGAACCATTGTATTAAGGAATGATTAACCATGCGCCTGTGGGCGTATGAAAAGGAACCGCCGTGATCCGATGGATATCCTTGATCGTCATGATGACGTTCTTTGCCATGCTGCCGTTGGACATCGATGTCCCGACGGTGAACCTATGCCTTATGGCGTGCCTGCGTTGGGCGGTCATTGCTGCCGTGCCCGATACCTTCTTTTTGCGAGGTCAGACGGCATGAAGTGGTTTTTAATCCTGTGGGCCGGGCCGGTCGGGTTTCTCGCTGCGTGGTATTTTCTGTCCTATTACGACATCAGCTTCGGCTTCTTCATGCTCACCCGCCAGACGCATGATCTGGTGTTCCAGATTTATGGAAACGTGCTGGGCATACCGCCGGACACCATTCCGCCACTGGTGGCACGGGCGATCGCAGTCGATAGCCTGATCGTGTTTTCCATCCTCGCCTTTCGCAAGAGAAAGACGATCGCGGCCTGGTGGCGCGGTCGTCAGCCCTCGAAGGCTGCGGCCTCTCTTCCAAGAGCGGAAAGCCTGTCCAGCGCACCTTGAAGAATGAAACTGGCAGCGGCCGAATCGATCCGCTGCGCCCGCTTGGCACGGGACACGTCCATTTCCAGCAACGCGCGCTCCGCGGCCACAGTGGACAACCGCTCATCCCAATAGACGAAGGGTAGATCGGTCTTGTCGCTCATGGCGCGTACGAATGCGCGCGTCGCCTGAACCCGCGGGCCGGCTGATCCATCCATATTGGTCGGCAGGCCGATGATGAAGGCAGCCACTTTTTCCTTGGCCGCGAAGTCCAACAGAAGCTGTGCATCCTGAGTAAACTTGATGCGCTTCAAAACCGGGCGAGGGGTGGCGAAACGTCGTGACAGATCGGACATGGCAAGGCCGATGGTCTTGGTTCCCAGGTCCAGCCCGGCAATGGCTTGTCCCGTCTGCAGAAAACCCGCCAGTTCCTCTATCGTCAGAGTCGCCATGGCTCGCCTCAGCGTTTGCGCACGAATTCGGTGCGCAGGACGAGGCCCTTGATGGCGTCGTGGCGGCAGTCGATCTCTTCGGGATTGTCGGTCAGCCGAATGGACTTGATCACGGTGCCCTGTTTCAATGTGGTGCCAGCACCCTTGACCTTCAAATCCTTGATCAGCGAAACGGAATCGCCATCGACGAGAATGTTGCCTGCAGCGTCGCGCACTTCGGTAGCTTTCGCCGCCTGGGCCGCAACTTCGGAGGCGGGGCGCCAATCGCCGGTCGCCTCGTCGTACACATATTCGTCATGATCTGTCGTCATCTTCGCAATCCGGAAAAGGTGGGTCGCCCCGTTGCATGGCCCGTCCTATGTCACACTATACCGGCAATACAAAGGAGAACTTCCATGAAACTCACCTGGCTCGGCCACTCCGCCTTTCGCATCGAAACAGCCAATGCGAAAATCCTCATCGACCCGTTTTTCACCGGCAATGCGTCTTTCGCCGATCAGAATGCGAAAGATGTCGCTGATGGCATTACCCATATTCTCCTGACCCATGGCCATGGCGATCATGTCGGCGATACCGTGCAGTTGGCGAAAGACACCGGCGCCACCGTTCTGGCCAATGCAGACCTTGCCGCATGGCTTGGCTCCAAGGGCGTGTCGAAGCTGGAAATGGGCAACACCGGTGGCACCGTCACGCTCGATGGCTTCACTGCCACTTTCACCAATGCGCTCCACTCTTCCGCGCAGATCACCGAGGATGGCGTCAGCCATGCGCTGGGCAATGCCAACGGCCTGATGCTGCATTTCGAAGACGGCCCGACTGTCTATCACATGGGCGATACCGATATCTTCTCGGATATGGCGCTGATCAACGAGTTGCACGAACCCGATATCGGCCTCGTCCCCATCGGCGACCGTTTCACCATGGGCGGCGCTGTCGCGGCTCTCGCCTGCCAGCGCTTCTTCAAGTTCCGCAACGTCATTCCCTGCCACTACGGCACGTTTCCGATCATCGACCAGACGCCGGAAAAGTTCGTGACCGGCATGGACGGCTCCCAGACACGTGTCGACGCACCAAGCGCGGGACAGACATTGTCGTTTTAAATGAAAAGGCCCGATATGCTCCAGGCATATCGGGCCTCTCATCATCCTTGTAAATCAGGCAATCTGAGGTTCGATACGTCCTGTCTGCACAGAACGGGATGGGGCTGACGGAATACCGCTCAATGCGTTCTTCCACTCACTCAATGCGGCCACGCGGCGTGTGTGGCGCGGGTAGAGCGAGACGATCTTGAGGAAGAACCCGGCAATCGATGGCACCATCTTGTCCTGCTCTTCGAAAGCATTCGGGTTCATCTGTGCGTTCAGCTTGGCACTACCGCAGGCCAGCATCTGAAGCGCCGTGCGCGATGCCTTCATGTCCCCGGAAACGACAAGACCGATGCGATCGCAGGTCAGTTCGCGGGCGCGGGAATAAGCCTGTCCCAGGAACGGAATAATAAGACCGGGCAGACGCAGGAAGCTCCACGGCTCGTCGAGATGGCCAGCAACATGATGGCCCAACTCGTGGCCGATCACAAACCGCACCTGTTCGTCGTCGTCGGAATCGATCAGTGCCGACGTCAGCCAGATATAGCGCGTGCGGCCGACCAGCGTCAGTGCCATGGCATTCATCACACCGCTGGAATTATAGACGAAAGCCTGTGGTGCTTCTTTCAGGCCCAGCTTCTGCGCGCCATCAGCCACCATTTTGTGAAGGTGTGGAAATTGTTGGTCACTGACCAGAACATAGTGGCCCATCAT
Source organism: Agrobacterium rubi TR3 = NBRC 13261 (assembly GCF_000739935.1). GTDB lineage: Bacteria > Pseudomonadota > Alphaproteobacteria > Rhizobiales > Rhizobiaceae > Agrobacterium > Agrobacterium rubi. The sequence goes on along the minus strand of NZ_BBJU01000015.1, from coordinate 2,825 downwards.
GTAGGCACGGACCAACGATCTCGCGACGTAAGACACAAACCAGAAAAAGAGAAAGTAGAATAGAAAAGCAAAAATGATGCCCAGACTCTCCGTCGTCGCGATGTAGAGGATGCCAGCAGCAATGGCCATCCACACAAGTATCCCTATGAATGATGTCAGGAAACCGTAGAGCTTCTCTTTCGGATGGCGCACTTTCGATATGTCGAAATTCATGTTTAACCCCCGTTAAAACAGCATGATCGAGAAGCATGATGGCGCTTTAAAAATGAACCGGCCCCAACCCGCTTCCTGCTGCAAATGATTTGACTGTAAATGGTGGAGGATGAATTCCCCCGCGCGAAAACTCGCGCAAACATAAAATGTTCCCGCATAAGGCGAATATTATTTTCGGTACTGTTTCTGGCGGCGATGATGGTTGCGAACTGCGGGCGCGGTCATTATAGCGGGTAGGAAAATTATTGTCCGGAGTAGACCCATGTCCGTCGATCTTGCCACCGTGAAGCGCGTTGCGCGCCTTGCCCGTATTGCCGTCAGCGAAGACGAAGCCGAGAAGATGCTGGGCGAGCTGAATGGCATTCTAGGTTTCGTGGAGCAGCTTTCGGAAGTGAATGTCGATGGCGTCGAGCCGATGACATCGGTCACTCCGGTTGCGATGAAGAAGCGCACCGACGTGGTCAGCGATGGCAGCAAGGCCGAGGATATCGTGGCCAATGCGCCGAATACAGACCGTAACTTCTTCCTCGTTCCGAAGGTGGTTGAGTAAACCTTTCACACGGTTTGCTCCCGCTCGTCCGACTTAAAAAATTCGAAAGCCGTTGCCGATATGACCGACCTCACAAGCCTGACCATTGCCGAAGCCCGCGACAAGCTGAAAGCCAAGGATTTTTCCGCCGTTGAACTGACGAACGCCTATCTTTCAGCCGTCGAGGCCGCCAATGAAACGCTGAACGCCTATGTCGCCGTGACGCCTGAAAAGGCGCGCGAAATGGCCAAGGCTTCCGACGAAAAGCTGGCCGCTGGCAATGCCGGTGCGCTGGAAGGCATTCCGCTGGGCGTCAAGGACCTCTTCGCCACTCGCGACGTTCACACCCAGGCTTGCTCTCACGTGCTGGATGGCTTCAAGCCGAAATACGAATCCACCGTCACGCAGAACCTGTGGGACGCCGGTGCCGTCATGCTCGGCAAGCTCAACATGGATGAGTTCGCCATGGGCTCGTCCAACGAAAGCTCCTATTACGGCCCGGTCGTCAACCCTTGGCGTGCCAATGGTTCGGACAAGAACCTCGTGCCCGGCGGCTCTTCCGGCGGTTCGGCGGCAGCCGTTGCCGCGCATCTGTGCGCCGGTGCCACTGCCACCGATACCGGCGGCTCCATTCGTCAACCCGCAGCCTTCACCGGCACTGTCGGCATCAAGCCGACCTATGGCCGTGTTTCGCGCTGGGGCATTGCTGCTTACGCTTCCTCGCTCGATCAGGCCGGACCGATTGCCCGCGACGTGCGCGATGCCGCCATTCTCCTGAAATCCATGGCCAGCGTCGATGCGAAGGACACCACCTCCGTCGATCTGCCGGTGCCGGATTACGAACAGGCCATCGGCCAGTCGCTGAAGGGCCTCAAGATCGGTATTCCCAAGGAATACCGCGTCGATGGCATGCCGGAAGAGATCGAAAAGCTCTGGGCGCAGGGCATTGCATGGCTGAAGGATGCCGGTGCCGAGATCGTCGATATCTCTTTGCCGCACACGAAATACGCGCTGCCTGCCTATTACATCGTGGCACCTGCCGAAGCCTCGTCCAACCTTGCCCGTTATGACGGCGTCCGCTACGGCCTGCGCGTCGATGGCAAGGACATTGCCGATATGTACGAAAAGAGCCGCGCCGCCGGTTTTGGCTCGGAAGTCAAACGCCGCATCATGGTGGGCACCTACGTGCTGTCTGCCGGTTACTACGATGCCTATTACCTGAAGGCCCAGAAGGTCCGCACGCTGATCAAGCGCGATTTTGAGACCGTCTTCCACGAAGGCATCGACGCGGTTCTCGCCCCCATCACGCCATCGTCCGCGTTCGAAATCGGCGACAAGGAACTGGCCGCCGATCCGGTCAAAATGTACCTCCAGGACGTCTTTACCATCACCGTCAACATGGCCGGTCTACCCGCCATGTCGGTGCCCGCCGGTCTCGACGGCAAAGGCCTGCCGCTCGGCCTCCAGCTCATCGGCAAGCCGTTCGAGGAAGAGACGCTGTTCAAGACGGCGTATGCGATCGAACAGGCAGCGGGCAAGTTTACGCCTGCGAAGTGGTGGTAAGCGGACTGACCATTCGAACCATGACCGAGGCCGATCGCACAGCGGTCGGCCTCGTTGGTTTTGCTGCCTGGACATCCAGCAGCGCTTTCGAAGATGCCTATCTCGACGCCGTGGTGATTGAGCGCGTGCGCAGAGACTTCGAAGTCTTCGCCCAGGAAACCCAATGCGATATCGCCCTTGCCGAGATTGATGGCACATTAGCCGGGTGGGGCGCCCGCGCCGGTGAGCCCGACTACATTTCCGACATCTGGATCGATCCCGACTGGCAGGGCAAGGGCATCGGCCGCGCTCTGGTCAAGCACTTCATTGACGAGATGCACGCCTCCGGCATCCCCATTGCCAGGATCGCAACGCATGCCAAGAACATCAATGCTATCAAACTCTATGAGCGGTGCGGTTTTCGAATTGTATGGCGGGGTACGCAGTGGTCTGAGAGCATGCAGGTGGACTTGCAGAAAGTGCGGTTGGAGCGGGTTCTGTGAGGTTTGTTTGGCGCAGATATCTAGTGTTTGCGGGTGCC
>NZ_BBJU01000016.1 GCF_000739935.1 Agrobacterium rubi TR3 = NBRC 13261 | reverse complement strand
TATCCTTGCCGGCTACCATCATCAGGTCGGCCATTTCGTCGATGATGACGACGATATAGGGCAGGGGCTTCAGGTCGAACTCTTCGGTCTCATACATGGCTTCGCCGGTCTGGCGGTCGAAACCGGTCTGCACGGTGCGGGTCAGAACCTCGCCCTTGTCGAGCGCCTGCTGAACGCGCGTGTTGAAGCCATCGATGTTGCGCACACCGATCTTCGACATCTTCTTGTAGCGTTCTTCCATCTCGCGCACGGTCCATTTCAGCGCAACGACGGCCTTCTTCGGATCGGTGACGACAGGAGACAGCAGATGCGGAATGCCGTCATAAACAGACAGTTCCAGCATTTTCGGGTCGATCATGATCAGGCGGCACTGTTCCGGCGTCATGCGGTAGAGCAGCGACAGGATCATGGTGTTGATGGCGACCGACTTGCCCGAACCGGTGGTACCGGCGACCAGCAGATGCGGCATCTTTGCCAAATCCGCGATCACGGCTTCGCCGCCGATGGTCTTGCCCAGCGACATGGGCAGCTTGGCCTTGTTGTTTTCGAAATCGCGCGATGCGATCAACTCGCGCAGATAGACGGTTTCGCGGATTTTATTCGGGAGTTCGATGCCGATGGCATTGCGGCCGGGAACGACGGCGACACGGGCCGCGATGGCACTCATCGAGCGGGCGATATCATCGGCAAGGCCGATGACGCGCGACGACTTGATGCCCGGTGCCGGTTCCAGCTCATACATGGTGACGACAGGGCCGGGGCGAACGTGGATGATCTCGCCCTTGACGCCGAAGTCTTCGAGCACGCCTTCCAGCCTGCGGGCATTCTGCTCCAGAACTTCTGCGCTCAGCGTATTGTCGCGAACGACGCTTTTGGGCTCGGCCAGAAGGTGGACGGAGGGAAGCTGGAAGCCGTCTCTGGCGATGAAGGATGGCTGTGCGTCGCGAGCTACCCGTTCGCTCGGCTTGGGGCGGGCGGATGGCGGGGTGATGCGCGTCTGGCCTGCGGGTGGACGGGCGGAGAACGTCGAGTCGCCGGACAAGACGCCATCCGGCAGGCTGTCGTCTTCGTCGCCATCTGCATCGTCATCCATCGAGATCGATGGCGGCGAGACTTCGCGGCGGGCGCGGGCCTCGGCCCGTTCTTCGAAGGACGGGTCTGCGCGCTCCAGCCGGTTGATGGCCGTCTTCAGGCGCGATGGCTCGTTCAGCGTGCCGAATTCGTAGTCGTTGAAATCATAGGGTTGTTCGAATTCGTTGCGCATCGACTTTGGCTTGAGGCCAAACAGGCGGCGGAAACGGGCCTGGGTGATGTACCAATAGTGGGCGACCGCGCCGAAGGCGAGCAGGCTGCCGAAGAAACCATCGCCATCGTCCTCTTCCTCGTCCAGTTCTTCGACCTTGCGGGCCTTGCTGGTTGCGGATGCCTGGGGCACGAAAACCTCTTCGGCATCGTCAGGCGCGCCAAGCAGGCCGGAGGCGAACAGCATGAGCCAAGCTGCGGGAAGGGCGAAAATGACGCCGAGAACGGTGGCGAAGGTGCCGGTTGGATAGGCGCCGATGAACAGGGCTGGAAAACGCAGGATCATATCGCCGATGACGCCGCCGATGCCGTTGGGCAGAGGCCAAGTCAAGGGGGCGGGAAAGCAGCCGAGCGATGCGGATGCGATGAAAGCGCCGCTGACCCAGGCGACGAGACGGGCAGGAACGCGGTTGAAGCGGCGACCGGAAATCAGCGCAAACGCCCATGCGAGAATAGGCAGCATGGCAATGAGCGCCGACAGGCCCAGGAACTGCATCATGATATCGGCAAAGATTGCGCCGCTGCGGCCTAGCAGATTGGCCGGTTCGTTGCCGGTGGCGTAGGACAGGCTGGGATCGGAGACATTCCAGGTGGCCAATGCGGTAATGCCCAGCGTGAGCGCGCCCAAGACGGCGAAACCACACAGGGCCATGATCTGGCGCACCACAAATGCCGTCAGCACGAAGCGGTTATCACGACCATCAAATGTCGGAGAAGTCACTCTGTCCATATCCTGAACCTGTCGTTCTTTGTTGCTTCCGGGGTCCGCACGCGAGCTGGCGCAGACGGGATGACAGGGCAAAGTACCGGCTTGGTGGTTAATATGGCATTAACCATGCAAAATCAGTCGTAACCATTGGCTTTTTAAACGAAAAAAGCCCGGCAACAGCCGGGCTTTCGTTGGGATGATGCGTGAGCCGTGACTGGCTTGCGCATCTTTTTCTTAAGAGTGGTAAGCCGCTTCGCCGTGCGAGGCCAGATCGAGACCTTCGCGTTCGGCTTCGACGGGAACACGCAGACCGACGATGATATCGACGAGCTTGTAGAGGACGGCAGAGCCGATACCGGTCCACAGAAGCGTGATGACGACGGCCTGGGCCTGAACCATGAACTGGCCGCTCATCGTCTGTTCGCCAGCGTAACCGACGCCGCCGAGCGATGCGCTTGCAAAGATACCGGTTGCGAGCGCGCCGAAGATGCCGCCGACGCCGTGGACGCCGAACACGTCTGCGGTGTCGTCATAGCCGAACTTGTTCTTCACCACGGAGACGAAGAAGTAGCACAGAGGCGATACGATCGCGCCCATGACGATGGCGCCCATCGGGCCAACGATACCGGCTGCCGGTGTGATGGCAACCAGACCGGCGATCATGCCGGATGCTGCACCCAGCATGGATGCCTTGCCGCGTGTGAAGCTTTCAACCACGCACCACGACAGGATGGCTGCTGCCGTTGCAACGAAGGTGTTGACGGTTGCGAGCATCGCGCCGCCGGACGCTTCGAGGTTGGAACCGGCGTTGAAACCGAACCAGCCGACCCACAGCATGGCTGCACCGACATAGGTCAGCGTCATGGAGTGCGGGGCCATCATGTCCTTGCCGAAGCCTGTGCGCTTGCCGACCATGATCGCGCCGATCAGGCCTGCTACACCGGCGTTGATGTGAACGACCGTGCCGCCGGCGAAATCGAGTGCGCCGAGACCGAAGAGGTAGCCCTTTGCGTCCCAGACCATATGGGCAATCGGGAAGTACACGAAGGTGACCCACAGAATGCAGAACAGGATGGAGGCGGAGAACTTGATGCGTTCTGCAAAGGCACCGATAATGAGTGCCGGTGTGATGGCAGCAAAGGTCATCTGGAACATCACGAAGATGTATTCAGGAATGACGACGCCCTGCGAGAAGGTCGCAGCCGTGCTGTCCTTGGTGACGCCGGACAGGAAGATTTTGGCGAAGCCGCCGAAGAATGGGCTTTCGGAACCGCCAAAGGCGAAGGAATAGCCATAGACGACCCAGATGATCATGACGCTGGCAGCGATGACCGTGACCTGCATCAGCACCGACAGCATGTTCTTGCTGCGAACAAGACCGCCGTAAAACAGGCCAAGGCCGGGCACGACCATGAACAGAACGAGGATGGTGGCGAGGAACATGAAGGCGGTGTCGCCTTTGTCGGGAACGGCAGCGGCAGCCGTTGCAGCAGGCGCTGCGGCATCCTGGGCGAAAGCGAGAGCGGGGGCAAGAAGCGCCGCCGCACCGGCGCTCAGCCGACCGAGTGTGGAAATTCTGTTGAATTGCATGGTTGAAAACTCCCCTGTCAGCCGAGCTTAAAGCGCTTCTGTGTTGGTTTCGCCGGTACGGATGCGCACGGCCTGTTCAATCGAGTAGACGAAAATCTTGCCGTCGCCGATCTGCCCGGTTTTGGCGGAAGACGCGATGGCTTCGACGGCCTTCTCCACGAGATCGGACGCAACGGCGATTTCAATCTTCAGCTTGGGAAGAAAGCTCACCGCATATTCTGTACCGCGATAAATTTCGGTATGTCCCTTCTGGCGCCCATAACCCTTGACCTCGGTTACGGTCAGGCCTTGAATACCGACAGCTGTCAGTGCTTCGCGCACTTCGTCCAGCTTGAACGGCTTTATAATCGCCATCACAATTTTCATCTGGTTTCCCATCCTTTGTTTGTCCTCGGCGCAGAGCCGATTCTCCTCGACGCTGGCTGATCAATAACAGCGACTAAATCCCTACATTCAAGGCGCGTGCCAGTTCGAAGGCAATTTTTTAAGTTATTGATTTGTAAAGGTAATAATAAATAAGACCGGAAAATAGGCAGCATTTTGCGCGAGGGTCGCGCAAAAGCTGGGCAAATTTGAAAAGATGATTAAAAATTAATCATTTGCTATTTTGCGGATCAGGCCTTCCTGGGCCATCGAGGCCACGAGAATACCATCGCGTGTAAACAGGCTGCCGCGTGTCAGCCCGCGTGCACCCGAGGCGCTGGGGCTGTCCTGGGTATAGAGCAACCAGTCATCGAGTTTGCAGGGGCGGTGGAACCACATGGCGTGGTCGAGGCTGGCGGCCTGGATGGCGGGATCGAAAATCGTCGTGCCGTGGGCGTAGAGCGATGTATCGAGCAGCGTCATGTCCGACAGATAAGCCAGAACTGCCGCCTGATAGTGCCGGTCTTCGGGGACGTCTCCGACCGCACGCACCCATACGTTTTGATGGGGCTCGAGCTTTTCCTTGGAAATATAATGGGTGAGAGAGACTGGCCTGATTTCGATGGGGCGCTTGTTTTCCCAATATTTGCGGATGGCGGGTGGCGCCTTGGCCAGAAACGCGTCGCGCATCTGGTCTTCGCTCATCAACTGTTCCGGCTGCGGCACTTCGGGAATTTGCGCCTGATGGTCGAAGCCGCCTTCGTCGATCTGGAAGGAGGCCGACATGGAGAAGATCGCCTTGCCATGCTGGATGGCGACGATGCGGCGCGTGGCAAAGCTTGCGCCGTCGCGGATGCGGTCGACCTGATAGACGATGGGCACCAGGGGGTCACCGGGGCGCATGAAATAGGCGTGCAGGGAATGGACGAAGCGTTCTGCGCTCACCGTCCGTTGCGCGGCCATCAAGGCCTGCGCGATGACCTGACCGCCAAAAACCCGTTGCCAGCCGACCTGCGGGCTCGTGCCGCGAAACAGGTTTTCTTCCAGTTTTTCGAGGTCCAGCGTGGAGATAAGTTTTTCCAGCGGCGCTGTATTTTCAAAAGGGCGCGACATTTTCGACATGCTCCAGCTGTAGGAAGACCTGAACGCATGGTCTATAGTGCATGCGTGATATTCACAAGAATGCAGGGAGAAGACGCGATGCTGGATGTGGTGATTGCAGGCGGCGGATATGTCGGGCTTGGCGTTGCGGTTGCCATCAAGCAGGCGGCACCGCACATGGATGTGCAGGTCATCGAGGCGGCACCCGAGAATGTCTGGAAAAAGGACATGCGGGCATCCGCGATCATCGCTGCGGCATCGCGCATGCTGGAGGTTTTCGGCATCTGGCACGAATTGTTGCCGGAAGCGCAGCCGATCAAGAAGATGATCGTAACCGATTCGAAAACATCCGATCCCGTGCGACCCGTTTTCCTGACCTTCGATGGCGATGTCGCAGACGGCCAGCCTTTTGCCCATATGGTGCCCAATGTTGCCATGGTCGGTGCCCTGCGTGGCCTGTGCGAGCGGCTGGGCGTGACCATTCGTCATGGCCTGAGCGTTTCCGGTTTCGACGCCGGGCCGCGCAGCAATCTCGTGACGCTCTCCGATCGTTCCACGCTTGAAACCCGGTTGCTGGTCGCTTGCGATGGCGTCAAATCCGCCCTGCGCGACATGGCGGGTATCAAGACGGTGCACTGGGACTACGGCCAGTCCGGCATCGTCACGACAGTGGAGCATGAACGCGAGCACAATGGCTGCGCCGAAGAGCATTTCCTGCCATCCGGCCCCTTCGCCATTCTGCCGTTGAAGGGCAATCGCTCATCGCTGGTGTGGACGGAACGCACTGCGGATGCCGACCAGTTGGTTGCCGCTGACGATCTGGTGTTCGAGGAGGAGCTGGAACGCCGCTTCGGTCACAAGCTCGGCACCATCAAACCCGTCGGTCCACGCCGCGCATTCCCGCTGGGGTTGACGCTGGCCCGGGCCTTCGTGGCACCGCGTCTGGCGCTTGCGGGCGACGCGGCCCATGGTATTCACCCGATTTCGGGCCAGGGGCTCAATCTCGGCTTCAAGGATGTGGCAGCGCTTGCCGAAACCATCGTCGAAGCGGATCGCCTCGGTCTCGACATCGGTTCGCTGAACGTGCTGGAGCGTTACCAGTCCTGGCGGCGGTTCGACACGGTGCGCATGGGCATCACCACCGATGTGCTAAACCGGCTGTTTTCCAATGATGTCGGCCCCATCCGCGTGGCGCGTGACTTTGGCCTGGGGATCGTGGACCGGATTCCGGGCCTCAAATCCTATTTCATCGGTCAGGCCGCAGGCACCAGTGACAAGGGCGGGCCGCGATTGCTGGCGGGTGAGCCGCTTTAGCACGAGCATTGCGATTCATCATCTTGTGTCGGTACCTGTCTGCGCGGGCCATATCTGGCCGTGAACAAAAGCTGAATCCCACGGTTTAGCGATTCGTCGCTGATTCGTTCGCAGCTTGTTCCGACCGGGTTAGAGCCGTCAAAAATCACCCCATATGCGCCTTTCGCGTGTTACCTCCTTGCCTTTGACCTTCACGATTGCCATGTGTGGGGGGAAGAGGCGGACGGAACGTTTCCGGATGGTTCTAAAACAGCAGTTCAGTCGATTTCACGGATAGTACGTTGAATTCTCGCCCCATGATCTTGAGCGGCCGCGGTGTTACGGCCGTTCTTGGACCCACCAATACCGGCAAGACGCATTATGCCATCGAGCGCATGGTGGCCTATGGAAGCGGTGTCATCGGCCTGCCGTTGCGGCTGCTTGCGCGCGAAGTCTATACCCGGCTTGTCGAAAAGGTCGGGGCTCCCAATGTTGCGCTGATTACCGGCGAAGAAAAGATCAGCCCGCCCAAGGCACAATATTTCGTCTGTACCGTCGAGGCCATGCCGCGTGAGACGACAGCGGCTTTCGTTGCCATCGACGAGGTTCAACTGGCCGGAGATTTGGAACGCGGCCATATCTTCACCGACCGCATTCTGCATCTTCGTGGGCGCGAGCAGACGCTGCTTCTGGGTGCGGGCACCATGCGGCCCATTCTGGAAAAGCTGTTGCCGGGCATCGTCGTTGTCGAGCGGCCCCGGCTGTCGCAGCTGTTTTATGCCGGACAGAAGAAAATCACCCGCCTGCCGCAGCGCACGGCCATCGTCGCCTTTTCCGCAGACGAGGTCTATGCGATTGCCGAACTGGTCCGTCGTCAGCGTGGCGGTGCAGCGGTGGTGCTGGGTGCGCTGTCTCCGCGAACCCGCAACGCGCAGGTCGGGCTCTATCAATCCGGGGATGTCGAATACCTTGTGGCGACCGACGCCATTGGCATGGGCCTCAACCTCGATGTCGACCATGTTGCCTTTGCGCAGGACCGCAAGTTCGACGGCTATCAGTTCCGTAACCTGAATGCGGGTGAGATGGGGCAGATTGCCGGACGTGCCGGTCGCCATCTTCGTGACGGCACTTTTGGCGTGACGGGGCAGGTCGATCCGTTCGATGACGAGCTGGTGCACCGGGTCGAATCACATCAGTTCGATTCGGTCAAAGTGCTGCAATGGCGCACCAAGAACTTCGATTATTCATCTATCACTAATTTGCGCGCAAGCCTCGATGCCGCCCCGACGGTGCAAGGATTGACCCGCGCATTGCCTGCTATCGACCAGCAGGCGCTGGAACATCTTGCGCGTTACCCCGAAATCGTCGACATAACCACCAATGCGGCGCGCGTGGAAAAACTGTGGGAGGCCTGTGCCTTACCGGATTTTCGACGCATCGCACCGGCGCAACATGCCGACCTGATTTCGACACTCTATTTCGACCTCGTCAAGCGCGGTGCCGTCAACGAGGATTTCATGGCCGAACAGGTGCGGCGGGCAGACCGCACCGATGGCGAGATCGATACGCTATCTGCAAGGATTGCGCAGATCAGAACATGGACGTATGTATCAAACCGCCCAGGATGGCTTGCCGATCCGACACACTGGCAAGAAAAGACTCGGGAAATCGAAGATCGATTGTCCGATGCTTTACATGAAAGGTTGACGAAACGCTTTGTTGATCGCAGGACATCTGTGCTCATGAGGCGCCTAAGAGAGAATGCGATGCTTGAAGCTGAAATCAGTGTGAATGGTGATGTCTTTGTTGAAGGACATCATGTCGGCCAATTGGCGGGTTTCCGGTTTACACCGGTTGCCGGAGCTGAAGGGCCAGATGCCAAGGCTGTGCAAGGCGCAGCGCAGAAGGCGCTTGCGCTGGAATATGAGGCGCGTGCTGCGCGCCTACATGCCAGCGGCAACAGCGATCTCGCGCTAAGCTCCGATGGTCTGGTCCGCTGGTTGGGTGAGCCCGTTGCTCGTCTTGCAAGCGGCGACAACATCATGAAGCCGCGCGTCATCATGCTGGCCGACGAACAGTTGAGCGGCAATGCGCGTGATCACGCCGTTGCCCGCATCGAGCGTTTCGTGAACCACCAGATCGCCACCGTGCTGAAGCCTCTGGACGATATTTCCCGCGCCGAAGACCTTCAGGGTCTGGCCAAGGGTCTGGCGTTCCAGCTCGTGGAAAATCTTGGCGTGCTGTTCCGTCGCGACGTGACCGAAGAGGTCAAGACGCTGGATCAGGATGCACGCGCCTCCATGCGCCGTTACGGCATTCGCTTTGGCGCTTACCACGTCTTCCTGCCTGCGCTGCTCAAGCCTGCTCCTGCAGAGCTGGTGACGCTGCTCTGGGCACTGAAGAACGACGGTCTGGGCAAGCCAGGTTACGGCGATCTCATTCCGGTGCTGGCCGCTGGCCGCACATCCGTCGTAACCGATCCAAGCTTCGAGCGCATGTTCTACAAGCTGGCGGGTTTCCGGTTCCTCGGCAAGCGTGCGGTGCGTATCGACATTCTCGAGCGTCTGGCCGACCTCATCCGTCCGCTGTTGCAGTGGAAGCCCGGCACGCAGCCACGTCCTGAAGGTGCCTATGATGGCCGCCGTTTCACCACGACGACTGCGATGCTGTCCATTCTGGGTGCCACGCTCGACGATATGGAAGAAATCCTCAAGGGCCTCGGTTACCGCGCCGACCAGGTGAGCGCCGAAGAGGCTGCGACCTTCCTCGGCACCCAGAGCGCCGATACGGCCAAGCCAAGTGCTGACGCTGGCGAGACAGTCGCGGATGCCGAGACGACCGAAAGCACGGACGCTGTTGCTGCCGACGAAACGGCTCAGGACGAGGCCGATACCCAGGCGCCATCTGAAGAGGTGGCTGCGCCTGCCGAGGCTGTTGCTGAGGCACCGGCTGAGGTGAAGGCTGAAGAGGCTGCGACGGACGCTGTTGCTGCTGAGCCTGCCGAGCCGAAGCTTGTTCTTCTGTGGCGTCCCGGTGGCCGCAACGACAACCAGCGCAGCGACAACCGTCGCCCTGTCAACCGCAACCATGGCGAACGCCGTGCAGAGGGTGGCGAGGAGCGTCAGGCTCCACGCGGTGGCAACCGTGATGGTGAGCGCAAGCGCGACGGCGACCAGAAGCGCGAGGGCGGACGCCCAGACCGCAACAACAATCGCAATGATCGTCCCGATCGCGGCGAGCGCAAGGACCGGCCTGACCGTAACGACCGTGGCGGCAAGCCGCAGGGTCAGCAGCGTTTCGAAGCCAAGCCACCGCGCAAGGAGAAGCCACTCGATCCGGATTCGCCTTTCGCAAAACTGGCTGCCCTTAAAGAGCAGCTGAAAAAGTAAGGTGAAAGCCTTCTGCTTTTGGTAAAGCAGAAGGCTTTTCCATTTTGTTCTGGCGCATGTCCGGACGGAAAACCGCGACGTATTTTTCCTGGAATGCTCCATGGGTGAGAAGCAACAGCCACAGGACCAAGGGCGCCAGCGCCTCGACAAATGGCTGTTCTTCGCCCGTATGGCGAAATCCCGGTCTCTGGCCCAAAGCTACATTCAATCGGGCAATGTCAGGGTCAATGGTGCGCCCGTGCGCCAGCCAAGCCATCTGGTGAAGATCGGCGACAGGCTGGACATCAGTTTCGAGCGCATGGACCGCATCCTCGTGGTCAAAGCGTCAGGCGAACGGCGTGGCCCGTTCGAGGAAGCCAAGCTCCTTTATGACGACGAAACGCCGCCACGCCCACCGGGTGAGCGGATGACGCTTCTCGACCAGGCGGTGCGTGAGCCCGGCAGCGGACGCCCGACGAAGAAGGAGCGCCGCGCGCTCGACCGGTTCATGACAGACAAGGGTGACGAACAGGGCTGACCCGGCTTTGTTTGTGTGAAAACTTGCCTCATGTTCACAAGCAATTCCATCAACGCCATTTGGCGTTTGGAATAAACCTCTAGAATCCGTCGCTTTTTCAGGATTGTTTATCCTTGCTATATTGGGTCAAAGGCATTACCTCACTTGCCAAAATGCCCTGTCTGAATTCCGGGCGATGGCTTGTCTTTCAAGCTCTTTGACCCGGCCTGCATATCTGGAGTTCATCATGACGTATGTCGTGACCGATAACTGCATTCGCTGCAAATATACCGACTGCGTCGAAGTCTGCCCTGTCGATTGTTTCTATGAGGGCGAGAACTTCCTGGCGATCAATCCCGATGAGTGCATCGACTGTGGTGTGTGCGAACCCGAATGTCCCGCAGAGGCCATCAAGCCCGACACGGAGCCGGGTCTGGACAAGTGGCTGACGCTCAATGCCGAATATGCCGCGATCTGGCCCAACATCACCGTCAAGCGCGACCCTTTGCCGGAAGCCAAGGAGATGGACGGCGTTTCGGGCAAGCTTGATCTGTATTTTTCGGCGGAGCCCGGCAAGGGCGACTAACCGTCTACGACGTCGTCCTCGGGCTTGTCCCGAGGATCTGATCACGGTTGATGTTGTGGTTCGTTAGATCCTCGGGACAAGCCCGAGAATGACGATAAAGTCCAAGTCTCAGCCTCCCGGCCTTTGCTAGGGAGGCTTTTTATTGCCCTTGGAACACCTATCCAGCGCGCCCAGACTGCAACGTGGTGGACAACAGCGTCAGCAGTGCCACGCTTTCCTCCAGGCTTTGTCGCTGGCGGCTTTGCAGGATAGCGGCTTGCAGTCGGTTCATTTCGCGTGCAATCGCCGCTGGCTGCCATGTGCGCAGCGCTCTTTCGATCACGGGTTTGCGGCGGAAATGGATGCCGCGGCCCAGTGTCAGCATGACCTGACCGGCCTGCTGCTTCTTGTCATCCATTTCGGCGCGCATCTGGTCCAGCAATTGAAACTGCCGCAGGCAGCCTTGCAGCACCAGAAAGATCGGTGTCTTAGAGGCGATGATCTTCTGCGTGGCGTGGAAAAAGGCGTTGCGGTCGCCCTTGAGAATGGCATCGACGGCATCGTCGGCCGATACCGAGCTGGCATCGCCGATGATGGCCATCACATCGTCTTCCTCGATCACCTCGTGTCCGCGGCAATAGAGCGCCAGTTTGCGCACCTCGTTGCGCGAGGCGATCCGGTCGCCTCCCAATGATTCGGTCAGTCGCTGTCGGGCTGCTGGCGAAATGCGCAAATGTTCGGTCGAAAGCTCCTGATCGATGAGAGCATTGAGCGCACGGGCGTCATCGGCATAGCAGGGGATGGCGGCGATGGAGCGGGAGGGTTCGGCGATCTTGCGAAGACCGGTGCCTTTTTTGAGATCGCCCGCTTCGACAATCAGGAAGCTCGATTCCGGCGGATTGTCGGAGAGCACTTGCAGCGCATCGACAAGCGCCTTTTCGTTCGCGGCACCCTTGACCCAAACAAGCTTTTCCCCGCCGAACAGACCGATGGCGTTGACCTCGTCCAGCAACCGCCCCGGATCGCCGTGCAGATCGGAGGCCGTCAGCTTCAGCGATGCGAAGGCGTCGTTGGGGTCTATGCCGGTCTTGGAGGCGATGAGGGTCGCGCGTTCCGAGACGAGGCCGCGGTCGGGGCCGTAGAGCACGAAAACGCGAAAACGCTCCGCCGGTTTTTCGGCGAAGCGTTCGAATTCATGCGACTTTATTTCCGTCATGACGGCGGCTCTCAGCGGCTGAGAGTGGCAGCGATATCCGTACCGATGATCTCGGCAAGCTCCCGTGCGGCGCGGTTTTCACCATCGCGAATGGCGCGAATCTTGGCGAATTCCTGCTGTGGCAGGTCGAGCATGGAGGTGACGGTGCGGGTGGCAGCGCGCATGACCTGACCATCCGAAACGCGGGTGATCACATATTTGCCGGTCATGCTGACGCGACCGGGATAGGGACCGTCATAATTGTTGCGACCGATCGACAGGCTGGTGTCGTCGGTGACTTCGGTCGATGTCGCGCTGGAGGTCACGGTCAGCTTGACCATGTAGTCCTTGGTCGTCGGTGCGCCTGCGCCACCGTAAGCAAGGAAGACCAGATGGTTGCGCACTTCCTGGGTAATGCGGTCGCCAGCACTGGCGAAGCTGACGCTTTCAAGCTTCTGGCGGGTGCCGGACGCTTCGCCATACAAAGGACGAACCTGGCATCCTGAAAGAATACCTGCAAACAAAACAACGGAGATTGCGGCTGCTATGCGGCCCCATTTGGAATAGGCATCAGACAACAATGTTCACAATCCTTTGTGGAACCACAATGATTTTCTTCGGCGCGGCACCGCCAAGTGCCGCCTTGACGGCGTCCAGTTCCAGCACGGCCGCGCGGACGGCATCTTGATCCGCATCGCGCGCGATTGTCAATTCGCCACGCTTCTTGCCGTTGATCTGGATGGGCATCACCACATCGTTTTCTTCGATGAGGGCAGGGACGAAACTGGGCCATGCGCTTTGGGCGACAAGACCTTCATTGCCCAGCGCCGTCCAGCATTCCTCGGCCAGATGCGGCGTCATCGGCGCAATCAGGCGCACCAGAATTTCCGCAGCATCACGGGCAGCCGCCTTCACATCGTCTGACTTGCCGCCACTGGCAACCTCGGCAAAAGGACCGGCCAGCGTGTTGACGAGTTCATAGATGCGGGCAATAGCCTTGTTGAAGGCAAGCTTGTCGAGATCGTCCTGAACGGCCTTCAACGTCTTGTGGGCGGCCTTGGAGACGGCAAGACCTTCGCCCTCGCTTGCAGGCGCAGGCGTGACCGACTTCAGTTCCTCGGCAGCTTCACCGATGATGCGCCAGACGCGCTGCACGAAGCGATGTGCGCCTTCGACACCGGCTTCCGACCAGATGACGTCACGGTCCGGCGGGCTATCCGACAAAACGAAGAAGCGGGCGGTATCGGCACCATAGGACGCGATGATATCGTCCGGATCGACCACGTTCTTCTTCGACTTCGACATCTTTTCGATGGAGCCGATCTGCACTTCCTCGCCGTCCGACAGCAGGAAGGCGCGGCGTTTGCCATCGACTTCCTCGATGCGGATATCGGCAGGCACGACCCATTGGCCGTTCTGGCCTTCGCCGAGACGATAGGTTTCGTGCACCACCATGCCCTGCGTGAACAGGCCCTTGAAGGGCTCCTTCACATCCACATGGCCGGTGGCCTTCATCGCGCGGGTGAAGAAGCGCGAGTAAAGCAGATGCAGGATCGCGTGCTCGATACCACCGATATACTGGTCCACCGGCAGCCAGCGATTGGCGACCTTTGGGTCCGTCGGCTGTTCTTCCCACGGCGCTGTGAAGCGGGTGAAGTACCAGCTCGAATCGACGAAGGTGTCCATCGTATCGGTTTCGCGACGCGCGGCATGGCCGCATTGCGGGCAGGAGACATGACGCCATGTGGGGTGGCGATCCAACGGATTGCCGGGTACATCGAAGGTCACATCATCCGGCAGCTTGACCGGCAAGTCCTTCTTCGGAACCGGCACAACGCCGCAGACTTCGCAATGGATGACCGGGATCGGGCAACCCCAATAGCGCTGGCGGGAAATGCCCCAGTCACGCAGACGGAAGTTCACCTTCCGCTCGGCTTGTGGCTCGCTGCCCAGCATTTGGGCCGACAGCTTAGACACGACAGCCTCGAAAGCATCCGTCGTCGTCATGCCGTTGAGGAACTGCGAGTTGATCATCACGCCGTCATCGACAAAGGCGGTGTCACCAATGGAGAAGGTTTCGGCATTCTCGCCTTCCGGCATGACCACGGCGACAACCGGCAGATCGTATTTGCGGGCGAAATCCAGATCGCGCTGGTCGCCGGACGGGCAACCGAAGATGGCGCCGGTGCCGTAATCCATCAGCACGAAATTGGCGATGTAGACGGGCAGTTCCCAGGACGGGTCGAGCGGATGCTTGACCTTCACGCCGGTATCGAAGCCCCGCTTTTCTGCCGTTTCCAAAGCAGCCAGAGACGTGCCCTGACGACGGCATTCGTCGCAGAATTCGGCGATGTCAGCGTTGGATTCGGACAGCTTGCGGGCCAGCGGGTGATCGGCAGCGATGGCGATGAAGGATGCGCCAAAAAGCGTGTCGGGACGCGTCGTGTAGACGGTTACGTCATCGAAACCAGCAGGCGCGGTCGAAGCCACAGCCTGCCAGCGCAGCGACAGGCCTTCCGACTTGCCAATCCAGTTCTTCTGCATCAGGCGGACTTTTTCCGGCCACTGATCCAGAACATCCAGCTCATCCAGCAAATCCTGGCTGAAATCGGTGATGCGGAAAAACCATTGCGTCAATTCACGCTGTTCTACCAAGGCACCGGAGCGCCATCCACGACCGTCAATGACCTGTTCGTTGGCCAGAACCGTATGATCGACCGGGTCCCAGTTGACCTTGGACTGCTTGCGGTAGACCAAGCCCTTTTCCATGAAGTCGATGAACAGGGCCTGCTGCTTGCTGTAATATTCCACGTCGCAAGTCGCAAATTCGCGAGTCCAGTCCAGAGACAGGCCCATGGATTTCAGCTGGCCGCGCATGGTGGCGATGTTCTGATAGGTCCAGTCCTTGGGGTGGACGTTGTTCTGCATGGCGGCATTTTCCGCCGGCATGCCGAAGGCGTCCCAACCCATGGGGTGCAGCACGTTGTAACCGCGCGCACGCTTGTAGCGTGCAACGACATCACCCATGGCATAGTTGCGCACGTGGCCCATGTGGATGCGGCCAGAGGGGTATGGAAACATCTCTAGAACGTAATATTTCTCGCGGGCATCGCTGTTGTCTGTCACGAAGACATTGTCTTCGTTCCATTTTTGCTGCCAGCGCGGCTCGGCGTCGCGAGGATTATAACGTTCGATGGCCATACTTCTGAAATCCGGGTATCAAGGGGAAAATTCGCGCTGACCTTCACCACGAAACGGCCTATGCGTCAAGTTTGGCAGGGCTTGCGATGGACGCAATCTTGGTCGACAGCGTCCAAATGGTGACAATGGTGCTTGGCATCAAGGCAGGCGGCGGCTACTGAAACCCTTATCCCTTGATAAAGTGAAGGTTTGACATGGAAATCGAAGCGCGTCTTGAAGATGTCACGCAGCGGATTGCAGCGGTTGCGGAAAAAGCCGGTCGCAAACCGGGCACAGTCAATCTTGTTGCCGTCTCGAAAACCTTCGATGGCGACACGATCCAGCCGGTGATCGATTGCGGCCAGCGCATTTTCGGTGAAAACCGGGTGCAGGAGGCGCAGGGCAAGTGGCCAGCGCTGAAGGAAAAGACGGATGGTATCGAACTGCATCTGATCGGCCCGCTGCAATCCAACAAGGCGGCGGATGCGGTTGAGCTGTTCGATGTGATCGAAACGGTCGATCGTGAAAAGATTGCCCGTGCCCTTGCGGATGAATGCACCAAACAGGACCGGGCGCTGCGCTTTTACGTGCAGGTCAACACAGGCATGGAGCCGCAAAAGGCAGGCATCGATCC
This sequence comes from Agrobacterium rubi TR3 = NBRC 13261, assembly GCF_000739935.1. GTDB lineage: Bacteria > Pseudomonadota > Alphaproteobacteria > Rhizobiales > Rhizobiaceae > Agrobacterium > Agrobacterium rubi. The sequence continues at coordinate 179,074 of NZ_BBJU01000016.1, read as the reverse complement.
ACGCGAGACAGTGGCTTTCGTCGCCATGTGCCGCGACGAATTGAAGCTGAATGTGGAAGGTCTGATGTGCATCCCGCCAGCCGAGGAATATCCCGGCCCGCATTTTGCGCTGTTGGCAAAGCTTGCCAAGGAATGCGGCCTGGAAAAGCTGTCCATGGGCATGTCCGGTGATTTCGAGACGGCGATTGAATTCGGCGCAACCAGCGTGCGCGTCGGGTCGGCGATCTTCGGCACGCGCTGATCGCTTTTCGATTCAAGCGTGCTAGCCAAGGATGCTCCGAAGGCTTTGCCCTTCGGTCAAAGCACCTCAGCATGAGGGCGGAATGTGTGGCTTCACGTCACGAGGCACCTTGATTGCCGCTGTTGCGTTCGACGCATGTTACCAAACATAAAAGCCACGGCATCTTTCGGTGCCGTGGCTTTTTGTTGCGCGGTCTGGCCTAAGCCCCTTTTGATATCAATCGAAGGCGATCGCCTTATCGGTTCCGGTGACCGGCTTGCCGTCGATCAAAACCTCGACATCCGCGGAACCTTCATTGCGCTTCACGGCGACCTCGCGGACTTTGCCCTCGAGCGTGATCTTGGCCGAGAAGCCGTCCCAGGCCTGCGGCAGCGATGGGGCGATGTGCAGCTTGCCATCGACGCGGGTGATGCCGAGAATACCTTCGACGGCGGCGCGGTAGAGCCAGCCGGCAGAACCGGTGTACCAGCTCCAGCCACCGCGACCCGAATAGGCGCCTGCGCCATAGACATCCGCCGTCACCACATAGGGTTCGACACGGTAGGTCTCAGACGACGGACGGTCGAGCGCGTGGTTGACCGGATTGAGCATCGAGAAGCACTTCCATGCATCCTCGTTGCGACCCATTTTCGCCAGCGCCAGAACCACCCAGGTTGCGGCATGGGTGTATTGGCCGCCGTTTTCACGCACGCCCGGCGGATAGGCTTTGATATAGCCCGGGTCCTGTGGCGAGCGAGAGAAGGGAGGTGTGAAGAGGCGGATAATGCCCGTCTCCTCATCGACAAGTTCCTTCATCACGGCATCCATGGCCTGGCCCGAGCGCTGCTCTTCGCCTTCGCCTGACAGCACGCTCCAGCTCTGGCCGAGAGAATCGATGCGGCATTCTTCGCTGGTGATGGAGCCGAGCGGGGTGCCATCATCGAAGTAGCCACGACGGTAATAGTCACCGTCCCAGCCAGCCGTTTCCAGGGCAGCGCGCAGCTTGTCGCGATGTGTCTTCCATTTTTCGACGCGATCGAGATCACGACGTTCTTGCGCGATTTCAATGAAATCCCGCAGGGTGCCTGCGAGGAACCAGCCGAGCCAGACGCTGGTGCCCTTACCGGCGACGCCAACGCGGTTCATGCCATCGTTCCAGTCGCCACCCAGAATGAGCGGCAGGCCGTTTTCACCGGTGCGGTGGATGGCGAGATCCAGTGCAAGTGCAGCATGCTCATAAAGGCTTGCCGTCTTTTCGCTGGTTTCCGGCTGGAAGAAGGCGTCGTGCTGACCGGGCGTCAAGGTCTGACCCTTGAGGAACGCCACGTCTTCTTCGAGGATTGCCTTGTCGCCGGTGGCGGCAATGTACTGGTGGGTTGCGTAGGCGAGCCAGACGACATCGTCCGAGATCGTCGTGCGCACACCGGCACCCGTCAGTGGCAACCACCAATGCTGGACATCACCTTCAACGAACTGGCGTCCAGCTGCGCGCAGGATTTGTTCGCGGGCAAGTTCCGGCTGGTAGAGCAGGAAGGCCAGCGTATCCTGCAACTGGTCGCGGAAGCCGAAGGCGCCGCTGGACTGATAGAAGGCGGTACGGGCAAGGATGCGGCAGGCCAGTGCCTGATACGGCAGCCAGCTGTTGACCATGTGGTTGAAGCCGGCATCCGGTGTGGACACCTGCAACTGGCCGGTAAAGCCCTTCCAGAAGTCCTTGTTGGCGTTGAGCACCGCATCGAAATCCGACTGGCGGATATCCTTTACGACAGCGCGAGCCTCGTCTGCGGTATCGGCATCACCCAGATAGAACATCACGTGACGTTCTTCACCGGGCTTCAGGTGGATTTCCTGCATGATGGCGGCACAGGGTGCTCCATCGAGTTCAAGGCTGCCCGAGAGCGCGGCACCCGAGACGACCGCCTGCGGCGAAACGATCGAGCCGTAACGACCGATGAATTCGCGTTTGCTGGTGGTGAAGCTGGCTGCGGGGCCTTCCATGGAGAGGAAAGCGGCACGGGCGTTGTAATCGATGCTGTAAGGGTTGGAGGCAAACAGTGCACCGGTTTCCTCATCATGGGTGCTGAGGATGAACGGCGCCGACTTCTGGGGATTGTTGCCCAGAACCCATTCCACATAACCATAGGTCTTCAAACGGCGGTTCTGCGTGCCGACATTGCGGACCGTCAGGCGCGACAGCTTGACCGGCTTTTCGCGGTCGACCGTCTGTGTAACCTCGATATCAAGACCGTCTTCGACGCTTCTGAACACCGAGTAACCCAGGCCATGGCGGGTCTCAAACACCGCTTCTGGATTGCGCGACAGGGCTGCGAACGGCGAGTGCACCTTACCGTTTTCGACATCGGCCACATAAATGGCCTCACCCGGACGGTTGACGACCGGATCGTTGCTCCATGGCGTCAGCTGGTAGTCACGCGAATTGCGGCTCCAGGTGAAGCCTGCGCCTTCCGCCGAAATGTGGCAGCCGAAGCGTTCGTTGGAGATGACGTTGATCCATGGCTGCGGCGTTGCCTGGCCACCGTGCAGGCGCACGACATATTCGTCGCCCGACTTGGTGAAGCCACCAAAGCCGTTCCAGAAGTCCAGATCATCGGCATCTTCGATGGCTTCCGCGACCGGGAAGACCTTTGCGGGAAGACGTGCCCCGGCCAGCTCGCTGCCTTCCGGCCCACGGTGGGCGGCAAACAGTGAGACGGCGCGGTTGACCTGATCAACGATCTTGCCGTTGCGCACGTGAAGGACGACACGCGAGGCTGCCAGCAGTGCCGACCAAGTTTCCTCATCGATCAGATCGCGGCGAACGGAAAAGACGTGCTGTCTGCCGCCATCTGCCGGGTTGATGCGACGTTGCGCTTCGGAGATGAAGTCCAGAGCGTGCTGCATATCCTGCGCGTAGGAGGCTGCGCGTTCATTGACGATGACGAGATCGAAAATGACGCCGCGGGCGCGCAGATATTCGTGCGCGCTCAAGGCTTCGCGAGCGATATCCATATCCATGTCGTCGTTGATACGAAGGCTGAAGATCGGGAAATCGCCGGAGATTGCCAGTGGCCACAGCGAACGCTGCGAGGCGAGACCGGTTTTCAGCGTATCGGCATCGGCGCGCAGGTGCATGTCTGGATAGACGAGGTAGCGGGCCAGGTGCTGGAAGGCTGCGGCCTGCTGCGACGACACGCCAACATGGCGCATCTGCACCTGTGTGCGTGTCCAGGCATGCACCAGCTCATGCGCAAACGCATCCGGGTGGCGGTAACGATCGATCGCCTTGTCCACCTCTTCGCGGCTTGGTGCGGCGATGGTCCAGAAGATCACGCTAACCTTTTTGCCTGCGGGTACGCGCACGACGCGGCGCAGCGACAGGATCGGGTCGAGCGTAAAGCCGTCCATTCCCGACAGTGTCGCACCGGGATCGAACGCGGCGGCTTCACCGAGCGAACGGCCACGGCCCAGGAATTTGGCGCGGTCCGTTTCGAATTCGGTCGGGCGTGCCGGACCGGCATTGTCTGCTGCCAGATGCGCGATGACCGTGCTCGGCTCGCTTGGGCTGCGCTTGTTGCGCCAGGCGCGAATGACATCGCCACGCTTGCCGATTTCCGTCTGCACGAACATGCGCGAGAACAGAGGGTGGGCGCTGTCATCGTCATCATTGGCGATAACGGGCTCCATATAGGAGGTCACTTCGATGTAGCGATCTTCCGAGCCGACATTGAGGAGGGTCACACGGCGGCCTTCGGCATCGTGCTCTGTCGCGACGATGGATTCGACAACGCTTTGCAGATCGCCAACCGTCTTGTGGAACTCGGCCCTGTCATCGGTAAAGACGGTTTTCGTCTTTTCACCTTCGGCAACACGCGGTTCTGCGGTCGCACTCCACCATTCGCCGGATGTCGTATCGCGCAGGAACAGGAACGTGCCCCAGCGATCTTCGGTCGGGTCGGGTTTCCAGCGCGAGATGGCAAGGCCATTCCACTTGGAATAACCGGCACCCGTTGCCGTCAGCATGGTCGAGTAGTGGCCGTTGGACAGGAACACGACGTCGCGGTCGCGCACGGCTGGATCGGCGATGGTGCGAACCTCTGCACGCAGGAGGTCTGCCTGTTCCTTGCCGGGTGTTTCCGGCTCGTATTTGGCACTCATCACGGGAACTTCGCGCGGCGCCTTCTCCTGAAGCAGCAGTTCGGCGGCTTCGATCACCGGATCGGCGTGGAAGAGTTCGCGCAACACACCGTCGAGAACGACGTTGGCGACGGCTGCAATCGACATGCCATGGTGGTGGGCATAGTAGTTGTAGACGACGGCGCAGACCTTGCCATCCGGCACACGTGTCGGCGTGAAGTCGACGGCATCATGGAAGCCGTATTGGCCGAGTGCGCCCAGCTTGCGCAGCTTTTCGAGGTTTTCGAGAGCCGCATCCGGATCGTATTGCGAGGCAAGGATGGAGGCGTAAGGCGCGATTACGGCGTTCTGGCCAAGGCCGCGCTTGAGGCCGAGAGTGGGTACACCGAAGTTGGTGTACTGGTAGTTCATGTTGTGGTCGCGGGCATTGAAGGCCGCTTCGGAAATGCCCCATGGCGTGCCGAGACGACGGCCGTGGCTGATCTGTTCCTTGACGATCAGATTGTTGGTCTGGTTCAAGATACCGCCGTGACGCTCCTGCATGACGAGCGGTGGCATCAGATATTCGAACATCGAGCCCGACCAAGAGACCAGCGCGCCCTGTGCGCCGATCGGCACGACCTGACGACCGAGACGATACCAGTGTTCCGTCGGCAGATCGCCCTTGGCGATTGCAAACAGGCTGGTGAGACGGCATTCCGACGCCAGAAGGTCGTAGCAGGCTTCGTCCAGTTCCTTGCTGTCGACGCGGTAACCGATCGACAGAAGGCGACGATCCTTGCGGTACAGGAAGGCGAAATCCATCGAGAAAGCGAGATCGCGGCTGCGTTCCTGAAGGGACATCAGGCGGTCACGCAGCGGATCGATGGTGGACAGGTCAAAGGCGCTGTCGGAAATATGCGCTTCGCAGCAATCGACCAGCGACTGTGCCCAGCGGGTGATTTCCGCGCTCTGCTCGTTCTTGACTTCCAGATTGAGGTTGGAGGCCAGTTTCTGGATGTCACGGGCCAGCACGGCCAGATTGATGACGCGGATGGAGGCGAACTCATGCTCGCGCTTGACAGATGCCAAGGCGTTGGAGAAGCCGATGATGCGTTCTTCCAGGCGGCGATGCAGAGGCCGCAGGTTCTTTCGATCGTCTGGCAGTTCCTTCAGCGTTTCGCGCAGGATACCGGCAACGTCGCCAATACCGTCGAGATTGCCCTGAAGATGCGCCGATGTTGCTTCCGCCCACTGGCGGCAGGCAGAGGAGATGGCGATCAGATGACCGGCAAGGTTGCCGCTGTCGACGGCGGACACGTAACGGGGTCCGAGCGTCTGGAGTGTGTCGGTGTGATACCAGTTGTACAGATGGCCGCGGTGCTTCTCCATCTTCTCGACCGTCTCGATGGTCTTTTCCATCCGCTCGACGGTTTCCGAGAAGCTGATCCAGCCGAACTGGCGCGCCGAAATCACCGACAGCAGGTAGACGCCGATATTGGTCGGCGACGTGCGGCTGGCCACCATGGGTACAGGGGTTTCCTGATAGTTATCCGGCGGCAGATAGTTTTCGTTGGCGGTGACGAAGGCCTCGTAATAGCGCCATGTGCGGCGAGCGATCTTGCGCAGCTCGCTGGAGACATGTTCCGAAACGAACAGGCGATCTTCGGTTTCGGCGGATTGGCTGACATACCAGGCCACGACGGGAGAAAAGACCCACATCAGGGCAAAGGGCAGGCCGACGAGGAAGGCGTTGTCGCCTGGAAGGGCTGCAAAGGCGAGGCCGATAAGCGCAACGACGGGCGCGTGCCACATCTGCCGGTAATAATCGAGAATGCTGCCCTGAGCGCTGCCCTGGATGCTGGCTGCGGTGCGCCATTCCAGCATCAGCTTGCCGCTGACGAAGAGGCGATAGAGCGAGCGGACAATGGCGTCGGCCATCATGCAGGCGCTGTCGGCGATGAAGACGATACGCAGGGCGACCTGCGCGTTTGTCGCGCGGATTTCAGACCACAGCGTGTGGAAATGCGCCTGCGGCACGATATCCGTGGAGCGTGGTACTAGACCGGCAAGCAAGGAAATCGTCGGTGCGACGAAGAGCGAGAAGATCAGCAGGATCTGCCAGATCAGCGCGCCGACCGGACCCATGAAGTACCAGCCGAGAACGGACGCGGCAAACCAGGCAATCGGTGTGAGCGAACGGCGCAGGTTGTCGATCATCTTCCAGCGACCGATGCCGGTCACGCCGCGCTTCATGTCCATGATGTAAGGCAGAAGCTGCCAGTCGCCACGCGCCCAGCGGTGCTGACGCGAGACTTCGACTTCGTAACGGGTCGGGAAGTCTTCGACCAGTTCCACGTCCGTCACCAGAGCGCAACGGGCGAACGAACCTTCGAGAAGGTCGTGTGAGAGCACGGCGTTTTCATCGATGCGACCCTTCAAGGCAGCCTCGAAAGCGTCCACGTCATAAAGGCCCTTGCCGGTGAAGGTGCCTTCCGAGGTCAAATCCTGATAAACGTCCGACACGGTGAAGACGTAAGGGTCGATACCGCGGTTGATGGAAAAGACGCGCTGGAAGACCGAGGCGTCCTTGCCGGTGGTGAGCGACGGTGTCACACGCGGCTGGAGCAGGCCGTAACCATGGACCACGCGCCCCGTCTCAGGGTCGTGGACCGGACGGTTGATCGGGTGGTGCATCTTGCCGACGAGCTTGGTGACGGCGTCGCGCATCAGGCGCGTGTCGGCATCCAGCGTCATGACGTATTTGACGTTCGGCGGCACCATGTTGGCGCCGTTGAGGAAGGTCGTGTCCTTGTCGCCGCGCAGCAGCATGTTCAGTTCATGCAGCTTGCCGCGCTTGCGCTCCCAGCCCATCCAGCTGCCTTCTGCCGGATTGTAGAGACGACGGCGGTGCAGCAGGAAGAAACGTGTCTTGCCATCGAAAGCGTAGCGGGAGCTGAGCGCTGCCACTTCGCGCTTGGCATATTCGAGAATTTCGACGTCTTCGGCCGACTGTTCGTGCGGCGCATCGCGCCAGTCGCTGATCAGCGAGAAGTAGATTTCCCCGTGCGGATTGGCGAGGTAATGGACTTCGATGTTGCGAACCATCTCATCGACGCTGTCGCGGCTGGTGATCATGCAGGGAACGGCGACGAGCGTGCAGGCGTCCTGCGGAATGCCTTCCTTGAATTCGTATCCCACGAGGCGGAACGGTTTGACGAAGGACGTCACGACCGTGTTGAAGAGACCTGTGGCGCCTTCAGAAGCAGGCAGAGCAAACATCAAAAGAAACGCCGTGATGACATACCAGGGCATGCCAGCGTCTGCGAGGAACCAGCCAACGATGACCAGAGCCAGCGCAGTCAGAGCGATAACCGGGACCGCGACGGAGGCCCAGTTGAACTTGCTCATGAAGCGGACGATGCGTTGGGAGACCAGCGGATTGTACTTGATCTTCCGTTCCAGCTCTTCGCGGCGCTCGCCGATCAGGAAACTGCCAACGTTGGGCGCATGCGGTTGCTTTTCGCTGGAGTTGGCCGCTTCGGTGACCATATCGACGGCGGCTTGCGCCACTTCGATTTCCGTCTTTGGCGAACGACGGGCCAGAAGCTCGACCGTGTTGCGATAGGTGTTGCGCGAACCGAAATCGAGCGTTTCATAGTCGGTCTGCTCGCGCAGAACCTTGTCGATGTGGCTGACTTCCTCGAACCAGACGGACCATTCGGTATCGTCGATTTCGCGCAGGCTCTTGACGATGTTGCCCATCGTCACATTGCCGGATGCCAGGCGGTTATGTTCCGCCATCATGATGTTTTCGGCGTCGGTGCCGGTGCTGTGCAGGCGCTCTTCAAGCCAGTTCAGCGCAAAACCGGAGGTCTGCGAACCGTTTCTGAGGCGATACAGGAACTGGGTGGAGAAGGTGGGGTCGCTGACGAGAGATTCGATTTGCTTGAGCAGCGCCGAGGATGTTTCGGCCTCGTTGAGACGAATGATCTCATCGACGACTTCGTTCGCCTTCTGGCGCATGCGGCGCGACCGCTCGACGCGAATGGAAATGCGGCGCAGATTCTCGATAAGGACAAAACGCAGGATCGACGGCAGAGCCCAGAGCTCGCCGATCTGCAGGGTCTTCGATGTCTGGTACCCCTCGACCAGCGCCGTCATGCTTTCGCGGGAAATCGTGCTGTGGGTGTGGGCGACATAGAGCCAAGCCAGCGCCATGACGCGCGGTATTTCGGACTTGCCGACCTTGATCGTCGGAAGCTGACGATAGAATTTGCGCGGAAAGTCGCGGCGGACTTCCTGAATGGCCTCTTCGATCACATAATGGTTGTCCAGCAACCATTCGGCAGCCGGGGTAATGTTTGCCCCGTTTTCCGAATCCACCGCGGTCGAGCGATAAACCCGCAGGATTTCCTTTTCGTTTTCACGATGGCGGGCGAAGAAGTCGAACTCCATGAACCCGGGTAAATCTTCGGCGCCGGATTTGGAAAGCTCGGCCCCGCAATTCCTCAACTCATCAATCGTGAAGTAGGCGGAACGGATCGAATCATTGTGATCGATCTGCTTTGCTTCTGAATCACGGGCGGCGGCGGTCGGCGTAATATGAAATGACATCGGCTCGTATTCTGCACTCTTGTGAAGGGGTGGCTTGTCTTAACCGGGATTTGTTTCAGATTGCTATTCGGTATTGAAACAACTTGGCAGCTTTATCTCGTGCTGATCCTGAACCTTGTCTGAACCATCGCGAACCAGCGAACGATGATCTGCGTAATCTTGGTTTGCCCATCAACATGGCATTTTTCCGCAACGGACGTTTATGCCGTCAACGCAATCAACTGCTTTAAAAGGATTGGAAAGAGTGTCGCGGGATCGCGCTCTTGCATTCATGAAACACGTCGCAAACTCCCCATCAGCGAAACACGTCATGCCCTGCCTTATCCGATCTTGTCCTGAACCCCGTGGCGGCCGCTTTATAAAAAGAGCGGATGCCGCCTGAGATATGGAATGATTAAAGGCGCTTTCTGTTCCATGCCACCTGTCGCCGTTTCGTGCAAGCGCCGATATGCCTGTACGTGTCGTGCCTTCCGTTGATGGGTCCGTCCTGTTATTAGAAAACGTGCCTCCATGCCCCTCCTGACATAGGCTACCGGACCCGACCATGACGATACAGCCCAGCACCCTGAATGCTTTTTCCAACCATATGCCGGACGTGAAAGCGATCCGTCATCACCTGCATCGGACGCCGGAAATCGGGCTCTCCGAGTTCAAGACATCGGATTTCATCGCCGCGAAACTGGAAGAGATGGGGTATGAGGTGACGCGGGGCCTTGCGGGAACGGGTATCGTCGCCACTTTGCGAAACGGTGAAAGCGGACGCTCCGTCGGCATCCGCGCGGATATCGACGCGCTGCCCATTCATGAAGAGACCGGTGCGGATTATGCCAGCCAGAACCCCGGCGTCATGCATGCCTGCGGCCATGATGGGCATACGGCCATGTTGCTGGGTGCCGCGAAGATCATCGCCGAGCGGCGCAATTTCGACGGCACGCTGCATCTGATCTTCCAGCCGGCGGAAGAAAATTTCGGCGGTGCGCGGATCATGATCGAGGACGGTCTGTTCGAGCGCTTTCCCTGTGATGCGGTGTTTGCGCTTCACAATGATCCCGGCCTGCCCTTTGGGCATTTCGTGCTGCGTGATGGGCCGATCATGGCGGCGGTGGATGAGTGCAAGATCACTGTCAACGGTTACGGCGGCCACGGTGCGGAGCCGCAAAGTGCGCTGGACCCGATCGTTGCGGGTGCCAGCATCATCATGGCGCTGCAAACCATCGTATCGCGCAACATCCACCCGATGACGCCGACGGTGGTGACGGTGGGTGCGTTTCATGCCGGGATAGCCAGCAATGTCATTCCCGAAACGGCAGAGATGCTGCTGACGATCCGCTCGTTCGATCCGCAGGCGCGCGACGAGTTGGAAAAGCGCATCCGGCTGATCGCCGAAGGGCAGGCGGCAAGCTATGGAATGCGTGTCACGCTCGATTATCAGCGCGGCTATAATCCGACCGTCAATCACACGCGCGAAACCGATTACGTCACCGATCTCGCAACCCGTTTTGCTGGCGCCGACAAGGTGGTCGAGATGCCGCGTCCGACGATGGGGGCGGAGGATTTTGCCTATATGCTGGAAAAACGGCCGGGCGCTTATTTCTTTCTCGGGTCAAAGCGCACGGATAACGACCCGCCGCTGCACCATCCGAAATATGATTTCAACGACGATATCCTGCCGATCGGCACGGCATTCTGGGTGGAACTTGCCGAGGATTATTTAAAGGCGGAGTGAGCAGCAAAGAAAAAAGCTTCCCAGTGGGAAGCCTTTTCATGTGATCCGGTCGGGAGGGGTCAGGGGACCAGACCGAAGATGACCGCTGCGACAAAGGCAAAGCACAATCCGACAATGGCGGTGTGGAGTGTGGCTTGCCAGCCGTTGGGCTGTGCAGGCGATGGCGTAAAATCTTTGATTTTTCCAGCCTTGGAATAAGACATCGCATCCTCCCTCGTGAACGTTTGACCGGATCATCCGGTCCTGTTCGCTCGACCAAGAGAATATCGCTATTTCCCAGTCTTTCTGTAGAGATAAATTTCTATATGTTGGCCTCATCGGGGAAAATACAGATCGCGACTTGCCTCCCAACACGCATCGATCTACCCGATCTGTTGATAGCAACGCGCAACCACACGTCCGGTTCAACACAAAATTAACGTTTGGACGAATTGGCAGATATCGACGTCACCATCATCGCAGCAGGGGATCAGATTTCACGACCCGATGATCCGGCCGCCGATTTTCGCATCGACGGGCCGGAGGTGCATGGTGTCAGCGGTCTCGTCAATCTCTTCGGCATCGAAAGCCCGGGGCTGACGGCGTCTCTCGCCATGGCCGAAGAGGTGTTTTTCCGTCTCGGCTGATCAGGCAAAGCGCGACAGTGCCGAGGCCATTATGCTTGGATCGACATTGCCTCCGGACGCCACTGCGATCACCGTTTCCGTTCCCAGTTCCGCGCCGTGAAAAAGCGCTGCCGCCAGCGCGACCGCGCCACCGGGCTCGACCACCACCTTCAACCGCAGGAAAGCCAGCACCATGGCGCGCAGCGCCTCGTCTTCCGTCACCGCAATGCCGCTGCCGCAGCGCGTTTTCATGAGGGGAAAGGTGATGTTGCCGGGTTGAGGTGTCACGATCGCATCGCAGATGGAGCCGGACAGCGCTTTATTCCGTTCGATATTGCCTGACGCCAGAGAGCGGGCAACATCGTCGAAGTGTTCCGGTTCGCAGGGCCTGACGGTATATCCCGGCGTTTTGGCTTCCAGCGCGAGCGCAATGCCGGATGTCAGCCCGCCGCCGCCGCAGGGCACGAGGACATCTGCCGCCTCGATCCCGTATTCGGCACCCTGTTCGGCAATTTCGAGGCCGACCGTTCCCTGACCGGCGATGACCAAAGGTTCGTCATAGGGCTTGATGAGCGTCAGATTGCGCTCCTGCGCAAGCCTCGCGCCGATGGCGTCGCGATCTTCGTTGGCGCGATCGTAGAGAACTACCTCGGCACCGAAAGCCCGGGTGTTGTCGATTTTGATCTTCGGGGCATCATGCGGCATGACAATGACGGAGGGAACGCCGTGCAGAGCGGCTGCAAGCGCCACGCCCTGCGCGTGATTGCCGGAGGAAAAGGCGATGACGCCGCGGTGGCGCGCGTCGGGCTCGATGCCCGAGACGGCAGACCATCCGCCCCGAAACTTGAACGATCCGGTGCGTTGCAGGCATTCGGCCTTCACGAAGATTTTTCGACCGGCGATGTCGTCCAGGAAGGGCGATGACAACAAGGGAGTGCGAATTGCCTTAGAGCCGATGCGCTGACGCGCGGCCTCGATCATCGAAATATCTGTCATGCTGTTTCCGTCTGCTCATGGTCTTCGCAAACCAGCATAAGCAGAAATCGGGATCGTGAAAGAGGCAAAAAAATCCCCGGACGGTGCCGGGGATCATTTTTTCGATCAGTTCGATCAGGCCAGCGTGTAGGCGGTTTTCACCGTGGTGAAAAACTCGCTGGCGTAGCGACCCTGTTCGCGAGGACCGAAGGACGACGCTTTGCGGCCGCCGAAGGGAACGTGGAAATCCACGCCCGCTGTCGGCAGGTTGACCATGACCATGCCGGCTTCCGCATTGCGCTTGAAATGCGTCGCATGCTTCAGGCTGGTGGTGGCGATGCCGGAGGACAGGCCGAACGGCGTGTCGTTGGCAGCAGCCAGCGCCTCATCGTAATTCTTGACGCGGATGACGGCGACGACGGGTCCGAAGATTTCTTCCTGCGAGATGCGCATGCTGTTGGTCGCTTCGGTAAACAAAGCAGGCTGAAGGAAGAAGCCGGGCGTGTCGCGCTTGAGGACTTCACCACCGAAGGCAAGCTTTGCGCCCTCTTGCTTGCCGATTTCGATGTAATCGGTGTCCTGCTTCAGCTGCTTTTCATCCACGACCGGGCCGACATGGGTGTTCTTGTCCAGCGCATTGCCGACATTGATCTTGCCCAGACGCTCGGTCAGTGCCGCCACGAACTTGTCATGGATGCCTTCGGTGACGATGAGGCGCGACGATGCCGTGCAACGCTGTCCGGTGGAGTAGAAGCCGGAGTTGGCGGCGGCCTCGACGGCAACGTCCAAATCGGCGTCATCCAGAACCACAAAGGGGTTCTTGCCGCCCATTTCCAGCTGGAATTTGCGGTTGAACGGCAAAGAGGAGGCGGCAACGCGCTGGCCCGTGCCGGTGGAACCGGTAAAGGTGATGCCGGACAGATGCGGGCTGTCGAGCATGGCCTGACCGACGACCGAGCCGCGACCCATGACGAGGTTCAAGACACCCTTCGGCAGGCCTGCGCGGTGTAGAATGTCGACGATGGCCCAAGCGCAGCCGGGAACAAGATCGGCAGGCTTGAAGACGATGGTGTTGCCATAGCAAAGTGCCGGGGCAATCTTCCAGGCCGGAATGGCAATCGGGAAATTCCACGGCGTGATGATGCCGATGACGCCGAGCGGCTCGCGGGTAACTTCGACGCCGATATTCGGGCGCGCCGACGGAATGACCTCACCGGCAAGACGCAGGGCTTCGCCTGCAAAGAAATCGAAGATTTGCGCAGCACGGATGGTCTCACCGATGCCTTCGGCCAGAACCTTGCCCTCTTCGCGGGCCAGCAGCGCGCCAAGCTCTTCCTTGCGGGCGAGAATTTCATCGGCGGTTTTTTTCAAGATGGCGTGGCGTTCCAGAATGCCGGAGCGCGACCATGCCGGAAAGGCTGCCTTGGCGGCATCAATCGCCTGCTTTGCGTCTTCGGCGCTGGCCTGCGCGTAAAGGCCGACAACCTCATTGGTATCGGACGGATTGATGTTTTTCGAAGTCTCGGCTCCGATCCACTCGCCGCCGATAAGGTTTTGATGGATGCTCATGAACATGCTCCCTTTCACGCTGAAGCGGCCTTATACGCGCCACTTCGCCTTTTATGAACGACCTTCCGGTCATCGATTGATGACGCGACATCACAGAATTCGCTGTCGCCGCACGCGATAATCCCATGTCATATGATCTCTTGACGAAGGCAAGCATATGACAGGATCGTCAAATAATGTCCATCGACATCGATTGGAGACTGTGACTTCGGTAAATTCAAGCCTCACGCGTATGACTATAAATATTGTGGTTGTCATACATTCGCGCGAGTCGGTACTATGGCCGCATCATCACAAACGGGAGGAAGCGTGTGGCTGATAGAGAGATTCTCGATGCGACCTTGATTTTGCCTGAGGACCACGAGCGCGCGGTTCTGATCGGTCGCGTCTGGTCGAAATCAGACGATGGTCCGTGCCCGGTTTTTTACAAGGACGGTGTGCTTTACGATCTGTCGACGCTGGCGCCCACCGTTTCGGAGCTGCTCGAGAAGCCGGATCTGGTCGCGTCGCTGTCGTCGGTGCTGGAGTTCCCGGCGCTTGGAACGCTGGATGCCTTTCTGGACGGCTCAGCCGGCGAGTTGCTGGCGCCCAACGATCTCCAAGCCGTGAAGGCCGCCGGTGTGACCTTTGCGGATAGCATGCTAGAGCGCGTCATCGAGGAGCAGGCGAAGGGCGATCCGCTGCGGGCGCAGGATATTCGCCAGAAACTGGCACCTGTCCTGGGCGATAATCTGAAGGGCGTGGAGGCGGGCTCCGACAAGGCCGCCGAGGTCAAGGCGCTGCTTCAGGAGATGGGTCTGTGGTCGCAATATCTCGAGGTCGGGATCGGCCCGGATGCCGAGATATTCTCCAAGGCGCAGCCCATGTCGTCGGTCGGCTGCGGTGCGCTGATCGGTGTTCACCCGAAATCGCAGTGGAACAACCCGGAGCCGGAGGTGGTGCTGGCGGTGACCTCGGAGGGTCGCATCGTGGGTGCCGCGCTGGGCAATGATGTGAATTTGCGGGATTTCGAGGGGCGATCGGCGCTGCTGTTGAGCAAGGCCAAGGACAACAATGCCTCCTGCTCCATCGGTCCATTCATCCGGCTGTTTGACGACAGCTTCACGCTTGAAGACGTCAAGGCAGCTGATATTTCCCTGTCCGTTAAGGGCAAGGACGATTTTAGCATGACCGGCGTCAGCGCCATGCGGGCCATCAGCCGCTCGCCGGAAAATCTGGTCTCGCAGCTTTTGAACCGCGACCATCAATATCCCGATGGCGCCGTGTTTTTTCTGGGAACGATGTTTGCACCGGTCAAGGACCGTCACGGGCCGGGCTTGGGCTTTACCCATGCCAAGGGAGATCGGGTGGAAATCTCGTCGCCGAGGTTGGGCAAACTCATCAACTGGGTGGCCAGCACATCGGAGTGCCCGCCATGGACGTTCGGCACGGTGGCGCTGATGCGCAATCTGTCAAAGCGGGGATTGCTCTGATTTTATCGGATTTCACCCGAAAAAACACCCGGCGACCGTAAAGTCGTCGGGTGTTTTTGTGTGATGGCAAAAGCCTGCTCTTTACGCCGCCTTTGCCCTATTCTGCCTGTTCTCGATGAGATCATCGACGACGGCGGGGTCTGCCAGTGTCGATGTATCCCCCAGCGCGCCAAAATCATCCTCTGCGATCTTGCGCAGGATGCGGCGCATGATCTTGCCCGAGCGGGTCTTGGGCAGGCCCGGCGAGAACTGGATCTTGTCAGGCGTGGCCACAGGGCCGATCTCGTTGCGGACATGCTTGACCAGTTCAGCGCGCAGCGCATCGTCTCCTGTCTGGCCTGCCATCAGCGTGACATAGCAATAGATGCCCTGTCCCTTGATGGCGTGCGGATAACCGACGACGGCGGCTTCGGAGACCAGATTGTGCGAGACGAGGGCTGATTCCACCTCCGCCGTGCCGAGGCGATGGCCGGAGACGTTGAGAACGTCATCGACACGACCGGTGATCCAGTAATAACCGTCCTCATCGCGACGGCAGCCATCGCCGGTGAAGTATTTGCCCTTGTAGGTTGAGAAGTAGGTTTCGATAAAACGCTGGTGATCGCCATAGACCGTGCGCGATTGCCCCGGCCAGCTGTCGGCGATGCACAGGTTTCCGTCGGCTGCCCCTTCCAGCACCTTGCCCTCGGCATCGACCAGTTGCGGCTGGACGCCGAAGAAGGGGCGGGTGGCCGAGCCGGGCTTGAGATCGGTCGCACCCGGCAGCGGCGTGATCAGAATGCCGCCGGTCTCCGTCTGCCACCAGGTGTCGACGATCGGGCTCTTATCCTCGCCCACCACATGGTAATACCATTCCCACGCCTCCGGGTTGATCGGCTCTCCCACCGTGCCGAGAAGGCGCAGGCTGGAGCGCGAGGAGCGTTTGACGAACTCGTCGCCAGCCCCCATCAGCGAACGAAGGGCCGTCGGGGCCGTATAGAAGATGTTGACCTGATGCTTGTCGATCACCTCCCAGAAGCGGCCCTGATCGGGGAAGTTCGGCACGCCCTCGAACATCAGCGTCGTCGCACCATTGGCCAGTGGCCCATAGACGATATAGGAATGGCCCGTCACCCAGCCGACATCGGCCGTGCACCAGTAGATATCGCCATCATGGTAGTCGAAGACATATTCATGCGTCATCGACACATAGACGAGATAGCCGCCTGTCGTGTGCAGCACGCCCTTGGGCTTGCCGGTGGAGCCTGACGTATAGAGAATGAACAGCGGGTCTTCCGCCTTCATCTTCACCGGCTCGCAGTGTGGTTTAACCGAGGCGATTTCCTGATGGTACCAGAGATCGCGGCCCGGTGCCCATGTGGTCTTGCCGCCGGTGCGGCGCACCACCAGCACCTTGTCGACCATCACCTGCTGCTTGGCGGCGATGTCGATGGCCTTGTCGGTGTTGTCTTTGAGCGGGATCGGCTTGCCGCCGCGCACGCCCTCGTCGCAGGTGATGACGAAGGTGGACTGACAATCGACGATGCGGCCCGCCAGCGCATCGGGCGAGAAGCCACCGAAGACCACCGAATGCACCGCCCCGATGCGGGCGCAGGCCAGCATCGCATAGGTGGCTTCCGGCACCATCGGCATGTAGATCGTGACACGGTCACCCTTCTTGACGCCGTGCTTCTTCAGCACATTGGCCAGACGACACACGGCATCGTAAAGCTGGTTATAGGTGATCTTCCTGTCGATATAGGGATTGTCGCCCTCCCAGATGATCGCGGTGCGCTCGCCATGGGTCTTCAGGTGACGGTCGATGCAATTGTAGGAGACGTTGGTCAGCCCATCCTCGAACCACTTGATCGGGACCTTGCCCTTGAAGGATGTGTTCTTCACCTTGGTGTAGGGCTTGAACCAGTCGATCCGCTTGCCATGCTTGCCCCAGAACGTCTCCGGGTCCTCCACACTCTCACCGTACCATTTGAGATAACGGTCGTTGTCGATCAGCGTGTGCTTCTTGCTGGATTTGGAAACCGGGTAGATTTTGGCAGACATGAATTCCTCCTCAAGGCCGTCTCGTCTTTCATGGTTACCGGAGAACTCCTTCTCTCCAGTCATGTGCCAGATTCATAGCAGTTCGGTGACCTCAGGCAATTAGACAAAGGTCATTTGTGTCGCAAAGAATTGCAATTCTGATGCAATCCGGTTATAGACCGCTCATATCCCGGAAATTAGTGGTTTAACATCCACGTCCCGCGCCCCCGGAGCGGACGGACAGAAGGACTGTATCTATGGCTCAAACATTGCTCATGCCGAAAGCGACGGCCGTCTGGCTGGTGGATAATACCGCATTGTCGTTCGAGCAGATCGCCACGTTCTGCAAACTGCACCCGCTGGAAGTCAAGGCTATCGCCGATGGCGAAGCGGCGCAGGGCATCAAGGGTCTCGACCCGATCTCGACCGGACAGCTGTCGCGCGACGAGATCGCCAAGGCCGAAGCCAATCCTGCCCACAAGATCAAGCTGTCCGAACCAAAGGTTCGCGTGCCGGAATCCAAGCGTCGTGGTCCGCGCTACACGCCTGTGTCCAAGCGTCAGGATCGTCCCAACGCCATTTTGTGGCTGGTGCGCAATCACGCCGAATTGAAGGACGCGCAAATCTCGCGTCTCGTCGGTACCACCAAGTCCACCATCGAACAGATTCGCGATCGTACGCACTGGAACTCGGCCAACCTGACACCGATGGACCCTGTGACACTTGGTCTCTGCAGCCAGATCGATCTCGACCTTGAGGTCGAACGCGCATCGCGTGGCCGCCCACTGCCAACTGCCGAAGAGATCGACGCAACCTTGCAGCCAGCCGCAGCCACCGAAGGCCTTGGCTACAAGTATGAGCGCGAAGAAGAAAAAGAAAAAGAAATCGACGCCAACGCCGTTTTCGCCAAGCTCAGCTCGCTCAAGTCTTCCCGCAAGGATGACGACGAAGACGACACTTACTGATTTCTTTTTTTAAAGACCAGAATAGACAAAGCCCCGGCATCAACCGGGGCTTTGTTCGTTTCAGGGGCTGGGTTTACTCGCCGTAAGCGATCAGCAAATCCTTGGCATCGATCTGATCGCCGGGTTTGACCAGCACCTCGGCCACCTTGCCGTCGCGCTCCGCATGAAGCGCCGTTTCCATCTTCATCGCTTCGATGGACACAAGCACATCGCCAGCTTTCACATCCTGTCCTTGGTTGACGAAGACGCGGGAAATGACGCCCGGCATTGGCGCGCCGACATGGGCGGCATTGCCGGGTTCGGACTTGCGGCGCACGGCGGAACCGGATGCGCCATGGGCGCGATCCGGTACCTTGATGCGACGCGGCTGGCCGTTGATTTCGAAGAACACCGTGACCATGCCCTTGTCATCGATGCCGGAAGACGCCTGATTGACGATGACAAGCGTCTTGCCGCGCTCGATATCCGCAAAAAGTTCTTCACCATCCTGCATGCCGTAGAAATAGGCGGGCGTCGGCAGAACCGAGACCGGGCCGTAGGTTTCAGAGGCCAGCGCGAAATCGGTGAAGACCTTCGGATACATCAGGTAGGAGGCAAACTCGAAATCATCGACCGGACGCTCCAGCTTGGTTTCGATCTCCTTGCGCTCGGCATCCAGATCGGCATCTTCCAGAAGCGAACCGGGACGAACCGTATAGGGCTGCTCGCCCTTCAACGCCTTTTTCTGGATAGCCTGCGGCCAACCGCCCGGTGACTGGCCGAGATCACCCTTGAGCATCGAGACGACCGAATCGGGGAAGGAGACTTCCTTCTCCGGGTTTTCGACATCGGCCACGGTCAGGTCCTGCGAGACCATCATCAACGCCATGTCGCCAACGACCTTGGAAGACGGTGTGACCTTGACGATATCGCCGAACATCTGGTTGACGTCGGCATAGGTCTGCGCCACCTCGTGCCAGCGGCTTTCGAGACCCAGCGAGCGGGCCTGTTCCTTGAGATTGGTGAACTGGCCACCCGGCATTTCGTGCAGATAGACTTCCGAGGCCGGTCCCTTGAGATCGCTCTCGAAGGCCGCGTACTGGCCGCGCACGGCTTCCCAATAGAAGGAAATGCGGCGAATCCATTCCGTATCGAGACCCGTGTCGCGATCGGTGCCCTTCAGCGCTTCCACGATGGAGCCGAGGCATGGCTGCGATGTGTTGCCTGAGAGCGCATCCATCGCCGCATCCACGGCATCCACACCCGCCTCAACTGCCGCAAGCACGGTGGCTGCAGAGATGCCGGACGTATCATGCGTGTGGAAGTGGATCGGCAGGCTGGTCGCTTCACGCAGCGCCTTGAACAGAACCCTTGCGGCAGCAGGCTTCAGCAGACCCGCCATGTCCTTGACGGCGATGATATGCGCGCCCGCCTTTTCGAGTTCGGCAGCGAGGTTGGTGTAATATTTGAGGTCGTATTTCGGGCGGGCAGAGTTTAGCAGATCGCCGGTATAGCAGATGGTCGCTTCGCAGAGCTTGTTCTCTTCTGCGATCGCGTCCATCGAGACGCGCATATTCTCCACCCAGTTCAGGCAGTCGAACACGCGGAACAGATCGACGCCGCCCTTGGCCGCCTGACGGACGAAATATTTGACGACATTGTCTGGGTAGTTCTTGTAGCCGACGCCATTGGCGCCGCGCAGCAGCATTTGTAGCAGCAGGTTGGGCGCGCCTTCACGCACCAGCGCCAGACGCTCCCACGGGTCTTCGGTCAGGAAGCGCATGGACACGTCGAAGGTCGCACCACCCCAGCATTCCAGTGACAAAAGCTGCGGTAGGGCCTTGGCGTAGACGCTGGAAACGCGAGCAATGTCATGGGTGCGGACGCGGGTTGCGAGCAGCGACTGGTGGCCGTCGCGCATGGTCGTATCGGTGACCAACACACGCTTTTCATTGCGCATCCACTCGGCAAAGCCCTTTGGACCGAGCTTGTCGAGGAGCTGCTTGGTGCCGTCGGGTGTCGGCTGGTCGATATAGGGCACGATGGGTGCCGGTGCATTGGCGGCAGGCTTGACGCGACCCTTGGTTTCGGGATGGCCGTTAACGGTGACATCGGCCAGATAGGTCAGAAGCTTGGTCGCACGGTCCTGGCGTTTGACCTGCTCGAACAGCTCCGGCGTCGAATCGATGAAGCGCGTCGTGTAGGTATTTCCGACAAAGCTCGGATGGCTGATGATGGCTTCGAGAAATGTCAGGTTCGTCGCCACGCCGCGAATACGGAATTCGCGCAACGCACGGTGCATGCGGGCAATGGCCTCGTCCGGCTGCGGTGCCCAGGCCGTGACCTTGACCAGCAACGGATCGTAATAGCGGGTGATGATCGCGCCCGAATAGGACGTGCCGCCATCCAGACGAATGCCGAAACCGGACGCCGAGCGGTAGGCGGTGATGCGACCGTAATCGGGAATGAAATTGTGTTCCGGGTCCTCAGTGGTGATACGGCACTGAAGCGCATGTCCGTTGAGGCGAATGTCCTTCTGCGCCGGGACGCCGGATTCCGGCGTACCGATGGTCTCGCCTTCGAGGATGTGGATCTGCGCCTTGACGATATCGATGCCGGTGACGACTTCGGTGACCGTATGCTCCACCTGAATACGCGGATTGACCTCGATGAAATAGAATTTTCCGGTATCGGCATCCATCAGATACTCGACCGTGCCAGCACCGACATAATTGGTGGCGCCTGCGATCTTCAGCGAGTAATTGGCCAGTTCCTGACGGCGTTCTTCCGACAGGTAAGGGGCTGGGGCGCGCTCGACCACCTTCTGGTTACGGCGCTGGATGGAGCAGTCACGCTCGAACAGATGCACGACATTGCCGTGGGTATCGCCGAGAATCTGGCTTTCCACATGGCGGGCGCGTTCGACCAGCTTTTCCAGATAGACCTCGTCCTTGCCGAAGGCGGCCTTTGCCTCACGCTTGGCTTCTGTTACCTCGCGGGCAAGGTCTTCCTTCTTGCGGATGGCGCGCATGCCGCGACCGCCACCGCCCCAGGATGCCTTGAGCATCACAGGATAGCCGATCTCCTCGGCCATGCGCTCGACCTCGGCCATATCGTCGGGCAGCGGCTCTGTGGCTGGAACGACGGGAACGCCAACGGAAATGGCGAGATTGCGCGCGGCCACCTTGTTGCCGAGGCGACGCATCGTATCGGCGGTCGGCCCGATGAAGATCAGACCCGCCTCGTTGCAGGCCTCCACGAATTCAGGGCTTTCCGACAGAAGGCCATAACCGGGATGGATGGCGTCGGCACCCGAAAGCTTGGCGACGCGAATGACCTCCTCGATCGACAAGTAGCTCTCGATCGGTCCCATGTCTTTTGCCAGATGCGGGCCGCGACCCACTTGATAACTTTCATCGGCCTTGAAGCGATGCAGCGAAAGTTTGTCCTCTTCAGCCCAGATCGCGACCGTTTTTATGCCAAGCTCGTTGGCGGCACGGAACACACGGATCGCAATCTCCGAACGATTGGCGACAAGGATTTTCGATATTTTCAAGACGGCCTCCCAAACCTCGCAAGCAAATGCATTTGCTGCATTGCGAAATTAAGCAGTAAATGCAGCGCTTGGAAAGGGCGTTTTTGTCCTCGTCCGTACGGATCGCTCATGGAGCGAAATTTACGAGATAATGCCGTGACGAAGTGCAAGGGCCACAACATGCTGACGATTTTTGGCGTCGAGCTTGCGCTGTATGCCATTGATGTACCAGTCTGCCGTATGGCTTGAGATCGACAGTGTCTTGCCGATTTCAGGTGATGTCTTGCCTTGCGCCAGCAGCATCAACACGTCCAACTCGCGACGCGTGAACTGGGTGATCGACAGGTCGGGAATGGACAGCAGGTCGTTGGATTGGCCTGCAAATTCCAGCAATCGCCAGAACGCCACGCGCATGGCCGTGTCGATGATGAAGAGTTCGGAATCGGAAAACAGCCGCCCTTCGCCCAAAATGAAGGAGCCACCGAGCAATCCGCTGCGCCCATGGACGGGGAAGGCATAGGCTTCGCGCAGGCCGAACCGGGCAGCATCCTGAAACAATTTGGCGGCACGTTTTCGCTGGGTTGCCTGCGGCAAGAGACCGACGACATCACGACAGCGAAACGGTTGATGCAGAAGTCCGAAGGACCGCTTGACCGGATCAATGCCACCGTATTTTTTTTCGACGTAAACTTCCCGCCAGCCCTCCGGCAGATGATCGGCCAGAACGTTTCCCGTCAGCGTCAGGTCGTCGGCATCACGGCGCACGACCCTGTAATATTCATAGCCAAGGCTGCGGGTCAGTTCGTGGAAAATGGTGAGGAACTGGTGCTCCGTTGTGGCCTCGCTGCACACGGTCAAAAACTGAAAAACATTGTGCATTGAAGCTGATACCCTGGAATAAATAAAACAACCTCTAACTGTTGAGAGGGGCGATGAGCCCTGAAACACGCGTGTCACGCGGGTTTATCACCAGCGTTACGTTGTTCCCAATATGGTTAGCAATATTTAAAGCTGTAATGCCAATTGTTGTATTGTGTCCGCATTTTTTCGACAGTCAACCAAAACGACACACATATGCGGCAATTGACGCGCGTAAGGCCCAATTTTGAGACTAAAGTCTCGGTGGCAACCGTTTGTCTTTCCGGGATGCGCTGGATTTGAGCCTGTCTGCTCTTCAAGGCACCCGGAATGCCGGTCTCCGTCTTCAAATTGCTCGATAAATTTAAATCGCCTTCCGGTTTACCCGTGGCCGTTAAGCGCCCATTCATGTAGAAACAGCCATAAAACAATGACTTGAATATCTGCGTCGTTGCATAAAGCGATGCGGGTTTCGCGCTGCAAAAGCGCTACACGACGGATACGAAGACAGGATTTGGGAATTGACACTGTTTCAGGTTTATACTCGCGCCCTGCGATACCTCGCCGATAACAAGTGGCGTGTCACCATCGTCGTCATCGCCAACATTATCCTCGCTGCAATCACCATTGCCGAGCCGATCTTGTTCGGGCGCATCATCGATGCGATCTCGTCCGGTTCGGATGCGACCAATATCTTGATTCTCTGGGCAGCCTTCGGTGCGTTCAACACCGTCGCCTATGTTGCCGTGGCGCGTGAGGCCGATCGCCTCGCCCATGGCCGACGTGCGTCTTTGCTGACGGAAGCGTTCGGTCGGATCATTTCCATGCCGCTGTCATGGCACCATCTGCGTGGCACCTCGAATGCGCTTCACACGCTTCTGCGCGCCAGCGAAACGCTGTTCGGCCTGTGGCTGGAATTCATGCGCACCCACTTGGCGACATTCGTGGCGCTGGTCTTGCTCATCCCAACTGCCATTTCCATGGACCTTCGCCTCAGCTGCGTCCTGATTGCGCTGGGCACCGTCTACTGGTTCATCGGCAAATGGGTGATGGAGCGCACCAAGGAAGGCCAGGCTTCTGTCGAAGAACATTATCACTCGGTCTTCGCTCATGTGAGCGATTCCATCAGCAACGTCTCGGTGCTGCACAGCTACAACCGCATCGAAGCGGAAACCAAGGCGCTGAAATCCTTCACCGAACGCCTGCTGAGCGCCCAGTATCCGGTGTTGGACTGGTGGGCCTTTGCCAGTGCGCTAAACCGCACGGCCTCGACCCTGTCCATGATGATCATCCTCATCATCGGCACGATCCTCGTGAAGAACGGCGAACTGAAGGTCGGTGACGTCATTGCCTTTATCGGCTTTGCCAACCTGCTCATCGGCCGTCTCGACCAGATGCGCGCCTTTGCGACGCAGATTTTCGAAGCGCGTGCCAAGCTTGTTGATTTCTTCAAGCTGGAAGATTCCGTGCAGGAGCGGGAAGAGCCAAGCGGTGCCATCGAACTCGGCCAGGTCTCCGGCAAGGTGGAATTCCGCAACGTCGACTTCGGCTTTGCCAACACCAAACAGGGTGTCCACGACGTGTCCTTTACGGCGAACGCTGGCGAGACCATTGCAATCGTCGGCCCGACGGGTGCCGGCAAGACGACGCTCATCAATCTGCTCCAGCGGGTCTATGACCCCAATGGCGGACAGATTCTGGTGGATGGTACCGATATCTCGACGGTCACGCGCCAGTCGCTGCGCAACTCGATTGCCACGGTTTTCCAGGATGCCGGTCTTCTCAACCGCTCCATCCGTGACAATATTCGCCTTGGCCGCGACAGCGCGACTGACGACGAGATCACCCAGGCAGCTGCCGCTGCTGCTGCGACCGACTTTATCGACAGCAGAGCGAGTGGTTATATGACCCAGGTGGGTGAGCGCGGAAACCGTCTGTCCGGCGGCGAACGCCAGCGTATCGCCATTGCCCGTGCGGTGTTGAAAAACGCGCCGATCCTGGTTCTGGACGAGGCCACCAGTGCGCTCGACGTGGAAACCGAAGCCCGCGTCAAGGACGCCGTCGATGCACTGCGCAAGAACCGCACGACCTTCATCATCGCCCACCGCCTGTCGACTGTGCGTGATGCCGATCTGGTGTTGTTCATGGACAATGGTCGGATCGTCGAAAAGGGCACCTTCGATGAGCTGAGCATGCGTGGCGGTCGTTTCTCATCGCTGCTGCGTGCCAGCGGTCTGCTCAACGACGACGAAAAGACCGGAGCGCCTGTTCTGTCTCTGCCTGCCAAGTCAGCCTGATCGGCGGATTTCCGGCCTGAATATCGACAAATAGAAACCCAGGATGTGGAAGCATCCTGGGTTCTTTCGTTTCAATCATGTCGCTCGTCGGAACGGAGTTTGTCAGCCGTACTGCACCAAGTTGGCGCTTTGTCAGATCATCCGTTCTGTGTCAGCGGCGAAATCAGCACTTCGACGCGGCGGTTCTGGGCGCGGCCGTCTGCCGTTGCGTTGGAGGCGATCGGCTGCGATGGGCCAAAGCCCATGGTGGAGATACGTCGCTGGTCGACGCCGCCACGATCACCGAGATAGTTTGCAACGGATGCTGCACGACGTTCCGATAGGCCCTGATTATGCGCAAGGCTGCCTGTGGAGTCTGTGTGACCGTTGATGTCGATATAGGTCTTGTTGAACTTGTTCAGCACGATCGCGACCGAATTCAGGGTCGGGTAGAATGGCGGAATGACTTGATCCTGATCGGTGGCGAAGGTGACGTTGGACGGCATGTTGAGAACGATGCTATCGCCGCGACGCGTGACGGACACGCCCGTGCCCTGAAGCTGCTGGCGAAGCTCGGATTCCTGATTGTCCATGTAGCCGCCGATGGCGCCACCGGCCAAAGCGCCGATACCGGCACCGATCAAGGCATTGCGACCCTTGTTGCCGCCACCGATGGCAAGACCACCAACAGCACCTGCGAGAGCACCGATACCGGCGCCGCCAGCCATGTTGGATACCTTCTGCTCACCCGTATAAGGGTCGGTGGTGGTGCAGGCGGAGAGATAGGTTGCGGCAAGCGCAAGAACGACAAACTTCTTGATCATGAATTCCAGAGCTCCGTGAGTTTCGGACGGTAAGACACATAAATTCCGGCATTTTCACGGTCGTGATTTATTCCGCCGCGTCCTTTCGGCCGAAACGCTTTTCGATATAGTCGATGACCAGCGCCTCGAAATCCTTGGCGATCTCGGGACCGCGCAGGGTCAGCGCCTTTTCGCCATCGATGAAGACGGGGGCGGCAGGATTTTCGCCGGTGCCGGGCAGCGAAATGCCGATATCGGCATGTTTGCTTTCGCCGGGACCGTTGACGATGCAGCCCATGACGGCGACGTTGAGCGCTTCCACGCCCGGATATTTGTCGCGCCAGACCGGCATGTTCTTGCGAAGGTCGTTCTGAATGTTTTGCGCCAGTTCCTGAAACACCGTGGAGGTGGTGCGCCCGCAGCCGGGACAGGCTGCAACGACGGGAATGAACTGGCGAAAGCCCATGACCTGAAGGATTTCCTGTGCCACCTGTACTTCGCGGGTGCGGTCACCATTCGGCTCAGGGGTGAGTGACACGCGGATGGTATCGCCGATGCCGTGTTGCAGAACGTAACCCATGGCGGCGGAAGAGGCGACGATGCCCTTGGAACCCATGCCTGCTTCGGTAAGGCCGAGATGCAGAGCATGGTTGGAGCGCTCCGACAGCATGGAGTAGACGGCAATCAAATCCTGCACCTGGCTGACTTTTGCCGACAGGATGATGCGGTTGCGGGGCAGGCCGATGTCTTCGGCAAGTTCAGCGGAAATCAGCGCCGACTGGACGATGGCTTCGCGGGTGACCTGACGGGCCGACAGCGGGAAGCCTTGGTCTTTGTTCTTGTCCATCAAGGTCGTCAGCAATTCCTGATCGAGCGAGCCCCAGTTGACGCCGATGCGCACAGGCTTGTCATAGCGGATCGCCATTTCGACGATATCGCCGAACTGTTTGTCCTTCTTGTCCTTGAAGCCGACATTGCCGGGATTGATGCGGTATTTGGCGAGCGCCTCAGCACAGGCGGGATGATCTGCCAGCAGCTTGTGGCCGATATAATGGAAGTCGCCGACCAGCGGTACATCCAAGCCAAGGCGCAAAAGGCGATCACGAATCTTCGGAACGGCAGCGGCGCTCTCATCTCGGTCGACGGTGATGCGCACGATCTCGGAGCCTGCGCGGAACAGGGCCGCGACCTGCTGGACAGTGGCGTCGATATCGGCGGTATCCGTATTGGTCATCGACTGCACGACGACCGGCGCGCTACCACCGACAATCACGCCACCGACATCGACAGCAACGGAGGACCGGCGCGGCTTGGGATCATAATCGGCGTGTGACGTCATGGTTTTCTCTGGCAATTGCGGTCAATCTGATCATTCAGGTGGAACAAGGCGCGCGCCTTGTCAACATCGAAGCGATCAACTCCACTTTTACCGCAATCATGGCGAAATTCGAGACTTGTCGATGGCAGGCATCTCACTTTTGCGAAATTGGGATATCAATGCCCGCTTGCGCCATCCGCATGGCGAGCGAGTTTCGACAGCATGAGAACCACCACATGCAGAAGCGGCAGGCCGATGAACACGGCGGCCAGACCCGTATGCTCGGCAATGAAGCCGATGGCGGACGGTGCGACCAGAATGCCGGAATAACCCATGGTCGTCACCACCGACAGAGCGATGCCCGGTGCCATGCCCGGCATGTTGCCTGCCGCCGAAAAGGCAATCGGCACCATGTTGGAAATGCCGATGCCCGCAATGGCAAAGCCCGCAATGGCAATGAAGGCATTGGGCGCGAAACCGGCAATCAGAAGGCCGACGATCGATATGCTCGAACAGAATTGCAGCGTGCGGACAGCACCGAACCGGTCACGCACCAAATCGCCCGCAAAGCGCATGACGGCCATGGTCAGCGAAAAGGCGGCAAAGCCGAAGCCTGAGAGTGTGACGGATGCGCTGAGCTCATTGCGCAGATAAAGCGCGCCCCAATCGAGGATGGCACCTTCCGGGATCATCGAAAACAACGCCATGATCCCGATGATCCACGGCAGCGGTGTCATCGGAAGGCCACCCTTGGGGCGCTCTTCTTCCGGGTGGGGGCGATCCACCTGCACCCGTGGCCAAGCAACGGCAAGCATGGCGGCTGCGAGGATGGTGAGTGTGATGGCGTGGCCGTAGATGCCGGTTTTGGTGATCAACAGACCGCCAAGACCCGCACCAAGCAGGCCGCCCAGGCTCCAGAATGCGTGGCAGGACGACATGATGGCGCGGCGCATGCTGCGCTCCACCACAACGGCGTTGGCATTCATGGCAACATCCATGGCACCCGTCAGCCCGCCGAACAGGAAGACGGCGATGACACCGGCCCAGAGCGAATTTGCGAGCGTGATCAACAACAGCGTCGGCACCATGATGAGGGCGACGGTCAGGGTCACGGTTCGCGACCCGAGACGGCCGATCTGTGAGCCGGCAACGGGCATGAAGGATAGCGAGCCCAAGCCGTAGACAAGGATGACGAGACCCAGCGTGCTTTCGCTGAGCGCAAAGCGTCTGGCGAATTCCGGGATCATCGGTGCCCATGAGCCCATCATGAAGCCGTTCATCAGGAACAGCAGGGAAACACCGAGGCGTGTTCGCGTCATATAGGGTAGGCGGGCGGTCGTTGGCGTGGCAGTGCCGGTCATCGGGACTGGTCCTTCGATAAGTGCATGGGAGATGACATGCCGGACGTTGATCCGGCCTGATGAATGTTGACGCCGGTGTCCGCCAGACTGCCGATCATGTCGCGATCGGCGTCTTGTTCCAGCACGAGGGTGAGCGTGGAGGACAGCGATGCGACATGAAAAGCCGCAGGCGTGCCCAGCTTCTCCGAGGTGATGGCGGCAAGCGTCTTTGCGCTGGCCTCACAGGCAAGACGCTTGAACGCGGCGTCTTCATAGATATCGGCGCACAACCCGTTCAGCGTCAGGCCGCAGACGCCGACGATGCAGAGGTCGGGCCGGATTTGCTCCAGCTGGCGAATCGCCGTGGTATCGATGGCAGCGCCCACCGCAGGATCGACCCTGCCGCCGATCAGAATGAGTTCGATGTCGGCATGTCCTGCCAGTTCTGCGGCGATGGCGGGCGTGTTGGTGATGGCGGTGAGCTTCAACCCTGTCGTCAGGTGTTTTGCAATCGCCAGATTGGTGGAACCGGCATCGATAAAGACCGTCATACCCTCCTGCAAAAGGGAAGCTGCCATTCGGCCCAACACCGCCTTGCGGTCCGGCATTTCCGTCATGCGGGTTTTCAACGGCACTGTCTTGCCAGACGCCAAAAGCGCACCACCATAAACACGCTCGCATTCCCCGCGCGCCGCCATCTCGCGCAAATCACGCCTGACGGTGTCTTCCGAGACATCAAATGTCTGCGCAAGCTCCTGCGCCAGCACACGGCCTTGCCGTTGCAGCTGGGCATAAATCAACGCCTGTCTCTCGCTGACAAAATGGTCTGGTTTGTTCATTCGGAATCAATCGGCTGAATCGTGCATAAACATGCATAAAGCGGCGCGGGCCATAGATCAAGCACCAATTGCCGTTGGACGATTCGGGGGGCTTAGCGCGTGGTGTCTGGCGGTCAGTTTTTCCGTTCAGCGACGAACTTTGCCGTTTCGATCAGTATCGATGCCCGTTCGCCATAGGGAGCCAGCAATTCTGTGGCTTGCGTCACCAACTCGCTTAGGCGCGTTCGCCCCCAATCGGCGCCCCGCAGAGCCACCAAGGTGCCCTTGCCGCGCGCTGCGTCCTTGCCGGTTGCCTTGCCCATGGTGGCGGCGTCCGAGGTCAGGTCGAGAAGGTCGTCGGCGAGCTGAAAGGCGAGGCCGATTTTTTCGCCGTAGCTGCGCAGACGCTTTTGCTCGGAAATATCGCTTCCGGCGATGATCGCGCCTGCCTCACAGGCAAAACGGATCAGGGCACCGGTTTTCATCGCCTGCAATGTAATGACGCCGTTTTCGTCGGGTGCTTGCTTCTCGGCGGCCAGATCAAGCGCCTGGCCACCCGCCATGCCGCCGATGCCAGCCGCCCTTGCCAGTGCCAGAACGAGGGTGGCGCGGCGGTCATCGGGCAGGGTAGTATCCTGGGATGCGATGATGTCGAAGGCCAGCGTCAGCAGGCTGTCACCTGCCAAAATGGCCGTGGCTTCATCGAATTTTTTATGAACCGTCGGCTGGCCGCGTCGCAGATCGTCATTGTCCATGGCAGGCAGATCGTCATGCACAAGCGAATAACAGTGCAGGCATTCCAGTGCTGCGCCGACATGCAATGCCGCGGTGGGATCGCCACCGAGGAGAGCCGCCGTCTCGATGACGAGAAAAGGCCGTAACCGCTTGCCACCGTTCAAGACACCGTGGCGCATGGCATCCAGAAGGTTTTCCGGTCGGGTTATCTCATCGCTGCGTGGTTTGCTGGACAGGAGATCGCCAAGCAAGGCTTCGGTTCTTGCCGCATTGTCGCGCAGCCGGGTCTCGAATGTCATCTTGCCTGTTTCCTTACCCTGTCAGGTGACGGTTGGCTCTTTCGCATGGGGAAAAAAGGCTGGCAATCGTTTTTGTGAGGAGGATGTGGAACTTCGTTATCGACAGTAGCCTTGATGGCGTATGCGGAATATGAAAGGCTTTGACAGGTAGCCAAGTGGGGGCCAGGTTTTTGAGCAGCACGCCGGATAGCGAGACGGATCACGAGACGCTTTCCGAAAGCGGGAGTAGGCCAAAGGTGGATGTGCGAAGCCTCGTGAGACGTGTTTTGCTGGTCATCATTGCGCTCCTGGTGTTGCCCTATATTATGATTCCGGTCT
This sequence comes from Agrobacterium rubi TR3 = NBRC 13261, assembly GCF_000739935.1. Classification (GTDB taxonomy): domain Bacteria; phylum Pseudomonadota; class Alphaproteobacteria; order Rhizobiales; family Rhizobiaceae; genus Agrobacterium; species Agrobacterium rubi. The sequence continues at coordinate 148,514 of NZ_BBJU01000016.1, read as the reverse complement.
ATGCGCTGCCTTTCATGCGTCCGGTTTCGACGCCTATGCTGGCCGAATTGCTGACATTTCAGGGCTATGATCGCCGCTGGGTGCCGCTCGAGAACATCTCGCCACGCCTCGTGCAATCGGTGATGATGTCTGAAGACGGGCAGTTCTGTTCGCACGGCGGCGTGGACTGGAACCAGATGCAGACGGTGGTCAACAGCGCCTTGGAAGGTGAATCCACCCGCGGTGCCAGCACCATTCCCATGCAGACGGCCAAAAACCTGTTTTTGTGGAACGGTCGGTCCTTTCTGCGCAAAGGCCTGGAGCTACCACTCGCCGTCGTGTCCGATTTCATCTGGTCGAAGAAGCGGATGATGGAGATTTATCTCAACGTGGCCGAATGGGGGCCGGGCATCTACGGCATCGAAGCGGCGTCGCAATATCATTTCAAGGTACCGGCCTCGAAACTCAGCGCGCGACAGGCGGCACTTCTGGCGGTTGCGTTGCCCAATCCTATCGACCGCGTTGCTGGGAAACCCGGCAGAGGCATGCAGCGTCTGGCCGGGCTCATCGAGAGACGAGCCCGCGCTTCGGGCGGCTATGTCGGCTGCGTGCTGGACTAAGTCGCCTCAGCCCTTCGTGAAGATATAGTCGGTTTCCTGGCGAAGCGTTTCGCCGGGGCGCAGGATGGCGTCGGGGAAACCATCGTGATTGATCGCATCAGGCCAAATCTGGGTTTCGAGGCACAGACCTGCGAAAGGCCCGTAGCGGCGACCTTCGAGACCGGGCGCGCCGGTGTTCAGCTTGAAGGCGGAGTAGAACTGCACGCCGGGTTCGGTGGTGTGCACCTCAAGCGCGACGTTCGAGGCGGGCGCATAGACGCGTGCGACCTTGCGTTTGGCAACGCGCTCTGACGAGAGGCAGAAATTGTGGTCGTAGGTCACCTGCTCGCCGTTTTCCTGACGCTCAACGGCAACGGGCTTGCGCAAATCGAAGACGGTGCCTTCAACAGCCCGGATTTCGCCGGTCGGGATCTGTCGCGCGTCGGTCGGCAGATAATGGTCGGCGGCGATTTCGATTTCGTGACCGAGCGTATTTTCCGCACCGTCGAGATTGAAATAGGAGTGCTGGCAGATGTTGGCGATGGTCGGTTTGTCGGTCGTTGTTTCATAAACCACCGACAGAACACCGCCTTCGCGGATCGTATAGGTCGCCGTCACTGTGCAATTGCCGGGATAACCGGCGCGGCCATCGGGATCGATGATTTGCAACACGACATGGTTGGGGCTGTGTTCCATCAGCAGCCAGTTGCGCTTGCCGATGTTGTCGCTGCCGCCATGCAGGTGGGTGACGCCCTTTTCGTTCAGCTCGAGCTGATAGGTCTTGCCGTCGATATTGAATTTGCCGCTATCGATTCTATTGGCGTTGCGGCCCGGCGTGGCACCGAAATAGGACGAGTATTTCGGGTAATCGTCGAAATGATCGAAGCCGAGAACGAGCGGCGGCTGGTGACCTTCGAGGCGCAAGTCCTGGATCACAGCGCCCCAGGTCATGACGTTTGCCGTCAATCCGCCAGCGGAAATGGTGACACGTTCGACCTTTTCTCCCGATGCCGTCAGTCCGAAATTTTCCCGTGTGCCAGCTTCGCTCATCGTCTCATTCTCCCAGTCAATACTCTGGGCCGGACGTTGCTTTATTTTCCGGCCCCACGCAATTGCAGAATTTTCACTCTGCGGCTTGGGCTTGGACTTTTCCGATCTCCTCCAGATCATACGGTGTCGTCTGGTAAATCTCGTTGATCCAGTTGCCGACGAACAGATGCGCGTGGCTGCGCCAGCGGTTGAGCGGGGTCAGAGCCGGGTCGTTGTGCGGGAAATAATCATGGGGCACCTTGATCGGCACGCCTGCATCCACGTCGCGGAAATACTCGTCAGCCAGCGATGTGGAATCATATTCCACATGGTTGAACATATAGAGCCGCTTGCCTTTCTTCTCGTGCACGAGGCAAACGCCCATTTCCTCGGATTCCATCAGGATTTCGAGGTCGGGATGTTTTTCGATGTCGGCGCGGCGCACTTCGGTCCAGCGGGAAACCGGGACCTGAAAGTCGTCCGAAAAGCCGTTAAGGTAGATGGAGGCGGGGGAAAGATTGCGGTGGCGGTAGACGCCAAAGGCTTTTTCCTTCAGCTCGTGCTTGGGCACATCATGGAAATGGTAGATGGCCGCCATCGCGCCCCAGCAGACATTGAGCGTCGAGTGAACGTTGGTTTCCGTCCATTCGAAAATCTTCTGCATCTCGTCCCAGTAGGTCACGTCCTCATAGGTCAGCTTTTCCACCGGTGCGCCGGTGATGATGAAGCCATCGAACTTGCGGTGACGCACCTCTTCCCATGTCTCGTAGAAGGACAACAAATGCTCTTCCGGCGTGTTTTTGGCGCGGTGACCGCCAATGCGCACCAGCGACAATTCGACCTGAAGCGGCGACGCGCCGACCAGCCGCGCCATCTGTATCTCGGTCTTGATCTTGTTCGGCATGAGATTGAGAAGCCCGATCTGCAGTGGGCGAATATCCTGCCGGATGGCCGCCGTTTCGGTCAGCACCCGCACCCCCTCTTGGATGAGGGTTTCGAACGCAGGCAGCGTATCGGGAATTTTAATCGGCATGTCGAACTCACTTCCGTGGTGGCGAGGGCCATAAACACAAAAAAACCGGCAACGAAATCGCAGCCGGTCCTCGGAAATCGACGTGTTTCCTCGACCATTTAGCGACTTCTTTAAAGTGGCTGCAAGCCGGTCGGCAAATCACCACTGACAGGTGTCATAATCCTGTTGGTTCGGAAAATCAATATCGGCGCTCAGCCAAGCGTTTCGGCCTTTCCATCGGCTACCGTTCCGGGCTATGGCAGGGCATGACGACCAGCCATTTCACCATCCTGCTCGGCGGCAACATCACCGTGACGGATCGCCTGCAAAAGGCGGTCGCGGATACGCGCGTAATTGCAGCCGACAGCGGCATGCGGCATGCGGACCCGCTTGGGCTTGCGCCGGAACTGTGGGTCGGTGATTTCGATTCCTCCGATATGGCTTTGCAAGAGCGGTGGCCGGATGTCGAGAAACAACCGTTCCCGGCGGCCAAAGGTGTGACAGATGGCGAGATTGCCGTGTCCGAAGCCTTGGCACGCGGCGCAAAGCGGCTGACACTGGTGGGTGCGTTGGCGGGAGAGCGATCGGATCATGCTCTGTTTCATCTGCTCTATGCGGTCTCGCTTGCCGAGCGCGGCTTCGAGGTGGTGCTGACATCGGGTGATGAAGAGGCGTATCCACTGATGGAAGGCACGTTCGAGCTTGATCTTCCCTCGGGGTCGCTGTTTTCGGTTGCCGGTTTCACGGCGCTGGAGGGGCTCGATATCGACAATGCCCGCTATCCGCTGGCCAATTTCGCGCTTGCTTTCGGCTCGTCGCGCACTATTTCCAACGTGGCGGAAGGGCGTTTAAGCCTTCGCCTTCAAAGCGGCAAAGCCATCGTGCTTGCCCGTCCTTATGATTTGACCGGAGCCTGAACCCTTGGCACCCCCTATTTTAAAACTCGACGACATTACGCTGACTTTCGGCGTCACACCGCTGCTCAACGGTGCGAACCTGCAAGTGGAGCCGGGTGATCGCATCTGCCTTGTCGGCCGCAACGGTTCCGGCAAATCGACGCTGATGAAGATCGCCGCCGGTCTGGTCGAGGCGCAGTCGGGAGAAATCTTCCGGCATCCATCTGCTACCATCCGGTATCTCGATCAGGCGCCGGATTTTGCGGGTTACGAGACGGTTCAGGCCTATGCGGAGGCTGGTCTTGGGCCGGGAGATGACGCTTACCGGGTGACCTACCTGCTCGAACATCTGGGGTTGACGGGCCAGGAGCATCCGTCGAGCCTTTCGGGTGGTGAGGCACGGCGTGCTGCGCTCGTGCGTGTCATGGCGCCCGAGCCCGATATTCTGATGCTGGACGAGCCAACCAACCATCTGGATTTGCCGACCATCGAATGGCTGGAAGGCGAATTGCAGCAGACGCGCAGCGCGCTCGTCTTGATTTCGCATGACCGTCGCTTTCTGGAAAAGGTTTCCACCGCCACCGTCTGGCTGGATCGCGGCCAGGCGCGTCGCCTCAGCCGTGGTTTTGGCCATTTCGAGGAATGGCGCGACAAGGTGCTGGAAGAGGAAGAGCTGGAACAGCACAAGCTCGGCAAGGCCATCGAGCGCGAAGAACACTGGATGCGCTATGGCGTGACGGCGCGCCGCAAGCGCAACATGCGCCGCGTGGGTGAACTGCAGGCAATGCGTGCCGACTATCGTGGCCACAAGGGGCCGACAGGTTCCGTGCAGGCGACGGCGGCCGAGGGACGCGAGTCCGGCAAGCTCGTCATCGAAGCGGACCAGATCACCAAGGCCTATGGCGAGCGCACCATCGTTGCACCCTTTTCGCTGCGTGTTCATCGCGGTGATTGCATTGGTTTCGTTGGCCCGAACGGTGCCGGCAAGACGACACTTTTGAAGATGCTGACAGGTCAGTTGAAGCCAGATAGCGGCTGGGTCAAGCTCGGTACCAATCTGGAAGTCGCGACGCTGGACCAGAAGCGTGAGGATTTGAACCCGAACGATACGCTGGCGCATTATCTGACCGACGGTCGTGGTGAAAACCTCTTGGTCAATGGCGAACTGAAGCACGTCACCGGCTACATGAAGGATTTTCTGTTCCAGCCGGAGCAGGCCCGCACGCCGATCCGCAATCTGTCCGGTGGGGAGCGTGCTCGCCTGATGCTGGCGCGCATTCTGGCCCGTCCGACGAACCTTCTGATCCTTGATGAGCCGACCAACGATCTCGACATCGAAACGCTCGACCTGTTGCAGGAAATCGTCGCGGGCTTTTCCGGCACCGTCATTCTCGTTAGCCACGATCGTGACTTTCTCGACCGGACCGTGACCTCCACCATCGCGCCTGCCAACCCGGATGCACCGGATGGTCGCTGGATCGAATATGCCGGTGGCTATTCCGATATGATGGCGCAGCGCAAGGGTGCGTCGGACGAAAAGAAGAAGGCCGAAAAGCAGGAAAAGGCGAAGTCCGCCTCAAGTGCCGGGTCTGAGCCCGCAAAGGCCAAGGGCAAGCTCTCCTTCAAGCAGAAATTCGCGCTCGAAAATCTGCCCAAGGAGATGGAGAAGACGCAAGCTGAAATCGCCGAGCGCGAACAGCGCATGGCCGACCCCAATCTGTTTGCCAAGAACCCGACGGTGTTCAACACGCTGGCCAACGAGATGTCCAAGCTGCGCGAAAAGCTCGAGACCATGGAAGAAGAGTGGCTGGAGCTGGAAATGCTGCGGGAGGAGCTGGAAAACTAAAAGACCGAAGCATGGTGTCGGAACGACGCCACCTCATCCGTCTTTGACAGGAAAGCGAAATTACGTTTTGCTGCTTTTACACGGAGGAGTTCAGATATGCGCATGATTTTCGTCAACCTGCCCGTCAAGAGTATCGAGATTTCGAAAGCGTTCTTCACGGGGCTCGGCTTCAGCTTCAACCCTGAATATTCGGACGAGCGAGCACTCTGCATGGTCGTGGAGGAAAATATCTTCGTGATGTTGCTTCAGGAGGAGCGATTTCGGGATTTTATCAACGGTGACATTGCCGATGCGACCAGTACCAAAGAGGTATTGACTTGTCTTTCGGCCTCGAGCCGCGAAGAGATCGATACTATGATCGCTACTGCGCTTGCCTCGGGCGGTACCGAATGGAAACCGAAGCAGGATCATGGTTTTATGTACGGCGGCAGTTTTCAGGACCCGGACGGCCATGTCTGGGAATTGGTGCATATGAGCGCGCAGGCTTAGACACCAGCCATCTTGCTAATTCACCGATCACCGATTACACATTTGCCCAGATCTAACGGGGTGCTGTGTCCTATCTGGGACATGGCTGAGAGGCTTAGCCAACCCGAAGAACCTGATCCGGTTAACACCGGCGGAGGGATTAGACGGCTTCCATCCAGACGCCTGTTCCCCGTTGCCCAATTCGAGGAGGTGCTGTTGATGTATCGTCGTTTATTCCTGCATTCGTTGATTGCCGCGTCGTTGCTTGTGCCAGCTGTCGCTGTCGCGCAGGATAAGAAGACGCTGACCGTCTACACCTATGAGAGCTTCGTTTCCGAGTGGGGACCGGGGCCAAAGGTCAAGGCTGCGTTCGAAGAGACCTGCAATTGCACGGTCAATTTCGTCGGTGTCGCGGATGGTGTGGCGCTTCTCAACAGGCTGAAGCTGGAAGGTCCAAGCTCAAAGGCCGATGTCGTCGTTGGGCTCGATACCAATTTGATTGCTGAGGCCAAACAGACCGGACTTTTCGAGCCATCGGGTGTCGATACATCGGCTGCCAAAGTGCCGGGTGGTTTCACAGACGATGTCTTTGTGCCCTATGATTACGGCCATTTCGCCGTTGTTTACGACACGCAGACGCTCAAAAATCCACCCAAGAGCATGAAGGACCTGGTCGAGGGCGATCCCTCGCAGAAGATCGTCATTCAGGACCCGCGTACCTCGACGCCTGGCCTCGGTCTGCTGCTGTGGGTGAAATCCGTCTATGGCGACAAGGCCCCGGAGGCTTGGGCGAAACTCAAGAACCGTGTGCTGACCGTCACCCCCGGCTGGTCGGAATCCTACGGCCTGTTCACCAAGGGCGAAGTGCCGATGGTGCTGTCCTATACGACGTCGCCCGCCTATCACATGGTGTCGGAAAAGACGGATCGCTATCAGGCTGCCAGCTTCGAAGAGGGGCATTATATCCAGATCGAAGTGGCTGGCATCTTGAAGAACGCGCCGGAAAAGGCGCTGGCGAAGCAGTTCCTCGCCTTCATGCTGACGACTGGTTTTCAGGATGCCATTCCGGAAAACAACTGGATGATACCGGTTGCTGCCACGTCTGCGCCGCTGCCGGATGCGTTTTCCAAGCTGGTTCAGCCGTCCAAGACGTTTCTGATGTCGCCGGACGAGGTCGCAAAAAACCGCAAGGCCTGGATCGATGAATGGCTCGCGGCCATGAGCGTGAAGTAATCACCCACGATGATGGAGCGTCGTGATCGTCGCAGGTTTATCTTGACGGGAGCGGTGGCCTCTGCCGCCGTTCTTGCCTTCATGGGCCTTGCAGTGGCGGCGCTGTTGTCCTTCGATACGGGGGCAGCATCCGCGGCGTTGTTCGATGCCTATACGCTGCGCATCTTGCGCTTCACGCTTTGGCAAGCGACGCTGTCGACGGCTTTGTCCATATCGCTCGGCCTGCCGGTGGCCCTTGCGCTTGCCCGGCAACGGGACTTTCCCGGCCGCATCTGGATCATCCGCCTGATGGCTGTGCCGATGGGGCTACCGGTCATTGTCGGTGCTCTCGGGCTCATCGCGATCTGGGGCAGGCAGGGCATCTTCAACACGTTTCTCTTGTCGGCCGGGGTGGAGCAACCCTTCAGCATTTACGGCTTGTCGGGCATTCTCATTGCCCATGTGTTTTTTAACCTGCCGCTGGCGGTGCGGTTTTTTCTGGCCGGGCTGGAGCGGGTACCGTCGGAATATTGGCGAATGAGCGCGAGCCTTGGTCTTGGGGCCGTCTCGACGTTTCGGTTCATCGAGTGGCCCGCCGTCTCACGGTTGCTTCCCGGCGTTGCAGGGCTGATCTTCATGCTGTGCGCCACGAGTTTTACGCTGGTGCTTCTGCTGGGTGGCGGGCCTGCGGCAACCACGATCGAGGTGGCGATCTACCAGGCGCTGCGCTTCGACTTCGATCCGCCACGTGCCATCGCGCTGTCGCTGATGCAGATTGCCATGACGGGCGCTCTCCTGGCTGGTCTTGCACTGCTGCCCTCGACGGACGCCGAGGCGCCAAGCCAAGGCAGGGCCATCAGGCGACTGGATGGCGAGAGGTTTGGTTCACGCCTGTGGGATATCACAGTGATTGTTCTGGCACTGCTGCTTGTCGGGTTGCCTCTGGTTGCCGTTGCAACGTCGGGCATCTCATCCGATCTCTGGCGGCTTTTGACTGCGAATACCTTTCGCCGCGCGGCGTTGACGAGCCTGTTGATCGCGCTCATCTCTGCCTCGCTTGCCCTTTTTGTGTCCGTCGCTCTCATTCGCGCCCGCCAGGCCATTGCCTCCCGGCGACATGTAGGGAAACGGCTGAGCGCACTGTCCACAGCCATGGGTGCTGGGTCTTCACTGGTACTGCTGGTGCCGCCGGTGGTGCTGGGCAGTGGGTGGTTCCTGCTGTTGCGTCCTTATGGCGATGTTGCCCTGTTTGCGCCGGGGCTGGTTGCGGTCATCAATATGCTGATGGCGCTGCCCTTCGTCATGCGCGTGCTGGAGCCCGCCTTCATCACCCATCAGTCCCGCACGGGTCGCCTTTCCGCCAGTCTCGGTCTTTCCGGTTTTTCCCGGCTTCGTATCGTGGATTGGCCGGTTTTGTGGAGGCCTGCGGCCATGGCGTTTTCGTTTGCGATGGCTTTGTCGATCGGCGATCTGGGCGCGGTTGCGCTCTTCGGCTCTGAAAGCTTCGTGACTTTGCCGTGGCTCGTCTATAGCAATATGGGCAGCTACCGCACCCATGACGCGGCGGGGTACGCGTTCATTCTCGGCGTCATCTGCCTGGCATTAGCAGCCGGCGGCGTGTCGCGCCCATCATCGAAAGTCATTGCATGAGCGCGCAGGAATGGAGTGTCAGGCTCGACAATGTGACCCTGACGCTGGGTCATCAGGAGTTCTTGCTCGACTGCGGGTTCGAACGCGGCAAGGTTACCGCTGTCGTCGGTCCCTCGGGCTCTGGTAAATCCACACTTCTCAACCTTGTCGCAGGCTTTGAGGCGCCGGATGCCGGGCGGGTGCTGATCGATGGTCACGACATGCGCGGGCTCGATCCGTCGCAAAGACCGGTTTCCCTCATTTTTCAGGACAACAATCTCTTTTCGCATCTGGATATTGTCACCAATGTCGGGCTGGGCGTCAGCCCGTCCTTGCGGCTGTCTAGCGAGGATAAAGCCAGAATCAGCCAAGCGCTGGAGCGCGTCGGTCTTGGCGGTTTCGAAAAACGTATGCCGTCCACCATGTCCGGTGGGGAGCGGCAAAGGGCGGCGCTGGCGAGAGCCTTGGTGCGTCAACGTGCCGTGATGTTGCTGGACGAACCCTTTGCAGCCCTTGATCCCGGTCTGCGCTCCGGCATGGCAGCACTTTTGAAACAGCTTCATGCGGATATGCAAAACACCGTTCTTCTGGTGACGCATCAGCCCGATGACATCAGACGTCTCGCAGATGCGGTGATTTTTCTTTCGGACGGTCGCGTTTTGTATAAGGGTTCGGTCGAGGATTTCTTCGCTGCAACCCATATCGACGCGATATCGACGTTTCTATCGGGCTGAGGGAAGAGGCTTGCGTCACAATTTCGACGCGGGTCGCTGTCAAGTCTGCAAAATCACATAGACGACGCGCTAATTTTGCACTTGCGAATTTTAAATAACTGCTTGAAAAATAACGATGCGACCACGTATTCACCTTGAAAATGTTTTACAAGATGGATCGTTCTCATTGTTTGAGCATTCAAGCGTCCGCGTGGGTAATATAGTATACTGGTCTGCAGTTAACGGATGATCAGGAACGTTAGGAGCAGACAAGCGTAATGGTGACGTGTGTGAAGGTCCGGAAGGGCCACACCTCCGCTCAAAATCTATGGCAGAGGGGCAAGACGGTGAAGCGCGGTTTGGCGCTGGTTACCGCTGGCCTCCTCTTGTCGTCGTGCCAGTCGCTTTTCAGTCCGTCTTATCAATCTACGCTCAAGCCGTCTGACAATCCGCAGACCGTGGAGCAGGTGCAAAAGGACGACCCGCGCGCGCAGATGGGTGCGCGTGAGCATCCCCGCATCGTCGCAAGCTATGGCGGGGAATATCACGATGACAAGACCGAGCGTCTGGTTGCCCGCATTGCCGGCGCGCTGACGGCGGTTTCTGAAAATCCGCAGCAATCCTACCGCATCACCATCCTCAATTCCCCCGCGATCAATGCCTTTGCGCTGCCGGGTGGTTACCTTTATGTGACGCGCGGGCTTCTGGCGCTCGCCAATGATGCGTCAGAAGTTGCCGCTGTTCTGTCCCACGAAATGGGCCATGTGACTGCCAATCACGGCATCGAGCGGCAGCGTCGCGAAGAGGCCGAGGTCATTGCCAGCCGGGTGGTCGCGGAGGTGCTGTCCAGCGATCTGGCTGGGAAACAGGCTCTGGCGCGCGGCAAGCTGCGCCTTGCGGCCTTCTCCCGGCAGCAGGAATTGCAGGCCGATGTCATCGGTGTGCGCATGCTGGGCGAAGCGGGTTACGACCCCTTTGCCTCGCCGCGTTTCCTCGATTCCATGGCGGCCTATGCACGCTTTACCTCGGCTGACCCCGATAGCGACCAGAGCCTCGACTTCCTGTCCAGCCACCCGAATACGCCGCAGCGTATCGAGCTTGCGCGACGCCATGCCCGTGCCTTCGGGCAGGAGGGGCAAGTGGGCGACAAGGGGCGCGACTGGTTCCTGAACGGAATCGATGGCCTGCTGTACGGAGACAGCCCGCAGGAGGGCTATGTGCGTGGCAACACCTTCCTGCATGGCAGCCTCGGCATTCGCTTCGATGTCCCGGAAGGGTTTCAGATTGACAACAAGGTCGAGGCCGTCTTGGCGACAGGCCCGGGCGAAATGGCTATCCGTTTCGATGGCGTGGCGGATCCCAAGCAGACGACGCTTGCCAATTATCTGACCAGCGGCTGGGTTGCGGGACTGTTGCCGGAAACGGTGAAAGAAACCGAAATCAACGGCCTGCCTGCGGCAACCGCTCGCGCCAGTGCGGATAAATGGGATTTCGATGTCACCGTCATTCGCGTGGGACAGCAAATCTTCCGCTTTTTGACTGCTGTGCCGAAGGGCAGCACGCAGCTGGACAGCGTTGCCAATGTGCTGCGCTCCAGCTTCCGCAAGATGACGCCTGCGGAAATTACCGCACTGAAGCCTCTGCGCGTCAGGGTGGTGACCACCAAGCCGGGAGATACTGTTGCCACGCTGGCGGCGCGGATGATGGGCACGGATCGCAAACTGGAACTGTTCCGCGTCCTCAATGCCATGAGTTCGACAGCGGTCATTCAGCCAGGCGAACGGGTCAAGATCATTGCTGAATGAAAAAACCCGACCTTTGAATTGAAACCCTTGAAGCTTACAATCAGCGTTCGGGGATGCAATTCAAAGGTCGGGTTCTCTAAAAGGTAGTCTCGAAGCTGGTTACGCAGCTTCTTCCTGTGCTTCTTCGTCTTCCACAGACTTGCCGCGCTTTGGTCCCTTGTTGAGGTTGATCTCAACGAGACGAACGGCTTCCGTTTCGGACATCTTGTTCACAGCAGCGATTTCACGGGCCATGCGATCAAGAGCAGCTTCATAGAGCTGACGCTCGGAATAAGACTGTTCCGGCTGATTTTCGGCACGATAAAGGTCACGCACGACTTCAGCGATGGCGATCAGATCGCCGGAATTGATCTTGGCATCATATTCCTGCGCGCGACGCGACCACATGGTGCGCTTGACGCGGGCTCTGCCCTGAACAACTTTCAGTGCGCGCTCGACAAAGTCTTCCTCGGACAGCTTGCGCATGCCGATGCTGACAGCCTTGGCGACTGGAACTTTCAGGCGCATCTTGTCTTTTTCGAAATCAATGACGAACAGTTCGAGCTTCATGCCCGCGACTTCCTGTTCTTCAATGGACGAAATGGTACCGACACCATGAGCGGGATAAACGATCGCTTCGCCGGTTTTGAAACCGTGACGCGCTGGAGATTTTTTTGGCTGGGTCGTCATTCGTTCTAAAAACTCCCTGTTACATACACCCGGGGTTTCCGGGGGTCGGGTCGGTCAGGCCCGGATGAGACGGGGGAACCGTCAAGTGACTTCATACTGGTACAGACGTGCGCTCAAAGATATGTCACCTTGCAACCGGCAGGTTGACAACACAAACAATCGATATGTCACGGAAACCGCGTGCAAGTGATGAGTTGCTTTCGTGGTGTTTTTGGGCACGCAAATGCCACGCTGTGGATCAGTTTCTAAGGTGTACCACAAAAATACGACGAAATCAATAATTTGCTTCCACCGTGACCATCGAGTCACAATAGGGTCGCTTTGACCTTAACACAAACCGGCCGATGGATGCTTTTTGATTCGCCACTGGAAGCTGTAGGTTGCGGTTTCAATCGAATAAAATATGGGTGAAGCATTTAAAGCATTGATTGCCACTTAAACTCTTCATAATTCCGCGCCAATATCCGATTCGAATTTGATGAAAATGAAGATTTTTTTCGATTTTCATTGATAAACCCTCACCCTTTGGGAGGAAAAAGGCAAAATGGGCTACCGGAACAATCCAAAACGCGACAAACAACTCGAAAAAACCAGAAAACTGGCGGAGGTGTCGGGTAAGCCCTTTCTAGACCCGGAGGCGATCTTCGGTCGGGCCAGTACGGATGATATCCAATATTATTCCCCCGACATGCTAGCTGCAGCCGCTCGCCATACGTCGGATGAACTGTCACGCTGGAAAAAAGACACGCCCTATATTGGTATCTCGCAAGTAGAAGGCGTCGCGCCGCGCGATATTCCTGTGACTGTTCTGACCATCATCGGTCGCAACATGCCGTTTCTGTACGATTCCGTCATGGGTGAAGTGACCAACAGCTACCGTAGCCTTTATCTTGCGGTTCACCCCATTCTTATCGCTGATGCGCGTGCTGCCGGTGGATATCGTCTGGCAGATTCCGATATCGACGCGCCTCAGGACAATATCAGCCTGATTCAGCTTCACATCGCGCCGGTTACTCCACAGGCAGGCGAGGCGCTGGAAGAACGTCTCCGCTTCGTTTTGTCGCAGGTCCAGTCCGCCTATAGCGACTGGACGCCGATGGTCTCAAAACTGGATGAAGCGCTGAGCGAATTGAAGGAGCGTGCACCCACCCGTCGCAAGTCGGGGCGCGATGAGGCGGTCGCGTTTCTGGAATGGCTGCGCAACGACAATTTCACCTTCCTCGGCATGCGTGACTACAGCTATTCCGGCAAGGGCAAGAATGCCGTCGTCGAACGCGGCGACGGCAGCGGACTTGGGACGCTGACCGACCCGAAGGTGCGCGTCCTGCGCCTCGGCAAGGACGCGGTGACGACGACACCGGAAATTCTGGCCTTCCTCGACGGTCCGGATTTTCTGATCGTCACCAAGGCCAACGTCAAATCCATCGTCCACCGTCGCGCCTATATGGACTATATCGGCATCAAGCGTTTCGATGAGGATGGCAATGTCGTTGGCGAATTGCGTATCGTCGGCCTGTTCACGGCGACGGCCTATACGCATTCGGTCAAGCAGATCCCGCTTCTGCGCGCCAAGGTCGCCGAGGTCGAGCATCACTTCGGTTTCGATCCCAACAGCCACTCCGGGCGCATTTTGCACAACACGCTGGAATCCTATCCGCGTGACGACCTGTTCCAGATCGATGCCGATCTGCTGATCCGCTTCATCGAGCAGATCATGGAACTGAGCGACCGTCCACGCGTGCGCGTTCTGCCACGCATCGACCGTTTTGACCGCTTTGTCTCCGTTATTATTTTCGTGCCACGCGAAGAGTATAATTCCTACGTCCGCGAAAAAATGGGTGAGTATCTGTCCGAGGTTTATGACGGGCACATCTCGGCTTATTATCCGGCCTTCCCGGAAGGCGCTGTCGCGCGCGTCCACTTCATTGTCGGGCGCACCAACGGCAAGACGCCGCGTGTGGCACAGGACAAGCTCGAAGATGCAGTCAGCGATATTGCCGCACGCTGGATAGACCACTTCGTGGCGCTTTCCCCCTCCGGTGCGCCGGTTCTGGATGTCGATCAGGCGTATCAGGAAGCATTCACGCCGGAAGAAGCGATTATCGATCTGCCGGATATCGCCGCGACCGCCGGTGGCGAGCCTGTCAGAATCGAATTCTACCGCCGTGACGATCAGGCCGACGGCGTTCTCTCGCTGAAGATTTTCCACCGCGACGGTCATCTGCCGCTATCGCGGCGCGTGCCGTTGCTGGAAAATCTGGGTTTCAGCGTCATCAGCGAGCGCACTTTCGATGTTGGCGTGGTCTCAGGCGACGACACACGCACCATCGTGCTGCATGATATGGAACTGAAGGTCCAGCCGGGCGTGAAGCTCGATCTTGCAATCTACGGGCCACGGCTCGAAGAGGCGTTTCTGGCGGCGTTCGACGGTACTGTCGATAACGACAATTTCAATCGCCTGATCGTGGCTGCGGGTCTTGGCGTGCGGGAAGTGTCGGTTTTGCGGGCCTATGCGCGTTACCTGCGCCAGACGGGCATCGTCTATTCGCAGGAGCATATTTCCGAAACGCTGTTCAAATATCCTGATATTGCGGCCAAGATATTCGAGCTGTTTTCCCATGGCTTCGATCCGAAGATGGGAGAGAAGCCGCGCCTTCGCAAGCTTCTCGATCTCCACAAGTCCATCGAAACGGCGCTGTCGGGCGTTCCCAATCTGGACGAGGACCGCACCCTTCGCCGTTATGTGAATGCGGTGGATTCGACGTTGCGCACCAACTATTTCCAGCGCAACGAGGATGGGTCTCCAAGGGCGATGCTGGCCTTCAAATTCGATCCCAAGCTTCTGGATGGCTTGCCTGACCCAAGACCGTTCCGGGAAATCTTCGTTTATGGCACCGAAGTCGAAGGTGTCCACCTGCGCTTCGGCAAGGTTGCCCGTGGCGGGCTTCGCTGGTCGGATCGTGGACAGGATTATCGCACCGAAGTGCTGGGGCTGGTCAAGGCACAGCAAGTCAAGAATGCGGTGATCGTGCCTGTCGGTGCCAAGGGTGGCTTTTACCCGAAGACCCTGCCGGTTGGCGGTAATCGCGATGAAATCTTCAATGCGGGCAAGGACGCCTACAAGACCTATATCCGCACGCTCCTGTCCATAACCGACAACATCGTCGGCGATGATATTGTCGCGCCTGCCGACACACTCCGGCTGGATGGTGACGACCCGTATTTCGTTGTTGCAGCCGACAAGGGCACGGCAACCTTCTCCGACACCGCAAATGGACTGGCGCGCGATGCCGGGTTCTGGCTGGATGATGCCTTTGCCTCGGGTGGTTCTGCCGGTTATGACCACAAGAAAATGGGCATTACCGCACGCGGCGCCTGGGAAACGGTCAAGCGGCATTTCCGCGAGATGGACATCGACATTCAGACGACACCGTTCAAAGTGGTCGGTGTGGGGGACATGTCCGGCGACGTGTTCGGCAATGGCATGCTGCTGTCGGAAAAGATCGAGCTGATTGCAGCCTTCGACCACCGCGACATCATCATCGATCCGACCCCCGATACGGACAAGTCCTTTGCCGAGCGCAAGCGCCTGTTCGACCTGCCGCGTTCCAGCTGGCAGGATTACGACCGGTCCGCGCTGTCGCAAGGCGCGATGATCATCTCCCGCTCGGAAAAATCCGTATCGCTGACACCCGAAGCGGTTGCGGCGATCGGCATCGACAAATCCGTTGCCACGCCGTTCGAGATCATGACGGCGATCTTGAAGGCTCCCGCCGATCTTCTCTGGTTCGGTGGCATCGGCACCTATGTGAAGGCAGCGGTGGAAACCAATGCCGAGGTGGGGGACCGCGCCAATGATCCGATCCGCGTCAATGCGACGGAAGTTGGCGCCAAGGTGATCGGTGAAGGTGCCAATCTCGGCATCACGCAAAAGGCGCGCATCGCCTATGCGCTGGCCGGTGGCCGATGCAATTCCGATGCCATCGACAATTCGGCGGGTGTCAATTCTTCCGACGTCGAGGTCAATATCAAGATTGCCCTGGCCTCTCCCGTCAATGACGGTCGCCTGACCTTGCCCAAACGCAACCAGTTGCTTGCCTCCATGACCACGGAAGTGGGCCATCTTGTTCTGCGCAACAATTATCTCCAGTCGCTTGCGATCTCGCTGACCGAGCGGCGCGGTACGGAAAATCGTGAGGAGCTTGGCCGCCTGATGGGTGCCATGGAAGCTGCCGGGCAATTGAACCGAAAGGTGGAAACCTTGCCGAACGATGCGGAATTCGGCGAGCGCTATGCCGCCGGTAAACCGCTGACCCGGCCCGAGATCGGCGTTCTCCTGTCCTATGCCAAGCTCACCTTGTTCGATACGCTGGTGGCCAGCACGTTGCCGGACGAGCCTTATCTTCAGCATCTTCTGACGGAGTATTTCCCAAGCAAGATGCAGAAGACCTATGCGGGCGACATCACCAGCCATCGCCTGCACCGCGAAATCGTCGCGACCTCGCTTGCCAACCAGGTTGTCAACCGCGGCGGTCCGGGTTTCGTGCAGAAACTGGTCGATGCCAGCGGTCTTCTGGCACCCACGGTCGTCAAGGCGGCGATGATCGTGGAGGACGGGTTCGGTCTGAAGCGCCTGTGGAGCGAGATCGACAAGCTGGATGGACAGATTTCCGGCGCTGTGCAGAACGGGCTTTATGCCGATGTGGCGCGCATCTATACCGATGCGACGCGGCTTTATCTGCAAACGACGACATCAGCCTCCGAGTCTATGGCGGATGAGGTCGAGCGGCTGAAGACGGCGATCAAGACGCTGTTTGCAGGTGCGGCCAAATACAAGGACGAGATCGGCTTTACCGAGATTGAAGGCGTCGCACCGGCATTGATCCGCGAGTTGGAAACGCTGTCCCTGCTGGTCTATGTGCCGGAAATCATGCTGATTGCGGGACAGGCAAACACGACGCTTGCGCGGGCAGCCGAAAGCTATGCGGCGGTGTCTGCCACCTTCCGCGTGGCAAGGCTGCTGGATGCAGGCCAGCGTGTAACGCCAGCCGACCATTATGAAAGCCTTGCCCTCTTGCGCAGCCAGGACCAGATTTCCTCGTCACGCCGCCGCATCGTCATCTCGGCGCTGACGGAATATGCCAAGGAAAAGAACCCGGTGCAGGCCTGGTATGCAGCTGACCGGGTGCGGGTCAACCGCATCGTGTCGGAACTCGGGGGCTTGAGCGACAGTGGCGAGACGAACCTTGCCCGCCTGACGGTTGCCGCCGGATTGCTTTCGGATATAGTCCAGGCGCGAAACGTCTGATATCAGACGCCAACTGCCCGGTATCACAGCCGGGCAGTTTACTGGTTTCATAATGGCCGAAAGGGTGACGAATGGCCTCCTCTTCCCTTGCGACCGGCCAAAGCGTGACGAAGCGTGGCATCTGGGGCTGGATGCTGTTCGATTGGGCGGCTCAACCCTTTTTCACCGTCGTCACGACTTTCATTTTCGGCCCCTATTTCGTTGCCCGGCTGACGGCGGATCCGATTTCCGCGCAGACGACCTGGAGCAACATGGCGACGATATCCTCCGTCATCATCGCCATCTTCTCGCCGATCCTCGGTTCCATCGCCGATCAATCCGGCTCACGGAAACCTTGGATCGCGTTTTTCGCGACGCTGAAGATCGCAAGCCTCGCGATGCTGTGGTTTGCCGCACCCGGGTCTGCCATCATCTGGCCGGTGACCTTCATGATCGTCGCGTCGATTGCGGCTGAGTTTTCTATCGTCTTCAATGATTCCATGATGCCGCGGCTGACCACGCCGGAAAATGTCGGGCGCATTTCCAACACAGCCTGGGGTCTCGGCTATCTCGGCGGCATGGTGGTGCTGATCTTCGTGGTGTTGTTTCTGGCGGCGGCACCTGACAATGGCGTGACGATCCTCGGCATTCCGCCGCTTTTCGGGCTCGATCCGGCGGCTGGCGAAGACGCCCGTATCACCGGCCCGATCTCCGCACTGTGGTATTTCGTTTTCATTCTGCCGATGTTTTTCTTTACGCCAGATGTCAAGAAGGGCTTGCCCTTCGGAAGGGCGGTTCAATCCGGCATGACGGAGCTGAAGGCGACCTTGAAGGAATTGAGAGGCCGCCCCGCCATTACGCGATTTTTGATCGCGCGGATGCTGTATCAGGATGGCGTCAACGGTGTCTTGATCCTGGGGGGTGCCTTTGCAGCGGGCCTGTTTGGTTGGGGCACGCTCGAAATCGGCATCTATGGCATCATTCTCAACATAGTGGCGATTGGCAGCTGTATTGCTGCGGGCTTTGTCGATCAACGCTTAGGATCGCGAAACACGGTGCTGATCAGCCTTGCTCTGTTGTTGGTGGCGACGGTCGGTATCGTCTCGACCTACACCGATTCTACCCTGTTCGGCCTGCTGGCGCTTCCCGTTTCCACGACGGAAGGGCTGTTTTCCAGCTCGGCAGAGAAGGCCTATCTTGTCTATGGCATCCTGATCGGCATTGCGTTTGGCCCGGTTCAGGCGTCGTCGCGCTCCTACCTCGCACGCAACGTTACCGTTGCCGAGGCAGGTCGCTATTTCGGGATTTACGCCCTGTCAGGCCGCGCCACCAGCTTTATGGCGACGCTGTCCTTTTCCCTCGTCACCTACATCAGCGGCTCGGCACATCTGGGCATGGCGACGCTGACGATCTTCCTCGGCGCCGGCTTCCTGTTGCTGCTGCGCGTGCCTGAAAAAACCAGAACCGTTCAGAGCTGATCGAGTTTGGTCTGAAGCGTGCGCAATTGCGCCTTCAGTTCATCGATTTCGGAAGCATCAGGCTTCTTTGCCTCCTTCTGCGCAGACGGCATAGGGAAGGGCGTAAACACCTGCATGGCCTGGCGAAACAACTCCGTGTTGCGCTTGACCTGCTCCTCCATGAAACCGAACGGCGTGGAGAAATTCTTGTTGGATGTGTCGCCGAATGCCTTGCCCATATGCTCCTGCATCTGGCTCTGCTGCTCGGAAAAGGTCTTCATCGAATGTTCGAGGAAGGTCGGCACCACCATCTGCATCTGGTCGCCATAATAGGAAATGAGCTGGCGTAAAAAGGCGGTGGGCATCAAGGTGTTCCCGGTCTTGCCTTCCTGTTCCATGATGATCTGCGTCAAGACGGCGTGGGTGATGTCTTCGGATGTCTTGGCATCCTGAACCTTGAACTCTTCGCCGCGTTTGACCATCTTGGCGAGGTCTTCGAGCGTCACATAGGTGCTGGTGCCGGTGTTATAGAGCCGCCGGTTGGCATATTTCTTGATAACGGTCTCGCCGCTGTGTTTGGCCATGCTCGCCTCCTCGCGATCCTGGTATTTTCTTCTTATCAGGTGTTTTTGCTCTTCCCGTCTTTAAGTTTATGCTCAAATCAACCGGCGTGACAAATGTTTTGTGCGATGCAGCAGTCAATTTTTTGCGCAGCATTTGTCACCAATGCGGACTGTTAAGTTCCTAAGGAGCCGGGGGTGTGGAGATGGTTTGACTTGGCCTCAAAGCTTTGACAATCTCGCGCCGCAAAATGGGAGATATGGAATGACCTCGTCCTCGATCGTTATTGCCAGTGCTGCGCGCACGGCAGTCGGCTCTTTCAACGGCAGCTTTGCCAACACGCCTGCCCACGAACTGGGCGCGACGGTCATCAAGGCCGCGTTGGAGCGGGCGGGCATTCAGCCAAGTGAGGTGGATGAAGTCATTCTCGGGCAGGTGCTGACGGCAGGCGAGGGGCAAAACCCGGCGCGTCAAGCCGCGATGAAGGCGGGTATTCCTCAGGAAGCGACGGCTTTTGGGATCAATCAGCTTTGCGGTTCGGGCCTGCGCGCGGTGGCACTTGGCATGCAGCAGATTGCGACCGGTGACGCATCGATCATCATCGCAGGCGGTCAGGAGTCCAT
Source organism: Agrobacterium rubi TR3 = NBRC 13261 (assembly GCF_000739935.1). Taxonomy (GTDB): domain Bacteria; phylum Pseudomonadota; class Alphaproteobacteria; order Rhizobiales; family Rhizobiaceae; genus Agrobacterium; species Agrobacterium rubi. The sequence continues at coordinate 128,729 of NZ_BBJU01000016.1, read as the reverse complement.
GTCGATGGCGCCGCATTGCGCGCATCTGCGTGGTGGCGTGAAAATGGGTGATTTCAAGATGGTCGATACCATGTTGAAGGATGGCCTGACGGACGCCTTCTACGGTTATCATATGGGCATTACCGCCGAAAACATTGCCCGGCAATGGCAGCTTTCGCGCGATGAACAGGACCAGTTTGCCGTGACCTCGCAAAACCGCGCCGAGGCCGCGCAGGTGGCCGGACGATTTGCTGACGAGATCATCCCCTTCATCATCAAAGGGCGCAAGGGCGACGTGACCGTCGATGCCGACGAATATATTCGTGTCGGCGCCTCGCTGGATACGATGACAAAGCTGCGTCCTGCTTTCGACAAGGACGGAACGGTGACCGCAGGCAACGCCTCTGGTCTCAACGACGGTGCTGCTGCCGTGCTGTTGATGAGTGAAGCCGAAGCAGAAAAGCGCGGGCTACGGCCTCTGGCGCGCATCGCATCCTGGGCCACCGCGGGCGTCGACCCGCAGATCATGGGCACAGGCCCCATTCCCGCATCGCGCAAGGCGTTGGCGAAAGCCGGGTGGTCGGTTTCCGATCTCGATCTGGTCGAGGCGAACGAAGCCTTTGCGGCGCAATCCTGTGCTGTCGTTCGTGATCTGGGGCTTGATCCCGAGATCGTCAACGTCAATGGCGGGGCGATCGCGATCGGCCATCCCATTGGTGCTTCCGGCGCGCGCGTTCTCAACACGCTGCTTTTCGAAATGAGGCGCCGCAGCGCGAAAAAGGGGCTGGTGACGCTGTGCATCGGCGGCGGCATGGGAATCGCCATGTGCCTGGAAGGCCTCTGACCTCACCATCATCGAAATGCCACTTTGGCCCCTCTAAAGGCTGACGCAGAGAAACAAAGGAGGCCTTGAGATGAGCCGTGTTGCGTTGATAACGGGCGGGACGAGCGGAATCGGTGCTGCCATTGCCAAGGCATTTCACGCCGCTGGCTACAGGGTTGCCGTCAATTATGCATTCACCGAAGCGCGCGCTGCGCATTTTCGCAGCGAAACAGGAATTCCGGCCTATTGCTGGGATATCCGCGATTATGATGCCTGTGTTGCAGGCATTGCCCAGGTCGAGAGCGATCTTGGCCCGATCGAAGTGCTCGTCAACAATGCCGGGATTACCCGCGACGCGATGTTTCACAAGATGACGCCGCAGCAATGGCGTGAGGTGCTCGACACCAACCTCACAGGCGTCTTCAATATGACGCATCCCATATGGCCAGGCATGCGCGAGCGCGGCTTTGGGCGTATCGTGAACATCTCCTCCATCAACGGCCAGAAGGGCCAGGCGGGCCAGGTGAACTATTCTGCTGCCAAGGCTGGTGACATCGGCCTGACAAAGGCGCTGGCGCAGGAGGGTGCTTCGCGCAACATCACCGTCAATGCCATCTGCCCCGGCTATATCGGAACGGAGATGGTGCGCGCCGTGCCCGAAACTGTGCTGAATGAGCGCATTCTTCCGCACATTCCCGTCGGGCGTCTTGGGGAGCCCGAAGAGATTGCCCGGTGTGCGCTGTTTCTGGCTGCCGACGATGCGGGTTTCATCACGGGGTCGACGTTAACTGCCAATGGCGGCCAGTATTTCGTGTGAGGGTCGGCACGTCAGTAAACTTTCCGTGATCACTTGTTTTCATTTTGCCGCGTTGACGAAAACTTGAAAGCGTCCCGGCGTCCGGTAGCAGATGCTAACTGAATGAAAAGACGAGGATTTTTGTTAAGTTTAGAACGAGTCTAATATCTGCTGCAAAGTTTGGCCGCATCTTTTTCTTGACACCCACTGTCCTGTTTTGGTTTAAGAATGAAAACAACGTGTTGCGTCATACAGGCAATGAACCATGCTCGTTTGCAGCTGTAACTACATCACCGATAACGACATTCGCGACGTCATCAATGAGATGCTCGACGAGGACTGTTGGCAGCTTATTGTGCCGTCGAAAGTGTATCACGCGATGGCCAAACGTGGCCGTTGCTGCGGCTGTTTCCCGACCGTTGTCGAACTGATCATCAAGACGACAGAAGAATATCATGCCCGTCGCCACTCGACGGAGGCCGACGTTTTTGATTTTATGTCCCGCCTGAGACAATTGCATGAAGACAACAGGAGAGCGGACATTGAAAGGCGACACAAGAGTCATCGAGCAGCTTAACGAGGCTTTGTTCCTCGAACTCGGTGCGGTCAACCAATACTGGCTGCATTACCGACTGCTGAACGACTGGGGCTACACAAAGCTCGCCAAGAAAGAGCGTGCCGAATCCATCGAAGAGATGCAGCACGCCGACAAGATCATCGACCGTATCATCTTCCTCGATGGACATCCGAACCTTCAGACCGTCGCACCGCTGCGAATCGGCCAGAACGTCAAGGAAGTGCTGGAAGCGGATCTCGCAGGCGAATATGACGCACGCGCAGCGTACAAGAACTCGCGCGATATCTGTCATGATGCCGGCGATTACGTTTCGATGAAGCTGTTCGAAACGCTGCTGATCGACGAAGAAGGCCATATCGACTTCCTCGAAACGCAGCTCGATCTTCTCAACAAGATCGGCGAAGCCAAGTACGGCCAGCTCAATGCTGACTCTGCCGACGCTGCTGAATCCGAATAATATCGGTCATTATCGAATGAAAAGGCGGCTCTTCAGCCGCCTTTTTTGTTTTATCGATCAGAGAGATGCCGGAATTCGGCGACGACCTGTTCGTACACGCCGCGTTTGAACGGCACGATCAGGTCTGGCAGGCTTTCCATCGGTTTCCACGCCCATTCATCGAATTCGGCCTCGTGGCCGGTCGGTGGAGGGTTGATCTGTATTTCGCTTTCATCGCCCTCGAAGCGAAACGCAAACCAGCGCTGTGCCTGACCGCGATATTTGCCGCGCAGACCGATGCCGATCAGTTGTGGCGGCAGATCATAGTGTATCCAGTCGCTGGCTTCAGCGAGAAGCGACACGGTCTTCATGCCCGTCTCCTCGTAGAGCTCGCGAATGGCGGCCACAAGCGGCTTCTCGCCTTCGTCTATGCCACCCTGCGGCATCTGCCAGAGTTGGGGTGAGCCGTCGAATTCCGAGTTCCCTTGCGAAATCCGCCGCCCGGCCCAGACCAGCCCCTCAGCATTGAGAACCATGATTCCGGCACAGGGGCGGTAGGGTAGATCGTCCGCTTTGATCGTCATTTTGGACCTTCGATGGATGGAGTGGTGTGGCCAACAGATTTACGGGCCGGCCTTGTCGGAAACAAGTGCGGAGACGCCGACGATTTCGATGCCTCGCCCGGATGCTTCCACCGACCATTTGGAAATGGCTGCGATGCTTTCGTCAAAAGCGGAAGCCACCCCGATGGCGGAACCGTTCCGGCGCGCGATGCGCTCCAGATCGTCCAGCTTGCGCAAGATGGCGTTCTCATTGACCTGGTCATCCAGCTGCAAGTCGGCAAAACCGACAGAGGCCGATTGGGCCTTGGCAATCGCTGCGCTTTTCGACTGCGCTGAAGAGCCGTCGTCCAGAAACAGCAAGCCGCGTTTGCCGATGTCGCGCATCACCGGCTCCAGGGCTTTCTCATCGGCCATGAACCGCCCACCGAGATAGTTCATGATGCCGGTATAATTGGTGATCTTCGCCATGGAGCGGTGCAAGCGCTCCATATTGAGTTTGGCGGGACCGGCAACGAGCAAGGTGTCGGGTCCGGGATTGGTGCCAGGGTAACCGAAGGGTTCGAACGGAACCTGAAGCAGGATTTCATGGCCTTCCCGACGGCTTTCCTGCATCCAGCGTTGCAGGCTGTTGCCGCTGGCGGCGAAACCGAGTGTGACGTCCGGCGGCAGGTCGCGGATGGCCTTTTGGGTGCCGGTCTGGCTGAGGCCAAGGCCACCGACGATGATGCCGATGCGCGTGCCCCTGGCCCCAGACCATGGCCTTGCATATTGCTCCATCGGGCGCAGTCCGTCGGCGCTGATCTTTGGTAGCCTGCCGAAGGCGGAGTCTTCGAGCAGTTCCTCATTGGGTTGGGCTGCCATGCGCGGGTCTTGCCCGTAGGTCTGGCCGCTCATCAAAACCGGATTATTGCTGTCGCGCTCACGCGGCGAATAGACGGAGACGACTTTGCCGTCTGCCATGGTGCTTCTCTGCACATTCGCGCCAGACCGACCGCTTTGGGGCGTCAGCGCGCCATCGGTCTGGTCCGTGCTGGCAGCTTGCGTGGTCGTTTCGGACGATGTGCCTGCGGCCGTTATATGGACATCAGGTGCGGTCGAACTTCCCTCCAGATTGCCGGGGGAAAGCGCCGTGTAGACCGACAAACCGCCAATGCCACCGACGCCCAGCACCAACAGAGCCGCAAGCGCAGAAAAGCGCCGGAACGACCCGGCGCTTTTTTTTCTCTGTCGACCCATGAGCGGTTTGCGCAGGTCTGAAGGCAATGATCTATCCGTGTTTGACGGCGAGCATGGTGGGAAGGCATCGGGATGACCCGATGCGCTCACATCTTACTGCTTGTTGACGACAGCCTTTTCAGGGTTTGGCGGGAAAGAAGCGTCCGTCTTGGTGCCGTGGAAGAGATCCAGCGCGTAGTTGAGCTGGATATCGTCCTTGGCTTCCGGCGGAACGTAGGCTGCGGAGCCCGAACCCTCTTCCGTTTCGCTCTGGCCCTGAATGTGGCCACGCAGGCTGGATTCGCCTTCGGCACGCACGCGTCCCTGAAGCTCTTCCGGCAATGGCTGATCCACCTTGATATCAGGCGTGATGCCCGTACCCTGAATGGACTTGCCCGATGGCGTGTAATAGAGCGCCGTCGTCAGACGAAGCGCACCGGTATCGCCCAGCGGAATGATCGTCTGGACGGAGCCCTTACCGAAGGACCGTGTGCCCAGAACCGTCGCACGGCGCAGATCCTGCAGCGCACCGGCCACGATTTCCGACGCAGAGGCCGAGCCGCCGTTGACGAGAACAATCACCGGCTTGCCATCTGTCAGATCGCCAGCCGTTGCGTTGAAGCGACGGGTTTCTTCCGGGTTACGACCACGGGTCGAAACAACCTCGCCACGCTCCAGGAAAGCGTCGGACACGTTGATCGCCTGATCGAGCAGACCACCCGGATTGAGGCGCAGGTCAAGAACGTAGCCCTTCAGCTTGTCGGCCGGGACGTCTTCCTTGATCTTCTTGATTGCCTTTTCGAGGTCATCATAAGTCTTTTCCGTAAAGGAGATGACGCGCAGATAACCGACATCGCCACCTTCGACGCGCGATTTCACGGCGCGAACGGCGATGATTTCACGCATTACGGTGATGTCGAGCGGCTTATCAGCGCCCTGGCGAATCACCGTCAGCTTGATCGGCGTCTTCACCGCACCACGCATCTTTTCGACGGCTTCTTCAAGCTTGAGACCACGGACCGGGGCACCGTCGATTTCGGAGATATAGTCGCCAGCAAGAATGCCTGCTTTGGCAGCAGGTGTGTCATCCATCGGTGAGATGACCTTGACCAGCTCGTTTTCCATCGTCACTTCGATGCCGAGACCGCCGAACTCACCCTTAGTCTGGGAGCGCATGTCGGTCGCATCCTGTGCATTCAGGAAGCTCGAATGCGGATCGAGCGAGCTCAGCATGCCGTTGATGGCGTTTTCAACCAGCTTCTTATCATCCGGTGGCGTCACATATTGGGCACGCACGCGCTCGAACACGTCACCAAAAATCGACAGCTCCTTGTAGGTCGAAGGGCCGGCAGCCTGTGCCGGCATGCTGGCCGAGTAGATAACGCTCATCGCTGTGGCACCCATAAGTCCACCAATGAGGAGAAGTGAAGCCTTACGAATCATTGCGCGCCCTTCCGGTATTTTTCACGGTCCACCATGGTTGAGAATCAACTGGTACGCCGTCTTTTCTAAATTCAATGTAAAGTGTCGGCTTGTCAGTTTCCAGCGCCAATGCAGCAGCACTTGCCACTCTTTTTGCGCCCATGGACGCGATCGGTTCGCCGGAGAACACGAACATGCCCTGCCTTGTCCTCACATTGTCCATGCCTGTCAGCACCAGATGATATCCGTCACCGGCATTGAGAATGATCATGCGGCCATAACTGCGAAATTCCCCGGCAAAAACCACGAAACCATCAGCAGGCGCCGTTACCAGTGCCTCCGGGCCGGTTGCAACCACGATCCCCTTGGAAAAATGCCCGGTTCCGTCGGCGTCGCCGAACTTTCGCAGCACATCTCCGGAGACCGGCATGGCCAGCTTACCCTTCAGACTCGAAAACGGATATGCGGGCGCAATGCGGTTTTTATCGGGCATTCCGGCGTCGGTTTGGGCCTGCACTTTGTCGCGGTCAGCCTGGGGTAAAGCGGCCAATCGCTCCTGTTCCTGACGCTCTTTTTCCTTGGCGTCACGCACCGAGGAAATTTCGCTTTCAAGCGATGAAACCAGCCCTTCGAGACTGGTCGCCTTGCTCGCAAGTTCTTCAGAACGCTTACGTTCTGACTCAAGGTCGCTCGCCGTCTGGGTGTTGCGCTTCTCGTTTTCGAGACGCAAAAGATCGAGCCGTTTTTCCTCTTCGAGGCTTGCCGTCATCGTTACCGTCAGCTGTTCTTTTTCGCTGGCGATGGCCTGGCGCAGGTCGGTCAACTCTTTGAGAGCAGACACCAGCTTTTCGGTCTCCGAACGGATGCCTGGAACGACAGCGCCGAGAAGGATGGCGCTGCGCACCGATGCCAGCGCATCTTCCGGCGAAACGAGGAGAGCAGGGGGGGGATTGCGGCCCATGCGTTGAAGTGCTGCGAGCACTTCAGCCAGCACGCCGCGCCGTTCTCGCAACGACGCCTTGACGCCGTCTTCGCGAACACCGAGCTTGGCAAGCCGATCTTCGCCATCGCTGATCTTGCCTTCGAGGTCCTTGCGACGGGCAGCCGAGGCGATCAGCTCATCCTTGATGCGTGCCGTGTCCTGATTGAGCGCGGCAATGCTGTCCTGAAGCTGGCGGGATTTGTCTTCGGACAGGCCGATGCTATCGACCAGCTCCTGCAAATCCTGCCTGTTCTGGTCACGGCGTTTTTCCAGAGCATCGAGGTCACTGGGCTGGGTATTGGTGTCCTGAACGGCAGGCGGGGGTGGAACATCCTCTTGCGAAAATGCGCCGACAGATGGATAGGACGCAAACATGCAGGCAGCCAGAATCACGCCCGGAAGCGCTGTGTGCCTGTGTTTGCTGCCGTTACCGTTCATGAAACATGTCTAACCGTCGAAGAGATTGGCGACCATACGCTGCTTCGCCGCTTTGCGCCAATAGGCACGTTACGGCAGGCAATTTGATGGCCGAATTTGTGGTGCAACGTGTGGCGCAAAAACGTTAGACGCGGTGATATGGATGGCCGGACAGGATCGTCACGGCACGATACAGCTGTTCGGCAATCAAAATTCGCACCAACTGGTGCGGCCATGTGAGCTTTCCCAGGCATAAGGTGGCAGAGGCTTTGTCGTATAACGACGGATCGAGACCGTCCGCGCCACCGATGGCGATCATCAGGTCGCGTTTGCCGCTATCGCGCATGTTGCCGAAGAGATCAGCAAAGGCCGGGCTGTTAAGCGCCTTGCCGCGTTCATCCAGCAGAATAAGGACTGCGCCATCTGTCAGATGCTTTTCCAGCATGGCAGCTTCTTCCCGCTTGCGGGTATCGGCATTCGAAGCGCGGCTTTCGGCAACCTCGATGATGCGGGCAAATTCCAAGCCTATGGCAGGTCCGGTCTTGGCGAAACGGTCCAGATAGCGCGACGCAAGATCTTTTTCAGGGCCGGATTTGAGCCGTCCCACCGCAAAAATCGAAATCCGCATTCACACATCCATCCGTATCGCAAACGTCGTCATTTGCGTTTCTATCAGGACAGGCTGCGGATTTCTATGCGGCCGATGCGGTGCATCGGCCTTGAAACCGCATCAGTGCAGCGTTTCTTCCTCGATGTCGGGAGCGGCCCACATCTTTTCGATGTTATAGAACGCTCGGACTTCTGGACGGAACACATGGATGATGACATCGCCCGCATCGATCACGACCCAATCGCCGTTCTCGAGGCCTTCGATACGCGAATGGCCGAAGCCCTCGTCCTTCATATCGGACATGAGATGTTCGCAGATCGCCGAGACATGCCTGTTGGAACGCCCGGACACCACAACCATGTAGTCCGCAAGCGCCGATTTTCCGGCAATGTTCAGGTAAACGATGTCTTCTGCTTTGGAGTCCTCGACACTGGCGAGGACGGTTCCGAGGGCACGACGGGCAGCATCAACGCCACTCTCCATGCTCTTTGGGATAGCGCTGAAAGCTCTTCCCTTGGTGTGTACTGTTGTCAGTGGTTTTCCTTTCCGAAATGACAAACCAGATACTGTGCAGCGATTCTTCACGCCACACAGTAAAGTTGGCATCAAAGCGTTAAGTTTTCAAGATGTGGGAGAGGCTTGTATGCCTCATACTTCATCTACGATCGTTGCGCAAAGCAGTGGAACTCAGCGTCGAGCGTGGCCCGTGGATGAAAACCCAGGCGGGCGCGGTTTTTGTCCAGAGAACACCCGCATCGTCTTCGTCCACGCGGGCATGGCTGAAGGCCTGCGCCATGGTGGAGGAGAGATAGGCAAGCGTTGCGCCTGGCCTGTCGATGACGGCAATCGGGAAGGTCTCGGCGATCTTGCGCCATTTCTGCCAGCGATGGAAATTGCGCAGATTGTCGGCACCCATGATCCAGATGAACCGGACATGCGGGTTCTTCGCCTTGATCAGCCGCAGCGTATTGGCGGTGTAGGTGACACCGAAGGATTGCTCGAAGGCGGTCACCTTGACGCGTGGGTCCGAGATCAACTCCTCACAGGCGTCGATGCGGTTTTTGAGGGGGGCGAGGTCGGCCCTGTTCTTCAGCGGGTTGCCGGGCGTCACCATCCACCACAGCTGATCGAGACCCAGCCGTCGCAGAGCAATTTCGGCAACCAGCGCATGGCCCGCATGGGGTGGATTGAAAGACCCGCCGAACAGGCCGATGACCATGCCGCGCTCCGTGTGCGGCATGGTAAGGTAACGTTTGTCCAGACCACAATCGTCAGTCACATATCAGGTCCGCGTCTGGCCGGTGCCATGCACACGGTATTTGAAGGACGTCAGCTGCTCGACGCCCACGGGGCCGCGCGCATGCATCTTGCCGGTGGCGATGCCGATTTCCGCGCCCATGCCGAATTCACCGCCATCGGCAAACTGCGTGGAGGCATTGTGCAGCAAAATGGCCGAATCGATCTCGTTGAAGAAGCGTTCGACCACTGCGGCATCTTCAGCAATCACAGCTTCGGTGTGATTGGACGAGTAAGTGCCGATATGCGCGATGGCACCGGAAATTCCGTCCACGACATCAACCGAAATGATGGCGTCGAGATATTCCGTGCGCCAGTCTTCTTCCGTCGCTGCGATCACACCTTCGACAGCGTTTTGCACCGCTGCCGAGCCACGCACTTCGCAACCGGCGTCGCGCAAAATCCTCACCAGCGGTTCCAGATGCGTTGACACGGCAGAAGCATCGACCAGCAGCGTTTCGGCCGAGCCGCATATGCCGGTGCGGCGCATCTTGGCGTTCAGTACGATGTTTTTCGCCATCTCCAGATCGGCAGACTTATCGACATAAACGTGGCAGATGCCTTCCAGATGGGCAAAGACCGGAACACGGGCTTCCGACTGAACACGCGCCACGAGGCTTTTGCCGCCGCGCGGAACGATGACATCCACCGTGCCGCCGAGCCCGCCCAGCAGACTGCCGACGGCAGCGCGATCCGTAACAGGCACGAGTTGAATCGCATGCTCTGGAAGTCCCGCGATCTTCAGGCCTTCCACGAGGCAGGCATGGATAGCGCGCGATGAATATTGCGAATCCGAACCACCGCGCAGGATCACAGCATTGCCCGCCTTCAGGCACAGCGCACCGGCATCCGCCGTGACATTCGGGCGGCTTTCATAGATGACGCCGATGACGCCGAGCGGCGTGCGGACGCGTTCGATCTTCAGCCCGTTGGGACGATCCCAGGCTGCGATGACCTCTCCAACAGGATCGGCAAGGGCCGCGATGGAGCGAATGCCCTCGGCGATCCCTGCGATCCGCGCATTGTCGAGTTTCAAACGGTCGATGAAGGAGGCGGCAACGCCTGAAGTTTCAGCCGCCGCGACATCCCTGGCATTGGCGTCGAGGATTTTGGACATCGAAGCCTCGATGGCAGAGGCCATAGCCAGTAGCGCGCGGTTCTTCTGATCCGCACTGGCGATGGACAACGGTCGCGAAGCAGCTTTTGCCTGAGCGCCGATGGACATCATCAGCGTTTCAATATCATGGCTCTGCTTCACGGCCTGTTCAGGCATCGACCTCATCCTTATTTGCATTTTTCAGTTTGACGGAAAGACCCGTCATGACCAGATCGTCGCGATGAATCATCGCTGCGCGACCGACATAACCGAGGATCGCCTCGATTTCGTTGGACTTGTGCCCGTTGATCTGGCGCGCCTCGTCGTCATCGTAGCCGGCCAGACCGCGGGCGATTTCCCGACCTTGCGCGCCGATGATGACAACCGCATCACCGCGGCCGAAATTGCCCTTCACCAGGGTCACACCGGCGGGAAGAAGGCTCTTGCCATCATAGAGTGCCTTTTCCGCACCGGCATCCACATGCAACTCGCCGACCGGCTGAAGCTGTCCGGCAATCCAGGTCTTGCGGGCCGTGACGGGCGTTCCCGACGGCGCAAACCAGGAGGAGCGCGCGCCGTTTTCGATGGCTTTCAACGGGTTGAGCGTTTTGCCCGACGCGATGATCATGCCGCAACCGGCGGCGGTTGCGATCTTACCTGCATCGATCTTGGTGCGCATGCCGCCGCGCGACAGTTCGGACGCCGCCCCACCCGCCATGGCTTCGATCTCAGGCGTGATCTTGGCAATCGTTTCCAGAAACTGCGCGTCGGGATCGAGATGCGGCGGGGCGGTGTAGAGCCCGTCGATGTCCGAGAGCAGCACCAAGATGTCTGCCCCTGTCATCGTCGCCACGCGCGCCGCCAGCCGGTCGTTGTCGCCGTAGCGGATTTCCGTCGTCGCAACCGTGTCGTTTTCATTGATGATCGGGATCGCGCCGATTTTCAGAAGCTGATTGATTGTCGCACGGGCGTTGAGATAACGGCGACGCTCTTCCGTGTCGGACAGCGTCAGCAGAATCTGGCCCGCGACGATATCGTGCTTGGAGAGGCTTTCCGACCACGCGCGTGCCAGCGCGATCTGGCCGACGGCTGCTGCCGCCTGGCTTTCCTCCAGCTTCAGGGCACCGGATGGTAGACCCAGAACGGTGCGCCCCAGCGCGATAGCGCCGGAGGAAACCACCTGCACATCGGCACCATTGGCCTTCAGCGCTGCGATATCCTCGCAGATCGCATCCAGCCATTCCTTCTTCAAGCCACTCGCGCGGTCGACCAGAAGGGCAGAGCCGATCTTGATGACGATGCGGTGATGGCTACCGAGAGGTTTTCGCGCCAATGTCGAAATCGACGTCATAGGCGGTCGTCTCCATCCTCGATCTCGTCTTCTACGGGCATGGAGCGATCCGGCATGGCGGTATGTCCGCCACGGCTGTCGGACACGATAATGTCGCGAAGCTCACGAAGAGTTTCGAGCATACCGATATGGGCCGCAGCAGACAGAAGAAGCGGCGGACGACCGCAGGCCTTCTCTAGTTCCTTCGCCTTCTTCTTCAATTCCTTTTCGTCGAGCACGTCGATCTGCGAAAGTGCCACGATTTCAGGCTTGTCGGTCAACCCGCCTCCATAGGCAGCAAGCTCACGTTTGACGGTCTTGTAAGCCTTGCCGACATTCTCTTCCTGCGCCGAAACAAGGTGCAGCAGAACACGGGTGCGCTCGACGTGACCGAGGAACCGGTCGCCGATACCAACGCCTTCATGCGCGCCTTCGATCAGGCCCGGAATATCGGCCAGAACGAATTCGCGGCCATCGATGGTCGCAACACCCAGATTGGGGTGCAGCGTGGTGAAGGGATAGTTGGCGATTTTTGGACGCGCACGCGTAACGGTCGCGAGGAACGTAGATTTGCCAGCATTGGGGAGGCCCACCAGACCTGCATCGGCAATCAGCTTCAGGCGAAGCCAGATCATCTTTTCCTCACCCGCAAGGCCGGGGTTGGCATGCGTGGGAGCCTGATTGGTCGAGGACTTGAAATAGGCATTACCGAAGCCGCCATTACCACCCGCAGCCAGACGGAACCGCTGACCTTCCTTGGTCAGATCGATAATCAGCGTTTCATTGTCTTCTTCAAAAATCTGCGTGCCAACGGGTACGCGCAACACGACACTGGCACCTTTTGCGCCGGTGCGGCCCTGGCCCATACCATGCTGGCCGATGGTGGCCTTGAAGTGCTGCTGGAAGCGAAAGTCGATCAGCGTGTTGAGACCATTGACGACCTCCACCCACACATCGCCACCACGCCCGCCATCACCGCCGTCAGGGCCGCCGAATTCGATGAATTTTTCGCGCCGGAAGGAAACCGCGCCGGCACCGCCGTCGCCGGAGCGAATATAAACTTTTGCTTCATCGAGAAATTTCATCGTCTTGGCCGTTCTGTCAACTTAGTGGCAATTCCAGCAAAGGTTTGCGGACTTGCTTTTAAAAAAAGGATCTGTCGCTCCAAATATAGGCGCAGGCTCTCAAGGTCAAAGATTATCGTGGCGGGAAAGCCGATAGGGCAAGGCCGGTCTGCGATAAAACCGGCCTTGTTTGATGTTGTTTACGGTCGCGGCCTTCGAAAAGCCTCTGCCGTCAATGCGGTATCCAGATGCGTCACCATGCTTGCGCGTGCAACGGCATAGATTTCATGGCATCCGATGATCTGAAAACCGAGCTTCTCCTGCACCCGCAGTGACGCGGGGTTATCCGCAAACATGCCGGAATAAAGCACCTCTTCCGGCATCTGCTGAAAGAAATGCTCGACCACGCTGGCCACTGCCTCGGTCATAAGGCCCTTGCCCCAATGGGCACGGTCGAGCCAATATCCGAGACGCCACTCGCCATGAAGCTCTTCGATCGAGACGACGCCGATCAGCGTATCGTCACCGCAGGTGATGGCAAAATCCCAACCCTGCCCTGCTGTTCGCAGGATCAACCACTCCAGAGCGTCCTGCCTGTAATAGGGTGCCGGGACACGCGCGAGCATGCGCGTGACCTGGAAGTCGCTGAGCGATTGCGCAATGCTTCCAGCATCCGAAAGGCGCTGCGGGCGCAGCACCAGTCGGCGGGTCTCCAGCGTCTGGATATGACTTGGTCTTGCCAGAGGGTTCTTCACCTGAGCCGTTCTCATCGCATATCTCCCCAGCTTCTCAGCGAAACCCATGTCTTGCGATCCAGCCGATACCATTCGACGGGTACCATGCCGCCCAGCGCCAGCGAACCGACCATGCCGGAACCCTGAAGCTGGAAACCGCACTTTTGTATGACCCGGCGCGAGGCGATGTTGGTGACGCGGCACCGTGCGTCGATCTGCTCGATGTCGCGGGTTCGGAACGCCATGTCGATCAGGGCATGAGCGGCTTCGGTCGTATAGCCCTTGTTCCAGTAGGGTTCACCCAGCCAATAGCCCATTTCGAGGGTGTTTTGATCGGCCTGCGGCTCCAGCGCACAGCAGCCCATAAACTCGCCGTTCTCCATGCGGGTAATCGCATAGACGCACTTGCCAATCTCGCCCACTTTTGCACGTCGCACGAAATCCGCGGCATCTTTGGCCGTGTAAGGGTGCGGCATACGCGACACCATGGTCGCGATATTGGCGTTGTTGGCAAGATGGGCAAGGGCGTCAATGTCTTCTTCGTGAGGGGCGCGCATGACGAGCCTTTGCGATAATAAGACGGGGCAATCGCTCCTCGACCGATCAGGTCTCGGCCGTTCTTCGGGTGACCGTGATTGGTCTTCCCTTAACAATTCAGCTTGCATGGTTCAGTCCCTCCATGAGGTTAAGAAAAAAGGGGAGTTGGGTGGTGCCCCAACTCCCCTTTTTAATGACTGAACCTGTTACGTCTCAGCCGGGTCATTGGGACACCGGCTGCATATGACGCGACCGGCTTATTCTGCGGCTTCCGCTTTCGGTGCGACAGACACGTATACGCGGCCATTGCCCTTCGAGCGGAAGGACACGTTGCCGGCTGTCAGCGCGAAAATCGTGTGGTCTTTGCCGAGGCCAACATTGGCGCCGGGATGCCACTGCGTTCCGCGCTGGCGCAGAATAATGTTGCCTGGAATGACGGCTTCGCCGCCGAACTTCTTCACGCCAAGGCGCTTGGAATTCGAATCGCGACCGTTACGCGATGAACCGCCAGCTTTTTTATGTGCCATTGGATGTCTCCTTTAAACCTTGTTTCCCGTGTCGCGCCGATTAGGCTGCAACGATGTCCGTGATGCGGACGACGGTGTGATGCTGACGATGACCGCGCGTACGCTTGGAGTTCTGACGACGACGCTTCTTGAAGGCGATGACCTTCTTGCCGCGATTGTGTTCGACAACTTCAGCCTTGACCGTTGCGCCTGCAACGAAAGGTGCGCCGAACTGTGCGTCAGCGCCAACGCCGATCACGAGAACTTCGGTGAATTCTACAGTTGCGCCAGCGTCTGCTTCCAATTTTTCAATTGTGAGCACGTCGTTGGCCGCTACACGGTACTGCTTACCGCCGGTCTTGATGACTGCGAACATTTTTTACCCTTTCATGTTCGTTCCGGCTCTGCCCGCAAATGCGGTCTGGCCGTCTTTTTATCAGTCGAATAGCTTGGCTTCTTTAGGCTTTATGCTTGTGGAAACCGCGCCGGTGAAACCGCTTTTGACAAAGCGATACAAACGGAAGACGCAATACGCCCTCAATTTCACGTGCCGGATACGCGAGCAAGCCCTTTCTGTCAAGGTCTGGAGGGCATCGAAAACACCCCAAATGGCCAAGAATCTCGGGGGATTTAACCACTTGTGGCAAACAGGCCTCGAAATTTCGTCGGCAAGGGTTTATATGGGCCTCTCAACAAGGAGCAGAAATGGCCCGCATAGACAAAACCGACGATTGGCGGGATCGCCACGCGCCGACACTTTCAGCGTTCGAATCGCTTGCCATCGAGGCATATGGCCATTTGCCGGAAGAGTTTCGCGCGCTGACCAAGGACCTGATCATCGAGATCGCGGATTTTCCGACCGATGAGGTGTTCGAGGACATGGCGCTGGAAACGCCGTTCGATCTGCTCGGTCTGTTCGAAGGACGCGGCATTTCAGAACGTTTCACCATGGAAACCGGCGAGATGGTCAACCGCATCATCCTCTACCGTCGACCGATCCTCGATTACTGGGCTGAAAACGAGGAGACGCTGGGCGATATCATCACCCACGTCCTCATCCATGAAATCGGCCACCATTTCGGCCTGTCGGACGACGACATGGAGCGCATCGAAGAAAGCGCCGACGAGGCGGCGACGGATCGCTGATTCGATCATCTAACCCGTCATGGCGGACTTGATTTGGCATCCAGCAGCGCCGAGTTTGCGGGATGATGGTGTAGGTCTTTACTGCTCGCCCAGCTTCATATCCGGGTGGTATTCCTTGCCTTCGACGGTCTTGGTGACCGGCTGTCCGCAGTGCATGACGCCGGTTGCCGCATTGAACGCGTAGGTCGGTGATCCCGCCAGTTCCCAGCCTTTGTTGAGGGCTTCGGTGACGCGATGACAGAACTTTGCGTCGTCGGGACCGGTGATGAAACGATAGACTTTCATGGTGTTGCTGCCTTTCGTTGGGCAATGATGTCGGCCATGGCGACCAGCCGTTCAGCTGGGCCGACATGCAGCCGTTCGATCATTTTCCCGTTGGAATTGATGACGTTCAATCCCACAGATTCCGGTTTGGCGAAAGCCGAAATGATCTCGCGCGCCTCGTCCAGAGCCGATTCGGTGGGTTCAAAAGCCCGGTTTGCGGCGTCGATCTGGGCCGGGTGGATCAGCATCTTGCCATCGAAGCCCATGGAGCGGCCCTGCTCGCATTCTGCGGCAAAGGCATTGAGGTCGCGGAAGTCATTGGACACGCTGTCGATGACATCCAAGCCATAGGCGCGGGCGGCGAGCACGATCTGCATCAGCCACGGCACGAGGTACGTGCGCCCGGCTTCAGCGGGAACCCGCGTGTCCTTGCGCAGATCGTTAAGCCCGACCACAAAGCCGCCCAGCCGCGCGCCCGTCGTGTGGGACGCTTCGGCGATGGCGGCGGCATTCAAAACGCCCTTCGGCGTCTCGATCATCGCCCATATTTTCAGGTTTTCCGGTGCGTCATCCTCTGCCAAGAGATCAGCGACGTCCTGGATGTGGGAAAGCTGCTCGACCTTTGGAAGCAGTATGGCGTCCGGCGCGCAGGTCAAAATCGTCTTCAGATCGTTCTGCCCCGTCGTAGTGGAGATGGGGTTGATGCGGATGATCGTTTCACGCCCGGCCAGCGGCGTTTCCTTGAAGAAGGTCAGGAGGTTGTCGCGTGCCTCGTCCTTCGCATCCGGTGCGACCGAATCTTCCAGATCGAAAATGACGCCGTCGCAATCCAGTGTGCCGAGTTTTGCCAGTGCGCGCAGGTTGATGGCTGGCACCGACAGAAGGGACCGGCGTGGGCGAACAATATTGCTGAAATAAAAATCGGCCATGCCGCACTTGTGTCAACCTTTTGTGACATTCGCAAGCAGATAGGCGGTGCGCATCCTCTTGCAAGCGACGCAGAGAAGGCCCACATTCGTCTGGACAGAAAGGTTTGGATCATGCAGGGCATTCGTACATTCTTCTTCGCGGCTTCCAGCATTGCAATTCTGGCTCTGGCCGCACTCTTCACAGCGTCTCTGACGGTTGCGCTTATCGGCACCTTGGCCGTGCTCAGTGCCGCTCGTCTGTTGTCCGCCCGGCTGAAGCCCGCTCCCATTCCCGTTAAGCCGCGCCAGCGCGAGCAGCAGAACATGCGCGTTTGGAACGATGGCCGTGGGACGATCATCGATCTTTAAGATCGATCAGCAACGCGTTTCCATTACTTTGATATAGTTGGCGGCTGCTTTTTTGCGGTCGCCTTGTGCTCTGTCAGTGCTTAGACCTCGCCCGTGAGCCTCCTGTTTCTTGTAACGGAAAACCCGTTGTTTTCGTGAGGAGTTTTGCCTCAAACGGCATAGTCGTGTTGCAAAGTGGCGACTTTCCCAGTATCGACATGCCAGTCCAACCCACCTAATCGAGGGAAGCGAATGCGTATCGATGCTATTTCTATCGGCAAGAACCCGCCGGATGATATCAATGTGATTGTGGAGGTCCCGGTTGGTGGCCACCCGATCAAGTACGAGATGGATAAGGACGCGGGCGCTCTGGTCGTTGACCGTTTTCTCTATACCCCGATGACCTATCCGGGTAACTACGGCTTCGTGCCGCATACGCTGTCGGAAGACGGTGATCCGATCGATGTGCTGATCTGCAATACCCGCCCATTGGTACCAGGCTGTGTGATCAATGTGCGCCCGATCGGCGTGATGATCATGGAAGACGACGGCGGCAAGGACGAAAAAATCCTCGCCGTTCCTGCGCCAAAACTGACACAGCGTTACGACAAGGTTCAGAACTATACGGACCTGCCCGAGATCACGCTGAAGCAGATCGAGCACTTCTTCGAGCACTACAAGGATCTGGAGCCTGGCAAGTGGGTGAAGATGGGCGGCTGGCAGAATGTTGACGTCGCCAAGAAGCTGATCGTCGAAGCCATCGAACGCTACAAGGCGCAGAGCTGATTTAAACGACCGCATATTGCAAACGACACATCCTCCGGGTCGAAACCGATCCGGAGGATTTTTTATGTCGGTAGGAGCCGATCAAGCGACCAGCGGATAGATCGTATTCCACATCAGCGAGCGGATGAAGAAGATGATCAACAGCAGGATGATCGGCGAAATGTCGATGCCGCCGAGGTTTGGCAGAATACGACGGATGGGTCGCAGCGCCGGTTCGGTGACGTTGTAGAGGAAGCTGCCGATCGCGCCGACGAATTGGTTCGAAGAATTGATGACATTGAAGGCATAGAGCCAAGAGAAAATGGCGCTGATAATCAGCACCCAGGTATAAAGGTTTAACGCCAGATCGATTGTCTGAAACAGGGCAAGCATCAATGTCTCCATTCGTTGTTGGGTGACATTTAGTCATTCGCACGGCAACCGGCAAGTGGCCGTTGATTTGCATGCTCTTCCAGGCGGCACTCCGCTGTTTTTGCAATCCGCCGCGCAATCGTCCTCTGCTTTACTTGACCCCGCCATCTGTCCTGACGTGTGACACGGTCGATCGTCACCACGACCGAAATTGCACCAGTTTGAACATGCGTGCCATTTTGATGCAGGCGTCCGGTCTGCACGACATATGCGAGCGCGCGCCTGTGGATGTTAAGTCTGCGTTAATCATGTCGTCATTCTTTTGCAAATCCGCAGCCAACGGGCTCAGCGGCTCGACTAGAATGAAATCGACCCTATGAATGGGGCTGATTCGATTTGCTGAGGTGTTCCATGATGGATTCAAGTGACGGTACTGCGCCTTTCGCGTGGCCGGCTGTCGGCGCAAGTTTCAACCAGCCTTACCGGGTCGAGCACGCACTGAACTCTCCCATGTCGGAACGCCAAGCTGTACGGGCGCAACTATCGGATTGGGGCCAACCGGTGCACGATAACAGCCGCGCGCTTGTCGCCTCACAGCAGCCGTCAGGCAAACATTTCGATGAGATACCGCTGACGATGGAAGTCGTGATCGGGCAAGCGCAGGTTCCCGTTTCCGCGCTGATGGCCCTGACCAAAGATCAAGTCGTTCTCCTGAACAAGCGTTTTGGCGATCCGGTCGAAATCCGGGTCAACGGGCAAACCATCGGTCGAGGCGAAATCGTTTCCGACAATGACGACAACGTCATTGGCGTCAAGCTGACGGAAGTGCTGCGTAGCTAGACGCGTCTGTTTTCTTTAGCGTGCCGTTGAAGACCAAATCCAGAAACTGCGAGAGCCACGCCTTGAGCGCGTTGTCGAATAGCATTCGGCCTTCCAGGTGCTGGCTTCCGACCTGTGCGTTCGGCATGCCAAATTTCTCAGCACCACGCACCACCCAGCTCTGCATCATGGCGCGTGTCAATTCCGCGTGAAACTGCAGACCCCAGGCATTCTGGCCGTAGCGGTAAGCCTGGTTAGGATAGGCATCGCCCGTGGCCAGCAGCTCTGCACCGTGCGGCAATTCAAATCCTTCGCGGTGAAAGTGATAGACCATCTGCGGCCAACGGGGCAAAAGCAGGCGGCCTTTTTCGGTCGCATGCAGGGGATACCAGCCGATTTCCACTCTGCCATCGCTATCGGCAACAACCTTTGCGCCCAAGTGCTTGGAGAGCATTTGCGCGCCGAGGCAAATTCCCAGAAATGGCTTGTTTTCTGTCAGCGGAACTTTGAGCCAGTCGATTTCGGTCTGGATAAAGGCATCGGGATCGTTGGCACTCATAGGACCACCGAATATCACAGCGCCGCGATGCGCCGACAAGGTGGTCGGGAGCTCGTCGCCCAGTGGGGGCCGCCGGATATCGAGCCGATAGCCTTTTTCGACCAGCATCTGCCCCACTCGGCCTGGCGTGGATCGTTCCTGGTGGAGCACGATCAAGATTCTGTCTTGACTGCCTCTCTGGCAGGATGGGTCAAACAGCATCTTTCTGGTTTTCGCTTTCGTCGGATATATTTACATGCGTTGCAGCTTGCTGGCGCTGCAAAACGCGGTCTCGGACCGATACGCCCAGGAGATCGGCAACACGCCAGATGACATGATCTTCCATCTCGTTGCGTTCGCCATCGGCATAGACGATATCCCAGAGGATGCCGATCAACTCGATGCGTTTTTCCTCATCCAGATGGCGGCGAATGTCGGCGGTGAAGCGATAGTAGTCGACCGCTTCGCGCCCGGCCTCGCGGCCTGCATCCATCAACGCGTCCAGTTTGCTGGAGCTGAGATCATAATGCTCGTGCAGCAGCTCACGCAGACGCTGACGCTCAACCTTGGAAACGGTGCCGTCTGCCTCCATGACCTGAAAACACAGTGCGGCGATCGCGACACGCAGGTCGTCAGGTGCGAAGTCCTCAGATGCGCTGCCTTGCGTAAGAGTATGGAAAAATGACTGAATGCGCTCGAGCATAAGGGTCCTTACATCGGTTAAAACAATTTCAGTCGTGTTTTTTCGTCGGGCTCGGTCACAGGTTTCTTAACGCCCGGATCGTCCGGCGCCCCTCCGAAGAAGGCGACGGGCTCCTGTTGCTTTTCAAGCCGCTTGTCCTCGGTGGCATCCACGACAACGGGTTTCGGCGTTGTCGGCTTTTCCACTGTCGCCACAGTCGTGTCTGGCTTGAGCGCAGGCTCCACAGTTTTCACCGGAACCGGTACCTCGATGATCTTTTCACGAATCTCAGGCTTTGCGACATCGGGCAGGGACGACAATGCGCTGTCGACGCTCACATCCTCTACCGGGCCTTCGACTTGGCCGAATGGCATTTTCCATGCGAAAGCGTCCAGACGCCCTGTGACAGGGGAGGCAGGCAGCCATTTCTCAGAAACAATGCCATCTGCCACCCAGGCGTGATCTCGAGGCGCGCGCAAGGCCTGCGCCATCCAGTGACGAATGCGTCCCTGGTCACCGGTTTCGGCTTCCTCGATATCAGCGAGCAGCAGGAAGGTGCTTTCGCGCGGCTCGATGCGGGCGGCGGCCTGAGCCTTAGTGCGGGCGCGTGTGAAATCCTGGGCATCGAGAGCGGCCTGTGCGACGGCGAAGAGCGCTTCAACATTATTAGGCTTCAGGCTCTCAAGCCGCTCGGCGCGCTTGAGGCGGTCTATGGCTGTATCGCCACTGCGGGCACGCACATACAGCTGGGCGATCTGCGGGTGCGGTGCGATCTTCCAAACTGGCTCAAGAACGGCCGCTGCCTTGCGCAGATTGTCTTCGCGCAGATAGGACTTTGCAGCAACCAGAGCCGCAGGCACCAGCCCCTTGGAGAGTTTCAACGCGTGCTTGGCATCTTCGCGCGCGGCCTTCGGATCGCTTTCGAATTTCTCTTCCGCTTTTGCCGTCAGCAGAACCGCTTTCAAGCGCTCTGCTTCGCCGCGCTCGATAACGCTTGCCGCCTTCTGTTGGTCCAGCAGACGGATGGCATCGTCCCATTCGCCGTTGCGGGATTTGCTCTCAAGGGTCGCCTGCGCGGCCCATGGCAGGTAAGGCGCGTTCTTGGCCGCATCCTCGGCATATTCCAACGCCGCTTCGTTGGCGCCCTGGCGACGGGCTTCCATGTAAAGACCGCGAAGACCAAGCTCGCGTGTTTCCGGGTCCTGCGCCATCGCCTCGAATTTGCGGCGGGCAGCATCGTATTTGCCTTCGATCAGATCGGCCTGTGCCTCTAGAAGATGGATCAGCGGCTCCTGATCGGCATTCAACAGCCCTTGTGTTCGCGCCGTCATCTTGCGGGCGAGAAGAGCATTGCCAGCACCGGCTGCTATCAGCCCCGTCGACAGAGCCTGATAGCCCCGGTCGCGCTTACGGGAGCGGAAATAGCGGCGTGCCGCATGCGGCGAATTCCAGACGGTGTTGAACAGCCACCAGACGATCATCACGGCTGCAATCAGTGTTGCCACGATGGAGGCCGCCACCATGAGGCTCATCTCGATCAGTTGGCCCTGCCAGACGATGGACAGGACACCAGGGCGGTCTGCCAGCCACGAGAAACCGAAGCCGATGAGAAGAACGATGACGACGAAACTGATAATCTTTGTCATGTCTTACCCCTGCTGGCCGGTGCTGGTGATGGCGCGCGTCAGCGTGCCGTTCACGAGGTCTTCGACCTGAACGCGGGCATCGAGCGATGTCTTGAAGTCAGAAGATACGGCCTTGGCAGGTTCAGGCAGTCCGTCCCATTCCAGCGAGGCGCCCTTCAGGTCGCCATTGCGCAGCTTGTCCTCGATGCGGGCGATCTTGGCGTCAGCACCTTCGCCTTCTACATTGCCCACCGGCCGGACCTTGACCAGCGACAGCGCGCTTTCTGCGAGGCGATCGATGATGCCCTGATTGGGGTCGGTCTGGTTGAGCGAGTCGAGCATGGCATTTGCAACATCAGGGAAATTGCGCGACAGCTCGGAGCGGGACGGCACACCTGTGTTGGCGAAGGGCCGCAACGACTGTATCGCCGGATCGTCGGGCGTGACGCGCGACAGGGTATCGAGCTCCGTCAGGAACGGCCCGCCGCGATCGATGGCGGCTTTCAGACCGGCGGACGCAATGGCGCGCGCGACTTCGATGTCATCGCGTGGTTCGTTGATCTTGGTTTCTGCGTCACTCAGGCGGCGCGTCAAATCGGCATTGGCCGTGTCCTGCGCTGCTTTTTCCGATTGCAGGGTCGAGACTGTGCTTTCAAGCGAGGCGAGCTTGTTGGCGACATCGCCGCCACCGGATGCCGTGGAGCTCTCGAGTGCTGCCAAACGTGTTTCGAGCGCAGATGTATCAGCGGTTGCCTGTGGCGCACTGGCGATCTGCTGGCGCAGGGTTGAGACTTCTGCCTTGAGGGAAGCAAGCTCATCAGAGGAGCCGGCACTGGACGAAAACGGAGGAAGGTAGCCGGCATATTGCATGCTGCCCGCAGCCAGAAGCGCGACCAAACCACCAACGATGCCTGCAACGAGCGCGCCGGAGTTTCCGCTGCTGTTGCCCGTGCTGCTCTTGGCGGAGGCCGAGGATGTCGCAGAGGTTTTGCTGTCGGTCGCTGGTTTTGGTGCTTCCGGTTTCGGCGCCTGCGTTGTCGTCGTTTTCTCGGATTTCAGTGGTTCGCTCTTGAGAGGCGGAACGGTCGTCGTGCTTGCCGCCGCAGGTTTTGCGGTCTGGTCAGCCTTTGTCTCATCTGACTTATGGATGTTGGGCTCGGGTTCGATCGGTTTTTTGACTTCGTTATCCCATATCGGTTTTGGGTCCGATTTTTCAGCGCCGAAGGCCGAGGTTTTCGAAGATGCTGCATCGGTCTGCGATGCAGTTGCTGGTTTGGCCTCGATAGAGACGGTGTCCTTGTCCTTACCGATATCCTTCACGTCCTTTGCGTCCAGATCAATCGTGACCGGTTCAGCGGTGGACTTGGAGTGGCGTGGCGGTTTTCCCGATACCATGACAACCTCATTCTGCCTGCATTTGCCTAAACCTAGTCAGTGATAACGGCAAAGGAAAGGGGCGGAAGGGAATTAGGTTCCCGCATTTCGATCAAGAAGATCAAACATCCTGAATTCGCTTGGTGCCCCGCTGGCGAATGCCGCGTTTTGAAACGCTGCCGGGACGTGGGAAAGGACCTTGCTGCTGATGCAAATCATCTTGCAATGACGCAACTGCTCTAAACGTTGTTCTTTCTCCATCAGCGCAAAAAATATTCGCGCTGCTTCGCTGGAGTAGAAGAGGACCGCATCGACTGGTGCATCCGCGATACGCTCCTGCAACTGCTGTCGTGGCCAAGGCACTGGCTGCATCTGGTAGATTTCGACAGTTTCATAGGGAACGTTCAGGTCAACAAGCTTGTGCTCGAAGCCCTGATCACGCGGGGTGCCTGCCAGATAGAGAACTGTGCCGCGATGGCTGGCATCATCGTCTGCGATCCGTTGCGCCAGCGCCGTGCCATCGCTTCCGCCCGTGACAACAGCCTGAAAGCCCGCATCGCGTGCCGCTTTTGCGGAGGCCTCTCCAACGGCAAATAGGGGTCTGAGCAGGCTGGCGGACAGATTGGCGCCTGAGCCCACGAGCGCGCGGATTGCTTCCGCGCTCGTCACCGCCAGGGATGCCGGGGTCTTTGCAAGGGCGGTGATGGCTGCGTCCGTGTCATGGACGGGGACGGTCAGCGGTAGGAGGATAGGGTCATGACCGCGCTCGCGCAAAAGCTTCGCCGTCTTCAGTCCCGATGCTTCCGGGCGTGTGACGACGACGCGCATGGTTAGGTCCAGCTTTCGAAGAAACCGGTTCCAGCGGCGGCGCGAACCTGTTCGCCTGCCTTAAAGCCCAGTGCTTCGGCGTCGCTGCGTTTGCCCGATATTTCCACGCCGTGCTCCGTCTGGCCATCGGGTGTCAGGATCAGGCCATGGAAATGCAGCATATCGCCGTCGCAGGTGGCGTAGCCCGCAATCGGCGTGCGACAGGAGCCATCCAGCGCCGCCAGAAACGCCCGTTCGCAATTGACGGCATCAGTCGTTTCGCTGTGATCGACGGCGGTCAGCAAATCTTGAATGCGCGTATCGCCAATCCGGCTTTCCAGGGCAATGGCGCCTTGGCCGGGTGCGGGCGGAAAGGTTTTCGCGTCCAGCAATTCTGTCAGAACCGTTTCCTTGTTCAGGCGCTTCAGGCCGGCCAAAGCCAACAATGTGGCGTCGGCCTGGCCCTCTTCGAGCTTGCGCAGGCGCGTGTCCACCAGTCCCCTGAAAATGATGACATTAATGTCGGGTCTCAGACGACGAATAAGCGACTGGCGGCGAAGCGAGGCGGAGCCAACGGTGGCTGCGTGGGGAAGCTCAAGCAGCTTGGGCGCTGTTCTGCCGATGAAAGCGTCACGCACATCCTCGCGCGGCAGGTAGGCAGACAGATGCAGCCCGTCCGGTAATCGCGTCGACATATCCTTGGCGCAGTGAACTGCAAAATCGAGGTCGCCTGACAGAAGTTGCGTTTCCAGCTCTTCGGTGAACAGGCCCTTGCCACCGATTTCGGACAAAGGGCGGTCGGTCATGCGGTCGCCTTTTGTCGAGAGCGGCACGATCTGGAACATGTCCTGCGACAGGCCGTGTGCGGCCATCAGGCGGTCGCGGGTCTCGAACGCCTGGACCAGTGCCAGAGGGCTGCCGCGTGTGCCGATTCGGAAAGGTTTTGTTTGCATCCGCTTCTATCCATTGTTACCGGAGGTGTTCGTACCCAAGTTTCTGAAACACCGCAATCAACGAACCGGCTGATGACCCCCTTTCTTCGTATCCTCGGCATTGAGACAAGTTGCGACGAAACCGCTGCATCCGTGGTGGTTCGGCACGCTGACGGTCGAGGCGAGATCGTCTCCGACGTCGTTTTGTCGCAGCTGGAGGAACACAGTGCCTATGGCGGTGTGGTACCGGAAATCGCCGCACGCGCCCATGTCGAAGCGCTTGATACGCTTGTCGAGGAAGCGCTCGGCAAGGCTGGCGTCACACTTGCCGATATCGATGCCGTGGCCGCCACTTCCGGTCCGGGATTGATCGGTGGGCTGATCGTGGGGTTGATGACGGGCAAGGCGATTGCCAAGGCGGCGGGCAAGCCGCTCTATGCCATCAACCATCTGGAAGGTCATGCGCTGACGGCGCGGCTGACGGATGGCCTGTCCTTTCCCTATCTCATGCTTCTGGTCTCTGGCGGTCATACCCAGCTCATTCTCGTGCGCGGCGTCGGACACTATGAACGCTGGGGCACGACCATCGATGATGCCTTGGGCGAAGCCTTCGACAAGACGGCCAAGCTTTTGGGGTTGCCTTATCCCGGTGGACCCGCTGTTGAAAAAGCCGCCGCGACCGGCAACGCACACCGCTTTGCACTGCCGCGCCCCATGGTGGGTGAAGCGCGGCTCGATTTTTCGTTTTCCGGCCTGAAGACGGCGGTTCGCCAGGCGGCTACCGCGATAGCACCTCTTTCCGATCAGGATATCGCCGATATCTGCGCGTCCTTTCAAAAGGCGGTGTCTCGTACGTTGAAGGATCGCATCGGCCGCGGCTTGCAACGGTTTCTGGACGAGTTCCCAGAGGTCGACGGTGGACCGTCACTGGTGGTCGCGGGCGGCGTTGCCGCCAATCAGGAGATACGCCGCACGTTGCAGGATTTGTGCGACAAGCACCGTTTTCGCTTCATCGCGCCGCCTTTGCAGCTGTGCACCGACAATGCGGCCATGATCGCATGGGCGGGGCTTGAGCGGATGGCGCAGGGCATGGAGCCTGACAATCTCGACGTGCAGCCTCGCTCGCGCTGGCCGCTGGATGCGCAGGCGCAAACGTTGATCGGCTTTGGCAAGCGGGGAGCGAAGGCATGACAAAGCGTGAAAAGATCGTCGTCATCGGCGCCGGTGCTTTCGGCACGGCCATTGCCGTGGTCGTTGCGCTCGAAAATCGCCATGACGTGACGCTGTTGGGCCGGGATGCCGCCTTGATGGCAGACCTGCGGGACGATGGCGTGCACGATGCGGCGCTGCCGGGTATTTCTCTGCCGGATTCCCTGCACTATTCTGCCGAACCCGAAGTGTTGCGGGATGCGGGCATCGTTCTCTTCGCCATGCCATCGCAGGCGCAGGCCTACGCCGCACGCAATTACGGTCCTTACCTGGCTAATGATGCTGTTATTGTCACCTGTGCAAAAGGGATAGATCGTTCTTCTGGCCAGTTGTTGACGGATGTGCTGGAGCATGAGTTGCCGCATCACCCGGTCGGCGTGTTGTCCGGCCCCGGTTTCGCTGCTGACATCGCCAAGGGATTGCCGACGGCAATGGCTGTCGCAGCGGCGGATGTCTGTGTCGCTGAACGACTGGCGCAGACGATTTCCGGCCGCACCTTTCGGCTCTACGCGTCGACGGACCGCATCGGCGTGCAACTGGGCGGTGCCCTGAAAAACGTGCTGGCCATTGCTGGTGGCATTGTTGAGGGCGCCGGTCTTGGCGATTCGGCGCGGGCGGCACTGATCTCGCGGGGACTGGCAGAGATGTCGCGTCTCGTGGTTGCCATGGGCGGGCAGGCGGATACGGTGCGTGGTCTCTCCGGCCTTGGCGATCTGGTTCTGACGACCACCAGCCATCAGTCGCGCAATCTGCGTTTCGGTATCTCGCTGGGACAGGGTGGCGATCCCGACTCGTTCCATGGAGGGCTGGTGGAAGGCGCTTACGCTGCCTCTGTGGCTTCACGCCTCGCCGATGGTCTCGGGATCGAAATGCCTGTGACGGACGCCGTTGCCGCTATCATCGACGGCAGGCTTGATATCACAACCGCCATCCAACAATTGATGACACGGCCCATCACCACCGAGTAGGGCCCTCAAGAGGAGACGAAAATGTTGTTTGCCTTCATCTGCAAAGACAAGCCCGACCATCTGCATGTGCGCATGGACACACGCCCCGTGCATCTGGAGCATCTCAACAAACTCAATGCCGAAGGGACGCTGAAAATGGCCGGTCCGTTTCTGGATTCTGAGGGAAAGCCGAACGGCAGCCTGGTGATTGTGGAAGCAGCCGATATCGATGCGGCCAAAGCTCTGGCCGATGCCGACCCTTACGCCAAGGCGGGTCTGTTCGAAAGCGTCGATGTGAAGCCCTATAATTGGGTCTTCAACAATCCGGGAGTGTGAGCTGACATGGCGAATTACTGGCTTTTCAAGTCCGAGCCATCCACATGGTCGTGGGAACAGCAGAAGGCCAAAGGCGAGGCTGGCGAAGAGTGGGGCGGCGTTCGCAATTATCAGGCACGCAACAATATGCGTGCGATGAAGATTGGCGACAAAGGCTTTTTCTACCACTCCAACGAGGGGCTGGAGGTCGTCGGCATCGTTGAGGTCTGTGAGTTGTCGCGCCCTGACACAACGGCAGAAGGCGATGCGCGCTGGGACTGCGTGCATATCAAGGCCGTTTGCGATATGCCGACGCCGGTGACGCTGAAGGATGTGAAGGCCAATCCGAAGCTTGCGGAAATGTCTCTCGTTACCTCCATGCGGCTTTCCGTACAGCCGGTGTTGCTGGAGGAATATCTCGAGGTCTGCCGCATGGGCAAGCTCGACAAGCCTCCACGCTCTCCGGACTGAGCGGATTGAAAACCGATCCGCAGGTCTTCATCCGCGACAATACAACTGTCATGGCCCCGCCGCATGTGCCGGAAATCCGACTGCATCTGGCCAGTGAGGCCCATGAACTCTGGCTGAAGACGGAGGAAGAGTTGCAGGAGATCGGCCTGCCGCCGCCCTTCTGGGCCTTTGCCTGGGCGGGCGGACAGGGCCTTGCGCGTTACATTCTCGATCATCCTGAGGTGGTTGTCGGAAAGCGCGTGGTGGATTTTGCCAGCGGCTCCGGCCTTGTGGCGATTGCAGCTGCCAAAGCAGGTGCGGCCGGCGTGATGGCTGTTGATATCGACCCATGGGCAAAGACAGCCATTCTTCTCAATGCGGCGGAAAACAATGTCGAGATCGGTTTTTCCGGCGAGAACATCATCGGCGATGACGTAGAAGCCGATGTGTTGCTGGCGGGTGATGTTTTTTATGATCGGGCGTTTGCCGAGGTTCTCGCGCCATGGTTTTCAGCGCTCACGCAAAAGGGAGTTGTCGTTCTGGTCGGGGACCCCGGACGGGCATATCTGCCGCAAAAGCTGTTGCAGGCTTGTGCAACATATGAGGTGCCGGTGACACGGGTACTCGAAGACAGCGATGTTAAGAAAACCACAGTCTGGACGTTTGTCTAGGGGCGGATAACGCAGACGCCTGCTTCATAGGAGCATTCTGCGCCCACCGTCTTTTTGTTGACGTGGATAATGCGTGGCCTGACCGCGCTTCGGGTTGTTGAAGAATAGCGTATGCCGACACCATCATCCGCTGCAAAGTAGATGCCGTTTTGTGGCGCCCGGATTGCGGAGATGCCGCCCGCATATGTCCCGACGCCGCCGATATGAGACGGTAACCCGTCACCACCGTAGTAGGAACGATGCTGTTGTCGATGACTATAGAACCGGTTTTTCGACTCGAAATGGTCGGTTGCATATGAATAGGAATTGCCGACACATGAGCCGGTGATTGCTATCATAGCGGCGGCGATTCGGGTCGATAACATGACGAATACTCTCCGGATTTTTAATGGTCGAAATCGCCGTTAGGTGACATTTTTATTGACGTTGACGTAAGATAATTTGTGGGTCTTCAATTGGAAACGCTGGATATTTTATTTTCGATCCCCGGATTTGCAAAGATTCTTCTAGCCACAATCGATTAAATTCGTTTCCGCTGGCAATTGTGCTTGTGGTGATGACGCCGTGCTATTAAAGGTCGCGGTTGGTGCAATGCACATTCCTCCGTCATGTGCGTTGTTTGGGGGCGCCCGCAATTCGAGGCGCAGGAACGCCGTGAGGTTTATATGGCGAATACGACAAGCAATCGGCCATTGTCGCCGCATCTTCAAGTCTACAAGCTTATTCCAACCATGCTTGCGTCGATCGTGCATCGTATTACCGGTGCTGCGCTCTACTTCGGCACGTTGCTGGTCGCCTGGTGGCTGATCGCGACGGCGTCGGGTGTCGATGCCTATAGCTGGGTTCAGTGGGCCATGAGCTCCATCATCGGCAAGCTTGTGCTGATCGGCTACACTTGGGCGCTGGTTCATCACATGCTGGGTGGTTTTCGCCACTTCATGTGGGATCTGGGCCATGGCTTCGACAAGCATTTCACCACGAAGATCGCCAAGGCGTCTTGGGTGGTTTCGATCTGTCTGACCGCGCTGATCTGGGTTGTCGCCCTGATCGTGCGCTAGGAGATACTGTCATGGATATGCGTACACCTCTCAATAAGGTTCGCGGTCTGGGTTCTGCCAAGGAAGGCACCGAGCACTTCTGGCGCCAGCGCGTCACCGCGATTGCCAACGTGCCGCTGCTGATCTTCTTCGTCGTGTTTCTGGTCATGTATGGCGGCGCGCCGTACGACGTGGTTGCCTCGGCTCTTTCGAACCCGCTGGTTGCCGTGACGATGGTTCTTGTCGTCGTCTCCGGTATCATCCACATGAAGCTGGGCATGCAGGTCATCATCGAAGACTATGTTCATGCGGAAGTGCCGAAGCTGGTTCTTCTGATGCTCAACACCTTCTTCTCGGTGATCATGGCTGGTCTCTGTCTCTTCGCCGTTCTGAAAATCGCATTCGCAGGATAATCCGTCATGGCATCGATCAGTTCACCCACTCAGAACGGCAAGGCCTATACTTACGTCGACCACTCCTATGATGTGATCGTCGTCGGTGCCGGTGGCGCGGGTCTTCGCGCGACGCTCGGCATGGCCGAACAGGGCTTCAAGACAGCCTGCATCACAAAGGTTTTCCCGACCCGTTCGCACACGGTTGCGGCACAGGGCGGTATTGCCGCCTCGCTCAACAACATGACGCCGGATAGCTGGCAGTGGCACCTTTACGATACCGTCAAGGGTTCCGACTGGCTAGGCGACGTGGACGCCATGCAGTATCTGGCCATGGAGGCGCCGAAGGCGGTCTATGAGCTGGAGCATTACGGCGTGCCGTTCTCGCGTAACGCCGAAGGCAAGATTTACCAGCGCCCGTTCGGCGGCCACATGCAGAATTACGGCGAAGGCCCGCCGGTACAGCGCACCTGCGCTGCTGCCGATCGTACCGGCCATGCCATTCTGCACACGCTTTACGGCCAGTCGCTGCGCAACAATGCCGAATTCTTCATCGAATATTTTGCGCTCGACCTCATCATGTCCGATGATGGCAGCCGTTGCACGGGCGTCGTTGCCTGGAACCTCGATGACGGCACGATTCATCGCTTTACGGCTAAGATGGTCGTTCTGGCGACCGGTGGTTACGGCCGCGCCTACTTCTCGGCAACATCGGCGCATACCTGCACAGGTGATGGCGGCGGTATGGTTGCCCGCGCCGGTCTTCCACTTCAGGACATGGAATTCGTTCAGTTCCACCCAACCGGTATTTACGGCGCAGGCTGTCTGATTACCGAAGGTGCGCGCGGTGAAGGCGGCTATCTCGTCAACTCCGAAGGCGAGCGCTTCATGGAGCGCTATGCGCCATCCGCCAAGGATCTCGCCTCGCGTGACGTTGTTTCGCGCTGTATGACCATGGAAATCCGTGAAGGCCGTGGCGTTGGCAAGAACAAGGATCATATCTTCCTGCATCTGGATCACCTCGATCCTGCCATTCTGCACGAGCGCCTGCCGGGCATTTCCGAAAGCGCCAAGATTTTCGCAGGCGTGGACGTAACGCGCGAGCCGATCCCGGTTCTGCCAACGGTTCACTACAATATGGGCGGCATTCCCACCAACTATTGGGGCGAGGTGCTGAATGCCGATAGCGAGAACCCAGAGCGGATCATTCCGGGCCTGATGGCCGTTGGTGAGGCCGGTTGCGCCTCCGTGCATGGTGCGAACCGCCTCGGCTCCAACTCGCTGATCGACCTTGTTGTGTTCGGTCGCGCTGCTGCTATTCGCGCCGCCGAAGTGATCGATCGTGCCAGTGCTGTTCCAGCGCTCAACGTCGCTGCCTGCGACAAGATCATGGATCGCTTCGACCGCCTGCGCAACGCCAATGGCGGTACACCAACCGCCGTTCTGCGCGACAAGATGCAGCGTGCCATGCAGGACGATGCCGCCGTGTTCCGCACGCAGGAATCGCTGGAAAGCGGTTGCAAGCGCATCTCCGCCATCTGGAAAGAGCTGCCTGACATCAAGGTCACGGACCGTTCGATGGTCTGGAACTCCGATCTGGTGGAAACGCTCGAACTCGAAAACCTCATGGCCAATGCCATCACCACGGTTTACGGCGCGGAAGCCCGTAAGGAAAGCCGTGGCAGCCATGCGCGTGAAGACTTCGTCGATGGTCCGTTCGGTGGTCGCGACGACGTCAACTGGCGCAAGCACACGCTGGCCTGGGTCAACGAGCAGGGCGATGTGAAGCTTGATTACCGTCCGGTTCACACCGATCTCATTGCCGAGGGCATCGATCTCCAGAAGATCGCGCCCAAAGCACGCGTCTATTGATTTGAGAGGAACTGGACATGGTTGAACTTGCTCTTCCCAAGAACTCTCAGATGACCGAAGGCAAGGTCTGGCCGAAGCCGGCAGGCGCGAAGAATGTTCGCGAATACCGGGTTTACCGCTGGAACCCTGACGACGGCCAGAACCCGCGCATCGATACCTATTACATCGATGTCGATGATTGCGGCCCGATGGTTCTCGATGCGCTTCTCTACATCAAGAACAATGTCGATCCGACGCTGACGTTGCGCCGTTCCTGTCGCGAGGGCATTTGCGGTTCCTGCGCGATGAACATCGATGGCACGAACACGCTGGCCTGCACCAAGGGCATGGAAGAAATCTCCGGCACGGTGAAGGTCTATCCTCTGCCGCATATGCCCGTCGTGAAGGACCTCGTTCCTGATCTTTCCAATTTCTACGCCCAGCACCGCTCCATCGAGCCTTGGCTGAAGACGGTGTCTCCGACGCCTGCCAAGGAATGGAAGCAGAGCCATGATGACCGTCAGAAGCTGGATGGCCTCTATGAGTGCATTCTGTGCGCCTGCTGCTCGGCATCCTGTCCCAGCTACTGGTGGAATGGCGACCGCTATCTCGGTCCTGCCGTTTTGCTCCAGGCCTATCGCTGGCTCATCGACAGCCGTGATGAGGCAACCGGTGAACGTCTCGATAACCTCGAAGATCCGTTCCGCCTCTATCGCTGCCACACGATCATGAACTGCGCGCAGGCGTGCCCGAAGGGTCTGAACCCTGCCAAGGCTATCGCCGAGATCAAAAAGATGATGGTCGAGCGTCGCGTTTAAAGGTGGCTCATAATCGAAGATAGTGAACAGGCCGCGACTTCCCCGTCGTGGCCTGTTTGATAATAACTGGGCTGGAAATTTCTATAAAAATCGACTGAAATTGCAATTATCGCGGTAGCAGCTTGCGTTAGCTAATGCTTTGGTAATAATTCAGCCGTTTTGTGTAGACATGGTCCTGCCGAAGCAGAAAATCGGGAGCTTGAAATGCAGTTCAGATATGTGGTGACGGGTCTAGCGGTCGTTATGAGCCTTGCCAGTTGCCAGCGTACCTCCTTCGATTACAACAACAATAGCGCTCCAAGCGGCAATCCCGGTTATACTCCGCCGCTTCAGGCGCAGCCGGTACCGTCAGTGCAGTCCGGTGCGTTGCCACCTCCTGGCGGCTCCGCACAGTTCCCGAATGCGCCTGCAAATGCAGCACCTGGTGGCACAAACGTTGCCTCTGCTGCTCCGGCTGCTGCCATGGATGTTACCAAGGAAGCCATGGTCGGCAACTGGCGCGTGTCAAACGGCGGCGCAAGCTGCGATATGTTCCTGACATTGACGAACCTCGGCAGTGGCTCGCGTGGTGGTACGCGTGGTTGCGCGGGTGAATTGTCGTCCATGGGATCATGGGAAGTCTCCAACAAGATGGTTCAGTTCAAGAACCGCGCCGGCGATACGATCGGTCGTGTCTACAAGACCGGCGATACCCGTTACGACGGCACGACCAACAGCGGTCAGCCACTCAGCCTCAGCCGATAATTTTTGTCACGCGGGCAGCGTTTCACGTTGCTCGCGCCTGAGGCATGTTTATGAAGCCATTACCGGACTACAATCATAGCGTCGTTGAGCAACTCAACACATTGACCGCCTCTGGCGAGCTGAAGGCCGACGCCGCACAACTGGATGTGGCCGCCCATCTCGATCGTATTCTGACCGATCTCAAAATCCGCAAACCCGCCAAGAAGAAAAGCGCGCTGGGCTGGATGTTCGCCAAGAAAGCCGGGCCTGCTTCGTCCGTCAAAGGTCTCTACGTCGAGGGTAGTGTCGGTCGCGGCAAGACCATGCTGATGGACATGTTTTTTCAGTTGGCGCCGATCGAAAAGAAACGCCGCTGCCATTTTCACGAATTCATGGCAGACGTCCATAATCGCGTCCATGCGCATCGCCAGAAATTGAAGAACGGCGAGACCAAGCAGGCGGACCCTATCCCGCCCGTTGCCGCACAGTTGCTGGCCGAGGCGGAACTGCTGTGTTTCGATGAGTTTTCGGTCACGGATATCGCCGATGCGATGATCCTTGCCCGGCTGTTTACCGAACTTTTCGCCAATGGATGCGTGCTGGTGACGACGTCGAACGTCTTGCCGGACAATCTGTACAAGGATGGGCTCAATCGCAGCTTGTTTCTCCCTTTCGTCGATTTGCTACAGCAGCATGTCGAGGTCGTCACGCTGAATAGCCCGACCGATTATCGGATGGAAAAGATCAAGAGCCTGCCGGTCTATGTGACGCCGTTGGACGAAGCCGCCGACAAGGCCATGGATGTGGCCTGGCGGCAATTGACAGAAGGTCACGTCAGCGCACCCACCGAGATTGCCAGGAAGGGACGCTCGGTGCCCGTGCCGCAGGCTGCCGGTCGCGTTGCGCGTTTTTCATTCTCCGATCTCTGTGAAAAGCCGCTTGGTGCTTCGGACTTTCTGGCCATCGCTGACCGTTTCGATACCGTTTTCATCGACCATATTCCGTTGCTGAATGCCGACAAGCGCAATGAAACGAAGCGTTTCATCATCCTCATCGATGCCTTCTACGATCGTACGGTAAGGGTCTTCGCGTCGGCTGCGGCTATGCCGGAAGATTTGCTGGAGAAGCGCAAGGGTACGGAAGGTTTCGAGTTTGATCGCACCGCTTCGCGGTTGTTCGAGATGCGAAGCGCCGACTATTTGGCGTTACACAACGAAAAACGCGCCGCTGCGTGACACTTTTATAACTTAATTTCTTACGTTTACGTAAGTATTTTATGATCTAAACGATTGAAAATACTGACATCAAAACTATCTGTTGCCATTTATCTACAATAAAGCTAAGTCGAGTGCGACAATTTAAAGCCGCCATACATCCGCGGCGAAATTGAATTGAAGCTCGAGAGGAAGCATTCGATGTCTCGCAAAAAGATTGCACTTATTGGTTCTGGCATGATCGGCGGCACGCTGGCGCATTTGGCCAGCCTGAAAGAACTGGGCGATATCGTCCTCTTCGATATTGCTGACGGTATTCCGCAGGGCAAGGGTCTGGATATTGCCCAGTCCGGTCCGGTCGAAGGTTTCAATGCCAAGCTGACGGGCGCTTCCGACTATGCTGCCATCGAAGGCGCAGACGTTTGCATCGTAACTGCCGGTGTTGCCCGTAAGCCCGGCATGAGCCGCGACGATCTTCTCGGCATCAACCTCAAGGTCATGGAGCAGGTCGGCGCTGGCATCAAGAAATATGCCCCGAACGCTTTTGTTATCTGCATCACCAACCCGCTCGATGCGATGGTCTGGGCTCTCCAGAAGTTCTCCGGTCTGCCGAAGAACAAGGTCGTCGGCATGGCTGGCGTTCTCGACAGCGCGCGCTTCCGTCTGTTCCTGTCTGAAGAATTCAACGTCTCCGTTCAGGACGTGACGGCATTCGTTCTCGGCGGCCACGGCGATACCATGGTGCCTTTGGCGCGCTACTCCACCGTTGGCGGCATTCCATTGACGGACCTCGTCAAGATGGGCTGGCTCACTGCCGAGCGTCTGGAAGAGATCGTTCAGCGCACGCGTGACGGCGGTGCGGAAATCGTCGGCCTGCTGAAGACCGGTTCGGCCTACTATGCGCCTGCTGCTTCGGCTATCGAAATGGCTGAGTCCTACCTCAAGGACAAGAAGCGCGTTCTGCCTGCTGCCGCCTATCTGTCCGGCCAGTACGGCGTGAACGACATGTATGTCGGTGTTCCCACGATCATCGGTGCAGGCGGTATCGAGCGCATCATCGAAATCGAACTCAACAAGGACGAGGAAGCTGCCTTCCAGAAGTCCGTCGGCGCGGTTGCAGGTCTTTGCGAAGCCTGCGTCAATATTGCTCCGTCGCTGAAGTAATTGCCTTTCGGCACAAACAGGGATTAATCCATGAATATTCATGAATATCAGGCCAAGGCTCTTCTGAAGGGCTATGGTGCGCCGGTGGCCGAAGGGGTTGCTATCCTCAAGGTCGAAGAAGCCGAAGCCGCTGCAAAGCAGCTTCCTGGCCCACTTTACGTGGTCAAGAGCCAGATCCACGCTGGTGGCCGCGGCAAGGGCAAGTTCAAAGAACTCGGCCCTGATGCAAAGGGTGGCGTTCGCCTGGCCAAGTCCATCGAGGAAGTCGTTTCTCACGCCAAGGACATGCTCGGCAACACGCTGGTCACAGCGCAGACGGGCGATGCTGGCAAGCAGGTCAACCGCCTCTATATCGAAGACGGCGCAGACATCGACCGCGAACTCTATTGCTCGCTGCTCGTTGACCGTTCCGTTGGTCAGGTAGCTTTCGTGGTTTCCACCGAAGGCGGCATGGACATTGAAGCTGTCGCCCACGACACGCCTGAGAAAATCCACACCATCGCGATTGAACCTGAAGCCGGTGTAACGGATGAGAACATCGCAGCGATCTCCAAAGCATTGGAGCTTTCGAGCGCTGCTGCCGAAGACGCCAAGGCGCTCTTCCCTGCGCTCTACAAAGCCTTCGTCGAAAAGGACATGGCTCTTCTCGAAGTCAACCCGCTGATCGTCATGACCGATGGTCACCTGCGCGTTCTCGACGCCAAGATGTCCTTCGATGGCAACGCGATTTTCCGTCACGACGACGTGAAGCTGCTGCGCGACGAGACCGAAGAAGACGCCAAGGAAATCGAAGCCTCCAAGTGGGACCTCGCCTATGTGGCGCTCGATGGCAACATCGGCTGCATGGTCAATGGCGCCGGTCTTGCCATGGCAACGATGGATATCATCAAGCTGTACGGCAAAGAGCCTGCTAACTTCTGTGACGTCGGCGGTGGCGCTGGCAAGGAAAAGGTCGCGGCTGCGTTCAAGATCATTACCGCTGACCCGAAGGTCGAGGGCATCCTCGTCAACATCTTCGGCGGCATCATGAAGTGCGACGTCATCGCCGAGGGCGTGATCGCTGCGGTGAAGGAAGTTGGTCTCAAGGTTCCGCTCGTCGTGCGCCTTGAAGGCACCAATGTCGAGTTGGGCAAGAAGCTTCTGAACGAATCGGGTCTTGCAATTACGGCTGCTGACGACCTTGACGATGCAGCCAAGAAGATCGTTGCGGCGATCAACGCCTAATTGAGGGACTGGAAATAATGTCTATTCTTGTAAATAAAGACACCAAGATCCTCGTTCAGGGTCTGACCGGCAAGACCGGCACGTTCCACACCGAACAGGCGCTTGCTTATTACGGCACGCAGATGGTCGGCGGTATTCACCCGAAGAAGGGTGGCGAAACATGGACTGGCTCCAAGGGCGAAAGCCTGCCGATCTATGCGACCGTTGCGGAAGCCAAGGAAAAGACGGGCGCTGATGCGTCTGTCATCTATGTTCCGCCAGCAGGCGCTGCCGATGCCATCATCGAAGCCATCGATGCGGAAATTCCGTTCATCACCTGCATTACCGAAGGCATTCCTGTCATGGACATGGTTCGCGTCAAGGCACGGCTGGACCGTTCCAACTCGCGTCTGCTGGGGCCCAACTGCCCAGGCATCATGACGCCGGAAGAATGCAAGATCGGCATCATGCCGGGTTCGATCTTCCGCAAGGGTTCCGTCGGTATTGTGTCGCGCTCAGGCACACTTACATATGAAGCCGTGTTCCAGACATCCAACGAAGGCCTTGGCCAGACGACGGCTGTCGGCATCGGTGGCGACCCGGTCAAGGGTACCGAGTTCATCGACATCCTGGAAATGTTCCTGGCTGACGAAGCGACACAGTCGATCATCATGATCGGCGAAATCGGCGGTGCAGCGGAAGAAGAAGCAGCACAGTTCCTGATCGATGAAGCCAAGAAGGGCCGTAAGAAGCCAATGGCTGGCTTCATCGCCGGTCGTACGGCGCCTAAGGGCCGCACCATGGGTCACGCCGGTGCTGTCGTTTCCGGCGGTAAGGGTGATGCGGAATCCAAGATTTCGGCCATGGAAGCGGCTGGTATCAAGGTATCGCCTTCGCCTGCACGCCTTGGCAAGACGCTGGTCGAAGTCCTCAAGGGCTGAGACAGACATATATCTGGCAGCGGGCAGGGGTCGGAAACGGCGGCCTGCCCGAAGCCGCAAGAGGAATAGTCGATGCTTTTGCATCGGAGACTAAGCGGCAGACCGGCAACGGTCATCAACGGGATTGAGGAGGCGGGCGAATACGTCCGCGAAAGCACCATGGCAAGGCAAGAAGCCAACGAGCAGTTTTCGATCACGTCGTTTCTGGACGGCGCGAATGCAGCCTATATCGAGCAGCTCTATGCCCGGTATGAGGAGGATCCATCCTCCGTATCGCCAGAATGGCAGAGCTTCTTCAAGGGGCTTTCCGACAATCCCGAAGACGTGAAGGCTGCGGCGAAGGGTGCTTCCTGGAAGCGCTCGAACTGGCCGATTGCGGCCAATGGCGACCTGATTTCGGCACTGGATGGCAACTGGGCCACCGTCGAAAAGGCCATCGAAAAGAAGGTTCAGGCCAAGGCGGAAGCCAAGGGCGCTGAAACCGGCAAGACCGTCAGCGAAGCCGAGGTTCTTCGTGCGACACGCGATAGCGTTCGCGCCATCATGATGATCCGTGCTTACCGCATGCGCGGCCACTTGCACGCCAAGCTCGATCCGCTCGGCATCGCCAGCGCCGTCGAGGATTATGACGAGTTGTCGCCGAAGTCCTATGGCTTTGAGGAAAGCGATTACGACCGCAAGATTTTCATCGATAACGTGCTCGGCCTCGAATACGCGACCGTACGCGAAATGATCGAGATTCTGGAGCGCACCTATTGCTCGACGCTCGGTGTCGAGTTCATGCATATGTCGAGCCCGGAAGAAAAGGGCTGGATTCAGGAGCGTATCGAAGGGCAGGACAAGGGCGTTGCTTTCACCGCCGAAGGCAAGAAGGCGATCCTGTCCAAGCTGATCGAAGGCGAAGGCTACGAGCAGTTCCTGGACGTTCGTTTCAAGGGCACCAAGCGTTTCGGTCTGGATGGCAGCGAGTCGCTCATTCCTGCGCTGGAACAGATCATCAAGCGCGGTGGTCAGGAAGGCCTGGAAGAGGTCGTTCTCGGCATGGCCCA
The DNA here is from genome assembly GCF_000739935.1 of Agrobacterium rubi TR3 = NBRC 13261. Lineage (GTDB taxonomy): Bacteria > Pseudomonadota > Alphaproteobacteria > Rhizobiales > Rhizobiaceae > Agrobacterium > Agrobacterium rubi. Next base: position 89,782 of record NZ_BBJU01000016.1, on the reverse strand, counting down.
CCGTGGTCGCCTCAATGTTCTCACCAACGTCATGGGCAAGCCGCACCGCGCTGTGTTCCACGAGTTCAAGGGCGGTTCGTTCAAGCCTGACGATGTCGAAGGTTCCGGCGACGTGAAGTACCATCTGGGTGCATCGTCGGACCGCGAATTCGATGGCAACAAAGTTCACTTGTCGCTGACGGCCAACCCATCTCACCTTGAGATCGTCAACCCTGTTGTCATGGGCAAGGCCCGCGCCAAGCAGGACCAGCTCGCCAAGGCATGGGATGGCGATACCATTCCGCTGTCGGAGCGTGCCAAGGTTCTGCCGCTGCTTCTGCATGGCGATGCTGCCTTTGCAGGTCAGGGTGTCGTTGCTGAAATTCTCGGCCTGTCTGGCCTGCGCGGCCACCGCGTTGCCGGCACCATGCACGTCATCATCAACAACCAGATCGGCTTTACGACGAACCCGGGCTTTTCGCGCTCGTCGCCGTATCCATCTGACGTTGCCAAGATGATCGAAGCGCCGATCTTCCACGTCAACGGTGACGATCCGGAAGCTGTTGTTTATGCGGCCAAGGTCGCCACCGAATACCGCATGAAGTTCCACAAGCCTGTCGTCATCGACATGTTCTGCTACCGCCGCTTCGGCCACAATGAAGGCGACGAGCCGTCGTTCACGCAGCCTAAGATGTACAAGGTCATTCGTGCCCACAAGACCGTTGCGAACATCTATGCCGAGCGTTTGATTGCCGAGGGTCTTCTGACCGAAGGCGAGTTTGAGAAGATGAAGGCCGATTGGCGCGCGCATCTCGAGCAGGAATTCGAAGCTGGCCAGAGCTACAAGCCGAACAAGGCCGACTGGCTGGACGGTCAGTGGTCCGGTCTTCGTGCCGCCGACAATGCCGATGAGCAGCGCCGTGGCAAGACCGGCGCACCGATGAAGCAGCTTAAGGAAATCGGCCGCAAGCTGTCGACCATCCCGGAAGGCTTCAAGGCGCACAAGACCATCCAGCGCTTCATGGAAAACCGTGCGCAGATGATCGAGACCGGCGAAGGTCTGGATTGGGCGATGGCGGAAGCCATGGCGTTTGGCTCGCTGGTCGTTGACGGTCACAAGATCCGTCTCTCCGGTCAGGATTGCGAACGCGGCACGTTCTCGCAGCGCCACTCGGTTCTTTATGATCAAGAGACGGAAGAGCGCTACATTCCGCTGGCAAACCTTGCGCCGACGCAGGCACGCTACGAAGTCATCAACTCGATGCTCTCGGAAGAAGCCGTTCTCGGCTTCGAATACGGTTACTCGCTTGCTCGCCCGAATGCGTTGACGCTTTGGGAAGCCCAGTTCGGTGACTTCGCCAATGGTGCGCAGGTCGTGTTCGACCAGTTCATCTCGTCTGGTGAGCGCAAGTGGCTGCGCATGTCCGGTCTCGTCTGCCTTCTGCCGCATGGTTATGAAGGTCAGGGCCCGGAACACTCGTCCGCTCGTCTGGAACGCTGGTTGCAGATGTGCGCCGAAGACAACATGCAGGTCGCCAACGTTACGACGCCGGCTAACTATTTCCACATCCTGCGCCGTCAGGTGAAGCGCGACTTCCGCAAGCCGCTGATCCTGATGACGCCGAAGTCCCTTCTGCGCCACAAGCGGGCGACGTCTTCGCTGACGGAACTGGGTGGCGAGTCCTCCTTCCACCGTCTTCTGTGGGACGATGCGGAGGTCATCAAGGACGGTCCGATCAAGCTGCAGAAGGATTCGAAGATCCGTCGCGTCGTGCTTTGCACGGGTAAGGTCTACTACGATCTGCTCGAAGAGCGCGAAAAGCGCGGCATTGACGACGTCTACCTGCTGCGCATCGAGCAACTCTATCCGTTCCCGGCCAAGGCGCTCATCAACGAGCTGTCCCGCTTCCGCAACGCAGAGATGGTCTGGTGCCAGGAAGAGCCGAAGAACATGGGTGCGTGGTCGTTCATCGACCCTTATCTGGAATGGGTTCTGGCCCATATCGATGCCAAGTACCAGAAGGTCCGTTACACGGGTCGCCCGGCAGCTGCATCGCCTGCAACAGGCCTGATGTCCAAGCACCTCGCGCAGCTCGCGGCATTCCTGGAAGACGCGCTGGGAGAGTGAAAACTCTCCCACACGCACCCTCTCAAAACCGATATTTGATGAAACGGAACTAGATCATGGCCACTGAAATCCGCGTACCAACCCTCGGCGAATCCGTCAGCGAAGCAACTGTCGGAACATGGTTCAAAAAGGTTGGCGATACCGTCAAGGCCGACGAGCCGCTGGTAGAGCTGGAAACCGACAAGGTAACCGTTGAAGTTCCGGCACCCGCCTCCGGCGTGCTGACCGAGATCGTTGCCCAGAATGGCGAGACGGTTGGCCTTGACGCTCTGCTTGGCCAGATCGCAGAAGGTGCAGCGGGCGCTGCTCCATCCGCACCGGCTGCTGCGCCTGCAAAGGCACCTGAGTCAGCGGCTGCTGCCGCCGCACCAGCTGCTGCCGTTTCGTCTGCTGCGCCAAGCTCCATGCCGCCTGCACCGGCTGCTGGCAAGCTTTTGTCCGAAAACAACCTTTCTGCCGATCAGGTCGATGGTTCCGGCAAGCGCGGACAGGTCTTGAAGGGCGACGTTCTGGCCGCTGTTGCTAAGGGTACGTCTGCACCAGCCGCAGTCCCGGCTGCCGTTGCTGCACCTCGCCCGGTTTCTTCGGAAAGCGATGCTGTTCGCGAAGAGCGCGTGAAGATGACGCGCCTGCGCCAGACGATCGCACGTCGCCTGAAGGACGCACAGAACACAGCCGCGATGCTCACCACTTACAACGAAGTGGACATGACGGCGGTCATGGAACTACGCAATCGCTACAAGGACGTGTTCGAGAAGAAGCATGGCGTCAAGCTCGGCTTCATGGGTTTCTTCACCAAGGCCGTGACACACGCCCTGAAGGAACTGCCAGCCGTCAACGCTGAGATCGACGGCACCGACATCATCTACAAGAACTATTGTCACGTCGGCATGGCTGTCGGCACGGACAAGGGCCTTGTGGTTCCGGTCATCCGCGATGCCGACCAGCGCTCGATTGCAGGCGTTGAAAAGGAACTCGGTCGTCTTGCCAAGGCAGCCCGCGATGGTTCGCTCGGCATGGCCGACATGCAGGGCGGCACCTTTACTATCACCAATGGTGGCGTCTACGGCTCGCTGATGTCTTCGCCGATCCTCAACGCACCGCAGTCCGGTATTCTCGGCATGCATAAGATTCAGGAGCGTCCGGTCGCTATCGGCGGCCAGGTTGTCATCCGTCCGATGATGTATCTAGCGCTGTCCTACGATCACCGTATCGTTGACGGCAAGGAAGCCGTGACCTTCCTCGTGCGCGTCAAGGAAAGCCTTGAGGATCCCGAGCGTCTGGTTCTCGATCTCTGATCGAACTTGCTTTTTCAGTCAGCGGGGTTTCAAGTGAAATCCCGCTGAAATTGTCTCAGGAGCTTGCTTGTGCAACCCACTTTCCTCGCCGCATCACCGTTTCTGCCCCTCATAGGGGTCAGTGTGCTCATTCTTATGGTGCATATCGCGCTGCAGGCCATGATCGCAACGAAAGAGCTTGGTAGCAGCTGGAATGCCGGTCCGCGTGACGATGGCAAAAAAGTGCAAGGCAAACTCGCTGGCCGCGCTGAGCGTGCAGCCTCGAATTTTCTCGAAACCTATGTCGCCTTTATCGCCTTGGCGTTTGGCGTCATCATGGCGGGTGACCCGGTTGGCCTTGCGTTAATTGGCGCATGGATTTGGATTGTCTGCCGCATCGTCTACATTCCGCTCTATCTGGCAGGCATCCCCTATATCCGGTCGCTGGTCTGGGTCGGCTCCATGATCGGGCTCTTGCTCATGCTCTTCGTCTTGCTGTTCTAGGAGGCAGATTGATGCACCAATATCTGATCGAACTTGCATCCTTGATGGCAATCTTCTTTTTCGGGATCATTTCACCGGGTGCCGATTTGGCGATGGTGATGCGGCAGGCTCTTTTGCACGGACGCCGCCAAGCCATCATCACGAGCTTTGGAGTCGGAACGTCTTTGATGTTCCATGTGACCTACACGATCCTAGGGCTCGGGCTGATCATCTCGCAATCCATCTATCTCTTCAACATCGTCAAATGGCTCGGCGTTGCCTATCTGATCTATATCGGCATCAAGGCTTTGCGGGCTGGCAAGATGGAGATGCCAGAGGCCGATGGCGTTGATGTCGTGCAGCAGAAAAGCCAGTCAGGTTTAAAAGCCTTCACGCTCGGTTTTGCTGCCAATGCGCTCAACCCGAAGCCGGTCTTTTTCTTCTTGTCGATCTTCTCGACGGTGGTGCATGCGCACACGCCAGTTCCGATCAAATTCGGCTACGGCTTCGTCATGGCAAGCTGCCTCATCCTCTGGTTCGTCGGTGTCAGCATGTTCATGACGACGCCGCGCATGCGCGCAGCCTTTGCCCGCGCCAGCCAATGGATCGACCGGACCAGCGGCGTCGTGTTCATCGCGCTCGGTATCAAACTGGCAACGGAAAAGTCGGCCTGATTTTTCAGGTCAAACGAAAGTAGGGCGGCTCACGTTGCTGCCCCCAATCTATCAGGAACGAACACATGGCATATGATGTAGTTGTAATCGGCACAGGCCCTGGCGGATATGTTTGCGCGATCAAGGCGGCACAGCTTGGCTTGAAGGTCGCCGTTGTCGAGAAGCGGGCGACCTATGGCGGTACCTGCCTCAACGTCGGCTGCATTCCATCCAAGGCGCTGCTGCACGCATCGGAAGTTTTCGCGCATGTGGCCCATGGCGTCGATAGCCTTGGTATTGAAGTTGCTGCGCCGACGCTCAACCTCGACAAGATGATGGCGCATAAGGACGGTGTCGTGAAGGCCAATGTCGATGGCGTTTCCTTCCTCTTCAAGAAAAACAAGGTCGACACCTTCCAGGGTCTCGGCAAGATCGTGTCTGCCGGCAAGGTGTCCGTCACCAACGATGCGGGTGAGGTTCAGGAAATCGAAGCCAAGAACATCGTCATTGCGACCGGTTCCGATATCGCGGGTATTCCGGGCGTGCAGGTCGATATCGATGAGCAGGTCATTGTCTCCTCCACGGGCGGCATTGCGCTGACGAAGGTTCCAGAAAAGATGATCGTCGTTGGTGGCGGTGTCATCGGCCTCGAGCTCGGCTCGGTTTGGGCGCGTTTGGGCGCCAAGGTCACGGTCGTTGAATATCTCGACAATATTCTCGCTGGCATGGACGGCGAGCTTTCCAAGCAAGCGCAGCGTCTGTTTGCCAAGCAGGGCATTGATTTCAAGCTGGGCGCCAAGGTCACCGCCGTCGGAAAGGCTGGTGATGGCGCCAAGGTTACGTTCGAGCCGGTCAAGGGCGGTGCGGCTGAAACGCTCGACGCCAGTGTCGTGCTGATTTCCACCGGTCGTAAGCCTTTCACTGAGGGTCTCGGTCTGGCGGAAGCTGGCGTTGTGCTGGATAGCCGTGGCCGCGTCGAGATCGACGGTCACTACAAGACCAATGTCGAAGGGATTTACGCCATCGGCGACGTGGTCAAGGGCCCGATGCTGGCACATAAGGCTGAGGACGAAGGCGTTGCGCTAGCGGAAATTCTTGCCGGTCAGCACGGCCATGTGAATTATGATGTCATCCCTGGCGTCGTCTACACTCAGCCGGAAGTCGCTTCTGTCGGCAAGACGGAAGAGGAACTGAAGGCTGCGGGCATCGCCTACAAGGTTGGCAAATTCCCCTTCACGGCCAATGGTCGCGCCCGCGCCATGCAGGTCACGGACGGTTTCGTGAAAATTCTGGCTGACAAGGAAACCGACAAGGTTCTCGGCGGTCACATCCTCGGCTTCGGCGCTGGCGAGTTGATCCAGGAAGTTTCCGTGCTGATGGAATTCGGCGGCTCGTCGGAAGATCTGGGTCGTACCTGCCATGCACACCCGACCATGTCGGAAGCGGTGAAGGAAGCGGCACTCGCCACCTTCTTCAAGCCGATACACATGTAAGCTTTCAAGCCAACAAAAAGGCCGCAGTCTCCACGGACTGCGGCCTTTTTTATGCGTGCTTTTTGCGCGCCGTATTACGTTCTGATAGCGTGAAGATATTGGAAGTGCCTGTCATATTGCAGGAGCACGTCCTGAATGAGCTCTTCTTTCGTAAAGCCCATCACGTCGTAATCCTGCCCGCCATCCGACAGGAAGACTTCTGCCCGGTAATAATACTCGGCTTTCTTGCGGCTGGATTGGCTTTCGAAGAAGCTATACCCAGGCGTCTCATAACGGCGCATGCGGATGCCGTAGATGAACTCCTCCGCTTCTCCCGGCGTAACGGTCAGCTTCAGCCTGTCATCATTGTTGTCCAACTGCGACGTGAGGGAGCGCTTCTCAAGCTCAAGCGCCACGGCTTCCAATGCAGGTGTTGCGGTTTCCTGCAGGAAGCGCTCGGTTTCGGCCTTGCCGGGGTGGTTGAGAATGCCCTGCAACTGTCGCTGCCAGCTTGCCGATTGGCGTGGCCGCAGACTCTGCACCAAGGCATTCTGGCGCAGGCCTTCTTTTTGCAGTCCCTTCCAAAGGCCCCAGCACATCAACAGCATGACGAAAGTGAAGGGCAGGGCACCGGCAATGGAGGCGGTTTGCAGGGCATCCAGTCCACCGGTCGAGAGCAGGATGGCACCGATGACACCAGAGACGATTGCCCAGAATACGCGACGCGCGGTGGGTCCATCCTCGCGTCCGCCCGATGTCAGCGTATCGATGACAAGCGCTGAGGAGTCCGCACCTGTGACGAAGAAGAACACGATCAGCGCCATGGCAAACCACGAGACGTAAACGCCGAATGGAAACTGCTCCAGGAACACGAAGAGAGCGAGAGTGACATCGTTGGCGACCGCTTCAGATACGGCTGTCGTCGCGCCCGTCAGGTGCATGGACAGGGCCGTGTCGCCAAAGACCGTCATCCAGGCGAAGCTGAAACCGGCTGGAACGAGCAGAACACCTGCGATGAATTCGCGGATGGTGCGACCGCGCGAAATGCGGGCGATGAACATGCCGACGAAAGGCGACCATGCGATCCACCAGCCCCAATAGAACAACGTCCAGTCACCCAGCCACTCGCTCGGTCCCTTATCGGGCGCATAGGCATACATGTAGAAGGTGCGCAGAACGAACTGGTCGAGATAGGCACCGAGGTTCTGCACGAAGGCTCGCAGAAGGAATGTCGTTGGACCCATGACGAAGACGAACAGCATCAGGGCAACAGCCATCAGCATGTTCAGATTCGATAGAAACTTGATGCCCTTGTCGAGACCGGTCGCGACGGAGACGGTTGCCATACCGGTGATGACGACGATCAACGGCAGCTGTATCCAGAAGCTGATCGGCCAGCCGAGAACATGGTTGAAGCCAGCATTGACTTGGAGCACGCCGAGGCCAAGGGACGTGGCGACACCGAAGAGCGTGCCGATGACGGCAAAGATATCGACGGCATTGCCGATCGGCCCGTAGATGCGATCACCAATCAGCGGATAAAGCGCCGAACGCATAGTCAACGGCAGACCGTGACGGAACGAGAAATAAGCGAGCGACAGGCCAATGACGGCATAAACGGCCCAGGCGTGCAGACCCCAATGGAAATAGCTGATTTCCATGGCCGTGCGGGCGGCTTCTATGGTGGCGGGATCACCGGTTGGTGGTGCGGTGAAATGCTTGACCGGCTCCGCTACGCCGAAAAAGACCAGCCCGATGCCCATGCCAGCGGCAAACAGCATGGAGAACCATGCGCCGTAACTATAGTCCGGCTCTGAATGATTGGGCCCCAGCTTGATTTTGCCGTGGCTGGAAAAACCCAGATACAGCATGAAGATGAGAAAGACGGCGACGGATAGGAGATAGATCCAGCCAAGCTCGGTAACGATCCAGGATTGTACCGAACTGAAGAATGCTGCGGACCCTTCCGGAACGACCACGCCAGCAATAACGAAGGCCAGTGTCAGCGCGACAGACCATATGAAAACCGGTTTATTGACACCCTCGGTCAAGCCCACGCGTTTTTGGGCGGGCGGTTGCTCCTCAGCCATATCTGTTCCCCTCACGAAATACTGTGTCCAGAACGCAGCGTGTTCCATCGGAACGGGGAATGAATTGCGCGCGAGAAAGTTGCATGCCGCGCGAATCTTTAGATTTAGAATTTTCTAATTTTACAGTGGGTTAGGGCGTTTCTCTGTCTCAATGAACAGCTTTCAGCGTAAAACCCTTGGCACGCAGAAGTTCGACGATGCCGACCTTGCCGGGCAGGTGCAACGCGCCGACTGCCATGAAGACATTGCCTTTTTCCAAATGCGGTCCAGCGCCATCGGCCATGACGTGGTTGCGGTCATCGATGATGCGCTGTTCGAAGGCATCGTAGCCATCCTGGCGCTCGCCGATATTGGCATCGATGTTTTTCATCATCGGCATGATCATGCCTACCTCACCTTTGAGGTAGAGGTCGATCATTGTCGCCATGACGTCTTCCATGCGGTCACCCAGTTGCAGCATGTCGATCAGCGACTGAACGTGGAAGGACATGGGCAGATCGGACAGCGCCTTCATCTGCTCCAGAAGGGTTTCGAGACCCACCAACTGCTTGCCGCCAGCCAATGCGTCATTGGCAAGTTTCATATCCAGAAAGCTGGCGCCGCGTGCCTTGCGGGCAAATTCGCATGCGGGCAGCGCAACGAAACTCGACAAGATCCACGGTTTCATTTTCAAAACGGCGTTCAAGGGAATGCCGCGTTCTTTCAGACCGGCCTCGAGCTTTGCGATATCGTCCTTCGACAGCATGTCGGTGATGGATTTTCCATCGGTGAACATCGTCAATTCCGGCTGTGCAAGCAGCTTTACGGTTGCCTGCTGCTGACTGGTGATTTCATCCGATTCGACGATGACGGTCGCTGCCTTGTCGAAGGCGGCCTTGGCACCTTCCGGCATGGCCAGTACGCGGGGATCGGAAATATGCATGGTGCCGAGCAGCCAGGAGGGTTCTGCGCCAGCCTTCTCGATTTTCCAGAACGTGCCCTTGCCATTCGGGATTGCCTTGGCTTCGGCAATGATCGCGTCATAGCGGGCGGTGTCGTTCTTTTGCATATCCGTCAGAATATCGCTGCCCGCACAGGCAACGGATGGCTCGGCTGCCTGCGCTTCGGAGAGCGACAGGAGGGTCAGCACGAGAACGGCGATGGCGACCACATGCACGGATGCAAACAGCCAAAGCAGCGTGTCACCGACGCGGCCCATCAAAAGTGATGTCATGTTTTGCGGTCTGGAAAGAACAATCATCGAATCACCCCCGTTTCCTGCCATCGCTTATAAGAGCGGGGTTTTGCATGGACGGTTAACGTCTGTGGTTAATAAATCGTTAGTGCTTGGTTCTTTTTAAGCATCGCTGGAAAGCCCCACCTTCATGCGCGTGGATGGGCGTTATCGTAGATTTCGAGCAGCCTTGCGGTATCGACGCCAGTGTAGATTTGTGTGGTGGACAGGCTGGCATGGCCAAGCAGTTCCTGAATGGTACGAAGATCACCACCGCCTGCCAGCAGGTGGGTGGCGAAGGAATGGCGAAGCGCATGCGGCGTTGCATTGTCAGGCAGGCCGAACGCGCCGCGCAATTTCTGCATTTCCCGCTGAATGATGGCCGGTTGAAGCTTGCCGCCGCGCGCGCCGAGAAACACGGGATCGTCTGGGGCCAAGTGGTAGGGGCAAAGTGTACGGTAGGCATCGACGGCTTCCAGAACGACGGGAAGGAGCGGAACGATCCGCATCTTGTTGCCCTTGCCGGTGACGCGCAGGCTGCGGGTGCCCGTGGTCAGGTCTGATGCCGTCAAATCCAGCGCTTCTGAAATGCGCAAGCCGCAGCCATAGAGCAGGGCAAGTACAGCGGCATTACGGGCTGCGATCCATGGCTCCTCGGACAGTTGCGCGTCCGCCGTTGTAATTTTCAGCGCCTGGCGGTCCGTCAGCGGTTTGGGCAGTGATTTCGGCTGTTTGGGTGAGCGCATGGCGGTTGCGCCGGCGGCGTTGACCAGCCCTTTCTTTTCCAGATGGCGCAGGAAAGACCGGAGGCCGGCGAGATGGCGACCGAGCGACCGGGCGCCGTCGCCGTGCTTACGGCGCGCGGCCAGAAAGGCACGCAGATCGACTGGACGCAGATTGCTGACATCCTTGATGCGTGTGGGATGCCCGAGATAGCCGGTCATGAACATCAGATATTGTCTGGTATCGCGCTCATAGGCCTCCAGCGTATTTTCCGCCAGCCGCCGTTCACTTTCGAGCGAAGACAGCCACAGCTGCCGTTCGTTCAAAAGGTCCTGATCGGCAAAGGTGAGGATATCATCCAAGGCGCTTGTCCCATTGTTTCCGTTCGATCCTAAGGCATGTGTCATCTGCATTTGGTTAAAATGCAGATGACATGGCAGGCTCGTCTCCGCTAAAGGTTCCCTTTCCCGATTCCAGAGGGCATTGTCGCCAGCATCATGGCAAAAGATTCGACCGATCTGTTCGGGGCGCTGTTTGATCAGCGCAAGCCCGCTTCGTCTGAGCCTGTTTCGGCTGTGCCCGTTCTGGTCCCTTTGCCGGCACCGGGACCGTATAGTTACGCGGTGCCGCAAGACATGGTGGTCGAGCCGGGTTCGGTGGTGCAGGTGCCCTTGGGTCCACGGCAGGTCATTGGGGTGGTCTGGGATAAAAGCGATGGCTCGACCGTCGATCCGAACAAGCTTCGGCCCATTACGAAAACCTTCGATTGCCCGCCGATGCGCGAGGAAATGCGCCGTTTCATCGATTGGGTGGCAGCCTATACGCTGTCGCCACCCGGTCTTGTGGCGCGCATGGCGCTGCGTGCGCCTGCGGCTTTCGATCCCGAACCGATGATCGAAGGTTTGCGGCTGACGGAAGCGCGCCCTGAACGGCTGACGCCTGCGCGCGAACGGGTGTTGGAGCTTGCCGCAGAAGGGCACGCCTGGACCAAGAGTGGGCTTGCCAATGCCGCCGGTGTCTCTACAAGCGTCATCGAGGGTCTCGCCAAGCAGGGGATTTTCGAAAGCGTCTTCCTGCCTGCCCCCGCCGTGGTGGCCGAGCCTGACCCTGACTATACTGAGCCCCGTCTTGAAGGTCCGCAAAAGCAGGCCGCATCTGAAATTCTGGAAGATGTGAAGAAGGGTGGCTTTGCGGTCTCTCTGATCGACGGCGTCACCGGCTCCGGCAAGACGGAAGTCTATTTCGAGGCTGTGGCCGAGACCTTGCGGCAGGGCAAACAGGTGCTGATCCTGCTGCCGGAAATCGCGCTGACAGCGTCATTTCTGGATCGTTTTCAGGATCGCTTCGGCTCCAAGCCAGCCGAATGGCATTCCGATCTTTCGCCACGCATGCGTGAAAAAGTCTGGCGTCAGACGGTGACGGGCGAGGTGCGTGTCGTTGCCGGTGCACGGTCTGCGCTCTTCCTGCCCTTCGATAATCTCGGCCTGATCATTGTCGATGAGGAGCACGACCCGGCTTACAAGCAGGAAGATCGTGTCTATTATAATGCCCGTGATATGGCGGTTGTTCGGGCGCGGATCGCGGATTTTCCGGTCGTGCTCGTGTCAGCCACGCCATCTGTCGAAAGCCAGGTGAACGGCACGTCTGGCCGTTACAACACCATTCATCTGCACACGCGTTTTGGCGATGCGGCGATGCCGGACCTGCATCTGGTCGATATGCGCCGCCATCCGCCGGAGAGAGGCGGCTTCTTGTCGCCTGTCTTGCTGCGTGGCATTGCCAAGACCATGGATAAGGGCGAGCAATCGCTGCTGTTTCTCAACCGGCGTGGTTATGCCCCGCTGACGCTATGCCGCGTTTGCGGTCACCGCTTTCAGTGCCCGCAATGTTCCAGCTGGTTGGTGGAGCACCGCTTTCGCAGCCAGTTGCAGTGCCACCAGTGCGGTCACAACCAACCGACGCCGGATCATTGCCCGGAATGCGGCACCTTCGATCATCTGGCGGCCTGCGGTCCCGGCGTGGAGCGCATTGCCGAGGAGGTGGAGAAACATTTTCCCGAGGCGCGCACCATCGTGCTGTCCTCTGACCTGATGGGCGTCAAGCGGTTGCGGTTGGAGCTGGAGGCCATCGTCAAAGGTGAGGCGGATATCGTCATCGGTACGCAGCTCGTGGCGAAAGGGCATAACTTTCCGCTGATGACGCTGGTGGGTATCGTTGATGCGGACATCGGTTTGGCCAATGGTGATCCGCGCGCGGCGGAGCGGACGTTCCAGCTTTTGTCGCAGGTCACAGGACGTGCGGGACGAACGGGCCTGAAGAGCCACGGCCTGTTGCAGACCTATCAGCCGCAACATCCGGTCATGCAGGCCATCGTGTCTGGCGATGCTGCCGCCTTTTACGAGCGGGAAGTTATCGAGCGGGAAAAAGCCTTGCTGCCGCCGTTCGGGCGGTTGGCATCGGTCATCATTTCCGCCGACACGCGGGCAGAGGCCGAAACGCATGCGCGTGGTTTGCGGGCGTCAGCCCCTCCTGCCTCCGGTATCATGCTGCTTGGCCCGGCCGAAGCACCGCTTGCATTGATCCGCGGGCGTTACCGGTTCCGCTTGCTCGTCCACGGCAAACGCAATTCGGACATGCAGTCCTTCATGCGGGCCATGCTGGGCAGCGGGCCGAAGGAGCGCGGATCGATCCATGTGCAGGTCGATATCGATCCACAAAGTTTTCTCTGACCTTCTTTCGATGATCTCTGCGCCATGCCATAAGGCGGCAGGGGAATACTGATTTGGGGACGATCATATGGAATTTTATTTTCCGACAGAGTTTGGCGAACAACTGGCCTTTTCGGCCGCTGCCGTTTCCGCCATCATCGGGCTTGTCATCATGTTTGCACCGGGGCTGACGTTTCGGCTGTTCGGTCTGAACTATCTGACGGAACGCCGTGATGGTCTGGTGCTGCTGCGCTCATCGCTTGCCGGGTTCTATCTGGGCTTCGGGGTAAGTGCCCTGCTTCTGGCGCAGCCGATGGTGTACCTTGCGTTCGGGATATCCTTTGCCATCGCCGTCTTCGGCGCGCTCCTCTCGATTCTGTCGGATGGAGGCGCAACTGTACGAAATTGCCTACTTATGGTTGTGCATTTAATGCTTGCCGCACTTCCGCTCCTGTACGTTTTTGGATGGGTCTGAGAGGCTGTTGGGGGCAAAATTGCCCGTCACCGTCGTCTTTCTTGGGTGATGTCGGAAAATTTAACGCCATCCCTCTTGCCCAAAAGACAGTTTCCGTTACTACGCGTGTTGCGAGTCCCGGCATCCTATGCTAGACGGACCGCGAAATCGAGATAAGGCAGGGGGGAATTCCGGCCTTTTTCGGGGAAATTGAAACGATTTCAAGAATTTGGAAAGCTGAACAATCGGCCCCGTCTTCTTGGACGATTAGCAGGGAAAGAGTGCGCGTGGCAGATACCTCCCATGGAACATCCGGTGTAGCGGAAAGGTATGCGTCGTCGCTTTTCGAGCTTGCCTTGGAAGCGGGTGTCATTGACGCGGTTGGTGCCGACCTCGATAAGTTTCAGGGATTGCTGGACGAAAGCGACGATCTGAAGCGCCTGGTTGCGAGCCCCGTCTTTTCGGCGAAAGAGCAGACCAATGCGATTTCCGCCATTGCAGAGAAGGCTGGTATCACTGGCCTCACCGCAAACTTTCTGAAGGTCGTTGCTGGCAATCGCCGTCTGTTTGCCGTTCCCGGCATGGTCGTTGCCTATCGTGAATTCGTTGCCGCTCATCGCGGTGAGATTACTGCCGAGGTTACCTCGGCCCATGCGCTGGACGAAGCGCAGGAAACTGAACTGAAGGCGGCGCTGAAGAGCGTTACTGGTAAGGATGTGAAGGTCGTTCTGACCATCGATCCATCCATTCTTGGCGGTCTCATCGTCAAGGTTGGTTCGCGCCAGACCGATACGTCTCTTCGCACCAAACTTTCCACCCTTAAGCTTGCACTGAAAGAGGTTGGCTGATGGATATCCGCGCCGCGGAAATTTCCGCAATTCTAAAAGACCAGATCAAAAATTTCGGCAACGAGGCAGAAGTCTCGGAAGTCGGCCAGGTGCTTTCCGTCGGTGACGGTATTGCCCGCGTTTACGGCCTCGACAATGTTCAGGCCGGTGAAATGGTCGAGTTCCCAGGCGGCATTCGCGGCATGGCCCTCAACCTCGAAAACGACAACGTCGGTGTTGTTATTTTCGGTTCTGACCGTGACATCAAGGAAGGCGACACCGTCAAGCGGACCGGCGCCATCGTTGACGTTCCTGTTGGGCCAGAGCTTCTCGGCCGTGTGGTCGATGCTCTCGGCAACCCGATCGACGGCAAGGGTCCGATCAACGCAACGCGCCGTTCGCGTGTTGACGTCAAGGCACCCGGCATCATCCCGCGCAAGTCGGTTCATGAACCGATGTCGACCGGCCTCAAGGCTATCGACGCTCTGATCCCGGTTGGTCGCGGCCAGCGCGAACTTGTCATCGGCGACCGCCAGACCGGCAAGACCGCGATCATTCTCGACACCATCCTGAACCAGAAGGCCATTCACGATAACGGCCCTGACTCTGAAAAGCTGTATTGCGTTTACGTCGCTATCGGCCAGAAGCGTTCGACGGTTGCCCAGTTCGTGAAGGTTCTGGAAGAGCGTGGCGCTCTTCAATATTCGATCATCGTTGCTGCAACGGCTTCCGATCCTGCTCCAATGCAGTATCTGGCACCGTTTGCTGGTTGCGCGATGGGCGAATATTTCCGTGATAACGGCATGCATGCGCTGATCGGTTACGATGACCTTTCCAAGCAGGCTGTTGCCTACCGTCAGATGTCGCTTCTTCTGCGTCGTCCTCCGGGCCGCGAAGCTTATCCTGGCGACGTTTTCTACCTGCATTCCCGTCTGCTCGAGCGCGCCGCCAAGATGGGCGACGATGCTGGCAATGGTTCGCTGACGGCTCTGCCTGTCATCGAAACGCAGGGTAACGACGTTTCTGCGTTCATTCCGACCAACGTGATCTCGATCACCGACGGCCAGATATTCCTTGAAACCGACCTGTTCTATCAGGGTATCCGTCCGGCTGTTAACGTCGGTCTGTCGGTGTCTCGCGTTGGTTCTGCCGCTCAGATCAAGGCCATGAAGCAGGTTGCCGGTTCGATCAAGGGTGAGCTTGCCCAGTATCGTGAAATGGCAGCATTCGCCCAGTTCGGTTCCGACCTCGATGCCTCCACACAGCGCCTGCTGAACCGTGGTGCACGTCTGACCGAATTGCTCAAGCAGCCACAGTTCTCCCCGCTCAAGACGGAAGAACAGGTTGCCGTGATCTTCGCTGGTGTTAACGGTTACCTGGATAAGGTCGCTGTTGCTGATATCAGCAAGTTCGAGCAGGGTCTGCTGTCTTACCTTCGTTCCGAAGGCAAGGACATTCTCGACACCATCCGCACGGAAAAGGCTGTTAGCGATGACACCAAGGGCAAGTTGAAGACTGCTCTTGAGAACTTCGCCAAGTCTTTCTCCTGATTAGCCTCGTGACTGGGACGGATAACGGATGCCTTCACTAAAGGATCTGAAAAACCGCATAGCCTCCGTAAAGGCGACGCAGAAGATTACCAAGGCGATGAAAATGGTCGCCGCGGCGAAGCTTCGGCGCGCCCAGGAAGCTGCGGAGGCCGCCCGGCCTTACTCGCAGCGCATGGGTGCCGTTCTTGCCAACATCGCTCAGGCGGTAGAGGCAGACGTTGCTCCGGTTCTGATGACCGGTACGGGCAAGGACGACGTGCATCTGCTCGTCGTCTGCACGGCTGACCGTGGTCTTTGCGGTGGTTTCAATGCGCAGATTTCCCGTTTTGCCCGTGATCGTGCCCGCAAGCTGATTACAGAAGGCAAGACGGTCAAAATCATGACTGTCGGCAAAAAAGGCTACGATAGCCTGCGTCGCGAATTCTCGTCCAACATCATCGAGCGCATCGAATTGCGTGACGTGAAGCGGGTGGGTTTCGAGAACGCCGACGGTATCGCCAAGAAGATCATCGCGCGTTTCAACGCCGGTGAGTTCGATGTCTGCACGCTGATCTATTCCGAGTTCAAGTCGGTCATCAGCCAGATCCCGACGGGCCTGCAGCTTATTCCTGCTGCGGCACCTGCGGTCGAGGTCGAGCAGTCTGCAACGACGGCGATTTACGAATACGAGCCGGATGCGGCTTCCATTCTGGAAGACCTTATTCCGCGCAACATTTCGGTTCAGGTTTTCCGGGCTCTGCTCGAAAACGTGGCTGGCGAAATGGGTGCCAAGATGAGCGCGATGGACAACGCCACGCGCAACGCCGGTGAAATGATCAACAAGCTGACGCTTTCCTATAACCGTCAGCGCCAGGCTCAGATCACCAAGGAACTGATTGAAATCATTTCGGGCGCGGAAGCGCTCTGAGGTTAAGGAAAGAGGGTAAGGATAATGGCTAAGGCAGCTACCCCAAAGAAAACCGCAGCGATCACTGGCGCGACCGGCAAGGTTACGCAGGTTATCGGCGCTGTTGTCGACGTGGCGTTCGAAGGCGACCTGCCTGCGATCCTCAACGCGATTGAAACTGACAATAACGGCAACCGTCTGGTTCTCGAAGTTGCGCAGCACCTCGGCGAAAATGTCGTGCGTACAATCGCCATGGACTCGACCGAAGGTCTGGTTCGCGGTCAGGCCGTTCGTGACACGGGCGCTCCGATCACCGTCCCCGTTGGTCCTGAGACGCTCGGCCGTATCATGAACGTCATCGGCGAGCCGGTTGACGAAGCAGGCCCGTTGGTCACCTCCGGCATGCGCGCCATCCACCAGGAAGCACCTTCCTACGTCGAGCAGTCCACAGACGGCCAGATTCTGGTCACCGGCATCAAGGTCGTCGACCTTCTCGCTCCTTACGCCAAGGGCGGTAAGATCGGCCTGTTCGGCGGCGCCGGCGTTGGCAAGACCGTTCTGATCATGGAACTGATCAACAACGTTGCCAAGGCGCACGGTGGTTACTCGGTGTTTGCTGGCGTGGGTGAACGTACCCGCGAAGGCAACGACCTTTACCACGAAATGATCGAATCCGGCGTGAACAAGCTGGGCGGCGGCGAAGGCTCCAAGGCTGCGCTCGTTTACGGTCAGATGAACGAACCACCAGGCGCGCGTGCCCGCGTTGCCCTGACGGGTCTGACCATCGCGGAAGACTTCCGCGACAAGGGCCAGGACGTTCTGTTCTTCGTGGACAACATCTTCCGCTTCACGCAGGCTGGTTCCGAAGTGTCGGCTCTCTTGGGCCGTATTCCTTCCGCTGTGGGTTATCAGCCAACGCTGGCAACTGACATGGGCCAGATGCAGGAACGCATCACCACCACGACCAAGGGTTCGATCACCTCGGTTCAAGCAATCTACGTGCCTGCCGACGACTTGACCGACCCTGCACCAGCAACATCGTTCGCCCACTTGGACGCAACGACGGTTCTGTCGCGTTCGATCGCTGAAAAGGGTATTTACCCGGCTGTTGACCCGCTCGACTCAACGTCGCGCATGCTTGACCCGATGATCGTTGGCGAAGAGCACTATGAAGTTGCCCGTAAGGTTCAGATGACCTTGCAGCGCTACAAGGCTCTCCAGGACATCATCGCCATCCTCGGTATGGACGAACTGTCTGAAGAAGACCGTCTGGCCGTTGCGCGCGCTCGTAAGATCGAACGCTTCCTGTCGCAGCCGTTCTTCGTCGCTGAAATCTTCACCGGCGCCCCAGGCAAGCTGGTTGCTCTTGAAGACACGATCAAGGGCTTCAAGGGTCTCGTCAACGGCGAGTACGATCACCTGCCTGAAGCTGCTTTCTACATGGTTGGTTCGATGGAAGAAGCCGTCGAAAAGGCCAAGAAGATGGCTGCTGAAGTCGCCTAATATCGAAAAGAAGGCGCGTGGTTTTTGCACGCGCCTTTGTCCGTCGCGCAACGAAAAAGAAGTGAATAGCCATGGCCGACAGTTTCAAATTCGAACTTGTTTCTCCGGAGCGCCTGCTTGTTTCCGAGACGGTCACTGAAGTTGTCATTCCGGCTACGCTCGGCGAGATGACGATCCTGCCGAACCACGCGCCTGTCATGACCACGATCAAGCCAGGTCTCGTGACGGTGAAGTT
The DNA here is from genome assembly GCF_000739935.1 of Agrobacterium rubi TR3 = NBRC 13261. Classification (GTDB taxonomy): domain Bacteria; phylum Pseudomonadota; class Alphaproteobacteria; order Rhizobiales; family Rhizobiaceae; genus Agrobacterium; species Agrobacterium rubi. The sequence continues at coordinate 71,601 of NZ_BBJU01000016.1, read as the reverse complement.
CGCATCCGGCGAGACGCACAAATATGTCGTCTTTGGTGGTTTCGCAGACATCGTTCAAAGCGGTTGTACGCTTCTGGCCGAATCCGCAACGGCTGCCGACGATATCACGCCTGACGATTTGCAGAAGCGGATCGATGCTGCCCGGTCGGAAATCGAAGATGGCAATCATCATCATGAGCATCTGACCAAGCTCGAGAAGCATCTCTATGAATTGACGAACCTGCATGAGGTTCTCGTCGCCGCTTGAAAGCACCGGGCGGGTTCTTAAAGAACGACTGCCCACAAAGCGGACACTTGAAGCGGCCTCATGGGCCGCTTTTTGTATTTGGGACGCGGGAATTACTCGGAGGTTTATCATGTCGATGACGCCAGCATATCGCGCGGTCAAGCGCATCTCCCGTCGCGACGGTCTGGTGACCGTTGGACAGCGTGATGTTCCCGAAGAGGTTCCGGTCGCGTTTTCCTATGGTGGCTCTACCCATGCCGTGATGATGGCATCACCGGTCGATCTCGAAGATTTTGCCGTCGGCTTCAGCCTGACGGAAGGGATCATCATCGAGCCATCGCAAATCGAAGCCATCGAGGTGGTCCATACGGAGCAGGGCTATGATGTGCAGATCACGCTGTTTGACGAGCAGGCGGATGCGTTGCGGCTTCGCAGGCGTCATATGGCTGGCCCGGTCGGATGCGGATTGTGCGGTATCGAATCCATAGAGCAGGCCGTGCGCCCAATCCCTGACGTCTCAACGGTGCAGCTTGCTTTGAGCGCTGATGATCTTGTTGCCGCGATGGATGCGCTTCATCAGGCGCAACCGATCTTTCGGCAGACGCGCGGCGTGCATGGCGCTGGTTTTTTCAGTCGCGAAAAAGGCTTGATTGCAGCGCGCGAGGATGTCGGGCGGCACAATGCGCTGGACAAGCTTGCTGGCGCCGTGCTTCGCAACGGAAATTCAGGTGCAGCCGGTGCAGTCGTCGTCACCAGCCGTATCTCGGTGGAAATGGTGCAGAAGGCGGCGATCCTCGGCAGTCCCATTCTGGCGGCAGTCTCCGCGCCCACAGCGCTTGCCATCGAAACTGCCGAGAAGGCCGGGATGACACTGGTTGCGCTTGTTCGTGGTGAGGATCTCGAAATATTCACGCGCCCCGACCGTATCACGATAAACGGGCTTACAACCGAATTGGGCGATTAACGGCATCATTCATTTTGCTTTCCGTTGCAGCTTTGATATTCGTCAATCCAACATTGCTTTGATGTGGCGCGACCGATGACGTCGCGCCGGAACGCGGCAATCTCCATGCACACAATCTGACGGACCGTTTGGCGATGGCGGCAACCGGAGAGCACCATGCAGCATGACCTGATCTCAAAAACACGGGCAGCAGCACCGGAAACCGATTTCGGTCCTTGGCTTGCCAAAGCGTCCATTCTCATCATCGATGACGAGCCGGGCATGCGCAATTTCCTGATGCGGACACTGGAGACCCGATGCGCCTTTGTGGACGAGGCGGGAGATACAGCCGAAGCGACCAGGAAACTGGATGAGCGCCATTTCGATATCGTCATTCTCGACAATATCATGCCCAAGAAAACCGGACTGGAATGGCTGGCCGAACAAAGAGCCATCGGCTTTTATGCGGACGCGATTTTGATGACGGCCTATGCCGATCTCGATACGGCCATTCAGGCCATTCGGGCGGGTGCTGCGGATTTCGTGTTGAAGCCATTCCGGTCTAACCAGATTCTCAATGCCATATCGCGCGCACTGGACCGATCCAATTTGCAGCGAGAAAACTCCGCACTGAAATACCAGCTGAAAAACGCGTCCGATCATCTGTTTCTGCGTGATCGTCTGGTGGGCAGCTCCGCCACCATTCAACAGACCCGCGATATGATCAGCCGCGTGGCACCGCTTCCGACCTCCGTCTTGCTGACGGGGGAATCCGGGACGGGCAAGGAAGTTCTGGCGCATTCCATCCATGAACTTTCAGACCGTGCCGGCAAGCCTTTCGTGCCGATCAACTGCGCGGCTATTCCTGCGGATATGCTGGAAACGGAACTGTTCGGCCATGTGAAGGGTGCATTCACCGGCGCCGAAAGCCGTCGCGAGGGACTGTTCCTGCATGCCCAGGGTGGAACGCTGTTTCTGGATGAAATCGGTGAGATGCCGATTGCCCTGCAAAGCAAGCTGTTGCGTGTAATCGAGGACCGCAAAGTCCGTCCCGTGGGTGCAGAGCGGGAAGTGCCGATCGATATCCGCTTCATCTTTGCCACCAATGCGGATTTGGCAGCGGACGTGGAGAAGGGGCGTTTCCGCGCCGATCTCTTCTACCGCATCAATGTCATGGAAATCTATCTCGCGCCGCTGAGAGACCGTGAACGCGACGTGGTGGAGTTGACGGACCTCTTCATGCACAAGCTCTCGCAACAGCTCGGTATGCCGCCGGTTGTCATCGATGATGCCGTGCGGGCCATGCTGCTGGCTTATCATTGGCCCGGCAATGTCCGGGAACTGCGCAACTTCATCGAACGCAGTCTCATTCTCGGGCGCTTCCCGATGGATTTGCGTGGCGGTGCCCCTGCCGCAGTGGCGTCCGGCACACTCGAGGATGTCGAGAGGCGGCATATTCTCGCTGTACTGAGCGACGTGTCGGGAAACAGGGACGAGGCGGCGCGACGGCTGGGCATTTCCCGAAAGACGATTGATCGCAAGATGTCGTCCTGGCATGGCTGAAACATCCGCTATTTCGACCTTTTGCGATGCCTTGAAGTCGGTTCGGTTCCGGTTACTGGCGATTGCGCTTTTGCCGACACTCGTCATCCTGCCATTGTTGTTGGGCGTGACCATGGTGCGCTGGAGCGGCAAATTCGATGCGCTGCTGATCACCAAGGTGAACAGCGACCTGACCGTCGCGCGCCAATATCTCGCAACCATTTTGGAAAACACCGGCGAACGGCTTGAAGGGATCACGGATTCTGCGCGGCTGCGAGACATCGTTGCGGCGGGTGATCCAGCCCCGTTTGCTGAATTTCTCGAGGAAAATCGCGAAAAGCTCGGCCTCGACTTTTTGTTCGTCGTTGATCGCGATGGCAACGTGTCTGCCAGTGCAGGAACGGATGCGCGTAAGACCCGTGTGGATTGGCCGGTTCGGACAACGGCGCTGTCCGGCACAGCATCCTACGCCATGGATGTGTTCTCGGAGCAGGATCTGGCGGCACTGTCCCCATCGCTGGCGGAGCGGGCACGTATCGAGCTTGTATCGACACCGGGTGCCAAGGAGGAAGGACGTCGATTTGAAACACGCGGGATGATGATCCATGCTGCAAGCCCTTTGCGTTTGCCCGGCGGTCAAGCCCTGGCGCTGGTTGGCGGCAGGCTGCTCAATCAGAACCTCGATTTTATCGATACGATCAACGATCTGGTCTATCGGGACGCCAGTCTGCCGGAAGGCAGCCGGGGGACGGCGACACTGTTTATGGATGACGTGCGCATCAGCACGAATGTTCGCCTGTTCGAAAACCGGCGGGCCTTGGGGACACGGGTATCGGAAGCGGTTCATTCGGCCGTTCTGGGTGCCGGTAAAGTGTGGCTGGACAGCGCTTTCGTCGTCAATGACTGGTACATTTCGGCTTACGAACCCTTGGTCGATAGTTACGGCAAGCGCGTCGGCATGCTCTATGTCGGCTTTCTGGAAGCGCCGTTTGCGCGCGCCAAATATGAGACGCTGGGTTCCGTCATCGCCGCCTTTTTAGGGATAACGATCCTCAGCATTCCGGTTTTTCTGCGCTGGGCACGCGGCATCTTCAAGCCGCTGGAGCGGATGACGCAGACCATCTCGAAGGTCGATGATGGCGATCTGGGTGCGCGCACAGGCCTGCCGCCCACCGGCGATGAAATCGGACAGGTCGCCGTGCATCTCGATGGCTTGCTTGAGCGGCTCCAGCAGCGTGAGGGCGAGCTTCGGGCCTGGAACGAAGAGCTGAATGTGCGTGTCGAAGAACGGACGCAGGAACTGCAACTCGCCAATCTGCGTATCGAAGCCACCACCAAGCAGCTCGTCATGTCCGAAAAACTGGCGACCATCGGCGAGATCACCGCCGGTGTGGCCCATGAAATCAACAATCCCATTGCCGTCATTCAGGGCAATCTTGAGGTGGCGCGGGCCATGCTCGGCGAGACGGCGGATGTTGCCAGAACGGAGTTCAATCTGATCGACGAGCAGGTGGATCGTATCAGCCGGATCGTTGGCAAGCTGCTACAATTTGCACGACCGGAAGAGTTTGCCGGTTATGTGGAGCGCCAAAGCCCCGAGACGGTGATTTCCGATTGCATGCCACTCGTCAAACACGTGCTGACCCGCGCAGGCATCGACGTTGTCAGAAACGACGAGGCGAGCGGACTTTTGGCAATGAACCGAACGGAGTTGCAGCAGGTTCTGGTCAACCTCATCGTCAATGCCGCCCACGCCATGCCGCAAGGCGGAACGGTGACGCTTGCAAGCCACGATGAAGAGCGGCATGGGTCTCGCGGCGTGGCAATCAGCGTGGCGGATACCGGCGTCGGTATGAGCGAAGATGTCGTGGAGCGCATTTTCGATCCTTTCTTCACCACCAAACAGCAGGAAGGCACGGGCCTTGGGCTATCGGTCAGCCAGATGCTGATCGCGCGACAAGGTGGGGAGATCAGCGTCAAGAGCACTCTTGGTTTGGGCACGGTGTTCACGATCTGGCTGCCGCAGGCGCTGTGACATCCGACAATTCAGTCATTTCGACATTCTAAAATATGGCGAAAATCAAGCAAAAATGTGGACATTTTGTCGCGCTATGTTGGACAAATTGTCTCATGCGACTGAGTCACCTGACGCATCCTATTGATAAGTCACAATCTATGTTCTGGCACGCGAATTGCTGGGTGTCATCGGCAACACATAAGGCCGATTGCGTGTGAGCGTCCCGTAGAAGGAGCCGCCACCGCAAGTCGGCCCGTGGGCTTGGGACATTGTTTCGGATGGAATGTTGCGTGACCTGCATCGACTTGCAGGCCACGCAACGACCCCGAGGCGAATAGCAACATCGAAATTCATAGCGCTGGGCGTTGTGAATGGAGGGACACACAATGACTGCGACGAACCAAACATTCGCGCCGGGGGCTGCGGGTGCAGGTCTTCTGGACCGTGAACGCATTATCGCAAAACCTGGCTTCAACCGCTGGCTGGTTCCACCGGCTGCACTTGCCATCCATCTTTGCATCGGCATGGCCTACGGCTTCTCGGTTTTCTGGCTGCCGCTGACGAAGGCAATCGGCATCACCTCGACGGTTGCCTGCCCTGATCTCAATCTCGCTTCGGCACTGTTCACCACCACCTGCGACTGGCGCGTCAGCGACCTCGGCTGGATCTACACGCTGTTCTTCGTGCTGCTGGGCTGCTCTGCGGCTATCTGGGGCGGCTGGCTGGAACGTGCTGGTCCACGCAAGGCCGGTTTCGTATCCGCCATCTGCTGGTGCGGTGGCATGGCCATTGCCGCCATCGGCATCATGACACACCAATTGTGGTTGATGTGGTTCGGCGCCGGCGTTATCGGCGGTATCGGCCTTGGCCTCGGCTACATTTCTCCGGTCTCCACGCTGATCAAGTGGTTCCCGGACCGTCGCGGAATGGCAACCGGCATGGCCATCATGGGCTTCGGCGGCGGCGCAATGATCGGTGCTCCGCTTGCGGATGCGCTGATGCGCCACTTCCGCACCGATGCATCCATCGGCGTCTGGGAAACCTTCCTCGTCATGGCGGCAATTTATTTCGTCTTCATGATGGCTGGCGCATTTGGCTATCGCATTCCGCCCGCAGGCTGGAAGCCTGAAGGCTGGACGGCACCCGCTGCCAAGAACTCCATGATCACGACCCGCCACGTTCATCTCAAGAATGCACACAAGACCAAGCAGTTCTGGATGATCTGGCTTGTTCTGTGCCTCAACGTATCCGCTGGTATTGGCGTTCTCGGCATGGCATCGCCCATGCTTCAGGAAATCTTCGCCGGTTCGCTGATCGGTCTCCCTGACGTGAAGTTTGCCGACCTGACGCCTGAGCAGCTCGCTCAGATCGCGGCCATTGCTGCCGGTTTCACTGGTCTGCTGTCGGTATTCAACATTGCTGGCCGCTTCTTCTGGGCGTCGCTTTCCGACCGCATCGGCCGCAAGGCAACCTACTTCACCTTCTTTGCGCTTGGCATCGTGCTGTATGCATCCGCTCCATGGGCGGCTGGTCTTGGCAATAAGGCTCTGTTCGTCGGCATGCTCTGCATCATCGTGTCGATGTATGGCGGTGGCTTCGCAACGATCCCGGCTTACCTTGCCGATATCTTCGGCACGCAGTTCGTTGGCGCCATCCACGGTCGTCTACTGACGGCATGGGCAACGGCGGGCATCATCGGTCCTGTCGTGGTCAACTATATTCGTGAAGCACAGATCGCTGCGGGCATTCCACGCGCGCAGGTCTATGATTTCACGATGTATATTCTGGCCGGTATGCTGGTGCTGGGTCTCATCGCCAACCTCATGGTCAAGCCGCTCGCAGACAAGTGGTACATGTCCGATGAGGAAGTTGCTTCCCTTCAGGCGAAAACGTCTGCTGCAAGCAGCGGCCCGACAGGTTCCTTCGGCATCGGCAAGGGCGGCTTCGACGCCAAGGCAGCGATTGCCTGGGCCGTTGTCGGTATCCCGATCGTCTGGGGTATCTGGATCACCCTGCAGAAGACGTTCGTGCTGTTCACCTGATCAGTGAACTCTTTAAGTAGAAAACAAGAAGGCGGCACCTGTGCCGCCTTTTTCAGTTCGCTGGTTCTGGTCTTCTTATCCTTTGACCTTTGTAGATTACCTGCGGCCAGATGCTGTCTTCTGGACAGCCGGTTCGTCGTAATCTGTCCCATATCGTGACGATGGCGCCGACGACGCTGGCCCGTCACTCACCTGGAACTGGGTCAGCAGTTCTCGTAGGCTTTCGGCCTCGCGCGCCAGCCCGTGGCTCGCAGCGGTGGTTTCTTCAACCATCGCGGCGTTCTTCTGGGTTGCCTGGTCCATCAGGTTCACAGCGTCATTGATTTCAGCCAGACCATTGGCCTGTTCGCGGGATGCCTCGACGATGGCCACGACGTTCAGATCGATTTGGCCGACCTGTTCGGCGATCTGTTTCAATGCGTCGCCCGTCTGGCCGACAAGCTCGACACCGTTGGACACGTGTTGGCGCGACTTGTTGATGAGTTCCTTGATGGCCTTGGCGGCACTGGCAGAGCGTTGCGCAAGCTCACGCACTTCCTGGGCCACCACTGCAAAGCCCTTGCCCGCTTCGCCAGCACGTGCGGCCTCAACGCCCGCATTCAGAGCCAGAAGATTGGTCTGGAAGGCGATCTCGTCGATGACGCTGATGATGCTGGTAATTTCGCCGGATGACTGCGAAATCTCGTCCATCGCTTCGATGGCGCGGTGGACGATCTCACCGGACCGCTCGGCGCTTTGTCTGGTCGAAGCGACGAGCCGTCCGGCTTCGTCGGCGCGGCTGCTGGAATCCTTGACCGTGGTGGTAATTTCCTCGAGTGCTGCGGCGCTTTCCTCCAGAGAGGCTGCCTGCTGCTCGGTGCGCCGGGCAAGCTGATCTGCGGCGACGCGAATTTCCGCAGAACCGGAGGCGATCGTTGCCGAGTTATGGGCGACCGTCTGCATGGTGGAGCGAAGCGTTTTCATGACCTCGTTGAAGTCGGCGCGAAGTTTCTCCATGCTGGGCACGAAGGGGACGTCGAGGCTCTGGCGAAGCTCGCCATCGGCCAATAGGCGAAGGGCGGAGCCGAGTGTGGAAATCGCACTCATGCGCGGGGTCACATCTGTCGCGAATTTGACGACTTTGACCACGAGGCCCTTGCTGTTCAGGATGGGGTTGTAGGCGGCCTGTATCCAGACTTCCTTGCCGTTCTTGCCGAAGCGCACGAACTCGTCAGAAATAAACTCACCGGCTGCCAAACGCTTCCAGAAGCTGGCGTAGTCCGCAGAGGCCGAATAGGTTGGCTCGCAAAACACCCGGTGATGTTTGCCAACGATGTCGCTCAGGCTGTAGCCCAATGTGGCGCAGAAATTATCGTTGGCGGTGATGATCTCACCTGTCGGCGTGAACTCGATGACGGCCTGAGAGCGGGAAATGGCTTGAAGCTTGTTGTTGTCTTCTTCGGCCTTAAGCTTCTTTGCCGTGATATCGGTTGCAATCTTTACAACCTTATAGGGCTGACCACCCCGCAGGACGGGATTGTACGAAGCTTCTATCCAGATTTCGCTGCCGTCCTTGCGAATGCGCTTGTAGTCGCGTGCATCGAACTTTCCGGCGCCAAGTCCTGCCCAGAAATCCGAATAGGCTTTCGAGTTGATATAGTCTTGATCGCAGAAGATGCGGTGATGTTTTCCGATGATTTCCGCAAGTTCATAGCCCAGCGCAACGCAGAAGTTCTTGTTTGCCGTGAGGATATTGCCCTTGAGATCGAACTCGATCACCGCTTGCGAAGCCGATAGGGCATCCAAGACGTTTCGGTTGTCAGCATTTTTTCCCAGCCAAAGCATGCTATCTCCAAGTAAGCTGAAAATGCCGCGGCAGTGCCATACTTCATTGTCGCGCGCGTTTTTGTTGTGGGGTTCGTTACAAGATATTTTCGTGTTTCAATTGAATTAGACATTAATGATATTAACAGTAAGTTGACGAGATGTTGAATTGAAGTTGAATTTATGAATTCATGAAGTTTAAATTTGCCTATTTTGATGACGTGACAGCAACACCAATGATTCTTTTCTTGATTGTTATGTCGACGAATTTTCTTTGCATCTGGGTTTCTTCACCGAAAAAACCGCAAACGAAAATACGCCGCCTGGTTACCCAGGCAGCGTGCTTCGAAGACTCAGTTGAATGCGCGGGTGATCGCGATTAAGCGGCCAAATCTTCCAGGTCTGTGCCCTTGAACATCTTGGCGAGGTTCAAGAAGCAGATCATGCCATGTTCGTTGGCGATGATGCCTTCCGAGAAGGACTTATCGAAAGAAGCAGAGACTTCAGGAACTGGCTGTACCTGGATTGCCGGGATCGTCAGAATGTCCGAGACGCGGTCCACCAACATGCCGATGACCATGTTATGAACTTCTGCCACGACGATGGCGCTGCGCTCATTGGCGACGGTGCTCTTCATGCCGAGCTTGTAGGCAAGGTCAATGATCGGAATGACCGAGCCGCGAAGGTTCATCACACCGATGACGTCTTTCGGAGCGTGCGGGAGAGGAGTGGATGGAGCCCAGCCGCGAATTTCCCGGATGGTGGTCGTTTTGACGCAGAACTCCTGATCATGCAGACGAAACGCGATGATTTCGAGGGTATCGCCGCCGAAGTTCGTAGAATTAATCGTAACCATCAGAATTCTTCCCAATCCTTGTTCTGGGCTAGTGCAAGCGCACCGACGCTCGCGTATCCGGATTTTGGCATCCTGCCTGGTGTACGAACAACCGGCTTATTTTCGTCCGGCTTCATCTTTTGATTCGTAGCAGAAGAATGTTTCTCAAATCTAAACTGCGTTAACAATTCTCGCAAAACATGCGCTTCATGCGCAAGGCTACGGCTTGCCGCTGTCGTTTCTTCCACCATCGCGGCATTTTGCTGTGTGTTGGCGTCCATTGCTTCAACGGCCTGGTTGATTTCTTTGAGGCCACTTGCCTGCTGGCGTGCTGTTTCAACGATGGCGACAACATTGGTATTGATCTCGCCAACCTGCGTCACGATCGTGGCGAGGGCCTTTCCGGTCTCGCCGACCAGTTCGACGCCGTCCTTGACCTGCTCGGACGATGTGGTGATCAGCGTTTTGATTTCCTTGGCGGCTTGAGCCGAGCGCTGGGCAAGTTCGCGCACTTCCTGCGCGACAACCGCAAAACCTTTGCCGGCCTCGCCAGCGCGCGCGGCCTCTACGCCGGCATTCAAGGCCAGAAGATTGGTCTGAAACGCGATGTCATCGATGACGCTGATGATGTTGCTGATTTCGTTGGACGATTGCGAAATGCGCCCCATCGCCTGTATCGCTTTGGTGACCACGGCACCGGAATGCTCCGCTCCAGCCTTGGTCTTGGCGACGAGTTCTCCCGACTGTTCGGCACGCACCGTGTTTTGTGCAACGGTTCTGGTGATCTCGCTCAAAGCGGTGGACGTCTGCTCGACGGCGGCAGCTTGCTGTTCGGTGCGTTTGGCCAGATTGTCGGCTGCTTCGCTCACTTCGCGGGAGCCGGTGGCAATGCCAGCAGCGCTTTCCGACACGTTGCGCATCGCATCCTGCAATTTCACCAGCGAGCTGTTGAGATCCCTTCGCACCTTTTCCAATGTGGGGCTGAAGGGCTGCTCGATGACAGCCGTCAGATCGCCGTTTGCCAGCGCTGTCAAGCTATCGGCCAGGTTATCGACAGCGCGAACCCGCTCCGTCACGTCGGTCGCAAATTTGACGATCTTGAAGACCCGTCCGTCCTGATCAACGATGGGGTTGTAGGAGGCCTGAATCCAGACGATTTTTCCGCCCTTGCCAATTCGTTTGAACGTAGCGGATATGAATTCACCAGCGGCCAATTTACGCCAGAACTCGGCATATTCTGCGCCGTTGCGAAAATCCTCTTCGCAGAACATGCGGTGATGTTGGCCGCGAATTTCGGTCAGGCTATAACCCAGGCAGTTCAAGAAATTTGCGTTGGCAGTGATGATCTCACCGGACGTGGTGAACTCGATCACCGCCTGCGCTCTTGAGATCGCGTCGATTTTACCGGAATCCTCGGCCGCTTTCATCTTCGCTTCGGTGATGACGGTCGCAAGCTTGAGAATGCTCCTGACCTTGCCACCGGTCATGAGAGGATTGTAGGATGCCTGTATCCAGACTTCCTTGCCGCCATTGGCGATGCGCTTGTACTGGCGGGCATCGTATTTACCAGCGCCGAGTTCTTTCCAGAACGTGCTGTATTCCGTGCTTTTTGCGTAAGCGGGTTCGCAGAATATGCTGTGGTGACGGCCAACGATCTGCTCTTCGCTATAACCCATGGCACGGCAGAAATTTTCGTTTGCAGACAGTATTTTTCCGCTGGTATCAAATTCAATCATCGCTTGTGAGCGACCCAATGCGGTAAGAACAGCTTTCGCATGCGTTCCAGGAAAAGATAGCACGTCGATGAAACTCCAAGGCATGAACCGACAGGTTCAATGCAGCCTTTTGCCGTTGCGCGCGGACCTGTCAGGTGAAAACCCGTTCAAGGCAACAAGAATTTACCTACAAGAACTACTTTAAAAATATCTGAATATGAGCGTTAAATATCGAGCATACGATAAGATCGCTGCCCCGCGACGATCTTATTTCAGGTGTCAGTATTCCTTTTCATAGAAAATACCGGCAGCACCTGCACCGTCCGCGCCTGCTTCACCACGCAGTTTTACGCCTTTGCCCACGTCGAGATTGATGATGGCTTTCGCACCTTCGCTTCCGCTCTGTTCAAGTTCGAGATAGGTGCGGTCGTTGATGTACTTACCAGCCGACACGCGCGCCTGACCTTCCGAATCGGTGGAAATGTCGAGATCGTCAATGCCGAGATTGCTGCGCAGACTATCGAACAGTGATGTGGACCGTCCGCCTGCCAATTGACCTGCAGCATCTGCCAGCCGCGCGATTTGCAGCGCTGATAATTTGGACATGGACTGGCCGAAAATGAGCTGCGCCATCACTTCGTCCTGGGGAAGGGCAGGGGAGGACGTGAAACCGAAAGCCGGGTCATTGGCATTGCCGGTGACCGTGACGGTAACCGTCGTGGAGCCTGCTGTCGATTCTGCTGCCATATTGAGGACAGGAACGAGACCGCCACCGAAGGTAATGTCGCCGTTCGTGAAATCCAGACGCCGCGTCAGGATTTCAAGTCGGCCACGCCGCATCTGAAAACCACCGGAGACCGCAGGATTGGCAGCCGTGCCGCGCACCGTCAAGCTCCCCGTCAATTCCGCATCGATCCCTCGGCCGCGGACAAAGATGCCGCTCGGCGCGTTCACTTGGAGATCGAGCGCCATGTCGGAAGAGCTGCCACTGCCGCCCTTGTCCGCATTGAGTTTTTTGTCCTGCGCGCGTACTGCCGCGGGTGCGTTTTTGTGTTTGATGTCCATCTGCGACAGCGATGCAGGCAGACGTTCCGGGATCGTGATCGCGCTTTTTTCCAGTGTGATGGTGCCGCCGAGAACCGGGGAATTCAACACCGGTCCCTTCAGGGTCAGCGTGCCGCTGGCATTGGTGGTGAACAACGTGCCGTCATTATAGGCGGCGCGATTGAGTGTGATTGTCAGGTCTGCGGGAAAGCCGGAGCCCGGTGTGATGCCGACGCTGCCGGTGCCGGACACCGTGCCGCCGCCCGCCAACCGGCCCGTCAATCGGGAAATCGTCGCACGGTCGCGCTCGAGGTTGATGGTTGCAGCCAGATTGTTGATGGTCAGGTTGCGGCGCACGTCGGTGACGCGGGTGCCATCGGTGGTAATGCTGCCGGTGACGATGGGGGCGCTGGCTGTGCCTTCGATCTTGACATCGACCGCCGCCTTGCCGCTGACATCGAAACCTTGCGCCGCTGTCTGTGCAGCAACAGCACCAAAGGGGAGCGCGCCCTTGAACGCCATCGAGATGGGTCTGTTGCCCGCAATGCCGAGCGTGCCGCCGCCGGACAGCGAAAGCCCGCCCTGACCGGTCGCTGTGGTATCCAGACGCAAGGTGCCGCCAGCAAACCGGCCATTGGCCTTAATGCCTAGCGGACCCAGACCTACGGAGCGGGTCTGGCTCACTACGGCATCGGCCCATATCAGATCGTAATCGACGGATGGGTCAGACGCCGTGCCCTTTGCCGTCACGGTGCCGGAAATCGTTCCGGCTGCGTCCAGCGCGGACGAAAATGCATTGGCGAGGCTGGCGGGCAATGCGCGGATCGTGGCGTTGAGATCAAGCGCCTGTCCGGCCGTACCGTTGATTTCGATGCGGCCATTGCCGGTCTGGATCACAAGGCCAGAAATACGCGCCGTGCCAGCATTAATAGCGATCGCCGTTGGCTGCACCAGCTTCACCGGGATGCCATTGGGCGTGGCGGTGAAGGTGTCGAGGTTCACCATCATAGGAGAGGCTGCCGTGTTGGCCGTTCCCTTGAATGCCAAAGGCGCGTTGTCATAACGGCCCGTCAGGTCAAATGCAGTACCCGTGCCAGAATGATCGATGTCAAGGTTCAGATTGGAGACATCGGCTGAACCGGCCTTTATCGTTTCCGCCGTTACCTTGCCGTTGATGGCCAGTGCTTGCAGGTCAGCGACCTTCAGATCAGCTGCGAGTTTGGAGATCGTGGTCGTGCCTTGGCGGATCGTGCCACTGGCGGCTTTGATTGTTGCTGCGATCTTTCCATCCGCGTTCGACACTACGATGTCGCCTTTTACGTCACCGTCTGCCTGCTGGGCGGCGAGGGCTGCCAGCAGCGACAGATCGGGAAAGTCGAAGGAAAGATTTCCGGTCGGCAAAAATTGCGGAGTGAACTGAAGATTTCCGGTCAGCACGTTGCGACCGACGGTCACGTTCAGCTTGGGAATGGTCGTGCCGTTTTCGCCTTGCACAAGTTCGCCAGAGGCGTCGATGATCTGCTTGTCAAGCGTACCGCTCGCCTGAAACTCCGCCTGCGGTGCGTTGAGATCGGCCTTGCCCTTGGCCGAAACTTTCAGCGCTTCCAAGGCGCGGCCCGCCAGTGTCGCCTTGGCGGAATTCAGGCTGACCTGAAAATCAGCGGCATTAAGCGGACCGTTGGCTTCCAACGAAAAGCCGAGCGCTCCGGCTGCCTGAGGAGTCAGTTTTTCAAGTGCGGGAAGGCGGCCACCCAGCTTTGCGGTGACATTGCCATTGTCCAGCGCAAGATCGCCATTGGCTTCGATCGTGCCGGATTTGACGACGAGATTCTCGACACTGGTCGCCCCGCCAATCGTGCTGTTGACGTAAGCATCGATGGCAATCGTCGTGTCGAATTTATCGGCGAGAGCGGGCGGCAAGACAGCAGGCAGCACGAAGAGGCGAAGGTTTGTCGCGACCGTGCCAGCGGAAAGATCGTAAGTTCCGCTGCCGGTGCCGCCGATGCTGGCGCTTTCCAGCGTCGCGCCTTCGAAGGCGATTGTACCGGGCGAGATGCGCAGGGGTGCGTTCAGCTTTAGCGGCGCCTTGATGGCCCGCTCAAGGTCCTGTGCCGTCATGGCGGATTGCGTAATGCTCAGGCTGGTATTCACCGTGCCGGTCTGGCTGGCCAGATTGAGGTCGTCGCTATTGGCCAACAGCTTTACGTCTTCAAATCGGCCTTGTGGCAAAGCGAGCGAGCGTAGTGAGGCGCTGACGTTGAGGCGGGCGGCATCGGCGTTACCGCGCAGAGCAAGGTCGACACCATTCACCAGTGCCGCCACTTCGCCGTCTGCAAGCGGAAATCTGATATCGACAGGGCCATTGGTGCCGATCAGGTTCGCGGAAAGATCGTTCTGCCCCTGGCTGTCCATCGCACCCGATGCGGTCAGCAGCAGCTTTCCTGTTTCCAGATTGCCGCTTTCAACACTGATGCGTCCTTCGGGCGATATGCTCGTTGCAAGGTCGAGCTTCGTCTGACCGGCAAACAGCTGGCGCATCATCGGCGGCAGCAGCATATCGGGCTGGCCGCCGCCATGCAGTTCGATCCGGCGTGTGCCGTCTGTCGCCAGTTGATGGCGACCCGTCAGATCCAGAACCGGATTGCCGGCAACCGCACCGGTCAGTTTTCCCGACCAGTCGGACAACGCACCATCGCCTTTGATGGTGAGCGCGACGGCAGGTGCATCTGGCAGGCGTAGAAGCGTGGCTAGCAGCCCGCCTTGCGGTTCGTTCAGGACAGCATCGAGCTTCAGCACATTCTCATTCGGGACAAAAGCGATTTCGGCAGTGACGAGAGCATTCGGCTCGTCTTTCCGGTTGGCGGAAAGAGCCAGCATGATGGCGCTGTTCGTTGCTGTGCCACTGCCCTTGGCTGCCAGCTCGAACGCGCGACCCGCAAGCTTTTCACCGAGCGCGATGTCGGGTAGCGACAGGTCATCGATGGTAATGTCGACCGGCAGCGAAAAGCCGGTTGAGGCTTTCGTGGCGGGCTCGGTCGATGGACGTGGCGCTCTGTCGATAGCGACCTGCGCCGCCTCGATCCGCTCGGCACGAAACGTTCCGCCCAGAAGGGCCAGAGGTGACCAGTCGACCTCAACGCCTGCAAGCCGTGCATAGGGGCCTTCACGGTCTGAAACCGTCACGCTGTCGAGGCGAAGGCTGCCCGTGAGCAGGCCCTTTGGCGGTGAGATGTCGATTGTCTGGTCGGGGCTCGAGATGAGCGACGAGACCTGACGCGCAACCAGTTGCGTACCGGTCGATGTATATCCAAGGAAGAACACGGCAATGATGAGCAGTGCGACACTGCCAAGAGCAATGTAGGCGATCCATATCAACAATCGAGTCAGTGCGGTCATCAAACGTAATCTACACTTTTCTTGTTCTTGTGTGAAATAACGTTCGCTTAGAACGCCTGACCGATGCCAGCATAAATGCCGAAGCTGCTTCCATTTTCATATTTTTTCAGCGGCATGGCCACATCGAGGCGCAGAGGACCGAACGGTGTCGCATAACGAAGCCCAATGCCTGCACCGGCGCGGATATCGGAAAAATCGGGAGCAAGGTCGGAGGAGACAACGCCCGCATCCACGAACGGGACAAGTCCAATGGTGTCCGTGACCTTGATGCGCGCTTCCACCGATGAGACGACGTAGGAACGCCCGCCTGTCGCCTCGCCGTCCGCATTGTAGGGCGAGATTTCCTGATAGCTGTAACCGCGCACCGAGCCGCCGCCGCCTGCGTAGAAACGCCTCGTTGCGGGAACGTCTTCCAAAGAGCTTGCACCGACCAGCAGGCCGCCCGCGATCTTTCCAGCCAGCACCACCTGATCATCGGACCCAAGCCCCTTATAGGCGGTGGTGGAGCCTTCGAAGGAGGTGAAGAATGTCCCGTTCAGCGCTTCGAAACTCGGCTGGGCCGAGATTGCCGCCCGGAAACCTTCGGTGGGGTTCAGCTTGTCGTCGCGCCGGTCGCGCACGAATTCCAGTGGTATGGATGTGGTCAGATACTGGTTGTTGCCAAAGGCGTCGTCGGCATCCGTCCACTCGACCTCGAGACCCGCAGACGCGGTATCGTAGTCGTTGAACTCATAGGAAAATCCGCCATAGCCGGTGATCGATCTCGCATCATAGCTATCGGGATGCTCGGTTTTGGCTTTCAGGCTTGCCGTAAACGTTGTCTCAGGATTGAAGATGCCGGGCTTGGTGAAGATGATCCCGGCGGAATAGTCCATATCCTTGACATTGGATGCTTCACCCAGCCGTGAAACCGCGCCTTCGATGCGCAACGATTCGGCTTTGCCGAACAGATTGCGGTGGCCCCAGTAGCCCTGAAGACCAATGCCTTCGGTGGTGGAATATTGCGCACCTAGACCCAGATAACGGTGCTTGCCTTCCGAGACCTCGATGGTGAGCGGAATGCTGCCATTGCGCGACAGCGCGTTTGCTTCCTTGATGGTGATGCTGGAGAAGACGCCAAGCTTGCGCAAGCGGTCCGAGGCCTTGCGCAATTTTTCCGGCGAATAGGGCTCGCCGCCGTTCAAACGTGAATAGCGCCGGATGAAATCGCCATCGACCGTCTTCTCGCCTTTTACCGCGACTTCGCCCAACGGCGCGATCGGGCCCCCTTCGGCGGACAAGGTCAGATCGACGGTGTTGGTTGCGTGGTTGGCAACAGCTTCCCGCTTGGTCAGTTTTGCGAGCGGTCGGCCTTCCGCCTTCAATGCTTCGATCAGCTTGTTGCCGCCGCGGATGATGGCGAGCGATCCCGCATCTCCACCCGTCACGAGGCCGTACTCGTTCAGGTCACGACCGGCGACATCGCCTTCGAGCTTGATTGCACCAAGCGTGAACACCGGGCCGGGCGTGACATCGATGACGACAGGAACCGGCGCTGAGCGGTTGAAAGACGGGTTGGGCGGAATGGCGTCGATATCCTGGCCCGCCACCGTGATTTTTACGGTACCGCCATATCGGGCATTTTCATAAAGCGCTGCCACTATCCGCTCGCGGTCGTCGCGGGCACGAATCAGAAGCCCCAGATCACCCGAAGCGGGTTTGTCCGGCTCCGACGTTAGCAATGAGCTGTTTTCGAGGCTCTTTCGTAGCTTGTCGTCTGCGCCGGTCGCGTTGAGCGTAACTGTGAACTTGACCGGATCGAGGACCTCTTGCTCCTTGTCATCGGAGCCGAAAAGAGTGATGCCGAAAATCTTCAGCGCATAGGCATCCCGAACGAACCAGGGAGATAGCGTCACGGATGCAGCAACCGCCATAGCAGTGCCAGCCTTCCAGAACGCAATACTCTTCTTTGGGTCTGTGTGTCGGTTTGACATACGCTACTTTTATGGTTGAGGATTTATTATCGGCCCCACCGGTTTCCCGTCCGTTAACAGGGCAGTTTAATCACAAAAGGGGTGATTGACACCCACAAAAGCGTATTTTTCCAGCACAAACGCAAAAGCCCCGGAGAACCGGGGCCTTCGTTTCTTCATTGTTGGCGGTATTAGCGGCAACGAGCGGTGTAACGCTGACCGTACTGGTCGCGATAGTAGCAATAGCCTGGCTCGGAAGCGTTACCGATCAGTGCACCGCCAACGCCACCGATGGCTGCGCCCACGGCTGCGCCACGAACGTTGCCTGTGACTGCGCCGCCGATGACAGCACCGGAAACGGCACCAATGGACGCGCCCTTTTCAGTCTGCGTGCAGCCTGCAAGTGTCAAACCGATTGCGGCGAAAATAATGGCCTTCTTCATGAACTCTCTCCAACGTTACAATGAGCTCTGTGGCTCTTTGGTAGGCGTCCCATAACTCATCTGCGGCGACTGCTACCTCCGACCGCTACAGATGTTTAACAAGTCGAGTGTGTTTATGGAAGCGTCCCTTAGCAGGCTGCGTCCCGGCCCCAATCGATTGTGCCCTACTGAACGGGCAGAGCATGGAAAAGTTCCATTTTTGTCGTCATTTGATGTGAATCAATTTTACGGGTTGATGAATCTCTTATATGTGTTTCTGGAATGGTTCAAAAGTGAGGGCGAATTGACGCAGTTTCGTGCAAACGGCGTTGAGGGGGTTGACGGTTTAGAGAGGTGAGCCGACAACGACGACAAGAATTCTGGAGCATGGAATGGACTTCGAGGCATACTTCAAGACCGAGCTGGATGGCTTGCATTCGGAAGGTCGATACCGCGTATTCGCCGACCTAGAGCGGCAGCAGGGGAATTTTCCGCGCGCGACACGCTATACCGCAGATGGCGAAAAAAGAGACGTCACGGTCTGGTGCTCCAATGATTATCTCGGCATGGGACAAAACCCCAAAGTCGTCGAAGCCATGAAGGCGGCCATTGATCACTGTGGCGCGGGTGCGGGAGGCACCCGGAATATTTCTGGCACCAACCATTACCATGTCAAACTCGAGCGGGAGCTTGCCGATCTGCATGGCAAGGAATCGGCGCTGATTTTCACCTCCGGCTATGTTTCCAACTGGGCAACGCTCGGTACACTCGGCCAGAAAATCCCCGGCCTGATCATTTTCTCCGATGCTCTCAACCACGCCTCGATGATCGAGGGCATTCGGTACGGGCGCTGTGAGAAGGTCATCTGGAAGCATAACGACCTCGACGATCTCGAAGCCAAGCTGAAAGCAGCGGACCCATCTGCTCCGAAGATGATCGCGTTCGAATCGGTCTACTCGATGGACGGCGACATCTCGCCGATCAAGGAAATCTGCGATCTGGCCGATAAATACGGTGCGATGACCTATCTCGATGAGGTTCACGCGGTCGGCATGTATGGTCCGCGCGGCGGCGGCATTGCCGAACGCGAAGGTCTGATGGATCGCTTGACGATTATCGAGGGCACGCTGGGCAAGGCATTTGGCGTGATGGGCGGTTACATCGCCGCGTCGGAAGCCCTGTGCGACTTCATCCGTTCGTTCGCGTCCGGCTTCATCTTTACAACCGCACTGCCGCCGTCACTGGCCGCTGGCGCTGTTGCGTCCATCCAGCATTTGAAGGCGAGCCCGTTTGAACGCGCCCGTCATCA
Source organism: Agrobacterium rubi TR3 = NBRC 13261 (assembly GCF_000739935.1). Lineage (GTDB taxonomy): Bacteria > Pseudomonadota > Alphaproteobacteria > Rhizobiales > Rhizobiaceae > Agrobacterium > Agrobacterium rubi. The sequence goes on along the minus strand of NZ_BBJU01000016.1, from coordinate 52,355 downwards.
GGAACGGGTGCGGACATTGCGTGCGATGCTAGACAAAAGCGGTATTCCGCATATGCCCAACCCCAGCCACATCGTGCCGGTGATGGTTGGCGACGCAGCCAAGTGCAAGTGGATTTCCGATATCCTGCTCGACGATCACGGCGTTTACGTGCAACCGATCAATTATCCGACGGTACCGCGTAAAACCGAACGGCTCCGCATCACGCCGACGCCGCTGCACACAGACGCCGATCTGGAACAGCTTGTCGGTGCGCTGCATCAGCTTTGGGCGCGATGTGCTCTGGCAAGGGCGGTCGCCTAAGTCAAAATCAAGAATGAAAAAAAGGCCGCTTTAAGCGGCCTTTTGTTTTTGTGAGATCGCTTCCTGCGCATAGATGCGCGCTTGCTCGTCGGTAGCAAGTACGTCTTCGATGGTCTCCGCCACCTGGCCGTTGTTCAGGCGGTCCATCGTCATCTCAACGATATCGGCCATATCGAGAAAGCCGATCTGGCCATCCACGAAGGCGTGAAATGCGGTTTCATCGGCTGCGTTCAACACGGCACCCTGCGCCCCGCCGCGTTCCAGTGCAGTTCTGGCAAGCCGAAGAGCCGGGAAGCGGACCTCGTCTGGGGCTTCGAAGTCCAGCCGTGCCAATTTGGTGAAATCCAGCCGTTCCACGTCGATCTCGCCACGGGCGGGGTAGGTGAGGGCATAGGCGATGGCCGTGCGCATATCCGGGCAGCCGAGCTGAGCGATCACCGATCCATCCGTATAGGCGACCATGGAATGGATGATCGATTGCGGGTGCACGATCACCTCGATCTGGTCTGGACGAAGATCGAACAGGTATTTCGCCTCGATCATCTCCAGCGCCTTGTTGAACATGGACGCGCTGCCGATGGAAACCTTGAGGCCCATCGACCAGTTGGGGTGGGCGCGGGCGGTCTCTGCCGTCACGCCTGCCATTTGCTCGCGGGTGAAGGTGCGGAATGGACCGCCGGATGCGGTCAGCACGATGCGCTCGATATTCGCCTTGTTCGCCGGCTCAAGACATTGGAAGATCGCGCTGTGTTCGCTGTCGACCGGAATCAACTGCCCACCGCCCTGGACGACGCTGCGGATGAAAACGTCTCCGGCAGACACGAGGCATTCCTTGTTGGCGAGCGCGATATTGGCACCGCGCCGCGCCGCTGTCAGCGTGGGTTCCAGACCTGGTGTTCCGGCAATGGCCGCCATCACCCAGTCCGCGTCCATCTCGGCTGCTTCCTGCAAACCGCTCCTGCCGGAGGCAACCTTTATATCGCTGCCAGCCAGTGCGCCCTTGAGCGCCTCGTAATTATCGTCTTCGGAGGTAACGGCCAGCTTTACGCCCAGCGCCAGCGCCTGTTCTGCCAGAAGCGCGATATTTCCAGCCCCTGTTAGCGCCATCACGTCGAACCGGTCGCGTCCACCAAGCTGGTTGATGACATCGACCGTGTTGGTGCCGATGGAGCCGGTGGAGCCCAGAACGGTCAGTTTTTCGGGTGCAGTGGGGCGCTTTGGGTGCGTCATGTCAATCCGGATTTTCTCAACTTTGTCATGCAAGCGTCTACAAGTGAAAGGTGAGCATAACAAGGAGGAAAGCCACTCTTGTGTTTGGTCTGAACCATCAGCATATTCCAGACTATTCATGAAGAGGAATGGCATGCGACGCTTTTTTGTTTCCAGTGGCTGGATTTTGGCCGCGACTTTCGTTCTTGTGCTGGTCTTTATTCCTTTCGATCCCGTTATTTCGCAACGCGCGCAAGCACTTCCGGGCTCCGTCATCGGTTTCAACAAGGCGATCACCGATTTCGGCACGTTCCGCTGGATGCTCTATAGCACCGGGCTTCTGGCAATTGTCGCTTATACTGCCACGCGCGTGCTGGCGAGCTACTCCTATGCCAGCCGCATCAAAACGGCATGGCGGTTGTTGCTGTATTTCTTCCTGACCATCGGCATGGCCAGCATTCTCGTGCACGTGCTGAAATTTCTGATCGGGCGCGCAAGGCCTGAACTTTTGATGGACATGGGCGCTTACAGCCTCACACCTTTCACCGGTGACAATCTCTATGAGAGTTTTCCTTCGGGACATTCGGCAGCAGCAGGGGCGTTTTTCGGCGCATTCCTGATGCTCATCCCGCGCTTCCGTTTCGTTTTCATCGGCCTTGCCTTGGTCATCGGCGTTTCACGGGTGATCGTCGGTGCGCATTATCCAAGCGATGTCGCGGCAGGTTTGCTGTTGGGAACATGGACGGCGATGGCGTTCGCTTTTATCTTCGCACGCTCCGAATGGTTGTTCCGTTTGGACGCAAATGGCTGGCCACATCCCAAGAATGCGGTTAGCCCCGCTGTTTGAGCGGTAAGGGGACGTCAATGGAAAACATGGATACGGATCGGTCGATCAAAACCACGGTCGCGATAGCGGGTGGCGGACCGGCTGGCACGATGCTGGGGCTGTTGCTGGCTCGCGCCAATGTCGACGTCACCGTCATCGAAAAACACAGCGACTTTCTGCGGGATTTTCGCGGCGATACCATTCATCCCTCCACGCTCGATATCATCGACCAACTCGGGTTCATCAGGGAATTTCTGGCGCTGCCGCACACGCGGGCGGAAAAGTTGCATGCGGAGATCGGCGATCAGAAAGTCACGATTGCCGATTTCTCCTGGTTACCGGTCAAGAACCGCTTCATCGCCTTCATGCCGCAATGGGATTTTCTGAATTTCCTCGCAGGCAAGGCCGGGCAGTTCGAGAATTTTAGACTGCTGATGAATGCGCCGGTGACTGACCTCCTTCAGGATGGAGGCAAGGTCCACGGTCTCAAAGTCGAGACGCCGGAAGGTCTCCTGACCATCGAAGCAGATCTCGTTATCGGTGCCGACGGGCGCAATTCGGTTATCAGGGACAAGGCCGGTCTGGAAATCCAGCGTTTCGGTGTTCCCACCGAAGTGGTGTGGATGCGCCTGTCGAAACAACCCGGTGATCCCCAGGAGACAATGGGGCATGCGGGTCCGCAACAGGGTTTCGTGCTGATCGACCGGGGCGATTACTGGCAGTGCGGCTACGTGGTGCGCAAAGGCTCCTATGCCGAATTCCAGGAGAAGGGTCTAGAGGCGTTTCGCGACCGCGTTGCCGAGGTCTGCCCTTTGCCGCGCGAACGCCTTTCGGAAATTCAAAGCTGGGACGATGCATGGCTGTTGACGGTGCGCATCGACAGGCTGACACAATGGTGGAAACCGGGTTTGATCTGCATCGGGGATGCTGCCCACGCCATGTCGCCGATTGGCGGTGTGGGCGTCAACCTTGCCATTCAGGATGCGGTGGCGGTGGCGAATGTGATCATTCCGATCCTATCGTCCAGGCGCGCAATCACCGATGCCGATCTGGCGGCAATCGAGAAGCGCCGTTCTTTTCCGACCAAGGCAACGCAGCGCTTGCAATTGATGATGCGCAGCAAAAACAAGAAGGATCAGGCCGACGTCAAAAAGGCGAAGGGGCCGCCTGCCTTCGTGCTGGCCATCATGCGCTTTCCGCTGCTCGCGCATCTGGCGGGCAGGGTGATCGGGCTCGGTTTCCGGCGCGAAAAACTCAGATACTGAGCTTGTCGAATTCTCGTTCTTCGTAGAAACGGCGCAATATTCTTGCTGTGCCTGCCGCACCATCCAGATCGAGATCGATTTTATCCGGTTCCGGCAGGTTCAGCGCCACATTAATGGCCTCTGCCATGGATTGCGGCGATATGGCGCTTTCTTCCAGAACGTGGGCAACGCCCAGTTTTGCGAGGCGAGACGCACGCGCGCCCTGCTCTGTTTCACCGCTGGCAGCGAAAGGAATGAGAAGCGAGCGGCATTTTGCCTGCAAGATGTCGCAGACCGTGTTGTAGCCCGCTTGCGAAATGGAAAGCCGGGCACCCGACAGCAGGCTGGCAAAATCCTTGCGGAAACGAAACACCGAGATGCCGTCGCCTGCCTGCTCGGAAATGGCGTCGAAATCCGCCTTCGGCATGTTGGGACCGGTGATGAGGCACCAGCTTTTGACGTGATCGAGCTTTGGAGCGGCTTCCAGTGCAGCACGGATCAGCGTTGCCCCCACCGCGCCGCCGCCTGCGGAAACGACGACATCGAAGCGTTCCTGTGGTGGTTCCGGTTTGGCCGCAGCCACGAGGCCGGTATAGACGATCCGCTGGCTGATCTGATCCGCCAGCGGAAAGGTCTCTTCCAGCCGCACGAAGTTCGGATCGCCATGCACCAGAACCGTGTCGAAATGCTTTTTGACCAGCGCAATGGTTTCCTCATCACGGCCCGGCTTGGCGCGTTCCTGAAGAATATCGCGCAAGGATGTCATTACCAGCGGACGCTCGATGCTTCGCTCGATGGCGTCCAAAAGCGGCAGGAGTTCAAAACGCACCTGCCTGCGTCCAAACGGAAACGCCTCGATGATGACGATATCAGGCCGTGCGCCGTGATAGGCACCCAGTAGCATGCTGGTGCGGTCATCCTTGAATGTGTCATCCACCGGCTGACCCGTGGCATCCACGAGGCCGGAGAAGTTGCCGTCGCTGACGGCAATCGGCGGCAGTTCGATATGGCGGATGCCTTCGCCGGGAAATCCCGGGACCGGCTTTCCGCCCGTCACCAACGTCACATCGAATCCATCCGCGACCAAGGCACGTGCGACACGGCTGGCACGAGCGATGTGGCCGATGCCGAGCAGATGCTGAACATAGAAGAAGACGCGAGGAGCAGATTTTTTTGCGGTCACAGGTCTTTCTCCCATTCCTGCTCGAACAATGCTTTCAACTCTGTGATGCTATTGCGATGATCAAATGACGTTCGGACCCTGTTTTCCGCCGCGTCGCCAAGTTTTGTCCGAAGGCCGGGATCAGTGATCACGCTCAGCAGAGCTTGCGAAAAGGCGGTCGCATCTTCGGGCTCTGTCAGCAACCCGTTTTCGCCATCGATGAAGAATTCGGGAATGCCTGAAATGTTGGTGGAAATGCAGGCAAGGTTCTGGCTCGCTGCCTCCACCAAGACGTTCGGCAGTCCATCACGATCACCATCGCTGGTGATGCGGCAGGCGAGCGCGAACAGATCGGCCTGTCGGTAATGTTCCAAAACCTGTTTCTGCTCCATCGCCCCCGTCCACTCGATGCGCTCGGAAAGGCCGAGTTCGTCTGCCAGTGCCTTAAGTGTCGCTAACTCATCGCCGCCGCCGATATGGGTAAAACGCCAGTGCAGTGATGACGGCAGAGCAGCCAAGGCCTGCAAAAGGATGTCGATACCCTTTTTCTTTACGGCACGGCCGACGCTCAAGATTCGGACCGGATCATCAGGATCGGAGCCGTCGCGTGATGGACGTGGACCTTCGAAATGCGGAAAGCGCGTCAGATCGAGACCGTGATAGCTGAGGTGAACCTTGGTCTTGTCGCTCGAGAGATTTTGCAGATGCCTGAAACCACTGGCCGTACAGGTCACGGCCCAGCGGGCGCTGTCGAGCTTCGCCGAGAGATTCCGATCGCTGGAGGTCCAGATATCCTTGGCGTGGGCAGAGATCGTCCAGGGCGTACCGGTGATCAGATGGGTGTAAGCGGCGACCGATGCCGGTGTGTGGATGAAATGGACGTGCAACCACCCGGCATCATCAGGCCATTCATGTGCCAACACAGCCGCCTGTCCAAAGCGGCGGAAGCGATTGCGAGTCAGATCGTGTCGCAAGTCGTGGCCAAAGCAGCGAAGCGCCTTACCGAAACCGGGTTTACTCCGGCAGGCCCAGAGCGCTTTCAGCACGCGCAACGGTTCTTCGTGCAGATATTCCGGAAGGTAGGTTACATTGGCGCGGATTTCATCATGCACCGGGTGGCGCTTCTTGTCCGTCGGGCGGCGCATGGAAACAAGCTCCAGCTCGAGCCCTGCCTTTTCAAGCCCCAGAAGTTCCTGTGCAATGAAGGTCTCCGAAAGGCGCGGATAGCCTTTCAGGAGAACCATGATTTTCTTTTTGACGGTCACGATGTCAGCGTCACTTTCCGGGCTCAAGCGCGGGGGATCGCGGCTTTTGCGGTATCGTCCGTCTGAAGCCATTCGGCAATCCGTTTGGAAATATTTTCCAGCCCGTCGAGCTTGAGGTTTCTGCCATTGGCCGAAGGCGGCGCGCGTTTCAGCAAATCCTTGAGCGCCTGCGCCATTTTTTGCGGGTTTTCAGCCTCTTCGGGCACCAGCATATCGAACAGACCCAGTTCCGATGCGCGGCTTGCGCGGATCAACTGTTCCTCGCGGGGCACGATACGGGGCACGATCAGCGCCGGCTTGTCGAAGGACAGGATTTCGCACACCGTGTTGTAACCGCCCATGGACACGACAGCCTTGGCGCCCGCAACGATGTCTTCCATGCGATTGTCGAACCCGATGATCTCGATATGGGGAATGTCGGATATGTTCTGCATGAAGCGCGCGCGTTGATCTCCCGGCATATAGGGGCCCAGCACGATCAGGGCTTTTTGCGTGAGTTCCGGATCGGCCTTGTAGGCATTGATCACATCGTCGATCAATTCGCTGCCGTCGCCACCGCCGCCGGTCGTTACCAGAATATAATCGCCATCAGTGCGATGCGATGGGCTTTCCGACTGTGTTTTCGAGCGTTGCAAGAAGCCGACGAAATCCATCTTTTCCCGCACTTTCGGCGGGACATCCAACCCGGTCAGCGGATCGTGGAAGTCAGGCGGGCCATAGACCCAGACGTGATCATAATAGCGCTCGATCTTGGTCAGAACATCGTTGCGCTTCCACTCGGCTTCCAGCAGTTGCGGCGCGTCCATTACGTCGCGAAGGCCAATGACGAGTTTGGTGCCCCTCTCCTTCAGATAAGCGAGCGTCTCTTCCACCTCGCCGCGAAGCCCCATGGGCTCCTTGTCGACGATGAAGATGTCTGGCTGGAAGCTTTCAGCGGTGTGATAGATGATCGAACGGCGCATCTTCAGGGTTTCCTGAAGGTCGATGTGCTGATCAAGCGAGGTGTATTCACCGTTTCTGAGCTTGATGACGCTGGGGATTTTCACGAAATCGACGCGGGCACGGTAGTCAAATGCACCGGCAATGGTCGCACCGGATATGATCAGCACATTCAGGCCACGATAATCCTCCACCAGCGCATGCGCGATGGTGCGGCAGCGGCGCAGATGCCCGAGGCCGAACGAGTCGTGGCTGTACATCAAGATACGGGCATCGTTCAGACGGGTGCTCACAGCGGGCACCTCTTGTCCAGTGTCGCATGGCTGGTCGGGTTGGGTCGATGGGTCACTGGACGGTCCGTGGTTATTTAAAAGGGTCTGCCGCATCACGTAGTCCATCGCCGAAGAAATTAAAGGCCAAGATAACGAGCACCACCGGCACCGTTGGCAGAAGAAGCCACGGATACAGGGCAATCACGCTCACACTTCTCGCTTCTGTGAGCAAAATACCCCAACTTGTGATCGGTGGGCGCAGGCCAAGGCCTAAGAAGCTGAGTGCCGTTTCGCCCAGAATCATGCCCGGTATGGTCAGCGTTGCCGAGGCGATGAGATGGGACATGAAGCCGGGAATGAGATGCCGACCGATGATACGTGGCGTGCTGGCACCCATCAATTGTGCGGCCAGAACATAGTCTTCCTCGCGCAACGCCAGAAGCTTGGAGCGCACCGCGCGGGCAAGCCCGGTCCAGTCCAGAAGGCCAAGGATAAGGGTGATGCCGAGATAAACGAGGATGGGGCTCCACGTCACCGGCATGATGGCGGCGAGCGCCAGCCACAGCGGAATGCTGGGGATGGACTGCAGAACCTCGATGATGCGCTGGACGATCAGATCGAAGATGCCGCCGCGATAACCGGCCAGACCACCGATCACGATGCCGAGAACGAAGCTCATGGCGACGCCGATCAGACCAATGGTGAGCGAAATGCGCGCGCCGTAGATGATGCGCGACAGCACGTCACGCCCGAGGCGATCGGTGCCGAGCAGATACATCTGCCCGTCTTTTGCCGGGCAAACCAGGTGCACATTGCTGTCGAACAGACCCCAGAACTGGTAGTTGTCGCCACGGCAAAAGAAGCGCAGTTTCTGTACGTCCGTCGGCACGTCGGTATAAACGCGCCGCAGGTTTTCCATGTCGAGGCTCATGCTGCGTCCGTAGACGAAGGGGCCGACAAATTCGCCGTCATGAAACAGATGGATGGCCTGCGGCGGCGCATAGATGTTTTCGACGTTGCGGGTGTGCAGATTGTAGGGTGCCAGAAATTCGCAAATGAGGATCGACACGTAGACGAACAGCAGGAACGCACCGGAATAGAGCGCGAGCTTGTGCTGCTTGAACTGCCACCACATCAGCTTGAATTGCGACGCTTTGCTGAAGGCGGCAAGGCCCGATGTCGTTGGCTCGACCAGATTGGGATCGAAGGGTGCGGTCGAAACGTAATGCGGCAAGGCTTCGCCGGGCTTGGGAAGAGTGGACGTCATTTGATGTTACCACCCCCAAAGCGGATACGCGGATCGAGAATGGCAAGCGCAATGTCGGAGATCAGCACACCGATCACCGTCAGGAATGCGAGGAACATCAGGAAGGAGCCTGCCAGATACATGTCCTGGCTTTGCAGCGCACGGATCAGCATCGGGCCTGTCGTTTCCAGCGATAGAACGATGGCGGTGATCTCCGCACCGGAGATGATGGCTGGCAGGATCGAGCCGATGTCAGAGATGAAAAAGTTCAGCGCCATGCGCAGCGGATATTTCGTCAGCACCTTGAAAGGATGCAGGCCCTTGGCACGGGCGGTCACCACATACTGCTTTTGCAACTCATCCAGCAGATTGGCGCGAAGGCGCCGGATCATGCCCGCGGTTCCGGCAGTACCGATGATGAGGACGGGTATCCAGAGGTGCTCCAGAATGGACTTGAATTTGGGCCAGCTCATTGCCTGGTTTAGATATTCCCGGTCCATAAGGTGGCCGATGGAGGTGCCGAACCAGATATTGGCGAAATACATCAGGATCAGCGCCAGCATGAAGTTGGGAATGGCTATGCCGAGAAGCCCGAGAAATGTCAGGCCATAATCGCCCCAGCTATATTTATGCGTGGCCGAATAGATGCCGATGGGAAACGCGATGATCCAGGTGACGATGATGGTGACGAAGGACACCAGCATGGTCAGCCACAGGCGGTCGCCCACCACTTCGTTGACGGGTAGCTGGTACTCGAAGGAAAAGCCGAAATCGCCCACCAGCATGCCGGTTGCCCAGCGAAAGTAGCGGATCGGTGCCGGTTGGTCGAAACCGTAGCGGCTGCGCAGTTCCTCGATCTCGGCCAGATTGGCGGTTTCGCCCATGGCCCGCATCTCGGCAACATAGCTTTCGAAATAGTCGCCTGGTGGCAGTTCGATGATGGTGAAGACCAGCATCGAGATCAGGATGAGCGTCGGGATCATCACAAGCAGGCGCCCTAGAATATATCTGAGCATGTCATGCGTCTCCGTCGTACCAGAACGCGTCTGGCATATAGACACCGAGATAGGAGGTCGGCTCGAAACCGTAGAGCGCTTTTTCCGGCACGTTGCGCATCTTCTTGACATGCACGACGGGTTGAAGCGCGCTGTTGACGATACCGATGGAGAAGACCTGCTGCGAATAGATTTCCAGCATTTCCAGCCAGATGGCCCGCCGCTCTTCTTCCGTGATGCTCCGCCGCCATTTTTTCAACAGAGCCAAGAGATGCGCGGCTTCAGGAAGGTCCGGTTCGGTACCCTCCCGTCCACCAGAGAGATAGTGAATGCCCCAGACCGGCCATTGCAGCTGGTCGTCGCCCGTTGGCGCAAGGCCCGCGGGCAGCATGTCGGGGGTTGGGACGGCATTGTCCATGCCGAACCAGACAGACATCATCACTTCACCGCCCATGGCGCGTTTGCGGAAAACATCGCGTTGCGTCGGGCGGCTAGATAGCGAGATGCCGAGCTTGCGCCAATAGTCGGTCACCAGTTCCAGCACATCGGTTTCCAGCGTGCTTTCGCCCGCTGTCTCAACGATGATATGAGCAGGCCGTCCATCGGGAAGCAGGCGCACGCCCTTGTCGTTGCGCTTGGTCAGTCCCAACTCGTCCAGCAACGCATTGGCCATGGCAGGATTGAAGTCCGACCATGCTCTGGCAAATTCCGGTCGGAACAGCGAGCTTTCCGGCAGCACGGTATCTGCACTTTCCTTGGCAAGCCCGTAGAAGCAGACCATATTGATCTCATGCCGGTTGATACCGACAGACAAGGCACGGCGCATCCGCACGTCGCGGAACAGAGTTCGCCAGACCTCATCGGCACAATTCAGATTTGGCAGCAGGCAGACCCGCGAGCCCTGGCTGCGTGTCCACAGGTTCACCTTCAGCGGATACCGGTCTTCCGCATCCTTGAGGAACGTGTAGTCGTTAAAATCCAGCCCCATGAATTGCAGGTCGCTGTCGCCGGACGCCGTTTTGGCAGCGATGATTTCCGACGAGGTGACGTTAAGCAGGAAGCGGTCGAGATAGGGCAGCTGTAGGCCATTTTCGTCAACGCGGTGGTAATAGGGGTTGCGCTCGAAAATGAACTGTTCGGCTGGCGGATAGGTGATGTTGCGCCAGGCGTCGAGTGTTGGAAGATCGGGGTTTTCGGGCCGCACCTGCCGCGACATCTTGATGTGCAGGCTGCTCCAATCGTCCACCTTGTTCTTTTTCGCCAGCTTGGCGAGATTTTCCGGCGTCTGATATTTGATGTGGAACTGCTTCATATAGGCGGCTGGCAGGCACAGGCGGGCAGGAGACGCACCGGCCAGCTTTGCCAGAAAGTCCGGGTTTGGACCTTCCCATGTGTAACGAACGCTCAACCGGTCGATGACCTCGACCGTTGGCGGTTTTTCGTAGACCAGCAACTCAATGGGCGGGCCGCCCTTGTGAATTTCGCGGTTGAGCGCCACGTCTTCCCAGAAATAGCGGAAATCTTCGGTTGTGAAATCACTGCCATCGGACCATTTATGGCCATCGCGCAGCTTGAGCGTGAAGATGCGCTCTTCATCGACCGTATAGCCTTCGAGAATATCCGGCTGGAAATTGAATTTCTCGTCATAACCCACCAGCCGCGCATAGCTGTTGATCGGCATGAGCCTGATATCGCGTTGGCCACCGATCAGCATGCGCACGGAGCCACCGTGTTTGCCCGGCTCACGTCCAAGGCTTTTCAGGTTCATGACGCGGGGATTTTTCGGCAGTCGCTGGTCGATGGGCGGCAAATCGCCCTTGTCGCGTTTTTCCTTCAGGAATTCGGAATCCGTATAGGCGGCAAAGGCTTTCCATGGGGCAAAGACGGAGGCGAGGAGGGCGAGTGTCGTTCGGCGCGTGATCACGAGCGTAACTCCGCAATGTCGACATTTCCATTGGCCAGCACCAGATGGCCGCCGCCGAGATCGGCCGTCACAAGATCGGTGTCGTCGCTTTCACGAAACTGCTTGCCCCAGTCGAATTTGCCGGTGGCGCTGATTTTGGCGATGGTGCTGAAATCGAGCGGTCGATCCAGATCCGGGAACGGAACGGCGGCCAAAAGCGATTTGGTGTAGGGGTGCACGGGGTTGCGCATCAGCGCTTCACGCGGCGCAAGCTCCACGATTTTTCCCTCACACATGACAGCAACCCGGTCGGCCATATAATCCACCACAGCCAGATTGTGCGAAATGAACAGGTAGGTGAGGCCCAGCTCTTTTTGCAAATCCTTCAAAAGATTGAGAATTTGTGCCTGAACCGAAACATCGAGTGCCGAGACGGGCTCGTCGCAAATCAACAGTTCCGGCCCCAGTGTCAGGGCTCTGGCAATGCCGATGCGCTGGCGCTGACCGCCGGAAAAACTATGCGGATAGCGGTTGAGCGCGCTTTCGCCAAGGCCGATGGCTTTGAGAAGGTTACGAACTTTTTCCGCGCGATACTTGGCGTCGCCTCGACCATGAATTTCGAGCGGCTCGCTTAGAATATTGCTGACCGTCATGCGTGGCGACAGAGAAGAGATGGGGTCTTGAAACACCATCTGTATCTTCGTGCGCAATTCGCGCAGATCGCCATCCCTAGCATTCAAAACGTCGATATCGCCTTTCTTGCTGTGAAAGGTGATGGACCCCTCGTCCGGCCGCACCGCACGCATCAGGATTTTGCTGACGGTGGTTTTGCCACTGCCGCTTTCACCCACAAGGCCAAGGCATTCGCCGCGGTGAATATCGAAGCTGACGCCATTGACGGCTTTCGTGCCGGTGGACTTGCCGGAGCTGAACCAGCTCGATTTGCGCGTGGTGAATGTCTTGCTGACACTGTTGACGCTGAGCAAAACGCCTTTGGTCTTGTCGACGGTGTCAGTCTTCTTCCCGATCAGGCTTTCCTTGTCGATGATGACATCGCGGAGTGCCTTCAACCGCTCGCCCGGCTTCATGTCGAAATGCGGAACGGCGGCCATCAGGCCCTTGAGATAGGGGTGGGACGGTGAGCGGAAGATATCACTGACGGGGCCGGATTCCATGATCTCGCCCTGATAGATGACGGCCACTTCGTCGGCTATGTTGGCGACGACGCCGAGATCGTGGGTGATCAGCAGCATGCTCATGTTCAGGCGGCTTTGCAGATCGCGCAGCAGCTTGAGGATTTGTGCCTGGATCGTCACGTCGAGCGCAGTCGTCGGCTCATCGGCGATCAAAAGCGCCGGGCGACAGATCAGCGCCATGGCGATCATCGCACGCTGGCGCATGCCGCCGGACAACTCGAACGGATACATGTTGCAGATTTTTTTCGGATTGGAAAACCCGACGAGATCGAGCGTTTCCTCCATTTTTTCCTGCCGTTCACGCGGCGTCAGAATGGAGTGAATGCGCAAGGCCTCATCGACTTGGTTGCCGACCGTGTGCAGCGGTGAAAACGAGGTCATCGGTTCCTGAAAGATGAGGCCGATGCGATTTCCACGGATGGCCCGCATAGGCTTGCCATCGGGTTCCAGCTGCAAAAGATCGATCGCGCCTTTTTCAGGACGGGCGGGGTCGGAAAACAGCACGCGACCCTTCACCCGTGCCGTGCGCGGCTGAATGCCCATAATGGTCTGGCCGATGACGGATTTGCCTGAGCCGGATTCGCCCACCAGAGCCGTCACTTTGCCCGGTAAAATGCGCAGGCTGGCATTTCTGACGGCATCGATTTTGCCGCCCATCAACGAAAAGGAAACCTCGAGATTCTCGATGCGAAGCAAATCGGCGCCTGAACTCATGCCAAGGGTGTCCTCACCGTTCTTACTGTGTCTGTGGCAGTTGCTTAGGGGCCATCAAAGTTACGTTATCGCAGGGCTTTAGTTCTGTCTATGCTCCTGAAACCCCGAAAATTTCAGGAAGTTCCAATTAACCGGGGCTTGCGAAAAAACATCTATTTCGAAGATATGTATGAGTGATGAAGACAGGACGGACCGCCATGCCCGACAAAGCGTATTTCGACGATAAACTGGCCGCCGCCCGTCGCTGCATTGCCGAGGGCGATTTCGCAAATGCCCGCGCGATTTTGGATGCGCTTTCGAAAGAGCGTGACCGGCATTTGATGGGTGAGGAAACGGCGCTGGACCTGCCGCGCAGGCTCCACTCCGTCTTCTTGGCGCTTGCCAAGGCGCAGGGAGATGTCGTCAGCCGCGTCGGTTACCAATATCATCTGGTGCTTGCGCCGGAAATTTTCGAACCCTATGGCCGTTTTTCGGCGGATGAGCGTCGGGTGATTGCGGTGAAGAACCGGGAGCCGGTGCCGAAGATCCTTCACCAGATCTGGATCGGCGACAAAGACGTACCCGTATCGACACCTGCATGGGCTGCCCATGCCGAAAAACACGGGCTCGACTATCGTCTCTGGCGTGAAGTCGATCTTGAACGGGAAGGCGTTTCTTCCAACCCGATCTTTGCCGCAATGCTGGCCGAACGGGATTATCCCGGTGCGGTGGATGTGGCGCGGTATATCATCCTGTCGAAGCTGGGCGGGATCTATCTCGATTGTGACTTCTATCCAGCCCGCGATGATCTGAGCTTTTTCGATGTGCTCCCGATGATCGGGTTGACCGCTTTTGCCGAGGACGTGCCACGCAAGACGGGGCAGGGCAGTGTCCTTTTGGCCAACTCCTTCATTGCCACACCTGCCGGTCACCCTGTCTTTAGCCGGATGCTCGACGCTTTCCCCGAGATTTTGGAGAAACTGCCCAAAGCACCCGCATGGTGGGCAACCGGGCCGCTGATTTTCACCGTGGTGGCGCGATCGGGATCAGTCTCTCTGGCCGGTGGAGATTTCGTCGCGGCATGTCTGCCGGATCGCTCGCCCTTCAGCGCGGTAGAGGCCTCGTGTCTGGATTGCGACAGTGATGGGCTGCTGATCGCCTGGAAATCATGGTGACGTATGTTCAAGCCATTGGCGTGAGGAGCGCCAGCGGCACGCGGGGTGATTGGTCGTGAGGTCGAAGAGCGACTGCAGAAAAGCCCAAACGCTTTCGTCGTGATCAAGATGGTGGGTGAGGATACCCGCCATGCCGCCCGTTTCATCGGCCTGTCCTAAGCGTTCTGCTGTCTCGGCAAACAGCAGGTCATGGTTCTTGCCACCACGGGTGCCGCGCCAGTCGATGACATCGACATGGGTGTTGAGAAGTGGGAGGGCATCCGGCTTTTCGGGGCCGAAGACCGACAAGGCCCGATAACCGGCCTGCGGCAAATGCTCGATAACGGTTTGATCGATCCTGTTCCAGGGCGGTACGAGCATCGGAACGAAACGGGGGCCGTGTAGCGATTGGAGTTTGGTCAGTCCTGATTTCAACTCATCCAGCACGGTTTCCAAGGGTCTGTGAAGGCCGAGTTCGCGTTTCTTTTCCTCCGGCCTCGCGTGGTTTCGATGCGCCCAGCCGTGTATTGCAACATCGATGCCGCTCGTTGTCTCGAGCCGCTTTGCCAGCGCGTCTCCGGTTGGTTCCGGTATGACCGCCAATGTCATCGGCACTGTGTAGCGCGCGGACAGGTCGAGCAACCGATCCAATGCAGAACTTGGCTGCGTGGCATCGTCATCGCGTAGCCAGAAATCCGCGACGCTGTTTTTGCTGGCAAAATCATCCAGCGTGTCCAGAAGCAGTTTTTTGGTCATGATGTCCGTTCCGGCAGGTTTTCGAGGATGTCGTTCAATGTGGTGGCGGCGTGTTCGATGGACCGTTCGGCGGTCGCGAAATGGCGAGCTTTCTGCGCCATCGTCTGACGCAGATCGTCATTTCTCATCAATCTAACCAAAGCATAAGCATAGGCTTTGATATTGCCGGGTTCCGTGAGAATTCCGGTTTCACCATTTTTGATGACCTCCGGCACGCCTGCGATTCTCTCGGCAATCACCGGTAAACCCGCCGCCTGCGCTTCCAGATAGGCCAATCCATAGGCCTCCCCGTGTCCCGGCCAGACATAGAGTGAAGCCTGTGACAGGATTTCGGCAATGGTGCCGGCCTGTTGTTCGCCATGCCAGATGATGCGGTCTGAATCGAAGGCGTCAAAGAGACCCTCTACAGTCTTCCGTTCGGGGCCGTCTCCGATGATCTCCAATGTCCAAGGCAGCTCCTTCGGCACCAGCTTCAACGCCTCTGCCAGTGCCCGATAACTGCTCACCTTGTCGCCCGGACGCATCATTGCAACGGTGGCTAAGCGATAGCGCGTGGAAGCAGGAGTGATTTTTGCGAAGGTCGCGGTGTCGATAAAGGGCGGCAGCTTTGCGAGACGGATGCTGGGGTCAGCGTTTGAAAGTCCCATTCTGTCGCGCTCGGTAAAGCAGATGTTGACGGCGGCGAAACGGAGATCGGCCAGAATTGCCACCTGTATGTCTGCCCAGCCCATCGCGTTTCGTTTAGGCGAATAGGATGCTTCCGCAGTCACGTAGGCAATTCCAAAGTGCTGGCAGAGTTCGGGTCCGAGAAAATCTCTCGCCTTGTAATAGGGATGATAGCAAAACCAGATGTCCGGCTTGCCATCCTTTGCCCATGTGGCGGCAATGCGCTCCCGTTCCGCTTCGGCCGTCCGCTTCAGTGTGTCGAGGCCTTCGACATCAGGCTCGCGCAGAAAACTGCGAAGCTCAGAGACCACGTCGACCTCATGCCCGGAAAGGCGCATGGCCTGCATCAACATCCGCGCCATCAACCGGTCGCCAGAGGGGACGGGATGGTTGGGCGATTTCAGCGGGGCATGGAATGCGATTTTCATGGGTCCGTTCTGCTTTGCCGTCAGGCACTTCGTCAATGGGAATTTGCCTGCGCCAAACCTTGACACTGTGCCTGTTCTCGCCCAACTGATGGGCATGTTTTTCCATGCGCGGAGCGCAATCAGCTTTGACTTCCTCTTCAAACGCACAGCAACTTCTTGGAACTATCCAGTCAAAAAAGGCGAAAGCGGGGGTTATCGGCCTCGGCTACGTCGGCTTGCCACTGGCGATGACGATTGCCCATTCCGGCTTCAATGTTATCGGTTTCGATATCGATCCGGCCAAGATCACGTCGATTGATGCCGGTGAAAGCTATATCGAAGCCGTCTCACACGATGTTTTGAACGGCGCGCGGGAAAATGGCGGCTTCGTCGCGACCTGCGATTTCGCCCAGCTTGCCGATTGCGATGTCATCGCCATCTGCGTTCCGACGCCATTGACGAAGTACCGCGATCCCGACCTGTCCTATGTCGAAAATACCTGCCGGGAAATCGCCAAGACATTGCGCCCCGGCCAGCTGATCGTGTTGGAATCCACCACCTATCCCGGCACCACGGATGGCATCGTCAAAACCATTCTGGAAAAGACGGGTTTGAAATCCGGCGTTGATTTTTTCTTGGGTTTTTCGCCGGAACGCGAAGACCCCGGCAATCGCGATTTCCAGACCTCGACCATTCCCAAGGTTGTCTCCGGTGAAGGTGCCGATGCGGCGGAACTGATGGTGGCCTTTTATGGCTCCGTCGTCAAAACCGTGGTTCCCGTCTCCACCAATGCTACGGCAGAGGCGGTGAAGATCACCGAGAACGTGTTTCGTGCCGTCAACATCGCACTCGTCAACGAATTGAAGGTCGTTTACGAAGCGATGGGCATCGACATCTGGGAGGTCATCGATGCGGCCAAGACCAAGCCCTTCGGCTATATGCCGTTTTATCCTGGCCCCGGCCTTGGTGGGCACTGCATTCCCATCGACCCTTTCTATCTGACGTGGAAGTCGCGCGAGTATGACTTGCCGACGCGCTTTATCGAGCTTGCCGGGCAGATCAACACCGGCATGCCGCGCCACATCGTCAGCCGTCTGGCCGAAGCGCTCGATATTCACCGCGGCAAGGCGCTCAGCCGCTCCAAGGTTCTGATCGTCGGCTTGGCCTATAAGAAGAACGTGCCGGATATTCGCGAAAGCCCGTCACTGAAGTTGATCGAACTCATCATCGAGCGCAGCGGCCAGCCGTCCTATTTCGATCCTTACGTCGCGGAAATCCCCAAAACCCGTGAATATAGCGACCTCCTGGGTATGAAATCCGTTGCCTGGGACCAGCAGACGATCAGCGGTTTCGATGCGGTACTCGTTGCGACCGATCACGACACGATCGATTACCAAAGCCTGAGCGAATGGTCGCCGCTGATCATCGATACGCGCAATGCCTTTGCCAAGCGCGGTATCGTCGCAAGCCACATCATCAAAGCCTGATGGAAGACAACAGATGAGCAGACTGGACAGCTTCATTCGCCGGTTGACGGCGCAGCGCGATATTCTCAACCACGTCCATGCCGATCTTAACCTTCCGGCCGGTCCCGTGATGGAAGTCGGGCTTGGCAATGGGCGCACGTTCAATCATCTGCGCGAACTGTTTCCAGATCGCCGCATCGTCGCCTTCGACCGCGCCATGGGCGCGCACGCGTCTTCCGTGCCGGCTGAAGAGGATCTGGTGATCGGTGAGATTGCGCAGACGGCGCAGGCCTATCTGGGCGTCGAGGCGGCCCTCGTTCATGCCGATATTGGCACCGGCTATCCTGAAAAGGACGCGGTGACATTGACATGGCTGCCGCAGCTTGTCGCGGGCATGCTCGTCAAAGGTGGCGTGGCAATCAGCGGGCTTCCGCTGGAGGAGAAAACGCTCAATCCTCTTCCGGTACCGCCGTCCGTTCCCACGGATCGCTACTTTCTGTATCGGAAAATCTAGAGCGTTTCCTTGTTAAATGGAATCGTTCTGCCGGAGCAGATTTTCGTCAGGACTAAGGCGATTGGTGAAGGGCATACCCAGAGGTACGGTCGAGCGGATCGCCTTAGTCCTGGCGGAAATATGTCCGGCCCTTCGGGTTGGTTGAAACGGGCCGTCTGCTCGCCCGAACGGCTTGGCCGTATGCTATGGCTACGGCACGCGCCGTCCGGACAAGCAGTCGATCCCGTTTGAACCAACAGAACTGTTTCCATTTAACAAGGAAACGCTCTAGGCCGCCTAGACGAAGCGCTGACTTTCCGCGTCCGAAATCAGAAAAACCTTCATCTGCGCGCTTTTGCCTCTGATCGGGATGGTCCGGCTCTCCAAGGTGCCGATGTCATGCGCTGATTGTTTCAACACCGGCTCCGAAATCACGATTGCCGTATCGAACTCCTTGGCAGCCGTTTCGAGCCTGCTGGCGACATTGACGGTATCACCGATGGCGGTGAGCGTCTTGGCAGCCCCATACCCCATCACACCCACGATGGATGGTCCGGCGTGGATGCCGACCACGATGCGCAGCTTGACCGCGAACTGCTTTTCCAGCTCCTCGTTCAACGCTTCGACATTGCGCAGGATAAGCGCTGCTGCCTTCAAGGCATCGCGGCTTGCCGTCTCCTTGTTGCCATCCAGACCAAACAGCGCCATTGCACCATCGCCGATGAATTTGTCCAGTCGGCCACCGGCCTGCTCTACGGCTTGGCCGACAACCGTGAAGTAGCGATTGAGCAGAAACACCATGTCATAGGGCAGGCGTGCCTCCGATAAAGCTGTGAAGTTGCGCAGATCGCAGAACATCACCGCGATTTCCTCCTCGCGACCGGGACGGATCGGCTCGCCGCTGGCTGGAATATCGCTTTGTTGTTTGGAGGCCAGTAGCAAGGCCACGTTGAGGCTGTGCTTGGGACGAAGCTGGCATCCAAGCCTGACATCCGAGTCGGCATGGATACGCTGAAGCGTGGCGCGTTCCATCGAGGATGGTTCCGGCAAAGGTCCGTCCGTGCTGATGACCCTCACTCGGCAGGTGGAGCACCGACCTCTGCCGCCGCAGGCTGAAAAGTGAGACACGCCGCCTGATCGACTGGCCTCCAATATGCTGAGCCCAGCCGACGCCCGAACGAGTGCCCCATGCTCGTAGCGTATTTCGAATGCGTTTGATCGCTGCCGCCAGCTACGCACGCCGCGAAGTGCAAAGACCAGCACGACGGCACCGCCGAACAGGGTTTTCACACCTGCCGTGAAGCCATCGATGACAGCATCGAGTTCGGCCTGATTGGCGTGGGGAACACGGGGCGGTGGCGGATTATACTCCATGGCCCGGCCCGCATCGCTAAAGCCGAGAAGCGCCAGGATTGGTAGAAGCACGGCAATCGTCAGCAGATAGGGCGATATTCGCTTGTACCAGTCGCGGTAGCGCAGCCAATAGAAGACGCCGAGGCATCCATGCGTCCATATCAGCACCAGAACGGTGCTCTGCCGCAGACCCAGCATCGGCCTGCGGATCCAGAAATTGTTGATGATGATGTCGTAACCGATGTCGATATCGTAGAGCATCCGCGACAGGCGAATGCCACTGGCATGATCGATGATCATATAGGGGATGAGCAGCCCGATGATGATCTGCAGCGCTTCGCGCGCGGGCATTTTCAAAGAGCGGCGCATATAGATGGAGCGCAGGACCAATATGATGTGGGTGAGGACCGAGCCGTAAAAGATGACGCTGCTGACGGGGTTGAGCCAGATAAGGCTGAACCATTTTCGGCCGTATTCGGCTGTCTCCAGCGACACCAGCGCCAGCGCGTGGTTGACCATATGGCTGAAGACGAAGAGAAGCATGACGAGGCCGGACAACAATCGTGCACGTCTGAGCGACGTCTCCGACATGATGTTGGCCATGCTTTACGTCTCCAATTGCCGTGTGTCATCGCAGTACGGCACATTGCCAGGGGAGACATCCCTGTTGATAGCCGTTCATTGCTATACGTCAATGCTCGAAGAACCAGAAGAGTTCAACGATCACGTCATCGGCATTGTCTGAGAGCCAACATCGCATGGCTAAAGTTCGATCGTCTGGCCATCCCAGGCTGCAAAAACACCGGCGAACTCTTTCTGTGCATCCGCTTCGATCGCCTCAAGCTCGTCATCGGTGCGGAACGGTGCATGATGGATGAGACCGACACTTTTGGCATTCGCATGCTTTGCCAGCAGAACGGCCTGCTGCCATGAGGAGTGGCCATAGCCCCGGTAGGTGTTCATCTCCGCTTCGGTAAAACTTGCATCGTAGAGGAACAGGTCCACATTATCGATGAGCTTCAGAACCGATTTATCCAGCTTGCCGGTTTCGTGTTCCGTATCCGTGATGATGGCAAGGCTGCGGCCCTGCCAGTCGATCCGGTAGCCGATGGCGTTTCCGGGGTGGTTGAGCATATCGGTGGTGATGTTGAGGTCTGGATGGACGTCAAGAACGTCCCCGGCTTTGAAATCCTTGGTAACGATCTGCGCGCAGCACACGTCAAGCGGCACAGGAAACCATGGTGGGCTCATGAACTCGGCGATTATTTCGTGTGTGGTCTTTTGCCCTGCCAGATGCCCGGACCAGATACGCACGTCGTTCTCGCGATTGAAGAACGGTTTGAAATAGGGAAAGCCGATGATGTGATCGTAGTGACAGTGGGAAAAGAACATATTGACGTCGCCGATGCCTTCCGCCTTCAGCGCTTGGCCGGCTGGCAGCAGTCCAGATCCTGCATCGAACAGCAAGACATGGCTTCCGCACCTGACCTCGATGCAGATCGTGTTGCCGCCATACTTACGGAATTTTTCTCCTGAAACGGGAAGCGTTCCTCGTGCTCCCCAGATCTTAACGCGAAATTCCTGTTTATTGTCCCGACGATGATCGTCGGAATTCAACGCCATGATGCACCCCAATTTACCACGAACATCCCAAGCTTCCTCCCATGGGCGCCCGTGTATCTCTCTTGTCTTAGCCCCAACTTTCCGGGAGACAATTTATGTCTCCGCCAATAGTACGCTCAACATTTCAGTTTTATGACAATAGTACCACTTTTATTTTTCTTTTTGAAAGCGGCTGTCAAGAACGCTGTTGCGTCTAAGCACTCGAACCCGACCGCGCTTTGCTCAGCTCTGTCGTGGTTTGCGTCAGACGTTCAGCAAGAACGCGCATGACCTTGATGGTGATGTCTGGAAAATCGGACATCAGCTTGAAGAATTGCTCCTTGCCGATGCGCAATGCTTCCACAGATGTGGAGGCTTGCACCGTCGCCGTTCTGACACTGTCGCACAGAATGGCGATTTCGCCGACAATCGCGTTTCCGCTCATTTCGGTCAGCTTGATCTGCCCGGAGGGTGAATCGATGAGGACATCGACCTTGCCCGTCAGCAGCACGTAAGCCGCATCGCCGATATCGCCCTGGCGAAACAATTCGTCGCCGGCATGATAGGAAACCCTGTCAGATGCGAATGCCAACAGCTTCAGCTTGGAGGGTTCCATCTGGCTAAAGAATGGAACGCGTTTGAGCATCTGAATTTCGTCTTTGAAAAGCATCGCTTCGTCCTGTGCGGTTCCTGTTTATCGCTCACCTCTCAGGCTGCGATCATTTCCTTGAATGTATCGTTTTCTTCGAGAAGAGTCTCATAGGGACCGTCAGCCACGATCGACCCATGGTTGATGACGATAACACGGTCGAACATTTTTGAAAGTGAGGGGTTGGAAAGCACCCACAACACGGCCGGATTGGCGCCATCGTTTCTGAGGAAGGAAATGACGTTGTCGACGATTTCCTGTTGCATCCGGTGATCGAGGCCAGGAAGCGGGCGGTTCAGAACGTAATAGTCCGACTTTCTGATCAGCGCGCGTGCCAGATTGAGCTTCTGCCGCTGCAATGGCCCCAGCCGCTTGCCGCCCGCGCCCAGATTGAATTCCAGACCAACAGCCAGAACCTTGTCGTACAGTCCCTGTTTCTTCATGGCATCGGCAACGATCTTGGTGATGCGCCGCGATGCGTCGGGATAACGATGGCTGATCTTGCCGAACAGAATATTATCCAGAAGGCTGGCAGACGTGCCGTATCGTTCAGGGTCGTAGGGCTCGATCCAGCTGCGCAAGTCGTCCGGCAGCTTCTCGTGGAACATGTGGCGGACCTCGACGATCTTGTCCATCACTTCCTGTGTCAGAAGGCCGAAGCGCTGTCGTGGTTCGATGTAGAAGAAGCTGAGCCGCAGCATGGCGCGCTTTTCGGCCTCGGTCGCATCCTTGTAGCCCTTGCCCTGCAGGCGCTGCAACATCTGCTGATAGCCTGGAATATCGTCTGCCGTCATGAAGGTGAGCTGCTGGAAGAACGGGTGATCCGGCGCAAGATCGCTGAAGATTTCAACGACGTTTTCGGCGATCGTATAGCCCATGTCGAACAGGGTGTCGGACAGGCCGCTGCCGCGCATCAGAGAGCGGAAATAGTCGCTATCGATGATCTTGCGGCTTCCGGTCGAGGAATCCCGCATGGTGCCGAACATGATGTTTTCGCCAACCGTAGCCTCGGCGTTGTAGCTATCGGGCTCGAACGGCACGATCAGTCCGCTGAGATTTGCCTGTTCCAGTTCCGTGCGCAGAGCCTGACGCAGTTCCACGATCCGAGCGGCCAGATGCAGGTCGGTGAGCGGATCGATGGACGAACGCAGGGCGAATTCGAGCACGTCGGGCGATAGCTGCACCGTATCGAGAACCGCCAGCATCGATTTGAGGAACTGCTCTTCCTCGTCGCTCCCCGCCGGGCTGGATGCATAATCGATCCAGTCGCTGTTGATATCGATATCGGGGTTTTCGGCCAGCTTTGCCTCTCGAATTTCCCATTTCCGGTGCTCGAGGTCCGCACCATTGTATTCCTTCGGCTTTAACGGTGCATGTTTGAGACCGTAAACGAGGTTTTCCTTCAGGCTGGCGTGGAAGAAGTAGGTGTCGGCGGATACATAAGAGATGCGGCGGCCGGTGACGGATTCTGGCAATTCATGCAGATCTGTATCGCCGAAGGTGATCTTGCCCGAGGTTGGCCACAGCGTTCTGCCCAGTGCATCGGCCAGTGCCTCCGCGCCTGCCGTGCCGACGATGCCGATGGTTTCTCCCGGATGGATGGTCAGCGACGCCTGATCGAGAAGACGTGTGCCGCTATCGTCATCCAGCGACAGCCCGGCGATGACGATCGGTCCTGTGATGGCAGCGGCTGCTTCCGGAGACAGCGCCTGGATTTTGGCGTCGATCATCAAGGGTGAATCGAACTGCTCGAACACCTGTTCATATTTGACCTGAACGTCCTGACGCGCCTGATCCCAATCGATCAGTTCCTTCAATGGGCCGGGTAGTTCCTTGTAAGCGTTGATGACCGCCACGAGCTGACCGACGTCGAGACTGCCTCTCAGCGTCAGGTAACCGCCCAGCGAGTAAAAGAAGAATGGTGTCAGCTGCGCCAGAAAATTATTGATGAATTTGACGATAAATTTCCACTGGTAGAGATCGTAGCGAATCTTGAAGATTTCGCCGAGCCGGTGGGCTGCATCCGCACGCTCGTAATTGGAGGTATCATAGGCGTGGATCGTGCCGATACCATCGACCATTTCACCGATACGGCCAGCGAGCTGTCGTGCGCTGAGCTGGCGCTGTCTGCCAAGTTCGATCAGGCGGCGGCGCATCTGGGGGATGATGCCAACCTGAATCGCAGCCATGAAGGCTGCAATCAGGCCCAGCCAGAAATTCTGCACGAGAATGAAGAAGAGCGCGGACAGCGCCTGTCCGCCGAGAAGGGCAGGCTGCACGAAGGCATCGCCGGTAAAGCCACCCAGCGGTTCCACTTCATCCTTGATCATGCTGGAGATTTCCGCACCTTTTACCCGCTTGAAGTGGGAGGGGGGAAACAGCAGGATGCGGTCAATCAACTGGAAGCGGATGCGACGCAGCAAACGTTCGCCCAGCCGACCTTTGTAGGTGTTGATGTAATATTTGAAGAGGCCGTTGATGATGACGAGCGCCAGGAAGGTCAGGCTCAGACCCATCAACATGCCAAATCGAGTCAGCTCGATACCCGGAAATAATGTGATCGTTCCCATGTAGGGAAGATCCAACGTCAAATGCATGAAAAGTTGGGTAGAGTTCACGCCTTCGAACCCATCCCCTTGGATGGGGCCGTTGACGATCTGCTTGGGAAGATCGAAGGCAAGGAAATACGGTATCATTGATAGGGCGACGATCAGCAGAATGAACACCTGCTGGCGTCGGGTATGATTCCAGATATAGCGAGTTAAACTTTTTTCCATGTAGGATTTCTACGCCTTGCCGGGCCGAGCAGTATGATGTTCAGGCCAAGCAGACCTGAACATCATACTGCTCTACATCAAAAAATGAGAACGGAATGGAAAGGCAAAATCCCCCATATCTTTTGCCTGATTGCGCTCACAGGAAGGTAGTCGATGTTTTCGATTGCGTCAAAGCCGGATCACGTGATCGGCGCCTGCCGTTCGAAATGGATAATCATGCATTTAGAGTAGGGTAGAGCCCTCTGGATGAAGGGTATGCAGTCTGCGTCATCGCCAGCATTTGCGCTTGAACAAGCGATATAGTGATTTTCCTTAGAAACGAAAGACTTGGTTGCTGCCAAGCGTGCGAATTTCGCCGTTTGGCGCCTGTGAATTGTGCGGGCCGATCGGTCGCAGTTCAACGGTACGAGCCTCACCCGGCGCCAGATGAAACCAGTCATCCGATGGGCGGAAGCCTTCGGCATCGATATGAACCGATTGGGCGAAACGGTCTGCGGTTACCTGCAAAATCCAATTTTCGTTTTCGAGGTTCACTTCGGTCCGCAGAGTTGCAGCATGCATCGCCACCTGCCGCCCCCGCGGAAAATGAAAAGCAGTGGCGATCAGCGCGCCTGTGTCGGCGTCAATCAACCTTGCTACGGTGACATTATGGGACGGAGGGCCGAAACGATAGGCGTAGGTCGTGTCGAAGAAAGCACCGAACAGGTCGGTTGCAGCGATGACCTGCTTTTGGCGGGACGCAAGGCTCAACGCACGTTTGCCGGTGACGACGGGCTGAAGACCATCGCGCAGGCATGTGATTTCCACCACAACATCATGCATATCGAGTGTTTCGTTGATGAGGTGAATATCGAGCCCATTCGTGCCCTCGTCCAGAAGGTTGATGTGCAATGGGCGAAAGGCGCGTTTCAGGCCGTACCACGCCGCCTTCGGTTCGCCAGTCGCGTCAATCACGCCCCAGCCGGGACCTGGCAGAAAATCCTGCAAGGTCCAGACCAATGCGCCCTGGCAGGATGAGCCCGCCCGCCGCCATTCCGCGAATGTCGCTTCCATCACCTCAGCTGTAACAGCGCGGGATAAATCGAGATAGCGTTCGCCATCTTCGCGGCGCAAGGTGGATGGGTCGATATCGTAGAGCAGCTTGAGATAATGATCTCGGATGTCCTCGAAATCCCAAGACGCGCCGCGGTCTCTCGGCACACGCGCTTTCCACTGCGGGTCGTGAACCGGCTTTGCCGGCAAGTGCTTGTCGAGCGTTCGCTGTTGCGGGACGTTCGCGAAGGCGAGGCATTCGGCTGCGAAGCGAACGTCGGCACGCCGCGCATCCTCCAGCGGTCGGCAATAGGCACCGACGCCATAGTAATGGCCAACCTTTTCGTTCGGGAAAAACGGCAAAGCGCCACCGAAGGGAGAGTTGGGCACATAGGCGATGTCTGGCCGCAAACGCCTGATATGAGCGGGCAAAATTTCTTCCGTCAGCGAACCCTTCCAAAACTGTTCCGACAATCCCAGCATCGCACCCTGCTGATACATTTCGCTACCGCCGCACAGCACGGTCAGCGAGGGAGAAAGGGCGGTGTTCATGAGAAGTTGCGAGATTTCCGTTTCGATATGGGCGAGGAAGGCTTCATCCTTAGCCGGGTAATCGAAATTGGCTAGCATCATGTCTTGCCAGACCATAAGCCCCAATTCGTCACACAGCGCGAAGAAGTCCGGCGTCTCGTATGTCATCGTGCCGCCGATGCGGATCATGTTCATACCGGCTTCAGCGGCAAGGCGCAGACAGGGCTCGTAATCCGCTCTGGCGCCGGGCAGTCGCACGATATCGGCATTCGTCCAGACGGCACCCCGGCAGAAAATCGGCTCGCCGTTGATCGTTACCCCGAAGCCCTTGCCATCTGTACCGTGGTCTATCTCGATGCGACGAAAGCCTGTTTTGCCAAGATGATATGTTCGTCCATCGATACGAAGGCTGACATCATGAAGGCTGGGCTTGCCATGCGTTGCGGGCCACCATGGTTCGATGGTGTCCAGTCGCAATGCGCCCTCGAAGACGCCGTCACCTCTAGGTTCGAGTCTGGCGGAACGACCTGCGCACATGATCTCGATTGTCGAGGCCTCACGTTGGACGCGTGCAGAGAAATGCAGCACTCCCGTTCCGTCCGTATCCAGTTCTGATCGAGACGACAGCACGTCGAAGGCGCGCTCGTTGTCACGGATCAGGCGGACAGGGCGCCATGGACCAACGGCGTGGATTTCCGGGCACCAGCCAGGCATGTGGCCGAGAGCCGTCGTCCTGATCAGCCGCAGCCCTTGCGAATTCATCATCTGCGGGCGCCAACGGGCGCGAGGGCCGGGCTTTTCTAACCGCGGTGCCAGCGCGCGAAAACAGATGGCGAGTTCGTCAGCGCCGGTTAGCTCAAATGGAATATCGAGTGCTTCGAACATGCTGGTGGACTGGGCAACGCGTTCGCCATTGAGGAAAATGTCCACGATTGTCGCTAGTCCCTCGAAGCGCAGCGTGGCAGGTCCGACGCTATCCGAGATCAGCGTCAGTCGATACCAGGCGTCGTAGATATTCAAGGGTTTAGGGTGAAGGCGATCAAATTTTCCCAGCACTTCCAGCGCCTGCGCGACGGTGCCGGGAACAGGGGACGTCACCGCCTCGGCCTCGACGGGAATGGCGACCGGTGTCTGATAGGCATCAGGCTCCGTCAGCGTTAAGGTCCATCCCTCGCTCAACATTTGGCCATCCGTTGCGGGGAAAACGGATGGGGCCGTCACGCTGCCTCGCTTGTTTTGCTGAGCCTGTTGTTAAGTTCCGCCATCATCTCGTCCCAGGCAGAGATGGCTGGGTCAAGCGCGGTGGCGAGCGGTTCGAACTTGCGGCGTGCGATGGCCCGGGCAAGCTGAAACTGCACGGATTTCGCCACCTCCGAAATACGAAGCGCGTGCACGGATGCCTGGCCGAAGCGTTTTTCGCCGTCCAGCCACTCCAGATGGCTGGCGGCCAGTTCAAAATTGGCCCCGAATTGGCGAAGCGTGTTGAAGGCATATTTGTGGAAAAAGCCGAAGGGCCGGTCGGCGACCTTCTCGACCTGTGCAGGAAAGACCTCGGCGAATGCTCGGATCGGATTGTGCGTCGGGCGTCTTGCAAAGTGTTGAACCAGAAGCCGTTCTGCCGCTCTTCGTCTTTCCGTTTCGCCAACAGCTTTTTCAGGAAATTTCGCAAACTCGGTATAGGGCAGAAAGGGAAGATCATCATCGGTCAGATGGTGCTGGAAGATGCCTGAGAAATCGTCTCCATCTAGCGCGAAGTAACCGCCATTGTGGAAATATTCCAGCCTGCGATTTTCGACATCCATTCGGTTGATGGCGACGGTCGTTTTGCCGTGTTCCTTGCGGTACGCTGTACCCTGCGTATCCGGCATGTAAAAACTGTCCATCTCGATCAGGCAGATGCGCCCACGCTGCAACTGCGTTTGGATATGGTTTTCCAACCGGTCGAAAATCGCCAGTTCGGTGACGCGGATGCCGTAGAGCGTCTCGAGGTCTTCTAGCGGCACCTTGAAAAAGGTGAACTGATCGCCTTCGAAATCCTGGGTCAGCGTAAAGCCGAGCATAGCTTCAGGCGGCAGGCCGCTTGCGGCGAGAAGTTCAATCCACAGATCGACATAGCAATTGGTTTCCGGCCACATCCGCTCGAGCGAATGGAGCGAATGTGGAACATAGGTTTCAGCGTTCAGGGCAGGAAAAATGCTCGTCATGCCGTCATCAGCCCCACAGCGCGTCCCGCACCGGCTGCGGCCATGCCTCGACATCCAGTCCATGTTTGGCAAACAGCGCCAGCGCGATGCGTTCTAGACCGAAGCCGACGCAGGCGGTGTGTGCAACGTCGCCATTTTCGAGGTTGAGGCCCCATTTCGCGCCGAATGCATCCTGATGGTAGTTGAAGCTCATGCAGGCTGTCTGGTTGGTCGTGGACGTGACCGGAATCAGCAGCTCGAATTTCAGGTTCTGGTCGCGCTGGTTGTTGGCCAGCATCTTGCCAGCACGCCCGAAGAACGGGTCGTTGGCGATATCGAGTTTCACATCGAGACCGATCTTTTCCATCATCTCGACGCCCCGATCCATCCACAGCTGACGGAATTCCGTAACGTCACTTTCCGTGCCCATGCGCACATATTCGCGCATGCGGAACAGCTGCTGACGCGCCGGGTCCTTCGACGGCTCATGGCGGAAGCAATAGGATTGAATATCGTAGAGACCGCCATTTCCCGGCAGGTTTCCGCGCTTGGCGATGGTTGGATACAGCGGGTAGCAGGCTGCAGGCGTCAGCACGATGTCGGTGATCTTCTGGTCCTTCGTCCAGTCGGTGCCTTCATCCATACTCTTGATCAGGCTCACATGATCCAGCTCGCATCCGCAAAAGGAATGGACGGTGCCGGCCAGTTGCGGGAAGCTTTTCATGTAGCCGCTTTTTTCGAAATAGGCGCGGTTGATGCCGGGGGGGAAGCGGATGACTTCGGCCTTGTCGCCACCGCCAACCGTGCCAATCAGGCGTTCAAAACCGGCAATCACGTCTTCGAACTGGCCGCTCCGGCCATAAAGGCCATCCACGCCGGTATCGATCAGCAGGCCCTTGTCAAACAGGCGATCGAGAAAAGATGTTTGCGTGTCCATGGTCTTATCCCGAAAGGCTGGTGTCCTGCTTCTGGACGAGCAGGAGATTGGCGGAGTTGCTTAAAATTCTGTCGTTGGAAATCATCAGTTGCGCCGAATGCGCATCGCGCAGGTGGCGCCCTAGGCTGTAGGGCGTCCCATTTTTGTAGCCCATGATGCCGCAGATCAGCATGGCATGATTGATGATCTCGAGAATGGTTTCCGAGGAGCAAATCTTAACGTTGTTCATGGCGATGGCAAAGCCCATCGACATCAGCTTGTCGGGATCTGACTTGGTGCCCTCATAGGCTTTGAGACCGGCAATGATATTCGATTTGACGATCTGCAGCTTGCTCGACACTTCAGCCAGACGGATGGCACCGGGCGGTGTAACGCCGGGCGATTTTCGGGCGGCCGCACGAACGAAGGCTTGTGCCCGCAAGACCGCGTCAGATGCAATGCCGTACCACACGCCGCTCCACAAAAGATGGGATGTCGCCAGCATGGATTGTGCTGCGATTTCGGCAAAAGGCTTGGAGAATATCTGCTCGGAGGGAGCCGCTCCCTTGAACAGGAAGCCATCGGAACAGGTGCCGCGCATGCCGAGCGTGTTCCAGATATGGGTCCGTTCGAGCGTGTACTGGTCTTTCAGGAAAACGGTCATCACCTGATCGGCGGGCGCCGCTGCTGCATTGGCACGCGAGGTGATGAGAATGGCATCGGCGTGCATGCCGTAGGAAATGACGGTCGCGTCTTTTTCCAACGCGCAATCGGGACCATCGACCTCGATAGCGCAGATGGAATTGCGCATGTTTCCGCCAATGCCGCCTTCGGTGGTGGCAGACGCCAGAAGCAACTGCTCGGACGCTACGCGGCGCATGAAACCGGTGTGCCATTCGCTGTCTTCGCCATGTTCCACCAGGCTGGAGGCCTTGATGTGGTGCATGGCGAAAATCATCGCGGTTGCGGAACAGGATTGGCCAAGAACGCAGCAAATATCCGCAATCTGGGCGATGCTGGCACTCTCGCCACCAAGGTGAATAGGCACCTGTATTCCCAAGAGACGTTCAGCACGCAGGGCATCGATGGCCTCAGTGGGAAAACGTGCAGCGGCATCAACATCGTCGGCATGCCGTGCAGCGATAGCCGCGACACGTGAGGCGCGCGCGATCAGCGTTGCATCAGGCGGGGTGACCGACAGGTTCATCAAGCGGCCTCTTTGCCATCGAGAATGGTTTTGACCGTGTCTTCGATGGCCTTGATGCTGGCGAAGGACTTACGGTTCAGCATGCTGTCTGGAAATTCGATATCGAATGCATCTTCAATGCCAAGCATCAGTTGCACGGATGCGAAAGAAGAAAGGCCCGCAGCATAAAGATCAGCGTCGTCAGCTATTGTATCGACCGGCACTGGGAGTTGGCCGAATTTCGATAGTATTTCACGAATAGTTGAATTCATCTCAGGTACTCTCCCCTTCATAGCTCGCCATCATAACGCACTCTTCGAGTTAAGCTCGAAAAAATAACATTCGAATAAATGGATGGGTTAACTTAGCGTAATTTTCTGTTTTTCAACAGTCTTCACAGATCGCTTGACAAATTTCTTCGTCGGGTTTCTGATTGAGACATTCACCAGGGGAGTCCCGGCAAGGGGCTGAGATACTGCTAGCGCGCGCAGTGACCCGTTGAACCTGATCCAGTTCATACTGGCGTAGGGACGGTGCAAACGCGGGAGCAGCAGGTCGGTCTTGCCGAACTGGTCGTATGTCTTCCCGTGGTTTTTCGTCTTCATGCTCGAACTGGGTCTCCACTGTTTTTGCTTTGGAGCCTCACGATGAACATTGCCGCTAAAAATCTCTCCCCTGTCGTCACCACAGGTCCGCTGCCCGCTTCGACCAAGGTCTACAAGCCCGGCATCATTCACCCTCACATCCGCGTGCCCATGCGCGAAATCGCCGTGCATTCCACCGCTGGCGAACCACCTGTTACGGTCTATGATTCCTCAGGTCCCTATACCGACCCCACCCATGCCGTCAGCATCGAAGGCGGTCTGCCGCGCCTGCGCCACGACTGGGTTGTCGCGCGCGGCGATGTGGAGGCTTACGATGGTCGCCACGTCAAACCGGAGGATAATGGTTTTGCGACGGGCGAACGCCTGACGCCGGAATTTCCACTGCGCCACCAGCCACTGAAAGCGAGAGATGGTAATGCGGTGACGCAGCTAGCCTATGCGCGCGCTGGCATCATCACCCCGGAAATGGAATTCATCGCCATCCGCGAAAACCTCGGCCGCGAGGCGGCGAAGGAAAAGCTGGTGCGCGATGGCGAAAGTTTTGGGGCCAATATTCCAGATCTCGTCACGGCGGAATTCGTGCGCCAGGAAGTGGCGGCGGGCAGGGCGATCATCCCCGCCAATATCAACCATCCCGAAGCCGAGCCTATGATCATCGGTCGCAATTTCCTCGTCAAGATCAACGCCAATATCGGCAATTCGGCGGTCACCTCATCAATGGCGGATGAGGTCGACAAGATGGTCTGGGCTATCCGCTGGGGTGGCGATACGGTCATGGATCTGTCCACCGGTCGTAACATTCACAATATCCGCGAATGGATCATCCGCAATTCGCCGGTGCCGATTGGAACCGTTCCGCTCTATCAGGCGCTGGAAAAAGTGAACGGCATTGCCGAAGACCTGACCTGGGAAGTGTTCCGCGATACGCTGATCGAGCAGGCCGAGCAGGGCGTGGACTACTTTACCATCCATGCCGGCGTGCGGCTGCATTACATTCCGCTGACCGTCAATCGCGTCACGGGCATCGTCTCGCGCGGTGGATCGATCATGGCGAAGTGGTGTCTTCATCACCACAAGGAATCCTTCCTCTACGAGCATTTCGAGGAGATTTGCGACATCTGCCGTGCCTATGATGTGTCCTTCTCGCTTGGCGATGGTCTTCGCCCCGGCTCGATCGCCGATGCCAATGATGCGGCGCAATTTGCAGAACTTGAGACGTTGGGTGAACTGACGCAGATCGCCTGGGCCAAGGATTGTCAGGTCATGATCGAAGGCCCCGGCCATGTGCCGATGCACAAGATCAAGGAAAACATGGACAAGCAGCTGAAGGTCTGCGGCGAAGCGCCTTTCTATACGCTGGGGCCGCTGACGACTGACATAGCGCCCGGCTACGACCACATCACGTCAGGCATCGGGGCTGCGATGATCGGCTGGTTCGGCACGGCCATGCTTTGTTATGTCACGCCGAAGGAGCATCTGGGCCTGCCGGATCGCAACGACGTGAAGGTCGGCGTCATCACCTACAAGATTGCCGCCCACGCTGCTGATCTCGCCAAGGGGCATCCGGCAGCACAAATCCGCGACAATGCGCTGTCGCGCGCGCGGTTCGAGTTCCGCTGGGAAGATCAGTTCAACCTGTCGCTCGACCCGGAAACGGCGCGGTCCTTCCACGACGAGACCTTGCCGAAGGAGGCACATAAGGTCGCGCATTTCTGCTCCATGTGCGGACCGAAATTCTGCTCCATGCGCATCTCGCACGACATCCGCGCCGAGGCGCAGAAGGAAGGTCTTGAGGCGATGGCGCAGAAATTCCAGCAGGGTGGCGATCTCTATATGCCCTTGGAAAAGCCGGTCGCGGGGGAATGAGATGCGCATTCTCATCAAAGGGGCAGGCGTTGCCGGTTTGACGGCTGCTCTTGAGCTTGCCCGACATGGAATGGGGGTCGCGGTTTGCGATCTCGCCAAGCAACCGGGGCGCGGTGCGTCCTGGTTTGCAGGCGGCATGCTGGCACCTTGGTGCGAACGTGAAAGCGCCGATGAAGCTGTGCTGAACCTTGGCCAGTCGGCGCTAGACTGGTGGGACGAGGCGACGCCGATGCTGGTGAAGCGCAACGGTACACTGGTTGTGGCCCCAGCGCGGGACAAGGCAGAACTTTCACGCTTTGCCTCTCGCACATCAGGCTATCGCTGGGTGGATGAGGACGAGATTGCGGCGCTTGAGCCCGATCTTGCCGGACGTTTCCGGACCGGGCTGTTCTTCGAGGGCGAGGGGCATCTCGATCCGCGACTGGCGCTCCTGACACTTTATGAGCGTCTTGTTTCGATGGGTGTCCACTTTCACTTCGGCGCTGAGGCGATGGATGAAAGTGAATTCGATCACGTCGTCGATTGCACGGGCGCGGCACAGACCGGCAAGCTTGCCGGACTTCGCGGCGTGCGTGGCGAGATGCTTCATCTTTCGACCGATGAGGTGAAACTATCCCGTCCCGTGCGGCTGCTTCACCCGCGCATTCCGCTTTACATCGTGCCGCGTGAAGCGGGGCGATACATGGTGGGTGCGACGATGATCGAAACGGATGAGGCGGGGCCGATTACGGCACGTTCGATGATGGAGCTGCTGAATGCGGCCTATGCTCTGCACCCCGCTTTCGGGGAGGCGCAGATCATCGACACCGGCACCGGCATCCGTCCCGCCTTTGCCGATAATCTGCCCAGCATTCGCGAAGAGGACGGCACGCTCTTCATCAATGGCGCCCATCGGCACGGATTTCTGCTGTCGCCAGCCATGGCGCGGCAGGCCGCAGATATCATCATTTCCAAGGAGGTTTCCCATGAAAATTCTCGTCAACGGGCAAGAGCATGATCTTGTGACCGACAGGCTTTCGCACCTGCTGACCGCTCTGGAATACGAGGGCGAGTGGCTGGCAACAGCGGTCAATGGCGATCTCGTCCATGCGCAGGACCGCGATGATTTTCGGCTGAAGGAATTCGACAGGATCGAAGTTCTGTCACCCATGCAGGGAGGATAGGCGATGTTGACACTGTATGGACGCGAGGTCGGATCGCGGCTGCTGCTCGGGACTGCGCGGTATCCTTCTCCTGCCGTGCTGGCGGATGCCGTGCGCGCGAGCAAAACCGATATTCTGACGATTTCGCTGCGACGCGAAACGGCGGGCGGAAAGACCGGCGGGCAGTTTTTCGAACTCATCCGCGAGCTGGACCGAAACATTTTGCCCAACACCGCCGGTTGCCACACCGCCAAGGAAGCGGTGCTGACGGCCAAGATGGCGCGGGAGGTGTTCAAGACCAATTGGATCAAGCTGGAGGTGATCGGCAATCACGATACGCTTCAGCCCGATGTTTTTGCGCTGGTGGAAGCTGCCCGCATTCTGAGCGATGACGGTTTCGAGGTTTTTCCCTATACGACCGACGATCTGGTGGTGGCGGAAAAGCTGGTGGATGCGGGTTGCAAAGTGCTGATGCCTTGGTGCGCGCCCATCGGCAGCGCCATGGGTCCGCTGAACATTACCGCTCTGCGCTCCATGCGCGCCCATTTCCCTGGTGTGCTGATAATTGTCGATGCCGGTCTTGGACGACCATCCCATGCAGCGACTGTCATGGAGTTGGGTTACGATGCCGTGCTGCTCAACACGGCGGTAGCGGGTGCCGGTAATCCCGTCATCATGGCGGGTGCCTTTGCGAAAGCGGTGACGGCTGGGCGCGAAGCCTATCTCTCCGGCATGCTGGAGCCGCGCGACATGGCGGTGCCATCCACGCCCGTTATCGGCACGGCGGTGTTTTCCTGAGCCGTTGACAAGATGAGGTGAGGGCGGGATACCGGCAGGGATGAGCCTCAAGAGGGACCCAGACATGCACAATCTGCTGACCGACATCGACGGTGTGGCTGTCGGTCATGCCACCGATCTCCAACTCGGATCGGGCGTCACCGCCATCGTCTTTGACGAACCGGCCATCGCCTCCGGTTCGGTTCTTGGCGGTGCACCGGGCGGGCGGGACACGGCGCTGCTCGATCCCGCGATGACGGTGGAGGTGGTCGATGCCTTCGTGCTGTCGGGTGGTTCTGCCTTCGGTCTGGATGCGGCGGGCGGTGTGCAGTCCGGGCTTCGCGACATCGGGCGTGGTCTTGCTGTCGGCTCGACCCGCGTTCCCATCGTGCCGCAGGCGATCCTGATGGATTTGCTGAATGGCGGCAACAAGGATTGGGGCCTGCATTCGCCGTATCGTGAAATGGGTTATGGCGCCTTCAAGGCCGCAACTCACCAGCCGTTTGCGCTCGGTAGCGTCGGGGCTGGCACCGGCGCGACGACCGCGACTTTCAAAGGCGGGCTTGGTTCTGCCAGTGCCGTAACCTCGGGCGGTCATAAGGTTGCGGCGATTGTCGCCGTCAACGCTTTGGGCTCCGCGACGGTGGGAAACAGCCGTTATTTCTGGGCCGCCCCCTTCGAGCGCGACAGAGAATTTGGCGGGCTCGGATTGCCAGTGCAATTTTCACCCGCCGACACGGCCATGCGCATCAAGGGGGTGACGCTGACGGCAACGACGATTGGGGCGGTGGTGACGGATGCCGTACTGACGAAAGCACAAGCGCACCGGCTTTCGATCATGGCGCATGGCGGGCTTGCCCGCGCCATTTTGCCGTCGCATCTCGCCAGTGATGGTGACACGATGTTTGCAGCTGCAACCTGCCAAAGGCCAATGAGTGCCGTAAGCGACTTTGCCGAGCTCTGCCATCTTGCAAGCATGGTCGTCAGTCGTGCCATTGCCCGCGGCGTTTACGAAGCGACGGCCTTGCCGCATGCAGGTGCGCAAAAATCCTGGCAAGATTACTTCGGTGCGGGTGCCGAATGAGTGATCAAAAATCGAAGTTGCCACTTAAAACGGTTTTGCGGATCGATTTTCCGCCAAGTGATAGACTTGGACGGGGAAAAATCCAGTTGATGGAACTGATCGCCTCGACCGGCTCGATTTCCGCTGCCGGGCGGGCCATGGATATGTCCTATCGCCGGGCATGGCTGTTGGTGGATGCGCTGAACCATATGTTCAAGGAACCGGTGATCGAATCCCAGCGCGGCGGCAGCCAGGGCGGCGGGGCAAGCTTGACCGTCTTCGGGCAGGAACTGCTCGAACGCTATCGCGCCATGGACCAGCGCCTTAAGGATGCCCTAAAAGCCGATCTCGACTGGCTTGAGGCCAATAGAAACTCCGGTCAGTAAGGATCGAGTGCTGCCGATTTGATGATGGCAAAGATCGGCTGCCTCGGTTCCAGCGCCAAGCGTTCGACCGACAGCCTCGTAATGCGTGACGCGATGATATCGCCACCGCAATCGACCTGAACCATGGCCATGCCATCCTCCGACAGCACGATGTCTGCGATACGGCCTTCTAGAATATTGAGCGCGCTTAGACCTTGAGGCTTCACTGTCGCCAGCATTACGTCGCGAGCGGGAATGTGGACGCGAACGTGGTGTCCGACCCTCGCTGCTGATGCGGGAACCTGTAACGCCACCTTGTCCAGCCTGATTGTGGCAAGCCCGTGCTTAGAATCGAAATCCTCAACACTGCCAGATAGAATGCTACCGACTTCTCGGCGCTCCAGTTGCGCGGTGAAAGCGGCGCGCGACAGGATGTCCGCTGCCGGACCTGCGACCTCTATCCTGCCGTCCTTCATCACCACAATCTGGTCCGCAAGGCGCGATACCTCGCTGATGGAGTGGCTGACATAGATGATCGGAATCTTCGTCTCGTCTCGTAGCCGTTCCAGATAGGGAATGATTTCCGCCTTGCGTGCCTCATCGAGTGCGGCCAGCGGTTCATCCATCAACAGCAAGCGCGGCGATGACAGAAGCGCACGGCCAATCGCCACGCGCTGTTTTTCACCGCCGGAGAGTTTTTCCGGGCGGCGCTTCAGCAGGTCTCCAATGCCGAGCATCTCGATAATTTTTGTGC
This sequence comes from Agrobacterium rubi TR3 = NBRC 13261, assembly GCF_000739935.1. GTDB lineage: Bacteria > Pseudomonadota > Alphaproteobacteria > Rhizobiales > Rhizobiaceae > Agrobacterium > Agrobacterium rubi. Next base: position 15,361 of record NZ_BBJU01000016.1, on the reverse strand, counting down.
TTTCCGTCGGTGCGCCGGTTTTGCCAGAGAACCAGCGGCCATAATGCAGGTTCTGCTCGACAGTGAGATGCGGAAACAGGCGTGCTTCCTGAAAGACGGTGCCGAAGCGGCGTTCGTGGCAGGGGGTGAAGAGCCGTTTGGCGCTATCGGCCAGTACAGTTCCATCGAGGATCAATGTGCCATGATCGGGTTTCGTCAGTCCGGTAATGATGCGGATAACGGAGGTTTTGCCGGAGCCGGAACGTCCGAACAGGGCGGTCACGCCTTTCCCTGCGATGAGGTTCGCGTCCAGCGTGAAGGCACCCAGTCGGTGTTTGACAGTGAGTGTCAGCGTCATTGCGCATTCACCCTTTTGCTGACGATGCGCGCCAGATATTCCGACGTCAGCAGGGCGAGCATGGAAATGGCGATGGCAACCAGCGTCAGCCGCATCGCGCCCGCATCACCGCCCGGAACTTGGGTGAAGGTATAGATGGCTGCCGACAGGGTCTGCGTTTCGCCGGGAATGTTCGACACGAAGGTAATCGTCGCGCCGAATTCCCCCATGGCCTTTGCGAAAGCGAGGATCATACCGGCAATGATGCCGGGCAAAGTCAGCGGCAGGGTGACGGTCAGGAACACCCAGAGCGGGCTCGCGCCCAGTGTGCCTGCCGCTTCCTCAAGCTTGCGATCCACCGCTTCGATCGAAAGCCGGATGGAGCGTACCATCAGCGGAAAGGCCATGATGGCGCATGCCAAGGCTGCGCCCGTCCAGCGGAAGGAGAAAACGATGCCGAAATACTGATCGAGAAACTGTCCGATCACGCCTCGGCGTCCAAAGGTGACCAGAAGGATGAAGCCGGTGACAACAGGAGGTAGGATGAGCGGCAGGTGCACGATGCCGTTGAGCAGCGATTTGCCCCAGAATTGACCGCGTGCCAGTGCAAGCGCGATCAAGATGCCGAAGGGAAGGCTCGCAAACATGGCGATGCTGGACACCCAGAGGCTCAGGCGTATCGCCGTCCATTCTTCCGCGCTGAGGGTGAGCCAGTCCAATACGCCATTCCCGCTGAGATGTGGTGGCACCGAAGATTGCCGGAGCCATGAGGATCGTGAAAGCCGATCTTACTTCAGAATGGTAAAGCCCTGCTTTTCAAAGAAGGGAGCGGCCTTGGCCGATTTCAGGAATTCGAGATAGGCAGCCGCTGCCGGGCTTTTGGATTCCGACAGGATGGCAACCGGATAGATGATCGGCTCATGGCTGTCCTGCGGGAAAGTGCCGACGATCTTCACGCCCGGGTCGGCGGCAGCATCGGTCTGGTAGACGATGCCATAAGGGGCCTCGCCGCGAGACACGAGAACCAGCGCTGCACGAACGCTTTCCGCACCCGCAACCTTGGCTTCCACGGAAGACCAGACGCCGAGCTTTTCCAGCGCGGCCTTGCCGTATTTTCCAGCCGGAACGCTATCGACCGCACCCATGGCCAGCTTGCCGTCACCCACCAGCTTTGCAAGGTCGAAGCCCTGTTTGATGTCGACAGGCGTCGCCTTATCGGCAGGCGCGACCAGCACCAGACGGTTGCCGAGCAGGTCGGTGCGTGTGTCGTCCTTGATCAGCTTTTTGCCCGCGACATAATCCATCCATGCAAGGTCAGCCGAGATGAAGAGATCGGCAGGCGCACCCGCTTCGATCTGTTTCGCCAGTGCCGAGCTGGCCGCGTAGGACACCGTGGCCTCATTGCTGGTTTCTTTGGCCCATTCGGCATTGGCCGCATCAAGCGCGTTCTTCATGCTGGCGGCGGCGAAAACGGTGACCTTGTCCTGCGCAAATGCCGATGCCGACAGGCCAATGGTTGCCACCACGGAGCCGACAATGGCTGCAAGAGTGGTTCTGATAAGAGTGCGACGAAGAATTCCCATGCCCTTTGGACCCCTTTTAGCGACATATCCTGACGAATATATCGAACTGTGTAGATGGTGGACTTTATATTTTCAAGAATATAACGATGCGCGGTGGATACGACGCTCGCTTGAGCCTCAATCCGCAGGTGTTCAGATGCGCTCACTTGCCAAATGCGCGATTTGCGCGCCTGCTTCGTAGTAGGCTTCTCTCAGCGCGAGGACGCTGCGGGCTTTTGGGTCCGTGATCGGCAGCGGCATGGCGTCTTCGGTGATATCGCCTGCCACGTGGGCAGCCAGCGTTTTGCCGAAAACCGTTCCCGGCGCAATGCCGCGACCGTTATAGCCGCAAAAGCCGACGACGTTTTTTGCGAATTTGTGGAAGCGGGGTACGGAATCGTCGGTCATGCCGATCTGGCCGTACCATTCACATTCGAATTCGATCTCGCCCAATTGCGGGAACAGCCGCTTCATCGCACGTTTGGCCCATGCAGGATGAACGGCGGCACCCGTGTTGCGCAATGCGCCGACGCTGCCGAAGATGAGGCGTCCCGCCTGGTCCATGCGGAAGGAGGAGAGGATTTCGTTCGTGTCCCAGCAGCCTTCGCGGTTCGGCAGAATGGTTTTTCTGACGTTGTCGCCCAGCGGTCTGGTCGCGACGTTGAAATAGGGCAGATAGACCTGCTCTTCGCGCATGATTTTCCACGGTCCGGTGCTGTAGGCCTCCGTGGCGACGATGATCCAGTCTGAGCGCACAGAGCCACTGGCCGTCTTGACCACCCACCCGTCGCCATCCGCCTGGCTGTCGATGACAGGGCTGGAGGTATAGATTGTGGCCCCTGCGTTTTGTGCCGCCTTTGCAAGGCCGCGTACATAGGCGAGCGGTTGCAGCGTGCCCGCACGTTCATCCAGCAAGGCGCCGCTATAGGCTGAAGAGCCTATGCGGTCTGCGGTTTCCTGTGCGTCGAGAACCCTGACAGGCGCGCCGCGTGCGGCCCACTGCGCGCAACGTTCGCGGATTTCGACCAGTCCCTTTTCGCCTACGGCGCAGTGGAGCGTGCCGTTCTTTTCAAGCTGGCATTCGATCTGATGTTTTTCGATGATCTCGCGCACCAGAAAAGGTGCGTTGCCGAGAAGATCGAGCAGGCGCTCGCCATAGATGGGGCCCAAAACATTTGGCAGCTCTTTGGGCATGACCCACATGCCGCCATTGATGAGGCCGACATTGCGACCCGCGCCGCCAAAGCCGATCTCCTTGCCTTCGACAACGATGACCTTGATGCCACGCTCCGCCAGATGCAGGGCTGCGGAAAGGCCGGTAAAGCCACCGCCCACGACCACGACATCGGCCTTCTCATGGCTTTCGAGCGCTAAGGTGACGGGCGGTGTCGGCGCGGTTTTTTCCCAAAGGCCGTGCGAGCGTGGATCATTGTACATCGAGATCACCCAAGGATGCGGAGGGCATGTGCGCCGTCTGTCGGCCGAGCCGATGTCCGTCACGCATAATGCGGGCAGCTTAGTCCTGCCTTGCGCGGGAGAATACCGACATATCGTCATCATGTCATGCCTGACCGGAATGTGGCGTCACACCTAAGATATGCAAACAGGCTTGAAACACGCGCGCGGCTGGGACAATAGTGCGGCACGACGCGCAAGGGCGGTCTGCCAGTTGCGCTTATCTCAATTCGTGACGGGAAAAAGATCATGAAGCCCATTTTTGTTCAGCTTCAATGCACGCCCGGCAAGACATACGACGTTGCCGATGCCATTTATAAAACGGAACTGGTTTCCGAGCTTTATTCCACGAGTGGGGAGTATGATCTTCTCTTGAAGATTTATCTGTCGCCGGAGGAAGATGTCGGCAAATTTATCAACGAAAACATCGTCAATATTCCAGGCATTGTGCGGTCTTTGACGACGCTGACATTCACGGCGTTCTAAGCGCAGTCTTCAGGCTGGAAAGGCGTTGTCCCGTGCAGAGGGAACGCCTTCATTCAAGGTCTTCACACCAGCGCTGCGACATTGCGGTTGCGCACCAGATTGCGAATGGCAAGCCGCACGTCGTCGGCGCTGTCAAAGCGTTGCTCGTCAAGATCGTGAACGTGATATTTGACGGCAATGAACTTGAGACGGTTGTTGTCAGGGACAACGATGCCCACGGGTTCACCAGCGAATTCAATAACTTGCTTTTGCATCATACATACTCCCGCTGTGGCTTGGCACACAGCATTTCGTCGAATCGAATTTTTGAAGATGGGTGGACCGTTAGGTCACATTCGACAGCAGCGGGAACACATGGATGTGTGACCGGCACTCACAAACCGCTGATCAAGGATCGCGGCGATGCGTTTCATATTTGACATGTCACTCTCCCTGTTTTGGTGTGAATCCAGAGCGCCAGAAACAACGTCTCCAGCGGAATCACTGATACTCCAGATTCGCGGCGTAATCAATGATTTTCAATATAGGTAGAATATTTTTCTTTATGATGACAGGACAGGGGCGGAATTGTGAAATTTTTGTTTCTTTGGTATCGTCCGAAGCGAGGCTTTGATATGCCCTGCTTATTAGCTCTGTCTATTCCGGCTGCGGCGGATAGGTGTGAACGTTGCCGTTGAAATCGGAAATGGAGTAGCAACCCTCGGGCTGTTTCGCCGCCGCATTCTGACCTATGACGGCTTTTCCATGGCCGCCGGGAATATCCAGCACATACGTCGGCTGACACAGACCGGAGATATGTCCGCGCATGGCGGCAACGATTCGTTGCCCTTCCTCTATCTCCATCCGGAAATGGCTGGTGCCTGGTGCAAGGTCCGGGTGGTGGAGATAATAGGGCTTTACCCGCGTTTCCACGAAAGCGCGCATGAGATCGGCAAGAACGCGCGGATCGTCATTGATGCCCTTCAGCAGCACCGATTGACTGACCATGGCAATGCCAGCGTCGATGAGGCGAGCACAGGCCGCTCGCGCCTCAACCGTCAATTCGCGCGGATGGTTGGCGTGAAGCGCGATATAGGTCGTCTTGCCGCTGGATTTCAGCGCTTCGACCAAGTCCGCATCGATGCGGCCGGGATCGACAACGGGTACGCGGGTGTGAAACCGCACGATTTTGACATGCGCTATCGCCTTCAAGCCATCCATGATGGCCGTCAATCGGCGCGGCGAAAGCACAAGCGGATCGCCACCGGTGAGAATCACTTCCCAGATGTCTTCGTGCGCCGAGATGTAGGCAAGAGCTGCCGACAATTCATCACCCGTCATCGTGCCGTTGCCCTGCGGGCCGACCATTTCCCGACGAAAGCAGAAGCGGCAATAGACCGGGCAAATATGCACGGCCTTCAACAGAACGCGATCCGGGTAGCGATGGACGATACCGGGAACCGGGCTGTGCGCCTCGTCGCTGATGGGATCGGCGCGTTCTTCCGGTGTTTGCAAAAGCTCTGCGTCACTGGGCAGGAATTGCAATCCAATGGGATCGGTCGTGTCTTGTCTGTCGATGAGATTGGCGACAGTTGGCGTGACGGCGACGGCGTAGCGTTCCGCCACGGGACGAATACGGTCCAGCGTCGAGCCGTCGATAAGACCGGCATCGAACAGGTCCTCTGCCGATTTCAAGCTGCGGGTGCTCATGATCCGTAACTCGTCACCGGCGCCCACATGACGAGATCGATGCGGGGTGCGCCTGTTGCCAGCATCACCAGCCGATCAAACCCCAGCGCAATGCCGCTTGCCGCAGGCATGATCTGAAGTGCTGCCAGAAAATCTTCGTCTATCGGATAGGTTTCGCCATAAACGCGTTGCTTCTCCGCCATTTCAGCCTCAAAACGCCGCCGCTGCTCGGCTGCATCCGTCAGTTCACCGAAAGCGTTGGCCAGTTCCACGCCGCAGGCATAGAGCTCAAAGCGTTCGGCAACGCGGCTGTCTCCTGATGAATGGCGTGCAAGGGCGGCTTCGCTGGTGGGGTACTCGTCCAATATGGTCGCGCGCCCGAAGCCGAGTTTGGGTTCGACCCGTTCCACGATGACGCGGCTGAATAAATCCGCCCAGCTATCGTCATCCGCCACGCGAATACCGGCCTCCTTCAGCTTTGCAGCGAGATGATCGCGGTCCGTTTTGCCATCCGTGTCGATCGTGGCCAGCAGATCGATATTGCCATAGCGCTTAAAGGCTTGCGCCACGCTCAGCCTTTCCGGCTCGATAAACGGATCGACGCTGTGCCCGCGATAGGTGAAGCTCTTCGTTTTCATCGTTTCGGCTGCGAGTGCCAGCACATCGGCACTGTCACGCATCAAGGTTTCGTAGGTTTCACCGACGCGGTACCATTCCAGCATCGTGAATTCGGGATGGTGAAGCGGTCCGCGCTCGCGGTTGCGATAGACATGCGCGAAACAGTTGATCCGCTTTTCGCCCGCAGCCAAAAGCTTCTTGCAGGCAAATTCCGGTGATGTGTGCAAGTAGAGCGGGGCCTGTGAACCGCTGGTCGTTATGCCGGTCGTCGCAAAAGCGTGAAGATGGGCTTCGTTGCCGGGCGATACCTGTAACGTGGCGGTGTCGACTTCCAGAAAGTCATGGGCTGCAAAAAAGCCGCGCATGGCGGCCTGGATCGCGTTGCGCCCCATTAGAAACGGGCGGCGATCCTGGTGCACATCCGGCATCCACCATGGGGATGTCGTGTCGAGGTTTGAGGCCATCTGTTGCTTTCTTTGCGATGCCAACCCATGCCTTGGGGCCGATTTATTTGAAAACCGTTGCACTGTTTTTGGTTCAAGGCTTTTGAAGGCTGGCATTTACCACGGATTTAAGGTAGTTGCGCCCCAGAAAACAGACAAAACGTCCATTGGGTCAGTGCCACTGCTCGGTCCTTTACGACGCATTTTATTGAGTTACAAGGAAATCATATGGTCAAGGTTATCGCCTCATCCGTGCGCAAGGGCAATGTCATCGATGTCGACGGCAAGCTTTACGTCGTTCTCAACGCCAACAACTTTCACCCCGGCAAGGGTACCCCTGTGACGCAGGTCGATATGCGCCGCATCTCGGATGGCGTGAAGGTTGCCGAACGCTGGCGCACCACCGAGCAGGTCGAGCGCGCCTTCGTTGAAGACCTGAACTTCCAGTTCCTGTATGAAGACGGTGAAGGCTTCCACTTCATGAACCCGGAAAATTACGATCAGGTCGTGGTGGATGTCGAAACCATGGGCGACCAGAAGGCCTATCTTCAGGAAGGTATGACCTGCGTTCTGTCTATCCATGAAGGTCTGCCGCTGGCTGTCATCCTGCCGCGCCATGTGACGCTTGAGATCATGGAGACCGAACCGGTCGTGAAGGGTCAGACGGCATCGTCTTCCTACAAGCCGGCTATCCTGTCCAACGGCATCCGCACCATGGTGCCGCCGCATATCGATGCTGGTATCCGCGTGGTGGTTGCGACCGAAGACAATTCCTACGTTGAGCGCGCGAAGAACTGATTTTCGCAGCCATCGTTGTTTTGAAGAAGCCCCGGAGTGATCCGGGGCTTTTTTCGTTGGCTGCCTTGCGCACAAAAAATCCCGCAACTCGCGTTGCGGGATTGATGTCGTGTAAAAAGTGGACTGCCGCTCTTACATGCCCTTGGGTGTGTTGGCTACCATGACGGTGTTCGACGATGCCGTCGGCCCACCAACGGCATAACCGCCGCCGAGAGCAACGCTCAACCGAACATAGTCCTGAGCTGTTGTCTGCACCGCTGTTGCCAGGTTGGCCTGGGCCGTGGAGACCTGACGCTGTGCGTCGAGAACGTCCAGCAGCGAGGACGCGCCATCGCGGTAGCTTGCTGTCGCGAGCGAAAGCGCTTCCTGGTAGGACTTGACGGTTCTGCGAAGGGCATCTTCCGTCTGCTTGTCGCGGTTGACGGCGGCAAGTGCGTTTTCCACTTCTTCGATACCGTTCAGCACGGTTTCCTTCCAGGCCAGATACTGCTCGCGAGCAGACGACTTGGCGATATCGACATTGGCGCGCAGGCTGCCACCATCGAAGATCGGCAGCACGAGGCTTGGGCCGAAGGACCAGGAGTTCGATGTTCCGCGCGAACCGTTGTTGGAAAGGTTCACGTAGCTTGGCGAAATCGAACCACTGATCGTGATGCTGGGGTAGAGACGCGATTCGGCAACGCCGATTTCCGCGACGGCCGCTGCCAGATTGCGCTCGGCCACACGAATGTCGGGACGATTGCGGATGAGGTCGGCTGGAATGCCAGTCAGCGCTGCCTTGCGTGCAACAGGCTGACGCGCGCCGCGCTGCAATTCGACAACGAGCGACGATGCCGGCATGCCCAGCAACGTTGCGATGCGGTGAGCCGCCTGGCGGAAGCTGGTTTCCAGACCCGGCATGTCTGCAAGCGTCGAGTTGACAAGACCTTCGGACTGGACGACGTCGAGGCGCGACGCCGCGCCGGCTTCAAGCTGAAGCTTCGTCAGGTCAAGCGTTTCGCGACGTGACTTCAAGTTGGCGCGGGCGATGGCCAGGCGCTCCTGATAGTAGCGAACGTCGATATAGGCAGAGACGACGGACGAGATCAGCGTCAGACGCTGAACGTCGGCCGTGGAATATGCAGCGTCCAGCGAAGCGCTGGCGCTTTCCTTGGCGCGGCGATACTGGCCGAAAAGGTCCAGCAGCCAGGATGCATCAAGCGCGCCGCCCGAGACGTTCTGAACGGCGGAGCTGTTCGATGGGAAACTGCCCTTCGTCTGCGATGTCGTGTGGCTGCCGGAGCCCGTCAGGCTTGGAAGAGCGCCTGCGCCCGCAACGGTAATCTGGGACTGGGCCTGGTTGATGCGCTCGATGGCCTGGAGAACCGTGAGGTTCTGCGCAAGACCCGTCGAAACATAGCCATTCAGGCGGCTATCGTTAAACGCGTTCCACCATGCAACCGTCGCAACGTCGCCATTGCTGGTTTTTCCGCCTTCAGCAAATTTGACCGGAAGCTGTGCTTCGGGTGCCTTGTGATCGGGGCCGACAACGCAACCGGAAAGCAGAAGCATCGTGAGAGGAAGGGTAACACGAATAGACGGCATGAAATTTTCCCAATTTAATTTGGCGCACGTGGCACCTCAGTCAAAACGAGCGGAGCGCTGCTGTGGGCTGAAGAAATGCAGTTCACAATTGCCAACATTTCTAACAGCGTCTTGCGGTTTTGCTAGCACGTTTTTGGTTTGTTAACGTTTAGATAGGCGCCGAATCATGACGAAAAACGATGGAATGAAGAAAATTCCGAGGAGTGTTGCAGAAAGCATACCACCCAGAACGCCGATACCGATCGCATTCTGTGCCGCAGAGCCCGCCCCGCTGGCAATGGCCAGTGGAACGACGCCGAGGATGAAAGCGAGAGAGGTCATGATGATCGGACGCAGTCTGAGCTTTGCAGCCTCGAGTGTCGCGTCAAGCAGACTTAACCCATGCTCCTGCCGTTCCTTGGCGAATTCCACGATCAGGATCGCGTTCTTCGCCGCAAGGCCGATGGTCGTCAACAGGCCCACCTTGAAGTAGACGTCGTTGGACTGGCCGAAGAGATCGGCGGCAAGCAGAGCACCCAACACGCCCACGGGCACAGCCATGATGACGGAGAAGGGGATAGACCAGCTTTCATACAGCGCCGAAAGGCACAGGAAGACGATCAGAACAGACAGGGCGTAAAGCAAGGGTGCCTGAGATCCGGAGAGCCGTTCCTGATAGGACAATCCCGTCCAGGCCACCGAGTATCCACCATCCATCTGGGACACGATGCGTTCCACCTCGTTCATGGCATCGCCGGAGCTGACGCCTGGAGGTGCCGAGCCTTCCAGCGAGAACGCATTGGCGGCATTGTAGGCAGAGACGGATGGTAGACCGTTCACCCATTTTGCCGTCGTGAACGACGTAAATGGCACCATTTCGTTGCCCGAATTTCGGGCGTTCCAGTATTTCAGGTCCTCGGCCTGCATGCGGTAGGGCGCATCAGACTGCACATAGACCTTCTTGATCTTGTTGTTGAGCGTGAAGTCGTTGACACGGCTGCCGGCAAAGATCGTGGTCAGCATGGAGTTGACTTCGGAGGTGCTGAGGCCCATTGCGCCCAACTTTTCCTGGTCCAATTCAAGCTTGACCTGACTTTCCTGGTCGCGGTCGTTGGCACGCATCGCGGTGATCATCCCGCTGGAGTTTGCAGTCTGGATGAGTTGCTTCGATGCGCTGACAAGTGCGTCACTTCCCTGGTTTCCACTGTCCACGAGATACATGGAGAAGCCACTGGAGTTGCCAAGGCCCTGAATGGCCGGTGGCAGAATGGGGAAGACCTGTGCTTCGCGGAAGGTCATAAACGTTCCCATCGCGCGCTGGACAATCGCCGAGGCAGCCATGTTCGGGTCGGTTCGCTGGTCGAAATCCTTCAGCTTCGCAAAGACGAGGGCATAGCTTTGTCCACTGCCGGTAAAGCTGAAGCCGTTCACCGCAAAGATACTGTCGATGACGTCTTTTTCCTTGTCGAGGTAATAGTTCTCGACTTTTTCGACGACCTTTGCCGTCTGCGCGCTGGTGGAGCCGTTCGGCAGTTGGATGATCGTCATCAGAACGCCCTGGTCTTCCTGCGGCAGGAAGGACGATGGCAGACGGCTGAAGAACCAGGCGCATCCGCCCATGACGATCGCGAACATCAGAAGCACACGCAATGGCCGCTTCAGAAGATAGCCGATAGAGCTGACATATCCCGTGGTGGTGCGGTCGAAGTTACGGTTGAACCACGCGCCGGGGCCACGGGTCTTCTTTTTATGATCGATCGGCTTCAACATCGTTGCGCAAAGCGCCGGGGTCAGCACGATGGCCACCACAGCCGACAGCAGCATGGCCGACACGATGGTGACGGAGAACTGGCGGTAGATGATACCGGTGGAGCCGCCGAAGAAGGCCATGGGAATGAAGACCGCTGTCAGAACAAGCGCAATGCCGACGATGGCGCCGGTGATTTCGCCCATGGACTTTTCGGTTGCTTCTAGCGGGCTCAGCCCTTCCTCGGACATGATGCGCTCGACGTTTTCAACAACGACGATCGCATCATCGACGAGAAGACCGATGGCAAGGACCATCGCAAACATCGTGAGCGTGTTGATCGAATATCCGGTGAGCGCCAGAATGCCGAAGGTACCGAGAAGCACCACGGGAACCGCGATCATTGGAATGAACGTGGCACGCAGGTTCTGAAGGAAAACCAAGAGCACGACAAACACCAGAACGATGGCTTCGATCAGTGTGTGCGCGACTTTTTCGATCGAGAGCGAAACGAACGGTGTCGTATCATAGGGGTAGATGACCTTGACGTTCTGCGGCAGGGTCGGGGCGACCTGCTCCAGCTTTGCCTTGACCAGAGCCGCCGTATCGAGCGCGTTGGCACCCGTCGCAAGGTTCACAGCGAAACCGGAGGCAGGCTGACGGTTCGAGCGCGACGTGGAAGCATAGGTTTCCTGGCCGATCTCAACGCGCGCAACGTCGCTCAGCCGGACATTGGCGGCGGTGTTATCGACCTTGAGGATAATGCGTTCGAAATCGGAAACGGTCGTCAGCTGGCTTTGTGCCGTCATCGTGACGTTGATCTGCTGACCTTCCAGCGAAGGCAGTCCGCCCACCGAACCAACGGAAACCTGCGTATTTTGCGACTGAATGGCTGCCGTTACATCGGCTGGCGTCAGCTGGAATTTCTTCATCTTGAAAGGGTCGAGCCAGATACGCATCGCGTAGGCCGAACCGAAGGCATTGATATTGCCCACACCCTCGATACGTTTCACCTGGTCTTCGATCTGCGTGGAGAAAATGTCGCCAAGATCCGCTGAAGAACGCTTTCCATCGGTCGAAACCAGCGCGCCGACGAGCAGGATGCTCGACGTCGATTTGGTGACTTCGATGCCGAGATCCTGGACCACGGCTGGCAGCTGCGAGGTGACGAGCTGGAGCTTGTTCTGGACCTGAACCTGCGCAATATCGCCATTGACGCTATTGTCGAAGGTCAGCGTGATGCTTGCCGAGCCCGTCGTGGACGACGAGTTCATATAGGTTAGCCCATCGAGGCCGGTCATTCCGTCTTCAATGATCTGCGTGACGGTTTTGCGCACCGTATCGGCACTGGCGCCCGTGTAACTTGCGCTGATGCGGATCGTGGGCGGCGCGATTTCAGGATATTGCGAAATCGACAAGGTACTGATGGCCAATGCGCCACCCAACATGATGACGATGGAAATGACCCAAGCAAAGATCGGCCGCCGAATGAAAAATTTTGACATATCTAGTTCCTGATCACGATGTTGCCGAGCATGTCTTCAGACATCATGATTTCGGCGCGGGAGCTGGCGCAGCCTGAGCGCCCTGCTTTTCTATGATGGATCCCTTTTCATCGATTTCGACCGGTATGGGATTGACGGCGGCATTGTCGGCTATCCATTGAAATCCGTCCGCGATCAGCTTGTCTCCGTCCGCAACATTCTCTGTGACGAGCCAGTTGTTTCCGGACAGCTGGCTTGTGGGGAATGTTCTGGTCTCGACCTTGTTTTCGGCCGTGACGAATTTTGCGGTCAGCTCGCCATTGGCGTTCCGGCTGGCCGCGCGCTGCGGAATGAGGTAACCGATTTCCTTGCCGACGGTGATGGTGGCACGCACATACATGCCTGGCAGAATGGTGTTGTCAGGATTTTCAAACAGGGTGCGGATGGAAACGGTGCCTGTCGTCGTGCTGACAGCCATTTCCGACATGTCGAGCTTGCCGACGCCGGGATATTCCGAACCGTCTTCCAGCGTCAAACGAATGTCCGTCGTTTCGCTGTTGTCGCTCCGCTCCAGCTTTCCAGCCTTGATCGCAGACTGCAAACGAAGAAGGTTTACACTGGATTCGTTCAGCTGGATGTAGATCGGATTGATCTGGCGAAGCGTGACCAGAGAATCCGTCTGGCTTGCGGTGACGACGTTTCCAATCGAGAAATTCGTCGCAGAGGTCACGCCGTCAAAGGGTGCGCGCACTTCGGTCAAAGACAGGTTGATCTGGGCGGTCTGCAAGGTTGCGCGCGCCTGAGCAACGGAGGCTCTCGCCTGAAGAAGCGTCGTGCGCGCATCTTCGAATTCTTTCTGTGATGCGCCGCTATTGGCGAGGCGCTCATAGCGCTGCAAATTCGCTTCGGCTGCGGGAACGCTGACTTCCGCGCGCTCCAGAGATGCCTGCGCTTCCGCAAAGGACGCCTGATAGGTATCGTCGTCGATCTTGTAGAGAAGATCGCCCGCTTTGACGAAGCTGCCTTCCTTGAAGGCGATCTGCTTGATGATGCCGCCGACACGCGGACGAATGTCCGCTGTCTGGAAGGCGTCGGCGCGACCGGGCAGCAATGTCGTGAGCGGATAGTCGCTCTTTTTCATGGAAACGACACTGACCGGGGCAGGGGGCCGCTGGCTGCCTTGCGCCGGAGCCTTCTTGGCCTCGTCGCTGTCGCTGCAGCCGGCAACGACGCCTGCCATGAGCAAGATGGTGAATAGAGGAGCTAGACGTCTTTTCATCGTTTTTCTCATGTTCCACGGTCGCATTTAATGCTGCTGTAACGGGGCCTGAGCATTTCTGCTCCAGTGGGTTCAATCGGCTCGCAGATCGTCAAGGCGGCATTTCGGAAAGAGGTGACGTATAGACCTTATCGTCACTTGGCAATCCCATACCGCAGTGCACAATCCACGAGGCGAGCCAGTTCCTGGCTTCGTGTTGCCAAAATGTCGACGTCCTCGTGGGCGATCAGCGCGGGGTGCAGCACACTGGTCAAGGCCATGAGTGCGGTGCGAGCCGATGCGTCCACATCTGTCTGCGCATAAATGCCGTCTGCTATTCCGTCTGTGATAATGGCGGCCAGAAGGTCTGTGATGACATTCTCATAATAGCGACCACAAGCAAGCTCTCTTTTGGCCGTCATCAAAATCATTTCGAAGATATAGGGATTGTCGTTCAGATCCCGGCGATGGTTTTCCATCAAGCTGCGCGCCAGGTGGCTCAGTCTTTCAAATGGCGGGTGCGTCGCGTCCAGTGGGTCGAGCTTCTGCTCCAGCAAGCGGATTTGCTGGAGGAAGATGGCATCGACAAGCGCATTCTTGGAGTGGAAATGCTTGAACACATTTGCAGGCGACATGTTGAGCGCGCCGGCAATGTCGGCGATCGACACCGATCCAAACCCGCGCGCGCGGAACAACCGCTCTGTCATGGCGAGGATGTCACGACGCGTTTCCTCGGCCGAACGGCGCGGGCGTAGTTTGCGCACGCTGGGTTCTTCTTTTTTCGGTGAGATGTGTCCGGTTGCTTTTGTCAAAATCACGCTCCCTGGAAAAACGGCTCCAGATTCTTTCGAACTCTGTCAATCGCGGATGCTTCGCTATCGTCCGGATGAAAAACATCGCCGGTAATGCGTTCAAACGCTTCTATATACACCTTCGAGGTCTGGAGCACGAGTTCCCCAGGGATTTCGGGGATGTCATCCTTATAGGGGTCGCAGCGCTCGGCTACCCAGGAGCGAACGAAATCCTTGTCGAAACTGCGAGGACGGGTGCCGTTCTGGAAAGCTTGCTCATAAGTATCTGCCATCCAGTAACGGCTGCTATCGGGCGTATGGATTTCGTCAGCCAGAATGATGGTGCCGTTTTCATCGGTGCCGAATTCATACTTCGTGTCCACCAGAATGAGACCTTGCTTGGCCGCGACATCCTGCCCGCGCTTGAAGAGTGCTAAGGCATAGGTGGAAAGCGTTTCCCATTGCGTCTGCGTCAGCAATCCCTTTTCGATGATTTCGGCCGGTGTCAGCGGCTCGTCATGGCCACCATCGAATTCCTTGCTGGTCGGCGTGATGATCGGCTCAGGCAGAGCCTGATTGTCTTTCATGCCATCCGGGAACGTGACACCATACATGTTGCGCTCGCCCTTCTTATAGAGCGTCAGAATGGATGTGCCCGTCGTGCCGGCCAGATATCCGCGCACAACAATCTCGACGGGCAGAATATCCAGTCGCTTGCCGATCACCACATTCGGATCGGGATAGGAGACGACATGGTTTGGACAAATATCTTTCGTCTGCTCGAACCAGTAGCGCGCCGTTTGCGTCAGCACCTGCCCCTTATAAGGAATGCAGGTCAGAATGCGGTCGAAAGCGCTGAGGCGATCGGTCGAGATGATGATGCGGTTGCCGTCCGGCAAGTCATAGTTTTCGCGGACCTTGCCGCGATAATAGTGTGGAAGTTCGGGGATGACGGCTTCTTCTAGAACGCGCACGCGATTGTCCAATCTCTGTCGATAAGGCGATAACCGGCTCAAACGCGCCGGAGAGTATGGGTCATCCTATCGCACGTTTTAGAGGCAAGGACCAGTCTGGGCTTTTGCGAGCAGAGCGAAGCCGTTGAATATCAAAAATCCGAATTTATCTACGAAATCATGATCTTACAAAATATGTCTATTTTTTTACAATACCCC
>NZ_BBJU01000017.1 GCF_000739935.1 Agrobacterium rubi TR3 = NBRC 13261 | reverse complement strand
GCCACCAAACAAGAAAAATCAGAAAATGTCTAACACCTTGAATTCATAAAACTATTTTCCCTTTCTTCCACAAATACCCCTTCGACTGCACAAGTTCACCCCAATCGCAATCACACAAGATACCCACGCCTTTGCCCAGACGCGTGGGGATTGCTAAGGTCATCCCTGATCATCAGACCGGGAGTTGCCTAATGCTTGTTCTCAACGAAGACGAAACGCGCCGTGCCTTGCAATGGCCTGCTCTCATAGAGGCCATCGAGACCATGTTTCGGGGTGGCTGCGTGATGCCTGTGCGGCATCATCATGAGTTAGAGGTTCCCGGCGAAAGTGACGCGACACTGCTGATGATGCCCGCATGGGTTCCGGGCTCCTACATGGGTGTAAAGATACTCTCTGTTTTTCCTGACAACAGCCTGCGGTCCCTGCCCGCGATTTTCGGCACCTATCTTCTGTCTTCCGGCAAGACCGGAGAGATGCTGGCTGCGATCGAGGGTGGGGAATTGACGGCGCGGCGCACGGCTGCGACCTCTGCTCTCGCTGCAAAGTATCTCGCGCGCGACGATGCGTCTTCCATGCTGATGGTGGGAACCGGGCGGTTGTCGCTCAATCTGATGCAGGCCCATGCTACGATCCGGCCGCTGACATCTTTTCAAATATGGGGGCGCAATGCTGCCGCTGCGGAAAAGGCCGCTGAAGAGGCCCGTCATCTTGGATTCGATGCCATAGCCTGTCGCGATCTTGAGGCAGCGGCGCGCGTGGCGGATATCATTTCCTGTGCGACGCTGTCCCATGAACCTCTGATCAAGGGCGACTGGTTGAAACCGGGGGCGCATCTCGATCTGGTTGGCGCGTTCAAGCCCACCATGCGGGAAAGTGACGATGGGGCGGTTCAGCGCGCAACGCTCTTTGTCGATACATTCGATGGGGCGTTGAAGGAGGGTGGCGATATCGTTCAGCCTCTTAAGGCGGGCATTGTTCAGCGCGGCGATATTCGCGCCGAGCTTGCCGATCTCGTCACCGGTCGGCATGCGGGGCGCACGAATGATCAGGATATCACCCTGTTCAAATCGGTGGGTGCGGCGCTAGAAGATCTTGCCGGCGCGATCCTGGCCTATGAAAGCGTGACGGCAAAGGCCTGAATTTTTGAATGACATGACACAGATGACAGAACGAAGGTTGCCCACCCTGCCGGTAACCGAGGTACTCAGCGAGATCGGCGCGGCATTGGCGACGCGTGGGCAAGCGGTGCTGTCTGCGCCGCCGGGTGCGGGCAAGACGACACTGGTGCCGCTTTACCTGCTGGACCAGCCATGGCGCGGCGATGGCAAGATCATTCTGCTGGAGCCGCGGCGGTTGGCGGCGCGGGCGGCGGCCAGTCGCATGGCGTCACTACTCCAGGAAAACGTCGGAGAGACCGTGGGTTACAGGATGCGGCTGGACAATCGCATTTCCGCGAAAACCCGGATCGAGGTGGTGACGGAGGGTGTGTTTGCCCGCATGGCTCTGGATGATCCGGAGCTATTAGGCGTCTCTACAGTAATTTTTGACGAGTTTCACGAACGCTCGCTTGATGGTGACTTTGGTCTGGCGCTGGCGCTGGACGTGCAGGCGGGGCTTCGCGACGATCTACGCATCCTCGTCATGTCGGCCACGCTGGATGTGGAGCGGATCAGCGCCCTGATGAAGGAGGCGCCTGTCATCAAAAGCCTGGGCCGCAGTTTCCCGATCGACACACGGTATGATGACCGGACGGGACAGGCGCGGATCGAAGACAAGGTCGCGCGGGCCATTATAGACGCGCACTCATCGGAGGCTGGATCGATCCTCGCTTTTTTGCCTGGGCAGGGCGAGATCACGCGAACGTTGGAGCGGCTGGACGGCCGGTTCGGGCCGGAAACGCGTGTCATTCCGCTCTATGGCAATCTTTCCCAGCGGGAGCAGGATGCAGCAATCAGGCCAACAGAGCCGGGCAAGCGCAAGATCGTGCTGGCGACCTCGATTGCCGAGACCTCGATTACCATCGATGGCGTGCGGGTGGTGATCGATAGCGGTTTGCAGCGGCTTCCGGTGTTTGAGCCTTCCACCGGCATGACGCGGCTTGAGACGGTGAAGGTGTCACGCGCCTCGGCAGACCAGCGGGCAGGACGCGCGGGGCGAACCGAACCGGGTATCGCTATCCGGCTCTGGCATGCGGGGCAGACGGCAGCTTTGCCAGCATTTACGCCGCCGCAGATATTGGCAAGCGACCTTTTAGGGCTGGCGCTCGATCTTGCCCATTGGGGCGTGGCCGATCCCGCCTCGCTTGCCTTTCTGGATCAACCGCCGCACACCGCACTGAACGAGGCGCGTGCACTTCTGACCAGCCTTGGCGCGCTGGATGCGACCCTGGCCATCACCCCGCGTGGCCGGAAAATGCGGGACCTGGCCATGCCCCCTCGCCTGTCCGCCATGGTGATTGCAGCACATGACGCCGGACACGGCGTTGAGGCAGCGATGCTGGCCGTGCTTTTGACCGAACAGGGGCTTGGCGGCAGCGATATCGATCTGGAGGAAAGGCTTCGGCGTTTCAAATACGAGAGGGGCGAGCGCGCCGCGGCTGCCAAAGGTCTGGCCAAACGGATCGCTTCTTCCCTTGGCGGGGGCGCGCAAAGTGCGGCGGCTGAACCCATCACCGCCGGGGAGCTTCTGCTGCATGCCTATCCCGATCGCATCGCTTTTCAGCGGGGCGGACGCGGACGTTATGTGATGGCCAATGGCCGGGGTGCGGAGCTGGCCGAGACGGAGCGTCTTGCCACGGAGAAAATGCTTGTGGTGGCTGACGTGACCGGGCGGGCCGCACAGCCACGCATTCTGGCCGCAGCCTCGATCCGCCGCGAAGACGTGGAAGAGCATCTGCCGGATGCGATCCGTAGGGAAGACCAGCTGTTTTTCGACAAGGCCAGCGGCCAGGTTCGAGCGCGCCGCGTCACGCGCATTGGCGCAATCATTCTGGAAGAGACGCCGCTAGGAAAACCGAGCGGCGAAAAAGCCGCTCTCGCGCTTGCCAACGGCATCCGCGAGCATGGGCTTGATATCATGACCTTTTCCAAGGAGGCGCAACAGCTGCGCCAGCGTCTAGGGTTTTTGCACCGCACGATCGGTGAGCCTTGGCCGGATACGAGCAGAAAGGCGCTGGTTGCACGCCTGGATGAATGGTTCGTGCCTTACCAGCAGGATGCCAGGAGCCTTCAGGAGATCAGGTCCGGCGGCATCATGGACGGGCTTCTTTCGCTGGTGCCGCATGCGGCACAACGGGAACTGACCAAACTGCTCCCGACGCATTTCGAAGCACCCACGGGCCAGAGGCATGCCATCAGTTATGACGGCGAGGAGCCGACGCTGACCATTCGTGTGCAGGAGCTGTTCGGCCTGAAGCAGCACCCGGCAGTGGCAGGCGGCAAATTGCCACTGCTGCTGGAATTGACGTCGCCCGCGCACAGGCCGATACAGACCACACGGGACTTGCCCGGTTTCTGGGCGGGCTCGTGGAAAGATGTGCGGGCGGATATGCGCGGACGCTACCCGCGTCACCCCTGGCCGGAAGACCCGGCCAACGCGCAACCGACCAATCGCGTGAAGCCACGCGGAACGTGAGACAGGAGACGGGCGGATGGCAGCACAGCCAGAAGAAAATACGCGGCTTGGCCGTGCCAGCCGTCACATCCGCCTGCAAACCATTGTCTGGCTGCGATGGCTGGCGGTGGTGGGGCAGAGCGCAACGATCCTGATCGTTGCCTTCGGGCTGAATTTTCCGCTGCCTCTTTTGACCTGCGCAGTGCTGATCGGGGCGCTTGCGGTAGCCAACCTGTTTCTATCGGCACGGTTTCCGGCGACCTATCGTCTGGAGCCCTGGGAAGCAACGCTTCTTCTTGCCTTCGATCTGTTGCAACTGACGGCGTTGATCTACATCACCGGCGGGCTTTCAAATCCGTTTGCGCCACTGATCTGCGTGCAGGTCATCATCGCCTTTGCCTCACAGCCGATGAAACATTCGCTCATGCTGCTGGTCTTCGCACTGGTTTGTGTCACGGCCATTGCGTTCTCGCCCTTTCCGGTTCCGTGGTATCCGGGCGAGACGTTGCCGATCCAGCTGATCATCCATATCGGCATCTGGTGCTCGATCGTTGCCATGATGCTGTTTGCCGCCTTTTACGCTTACCGCGTGTCGCACGAGGCGAACCAGCTGGCGGATGCGCTGGCGGCAACGGAGCTGGTTCTGGAACGGGAGAAACATCTGTCGCAGCTGGATGGGCTTGCGGCAGCGGCCGCCCATGAGCTCGGCACACCCTTGGCCACCATCAGCGTGGTGGCAAAGGAGATGGAACGGGAACTGGGCCAGGACGAACGCTTTCGCGAAGACGTGGCGTTGTTGCGCAGCCAGAGTCAACGCTGCCGCGACATTCTGCGGCGGCTGACGTCGCTGTCGGCTGAGGGCGAAGAGCATTTGCGCAAGCTTCCGCTGTCTTCGCTCATCGAAGAGGTGATGGCGCCGCACCGCGAATTCGGCATCAAGCTTCGGCTGGTCGAAAAGAACGGTCGAAGCGGAGAGCCGGTGGGCGCACGCAATGCCGGCATTCTCTATGGCCTCGGCAATCTGCTGGAGAATGCGGTCGATTACGCCAAGGACGCAGTAACGGTCACCGTCGAGCATGATGCCCAACAGGTTCGCGTCACGATCGAGGATGATGGGCAGGGTTATGCCCCGGATATTCTGGCGCGGATCGGCGAGCCCTATGTGACCAAGCGGCAGGATGTGACACGAGCCGGCGGGCTGGGCCTTGGTCTGTTCATCGCAAAGACGCTATTAGAGCGCTCCGGTGCGACGCTGACATTCGAGAACCGTGGACCAGATGCCGCAGGGGCGCGGGTCACCGTTGTCTGGCCACGCGACATTATGGACGATAATAGAGGTCAGTGACTTTATTGGGCGCAGCTGGCGGCAACACGGCCCAATACCTATATGTATGATGCAATGGCCCGGGAGATCAGGCATGAGCGACGAACAGCAACATCATGAGGCAGAACCCACGACCGTGGAAAACGCCAACCCGATCGGGCCCGACGCATCGCTTTTGATTGTCGATGACGACGGTCCGTTTCTGCGCCGTCTTGCGCGGGCCATGGAAACACGTGGATTTGTTGTCGAGACGGCCGAATCGGTCAGCGAAGGGATTGCCAAATCCAAGCTGGCACCGCCGAAATATGCCGTGGTGGATTTACGGCTGGGGGACGGTAACGGCCTGGAAGTCATCGAAGCCATTCGTCAACACCGCGACGATACACAGATCGTGGTCCTGACCGGTTATGGCAACATCGCCACCGCCGTGACGGCGGTAAAGCTCGGTGCTCTCGATTATCTGGCAAAGCCTGCGGACGCCGACGATGTGTTCAATGCACTGACCCAGCGCGAAGGCGACAAGATGGACTTGCCGGAAAACCCAATGTCGGCAGACCGGGTACGGTGGGAGCACATTCAGCGGGTCTATGAAATGTGCGAGCGCAATGTGTCTGAGACGGCACGACGCCTCAACATGCACCGGCGCACTTTGCAGCGCATCTTGGCCAAGCGCGCGCCGAAGTAATCGTCAGTCGGAATAATCCTTGCCGGTGGACCATTCGGCCATCATCAAGCGACGGGCAGCGGTGCGCGAAAAATCGAGCATCAGCGACTTGCGTGTTGCCGGTGGCACTTTGTGTTCCGGCGCTTCGCGGACCATGTGCGCGCCGTAGCCATCGGATACGAACAGTCCGCACTCTTCCGGAAAGATATCGAGCGGAACGCCGCTATGGGTGGCGAAGAACAGACGGTCGCAATGCTGGCGATAATCCGGCCATTTGCGATCCACCTTGAAGTCCTCGATGGAGGATTTGATCTCGATGATCCATATTTCACCCTTCACCGACACACTGATGAGATCGGCTCTGCGCCCGCTGGACAGCGCCAATTCCGGCAGCACGGCGTGCCGCATCTCGTTCAGCAATATCTGAACACCGCGACGCACCAGCATGGCATTGGGTGACTGGCGTCCGTCGATTAACGGATTGTTATTGACGATGGAAAGAATAGTCATGGATAAATCCGGGCAATGAGCCCCATTCATGTTGCAAAAAGGCCATCCGCCCGCAATTTCGCGCGCCATATTCTCTTGCTGCGATGCAACGGCTTGCCAACACAAGATTAATCGAAAATAACCCATCTATTCAATAGAGCATCCTGCATCGCCTGAAATGGCGATATTTCCCGCGAGAACACCATGCGCCTTCGCACTATTTTGACTGCCCTCGGCCTGTCGTCGGTATTTGCTCTGGGCGGTTGCGCCTCGACATCGACACAGACCACACCCGCGACTGCCTCGGCACCCGCCTATGTTGAAACGACTCAAATCTTCGGCGACGAAGTTTATGGCGCAACGACCGACGCCGGTTACGCCCTTCCGGCCATTCCGATCAACCGCGTGGACAAGCGTTTCCACCGCCAGATCGTGAACTACGAGACACCCGAAAAGGCAGGCACCGTTATCGTCAACACCCGCGAGCGCTTCCTGTATTACATCCTGCCAGGCGGCAAGGCTGTGCGTTACGGTATCGGCGTTGGCAAGCAGGGCTTTGCATGGGCTGGTGAAGCCTATGTCGCATGGAAGCAGGAATGGCCAATGTGGCATCCGCCAAAGGAAATGGCAGATCGCAAGCCTGAAGTCGCCCGCTACGTCGAAGGCGGCATGGGCCCAGGCCTGACCAACCCGCTGGGCGCCCGCGCTATGTATCTCTTCAACGACAAGGGTCAGGACACGCTGTTCCGCATCCATGGTTCGCCTGAATGGGCATCCATCGGTACGGCCGCTTCGTCTGGCTGCATCCGCATGATCAACCAGGACGTGATCGACCTCTACAGCCGCGTCCGTCCGGGCCGCAGCTCCAAGGTCATCGTCATCCAGTAAGATCACCTGAAACCGTTACGAAAAAGCCGCCGAGGATTATCCCGGCGGCTTTTTTCTTGTTATGTTGTGGGCTCAAGCAGACTGTTCCGCCTTCAACTCCAGACGGCGGCGGTGCAGGACCGGTTCCGTATAACCGTTGGGCTGCTCCCGACCTTTCAGCACCAGCTCCAAGGCGGCCTGGAAGGCGATGGAGGTTTCAAAGTTGCCGGCCATCGGCAGATAAGCCGAGTCACCGGCATTCTGACCATCCACGACAGCGGCCATGCGCTTCATGGTTTCGACGATCTGCTCTTCCGACACCACACCATGGCGCAGCCAGTTTGCCATATGCTGGGCGGAAATGCGCAGCGTCGCGCGGTCTTCCATCAGGCCGATATTGTTGATGTCCGGCACTTTCGAGCAACCGACGCCCTGATCGACCCAGCGCACGACATAACCCAGAATGCCCTGCGCATTGTTGTCCAGCTCACGCTGGATGTCCTCGGCGCTCCAGTTGGGGCGCACCGCAACGGGCACGGAAAGAATATCGCCAAGTTTTGCGCGTTCGCGTGTCTTCAGTCCGCTTTGAACCGAGGCGACATCGACGCTGTGGTAATGCGTGGCGTGAAGCGTCGCGGCTGTGGGCGACGGAACCCAGGCGGTGTTGGCACCGGCTTTTGGATGCGCGATCTTCTGCTCCAGCATCGCAGCCATCAGATCCGGCATGGCCCACATGCCCTTGCCGATCTGGGCATGGCCGGACAGGCCGCATTCCAAGCCGATATCGACATTCCAGTTTTCATAAGCCGCGATCCATGCGGCCTGTTTCATGTCACCCTTGCGAATCATCGGGCCTGCTTCCATCGAGGTGTGGATTTCGTCGCCGGTGCGATCGAGGAAGCCGGTATTGATGAAGACGACGCGATCCTTGGCGGCGCGAATGCATTCTTTCAGATTGATCGTCGTGCGACGTTCTTCGTCCATAATGCCCATTTTGATGGTGTTGGGCGCCATGCCGATGAGTGTCTCGACGCGCCCAAAAATCTCCGACGCAAAGGCCACCTCTTCCGGGCCGTGCATCTTCGGCTTCACCACATACATGGAGCCGGCGCGCGAATTCTGGCGGCGTCCGTTGGGGCCAACGTCATAGAGCGCGATCAGGCCGGTCAAGACGGCATCCATGATGCCCTCGGGGATTTCCCTGCCATCACGGTCAAGTACGGCGGGATTTGTCATGAGGTGGCCGACATTGCGCACCAGCATCAGCGAGCGGCCGGGCACTGTCAGCGCCGAACCATCCGGTGCGGTATAATTGCGATCGGCATTCAGGCGGCGCGTGAACGTCGTTCCACCCTTGGCAACCTCCTCCGTCAGATCGCCACGCATCAGGCCGAGCCAGTTGCGGTAAGCAACGACCTTGTCTTCCGCATCCACAGCGGCCACGGAATCCTCGCAATCCATGATCGTCGTCAGGGCCGATTCGAGGATGACATCGGAAATGCCTGCGGAATCGCTTTTTCCGATATCGGTCGAAGCATCGATAACGATGTCGACGTGAAGGCCGTTCTTGCGCAAGAGGATGGAGGACGGATTGGATGCCTCACCCGCATAGCCAGCAAACTGGGCGGGATCCGACAGGCCACCGGCATCGACTTCAAGCACGCCATCAACGACCTTGAAACCAGACACATCAGCCCAGCTGCCATTCGCCAGCGGTGCGGAGCGATCCAGAAATTCCCGCGCCCAGGCAATGACCTTCGCGCCACGTTTGGGGTTATAGCCCCTGCCCTTTTCGGCACCGTCGTCTTCGGAAATCGCATCGGTGCCGTAAAGCGCATCGTAAAGCGAACCCCAGCGGGCATTGGCGGCGTTGAGCGCATAGCGCGCATTCATGACCGGCACGACAAGCTGCGGACCGGCAAGCTGCGCGATTTCAGGATCGACATTTTGCGTATTGACCTTGAAGGCCTCGCCTTCCGGCAAGAGATAGCCGATATCCCGCAGGAAGGTTTCATAGACGGCCAGATCGACCGGCGCGCCATTGGTGCGGTACCACGCATCCAGCTTGTCCTGAAAACCATCACGCTTTTGCAGCAGGTCGCGGTTTTTTGGCGCAAGCGAATGCACGATCTCGGAAAAGCCTGCAAAGAACGCGTTGGCATCCAGGCCGGTTTCCGGCAGCACTTCGTCTTTCAGAAAATCATAGAGTGTTGTGTCGAATGAAAGACCATGCTCTTCAATGCGGCTCACCGTGGTATCTCCCTTGTCGGTATTCTTGCCGGCAAGAGTGGACGCTGAACGCCCGTCTCGTCAATCGCAAGCGGGCGCCAAAACTCTTTTCTTTCTGGAAACCCGCTGAAAACCTGTCGCCAAGGCTACAGGAGCTTTTGAAGCTCCGGCAGCTTTTCGTTGACCAGCCAGCCGTAATAATTCTCTTCCGGCCACACAGGCGACCCGCCGCTCTGTCGGTTTTTCTGGGCAAGAGCAGCCGCCCGCTGTTGTGATCCGCCGAGATTATAGAGTGTGGAGGTGAGGCCCGGATTTTTCGAAATATCCATATCGGCAATCGACTTGTAATCATCGATGGATTTGCGGATGGCGGCGGCCATATAGGCCAGCGAATGGTCCGGCTCCATGATGGCGGTATAGACCGCAGCCGCGTCGTTTTCGTCCAGTTTTTCAAAACCAGACACGCGCGCCACCATATCCGAGAGCATCAGCGCCGTCAGCGGATTGATCTGGCCAAGGCCAAAGGTCTGACCCGCATAGAAGGGCTGGAAGAAAACCGCACTGAAGCGGTTGTCTGGGTAGCTAACGCCATCAACCTTCTTGCCGCGAAAACTGTCGTCCCAGACATCTTCCCGGCAGGTCCACAGGCTAACGGAATCACGCTTCGACTGGCATTTGGAAAATTGCAAATGCGCCAGAAACTGCGCGATGCTTTCATCTTTGTAGCCGAAGCGGAAGCTGTTGCCGGCATAGGATGCTGCTTTGACGTAATAGGATTGCAGCCGGTCATAGGCATCTACATTATAAGTATGTTCGCCAACGATGGCACCAATCATATGGATAGGATCGATGCCGTAACGTCCTGCCGTTGATTTGATCTTGGAAATCAATTGCTTGTCGCT
The DNA here is from genome assembly GCF_000739935.1 of Agrobacterium rubi TR3 = NBRC 13261. Taxonomy (GTDB): domain Bacteria; phylum Pseudomonadota; class Alphaproteobacteria; order Rhizobiales; family Rhizobiaceae; genus Agrobacterium; species Agrobacterium rubi. The sequence continues at coordinate 143,420 of NZ_BBJU01000017.1, read as the reverse complement.
CGACAGCAAGTCGTACACTTTCTGGTATTTACGCTCGAAAGTGGAGTTAGAGCCTTTCGTGCGCCGCGCAGAGGCCCCGGGAACGCCGGGTTGTTCGGCGTTGCGGTTGCCGGGTGGCACGACGGAGGCTGCCTCCGCAAAGGATTGCGAGACCGCACCAAAAGCCACGACAGCAGCCAATGCCAGAAGAGTTTTACGCACGAGCAGATGCCTTTTTCTCGACCGGTGCGATGACCGGACCATTTCTTTCAACAACCGTTAACGCTTTCATTAGCGAAAAGCGTGGCCAAATGTCGAGAGAAGGCAGATAAAATAAGAGTGCGGCAAGATTTGCCGCACTCTATGGCATTTAAAGAATATAACGCGACAGGTCCGTATCGGCAGCGATATCGCCGACATGCTCCTTCACATAGGCCTGATCGATCTTCACCGCCGAGCCACCGCGATCCGGCGCGTTGAAGGAAATCTCGTCCAACACCCGCTCCATCACAGTCTGCAAACGACGCGCACCGATATTCTCGACGGATGCATTCAAATGCACCGCGACATCGGCCAGCGCGTCGATCGCATCATCGGTGAATTCGAGGTCCAGCTCTTCCGTGGCCATCAGCGCGATGTACTGGCGGATGAGACTTGCTTCCGGTTCCGTCAGAATGCGGCGGAAATCTTCCTTGGTCAGAGCCTTCAACTCTACGCGGATAGGCAGACGGCCCTGAAGTTCCGGCAGAAGATCGGATGGCTTCGACACATGGAACGCGCCTGACGCAATGAAGAGAATATGGTCGGTCTTCACGGGTCCATATTTTGTCGAAACCGTTGTGCCTTCCACCAGCGGCAGCAGATCGCGCTGCACGCCTTCACGCGACACACCGGCACCCATGCCGCCATCGCGCGCGGCGATCTTGTCGATTTCGTCCAGAAAGACGATGCCGTCATTTTCCACCGACTTCACCGCTTCGCGCTGGATGAGCTCATTGTCCAGCAGCTTGTCGGATTCGTCGCGGATCAGGTCGGCATAGGATTTTTCGACGGTCGTGCGAACCTTCTTGGTGCGCCCACCCATGGCCTTGCCGAACATATCCGAGAGATTGAGGACGCCGATATTGGCACCCGGCGGCATGCCGGGAATATCGAACCCGGGCATACCGGAGCCGGTATCAGCCACCTCGATATCGATCTCTTTCTTGTCCAGCTCGCCGTCGCGCAGCTTCTTGCGGAAACTGTCGCGCGTGGCGGGCGAAGACGTGGAGCCGACGAGTGCGTCCAACACGCGTTCCTCCGCACTGGCATGGGCTTTCGCCTGTACCTCGATCCGCTTCTTTTCGCGGATCAGCCCGATGCCGATTTCCACAAGGTCGCGAATGATCTGTTCGACATCGCGCCCGACATAACCGACTTCGGTAAATTTGGTCGCTTCGACCTTGATGAAGGGCGCACCGGCAAGCTTTGCCAGACGGCGGGAGATTTCCGTCTTGCCGACACCGGTCGGTCCGATCATCAGAATATTCTTCGGCATAACCTCGTCGCGCAGGCTGTCATCCAGCTGCTGGCGGCGCCAACGGTTGCGCAGCGCAATGGCCACGGCGCGCTTGGCGTCGTGCTGGCCGATAATGTGACGGTCCAGTTCCGAGACAATCTCGCGGGGAGAAAAAGTCGTCATCTTGTTCCTTTCGGCGTCCTGTTGCGGCCAGCCGTATAGGCCCGGCCCACAGAACCCATGGGTTTTGGAAGGCGCAGCTTACTCTGCGTCGAGCGTTTCAATCACGAGATTATGGTTGGTATAGACGCAGATATCGGCAGCGATATCGAGCGACTGACGCGCGACCTCTTCCGCAGACTTTTCCGAATCCATCAGCGCACGGGCAGCTGCAAAGGCGTAGTTTCCACCAGAGCCGATGGCGATGGCGCCGTGTTCGGGTTCCAGAACGTCACCATTGCCGGTGATCGCCAGCGTGATCGACTTATCCGCCACCAGCATCATGGCTTCGAGATTGCGCAGATATTTGTCGGTGCGCCAATCCTTGGCGAGCTCGACGGCAGCGCGCATCAGCTGACCGGGATATTGCTCCAGCTTCTTTTCAAGACGGTCGAGCAGCGTAAAGGCGTCCGCCGTGGCACCGGCAAATCCGGCAATCACATCGCCACCCTTGCCGATGCGGCGCACCTTACGGGCATTGCCCTTCATCACCGTCTGGCCAAGGCTGACCTGACCGTCACCGGCCATCACCACCTTGCCGGCCTTTCTCACAGTAATAATTGTCGTCATCAAACACCTGTTTGCCCTTGAGGGGCGTTGCAACGGGATGCATCTTCGATCCCGGTTGGAAGTCTATGTAAGTCCCGTTTTTGCGATTGCAAATGAGCGTGCTGGCGCAGAGCGGGGTGCAATGCGGCAAGACAATGTAATGGCTGGATATTTGCGGGCTGTGCTGATAAGGAACGCCGATATTGATACGGAGCAGCCAGATGGCAGAGCGTAGAGCCGAGATTTCCCGCAAGACGAATGAAACAAGTGTTTCCGTGCGCGTCGACATCGATGGAACAGGCAAATCGAAGATTTCCACCGGCGTGGGTTTCTTCGATCATATGCTCGACCAACTCAGCCGCCATTCGCTGATCGACATGGAGATCGATGTGAAGGGTGACCTGCATGTCGATGACCACCATACCGTCGAAGACACCGGCATTGCCATTGGCCAGGCCATCGCCAAGGCGCTGGGCGACCGTCGCGGTATCACCCGTTATGCGTCGCTTGATCTTGCCATGGATGAAACCATGACCAAGGCCGCCGTCGATATTTCCGGTCGCCCGTTTCTAGTCTGGAATGTCGCGTTCTCGGCGCCCAAGATCGGCACCTTTGATACTGAACTCGTGCGGGAATTCTTCCAAGCCCTGTCCCAGAATGCCGGTATTACCCTGCATATTCTCAACCATTATGGTGCAAACAATCACCATATCGCCGAAACCTGCTTCAAGGCGGTTGCCCGCGTGCTGCGCGTGGCCACCGAAATCGACCCCCGTCAGGCAGACCGCGTTCCCTCGACAAAGGGTACGCTGGCCTGAGCGAGATGAAATCGTCATGGTGGTGCCAAGGCGATTGCCCTTTTATTCGTCGCCATGACCATTGTCAGGAAAGCCGATGACATCTTATCTGGTTCTGGAAGCACCCGGCGGTCCCGACCGCGATCACCGCTCCACGCGGTTCATTGCTGATCGCTTCTCATGGCTTGCTCTGCTGTTTCCCTGGGTTTGGTTTGCCATCCAGCGCCTCTGGTGGGTCGCTATCGGCATCGTTGTTTTGCAAGTGGCGGCGGGTCAAGTTTCAGGACTTGAGGGCTTCGGCGTCACAGGCGCACTTTTCGCAATCTCCATCGGTTTGATAGCCGGATTCGAAGGCCGCAACATTGTGGTCCGACATCTGGTTTCTAAGGGATGGACCTTGAAAGATGTCGTTCACGCCCATGATCTCGCCACGGCTGAGGAGATTTATTTTTCCAACCTGCCCGAAGATGACATCTCCCAAGTGTCCAAAATCCCGCAGCCGGATTGGAAACAGGATCGCAGGGCGGGCAACGGTTTCACGATGAACGATCCGGCTGGGTCGTTTCAGTTCGATTTGAATGGAAGGCGCTGATATGCGTGTGGCAATTATCGATTACGGCTCGGGCAATCTGCGCTCGGCGACGAAAGCCTTCGAGCGCGCCGCTCGCGAAGCTGGCATCGACGCGACCATCGATTTGACCGACAAGCCGGAGACTGTCGCGTCCGCAGACCGCATCGTGCTGCCCGGCGTGGGTGCCTATGCCGATTGCCGCGCAGGCCTCAATGCTGTGACCGGCATGCATGAGGCGCTGGTTGAGGCCGTCGAAAACAAGGCCCGCCCGTTCATAGGCATCTGCGTCGGCATGCAGCTCATGTCCTCACGCGGCCTGGAAAAGACGACGAGCGAAGGCCTCGGCTGGATCGAAGGCGACGTCGTGGAGATGACGCCGTCCGATCCGTCACTGAAAATCCCGCAGATCGGCTGGAACACGCTGGACCTGCACCGCCCTCACCCGCTGTTCGACGGCATCAAAACCGGCACGGATGGCCTGCATGCCTATTTCGTGCACTCCTACCACCTTGCCGCCAAAAAGGCTGAGGATGTCATCGCCACCACCAGTTACGGTGGCGCGATGACGGCTTTCGTCGGTCGCGACAACACGGTCGGCGCACAGTTCCACCCGGAAAAAAGCCAGACGCTTGGCCTCGCTCTCATCTCGAATTTTCTGCGCTGGAAGCCCTGACATGATCCTTTTTCCCGCAATCGACCTCAAAGATGGCCAATGCGTTCGCCTCAAGCTTGGCGATATGGAGCAGGCCACCGTCTACAACGAGGACCCCGGCGCACAGGCCAAAGCCTTTGAAGATCAGGGCTTTGAATGGCTGCATGTGGTGGACCTCAACGGCGCCTTCGCCGGTCAGACCGTGAATGGCGATGCCGTCGATGCTATTTTGAAATCCACCAAGAACCCGGTGCAATTGGGCGGTGGCATTCGCACGCTGGAGCATATCGAAGCGTGGCTATCGCGTGGTCTTGCTCGGGTCATTCTCGGCACCGTTGCCGTGCGTGATCCGGTTCTGGTGATCGAAGCCTGCAAGCGTTTCCCCGGACAGGTCGCCGTCGGCATCGATGCCAAGGGCGGCAAGGTTGCGGTCGAGGGATGGGCGGAAGCCTCCGAGCTTGGCGTGATCGAGCTTGCCAACCGTTTCGAGGGTGCGGGCGTGGCGGCCATCATCTACACCGACATCGACCGCGATGGCATCTTAGCCGGCATCAATTGGGATTCCACGCTGGAACTGGCAAACGCCGTTTCCATCCCCGTCATCGCCTCCGGTGGCCTTGCCTCCATCGAAGACATCAAGCGCATGCTGGAGCCGGATGCTGCAAAGCTGGAAGGCGCGATCTCTGGCCGTGCGCTGTATGATGGACGTATTGACCCGGTGAGTGCGCTGGCGCTGATCAAGGAGGCGCGCGCATGACGCTGAAAGCCCGTATTATTCCCTGTCTCGATGTCAAGGATGGCCGCGTCGTCAAGGGCGTCAATTTTGTCGATCTGATCGATGCAGGCGACCCTGTTGAAGCTGCCAAGGCTTATGACGCCGCCGGTGCCGACGAGCTTTGTTTTCTCGACATCACCGCCTCCTCCGACAATCGCGATACGATTTTCGATGTTGTCTCGCGCACGGCCGATCACTGCTTCATGCCGGTGACGGTGGGCGGTGGTGTCCGCGCAGTCTCAGATATTCGCAAGCTGCTTTTGTGCGGTGCCGATAAGGTGTCAATCAACTCCGCTGCGGTGAAGGACCCTGATTTCGTGGCGCAGGCTGCCGACAAATTCGGCAATCAGTGCATCGTCGTTTCCATCGATGCCAAGAAGGTGTCAGACGCTGGCGAGGCGGATCGCTGGGAAATCTTCACCCATGGTGGTCGCCAGCCGACCGGCATCGATGCCGTCGAATTTGCTATCAAGATGGTGGAGCGTGGTGCGGGCGAATTGCTCATCACCTCCATGGACCGTGATGGTACCAAGAGCGGCTACGACATTGCACTGACGCGCACGATTGCCGATCAGGTTCGCGTTCCCGTGGTTGCCTCTGGCGGTGTCGGGACGCTGGATGATCTTGTGGCGGGCGTGAAAGATGGCCACGCCACCGCTGTGCTTGCAGCCTCTATTTTCCATTTCGGCACCTATTCCATCGGTGAAGCCAAGGCCTATATGGCCGATAACGGCATCGCCATGCGCCTTGATTGATCTCACCTAGGGTATTGCGCGATGAGTGATTTTTCTCTTTCCGATCTGGAGCGCATCGTGGCGGAACGCGCAAGCGCTTCGCCGGATCAATCCTGGACGGCGAAGCTCGTGGCCGCTGGCCAAACCCGCGCTGCCAAAAAGCTGGGCGAAGAGGCAGTGGAAACCGTCATTGCCGCCATCTCCAACGATCGCAAAAATCTGACGGATGAGGCGGCCGATCTGCTCTACCATTTGATGGTGGTGCTGAAGATCGCCGATATTCCCCTGGCAAATGTCATGGCAGAGCTACACCGCCGCACTGGGCAAACCGGCCTTCAGGAAAAAGAATCGAGACCTGTAAAATGACGACTTTGGCACGCATGGGAGGACAAGGCATGCCAAACACGCTCGATCATTTCCGCCCCGACGAATATTCGCCCTATTATTTCTTCAGCTCGGAAGAATGGTCCAGGTTCCGCGCCGATACGCCGATGACGCTGTCGGCTGACGAACTCAAAAGATTGCGCTCTTTGAACGACCCCATCGATATGGATGAGGTCAAGCGCATCTACCTGTCGCTGTCGCGGCTTCTGTCTACCCATGTCGAGGCATCTCAGGTGCTGTTCGATCAGCGCAACCAGTTCCTCAATATGGCGGGTGTCAACAAGACACCTTTCGTCATCGGCATTGCAGGGTCGGTTGCCGTTGGAAAATCGACCACGGCGCGTATTCTGAAGGAACTCTTGGCGCGCTGGCCCTCCAGCCCGAAGGTCGATCTCATCACCACGGACGGCTTCCTCTATCCGAACGAAGTGCTGCGACGTGACAATCTGATGGAGCGAAAGGGCTTTCCCGAGAGCTACGACATCGGCTCCCTCCTGCGCTTCCTGTCAGCCATCAAGGCTGGGCAACCGGATGTCAAAGCCCCCAGCTATTCGCACCTGACCTACGACGTCATACCCAACGAATATACCACCATCGACAGGCCCGACATTCTGATTTTCGAAGGCATCAACGTGCTGCAATCGCGCGACCTGCCCGAGGGTGGGCGGATCGTGCCGATCGTGTCCGATTTCTTCGATTTTTCGATCTATATCGACGCCGATGAAGCGCTGATCCACCATTGGTATGTCAACCGCTTCATGAACCTGCGCCAGACGGCTTTTCGTGACCCGTCATCCTACTTCAATCGCTATGCGTCGATTTCGGAAGAGGCGGCTCTCGCGATTGCCGAAGGTCTTTGGGAAAACATCAACCTGAAGAACCTGCGACGCAACATCGTGCCGACGCGCCCGCGGGCCGATCTTATTCTGCGCAAGGGCCAGAACCATCTGATCGATACGGTGGCGCTGCGCAAGCTTTGAGCGCTATTCCTTATCGGGTCTGCTGCGCATTTTCTTGACATCGGACCGGCCGGATTTGGCCTTCAGGCGTCGCTCCACAGATCCCTTGGTGGGCTTTGTCGCCCGGCGCACCGGCGGCGGCGGTTCTGCAGCCTTGAGGACCAGTTCCTTCAGCCGCTCCCGTGCATCTTCACGGTTGCGCTCCTGCGTGCGAAAGCGGTTGGCCTCGATCATCAGGACGCCGTCTTTCGATACTCGCCTGCCACCCAGCTGGAGCAGGTTCGTCTTGACGCGATCCGACAGAGACGGGGAATTTGCGACATCGAAGAACAGCTGGACGGCGGTCGAAACCTTGTTGACGTTCTGCCCGCCGGGACCACCCGCCAGCACGAACTGCTCCGTCAGTTCCCATCCGGCAATCGTGATTCGGTTGCTGATAAATAGCGCCGCACTGGCCATGTTCGTTCTCCGGCAGCGGTGATGCCATAGATCATGACGGATGAAAACCACCGACATAAACGAAAAACCCGGCGCAAGGCCGGGTTTCACGAGAATCCATTGTGAAGCTCTTACTCTGCGGCGGCCAACAGGCCAGGCGCTGCATCGCGGACCTTGCCGTCGACATGGTCTTCGAACTTGGTGAAGTTCGTGACGAACATGGAAACCAGCTTCTTGGCCTGAGCGTCGTAGGCTGCGCCATCGGCCCAGGTCGAGCGCGGGTCGAGAATGCCGCTGTCGATGCCGTCAAGCGCTGTCGGAACCGCAAAGCCGAAATTCACATCCGTGCGGAACTGGGCGTTTTTCAATTCGCCGGTCAGCGCAGCACTCAAAAGTGCACGGGTTGCCTTGATGGGCATGCGCTTGCCGATACCGTAGGCACCGCCGGTCCAGCCGGTGTTGACCAGCCAGCAATCGACGCCATGCTTGCCGATGAGATCGCGCAGCAGATTGCCGTATTCAGCCGGGTGGCGCGGCATGAAGGGTGCGCCAAAGCATGTCGAGAAGGTTGCTTCCGGCTCGGTCACGCCCTTTTCGGTGCCAGCGACCTTGGCCGTGTAACCGGACAGGAAGTGGTACATCGCCTGTTCCGGCGTCAACCGGGCAATCGGCGGCAGCACGCCGAAGGCATCCGCCGTCAGCATGATGATGGTCTTGGGATGACCAGCAAGGCCCGTTTCCGATGCATTCGGAATGAAGTGCAGTGGATAGGCACTGCGGGTGTTTTCCGTCAGCGACGTATCGTTGAAATCGGGAACGCGGTTTTCATCGAGAACGACGTTTTCCAGAACCGTGCCGAAGCGGCGGGTTGCGGCGTAGATTTCAGGTTCGGCTTCCGCCGAAAGCTTGATGGCCTTGGCGTAGCAGCCGCCTTCGAAGTTAAAGATGCCGTCGTCGCCCCAGCCATGTTCGTCGTCACCGATCAGTGTGCGCGATGGGTCGGCAGACAATGTGGTCTTGCCGGTGCCCGACAGGCCGAAAAATACGGCCGCGTCACCATCAGGGCCGACATTGGCGGAGCAATGCATGGGCATGACGCCCTTGGCAGGCAGCAGGTAGTTGAGAACGGTGAAGACGGACTTCTTGTTTTCGCCGGCATAGGATGTGCCGCCAATCAGAACCAGACCCTTGGTCAGGTCGCAGGCAATGACGGTTTCGGTGCGAACGCCGTGACGGGCTGGATCGGCCTTGAAGCTCGGCAGGTTGATGATCGTCAGCTTCTGCTTGAAGGCGCCAAGCTTTTCGCGCTCGGGGCGAATCAGCAGGTTGCGGATGAACAGGCCGTGCCAGGCAAGCTCTGTCACCACGCGGGTCGGAAGGGCGTTGTCTTCATCCGCACCGCCGATCAAATCCTGCACATATAGCGTCTTGCCAGCAGCGTGGGCCAGCATGTCCTTGTGAAGGATGTCGAAATGCTCAGGCGACAACGGCTTGTTGTTGTCCCACCAGATGCTGTCTTCCGTAGAGGCGTCGCGAACGACGAATTTGTCTTTCGGGGAACGACCCGTGTGCTGGCCGGTGACCGCGCGAAGAGCACCATCAGCGGTTACATCTGCTTCGCCATTGCGGATGGCATGCTCGTACAATTCGCTCTCGATGAGATTGTAATGCACGGCGGCAACAGCTGACAGGCCAAGGGCTGACACGCCATTCTCAGGATTATAGACTCCAAGTTCCTTCACGGGCGCATTCCTTTTTCAAAAGACGAAAGCATTAAAATGTGCCCGGAAATTAATCCCGTCAATTTAAAAAAACAAGGCATCATTTCAAATAATTGAACAAATTCAATATATTAATCGATTTAAAAGATTTTATTTCATTTTAAATCGGTTTAGTTCACGACTCAAACCGACAAATTTCCGATCCACGAAAATTACTGCTCATAAAACCGCGGCGGCGTGGCCGATTTTCTTTGCCACAATTTGTTCCACCTTTATACTCATGAGAAATGCTCACGGCGCACAACCTTGGCTGGGATGGGATGTCGGGAGTAAAATATAATGACGATGGAGACCAATTTTATGCAGACTATTGCGCTTGTGGACGATGACCGAAATATTTTGACCTCCGTTTCGATTGCGCTCGAAGCGGAAGGCTACAAGGTCGAAACGTACACCGATGGCGCGTCCGCTCTGGATGGATTGATTGCACGCCCACCGCAACTGGCGATCTTCGATATCAAGATGCCGCGCATGGATGGCATGGAGCTGTTGCGTCGTCTGCGTCAGAAGTCGGATCTGCCGGTTATCTTCCTCACCTCCAAGGATGAGGAAATCGACGAGCTGTTCGGCCTGAAAATGGGTGCCGACGATTTCATTACCAAGCCGTTTTCGCAGCGTCTTCTGGTCGAGCGCGTCAAGGCGATCCTGCGCCGCGCCAGCAGCCGCGATGCTGCAGTCCCCGGTGCAAGCCCGCTGAAGCCCACCGCAGATCAGCAGGCCCGCACGCTGGAACGTGGGCAGCTTGCCATGGATCAGGAACGCCACACCTGCACCTGGAAGGGCGAGCCTGTCACCTTGACCGTGACCGAGTTCCTCATCCTGCATTCGCTGGCGCAGCGTCCCGGCGTCGTCAAAAGCCGCGATGCGCTGATGGATGCCGCCTATGACGAGCAGGTCTATGTCGATGACCGCACCATCGACAGCCACATCAAGCGCCTGCGCAAGAAGTTCAAACTCGTCGATAACGACTTCGACATGATTGAAACCCTGTACGGCGTAGGATATCGCTTCCGCGAAGCAGCCTGAGAATAGGGCAGCATGACATGACGCCGCGATACAGCGGCGCTGAGGGACGACGTTGCTGAACAAAATGCAGGACAGCGTATCGGATCATACCGATGCCGACGACCGTGAGAGCGGTCGGCGTCATCGTATTCATCCGCTGACGATCGTCCGGCGCATCTTCGGCAATGCTGTGTTCTCCAGCCTGACGCGGCGCATCCTGTTCTTCAACGTCGCAGCGACCGTGGTGCTCGTGGGTGGTATTCTCTACCTCAACCAGTTCCGCGAAGGGCTGATCGATGCGCGCGTCGAAAGCCTTTTGACCCAGGGCGAAATTATTGCAGGCGCGATTTCCGCCTCCGCCTCGGTCGATACCAATTCCATCACCATCAACCCGGAAAAGCTGCTGGAATTGCAGGCCGGCCAGAGCATCACGCCGGTTCCCAACGACGAGGATTTGTCCTTTCCGATCAATCCGGAGCGTGTGGCGCCGGTGCTGCGGCGGTTGATTTCGCCGACCCGGACACGCGCGCGTCTGTTCGATGCCGACGCAAACATTCTGCTCGATTCGCGCCATCTCTATTCCCGCGGCCAGGTGCTGCGCTACGATCTGCCGCCTGTCACCCCGGAAACGCAGACATGGGGAGACTGGGTCGCCAGCATCTTCAACCGCATGCTGCAACCCAGCAGCCTACCGCTCTACAAGGAAACGCCCGGCGGCGACGGCTCGATCTACCCAGAAGTCATGAATGCGCTGACCGGCGTGCGCGGTGCCGTGGTGCGGGTGACGGAAAAGGGCGAGTTGATCGTCTCCGTGGCCGTGCCGGTGCAGCGCTTCCGCGCCGTGCTGGGCGTTCTGCTGCTATCGACGCAGGCTGGCGACATCGACAAGATCGTCCATGCCGAACGCCTTGCGATCATGCGCGTCTTCGGCATTGCCACGCTTGTCAATATCGTCCTTTCGCTGCTGTTGTCCTCCACCATCGCTACGCCTCTGCGTCGCCTCTCGGCTGCGGCCATTCGTGTGCGTCGCGGGGCAAAGGCGCGTGAGGAAATTCCCGATTTCTCCGCCCGTCAGGATGAAATCGGCAATCTTTCCATCGCCTTGCGCGAAATGACCAATGCGCTCTATGACCGGATCGACGCCATCGAGAGCTTTGCGGCCGATGTCAGTCACGAGCTGAAAAACCCGCTGACATCGTTGCGCAGCGCGGTCGAGACATTGCCACGCGCCAAGACCGAAGAATCCAAGCAGCGCCTGACCGAAATCATCTTCCACGACGTGCGCCGTCTGGACCGGTTGATCAGCGATATCTCGGACGCCTCGCGGCTGGATGCGGAACTGGCGCGCGTCGATGCCTCACCGGTCGATCTGGAAGTCGTGCTTGGCAATCTGGTGGAAATATCGCGCCAGATCAGTGCCAAGAAAAAGTCGGTTACCATCGACTATGTCGTGGATCATAAGCCCGGCACCAAGGTCAGCTATATCGTCAACGGCCATGATCTGCGCATCGGCCAGATCATTACCAACCTGATCGAGAACGCCCGTTCCTTCGTGTCGCAGGATGGCGGACGGATCGTCGTGCATCTTCTGCGCCAGAAAGACCGTTGCATCGTGCGTGTCGAGGACAATGGTCCCGGCATTCAGGCCGAAGACATCGACCGTATCTTCGAGCGTTTCTACACCGACCGCCCGGCCAGCGAAGGCTTTGGCCAGAATTCGGGCCTTGGCCTGTCCATCAGCCGGCAGATTGCCGAAGCCCATGGCGGCAGCCTGAAGGCAGAAAATATTCTCGACAAATACGGCGTCATTTCCGGCGCGCGTTTCAGCCTGTCGCTTCCCGCCGCCCATCATGAGCGTTGATCCAACCAACCTCCACGCAACGGCCATCGTCATCGGCAAGACCGGATTGTTGTTCGTCGGCCCCTCCGGCAGCGGCAAAAGCGAGATGGCATTCAGCTTCATGACGGAGGCTGAGCGTTGCGGGTTGGAAACGGCGCTAGTGGCAGACGATCAGGTGTTCATCGCCTGCAAGGACGGCGTCACAACCGCATGGCGGCCAGAAGCGATCGCTGGTCTTCTGGAGCTGCGCGGCAGCGGGATCATCTCGGTGAAAAGCGTCGCGAAGGCCGACATGCATTACGCTATTACGTCGGTCCCGTCGCCTGAGAGCCCTCGTCTACCGCCCGAGCGCGAGAGGCTGGAGCTTAGCCCCGGCGCATCCCTGCCGCTTCTGCGCATTGCGCGTGACAGCATCATGCCCTATGGAAAATTTGCTGCACTTGCTCAGAATCTTTTCATAACCAAGGGAATGTGAACGAAAATCCGGCATTTTGGGGCTTGCGCTTCGTCTTTTCCTCATCAAGATGTGGCCCCACCGATAGACATGATTGCGGCATTGCGATAGTCGGCAATCAGAATGCGTGTGCAAGGGAGCGTTTCATGATCGGACTGGTGCTTGTCACTCATGGCAAGCTGGCTGAGGAGTTTCGCCATGCTGTTGAGCATGTGGTCGGCCCTCAGAAATTGATCGAGACGGTGTGTATCGGTCCCGAAGATGACATGGACCAGCGCCGGCAGGATATTATCGACGCCGTGACCCGCGCCAATGATGGCAATGGCGTCATCATCCTGACCGATATGTTCGGGGGAACACCGTCCAATCTGGCGATCTCCGTGATGAACAGCGGCAATGTCGAGGTCATCGCAGGCGTCAATCTGCCCATGCTCATCAAATTGGCGGGTATCCGCGTCGAAGATAACATGGAGAAGGCCTTGCAGGAGGCCTCGGATGCTGGCAGAAAATACATCAACGTCGCCAGCCGCGTTCTCAGCGGCAAATAAGAAGAAGACCAACGGATGTCGCCTGTTTCGCGGGAATTGCTGATCGTCAACAAGCGTGGCCTCCACGCCCGCGCGTCGGCAAAATTCGTGCAGATGGTCGATGGCTTCGATGCAGCCATAACAGTTTCCAAAGATGGTATGACCGTCGGCGGCACATCGATCATGGGCCTGATGATGCTGGCCGCCAGTCCCGGCTGCACCGTTCTCGTTGAAGCCAGCGGCAACCAGGCTGAAGAAGCCCTTGCTGCACTCGAGACATTGGTCGCCGACCGTTTCGGTGAAGAAATCTGATAACCACGTCATATAAAGACATAAAGACTTCTTTATATCGTTATTGCCAGATTGCCCTCAGCCTGATACACCGCAACCTGAATTTTCAGGCAGCGGCTGGCCCCTGCCATCTTGGAGCAGGAGACACATATGAGTGCCGACAAAGATTATATCGTAGCTGACATCGCCCTTGCTGATTACGGTCGCAAGGAACTGGACATCGCAGAAACCGAAATGCCGGGCCTGATGTCCTGCCGCGAAGAATTCGGTCAGACCAAGCCTTTGAAGGGCGCACGGATCTCCGGTTCGCTGCACATGACGATCCAGACAGCCGTTCTCATCGAGACGCTGAAAGAACTGGGCGCCGACATTCGTTGGGCATCCTGCAACATTTTCTCCACCCAGGACCACGCTGCCGCTGCCATCGCTGCAACCGGCATTCCAGTCTTTGCCGTAAAGGGTGAAAGCCTGACGGAATACTGGGAATACACCGACAAAATCTTCCAGTGGGCCGATGGCGGCGTTTCCAACATGATCCTCGATGATGGCGGCGATGCTACCATGTATATCCTGCTCGGCGCACGCGCTGAAGCGGGCGAAGACGTTCTGTCCAAGCCCGATTCCGAGGAAGAAGAAATTCTCATCGCTCAGATCAAGAAGCGCCTCGCCGCTTCGCCGGGCTGGTTCACCAAGCAGCGCGATGCGATCAAGGGCGTGACCGAGGAAACCACGACAGGCGTTCATCGCCTTTACGACCTTTCCAAGAAGGGCCTGCTGCCCTTCCCTGCCATCAACGTCAACGACAGCGTCACCAAGTCGAAGTTCGACAACAAGTACGGCTGCAAGGAATCGCTGGTCGACGGCATTCGCCGCGCCACCGACGTGATGATGGCCGGCAAGGTTGCCGTCGTCTGCGGTTACGGCGATGTGGGCAAGGGTTCTGCCGCTTCGCTTCAGGGCGCCGGCGCTCGCGTCAAGGTCACCGAAATCGACCCGATCTGCGCGCTGCAGGCTGCCATGGACGGCTTTGAAGTCGTTCGTCTTGAGGACGTCGTTGCTTCCGCCGACATCTTCATCACCACGACCGGCAACAAGGACGTGATCCGCATCGAGCACATGCGCGAGATGAAGGACATGGCCATCGTTGGCAATATCGGCCACTTCGACAATGAAATTCAGGTTGCTGCTCTCAAGAACCTGAAGTGGACGAACATCAAGCCGCAGGTCGACATGATCGAGTTCGCCAAGGGCAACCGCATGATCCTTCTGTCTGAGGGACGTCTGCTCAACCTCGGCAACGCCACAGGCCACCCATCCTTCGTCATGTCTGCATCCTTCACCAACCAGGTTCTGGGCCAGATTGAGCTCTTCACCAAGCAGGGCGAGTACAAGAACGACGTCTACGTACTGCCAAAGCACCTCGACGAGAAGGTTGCACGCCTGCATCTTGAGAAGCTTGGCGTGAAGCTGACAGAACTTTCTGATCTTCAGGCAGATTATATCGGCGTGTCCAAGACCGGTCCGTTTAAGGCTGAACACTACAGATATTGATTTTATGGTTAATATCCACAATTAACGCACTAGATATGGATATGGCGGGCTTGACAAAGCCCGCCATATCTTTTTGCGCCCTCCCTTCACGGGGGTTTCCGAAGGCGGTATTGTCACAAGACTTGATTCGTGCGCGGGCATAGCGCGCGGAAATGGGATGTCTTGTCGAGAATGCGGCACATAGGACGGAGACAGACCGGGGATGACGGTAGAAAATTCAGTCTCGCAAAAGCGAGCGACCAATGATGTCGAGCCAGACAATGGCGACGCACCTGCGCGAAGACGCTGGCTGACCTCCTTTTCAGGAGCGGTGACGCGTATTCGCGGCAAGGCGATTGCATTCACGGCGTTGATGTCTGGAACGGCCTTGAGCGGTTTTGCGGTTGCGGCGCACGCCCAGCAAAACTCTGTTCTGGAACGAGGCGAACGGCTGTTCTCCTCGTCCGAGACCATCACCTATTCGCTGTTTATCGGCGTCGTCTCGGCCACGCTGTTTTCCATCGTCTGGCTGGTTCGCCAGCGCGGAAACATTGAGGCTGAGACCAGCGAATACCGCACGGCTTTATCCGAAGCCAATGCCAAGATTTCCAAATATGAAGCCCTGATCGCCGACAAGTCCCGTCGCATCGTCATCTGGGAAAGTGCGGGCGAGCGCCCCGAATTCATCGGCCAACTGCCGCCTGAAACCGGCGTTCCCTTCGCAGACCAGGATTTCCTCGCCTTTGGCCGCTGGCTTCGCCCGGCCTCCGCTGGACCGCTGGAAAAAGCCATCGAGAAATTGCGCAGCCACGCGCAGAGTTTTGATCTGACCATCGAAACGCAGCGTGGCGAAGTGATCGAGGTTCAGGGTCGCGTCTCCGGCGGCAAGGCATTCGCCCGTTTCGTGGCGCTGAACAATCTGCGTGCGGAACTGGCCGAACTGAAGATCGAACGCGAACGGCTGGTATCGTCGATTTCCACGTTCCAGGATTTGCTCGACAGCATCGAACAGCCTGTCTGGCGCCGCAATTCCGATGGTACCCTGACCTGGGTCAACCATGCCTATGCGCAAAGCGTCGATGCGCGCACGCCGGAACAGGCCGTGACCGAGCAGCGCGAGTTGCTCAACACCGTCACGCGCCAGAAAATCCGGGCGAGCGCAACACCGGAATCGCCCTATCACGACCGCATCTCCACCGTCGTTTCCGGCAACAGAACCTTCTTCGATGTGGTCGATCTCAAGACGCCGGGCGGTTCGGCTGGCATGGCCATCGACACGACCGAAGCCGAAACGGTGCGCGAAGAGCTGAAGCGGACGCTGAAGAGCCATGCCGAAACGCTCGACCATCTGGCAACGCCGGTCGCGATCTTCGACGGCCAGCAGCGCCTGCAATTTTACAATCAGGCCTTCGTCAGCCTGTGGGGCCTCGATCTGGTTCTGCTGGAATCAAAGCCCGATAATTCCGAGCTATTCGACCGCCTGCGCTCCGATGGCAAGCTGCCGGAGCAGCTGAGCTGGAAGAGCTGGAAGGAAACCGCCCTTTCTGTTTACCGCTCGCTCGATACCAAGACCGATCTGTGGCACCTGCCCAACGGACAGACGCTGCGCGTGATCGCCACCGCGCATCCGCAAGGCGGCGCGACATGGGTCTTCGAAAATCTGACCGAGCAGGTCGATCTGCAAATGCGTTACAACACGCTGGTCAAGGTTCAGGGCGAAACCATTGATCACCTGGCCGAAGGCGTTGCCGTTTTCGGCGCCGATGGGCGCATGCGCCTGTCGAACCCGGCTTTCCGCGCGCTTTGGGGCATCACCGCCAACGAAGCCGAAGCCGGCAAGCACATCCGCTCGATCGAAGAGGTCTGTGCGCAATCCTACGACAAGCCGGATGGCTGGCGCGCGTTCAGCCAATTCATTACCAGCTTCGACGACGAGCGCCTTTCGAAACAGGGCACACTCGAGCTCCTGTCCGGCTTGGTGTTGGACTATGCGATCATTCCTTTGCCGGATTCGCAGACGATGCTCACCTTCGTCAACATGACCGATAGCGTGCGCGCCGAACGTGCGCTCAAGGAAAAGAACGAAGCGCTACGCAAGGCCGACGAGCTGAAGAACGACTTCGTCCAGCACGTCTCCTACGAGCTACGCTCGCCGCTGACCAACATTATCGGCTTTACCGATCTGTTGAAGACACCCGGAATCGGCGATCTCAACGAGCGTCAGGCCGAATATCTCGACCATATCTCCACCTCTTCATCGGTGTTGCTGACAATCGTCAACGACATTCTCGATCTGGCGACGGTCGATGCCGGTATCATGCATCTAAACTACACCGAAAACGATCTGACAGAACTGCTGGAAGACGTGTCCGTACAGATCACCGACCGTTTGCAGGAAAGCGGTGTGTCGCTGGAGATCGTGGCTCCTGCCCATCTGGGTGCCATCGTTGCCGACCATCAGCGGCTGAAGCAAATCCTCATCAAGCTTTTGACCAATGCGGCCAATTTTGCGCCGGAGGGCTCGGCGATCACGCTGACTTGCCAGCGTAGCGAAGGTGATTTCGTCTTTTCGGTTGCCGACCGCGGACCGGGTATTCCCAAGGACATGCTGAAAACGGTATTCGATCGTTTTTCGACACGCGGCAATGGCGGTCGTCGCACCGGCGCCGGTCTTGGCCTGTCGATCGTCGAAAGCTTCGTCAGCCTCCACAACGGCAACGTCACCATCGACAGCCGCCCCGGTGAAGGCACCGTCGTCAGCTGCCGTATTCCATCCGGCTCGCATCCGCATTCCATCGCCGCCGAATGAACGAGACGATTTCGCCTCTTTCCATTGTCCTCGCCAATGAAGCCGAGACCATCCGGCTCGGCGAGGAACTGGCGCTGACCGTCAAACCCGGTGTTTGCATCGCGCTCATCGGCGATCTCGGTGCGGGTAAATCGACGCTGGCACGGGCTTTGATCCGCGCCATTGCCGGTGACGACCAACTCGAAGTTCCAAGCCCGACCTTCACCATCGTCCAGTCCTACGATCTGCGCTTTCCCGTCGCGCATCTCGATCTCTACCGGCTCTCCCATGTCTCCGAACTGGATGAGCTCGGCATCGACGAGATTCTGTCAGACGGCGTCTGCCTGATCGAGTGGCCGGAGATGGCGGCCAGCGAATTGCCGGAAGGCAGCACCATCACGCTGCGGCTGACCCATCAGGGCGATGGACGCGTGGCGACCATCGATGCGCCGCCGACGCAAAGAGCGCGGCTCGAGCGCGTACTGGCCATCCGTGATTTCCTTGAAAAGAACGGCAAGGCAAATGCATCCCGCCGCTATTTCAGCGGCGATGCGGCCTACCGGACCTACGAATTGATCAGTGACGACAACAGCCAAGCCCTGCTGATGGACTGGCAGCCACCGCCGAGGGGGCCTGTCATCCAGGACGGTAAAACCTATGCCGAAATCGTGCACCTCGCCCGCGAGGTCAAACCCTTTGTCGCGATCCAAGGATTTCTGGCTGAGAACGGTTTTACCGTACCCCATATCCTTGCGCAGGATTTGGAAAGCGGCATTCTGCTTCTGGAAGACATCGGTCGTGATGGGGTTTTGGATGACGATGGCGCGCCGATCGAAGAGCGTTATTTCGAAAGCGTCGCCTGCCTTGCAGCACTCCACGAGACCCCTACCCCCGGTAACATCGCCTTGGCGAATGGTGAGGTCTATGAAATCTCGCCCTTCGATCCTGATGCGATGAAGATCGAGACATCCTTGCTCTTGGATTGGTACCTGCCACATATTCGCGGCGCGGAAATCGATGACAGCGAGAAACAGAGCTTCTTTGCCGTCTGGGATCAGCTGATCGAAAAAATCGATGATGCAGAAAACGGTCTTTTGCTGCGCGATTTCCATTCGCCCAACATCATCTGGCAAGCCGAGAAAACCGGCATCGACCGAGTCGGCATCATCGATTTTCAGGACGCGATGATCGGGCCGAAGGCTTATGATCTGGCTTCCATCATTCAGGATGCACGCGTCACAATTTCACCGGATATGCAGGCGCGATTGATGGCGCACTATCTTGAGATCAGGCGCAAAAACCCTGATTTCGATGAAGCGTCATTCCTGAAAGCCTTTGCCATTATGGCCGCCCAGCGCAATTGCAAGCTGGTGGGTATCTGGGTGCGGTTGATGAAGCGCGATGGCAAGCCGCATTATATGAAGCACATGCCGCGTACCTTCGCCTATCTGCGCTCAGCGCTCGATCATCCTGATCTTGGCATCCTGCGTGACTGGTTCGAGCGCGCGGGCATCGATATCCACAAAGAGTGAAGTGTCCCCCATGACGATCAGACAAGCGATGGTGCTGGCGGCGGGTCTGGGTACCCGAATGCGGCCGATCACCGATACGATCCCCAAGCCTTTGGTGAAGATCGCCGGACGACCGATGATCGATTACGTGATCGACGTGCTGGTCGAGGCAGGCGTGGAAACCATCGCCATCAATGTGTACCACCATGCCGACCAGATGGTCGCTCATCTGGAAACACGTCAGGACGTCAAAATTCTGATTTCGGACGAACGTGACCAGCTGATGAATTCCGGTGGCGGTCTTGCCAAGGGATTGAAGTTGCTGGAGCCCGGCCCGGTCCTCGTGATGAATGCGGACCTGTTCTGGGTTGGCGAAACGCCTGATGAAGCCACCAATCTGCAAAAGCTGGCACGTTTCTTCGATTCAGACACAATGGACATGGCGCTGCTGTGCGTCGATATGGACCGCACGACCGGCCATAACGGCAAGAAGGATTTCAACCTTGCCGATGACGGCACGCTGACGCGCTACAATGAAGGCGAGCCGCGCCCGGTGGTCTATGCCGGTGCCATTGCCATGGATAGCCGGCTTCTCGATGATGCGCCCACGGATGCCTTCAATCTCAACATCTATTTCGACCGTGCCATTGCGCAAAACAGGCTTTTTGGTCTGTCATTGTCAGGTCAATGGATTACCGTCGGCACGCCGGATGCTATAGAAGATGCGGAACGAACCATCGCAATGCTCTAAAGCAACCGACAAGTGAGATGACCCATTGGCGCATGCCAAGCGTATTCTAACGATCGCCCCCGGAACACCGTTCCTCAGAACGCTGGCCGCAGCGCTTTGCGATGGCAGGCTGACACCCGGTTTTCGCTACGATGCCGCCGATCCGCTGTCGCTCGCCAAAGTCACCATCTATGTGCCGACTCGCCGTTCGGCGCGTGTTTTGCGCTCGGAATTCGTGGATTTTCTGGGAGGCCAGTCGGCCATTCTGCCGATCATCCGTCCCTTGGGGGAAACGGATGACGATAGCGGCTTTTTCGATGTCGAAACGCCTGCGACCATCGATCTGGCACCGCCGATTTCCAGCACCGCAAGACTGGTCGAGCTTGCGCGCCTGATCCTTGCCTGGCGCAACAGCCTGCCGGATGCCATCCGCGCGGTCCACTCCGAATCGCCGCTCGTCGCACCCGCAAGCCCAGCAGATGCCATCTGGCTGGCACGCTCGCTAGGCGAAGTCATCGATGCCATGGACACGGAAGACCGGGATTGGGATGCGCTCTCCAAGCTCGACACCGCCGACCATGCGCAATGGTGGCAACTAACCGCAGATTTCCTGAAGATCGCCAGCGTCTTCTGGCCCGCTCGGCTGGAAGAACTCAACAAATCCTCGGCCGGACGACACCGCAACGCGATTTTGCGGGCGGAAGCCGAGCGGCTGACCAAGATCGGATCGGATGATCCGATCATCGTTGCAGGCTCCACCGGCTCCATTCCGGCAGCGGCAGACCTGATTGCAGCTGTCGCATCCCTGCCCCAGGGCACTGTCGTTCTGCCCGGTCTCGATATCGAGATACCCGAGGACCAATGGCAGTCGATCAACGAAAGCCCCGACGACCCGTCCAGCCGCACGCATTCGCAATATGGCCTCTTCGTTCTGCTGCAAAAGCTGGGCGTATCGCGCAATGACGCCGAACAGATCGGCGTGCTGGATACTGACCTGCAAAACCGCGCCGCGATCTTTTCCACGGCCCTTGCCCCGGCCAAGGCCACCAGCGAGTGGAACGAGTGGCGCTCCGAAAAAAGCGATGTCTTTTTCAACGATGCCTTCGCCACCGCATCCATCATAGAAGCTGCCAATGAGCGCGAGGAGGCAACGGCCATCGCCATTGCCCTTCGCCTGGCGCTGGAAAAGCCCGGCATAGGCGGCCAATCGCAGGCGGCACTGATTACCCCAGATCGTGGGCTCGCGCGCCGCGTGGCGACCGAGCTTGCCCGCTTCGGCATCGAGGCCGACGATTCCGCTGGTACGCCATTGTCCGCCACGCCGCAGGCGGGTCTGTTGATGCTGGCGCTCGAAGCCATTTTGCGACCCGGCGATCCCGTTGCGGTGATGTCTTTGCTCAAACACCCGCTGGCCCGCTTCGGTCTTGGCGAAGCAGATGTCGGCCAGGCCGTTGCCGGTCTGGAATTGCTAGCGCTTCGCGGTGGCCGAACCGAAACGACGCTCGACACGCTGGAAGCGCTTCTACAACAACAGCTTACCCTTCACACCGACGACCGGCATCCGCCGCAATGGCGCAAATCGCTGACCGAGGGTACCGATCTTGCCGCTGCCGACCTGGCGCGTCGCATCAAATCTGCCATCGAACCGCTGGATGCCGCCTTTATTCGCAAAGACCCCATCAGCGGCCGGTTGACGGCACGGCTGACGCTATCCGATTGGGCAGAACGAACAGGCCGGGTGATCGAAACCATGTGTATCGATGAGAGAGGTGATCTCGCCAATCTCTGGTCGCATGAAGCGGGGGAGAAACTGTCCGGTCTTCTCTCCGAACTCATGGAGTGCGGCAGCGTGCTGGAGGCCGATGGGCCGCAGTGGATCGATATCATGACGGCGCTGATTGCGGGCGAATCGATCAAACCGCGCGCCATGCGCCACCCCCGCGTCTTCATTTTCGGTGCGCTGGAAGCCCGTCTTCAGAGCGTCGATACCGTCATCATCGGCGGCTTGAACGAGGGTATCTGGCCGGGTCAGACGGCCAACAACCCGTTCCTGTCGCGCAACATGAAAACCGCCATAGGGCTTGAGCCGCCGGAACGGCGCATCGGGCAACTGGCGCATGATTTCGAAATGGCCAACGGAACACGGCACATTTTCTACACGCGTGCGCTGCGCCAGGGTTCTACACCCGCCGTTGCCTCACGCTGGCTGCAACGGCTTCTGGCACTAGGTGGCGAGGAGTTTGCCGACACGCTGAAAGCACGCGGCACCGCTTACCGTCATTGGGCGACCATGCTGGATGAGGGCGAAAGCCAGCAATCCGCCAAGCGTCCGGCACCGACGCCGCCTGCGGAGCTGCAGCCGAAATCCTATTCCTTCAGCGAAGTGGGCAGGCTGCGGCGCGATCCCTATTCCATCTATGCGCGGCGTATCCTGAAACTCGATCCGCTGGACGAGTTCAACCGCGATCCCGGTGCTGCCGATCGTGGCACGCTCTATCACCGCATCATGGAAACCTATTCCCGCGAGGGCCATGTGCCCGGCACGCCTGCCGCCGAAGAGGCGATGTTTCGCGTGCTACATGCCTGTTTCGATGCGGAAAACCTGCCTCCTCATATCGATGTGGTCTGGCGCCCGCGCTTCGAGGCGGTCGCCAGCGAATTTCTCAAGTGGGAAAAAAACCGTCGCGCTCTGGTCAAGCGCAGCCATATCGAAGCGCGGGCCGGACAGGAAATTCCGGAAGCGGGCATTCGCCTCACCGGCGTTGCAGACCGCATCGACATCAAGACAACGGGCAAGGCCGACATTATCGATTACAAGACCGGCCTGTCACCATCCGTCAAACAGGCCCGTTCTCTGCTCGACCCGCAATTGGCTCTGGAAGCGGCGGCGCTGATGCGCGGTGCGTTTCGCGATACGGGTTCTCCGGTGCCGGAGGATTTGATCTATGTGCGTCTGCGCCCCGGCGAGCGCTTCGGCACGGATACGATCAACAATGAACACGCCAAGGCAACGGCGAAAGTTGCGCCGAAATCGGCCGTCGAACTGGCGACTGACTCCATCGACCAGCTGGCCAAATTCGTGATTTCGCTGCGCGAAGGCAAGAACGGCTTCGTGTCACGGCTGATCCCCGAGGAACAGCAGGCCTATGGCGGCGAATATGATCACCTTGCCCGCGTGTCCGAATGGTCGACGGCAGAACCGGGAGATGGCGATGCTGAGTGAGATCATCGATCACGGCCCTGCACAGGACGATCCCAAAAGCTGGATCGACTGGACGAGCGCGCAGCAGACCCGCGCCTCCGACCCCACCAGTTCCGCCTGGGTGTCGGCCAATGCCGGGTCCGGCAAGACGCATGTTCTGACGCAGCGGGTGATCCGCCTGCTGCTGGCTGGGTGCCGCCCCTCCGCCATCCTGTGTCTTACCTATACCAAGGCTGCGGCGTCGGAAATGTCGAGCCGTGTGTTCGACCGTCTCGCAGACTGGGCTACGCTTTCCAATGCCGACTTAAGCGATCGCATCACCGCCATCGAGGGGCGTGTTCCCGATCTCATCAAGCTAAAGGAAGCACGGCGGCTGTTTGCCAAAGCGTTGGAGACACCGGGCGGCCTGAAAATCCAGACCATCCATGCCTTTTGCGAAGCGCTGCTGCACCAGTTTCCTCTAGAAGCCAATGTTGCCGGGCATTTCTCGGTGCTGGATGACCGCGCCGCAAGTACACTGCTGGCAGAGGCACGGCGCACGCTGTTGACCGCCGTCTCCATAGAGGCCGATCAGCCGCTTGCACAGGCGCTTGCCTATGTTCTCGACATCGCCGACGAGACCGGGCTGGAAGCCCTGCTCAGTGCCATCGTTTCAAACCGTAACGCCATCAGCGGCTTTCTCGAACAGGCACGTCGGGCCGGCGGCATCGATGCCTCGCTCCGGGCCAGGGCTGGCATCGGCCCGCAGGAAACGGAAGAGACGGCGGCGGCGGCCTATTGGCCCCTGCCCGGCCTTTCCGGCCTGTCGATGGAAACCTATCTCACCCTGGGCGACGAAATCGGCGGATCGCGCGTGATCGATGTCGCCTATGCGCTGCGCGAAGCCGCCCGCACGACTGATGTTTTTAAGCGCGTGGAGTTCATCGAAGCCGCACTTCTGACCTCGCAGGGCGCGCCGAAGTCCGACGCTTACGTCATCAACAAGGCCATGCAGAAATCCGCCCCTGCCCTACTGGATGATCTGACAGCGGCGCGTGCCCATGTCGTTGCCTCCCGGGATCGCTACCGCACCCTTCGCATGCTGGAAGCGACGAAACATGCGCTGACGCTCGCAGAGCGGCTGATCGGTGATTTCGAGGATTTGAAGAAGCAGCGCAGCCAGCTGGATTTCGAGGATCTAATCGAACGCGCCGCGACGCTGCTCAACCGCGATACGGCAGGCGCCTGGGTTCATTACAAGCTGGATCAGGGCATCGATCACATTCTGGTGGATGAAGCGCAGGATACGAGCCCCGTGCAATGGTCCATCATCCAGTCGCTGGCCGCCGATTTCTTCCATGGTGAAACGGCGCGCGAAGGGCGGCGCACGGTGTTTGCGGTGGGTGACGAGAAGCAGTCGATCTACTCCTTTCAAGGCGCGCGACCCGAACGGTTTTCGCAGGAGAGCCGGGAAACACAACGTCGCGTTACCGCCGTGGAACAGACATTCCATTCCGTCCGTCTGCCCCTGTCCTTCCGTTCCACGGATGATGTTCTTGCCGCTGTCGACCAGGTCTTTTCCCTACCCGAACATGCGGAAGGCCTGAGCGCCGAAAAAGAACCCGTCGAACACCGCTCGAACCGCCACGGACAGGCGGGTACCGTCGAGCTGTGGGACATGATCGCCGCTGAGCCGGTGGAAAATGAAGAGGACTGGACCGCGCCTTTCGATGCGCTGCGCGAAAGCGCCCCGCCCGCCATCGTCGCACGCCGCATCGCTGCGCGTATTGCCGAGATGATCGGCAAGGAGACGGTGGTCGAGAAAGGCGTGGAACGCACGATCGAGGCGGGTGATATCCTCGTTCTGGTCAGGAAACGACATGCCTTCGTCAATGCGCTGACCCGCGAGTTGAAGCAGCGCAAGAACATTCCCGTCGCCGGTGCCGACCGCCTGCGCCTGACCGACCACATCGCCATTCAGGATTTGCTGGCGCTCGGCCGCTTCGTGCTGTTGCCACAAGACGATCTGTCGCTGTCGGCCCTGCTGAAAAGCCCACTGTTCAATCATTCGGAAGACGACATCTTCGAGGTGGCCGCAAAACGCCCGCCCGATACAAGCGTCTGGCATTATGTACAGCTGATCTCCGCGCAGCCGGAAGGACGCCAGTTCGTCGCCTCGGTCTCGCAACTGCTGCACTTCATCACGCTGTCGAAGACGCAAACAATCCATGATTTCTTTGCCGCCGTTCTGACCCTACATGAAGGACGCGCCAAATTCCTCGGGCGGCTGGGCAATGAAGCCAGCGACGTCTTGGACGAGTTCCTGTCCTTTGCGCTCGACCACGAACGCACGGGACTTCCCGGCCTGCAATCCTTCATTTCCGTGATGGAAACGGACGCGCCTGAAATCAAGCGCGAGCAGGACAAGGAACGCGGTGAAGTTCGCATCATGACCGTGCATGCCTCCAAAGGTCTGGAAGCGCCGGTCGTTTTTCTGGTGGATGGCGGCTCGAAGGCCTTCATTCACAGCCATCTGCCGAAACTGCGGTTCATCGAAACCCATGATACCTCGTTGCCCATCTGGCTGCCCGGCAAAGGTTTTGACAATGCGCTTGTCTCGAAAGACGAGGAGCGCCTCAAGCTTTCGGCCGAACAGGAGTATCGCCGCCTTCTCTACGTGGCGATGACGCGTGCGGCCGATCATCTGATCGTCTGCGGCTATCGTGGCCCCCGGGAAAATCTTGATTGCTGGCATGCGATGATTGCGCGTTCGCTGGCGGCAGATGAAAATCGCTGCAAACGCCAGGCGTTTTCCGCAGGCGGCGAAGAGTGGGATGGATTGTTGTGGCATTCCACCAGCCGCGACGCCAAGGCAATTGCCAAGACCGAGCCGCCGCCCCTTCTGGTTCGGGATGTTCTTCCACCATCCCTCATGCAGCCTTTGCCGCCGCCACCGGTTCTGCCACGCCCGCTGAGCCCGTCTGGTGCCGGAACGATCATCGATGACGGCTCCGAGGACTTGCTGGTCACCTCGCCGCTGTTTGCCAAACAGGAGGTCTCATCCGGCCTTGCGCTCCAACGCGGCCGATTGGTGCACCGGATGCTGCAAACCCTGCCGGAATACCCACCGGACCAGCGCGAAGATGCCGCTCGGCGCTACGCGGAACGTGCCGCCCGGTTCTGGCCCGACAAGGAGCGTGAAAGTCTCATCCGCTCGACGCTTGCAGTTCTGTCAGAACCGGCACTCCAATCCGCCTTTTCCGCCAACAGTCGCGCGGAAATCTCGATCATGGGGACCTTGCGGCTGGGCACGAAGGACTACGCCGTCTCCGGCCGGATCGACCGGCTGGCGGTGGAAGGAGACCGCGTTATTCTCGTCGATTACAAGACCAACCGTGTGCCGCCCGTCAAAGACGCCGACATACCCTTGGCGCACAAGGCACAGCTTGCGATCTACAAAAGCATTCTAGCGCCGCTCTATCCTGGCAAGAATTTTACCTGTGCCTTGGTCTACACCGAAAACGCTTCATTCGTGACGCTCAGCGACGAAGCGCTTATCGGTGCACTTGCTGCAATCGAGACAAAGTGAGATACCGGACATTGAAATTGCCGACCATCGGCATCACATTCTAATCAACCAAGAGACACCGAAAGGAGAGCCATCCATGGCTACCGTGAAAGTCGATACGTCCAACTTCCAGGCCGAAGTGCTTGATTCTGCCGAGCCCGTCGTCGTTGATTTCTGGGCTGAATGGTGCGGCCCGTGCAAGATGATCGCCCCAAGCCTCGAAGAAATTTCCACCGAGCTTGCTGGCAAGGTGAAGGTCGTCAAACTCAACATCGATGAAAACCCGGAATTGGCAGCCCAGTTTGGCGTTCGCTCCATTCCGACACTTGCGATGTTCAAGGGCGGCGAAGTGGCCGACATCAAGGTTGGCGCAGCGCCCAAGACCGCTCTGTCTGCCTGGATTTCCAGCGCCGCTTGATTGAATGTGCTTAGAAAATGAAAAAAGCCTCGGAGCGATCCGGGGCTTTTTTGTTTTCCGGCATGAAGGAGGAAGTTACTTCGGAACAGTCCCGTTCAACGCCAGCGCATTGCCCGCCAGATACAGTGATCCGCCAATCAAAATCCTAGGCGCTGGTTTTCCCGGTACGATGCGCTTTTTCAATTCTTCCAAGGCTTCCTCGATCGAAGACGTCGGCGCGGCGACCAATCCGGCGTCGAATACGGCATGGGCCAACACCACCGGATCGATTCCAGCATCCGTGCCTTGGATCGGCACCGTGAAGACGTATTGGGCGATATCGGCAAAAGCCTTGAAGTATCCGACCTGATCCTTGGTGTTGATCATGCCCGATATGAGAAACAGCGGCCGCGCCTGCTTTTCCTCAAAGCCCGCCATGGCCTCGGCAATCACTTCGCCAGCGCCGGGATTGTGGCCGCCGTCGATCCAGATTTCCGAACCGGGCGGTGCCATCTCGACAAGCTTGCCTGTGGTGATACGCTGCAAACGCCCCGGCCATTCGACGGAAGCCATGGCCGTTTCGATCATCTTGTCCGTCACTTCGAAGCCAGCGGCCTTGACGGCGCGAATGGCGGCAGCGGCATTGGCGAGTTGATGGCGACCGGGAAGGCGCGGCAGAGGCGCGTCCACGAGGCTGAATTCATCCTGATAGACCATACGGCCGAATTCCTCATGGGCAGAGTAATCCTGTCCATAAACCGCCGTTGGGCATTTCAGGCGTTCTGCAGTATGGACCAGCACGTCGAGCGCCGCATCGTATTCCTGATGCCCGATAACAATGGGCGATCCAGCCTTCATGATCCCGGCTTTTTCCGCAGCAATCAGCTCGACGCTATCTCCGAGATAGGCCTGATGATCGAGCGAAATCGGCATGATGACCGAGACAGCCGGGCTGGCTATGACATTGGTGGCATCGAAACGGCCACCGAGCCCAACCTCGATGATCGCAGCATCGGCTGGATGTTCGGCAAACAGAACGAAGGTCACGGCAGTCAGGATTTCGAAGACGGTGATCATCTGCCCGCCATTGGCGGCAACGACACGTTCCAGCGCATCGGCCAGAACCGCATCTTCGACATAGCGACCCTTTTCGCCACGTATGCCCATGCGGTAGCGCTCATACCAATTGACGAGATGCGGAGAGGTGTGGACGTGCACACCAAGACCTGCGGCTTCCAGCAACGCGCGGCTGAAGGCTGTGACCGAGCCTTTGCCATTGGTGCCGGCGACATGGATGATCGGCGGCAATTTGTCTTGCGGATTGCCGAGCTTTTCCAGGAGAACGGTGATCCTGTCGAGCGACAGATCAAAGCCCTTGGGGTGGAGCCCCAAAAGCTTTTCGATGATCCGTTCTGCCTCGCTGTGTGCGGGCGTCGTCATATCTGTCATCGGCCCCTCCGGAGCCCAGCCGCAATCGGCGTCAGGCGGAAGCTGCCAGTGGCAGAACGTCCGATGACGTTTCGGCTGGCGCCTTCGTCATGATCTTCAACAGGCTTGCCAATGTATCGGCAATTTCACGGCGGTCCACGACCATGTCGACCATGCCGTGATCAAGCAGATATTCCGATGTCTGGAAGCCCTCAGGCAGCTTTTCGCGGATCGTCTGTTCGATCACGCGCTTGCCCGCAAAGCAAATCTCGGCACCGGGTTCGGCAATGTGCACATCGCCCAGCATGGCGTAGGACGCCGTGACGCCGCCCGTTGTCGGGTTGGTCAACACGACGATATAGGGCATACCCGCTTCTTTCAGCATGTTGACCGCAACCGTGGTGCGCGGCAGCTGCATCAGCGAAAGGATACCTTCCTGCATGCGTGCACCACCGGAGGCCGGGAACATTACGACAGGGCAACGCTCTGAAATGGCGCGCTCGAAGGCCTTGACGATGGCTTCGCCAGCGGCGATGCCGAGTGAGCCGCCCATGAACTGGAATTCATGCACGATGGCGACGATCTTCAAGCCCTGAAGCTTGCCGACACCGGCCAGAATCGTGTCTTCCTGCTCGGTCTTCACGCGGCTGTCGCGCAGACGGTCGGAATATTTCTTGGAGTCACGGAACTTCAGGGGGTCCTGAGCCACTTTCGGCTGGACCAGTGCTTCGTAGACACCGCCATCGAACAGGTCTTCAAGACGTGCTTTCGCAGGCATCTTCATGTGAAAACCGGAAGCCGGAATGACCCACTTGTTTTCTTCGAGGTCTTTGTGGAAGACCATTTCGCCCGTTTCGGGGCACTTGATCCAGAGGTTTTCCGGGGTCTCGCGGCGGCCAAGCATGGAGTTGATCCGAGGCCGTACGTAGTTGGTGATCCAATTCACGTCTAATACTCCTGACTAGCTGCGCTGAACCGAAGTCTTACTCGGCAGCGGCAAGGCGCGATGCGCGCACACCTGTTGAAAGTCCCTTTACCAGTGTTGTCACCGAGGGAACAGTGTCGTTGGTGGCCTTCCCATCCTTGGTCAGGCTTCCGGCAATCTGATTAACGATGGCAGAACCCACCACAACGCCATCTGCAACAGCGCCGATTGCACGGGCATGATCCGCCGTCTTGACGCCGAAGCCGACACAGACCGGTAGACCGGTATGCGATTTGATACGACCGACTGCGCCGGAGATCGTCGACGGATCCGGCAAGGCCGAACCGGTGATGCCGTTCATCGATACGTAATAGACGAAACCGGAGGTATTTTTCAGAACTGCGGGCAGGCGCTTTTCATCCGTGGTCGGCGTTGCCAAACGAATGAAATTGATGCCGCGGGCCAGCGCAGGAACGCAAAGTTCATCATCCATCTCGGGCGGAAGATCGACGACGATCAATCCATCGATACCGGCTGCAAGCGCATCATCCAGAAACTTTTCGACGCCGTAGATGTAGATGGGATTGTAATAGCCCATCAACACGATTGGGGTGGTGTCGTCGCCCTTGCGGAATTCGCGGGAGAGAGCGAGCGTCGTCTTCAACGTTTGCCCGCCCTTAAGGGCACGCTGCGCCGCCATCTGGATGGCCGGGCCGTCGGCCATCGGGTCGGAAAACGGCATGCCGAGTTCAATGACATCGGCACCGGCTTCCGGCAGCGATTTCATGATGCCGAGAGACGTGTCGAAATCCGGATCGCCACCCATGAAATAGGTGATCAGTGCCGGGCGGTTTTCAGCGCGCAGATCAGCAAAGCGCTTGTCCATACGTGCAGTCATGATTACGCACCCATTTCCAGAAGTTTCGCTACGGTAAAGATGTCCTTGTCGCCACGGCCGCACAGGTTCATGACGATGATCTGGTCCTTATCCATCTTCGGTGCACGCTTGACGACCTCGGCCAGCGCATGGGCAGGCTCAAGAGCCGGAATGATGCCCTCGGTGCGCGTCAGCAACTGGAAGGCATCCAGCGCTTCAGTGTCCATGATGGGCACATATTCGACGCGACCGGCATCTTTCAGCCAGGAGTGCTCAGGGCCGATGCCAGGATAATCGAGACCGGCTGAGACCGAGTGACCTTCTTTGATCTGGCCATCACTGTCCTGCAACAGATAGGTGCGGTTACCATGGAGAACGCCCGGCGCACCTGCTGTCAGCGACGCACAATGTTCTTCGCCCTCAAGGCCCTTGCCGCCCGCTTCGACGCCGACGATCTTGACGCTGGCGTCATCCAGGAACGGGTGGAACAGGCCGATGGCGTTGGAACCGCCGCCGACTGCTGCCACCAGCAAATCTGGAAGACGGCCTTCTGCCGCCATCATCTGCTCGCGCACTTCGTGGCCGATGACCGACTGGAAGTCGCGGACCATTTCCGGGTAAGGATGCGGACCGGCTGCGGTGCCAATCATATAATAGGTGTCATCGACATTGGTGACCCAATCGCGCAATGCCTCGTTCATGGCATCTTTCAGCGTGCCGTGGCCGGAGGTTACCGGAATGACTTCTGCGCCGAGAAGCTTCATGCGAAAGACGTTCGGTGCCTGACGCTCCACATCGGTTGCGCCCATATAGACGACGCACGGAATGCCGAAGCGGGCAGCGACCGTTGCCGATGCAACGCCATGCTGACCGGCACCGGTTTCTGCGATAATGCGGGTCTTGCCCATGCGCTTGGCGAGCAGGATTTGGCCAAGGCAATTGTTGATCTTGTGCGAACCGGTGTGGTTCAGCTCATCGCGCTTGAAGTAAATCTTCGCGCCACCCAGCTCCTGCGTCAATCGCTCTGCGAAATAGAGTGGGCTTGGACGGCCTGTATAATGGGTGTTGAGGTGGGTCAGCTCCGCCTGGAACCCTGGGTCGGTCTTTGCCTTGTTCCACTCGTCCTGAAGGTCAAGGATCAGCGGCATCAGCGTTTCGGCCACGAAGCGGCCTCCGTAGATACCAAAACGGCCGTCCTCATCGGGACCGGCGCGGAAAGAGTTGGGTTTCACCGTTTCGTTCACTCTCAAACTCCCTGCGTTCTGGCAGACCGTATCGCATCGAAGAATGCGTCGATCATGGCCAGATCCTTGACACCCGGTGCGCTTTCCACACCGGAAGATGCATCTATTCCCAAAGCGCCTGTCACGTCCAAGGCTTCGGCAATGTTGTCTTTGTTCAATCCCCCGGAAAGCATGTAATCCACACCCTCGTCAAGAGAGCGCAGCAAGGTCCAGTCGAAGGAGACGCCATTGCCGCCGGGCAGATCAGAGCCCTTGGGTGGCTTGGCATCGAACAGAAATTTATCGGCAATCCCTATATAGGCATCAATTTTGGCGAGATCATCGCCATCGCGAATGGAAAACGCTTTTATGACGGGCAGTCCATAGACGGCCTTGACGTTCAGAACCCGCTCGGGGCTTTCGCTGCCATGAAGCTGCAGCATGTCGGGTTTCAGCAGATCGATGATCTCGTCCAGCTCGTCATTGTCGGCATCGACGGTAACGGCCACGATCTTGACGCTGCCACGCACGGCATCCGCCAGCTTACCGGCAATATCGGGCTCGATATTGCGCGGGCTCTTTTCGAAAAAGATGAAGCCGATATGGCTCGCGCCGCGTCGAACAGCGCGTTCGATGGCGTCAGCAGACTTCAATCCGCAAATCTTGATATCCGGTTTCATGACTTGGGAGGTGCCATGAAATAGCTGATGAGTCGAGCCAAATCGAATGTAACCCTAATACAGGCAGATGTTTCACGTGAATCCAAAATTGTTTTTTAAGGATTCACTCGAAATCGATGGCATGGAGTTGCGAGCCGTTGCGTTTGAGCCAGGCTTTAGAGGCTTCCGTGGTCGGGCAGAGTTTCTCACACAGCGCCCAGAATTTCGGGCCATGGTTCATCTCGCGCAGATGGGCGACCTCATGGGCGGCGAGATAATCGATGACGCTTTCCGGCGCCATGACGATGCGCCAGGAAAAGCTCAAGTTTCCCTCATGCGAGCACGAGCCCCAACGGCTTCGTGTGTCCTTCATGGAGATGGACCGTGCAGGCCTGCCAACTGATTTGGCGTGGTGAGCCACCAGCCTCTCAAGATCGGCCCTCGCCTCTTTCTTCAGAAAGGTCGAGATACGACGGCCAAGATGTTCCGGCAGACCGCTGACCCGCAGCACCGCCTCGCCGTCTTCGTTTGTCGCAAGATGCGTTACGCCGCGCAATGTGCCGGTGTGTTCGATGCGATGCGGCACGCCGCGAATGGAAATGCTGCCGCCATCCGCAACGCTTCCGCCTTCCGAAAACTTCGACAGCCGCGCTTTCAGCCAGCCATTGTGGCGGTCGAGAAAATCATCCACCTCGCGGTGGTGAAGACCATAGGGAATGGTCATTTTCAGCGCTTTACCGCCCGGCTCGATGCGCAGCGTGATGCGGGTGGCGCGCTGATTTTCCGTGATGGTGATGGGAACGCTGCGGCCACCGACATCCACCACGCGCTGCGACGCCACGGACTTGGCGGGGCGCGAAGTGGATTTCAGGGACTTTCGAAGGAGCGAAAACATCGCCTTTCATAGCGATTCGCGGCGCAAAAAGCTATCCGGTTGCCTCTATGCGGAACGTTCGTTTTTATGGATGAAGTCCAGCATACGTGGGACGATATCGCGGCGGAAGCGCGAACCATTGAAAACGCCGTAGTGGCCGACATCCGGCTGCATGTAATGCTCTCGCTTCTCGGGCGGAATATTCGAGCAGAGATCATGCGCTGCCCTGGTCTGGCCGACGCCGGAAATGTCGTCGTTCTCGCCCTCGACGGTGAACAGCGCCGTACGCTTGGCGGCGGACGGGTCTACCGCCCTGCCCCGATGCAGCATGGTTCCCTTGGGAAGCGCATGTTCGATGAACACGGTTTCCACGGTCTGGAGATAAAATTCTGCCGTCAGATCCATCACCGCCAGATACTCATCGTAGAACTCGCGGTGCTTCTCCGCCGTCTCACCATCGTTCTTCACAAGGTTCATGTAGAAATCCTTGTGTGCCGTCATATGCTTGTCCAAGTTCATCGACATGAAGCCGGTGAGTTGCAGGAAGCCGGGATAAACCGCGCGACCAAAACCAGGCTGCGGCCACGGCACATGCATGATGACATTGTCACGGAACCACTCGATGGGCTTACCCTTGGCCATTTCGTTGACGGCAGTCGGGTTGATCCGCGTATCGATCGGCCCGCCCATCAGCGTCATGGAAGCCGGTGCGCATTTGTCCTCATCGGCTTCCATCAGCGAAACGGCAGCCAGCACCGGCACGGACGGCTGGCAAACTGCCACGACATGCACGCCCTCACCAATGTGGTGGATCATATCGATGAGGTAATCGATGTAATCATCGAGATCGAAACGGCCATCCGTCAGCGCCACGTTGCGCGCATCCAGCCAGTCCGTAATGTAGAGATCGGCAGACGGCAAAAGCGCCTCGACCGTGCCGCGCAGCAAGGTCGCGTAGTGGCCGGACATGGGCGCAACCAGCAGGACTTTCGGGTCAGGCGCTTGGCCGACAGGGAAATCGCGTTTGAAACGGATGAGATTGCAGAACGGCAGCGACCAGACAATCTCTTCACTCACTCCAACGGATTGTCCTCCGATCACCGTCTCCGAGAGATCGAATTGCGGCTTGCAGTAGCGACGTGTCAGCCGCTCGAATACTTCAAAGCCAGCGTCGAGGCTTCTTCCGAATGCTGTGTTGGACAGAGGATTGACGGGATTATTGAAGGCCTGCCGCATCATATCGGCGCTGGCCCGCAGCGGCATCATGGCCGCGTGGTTCATTTCATAAAACTGATAGAACATGGATGAACGCCTCCCGTCGTTTATCGACTTCTTTTCGTCATGATAGCATCTTTTCGCACATGCACAAAATAAGGCCATTATTTTGGGAGTTGGCCGATGTCTCGACGCTTAGTTTTAAAGGATTTACGGAGTCTGAGCCCGATGAAGATCAGGGAAGCGATCATTGCCAAAGCTAATGAAAACATCGGGCCCGTGATCAGGAGAACAATCCAAGGACAGGCAACGTCCTCGCATTTGTAAAGGCCGTTCAAACCTGCCTGAAAAGCCAGCCAATACCCTAAGATGATACAAGCGCCTGCGATGCACAGGACTGCCAATAATATCTTTATTATTCTCACAACTACCCCCGCAGCAAGGTAGCAGCTTGTCACACGCAGACGCGAAAGGGCAAGCCAAGGCCTGCCCTTTTTCATTCCGCACTGTTCAATAACAGACTCAGACGTCGGCCACGAATGTCTGCTTCTGCGTGCCGAGACCTTCGATGCCGAGCTCGACCACGTCGCCTGCCTTCAAGAAGCGTTGTGGCTTCATGCCGAGGCCGACGCCGGGAGGGGTGCCGGTGGAGATGATGTCGCCGGGATGCAGGGACATGAACTGGCTGAGGTAGGAGACGACATGGGCAACGCCATAGACCATGGTCTTGCTGGAGCCGTTCTGCATCGTCTCGCCATTGACCTTCAGCCACATGCCGAGGTTTTGCGGATCGGCGACTTCGTCCTTGGTGACGAGCCATGGGCCGACCGGACCGAAGGTATCGCAGGACTTGCCCTTGGTCCATTGTCCCTGACGCTCGGACTGGAAGGCACGCTCTGACACATCATGCGAAACGCAATAGCCGGCGACGTAATCCAGAGCATCGGCTTCGGAGACATATTTCGCCGTTTTGCCGATGACCACGCCGAGTTCGACTTCCCAGTCCGTCTTTTCTGAACCGCGCGGGATAACGACATCGTCGTTCGGTCCGACGATAGCCGATGTGGCCTTCATGAAAATCACCGGCTCCGGTGGCACAGTGGCGCCTGTTTCAGCTGCGTGATCGGAGAAATTGAGACCGATACAAATGAATTTGCCGGTGCC
The DNA here is from genome assembly GCF_000739935.1 of Agrobacterium rubi TR3 = NBRC 13261. GTDB lineage: Bacteria > Pseudomonadota > Alphaproteobacteria > Rhizobiales > Rhizobiaceae > Agrobacterium > Agrobacterium rubi. Next base: position 107,897 of record NZ_BBJU01000017.1, on the reverse strand, counting down.
GGAGACGCAAGCGCCGATACGGTCGTCGCTCAGAACCGGAAGCGAAGCCAGATCGATGGCTGCGATCTTCTTGAGACCTTCGGGAGAAATGGCATCGCCACCGATGTCTTTCACATGCGCGGACAAATCGCGCACCTTTCCATCAGCATCGAGGATAGCTGGCTTTTCGTGACCCGGTTGGCCGACGCGTAACAATTTCATGACATTTCTCCCGTTGTCCGACATGTTTCTGCATATATGAACGAACTATTTATCCGTGTCACCCCTGCTAGCAATTCAAAACATCGCTCTTCGGATTGTAGGAGGCATTTTCCTCAGCGGGGGTGTATGACATTTCCTGAGGGCCTCACGGTGCGCCTATGCATCATGACGTCAAACAGTGTCGAGGAGATGATATGACCTACGCCAATTCACGCCAGTCCGAGTATCCGGTCGATCCCATATTTCTGGATCGTTGGTCGCCACGTGCGTTTGACGGGACAGGAATGCCGAGAGAACATCTGCTGACGATCCTCGACGCTGCGCATTGGGCGCCGTCTTCATCCAACCAGCAGCCATGGCGCTTTGTCTTTGCCCATAAGGGCACCGAGCAATGGGAGACCTTTGTCAGCCTGTTGATGGAAGGCAATCAGGTCTGGGCGAAAAACGCCGCCGTGCTGCTTTTCATCATTTCCCGCGACTTTACGATTTCCCGCGACGGCGAGAAGAAACCGGCAACGACCCATTCTTTCGATGCGGGTGCTGCCTGGCTGTCGCTTGCCTTGCAATCCCATATGCTCGGCTACCACGCCCACGGCATGGCGGGGATCTTCAAGGACAAGATCGTCGAGACACTGGACATCCCAGCCGGGTTCGTCGTCGAGGCCGCCGTCGCGATCGGGACAATGGCTGACAAGTCCACCCTATCGCCAGAGCTTGCAGAGCGGGAAGTGCCGAGCGACAGAGTGCCGCTCTCCGACGTCGCCTTCGAGGGCAAGTTTACCGGCAAGGCCGAATAAACCCTGTTTCATCGGCATTAGATCAAACAAAAGGCCCGAGGAAGAATATCCCTCGGGCCTTTTGTTAAAAATGCGTTTCACGTGAATCGTCTGACGCGACAATCCACCTAAAATCAGATATCGAGATTGGCGACGTTCAGCGCGTTTTCTTGGATGAAGTCACGGCGAGGCTCGACCTCGTCGCCCATCAGACGGGCAAACAGGCTGTCGGCATCGGTTGCGTCAGGAATTTTCACCTGAAGCAGCGAGCGCACATTGGCGTCGAGCGTGGTTTCCCACAGCTGCTCGGCATTCATTTCACCAAGACCCTTGTAACGCTGCATCGACAAGCCCTTGCGGCCTGCTGCAAAGATGGCATCGAGAAGCGAGCGGGGGCCTGAAATCGTCAGCGTTCCGTCCTTGCGTTGCAGCACCGGCGGCGTCTTGTAGATATCACCCATGCGAGTGGCCAGCTGGTCGATGTGTCGCGCATCTGCCGAACCCATCAGGCCCATATCCAGCGTGGAGACTTCTTTCACGCCGCGCACCATGCGCCAGAAGCGCAAACCGCCATCATCAAGAACTTCGCCGGTCCAGCCGCGCTCGGTTTCTTCTGCGATCATATCCAGACGACGCGCAACCTCGGCAACGGTGGCTTCAGCCTTGCTGGCATCCGCCGACAATTCAGGGTTCATCGCACCGGCAATGGCTGCCTGCTCGACAATCGAGCGGCTGTAGCGCGAATGCAGATTGTCGATCAGCGTGCGCATGCGTACAGCATCGAGAATGACCTCACGCAAATCCTGGCCGACGCGGACTTCACCGGACCCCAATGTCAGCGACGCCTCTTCGATACCCATGGAAATCAGATAGTCTTCCAGCGCCTTTTCGTCCTTCAGATACTGAACGGACTTGCCGCGCGTGACCTTATAGAGCGGTGGCTGGGCGATATAGAGATGGCCGCGCTCGATCAGCTCCGGCATCTGGCGGAAGAAGAACGTCAAAAGCAGCGTGCGAATATGCGCGCCGTCGACGTCAGCGTCGGTCATGATGATGATCTTGTGGTAGCGCAGCTTGTCGGCGTTGAACTCGTCCTTGCCGATGGAGGTGCCGAGCGCCGTAATCAGCGTGCCGATTTCCTGGCTCGACAGCATCTTGTCGAAACGCGCGCGTTCGACATTCAGGATTTTACCGCGCAAGGGCAAAATAGCCTGCGTTTCACGCGAACGGCCCTGTTTTGCAGAACCACCGGCGGAGTCACCCTCGACGAGGAAGACTTCAGATTTAGCCGGATCACGCTCCGAGCAATCGGCAAGCTTGCCGGGCAAGGAGGAGATATCGAGTGCGCCCTTGCGGCGGGTCAGTTCACGGGCCTTGCGGGCGGCTTCACGCGCAATCGCAGCTTCAACGACCTTGCCGACCAGGATTTTGGCTTCGGTCGGATGTTCTTCGAACCAGGTGCTGAGCGCTTCGTTGACGAGATTTTCGACAACGGGCCGCACTTCGGACGACACCAGCTTGTCTTTGGTCTGCGACGAGAATTTCGGGTCGGGAACCTTGACCGAGAGAACAGCGGTCAGACCTTCGCGGCAATCTTCGCCCTGAAGGGAAACCTTTTCGCGCTTGGTAATGCCGGAGCTATCGGCATAGGAGGTCACCTGGCGCGTCAACGCACCGCGGAAACCGGCCATATGCGTGCCGCCATCGCGCTGAGGGATGTTGTTGGTAAAGCACAGCATGTTTTCGTGGTAGGTGTCGTTCCACCACATCGCGACTTCAACGGTAATGCCGTCTTTTTCGCCGATGATGTAAACAGGCTTGTCGACCAGCGGCTTCTTGGAGCGATCGAGATACTGCACGAAGGCTGCCAGACCGCCATCATAAAGCATCTCTTCCTGCTTGATGTCGGAATGGCGCTTGTCGGTCAAAAGAATACGCACGCCCGAATTCAGGAAGGCCAGTTCGCGCAGCCGGTGTTCCAGCGTCGCGTAGGTGTATTCCGTCATGGTGAAGGTTTCGGTGCTGGCGAGGAAGGTAACTTCCGTGCCCGAACGACCCTCATATTCACCCACGATCTTCAGCGGGCCATCGGCCACGCCATGGGTAAAGGAAATCTCGTGGATTTTGCCGTTGCGGCGAATGCGCAGCTTCAGCCAGACCGACAGAGCGTTCACGACCGAGACGCCCACGCCGTGCAGACCGCCTGAGACCTTGTAGGAGTTCTGGTCGAACTTACCGCCCGCGTGCAGCTGGGTCATAATGACTTCGGCAGCCGAGACGCCCTCGCCGGTGTGGATATCGGTGGGGATGCCGCGACCATTGTCGGTGACCGATACCGAACCATCGGCATTCAGCGTCACCGTCACCAGGTCGGCATGACCGGCCAAGGCTTCATCGATCGCGTTGTCGACGACTTCGTAGACCATGTGGTGCAGACCGGAACCGTCGTCGGTATCGCCGATATACATGCCGGGACGTTTGCGCACCGCGTCAAGGCCCTTCAAGACCTTGATCGAGTCGGCTCCATAGGCTGCACTGGCGGCGTTTTCGCTCGACGGAGTTTCAGTCATAAGCACTCTTTCCAAATGTATCTGTCGCAGCGCATCTGTTTGCGGACGGCGCGACAGCGAATCACTTTAAATCTGACGTGTGACTATAGAAATTCCGCCTCGATATCCAAAGTCCACGAGCGTCAAAACCCTGCATAAAGCGGGGGATAGCGCGGGTTTCAATCGTAAGAACGGCTTTTTTGCAGCACCTCTGCCAATTCCTCTATCACAGTTGGCGCCAGCTTGCGAATATTCCGCGCCAATCCGTTGGCGAAAGCGGTATATTCCTGCGGCAAACCGGCGGTATCGATGACCACGCGGGGGTCGGATGTGCCTGCGAGCGAGAAGAGTTCATCGGCCTCATCCCAGATGATGTTGAAATAACCGGCGATGCGCTGGAGCAGATCGAAGCTCGGCTTGCCGCGCTTGCCATGTTCCAGTGCCGAGAGATAGGCGGGCGACACACCGATCGCCAGCGCCATCTGCTTTTGCGTTACGCCCTTCTTGTCGCGCAGAACACGCACCGCTTCCGCAAACGGCGTCATGACGTGTCTCCGCGTCGGCGGGCCAGACGCACATAGAGCGCACCATCCCCACCGTGGTTCATCGAGGCATCCTCGTAGGACGAGATGAGGTGACGGTATTCCGATTTGGAAAACCACATCGGCACCGCACGTTTCAAGGCGCCATCGCTGCCCATCGAGCGACCCTTACCTGTGATGACCAGAACGTGGCGTAAGCCGCGCTCATGAGCACGCACGAGGAAATCGAGAAGCACCGCATGCGCTTCGCTCTGAAACATGCCGTGCAGATCGATGCGTGCTTCCAGCGGCAACCGCCCGCGGGTCAGCTTGCGTTTGACGGGCTTTTCCAGCGGGCTGTGGATGCGCTTTCGGTCCGGGTCCGGCGATGCCGATTGCGGTATCGTCTCGATGATCATTTTCGGGAAAGGCGGAATGGGCTTTTTTGCGGGTGGAGGTGGAGGCACGGGCTCGATCTCGGCTTCCAGCGCTTCAAAGGCCATCAAGTCCTCGACGCTGCCGGAAATCAGCCGGGTCGTCTTGGCAACCTTGCCCCATAAGATGCGCTCGTCTCTGCCGAGTTTGCGACCGCCCTTCATTACCGATACCTCTCCGCCGCCCCACGCGGAATGAGGATATAGAAATCTGCCGCGTTGCGCACGGTGCCTGCCAACTCGCCTGCCTCATCGCCAGAGCCGGTGAAGATATCGCCCCGTGCAGGCCCGACGATGGCCGAGCCTGTATCGAGCGCCAGCATCAGCCGACCGAAGGGACGCCCTTGATCCAGATGGGTCAGGCTTTGCGAGCTGATATAAAACGGAAAGCCGAATGTGTGGATGAGGCGATCCACCGCCAGCGCCCTGCCCGCGATCAACGGCACCTTGGCAGCCGCGATCGGTCCGAGTTCAAGCCCTTCCACATCCGCCTCGCGGAAGAAGATGTAGGAGCGGTTGTGCCACAGCACCTCGTCCACCTCTTCGGGATGATCATTCAGCCATTGCCGGATTGTCTGCATCGAGATGGTGGCGGGATCGAGCTCGCCCCTGTCCAGCAGCAGGCGACCGATGGGTGAAAACATATGGCCAGCCTTGGCGGCATAGGTGATACGCCTGATCGTGCCATCGGCATAGCGAAGACGTGCGGCGCCCTGGACATGCACGAAGAACAGATCCACTTTGGACTTGGCCCAGGCAATCTCCAGGCTTCGACCCTCCAGATATCCACGGTCGATCTCACCGCGATCAGGATAGGTCGAAATCTCTCCATCGCGCTGCAAGCCGAAGGCATAATAGGGATCGATATCCGACGGCCTGTTGGCATCATCCAGATCGATCAGATCGGGTGGACGACGATAGATCGGATATTTGAAGGTCGCATCGGGCTTTTCCGATACGTCGAGCTCAGGCTCATAGAAAGCGGTCACGAAGCCACTTTTGCCCTGGGACGGTGATATCTTGAAGGGAACGCAATGGTCTTCGAAAAACCGCCGTGCGGTGCTGGCATGTTCAAAGCTGGCTTCGTCGGCCTTTTCCAGCAGGGCCGAAAGCTCTTCCGCACTCAGCCCGAGCGCCCCGGCGCGATAGGGTTTTGATTGACTCAGGTGCGAGCGGACGGATTGCATGGCCGGAAGCAGCGAAGAGGGATCGTCCGTCTGCCAACCGGGCAATTGCTCGAACGATACCTCTTCTAACGCGAAATCGCGGCCAAGGCTGCTCATTGTTCGGATTCGGTCGCGATCAGCTTCCAGTTCGGATCGCGCGAGCGGATATCCCGCGAGAAGGTCCAGATGTCGTCGACATCGGATACGCTTTCCGGATCACCATCGATCAGCTTGCCATCCTTGTCATAGGTGGCGGAAATCAGCTGGCTCTTGATCCGCAGGGTGATCTGCTCTTCAGAATCGCGGATGCTCGCCTGGGTGATATCGATCTTTTCGGTGCCGACAAAGGTCGATTTGACCACTTCGCCGCGACTTTCCCGCTCGGTAATGGCGGCGTCAAAGCCCTCGTAAACTTCCTTGGACAGGAGATCCTTGAGGATTTTTCTATCGCCTTCGGCAAATGCCATGACGATCATCTCGTAGGCCATGCGTGCACCGTTCAAAAATTCCTTCGGGCGGAATGTCGGATCGGTCTTGTTCAGCTCCCGAAGCGAATCGTTCAATGCAGAGCCCGCCGGTGCGATGGCGTCGATCTCGGCAAAACGATTTTCCTCATCCTCTTCGCCACGCTTCGGCAAGGTCACGACCTTGTTATCGTCTGTGGCGGGAGATTTGACGGCATCGCGCGGGGTATAGGGATCCACAGGCGGCTTTTCATTGCCGGTCCGACGACCAAGGACACTGCGAAGCTGGAAGAAAACCAGCACAGCAGCCACAAGAAAAAACAATGTTATTAAGTCGCTTGAGTTCATCTTTTACCGACACCACCATTTAAATTCAATTTTCTACACATCATATAGTCTGCATCTGTTCATCATTCAAATATGCAGATTCGAACGCCGGTCTCCCAAGACGGGCAAATTGGCGATATGGTTTCTGTTCAAGCATCGGATGAGCCAGAAACTGCTTTTCATTTCGTCCGGTGCGTCGGTTCAGTCCGTCGGGACATCTCAAGCGCCTGCACTAGGCGCACGGGTTTCGACAACACGCAAGGCTCGGAATATGCGTTTCTCTTTGTTACCCATCGTCGTCCTGTTGATGCCGATCCTGGAAATTGCCGGCTTCATCGTCGTGGGCAAGGCCTTGGGCGTCTGGCTGACCTTGGCGCTCATTCTGCTCACCTCGTTTCTCGGCCTCGTCATTTTGAGATCGGGCGGACTGGGCATGATGCGCGATCTTCAAAATGCAAGCCGTACCGGCGGCGAACCGGCGAAAGCCATCGTCAGTGGTGGCATGCGGGTGATTGCGGGCATTCTCTTGTTTCTGCCGGGCTTCATCACCGATACGATCGGCCTTCTCTTGCTGATCCCCAGCTTCCGATCGCTGATCTGGACATCCTTCGGCCCGCGCATCGTCGTGGCCAGTTCGTTCAAGAGCCGGGGTTTCCATGCCGGCCCTCAAGGCGAACCGTCGTCGAAAGTGGTCGATCTGGACGAAGACGATTTCCACCGGGATGGCCCAAGACAGTCTCCATGGTCGTCGAATAAGGGTGACCGCGACCTGCCGAAATCCTGACGCCACCCTTCATATCGAAGGGTTGTAAGGCCTTGGTCTAGATGATAGACGGGCTTCCAAGAATTCAATCCGCGAGGACATATTATGACCACTGAAAACGGTGTGCAGGACGGTGCAAACCCATCCCTCAACATTCTGACCCAATACACCAAGGACCTGTCGTTCGAAAATCCGGGCGCGCCCCGCTCGCTCCAGGCCCGTGACGGTGCACCGGCGATCAACATCAATGTCAACGTCAATGCCAATCCGATCTCGGGTTCCGATTTCGACGTCGTGCTGACGCTGAACGCCGAAGCCAAGGATGGCGACAAGGTTTTGTTCGTGGCCGAGCTGGTCTATGGCGGCGTGTTCCGCATCACCGGTTTTCCGCAGGAACACATGCTGCCGGTGCTCTTCATCGAGTGCCCGCGCCTTCTCTTCCCCTTCGCACGCCAGATCATTGCCGACGTCACCCGCAATGGTGGCTTCCCGCCACTGATGATCGACCCGATCGATTTCTCGCAGATGTTTGCGCAGCGCGTTGCCGAAGAACAGGCTCGCGCCAAGGTCCAGGCCGTTCCGAACTGATCTTTGAACTTCCGACAACAAAAAACCCGGGTCGCAAGCCCGGGTTTTTTGTTGGACGATTTCTGCCGACATAAGGACAACGCCTAAGCGTTTCCATTTAACAAGGAACGCTCTAATTCTGCTGGTATTTGTTCCAGATCGCCTTGTCACCCATCGATAGAACCAATTTTCCATGCGCAGCAGCGACATCTGGGTTCAGTCTCGATGGCAGGGGCTTTTCGCGCGTCAGGACTTCAATGGGAACGTCTTCCACCAGGCTCGTTGAACGCGTCTTGGCGGAACTGCCGAAACCCAGCGCCGTCTGACGTCCGCCGATCATCTCGATATACACTTCGGCCAGAAGTTCGGAGTCGAGCAATGCGCCGTGCTTGGTACGATGCGAATTGTCGATGCCATAGCGACGGCACAGCGCATCCAGGGAGTTCGGACCCATGGGATGTTTGCGCCGCGCCATGGACAATGTATCGGTCACGACCTCCGGCGACACGGCTTCAATGCCGATCCGGGCAAACTCGGCATTGATAAAGCCCATATCAAAGGTGGCATTGTGGGCCACCCACCGCGCGCCTTCGAAAAAATCACGGATTTCCTGAACGACCTCTTCGAATTTCGGTTTGTCCTGCAGGAACTCGTCGGTGATGCCATGGACGGCTAAGGCATCGGGATGAACCTTGCGGTCGCCGGGATTGATGTAGAGGTGCAGTGTACGGCCGGTCGGAAAATGATTGAACAGTTCGATGCCGCCGATTTCGATGATGCGGTCGGCCTTTGATTCCAGACCCGTCGTTTCCGTATCGAATATGATCTCGCGCATGACTATCTCTTCCCGTGTTTCTCTGCCCGCAAACCGGCAAGCACTGCCCGTACCTGCGATCTGGCACCATCCAAGCCTTGGCCGGTATCGATGACGAAGTTTGCGCGCCTTTTCTTTTCCGCGTCCGGCAGCTGTCGCGCAAGGATCATCTGAAACTTTTCCTCCGTCATCCCCGGCCGTGACAGGACGCGTTGCCTTTGGATATCGGGTGCGCAACTGACGACGACAACCGAGTCGACCCGTGTCTCCGCACCGGTTTCGAACAACAAGGGAATATCCAGAAGCGCAAATTCAGCACCACGAGAACGCTGCATTTCAAGAACCTGCCTTTGTTTCTGCTGTACCAAGGGATGCACGATTGCTTCAAGCATCTTAAAGTGAGCCGGATTCTGTCGCAGGTGTTCGCTCAGCTTTTCACGATCCACGCGTCCGTCTGTGGTGGTGCCGGGAAATGCGCCCTCGATCAGAGGTACCGCTTCGTTTCCGTAGAGGTCATGCACAAGCGCATCGGAATCGCAGACGGCGACCGCCTCGTCCGCAAACAGCTTGGCGGTTGTCGATTTTCCCATGCCGATGGAGCCGGTCAAGCCAATAGTGATCATCCGTGCTTATCCATATCAGCGATGATGAGTGCCCGCAGCGGCTCGTTTACTTCAGGTGTTTTGCCAAACCACTTTTCAAAGCCGGGCGTGGCCTGATGTAGAAGCATGCCCAAGCCATCGACAATGGCAAAACCCTGCTCCTCGGCAGATTGAAGGATCGGTGTTTTGAGCGGCACATAGACCACATCTGTCACGACCGCCTCCGAACGCAGCGTGGAGAAATCGATATGCGGGGCATCGCGCCCATCCATACCCAGCGAGGTCGTGTTGACGAACAAGCCTGCGCCGCCCAAAACCTCCGGCAGTGCCTCCATCGGGTGAGCAAAGACGCATCCCCCAAACCGGCTGCGCAATTCCTTGGCGCGGCCAATCGTGCGGTTGACGACATTGATTTCACCGATGCCGCGATTGCGCAGTGCCTGAACGACAGAGCGGCTTGCACCTCCGGCGCCCAGAACGACGGCCCTGTCGGCCTTATCCCAACCGGGATGGCGCGCATCGAGATTGGATAGAAAGCCATAACCGTCGGTGTTGGTCGCGCACAGCTGTCCGTCCTCAAGCCACAATGTGTTGGCAGCACCAAGCTCTTCAACCACCTCATCCGGTTTGTCGGCCAATCGGTAGGCGGATTCCTTGTGCGGGATCGTCACGTTGCCACCGACAAAACCACCCATCTCACCCGATTTCAATGTGGTGATAAAACCCTCGAATTTGTCAGGCGCGACGGCGATGGCCTCATAGGAGCCGGTCACATCAAACGTCTTCAACCAGTGGCCGTGAATCAGTGGAGAGCGCGAATGCTTGATTGGATAGCCGGTGACGAAGGCCTTGATGGTTAATGTTTCACGTGAATCAACCATCGATCAGGTCCAAGTCTCGAAGTTTTGTTAAGAGAGGTAAAAGCGGCAGGCCAAGGATCGTGAAGTAGTCACCCTCTATGGCGCTGAAAAGCTGAATGCCCTCGCCTTCCAAATGGTAGGCACCGACACTGGACAATACTTTTGGACCGACCCGCTCTAGATGTCGCTCTATGAAATCATCGGTCAAGTCGCGCACTGTCAGGTCGGCGAAGGTCACGACGTCCCATATAATCTTACCTCCAAAGGCAAGCGCCGCACCGCAATTTAGGTGGTGCGTCTGACCCGATAAAGACATCAGGTTGGCATGGGCCTCAGCCATATCTTTCGGTTTATGATAAATCCGGGTTCCGAGCGACATGGTCTGATCACAGCCGAGAACCACGGCGCCAGGTTTTTCGGCACTGACGGAAAGCGCTTTTGCCCTGGCGAGTTCCACGGCAACCCGGTCAGGTGTCGCGCCATTTTTCACCAGCTGCGCATCGATGGCGCGCTCGTCGATATCGGCTGGTTGCGCGGTAAAGGTGAGGCCGGCATTGCGCATTAGCATTTGTCGCGACGCACTTGTGGATGCAAGGATAAGGTCTGGTTTCATCAACCATGGTCTCCGAAGAAGGAAGCGACGGATTAACGCGTCCTTTGCCGAAGAGCAAGAATGGCGGCAGCTGTCTCTTCGATCGACCGGCGTGTAACATCGATCAATGGCCAGTCATTGCGCGCGCACAGCGCACGGGCGTATTTCAACTCTTCCATAATCGTGGCACGGTCGATGTATTGGCGACGGTCAAAGCCGCCGGTCGCACCCAGCTCTCGATGTTCCCGAACCTGCGATATTCTGTCGGATGTCGCTACGAGCCCGACGATCAGCGGCTTCTTGGCCTTATAAAGACTGTCTGGCAAAGGCACGTCCGGCACGACGGGAATATTGGCGGTTTTGACGCCGCGATTGGCCAGATAGATGCTGGTGGGTGTCTTGGACGTGCGGCTGATACCGATGATGACGACATCCGCCTCATCGTAACTTTCCGGCATCTGCCCATCATCGTGATCCATCGCGAAGTTCAACGCTTCGATGCGCGCAAAATAATCGGCGTTCAAGGCGTGCTGGGCACCAACCCGTCGTCTTGATGTGGCGCCGAGATAGGTTTGGAAGATTCCAATGACAGGTTCCAGGACATTGACGCAGGGAACGCCGATGGCATGGCATTGAAGATCGAGGAACTGCGCCAGTTGCTCATCGACGATCGTATAAAGCACGATGCCGGGTTCCTTATCGATGCTATCGATCACCTGTTGCAGCTGTTTTTGATTTCTCACCATCGGATATACATGTTCCAACGGCATGGCCGCGTGAAACTGCGCCGACACCGCCCGGCCCGCCGACATCAGAGTCTCACCGGTTGAGTCAGAAATCAGGTGAAGATGGAAGAAGCTTTTTGTGTTCTCCACGCTGTTCTCGGCTCCCTGTTGATAACACTGGACAAGCTGTCGCCTTTGCCCGGTCCTGCTCCCGCACGGTGTAAAACTGCCGTTTTATCCACAATCGGGTTTTTGTGTAGCAAGCAAAAGGCATCTTGTGAATTGTGAGGACAATGAAACGTTCTTCAAAACCACCCCGCCTTTATCCACAGGAAGCTGGCTATGCCTCTTTCTCATAAGGCACTGAAAATAATACCTTGTTTCGCATTATCCCCGATGTTTCATTGCTCTGGCATAAACGTTTTTATCGCAATCGTCTTCTTGGCACCGATGCGGCATATCGGCCGGATAAGATTTAATCCTTGCTACTCACAGACTCTAAGAAATAGAAAATCTCTAAGAATCTCTTTTATTATTTTTTTAGAAAAGATGCGCCGATGTCTGAACGTAGCGTTTTGAAGGTTTTGAATGGAGAGGCACTCAGCCCTCCTCCCATCTGGCTTATGAGACAGGCAGGGAGATACCTTCCCGAGTATCGAGAAACGCGCAAAGTCGCAGGAAGTTTCCTTGATCTTTGCTACAATCCTGAACTGGCAACGGAGGTCACGCTTCAGCCGATCCGTCGTTTCGATCTCGATGCTGCGATTCTGTTTTCCGATATTCTGGTCATTCCTGACGCGCTTCATCGCAATGTCACCTTCACGGAAGGCAAGGGACCAGCGATGGACCCGATCAGTGCGGATGAGATTTCAGCGCTGACGGCAGACAATGTTTTGCCCCATCTTGCTCCGGTGTTTGAAGCGGTCAGACGCCTGCGCCGTGAACTGCCAGAGAAAACCACGCTGCTTGGTTTCTGTGGAGCGCCCTGGACCGTCGCGACCTACATGATTGCCGGCCATGGAACACCGGACCAGGCCCCTGCCCGCCTGTTCGGCTATCAGCATCCACAGGCAATGGAAGCGCTGCTGGCCTTTCTCGCCGAGGCCTCGGCCGATTATCTGGTGGCACAGCTGGATGCAGGTGCCGATGCTGTCCAGATTTTCGATTCCTGGGCGGGCGTGCTCGGAGAGAAAGAATTCGAGGAGTATGCCGTCAAGCCCGTAGCTCGCATCATCGAATCCGTTCGGGCCCGTCGCCCTGATGCCAAGATCATCGCCTTTGCTAAGGGTGCGGGCATTCTGCTGAAGGATTACCGCCAGAAGACCAAGGCCGATGCGATCGGTCTCGACTGGAGTGTGCCGCTGTCCTTTGCCCGTGATCTTCAAAAAGACGGTCCCGTTCAGGGAAATCTCGATCCCATGCGCATGGTGGCTGGTGGCAAGGCGCTTGAAGACGGCATAGACGCGATCCTCGATTGTCTCGGGAATGGCCCCCTGATTTTCAATCTTGGCCACGGCATCACACCCCAGGCCGACCCAGAGAATGTCGCCAGGCTTGTGGCGCGGGTGCGCTCTTACGGGGACAGGTCATGACGCAGGAAAAACCGACCTCGGCTAAAGCAGGCCGCAAGACGCGGTTGCGGGCAGCGGCAGCTCTTGCCGTGTTCGTTGGCCTGATTGCGGTGGTGCTGCATGTCGATCCTGCCGATGCCTATCTCTGGATCAAGGCACTCCACATCATCGCTGTTATCTCGTGGATGGCCGGATTGTTCTATCTGCCGCGGCTTTTCATTTATCACACCGACGCTGAACCCGGCTCCGACAAATCCGAGACCTTCAAGATCATGGAACAGCGTCTGATCAGGATCATCATGAACCCCGCCATGATGATCTCCTGGGTGCTTGGGCTTTATCTCGCTTGGTCGGTCTATGGGTTTTCCGGCGGCTGGCTGCATGCGAAGATCGCGCTGGTGGTGTTGATGACCGTGACCCATGTCTATTTCAGCCGCAGTGCCAAGCGGTTTGCGCGCGATGAGAACATCCGCACCGCCCGTCACTGGCGGTTGATGAACGAGGTTCCGACGCTTCTGATGATCGCCATAGTCATACTGGTGGTTGTGAAACCGTTTGGATAACGGCTGTTCACGATAAATTTCTCGGAATTGGTGCTTTCCTCTTGCGGCTTGCGGGCTGAACCGCTATTTTCCGGTCACTCATCTCAATGGCATGTGAATTATTCAGACGTCTGCGGGCCACCCACAGTACCTGATTCGCGAACAAGCCCCTCCCCACACATATTTTAAAGACGGTCTTTCTCTTCATGGCTGAAATGAAGCTTCAGGAACTCAAGAGCAAATCTCCTACCGATTTGCTGACTTTTGCCGAATCCCTGGAAGTCGAAAATGCGAGCACGATGCGCAAGCAGGAGCTCATGTTTGCAATCCTCAAGGTTCTTGCGAGCCAGGACGTCGAGATCATTGGCGAAGGTGTCGTTGAAGTTCTTCAGGATGGCTTCGGTTTCCTGCGCTCTGCCAACGCCAATTACCTGCCGGGTCCCGACGACATTTACATCTCGCCGTCGCAGATCCGCCGGTTCTCGTTGAAAACAGGCGATACCGTCGAAGGACCGATCCGTGGACCCAAGGAAGGCGAGCGTTATTTCGCGCTGCTCAAGGTCAACACGATCAACTTCGATGACCCGGAAAAAATTCGCCACAAGGTGCATTTCGACAATTTGACACCGCTCTACCCAAACGAGCGTTTCAAGCTGGAACTCGAGATACCGACATCCAAGGATTTGTCCGCCCGCGTGATGGATCTGGTTGCCCCGCTCGGCAAGGGCCAGCGCGGTTTGATCGTCGCGCCACCGCGCACCGGTAAGACGGTTCTTCTCCAGAACATCGCCCATTCGATCACTGCCAATCATCCGGAATGCTACCTGATCGTTCTTCTGATCGACGAGCGGCCGGAAGAAGTGACCGATATGCAGCGTTCGGTGAAGGGTGAAGTCGTATCGTCCACCTTCGATGAACCCGCCGTGCGCCACGTTCAGGTCGCCGAAATGGTGATCGAGAAAGCCAAGCGCCTTGTCGAACACGGTCGTGATGTCGTCATCCTGCTTGATTCGATCACACGCCTTGGCCGCGCCTACAACACCGTCGTTCCCTCTTCCGGCAAGGTTCTGACCGGTGGTGTGGACGCCAACGCCTTGCAGCGCCCCAAGCGCTTCTTCGGGGCTGCCCGTAATATCGAAGAAGGTGGATCGCTGACGATCATTGCTACTGCCCTGATCGATACCGGCAGCCGTATGGACGAAGTCATCTTCGAAGAATTCAAGGGCACCGGCAACTCGGAAATTGTGCTGGATCGCAAGGTCGCCGACAAGCGCATCTTCCCGTCGATGGATATTCTGAAATCCGGTACGCGTAAGGAAGACCTTCTCGTTCCGCGTCAGGATCTCCAGAAAATCTTCGTTCTGCGCCGCATCCTCGCACCGATGGGCACGACGGACGCTATTGAGTTCCTGATCGACAAGCTGAAGCAGACAAAGAACAACGGCGATTTCTTCGATTCGATGAACACGTAATCATCCGCATTCTCTCATTATGTCATAAGGCCGCGTCCGCAAAAACGGACGCGGCCAATTCTTTTGAGAGCACACCGTTGGTGTTCGTGCTAGCGACCAGCGGTGATCCCAACGCTCGCCAACACTTGATGGAGCCGAAGCCCGATGTCGCCGTCTACAGATACGATTTACGCCCTCTCCAGCGGCTCACTGCCAGCTGGCGTGGCGATCTTGCGCATCAGCGGTCCTTTGGCACGTCAGGCGCTTGAGACACTGACGCGAAGTGCCCTGCCAGCGCCTCGTATGGCGGCGTTAAAAACGATTCGGAACCGCAACGATGAGGTGGTCGACCAGGGGCTCGTTCTCTTTTTCCCAACTCCGTATTCGTTTACGGGAGAAGACTGCGTGGAAATCCACGTCCATGGCAGCCGCGCCGTGGTGGATGCGGTGTTCACGGAGCTGAACGCCATCCCCGCGGTTCGTCCCGCTGATGCCGGTGAGTTTTCCAAGCGCGCCTATGACAATGGTAAGATGGATCTGCTTGAGGTCGAAGGGCTCGCCGATCTTCTCAAGGCCGAAACCGAAATGCAGCGCCGCCTGGCCGTCGAGCAGACAAGCGGCAGGCTTTCGGAGCTTTACGATGGATGGGCGCACCGCCTGACCCGCTGCCGCGCCTTGATTGAGGCTGAGCTCGACTTTTCCGACGAGGAAGATGTTCCTGATTCCGTTGCAGACCAGGTGTGGAGGGATGTCGCGACACTTCGTGCGGAACTGGATCAGCACCTAACCGCGGGGTCAGGCAACGAAATCATTCGTGATGGTTTTAAAGTCGCACTTCTGGGCGCCCCAAATGTCGGAAAGTCGACACTCCTAAATGCTTTAAGCGGGCGTGACGTTGCGATTGTGACCGACATAGCCGGCACGACACGTGACGTTCTCAGCATTGATCTCAACATCGGTGGTTACATGGTGACGCTTTTCGATACGGCAGGTCTTCGGGAAACCAACGATGTCGTCGAGCAGGAGGGCATGCGGCGTGCGCGGCGAACAGCCCAGACTGCCGATCTTATCTTGCTCTTGTCTGACTTCGATTCGGAACCGCAACAATTGAACGAACACGAGACGGGTCGGACTTTGCGAGTTGCGACAAAGTCCGATTCCCACGAAGTGGTGCGCGGTACCTATGATATCGCTCTTTCTGCTAAGACAGGTGCGGGGCTGGACCAGCTTCGGTCTGCGATCAAGATCGAGATCGAAAAAAGGGTCGGATCGTCACTGACATTGGCACCCGTTCGTGCCAGACATAAGAAACGGCTTGAAGAGACGCTCAACTATGTTAGTGATGCGCTCACATCTGACGGTATGGATCTCGCGATCCGATCGGAATATTTGCGGCTTGCCGCAACGGCGCTGGGACGTATCACCGGGCGTGTGGATGTAGAAGATTTGCTCGGCGTAATATTCTCCGAGTTTTGTATCGGCAAATGATTCACGTGAAACATCTCGCGCCTTTTGGCTGCGACAGGGATAAAGAGATTTATAATGACATATGATGTCGTTGTAATTGGCGGTGGTCATGCGGGCAGCGAAGCGGCTGCCGCTGCTGCGCGCCATGGCGCGAAAACCGCCCTTCTAACCCACAACAAGGACACGATCGGTGTCATGTCCTGCAACCCTGCCATCGGCGGTTTGGGCAAAGGTCACCTTGTGAGGGAGATCGACGCGTTGGATGGCTTGATGGGCTGTGTCGCTGATGCGGGTGGAATCCAGTTCCGGATGCTCAATCGCAAAAAGGGACCCGCCGTTCGTGGCCCGCGCACACAGGCCGATCGTCGTCTTTATCGCGAAGCGATGCAGGCGGAAATTGCTGCCATCGAAAACATAACCGTTATAGAAGGCGATGCTTATGATATCGAGATGAATAATGACGTCATCGTTGCCGTTATTCTGGCCGACGGCCGGACGATTGCTTGTCGTTCAGTTGTTCTGACCAGCGGCACATTTCTCCGTGGTCTTATTCATATCGGTTCCGAAAAGATTCCTGCTGGTCGCGTTGGCGAAAAGCCGTCTGTGGGTCTGTCAGACACGCTTGCGCGCAAGGGCCTAGCGATGGGTCGCCTCAAGACTGGAACCCCTGCGCGCCTCAGCAGCAGGACAATTGATTGGGATTCTGTTGAGCGCCAGGGTGCGGATGAGGAACCGGTACCGTTCTCTTTCATGACCGACGCGATCACGAACCCGCAGATTGAATGTGGCGTCACCCGGACGACGCCAGCCGGTCATAAGATTATTCAGGACAATATCCACCTGTCCGCCATGTATTCGGGCCAGATCGAGGGTGTTGGGCCCCGTTATTGCCCATCGATCGAAGATAAAATCGTCCGCTTTGGTGAGCGCGACGGCCATCAGATTTTTCTCGAGCCCGAAGGTCTGGATGACGACACCATCTACCCCAACGGCATCTCGACATCCCTGCCGGCTTTTGTGCAGGAGATGTTCATTCGTACCATCCCCGGGCTGGAGAATGTCAATATCTTACAGCCGGGCTACGCTATCGAATACGACTATGTTGATCCGCGTGAGCTGAAACCGTCTCTCGAGTGCCGCAAAGTACCCGGGCTGTTTCTGGCTGGTCAGATCAACGGTACGACGGGCTATGAAGAAGCGGCGGCGCAAGGTCTGGTCGCTGGTCTCAACGCATCGATTTATGCCAGTGGTGGTGCGCCGGTTCATTTCAGCCGAACCGAATCTTACGTCGGTGTGATGATCGATGATCTCACCTCCAAGGGTGTGACAGAACCCTACCGGATGTTCACCTCGCGCGCTGAGTACCGCCTTTCTCTTCGTGTGGACAATGCCGATCTCCGCCTCACCCCTCTCGGCATAAAGGCCGGAATTGTGGGAACTAAGCGCGCAAAGCGTTTTGGGGACTTTCTGCAAACACTGGATCAGCAACGCGCGCGTCTGCAAGAGCTCACCATCACACCTACCCAGGCTGCAAAACACGACATCAAACTCAACAATGACGGAAAACGTCGGACCGCTTATGAATTGCTCGCCTATCCCGACATTACGCTTCAAACACTGCGACCGGAGTGGCCGGAGCTTGCCGACATCAATATGAAGGTGGCAGAAGTTCTGGAGATCGAGGCGACCTACGCCGTCTACATGCAGCGACAGAGTGCTGACATTATCGACATCAAGCGCGACGAAGATCTCAAAATTCCCGACGACTTTGACTTCTCTGTCCTGTCAGGACTGTCCAATGAGCTTAAGCAGAAGCTTCAGGCGGCCCGGCCCACGAACATTGCGCAGGCTGGTCGCGTCGACGGTATGACCCCGGCGGCGGTGTCGTTGATTCTTGCATTGGTGAAAAAAGGCTCCTATACGCAAACTTCAAAGTTGCGCACACAGCCATAACGAGTCTGAATATGAAGATAAACGGCCAGAGTGTTTCACGTGAAACATTGGATCGGCTAGAGCATTTTGTCGAGCTTTTCAAGAAATGGAACGCCACGACAAACCTTGTCGCACCCTCCACGCTCCAAGATGTGTGGTCGCGCCACATAGCTGACAGCGCTCAAATCTTCCAGCTGGCGCCGCAGCCGCTCACCTGGGCTGACCTCGGCAGTGGCGGTGGTTTTCCTGGCATCATAACAGCTATTTTTCTCGCTGAATTGGGGGAGGGCTGGGTGAATCTTGTTGAAAGCAACAAAAAGAAAGCGGGATTTTTGCGTATTGCGCTCAAGGAAACCGGAGCTCGTGGTTCCGTGCATCCTATTCGCATCGAGTCCGCACCAGAAGCCATCGGTCCATGTGACGCAATATCGGCACGTGCGCTCGCGGACCTTGATTTGCTTCTCGATTACATCCAGCCTTGGGCAGTACAGCGCGAAACTTTACGCTGTTATTTGAATAAAGGGCGGGATTATGAGGCAGAGGTTCAAAAAGCGCGTGGTCGTTGGGAGTTCGATCTGGTAATACATCAAAGCAGCGTTGAAGCGAGTTCCGTTGTGCTTGAAATCAGCCACCTCGCAGCGAAACGCTGATTGACCAGCAGGTGCACCCTCATGTTTGATAAAAACCGGATCATCACGATAGCGAACCAAAAGGGTGGCGTTGGGAAAACGACGACCGCGATCAACCTCGCTACTGCGCTGGCAGCGATCGGTGAACGCGTTTTGGTGGTCGATCTGGACCCGCAGGGCAATGCGAGCACTGGTCTGGGTATCGACAGGCGAGCGCGCAAGCTCTCGTCCTATGATTTGCTGATCGGTGCCAACACCATATCCGAGGTGGTCGTTCCGACCGCCGTGCCCAATCTTGATATCGTCGCTTCAACCATGGACCTTCTGGGTTTCGAGATGGAAGTCGCGAACGCATCGAATCGCGTGTTTTTGCTGAAAAATGCGTTGCAGTCCGACGAGGCGCGCACTTACTCCTATATCCTGGTGGATTGCCCACCCTCCTTCAATTTGCTGACCATGAACGCTATGGCGGCTGCACATTCCGTGCTCGTTCCCCTGCAATGCGAATTCTTCGCGCTGGAGGGCCTCAGTCAGTTGCTGGATACGGTCAATCAAATCCGGGTGACGGTCAATCCTGGCCTCGATATTCAAGGTATTGTGCTGACCATGTTCGACTCGCGTAACAATCTCGCACAGCAGGTCGTCAACGATGTACGCACCCATCTGGGTGAAAAGGTCTATCATACGTTGATACCTCGCAATGTCCGTGTCTCCGAGGCGCCGTCCTATGGCAAGCCAGCGATCCTCTACGATCTGAAATGCGCCGGCAGCCAGGCTTATTTGCAATTGGCGTCTGAAGTGATTCAGCGTGAACGTTTGCGTAAGGCAGCGTAACGACATCAATAAAATTTTCTCAACGGCGCTTTTGGCTGACGTAAAATGCCATCATGCGCCGAACGAATGGATGTCGTGCAGCGCCTCATTGGGTTTATGGAGTTAAAAAATGAGCGATGATCTTTCAAAGCGGCGCCTTGGGCGCGGACTGGCGGCCCTTATTGGCGAAATGGACCAGCCTCTTCCTGTCGGTGAGCCGCAAAAGGCCGTGAGTGCCGACCGGACGATACCGATCGAATTTATAGCTCGTAGTGCTCGCAATCCACGCAGGCACTTCGACGAGAACGAATTGCAGGACTTGGCCTCGTCCATCCGTCAGCATGGTATCGTGCAGCCTGTCGTTGTGCGAACGGTCGGCGAAAACCGCTACGAAATCATCGCTGGTGAACGCCGCTGGCGCGCAGCACAGCTGGCTGGCTTTACGGACGTGCCCGTTATCGTTCGCGATGTGGATGATCGCACCGCGTTAGAGCTGGCCATTGTCGAAAACGTGCAGCGTTCGGACCTCAATCCGCTGGAAGAGGCCATGGGCTACGATCAGCTGATTGCCGAACATGGTTATACGCAAAATGATCTCGGCGAAATCATTGGCAAGAGCCGCAGCCATGTCGCCAACAGTCTGCGGCTTCTGAAACTACCGGAAGCGGTTCGTGATATGTTGTCGGATGGTTCGCTGTCGGCAGGCCATGCCCGTGCATTGGTGTCGACCTCCGATCCCACCTATCTTGCCAAGTCCATCGTGGCCAAAGGTCTTTCCGTTCGCGATGCGGAGCGGATGGCGCAGGCCGATATTCATATGCAGCTCAATCCGATGCTGCCGCGCAAGGAAGAACACGAGAAAGATTCCGACACGGTCGCGCTGGAACGCACCCTCTCTGACGCCCTTGGCCTGGATGTAAAAATCAACCATAGGGGAACCGGTGGTCATATCCGGATCAATTACCGGACGCTCGAGCAGCTGGAAGGCGTTTGTCGTCTTCTCGAACAGAAATAAACTAACTGTTTGATTTTTAATTAAAAATCTGGTCGATGAGAAGCGAGGCCCTTTGGGCCTTGCTCAAAAATCGATGGCGCGTCCCTTGATTTCATAGTCCCCGAAACGAACGGCCTCCGGCCCCTCGCGCCCCCCGATCTCCGGGGGCAGCTCCATGGCCTTGGCTTGGCGTCGACGCTCTTCCGCTTCCTTCAGCGCGCGCTGGGCTGCGGGTGAAAGTTTTCGGACGGTATCGCCATTATTGTCGTTGTCTGGGTTCTGCATCGTTCTCAAGCCCTTATGACGGGATATTGAAAAGCCTTTTCTTATAACCAGATTATAGAAGTTAGATGGACTTGATAAGCCATTTCCACCTTTGAACGGAGATTTTCGGATGAACATAATGCGTACGGCCATGTTGTTGGCGTTCATGACCGCGTTGTTCATGGGCATCGGATTCCTGATTGGCGGCACCGGAGGCATGATGATTGCCTTCCTGTTTGCGGTTGGCATGAACTTCTTTTCTTACTGGAACTCCGACAAGATGGTCTTGCGGGCCTATAATGCGCAGGAAGTGGATGAGCACAACGCGCCGGACTTCTTTGCGATGATCCGTGATCTCTCCCACAATGCCGGTCTACCCATGCCGAAGGTCTATGTTTATGACAGCCCGCAGCCGAACGCGTTTGCGACGGGTCGCAATCCGCAAAATGCCGCGGTTGCGGCATCGACGGGGTTGATGGAGCGCCTGACACCGGAGGAGGTGGCGGGCGTCATGGCGCATGAGCTGGCGCATATCCAGAACCGTGACACACTGATCATGACGATCACAGCGACACTTGCCGGTGCCATCTCCATGCTGGGTAATTTCGCATTCTTCTTTGGCGGCAACCGCGAGAACAACAATCCGCTGGGCTTTATCGGCGTTCTCGCAGCGATGATCGTGGCCCCTTTGGCGGCCATGCTGGTGCAAATGGCGATCAGCCGCACGCGGGAATATTCCGCCGACAGACGCGGTGCGGAAATCTGCGGCAACCCTTTATGGCTGGCCTCCGCCTTGCAAAAGATCGCAGGTGCTGCCCAGCAAATTCACAATCCCGACGCCGAACGCAACCCTGCGACCGCGCACATGTTCATCATCAATCCGTTGTCTGGAGAGCGGATGGACAATCTGTTTTCCACCCATCCTAACACCGACAACCGCATCGCGGCTCTTCATGGCATGACGCAGGACTTTGCGAAAGCATCGACCTACCAGCCGACAAGTGATAAGGCGGTGCGCAAATCACGCTCCGTGCCGAACACAGGCTCGGCAAGCGGCCGACAGAATGAGCGCAAAGGTCCCTGGTCTTGACATCGAATTCTTCCGCCAAACCGGCAAAACATCACACACGAAAGCCGTCCGGTGGAAGGAACGACGAACACTCCGGCAATGAGGATTGGAAACCCGGCCTTGCAGCACGCACGGCTGCGGTCAAAATTCTGTCGGCGGTGCTGGACAAGAAGACCTCGCTCGACGGCATGCTGGACGCCGAAAACGGCAACCCGGCCTATCGTGCGCTGAACCTCGCCGACCGTGCTTTGGTGCGGGCCATCGTCAATACGGCCCTGCGGCATCTGCCGCGCATCGAGGCTGCCCTTTCCATACTGCTGGATGGACCCCTTCCCCAGGGCGCCCGCTCGCTGCACCATGTCTTGGTGGTTGGCGTAACGCAAATGATCTATCTCGATGTACCGGACCATTCGGCGGTCGATCTGGCCGTCGAACAGGCGCATCGCGACCCACGCAACCGGCGTTTCGTGAAACTCGTCAATGCCGTATTGCGTCGGTTGGGGCGTGAAAAAGATGGGATGATGGAGGCCATCAGCACCGTTCCAGTGCTGCCGGACTGGTTCTTTGCACGTTTGAAGACCGTTTACGGTAAAGACGCTGCTATCCGAATGGCAGATGCGCAGCTCATTCCCTCGGTTATCGATGTCACGGTGAAGTCTGACCCTGACCACTGGGCGCAGAAATTGAATGGCACTGTGATGCCCAATGGCAGCGTGCGACTGGCATCCTTCGAAGGTTCGGTTTCGGCGCTCGATGGTTTCGAACTTGGCGAGTGGTGGGTGCAGGATTTCTCTGCCAGCATGCCCGTGAGGCTGATGGGTGATCTGACCGGAAAGCGCGTCGCCGATCTGTGTGCGGCACCGGGCGGCAAGACCGCACAGCTGGTGCTTGCGGGTGCCGATGTCACAGCGCTCGACCAATCCGGCAACCGCCTGAAACGGCTTCGCGAAAATCTGGATCGTCTTAAGCTGAAGGCGACGACGATCGAAAGCAATATGTTGAAGTACCAGACAGGCGAACTGTTCGATGCCGTTCTTCTCGATGCTCCCTGCTCTTCCACCGGCACATTGCGCAAGCATCCCGATGTGTGCTGGACGAAGGATAAGAGCGATATTGCCAAGCTCGCCACCTTGCAGGAACAGATGTTGCGCCACGCTGTGACCCTGGTCAAGCCGGGCGGTCTTGTGGTGTTTTCCAATTGTTCCCTCGATCCTTCCGAGGGAGAGGAAATGGTTGCGCGTGTTCTGGCAAGTGACGTGCGGCTGGAGCGTGTTCCTGCCTCTGCTTTGGATTGTCCGGGAATGGACGCTGCCATCAATGAAAAGGGTGAGCTGCGCACGACGCCTGATATGTTTGGCGGAGTGGATGGATTCTACGCGGCGATGCTGCGGGTAAAACCATAAAGCTTGTTTTATAACTGATCGACACGCTAGCGTGCCGTTTTCGCGGCACAATATCTTTCTTAAACAATAGGTTAACGATCGGATACCGTAACTGAATGCGGTGTTCGGCATGGGACCGTTTTTCAAAATGGCCTTTCGTTTACACAATATGAAGTATTTCGTGAAAATTTGAATGATCTTCCAGCTACAACCGAAAACCACTTATTTTTTGCAACACAAGATATCTTCGCGCAGGCGGGAAATACGCGTTTGGTAGGATCCCTGAACAGCAGCTTGGGCGTGACGGGGCTGTTTTTACGGACCCTGTGGGACCGATGCATGATCGGTATCGCGCCTTTGCGCCTGCAGTTCCTGCGCGTTGCGGATCGTGTGCCGAACGGGCTGGTGGCAGCGCCGACGGATCTGCGCGCGGTCGATCCCTATGTTGCGCAGGAACTGGTCTTTGGCCGTATTGCGCTGACGGGCCGTATTCTGGAGACCGGAGGCGTCTCACCGTTTCTGCTGGACATGCCCTCACCGGCCTTTCAAGAGAGGCTGCACGCGTTTCGTTGGCTGCGGCATGTTCGGGCCAGCAAATCCGATGAAGCCTGTGCTCGTGCTCGTATTCTGGTGTCCGACTGGATATCGATGCATGGGCGCAAGATCGGCGGTGCTGCCTGGGCGCCGGAAACCGCAGCCCAGCGGTTGATCGCGTGGCTGTCGCACTCGCCTGTCGTATTGCAGAACGCCGATGCCGGTTTTTATCGGCGTTTTCTGAAAAGCCTCGGCTATCATGTGCGCTATCTCAATCTGATCGCGAAACATGCGCCAGACGGCGAAACACGTCTCAAAATCCGCATCGCATTGGCCATCGCATCGATTTCATTGCCCAACCGGGTTGCGAAAATTGCGCGTCATGGGGTCAAGCTGGACCGTGAACTCGAACGCCAGATTCTGCCGGATGGCGGTCATATCTCGCGAAACCCGCGGGTGATATTGGATTTGATGCTCGACCTTCTGCCGCTGCGCCAGAGCTATATAAACCTCGGCCATGACGTGCCGCCGGGGCTCGTGCCGGCTATCGACCGCATGTTTCCCGCCATACGCTTCTTTCGCCATCAGGATGGCGATTTGGCGCTGTTCAACGGTGCGACGGTGACGCTTGCCAATGAGCTGGCCTCGGTGCTGCGCTATGATGAAACCTCCGGTCGCCCGTCGCGTGCTCTGCCCGATATCGCCTATCAGCGGCTGTCTGCGGCAGATACGGTGGTGATCGTCGATACCGGCATTCCGCAATCCATGGAACTGTCCAGAGGCGCGCATTGCGGTTGCCTGTCGTTCGAGATGTCGTCCTCCAGAAACCGTTTCATCGTCAATTCGGGCTTTCCACCCTTTGCCGTCGACGCCTTCAAGCGCGCAAGCCGCTCCACGGCTGCCCATTCCACCGTCACCATCAACGATACCTCGTCATCACGCCTCTCACGGTCGCGTTTGCTCGGCTCTATCATGGTTCCGGGTATTACCGAGGTCGCCGTCGAGCGGGAGACGGATCAGAAAGGTGCCGATGTGCTGCGGGCATCGCACGATGGCTATCAAAAAGAGTTCGGTTACTTTTATGAGCGCGAGCTGGAGCTGAACGCCGCCGGCAGCAAGATCAAGGGACGTGACAGCGTCCAGCCCGAGCAGGACAGCAAGCGTCAGCCTGTTGCTGCTGATGCCGTCTCCCGCTTCCATATTCATCCGTCCATCGAACTTGTGCGGCTGGATGATGAATCCGTGATGATGCGTGCGGGCGATGGCACGAGCTGGGTGTTTTCTGCACCCGGACAGACGGTGACGATTGCCGATGACGTGTTCATGGCGGATGCCTCCGGCATCCGGCCATCGCAGCAGATCGAAATTCCGTTTCAACTGCCTCAGATGACGGAGATACGCTGGATCATCGAGAAGAAACTCTAGCGCTGCCGGTGTTTCAGTTGCGTAAAACAGCCTTTGGCGACGCGCGGCGAGGCTTGGCTGTGTTTATTAATGCGCAAAGCTGTGCTAACGCGGCGGCAACCGCCGGATGGATTGCTCTCCGGCCTGTCCTCCACGCATCACGGAGTTCTCCCGATGGCTGTCGTTTCCAAGAAAATCCCCGCTCCTGACAAGGTCAAGATCCGCACCGCCCTTCTGTCTGTCTCCGACAAGACTGATATCGTCGAGCTGGCAGGCGCGCTCGTCAATATGGGCGTCAAGCTGCTCTCGACTGGCGGAACATCCAAGGCTATCGCGGACGCGGGCCTTCCGGTGACCGATGTTTCCGATATCACCCATTTTCCCGAAATCATGGATGGCCGCGTCAAGACCTTGCATCCCAACGTCCATGGCGGTCTTTTGGCCATTCGTGACGATGCCGACCACGTGGAGGCGATGCGCGCGCATGGCATTGCGGCGATCGATCTGTCCGTGATCAACCTCTACCCGTTCGAAGACGTGCGCGCCAAGGGCGGCGATTATCCAACAACGGTCGAGAATATCGATATCGGTGGCCCTGCGATGATCCGCGCATCTGCCAAGAACCACGCCTATGTGACGGTGTTGACCGACCCGAGCGATTACCCTGAATTGTTGGAAGCCTTGCAGGCTGATGATGGCCACACGAGCTATGCACTGCGCCAGCGCTTCGCGGCAAAGGCCTATGCCCGCACGGCGGCTTATGATGCGGTGATTTCCAACTGGTTTGCGGAGGCGTTGTCGATTGAAGCGCCGCATTACCGTGCCATTGGCGGGGTGCTGAAGGAAAAGATGCGCTACGGCGAAAACCCGCATCAGAGCGCTGGCTTTTACCTCACCGGCGACAAGCGCCCCGGCGTTGCCACAGCCACGCTGTTGCAGGGCAAGCAGCTGTCCTACAACAACATCAACGACACGGATGCGGCCTATGAGCTCGTGTCAGAATTCCTGCCGGAAACGGCACCGGCTGTTGCCATCATCAAGCATGCCAACCCCTGCGGCGTGGCAACCGGCGCAACCTTGTTGGATGCCTACAAGCGTGCGCTGGCCTGCGATCCCGTCTCTGCATTCGGTGGTGTGATTGCGCTTAACCGCACGCTGGACGCCGAAACGGCAGAAGAGATCATACAGCTCTTTACCGAAGTCATCATCGCGCCTGACGTGACCGAGGAAGCAAAGCAGATCGTTGCCCGCAAGCCCAATCTGCGGCTGCTGTCGGCCGGTGGTCTGCCGGATGCACGTGCGCCTGGCATCACCGCGAAAACCGTTTCCGGCGGTCTTCTGGTCCAAAGCCGTGACAATGGGATGGTGGAAGACCTCGATTTGAAGGTCGTGACCAAGCGGGCGCCAACGCCGCAGGAACTGGAAGACATGAAGTTCGCCTTCAAGATCGCCAAGCATGTGAAATCCAATGCGGTGATTTACGCCAAGGATGGCCAGACCGCCGGTATTGGCGCCGGCCAGATGAGCCGTATCGATTCGGCCCGTATCGCTGCCCAGAAGGCGGAAGATGCGGCAAAAGCCATGGGCCTGTCCGAGCCTTTGACCAAGGGTTCCGCCGTGGCGTCCGAAGCCTTCTATCCGTTTGCAGACGGATTGCTGGCGGCCATCGCTGCAGGTGCGACCGCGGTGATCCAGCCGGGTGGCTCCATGCGTGATCAGGACGTGATCGATGCGGCCAACGAGCACAATGTGGCGATGGTCTTTACCGGCATGCGCCACTTCCGCCACTAAGCGACGATCCGTGAAAAGCCCGGAGCGTGTCCGGGCTTTTCACCGACGCGTATCGACATGGCGTCAGCCGCCACCTCCCCTGACAAGATCGTCTCGCCTTTCGCCCGCTTTGATTGCTGGTGTTTGCCGTTCATCTGTGCTTGTTTTCATCGTCGCAGGCGCAACCGCGCAGCGACGCTGGGAGGAGTGAGACAATGATAGTGGATGCGCTGAATGCCGGGCGCTTGCGCCGACGCGCCGTTATAGACCTTTCCAGCATCACCCATTTTGTGATCCTTGACTGCGAGTGAATGGCTATGACCAAGATTACCGATCTGCGCGTTTTCGATCTGCGCTTTCCCACATCCCTCAGCCTCGATGGCTCGGATGCAATGAACCCCGACCCGGATTATTCTGCAGCCTATGTCATTCTCGATACTGACGATCCGAACCTTAAGGGCCACGGCCTGACCTTCACCATCGGTCGCGGCAATGAGATCTGCTGCATGGCGATCGAGGCGATGCGGCATCTGGTTGTCGGCACCGATCTTTCCACCGTCTCGGAAAATCCCGGCGTCTATTGGCGGCATCTGACAGGCGACAGCCAGTTGCGCTGGATCGGCCCGGACAAGGGCGCGATGCATCTGGCCACCGGCGCTGTCGTCAATGCGGTGTGGGATTTGCTGGCAAAGCAGGCGGGCAAACCAGTCTGGCAGCTGGTAGCCGATATGAGCCCGGAGCACATCGCCGATATCGTCGATTACCGATACCTGACCGATGTGTTGACCCGCGATGATGCGCTCGCAATCCTGAAAAAGGCCGAGAGCGGCAAGGCGGAACGGATCGAAACCCTCAAGAGCGAAGGCTACGCCTGCTATACCACGTCAGCCGGCTGGCTGGGTTACAGTGACGAGAAGCTGCGTCGCCTCTGCCAGGAAGCCATCGATGCCGGTTTCAACCATGTGAAGATGAAGGTGGGGCGTGATCTCGAAGACGATATTCGTCGCCTGACCATCGCGCGTGAGGTGATCGGTCCTGACCGCTATCTGATGATCGATGCCAACCAGGTATGGGAAGTCGATCAGGCTATCGAGTGGGTCAATAAGCTCGCCTTCGCCAAGCCCTTCTTCATCGAAGAGCCGACGAGCCCAGACGACGTGGCAGGCCATCGCAAAATCCGCCAGGCCATCGGTTCGGTGAAGGTGGCCACCGGCGAGATGTGCCAGAACCGCATCATGTTCAAACAGTTCATCGCGGAAGGTGCCATCGACGTGGTGCAGATCGATAGCTGCCGCATGGGTGGACTGAACGAAGTTCTGGCCGTGCTGCTGATCGCCGCGAAATATGGTCTGCCCGTCTGGCCTCATGCTGGTGGCGTGGGGCTTTGTGAATACGTGCAGCACCTGTCGATGATCGATTATCTGGTGGTTTCTGGCACGAAGGAGGGCCGCGTGATCGAATATGTTGATCACCTGCATGAACATTTCATCGAGCCTTGCGACATCAGGGATGCCGCTTACATGCCGCCGACCATGTCGGGTTTTTCGATCGAGATGAAGCCTGAAACGATCGAGGCCTATACGTTTAAGGGGTAGCCCCAATAACCACAGCCCTCTCCGTCGTCATCCTCGCCCTTGTGGCGAGGATCTGACCACGTTTGATGTTGGGGTTCGTTAGATCCTCGGGACAGGCCCGAGGATGACGAAAGTTGACTGAGATCGGGCTTCAAAAGCTGGCCAAGGCCGCTTCCAGTCTTGCCCATTCCGCGTCTTCGCCCGGCAGGCCAAAGCGGAGATCGGCTGGCCTTTCATCGAAACTGCGCGTGAGAATACCGTTTTCCATCAAGTGGGTGAATAAAGTAGGTGCTCGTTCATCTCTGACCAGAGTGAAAAGGGACGTTCCCCCGAAACGCGAAAGACCGGCTGCGCTCAAGCGATCATTCAGCCGTCTCGAATCCTCTCTTAGCCGGGTTCTCATGTTATGACGCCACGTATCGTCTGCCAGCGCTTCGATTGCGATATGCAGCGCAGGACCGGAGACCGCCCACGGTCCCAGCCTTGATTCGATGTCTCCGGCGGTATCGGGATGGGCCACGGCGAAGCCGAGGCGCACGCCTGCCATGCCATAGAACTTGCCGAAGGAGCGCAGGACAACAAGGTTGTGTGAGGTCGTCGCGTCGGCAATGCTTTCGGCATAGCCTGTTTCAATGAAGGCCTCGTCCACCACCAGTAGTCCGCCTTTTTTGCGCATGGCATCAGCTAGGGACAGCAGTTCCAAGCGTTCCAACACGCGTCCATCGGGATTGTTTGGGTTGATGACGACGGCGTAGTCGAAGGCAGCGAGATCGGCAAAATCATCGACTTCGCTGACCGATAGTCCCGCCATTCGTGCAGTGCGAGCATGTTCCGCATAGGCGGGCGACAGGACACCACAGCGTTCTGCGCCACGTCCAACCGCCATCTGCGCAAGAAGTGGCATCAGCATTTGCGTTCCCGGCGCCGCCACGATGTGCGCCTCCGAAGGTGCGCCAAAGGCCGCTGCTGCGATATCTTTCAGCGTTTCCACGGCACCCGGTTCTGGCAGGCGGGCAAAGGCGCTGGCGGGAATGGGCGAATGGGGGTAGGAGTGCGGATTGATCCCGGTGGAAAGGTCGATCCACGGTTCAGGTGCCCTAGGAAAAAGCTGGCGCGCCCGTCCCAGATTGCCCCCATGGCGGATCGCCGGTTGCGCTTTGTCTGGTACCCTCTCGCCCATGTTCTTCGCTCTCGCTTTCCTGTCCCTGCTGATCGAACGCCTTGTCGGATATCCCGACTGGCTGTTCAAACGCATCGGCCACCCCGTGACCTGGATCGGTTCGCTTATCGCCTTCCTCGACAGAAAATGGAACCGAGAACACGATTCATTTTCGCGTAGCAAGGGCTTCGGCGTCATAGCTCTCGCTGTTTTTCTGGGGTCGACGGTATTGATTGCCTCTTTATTGCAGTCGGCCCTTCTTTGGCTTCCGCTCGGTCTGATCCTCGTTGCAGTGCTTGGCGCTTCGCTTCCAGCGCAGAAAAGTCTGGAGCAGCATGTCCAGGCGGTGGCGGTGGCTTTGGAACGTGACGGTATTGAGGGTGGCCGCAAGGCGGTGTCGATGATCGTCGGCCGTGATCCCGAAACGCTGGATGAAGCCGCTGTCTGCCGGGCGGCGATTGAAAGTCTGGCAGAAAATTTCTCCGATGGCATTGTCGCACCCTCGCTTTGGCTCGGGCTTCTTGGGCTGCCCGGTGGCACCGGTTACAAGGCGATCAACACGGCGGACAGCATGATCGGCCATCGCTCTCCACGCCATGAAGCCTTCGGCTGGGCCTCCGCACGGCTAGATGATCTGGTCAATCTTCCCGCCTCCCGTCTCACCGCCCTCTTGTTCGTTCTGGCCGCGTTTTTTGTAAAAGGTGCCTCGCCTCGTCAGGGCTTGCAGGCGATTTTCCGTGATGCGCGCCATCACCGTTCGCCCAATGCCGGATGGCCGGAAGCCGCAATGGCAGGTGCTCTGGGTTTTGCGCTGGCCGGTCCACGCTCTTATGGCAGGCAGATGATCGAAGCGCGGTTCATGGGTGAAGGTGGGCGGCGGGATTTGAACGCTGCCGATATTCGCCGGGCCCTGAAGCTCACACGCATTGCAGACGCCATGTTGATTGCATTGTTCGGGATATTGGCCTTAGCTATCGTGCTATAGCCAAGAGAGCATCGAGATCGAGATGACGCTCCATATGGTCGGCCAGCCGGTCGAGAACCGCATCCACCTGTTCCTCGTAATGGAGCGTCGAGTTTTCCCCACCCAGCCGTTTTAACCATGCGCTGCGTTGGCGGTCATCGGCAAACAGGCCATGAATATAGGTGCCAAACACGCGTCCATTCGGGGACATAGCGCCTTCGATGTGGTTGCCGATGGTGGAGAACGGGCGAATATCATCCGGTCCGGCGGTGACGCCCACATGCATTTCATAGCCGGAGAAGGAGATTTGATCAAAGCTCTGGCCGGTTACCGAAACGAGCCGTTTGTCACCCGTCAGCACGGTGTCCACGTCGAGCAAGCCAAGCCCTTCGATCGCGGTGGGAGCGCCTTCGATGCCCTCTGGATCAGCCACGGTTTTCCCGAGCATCTGATAGCCGCCGCACACGCCAAGCACATAGCCTCCACGCCGCACATGCGCTTTGATATCCACGTCGAGACCAGCATGTTTCAGCGCCGTCAGATCGGCGATGGTGGATTTGGAACCGCACAGCAGCACCAGCGTACAATCTGTCGGAATGACGTCTCCCTGGCGTACGCGGACAAGCTCGACGTCCGGCTCGGCCTCCAAGGGATCAAGGTCATCGAAGTTGGAGATATGCGGCAGGATAGGAACCGCGATCCGAATTTTCGCGTCAGGCTTTCTTTCGCCAGCTCCACTCAACCCTAAAGCATCCTCAGCGGGCAGGCGGCTGGCATCGGCAAAATGCGGCAAGAGGCCAATCGGGTTCCAGCCGGTCTTCTCCGAAATGATCCGCATGCCCTCATCGAACAGACTTGGATCGCCTCTGAAACGATTGACGATGAAGCCTTCGATCATCGCCGCGTCCGCCCTATCCAGAACCGTCTTCGTGCCGACGAGACTGGCAATCACACCGCCTCTGTCGATATCGCCGATCAGGATCACGGGGGCATTGGCTGCGCGGGCAAAGCCCATATTGGCGATGTCATTGGCACGAAGATTGACTTCCGAAGCACTGCCCGCACCTTCCACCAATACGAGATCAGCCATGGTTTTGAGATGATCGAAACTTTCCAGCACGCGCGGCATCAACCCGGCTTTCATGTGCTGGTAGTCAGCGGCCTTGGCGTTGCCGATGACCTTGCCCTGCACCACCACCTGCGCGCCCGTCTCGCTCTGGGGTTTGAGCAGCACCGGGTTCATGTGGACGGAAAGCGGTACGCCCGCCGCCCGCGCCTGCAATGCCTGCGCCCGGCCAATCTCCCCACCATCGGCGGTGACGGCGGCATTGTTGGACATGTTTTGCGGCTTGAACGGCATGACGGACAAGCCACGTCGCACGAAAGCGCGCGCCAGCCCCGCCACCATCAGCGACTTGCCGACATCGGAGCCGGTGCCTTGAAACATGAGAACGCGCGCTGTCATGGATTAATACTCGATGCCCGACTGCGCTTTGACGCCCGCCTTGAAGTGGTGTTTCACCAGCGTCATCTCCGTCACCATGTCGGCGGCGTCGATCAGCAGCTGTTTGGCGTTGCGACCGGTGACGATGACGTGCAAGCCATCGCGGCGGTTCTGCAGGGTTTCGACCACCTCTTCCAACGACAGATAATCATAGCGCAGCGCGATGTTGAGCTCATCAAGCACCACAAGACCGATGGTTTCATCGGCCATCAGCGTCTTTGCCTCTTCCCACGCCTTGGTGGCAGCAGCGACGTCTCGCTTCAGATCCTGAGTGTCCCACGTGAAACCTTCGCCCATGGTACGCCATTCGACACGGTCGCCAAACAGGGCCAACGCCCCCTGCTCGCCGGTCGACCAAGCCCCCTTGATGAACTGGACGATGCCGACACGCCTGCCGGTGCCCAGCATGCGCAGCGCCAAGCCGAAGGCAGCAGTGGATTTGCCTTTGCCGGGGCCGGTGTTGATCATCAGCAGACCTTTTTCGATGGTCTTTTCCGAGACTTCGGCATCCTGCACCGCCTTGCGGTTGACCATCTTGGCGCGGTGACGTTCGGCCTCGCTATCGCTTATGTCACGGGTCATAGTGGCTCATCCTTCCGGGTCTCATGCTTTTTCAAAGCGGCGACTATAGCCAAAACGTGTTCCACGGCAATGACACGGCGGCATTGACACAAAAGCACCGCAGGGCATAAGGGTTAAGGACTGACGGTCTTTTTCCGGCAACGGGAAAAGCTAAGAGGGAACACGGTGCCATTCGCGTGTGCGAACCAACCCGTGGCTGCCCCCGCAACTGTAAGCGGTGAGCCCGCGCCGAAAGCCACTGGACGAATGAGTCCGGGAAGGCGGCGCAAGGGTGTCGAAGCCGCAAGCCAGGAGACCTGCCGTTTCAGGAAAAACGTCTGCCGGGCGGGGTGCTCCGGTCAGTCGGTTGTTCGAACGATGGCGTTGCGTTGATCCGCATGCCGTTTTCGATATCCGCACCCCGAGACCATTGCAAAGGCGCGGAAACCATACCCTTGGATATGACATCGACATCATCAAGCCTGAATGAAAAGACGGACCGTGACACCGCGCCCGGCGTCGTGGTTTACGTTTGCCGCAGTTGCCGGTCGGAAGCCGATCCGAACGCGGACCCTCGCACCGGTGCGACCCTTGCGCAGGCTGCTGTTGCACTCGGTCAGGCTGAAGGTGTCGATGTACGCAGCGTCAACTGCCTTGCCAATTGCAAGCGTGGCTTGAGTGCCGCGGTGCGCAGCGCCGATGGCTGGTCCTACATGTTCGGATCGTTGAGCGAAGACGACGCTGCCGACTTGCTGGTCGGCGCGCGCCTGTTGTCTTCAGCACCCGATGGCCTGATGCCATGGCGCGGACGGCCCGACAGTTTAAAGCGTGGCCTTGTTGCCCGCATTCCCCCTTTGAATTTTACCGAGGAGACATAATGACCACGCTCAACCGCGTTCCCTGCACCATCATCACCGGCTTTCTGGGCGCGGGCAAAACCACGCTTCTGCGCGGCCTTCTGGAAAAGCTCGAGGGCAAGCGGCTGGCCATCATCGTCAACGAGTTTGGCGATGTCGGCATTGATGGCGATATCCTGAAAGGCTGCGGCATCGAAAGCTGCCCGGAAGAAAACATCGTGGAATTGGCCAATGGCTGCATCTGCTGCACGGTGGCGGATGATTTCCAGCCCGCCATCGAGCAGATTCTGAGCCGCGAGCCACGCGTCGAGCATATTCTGATCGAAACATCGGGCCTCGCTCTGCCGAAGCCACTCGTACAGGCCTTCCAGTGGCCCGCGATCAAAAGCCGAGTGACGGTGGATGCGGTGGTGGCCGTGGCCGATGGTGTCGCCCTGGCCGATGGCATGGTGTCGCATGATCTGGAAGCGCTGGCCGCTCAGCGCCAAAACGACGAGGCGCTGGATCACGATGATCCGGTCGAAGAGGTCTTCGAAGACCAGATTGCCTGCGCAGACCTCATCGTTCTCACAAAAGGCGATTTGCTGGATGCAGCGGGTCTTGAACGCGCAAAGGCCCATATCAACGCGCATCTGCCGAAGGCTGCGAAGATCGTCGTGGCCTCCAATGGCGTGGTTGATCCTGCCGTTCTGATCGGCCTTGGCCTTGCGGTGGAAGAGGATATCGAAAACCGCCACACCCATCACGATGAGGAAGAAGACCACGATCACGACGAGTTCGACAGCTTCGTCGTGGAACTGGATGCCGTCACCGACGCCGAGGCTTTGGCTGCGCGTATCTCGGAAACGGCAGCATCTGAAAACGTGCTGCGCATCAAGGGTTTTGTCGAAGTGTCCGCCAAGCCGATGCGGTTGCAGGTCCAGGCGGTCGGCTCGCGCGTCAACCATTATTTCGACCGTCCATGGGCAGCAGGCGAGGTGCGCCGCAGCCATCTGGTGGTGATCGGTGAAAAGGGTCTCGACCGCGCGAAAATCGAGCGGATGCTGGCTGCCTGATCCATGCACATCCTCGCCACCACATCCTCGTCTCTGGACGACCTGATCGAGCCGGTTGATCTCAACCAGGGTCAGGCGGATGTGGTGGTGCTGTCTTTTTCGGCCAGCGACCTCGGGGGGCTGAAGCGCGGATGGCAGCGTAGCACGGATGGTTCGGTGTCCTTCGTGTCCGCCAACCTCTCCGAACTTCGCCATCCCATGTCGGTCGATCTGTGGATCGAAAAGACGGCGGAACACGCCAAGCTGATCCTTATCCGGATTCTCGGTGGTGCCGATCGCTGGCGATACGGCGTGGACGAGCTGTCGAGAATGGCGCGTCGGCGTGGTATCAGGCTCGTACTTCTGCCCGGCGAATGCAGCGAGCGCGATGAAAAGCTTGAGGTTGCCTCCACCGTCGATCTACCGACGCAGTCCAGAATTCTATCGTTCTTCCGCGAGGGCGGGCCGGAGAATATGGACCGGGTTGCGAGATTGCTTGCTGCGTTTGCGCGAGAAGGCGCCTGGCCGGATGTCGTCGCTGAACCTTTGCCCAAATGCGGGTTCTACCGGCCTGGTGAAGGCGTGGTTGACCTTCCGGCAGCGCTGGATGGCCGTGAAGACGGCATGGCGCTTGTTCCTATCCTGTTTTACCGTTCCATGCTGATGGCGGCAGACGTCGCCCCCATCGATGCGCTTTATGAAGCGTTGAACTCACGCGGATTTTCGCCGCTGCCGATCTTCGTCAGCGGTTTGAAGGACTCAGATGCGATCCGGTTTCTGGAAGACACTCTTGTCACTTTGAAGCCAGCGGCGATGATTGCGGCCACGGCCTTTGCCAGCCATTCGGACGACGATGGCAGAAGCCTGTTTGACCGGCTGGGTGTCGCGACCTTTCAGGTCATCATGGCCACCACCCGGCGGGACGGCTGGGCGGACAACATGCGCGGCCTCAATCCGTCCGATCTGGCCATGCATGTGGTGTTGCCGGAGCTGGATGGACGCATTCTCGCCGGGGCGATCTCTTTCAAGCAGCCCGATCCAGAAGGTGGGCGCGGGCTGGTGCATTGCCCGGAGTCTGATCGTGTCGAACAGGTCGCTGAACGCATTTCTTCATTTCTGCGGCTGA
Source organism: Agrobacterium rubi TR3 = NBRC 13261 (assembly GCF_000739935.1). Lineage (GTDB taxonomy): Bacteria > Pseudomonadota > Alphaproteobacteria > Rhizobiales > Rhizobiaceae > Agrobacterium > Agrobacterium rubi. The sequence goes on along the minus strand of NZ_BBJU01000017.1, from coordinate 71,935 downwards.
AAAACGCGGCTCCATCAGAGCGGCGGATTGTTATTTTGATACCGGATTATCCCGGCGCCGCACCGGGGCGCACCGGTTATGCGGTGGGTCTGGACGTGCCGCAGAGTGTTCTGGAGATGTTGCGCGATCTGCGCGATGCCGGTTATGCGGTGGGCGATATTCCCGAAACGCCTCGGGCTTTGCTCGACCGCGTTGAAAGCGAGACGGCTGCTTTTGGGCTGGCCGAGTATTCAGCGTTTCGCAGCGCCCTGCCCCAAACTGCCAATCTGGCTTTGGATGAGACGTGGGGCCATGCAGAAAACGATGAGGCCGTTAAAGATGGTGTCTTCCATTTCCGCGCGGCTCGATTCGGCTCCGTAACAGTTGCTCTTGCGCCTGATCGTGGTCGGAACGAAAACCGGCGGGTGGATTATCACGACCCGGCCCTGCCCCCTCGGCATGCGCTGGTCGCCTTCGGGGCCTGGATGCGGAAAAGCCTCGAGGCGCATGCCGTCATTCACGTCGGCGCCCATGGGACGCTTGAATGGCTGCCAGGTAAGACCGTTGCGCTATCGCAAGCCTGTTTCCCTGAAATCGTCACCGGCTCACTGCCCGTGATCTATCCCTTCATCGTCTCCAATCCGGGGGAAGCGGCGGTTGCGAAGCGGCGCATCGCGGCTGTGACCATCGGGCATATTCCGCCCGTCTTGGTCGATGCCGGGCTTTCGTCGGAGCAGATGGCGTTGGAACAGCTTGTCGACGAATATGCCCAGGCCGATGGTTTGGACCGTCGCCGCCGCGACCGGTTGGCCAAACTGATCTTCGAAAAGGCGCAGGAAACGGGATTAGCAGCCGATGCCGGTATCGACACGCAGGATGATGCCGATACCGCACTGTCACGCATCGATGCGTTTCTCTGCGATCTCAAGGATTTCGCGATCAAGGACGGCCAGCATGTGTTCGGTCGCTGCGCGGATGATGAGCCGGATGTCTTCAGGCGTAATAGTGCGATAGCGGAAAAAGTGTCTTTGTTGGCTGCTCTCAACGGACGGCACATTACGCCCGGCCCATCTGGTGCGCCAGCGCGCGGACGGCTGGATGTGTTGCCGACGGGGCGTAATCTTTACGCTGCCGACCCGCGCACCATGCCGACCCCGACCGCTTTCGAGCTGGGCCGCATGGCGGGTGAAGAAGTCTTGCGGCACCATCTGCAAAGCCATGGCGATTGGCCGAGGAATATCGTCTTCGATCTCTGGGGCTCGGCCTCTCTGCGCAATGGCGGCGAAGATGTCGGCCAGGCGCTGCACCTGATGGGCGCACGACCGATCTATGATCAAGGCACGGGCCGCGTCACGGGCATCGAAGTGCTGCCGCCAGCGGCTTTGGGAAGGCCCCGCGTAGATGTGACATTCCGCATTTCCGGCCTGTTCCGCGATATGTTTCCGGCGCTGATTGCCCTGCTGGATGCTGCCGCAAAAGCCATTGCGCGCCGTGAAGAATCACCGGGTGATAACCCCTTGGGAGAAGAGGCCGCCAGCCTCGGCCGTATCCCTGCCCGCATTTTCGGTTCGGCACCCGGCACCTACGGTGCTGGCATCGAGGAAAAGCTGGCAAACGGGCGCTGGGATGCGCGCGAAGAGCTGGGCCAGATCTATCTGGACGCCGCAAGCCATGCTTTTGGCGGGGCGAACGGGCTTGGTGTGTTTGCCGATGCCAGCTTTGCAGGCCAAGTGGAAAAGGCCGATCTTCTGGTTCATACGGGCGACGATCCGGGCCGTGATCTGCTCGATGGTTCGTCCGACGTCGCCTTTATCGGTGGCTTTGCGGCAGCCAAGGCGGCCCTTGGGCAATCCGCCGATGTCGTGGCGCTCGATACGACCGATCCCGCGCGTCCCCGCGCCCGTTCCATTGCGCAGGCCATTACCCGCGTGGTGCGCGCCCGCGCCATCAATCCGCGCTTCATTGCCGGGCAGATGCGGCACGGGCCGCGCGGTGCTGCGGAATTTGCCGAGACGGTCGACAGGCTGATCGGCTTTGCCGAGACCACTCACGCGGTGTCGTCCTCATTGATAGAAGCGGTCTACGACGCCTATTTCGGCAATGAGGATATCAGAGATTTCATTCTACGGGAAAACCCGCAGGCGGCAGAGGTGATGGCGCAGCGTTTTCTCTCTGCCCGCCGCCGCGGCCTCTGGCACAGCCGCCGCAATGCCGTGGATGCAGAGCTGGAAATGCTCGTTGCGCCGAAATCGGCGAGGGTAGAGGCATGAGTGCTTTCGGCCCTGTGGATGTCCAGCCTTTCACGCGTCGCGGCGTTTGCCCGGCCCTGTCGGCTCCGATGCAGACGGGGGACGGACTTTTATCGCGCATCGCCTTCACGGATCCTATCTCGCCCTCTGATCTGGAGGCGCTGTGCGCCCTCGCAATCCAGCACGGCAACGGGCTGATGGACATCACCGCGCGGGGCGGGCTGCAATTTCGTGGCCTGACGGCTGAGAGCGCCGAGGCTCTGGAACGCGATGTTCTCGCTCTTGATCTGCCATTGCGGCAGGGATTGACGGTGGAAACATCGCCCCTCACCGGGATCGACCAAACGGAAATTGCCGATACGCGCGATATCGTAAGCCGGATATGCGCGCGAGCGGATGCGCTTCAACTGCATGAAAAGCTGGCTGCGAAGTTGTCCGTCATCGTCGATGGCGGTGGTCTTGTGGACATGGGTGATCTGCTTGCGGATATCAGGCTCAAGGCCACTCGTGTCAGCGATCACGTGTTTTGGCAACTCATGCTGGGTGGCGCCGAAGATAAGGCGTTGCAGGCGGGTTTGCTGCGGACGGAACATGTTGCCGATAGCGTGATTGATCTTCTGATGTGTCTTGCCGAACGGGGTTCTGATACGCGCGGTCGTGACCTGGATATTGAACAGGTACGGGCCGTATGTGCGGGTCGATTGGTCGACGTGAGGCGTTTGCCTGAAAGGTCGGATAAGGGGGCCAACGCTCCGTATGCCACTACCGTCGCCCGTTGTAACAACGCACGTCCCTACGGTATTATGCGCCTTTCGAACGATGTGTTTGCAGCAGTTGTTGCGCCCGCCTTCGGGCAAATCGGCGCAGACATGCTCGCTGCCCTTTGCCACCATGCTTCGACACTGGGACTACAGCGTTTGCGGCCCGGGCCAGCGCATGCCATGTTTTTCACCGGCAGCCATGAGGCATGCCGGGCCCTTCTCGATCATGCGCGGGACGCCGGTTTTGTGACCGGTGCCGATGATCCGCGCTCTTCCATCGCCGTCTGCGCTGGAAAACCGGCCTGCGCTTCGGGGGTTATCTCCACGCGAGACCTAGCCGAACATGCGGCGACGGACTGTGCGTCCTTGCTGGATGGCTCGTTTACGCTGCATCTTTCGGGCTGCGGTAAGGGTTGCGCGCACCCAACGCCTGCCACACTGGCCTTTGCGGGCTCGTCCGAAGGGCTGGCCCTTACCTTTTCAGGTCGCGTTTCCGACACACCGCAGGCGGTTTTGCCGCTCGCTGACCGCAAGGCGGCACTTTCGCGGCTTGCCCGATTATATGAAAAAGAACATAAGCCCGGAGAAAATGCCCGCACCCTGCTTGCCCGTCTCGGCAAGGAGCGGATCGTAGCGGCGCTCCGACAGGATACGAGATGACTGAATACGACTATATCCGCGATGGCAACGCGATCTATGAGCGCTCCTTTGCGATGATCCGCGAAGAGGCGGACCTGACGGCTTTTACGCCGGATCAGGCCGATATCGCTATCAGGATGATCCACGCCTGCGGGCAGGTGGAAGCCGCGCAGCACTTCCGTTTTTCGCCTGACTTCGTGGATGCCGCACGTGGCGCGCTTCTGGCTGGCAAGCCGATCCTGTGCGATGCCAATATGGTGGCGCATGGGGTTACACATGCGCGGTTGCCCGCTGGCAATCCGGTAATCTGCACGCTGCGCGATCTGCGCACGCCCGACCTTGCCAAGCAGATCGGCAATACCCGGTCTGCAGCCGCGCTCGATCTCTGGGTCGACCAGATGGAAGGTGCGCTGGTTGCCATAGGCAACGCGCCCACCGCGCTTTTTTATCTGCTGGAAATGCTGGAGCGAGGCGCTCCCCGCCCCGCCGCCATTATTGGCATGCCTGTCGGTTTCGTCGGTGCGGCGGAATCCAAGGATGCGCTTGAGGAGAGTCCGCTCGGCATACCCTATGCCATCGTCAAGGGCCGCCTGGGTGGCTCTGCCATGACAGCGGCTGCCATCAACGCCATTGCGAGGGCCGGGCTATGAGTGCGGCCTTGTTCGATCCGGCGGCGCAGCCGGTGCTGAAGGGCAAGCTGATCGGTGTCGGCACAGGCCCCGGTGATCCCGAGCTTTTGACGCTGAAAGCGGTGCGTGCTATCGAGAATGCCGATGTCGTCGCCTTCTTCTGCAAGAAGGGTAGCAAGGGCAATGGACGCGGTATCGTCGAAAGCTTCATCCGCCCCGGCACGCTGGAAATGCCACTGGTCTACCCCGTCACGGTCGAGAGTGACAAGAATGGAGACGACTACAGAGGCGCCATCGCGGCCTTCTTTGATCAGTCGGCGCGCGATATCGCCGTTCATCTGGATGCCGGTCGCAGCGTCGCGGTGCTGTCGGAAGGTGATCCGCTGTTTTACGGCTCCTACATGCACTTGCATCTGCGGCTGGCCCCGGCCTACCCTGCGGAAGTTGTCGCCGGTATCACGGCCATGTCCGGTTGCTGGTCCATGGCGGGTCTGCCGCTTGTGCAGGGCGACGATATCTTGAGCGTGTTGCCGGGGACGCTGGGCGAGGAAACATTGACCGAACGCCTGTCCGGCACCGATGGCGCCGTGATCATGAAGGTCGGGCGCAACCTGCCGAAAATTTGCCGGGCGCTCGAAAAAGCAGGCAAGCTGCACAGCGCGCTTTATGTCGAACGCGGCACGATGGAAAATGGCCATGCCATGAGGCTCATCGAACGCGATGCATCGCCCGCGCCCTATTTCTCGCTGGTTCTCGTTCCCGGCTGGAAAGATCGCCCTGTCGGTGAAACGGCATGAGCGGGCGGTTGACGGTTGTCGGGCTTGGGCCCGGTAGCCCGGACCAGATCACGCCGGAAGCACACGCCGCCGTGCGTGAGGCGGACGATTTCTTCGGCTATATTCCCTATCTCGACCGTCTGGCGCTTGGGCCCCATCAACGCCGTCATGCCTCGGACAATCGCGAAGAGCTTTCCCGGGCGCAGGCCGCGCTGACCATCGCTGCTGCCGGTGGTAAAGTTTGCGTCGTTTCGGGCGGTGATCCCGGTGTGTTCGCCATGGCCGCTGCCGTCTGCGAGGCCATCGAGAACGGCCCCGTCGAATGGCGCGATATCGACTTCCACGTCGTTCCCGGCGTCACGGCCATGCTGGCGGTGGCGGCGCGTGCGGGTGCGCCTCTAGGGCATGATTTTTGTGCTATTTCGCTGTCGGACAATCTCAAGCCATGGTCGCTGATCGAAAAAAGACTGATTGCTGCGGCTGAGGCCGGGTTTGTCATGGCCTTCTACAATCCCGTCAGCAAGGCCCGACCTCACCAGCTTGCGACGGCGTTCGATGTGTTGCGCGCCCATCTGCCTGAAACCGTGCCCGTCATTTTCGGGCGCGCAGCAGGCCGTGCGGATGAGCGCATGCGCGTGGTGCCGCTGGGACAAGCCGCAAGCGACATGGCTGATATGGCCACCTGCATCATCGTCGGCTCCGTCGAAACACGGTTGATCGAGCGTGATGGACAAGCGCCGATCGTCTATTCGCCGCGCTCGTCCAAAAGGGAAAGCTGATGGCGGATGGCGCTGAGCGCAGTGTCGATATCGGAGACCGTGTCACCACAGGGATGCGCGGGACGTGCGATCATGATGACGGGAATGCCCAGCTGCCGCGCCGCCTCGATCTTGCCGTAGGCCGCCGCCCCGCCGGAGTTTTTGCAGACCACCGCCTCAATGCCATTTTCGCGCAACATGGCGATTTCATCGGCGAGAGCAAAGGGTCCACGGGCCGTGATGTAGCGCGCTTGGGGCACGACAAGCGGCGGCTCGACGGGATCGACGCTGCGAATGAGATAGTGGTGCTGTGGTGCGGCCTCAAAGGGCAGCAGTTCCTGACGGCCAAGGGCCAGAAACGCGGTGCAGCTTTCCTGCCCGAGAGCGGTGACGGCACTGTCGACGTCGGGCACCTCGCGCCAATCGCCTCCCGGCGTCCTCACCCACGCCGGACGCTCCAGGGCCACCAGCGGCACTTCAGCTATGCCTGCCGCCTCGACCGCATTGGCCGATATGCGCGCGGCATAGGGATGGGTGGCATCGACCAGCAGATCGAAGGCGTTGTCCTCGATGAAACGCGCCAGCCCGCTCGCGCCACCAAAGCCACCGCTGCGCATAGGCACCGGTTGCGCAACGGGATCACGGGTGCGACCAGCCATGGACAACAGAAGACGATAGCCGGATTCGCCGGCCAGTCTGCCAGCCAGGATACGGGCATCCGCCGTGCCACCAAGAATGAGTATGGAGCGTGTCATGGTCTCTGAATATGCGGGATTGAGTGCTTCATCCACCGAAAAGACTGTAGCGCCCTGGCTTTCTATCGTCGGAATCGGCGAAGACGGCTTGTTGGGCCTAGGGAGTGCAGCGCGCGCAGCCATCAAGAATGCCGAGTTCGTCTTTGGCGGCAGGCGGCATCTGGCGCTGGCGGCAGACGCTATTCGCGGAGAAGCACGGCCATGGCCTGCGCCGTTCGACGTCGCCATGAGCGATGTGGTGGCGCTGCGAAATCGAAACGTCTGCGTGCTCGCCTCCGGCGACCCTTTCCACTACGGCGTCGGCGTTACCCTGTTGCGGCAAGTTGCGGCGGAAGAAACCGTGTCTTACCCTGCTCCCTCGGCCTTTTCGCTCGCAGCATCACGGCTGGGCTGGGCGTTGCAGGATGTGGAATGCGTATCGTTGCATGGCCGCTCCATCGATCTCATCCGCCCGCATCTGCACCCTGGCGCAAAGCTCATCGCGCTGACGTCGGATGAAAACGCCCCTGCCCTGCTGGCAGCGCTCGTGTCGGAGGCAGGTTTCGGGGGCTCACGCTTCACACTGCTGGAGGCCTTGGGTGGTCCGCATCAGCGGGTGCGCAACGCAGAGGCAAGGGGCTTCGCCTTCGACACTATCGACCCGCTCAATGTCGTGGCCATCGAGGTCGCCGCCGACGAGACATCACGCGTGCTCAGCTATGCGCAGGGGCTGGACGACGCGCTTTTCGAACATGACGGCCAGATCACCAAGCGGGAAATCCGCGCTGTGACGCTGTCATCCCTGTCGCCACGCCATGGCGAATTGCTGTGGGACATCGGTGCCGGATCGGGCTCGATCGGCATCGAATGGATGCTAGCGCACCCTTCCCTTCGCGCCATCGCCATCGAGCAACACCCGGAGCGCGCCGAACGGGCCAGCCGCAATGCCGAGACTTTCGGCGTGCCGGGTCTAGAGGTGGTAATCGGGACAGCGCCGGATGCTTTTGAAGGCCTGCCAGCACCGGATGCGATTTTCATCGGCGGTGGAGGCAGTGAAGACGGCGTGCTGGACGGTGCCATTGCCGCGCTCAAATCCGGTGGCCGGTTGGTCGCCAATGCGGTAACGCTCGAAATGGAAGCGGTTCTGCTTGCCGCACAAGCCCGGCTTGGTGGTTCGCTGATCCGGCTAGACGTGGCACGTGCGTCGCCTGTCGGCACCATGCAGGGCTGGCGGCCATCGATGCCGGTTACGCAATGGTCGTGGGTCAAGCCATGATCGTCGCCGGTATCGGATGTCGCAAGGGCGTTGGCGCACACGCCATCATGGCCGCGTTGCACGAGGTTGCCCTTGCTCATCACGTGAAGATCGACTTCATCGCGACAGCGCCGATCAAGGGCGATGAACCGGGTCTGCTGGAGGCAGCAACACGCTTAGGCATGGCCCTCGTCGTGGTGGCGCAGGCGGATTTTGAAGCTGCGGGCGAACGCACGGTCACGCGCTCGGAAACAAGCCTGAAGCATTCCGGCTCCCCAAGTCTCAGCGAAGCGTCGGCGCTTGCCGCCTGTGGCCCGAATTCAAAGCTCATCGCGCCGCGTTCTGTGCTGGGCGATATTACCATTGCGATTGCCGTGTCAGGAGACCAACCATGACGGTTCATTTTATCGGTGCTGGCCCCGGTGCCGCAGACCTGATCACCGTGCGCGGGCGCGATCTCATCGCCGCTTGCCCCGTCTGCCTCTATGCGGGTTCGCTGGTGCCGAAAGCCCTGATCGACTATTGCCCACCCGGTGCACGCATCATCGATACCGCAGCGCTTTCGCTGGATGAGATCGAGGCCGAATTTGTCGCGGCCGCCCGTGACGGCAAGGATGTTGCCCGGCTTCATTCCGGCGACCTCTCCGTCTGGAGCGCGATGGGTGAGCAAATCCGCAGACTGGAGCGGCTGGGGCTGGATTACACCGTCACACCCGGCGTTCCCTCCTTTGCCGCCGCCGCCGCCAGTTTGAGAAAAGAACTGACGGTGCCGGAAGTGGCGCAAAGCCTCATCCTGACCCGCATTTCCGGTCGCGCATCGAAAATGCCGGAGGGGGAAAATCTGAGGGCTTTCGGGGCGACAGGCGCCACGCTCGCCATTCACCTCGCCATCCACGCCATTGCGCAGGTGGTCGAGGAACTGACGCCGCTTTACGGCGCGGATTGCCCGGTTGTTATCGTGGTCCGTGCTTCGTGGCCGGAAGAGCGCGTGATCATCGGCACCCTTGGCGACATCGAGGCCAAGCTTGCGGAAGAACCTGTGGAACGCACGGCACTGATTTTCGTGGGCAAGGGCTTGGCCTCGCAGGACTTCCGCGAAAGCGCGCTTTACAGCACGGATTATGTTCGCCGATTCCGCTCGCCGGAAGGAAAAGCCGAGACGTGATGCGCTGACGGCGCAAAGCCTGATCGCCCTTTCAGCACGCCATCCCGGTCGAAGACCAGAATTTCTAGCGACATGCCGGGCGTATTCAGCGCGTCGGCAGCTGTTTTCCACGCATTGGCGGCAACCGTTGCGCCAAGGTCGATGCCTGCGGCTTCAGACATCGTAAAGGCATGGGACACGGTGTTGGCGTGGCGGATGGCATCGGCTAGCCCGTCATCGCCGCCCGCCTCCATGGCAAGCTTCGCCAGCGCATGCAGATCGGCAAGCCCCCGCTTGGAGTGGACGTCCAGCATGCCCTGGGCCAGCTTCGTCATCTTGGCAACGCCACCGGCAATGGTCAGTTTTTCGACCGGGTGAGTTCGCAGATATTTCAGCATGCCGCCGATGAAGTCGCCCATGTCGATCAGCGCCGTTTCCGGCAGGCCATGCAGGGCCTGTCCCGCCTTTTCAGAGGCATTGCCGGTGGCACCGAGAATGTGGGTCAGCCCTTCGGCGCGGGCCACGTCTATGCCGCGCCAGATGGAGTGAATCCAGGCGGAACAGGAGAAGGGAATGACGATGCCAGTGGTGCCGAGGATCGAAATGCCACCGAGAATGCCCAGCCTGCCATTCAGCGTCTTCTCTGCGATCTTCTCGCCATCCTCCACCGATATCTCCACCTCGAAATCGGCATTTTCTCCAGCAACTTCGTGGATGGCCTTTTCGATCATCTTGCGCGGCACGGGGTTGATGGCAGGCTCGCCGACTGCCAGCGGTAAACCCGGACGGGTGACGGTGCCGACACCCACGCCTGCCTTAAAGGTGATGCCCGTGCCCTGTCTGCCGGGGCGCACGGTGCTTTCCAACAGCGCGCCATGGGTCACATCAGGGTCGTCGCCTGCATCCTTGATAACGCCTGCGCGGGCAAAGCCGTCGCCGCGATGGCTGGTTGCCAGCGAAAAGCCGACACGCTTGCCGCTTGGAAGTTCGATCTCGACAAGGTATGGAAACTCTCCGGTCAGCAACGCGGTGCAGGCGGCTTTCGCCGCAGCCGTCGCGCAAGCGCCGGTCGTCCAGCCGCGACGCAGATTTTTTCCATCCGTTTCCATCGTGTTTCTATAGCGGTTACGGGTTGGGCCGTCATCGGGAAACAACAGCGACAAAATGTTAAGGCCCTTATTTTGAAGACTGTTAGAAACGCTTCACCACCCTCATTCCCGTGCCTGTCACAGGAATCCAGTCATCGCGCGTCTGCGCGGCGGAAAGAATCTTTTCAGCCCAATGACTTGGGCTGGCTAGATTCCTGTGACGAGCACAGGAATGAGGGAAGACGGGTATGACGGCACGTGCCATCATCATCGGCGCGCCGCGCTCTGGCTCCGGCAAGACCAGCGTCACCATTGGGCTTTTGCGCGCTTTTGCGCGGCGGGGCGTGAAAGTGCGCGGTATCAAGACCGGGCCTGATTATATCGATCCGGGTTTCCATGCCTTTGCGGCAAGAACGCCGGGGCTCAATCTCGATAGTTGGGCCATGCAGCCCGATTTGCTGCGGCATCTGTTTGCCCAGCAGGCAGGGGATGCAGAACTGGTGTTGATCGAAAGCGCCATGGGCCTGTTCGATGGTATCGTCGTGCCGGATAATAGAACCGGCTCTGCGGCCGATCTGGCGCGCCTGTTCGGCATTCCCGTGCTTCTGGTGCTGGATGTCTCCGGCCAGTCGCAAACCGCCGCAGCCGTCGCCCATGGCTTTGCCCATTACGATCCGGCAGTCGAAATGTCCGCCGTGGTGCTGAACCGCGCAGGCAGTGAACGGCACCGCACGCTCTGCTCGCAAGCCATCGAAAAGATCGGCCTGCCCGTTGCGGGCTGCGTCATGCGTGATCCGTCGCTGGTGCTGCCGGAGCGGCATCTGGGGCTAGTGCAGGCCAGCGAGCACCCGGAAATCGATGGGCATATCGACCGCCTGGCAGATGCCATGGAGGCGGCCATCGATCTCGATGCGCTTCTGTCTCTGGCGCAACCCGTTACCGTGCCGCATGGCTCGACCGTTTCAGCGATTGCCCCGCCCGGCCAGCGGATTGCGCTGGCGCAGGATGCCGCCTTTACGTTCCTCTATCCGCATCTTGCCCGTCACTGGCGCGAAGCCGGTGCCGAGATCGTGCCCTTTTCGCCGCTGGCCGATGAGGGCCCGGAGCCTTCCTGCGATGTCTGCTGGTTGCCGGGAGGATATCCCGAGCTTTTTGCGGGCCAGCTTGCCGCCGCTGATAGCTTCAGGTCGGGTCTGGCACACTTCGCAGAAACCAAGCCTGTCCATGGCGAATGCGGAGGCTACATGGTGCTGGGTGCCGCACTCGAGGATGCGGATGGCGTGACCCACCAGATGACGGGGCTGTTGTCGCATGCCACCAGCTTCGCCAAGCGCAAGATGAACCTCGGCTACCGGCAGGCGACAATTATAGCCGATAGTCCCATCGGGCGCGCTGGCGATGTTCTGCGCGGCCATGAGTTTCATTATGCGCGGGTCATCGATCAAGGTCACGACGAAGCCTTTGCCCAGATTGCCGATGGGCAGGGCAAACCGCTTGGCCCATCCGGTGGCCGACGCGGGCAAGTTACGGGGACGTTTTTTCACGCCATCGCCAAAGGTTGAATTTTTCTCATCGATGATGCGGTGGAGGAAATCTTTGTTGATCCCTATATTGCTTTGGAGTGCTGAACGCTGGCGCTTGATCCGTTGAACAAGGACAGATTTTCATGACCGAGAAATCCCCCGAGAATAACTTTCCTGCCGGTTACGAACCAGCCGACGTCTGGGAGTGGGAAAAGGGCAACGGCGGTCAGTTCGCCAATATCAACCGCCCGATTGCCGGCCCGACCCACGACAAGGAATTGCCGGTCGGCAAACATCCGCTGCAGCTTTATTCGCTGGCGACGCCCAACGGCCAGAAGGTTGGCATCATGCTGGAAGAGCTGCTGGCGGCGGGGCATACGGGCGCCGAATACGATGCCTGGCTGATCAAGATCGGTGAGGGCGACCAGTTCGGCTCCGATTTCGTTAAGGCCAACCCGAATTCGAAAATTCCGGCGCTGGTGGACCATTCCACGCCGGAGCCGACTCGCGTGTTCGAAAGCGGCTCGATCCTGCTCTATCTCGCGGAAAAATTCGGCGCATTTCTGCCTACGGACCACAAGGGTCGCACCGAGGCGATCAACTGGCTGTTCTGGCAGATGGCATCCGGCCCGTATCTGGGCGGTGGTTTCGGCCATTTCTATGCCTATGCGCCCATTCACATCAAATATGCCATCGACCGTTTTGCCATGGAAGCCAAGCGACAGCTTGACGTGCTGGACCGCCATCTGGCAGAAAACCGCTATCTGGCCGGTTCGGAATATTCGATTGCGGATATTGCGGTGTGGCCGTGGTATGGCAATCTGGCGCGTGGGCAGTCCTATCCGAAGGCAGATGTCTTCTTGGACGTGAAGAGCTATAAGAACCTTCAGCGCTGGGCGAACGAAATTGCGGAACGTCCGGCGGTCAAGCGTGGTCGCATGGTCAACAAGATGAATGGCGATCCGTCAGAACAGTTACACGAACGCCACGACGCCTCAGACTTCGATACGAAGACGCAGGACAAGATCGGCAAAGCATAAGGAAACACCATGGCAAAGCTGCCTGAAATGACGAAACACCGCGGCTTTCCATCCGGCATGCCGAGCACGGGCATTCAATTCACTATACGCCGCGCCAATCCGCGCGGCGTCACGCCCGTTAAACAGATTCCGCGCCGTGCGCGTAATGATTCGGCGGAACACAAGGTGGATGCCGCTTTCCTGCATGCGCTGTGGCACCAGTTCGGCAACGAGCCGTTCGAGCGCGGTAACCTCGATGCTGCCCGCCTGAGCCTTCTGTTCGGTCGTGAGGTGCTGCCTGCCGACAAGGACTTCGATCCGCTGTCGTATCAGTCCATGCTTGTTATCGATGAGCGGGTGGCACGGCAGAACTTTCCGGAATCCTTCGAGAATTACTTCCAGATCGACTGAAACATCTGTTGCGGTAAAGTGGAGCGGGCACAGAAAGTTTCTGTGCTTCGCCGTTTTGAGGTGCTATAGAGCACGCCAGTTCATCTATTGCGGCGTTCTGCCATGATCAGACATCTCATCTGCGTTATCTCTGCATGTGCCTTTTCCTTTACGCCCGCTGGGCTTGGCACGGGAACCTTTGCCCATGGCGGCGAGGATTATGCCACGCTGGAAAAGCTTGGCGCTGCCTTGTTCGATGATCCCAATCTCTCCATGAACCGCACCATGTCCTGCTCCACCTGCCACATGCCGGCGGCGGGCTTTACCGATGGACGTGATGCAGGCGGCCCGATTGGGCACGATGTCTCGCTGGGAGATGACGGCACCTCGCTGGGTGATCGAAACACGCCCAGCGCCGCCTATGCCAGCTTTTCACCACCGTTCGGAAAGAACGCGCTGGGCGAATATGTCGGCGGCCAGTTCTGGGATGGCCGCGCATCGTCTCTGGAAGATCAGGCGGCTGGCCCGCCTCTCAACCCAATCGAAATGGGCATGCCGGACAAAACGACCATCGCCAAGCGGCTGCAGGAAAACCCGGATTACGCTGCCGCTTTCGGCACCCAGTTCGGCGGGGATGTGTTCAAGACCGATGACGCAGCCTTCGCCGCCATGACGAAGGCGCTGGCCGCTTTCGAGCGGACGGACACCTTCTCGACATTCGATTCCAAATATGACCGCTTCCTGCGGGGTGAAGAGAAGCTGACCGATCAGGAAGAGCTGGGCCGGGTGCTGATGTCCTCGACACAGTTTACCAACTGCAACACCTGCCATGAACTCAAAGGCCCGAACGGCCTGTCCAACGGGCTTTTCACCAACCACAAATATTTCAACATCGGCGTTCCCGCCAACAAGGCAGCCCGGGCAGCGAATGGATCGAAGCCGGATGCCGTCGATCTTGGTTTGGCGCAGAACCCCGCTGTTGCAGGCGATCCCGCGCAGCGCGGCAAGTTCAAGGTCCCCACCCTGCGCAACGTCGCGGTGACCGGCCCCTACATGCACAATGGCGTGTTCAAGGATTTGCGCACGGTCGTGCTGTTTTACGTAAAATACAAAAGCAAGAAGCCCAGCCGTCAGATCAACCCGGAAACGGGGCAGACATGGGATGCACCAGAGGTGCCTGAGAATATCGCCATGACGGAGCTGACGGCAGCGCCTGCACTGGATGACAAGCGGGTGGATGCCATCGTCGCGTTTTTGAAAACGCTGACCGACAAGCGATATGAGCATCTCTTGCCGAAAGACGATACCGGGCAGGGCGCAACGCCCCCTGCCCAGAATGTTTCGATCAAGCCGACAGCGCCTTGAACTCTTCCAGAACCGCATCGCCCATTTCAGACGTGCTGACCTGACGGCTGCCATCCGAGACGATGTCCGCTGTGCGGATGCCCTTGTCCAACACATTAGCGATGGCCGTTTCCAGCTTGGTCGCTTCATCCACCATGTTGAAGGAGTAGCGCAGGCACATGGCAAAGGACGCGATCATGGCGATGGGGTTTGCGATACCCTTGCCAGCAATGTCAGGGGCCGAGCCATGCACGGGCTCGTACATGGCCTTGCGCTTACCGGTCTTGGCATCCGGTGCGCCCAGCGAAGCGGATGGCAGCATACCGAGAGAGCCCGTCAGCATGGCGGCTACGTCCGACAGCATATCGCCGAACAGGTTGTCGGTGACGATCACGTCGAACTGCTTGGGCTTGCGAACCAGCTGCATGCCACCGGCATCGGCCAGCATATGCTCCAGCTGCACGTCCTTGTACTTCGCCGCATGGGTTTCGGTGACGACCTGATTCCACAACACGCCCGACTTCATGACGTTGCGCTTTTCCATGGAGCAGACGCGATTGCCACGGGTGCGGGCCAGCTCGAAGGCTACGCTGGCGATGCGCTCGATTTCGAACGTGTCGTAAATCTGGGTATCGATGCCGCGCTTCTGGCCGTTGCCAAGGTCGATGATCTGCTTCGGCTCACCGAAATAAACGCCGCCCGTCAATTCGCGAACGATGAGGATATCGAGGCCCTCGACCAGTTCCTGCTTCAGCGAGGATGCGGCAGCCAGTGCCGGGTAGCAGATCGCCGGGCGCAGATTGGCGAACAGCTCCAAATCCTTGCGCAGGCGCAACAGACCGGATTCCGGGCGCACCTCGTAAGGCACGCTATCCCACTTGGGACCACCGACAGCGCCGAACAGAATCGCATCTGCTGCCAGCGCTTTTTCCATGTCGGCGTCGGAGATTGCCACGCCGTGCGCGTCATAGGCGCTGCCGCCGACGAGGCCTTCTTCCGTCTTGAAACCAGCAGCCTTCTCGCTGTTGAGATAATCGATCAGCTTGCGGACTTCCGCCATGGCTTCGGGGCCGATGCCGTCACCGGGCAGCAGGAAAAGCGTGCGCACTGTCATGAAAACCCTCCTTGGCCACGACGTAGAACCTCCGGAGGTTTCAAACGGCGGGCGCGTCAAAATCCTTAGCCCCGCAGCGTCAAATGTTGCGGGGTGCGGGCTTCTTAGCCTTGGAGATGGTCTATTTCAAGGAACGCCAGCGACGATTCGGTACGGGTAGAACCAAACAGGCTCTGAATGCGATCAAGCCCAGGGGCGGGCGGAGGCGTTGGTCTTTTCGAAGCCTTCGATGGCACCCGCATGTTCCAGTGTCAGGCCGATATCATCGAGGCCGTTCAGCATGCAATGGCGCTTGAATTCGTCGAGTTCGAACGAGATCGTACCGCCATCCGGGCCGCTGATCTCGAGGTTTTCGAGATCGACCGTCACAACGGCATTAGAGCCGCGCGATGCGTCATCCATCAGCTTTTCCAGATTTTCCGGGCTGACGACGATGGGCAGAATGCCGTTCTTGAAACAGTTGTTGTAGAAAATATCGGCAAAGCTGGTGGAGATAACGCAGCGAATGCCGAAATCCAGCAGCGCCCAAGGCGCATGTTCACGCGAGGAACCGCAGCCGAAATTATCGCCAGCGACGAGAATCTGTGCGTTCTGATAGGCAGGCTTGTTCAGCACGAAATCAGGATTGGGCGAACCATCTTCCAGATAGCGCGATTCCGCGAACAGGCCGGTGCCGAGACCAGTGCGCTTGATGGTTTTGAGGTAGTCCTTCGGAATGATCATGTCCGTGTCGATGTTGACGACCGGCATGGGGGCGGCAACACCCGTCAGTTTGGTGAACTTTTCCATCTTTCACTCCGAAATCTTGCTGATAGCAGCATTGAACGCTGCACGCTCATGCTGCAATAGCGCAAAATCGGTTCTATTTGAAGGCCAATCCCGGCAAACGCGGTACGGTGCTTTTAATGCCGCTAGACTGGTGTCAGTGCCAGACGAAGCCAAGCTTACGCAGTTGCGTGCCCGCAAAATCTTCCATGCCCTCTGCCACGTCCTTGCCGCCATGCGAGCGGAAGAAGCGGTTGGCGACATCGCTGTCCTCAAGGCACCAGACGACGACGCCTTTGCAGCCGAGGGATTTGAGCAGACGCCTTGCTTCGGTGAACAGAACCGAGCCGAGGCCCATGCCCTGATATTCCGGGCGAAAATAAATTTCGTAAATCTCGCCGTCATAGGGCAGTCCACGGGCGCGGCTGAGGCCGAGGGTCGTATAACCTGCGATGACGCCGGCGATTTCCACGACCAGCATCGTGGCAGACCCACGGGCGGCCTTGCGCCACCATATTTCGTTGCGGCGATCCAGCATCTGCCGAAGCGGCTTATGGGGAATGAGACCCGCATAGGCTTGCTGCCACGAGGATCGGTGCGCATCGGAAATGGCGGGCGCATCGTCCGGCTCTGCTCGGCGAATGTCTATGGATAACGTTTTCATAACGCGATTCTGATCCCGGCAGAGAAAACTTACCAGCCATAAAGGTTAACGGCTTCAAGCTTACCCACAGCCTATTCATGTGGATGATGCCGGAAAATTAACGCTATATTTACCAACGAAGCAAGCGGTACGCGACTCAGTCCCGCGAATAATGCGAGCGCCTGCCTGTAAACGGCGGGCAATAAAAAACCCGGCACGGTGGCCGGGTTTTTTTGATGTGAAAGTTTGACGGGAAATCAGACGGCAAGCTTTGCCTTGTCGAAACGTTTGCGGTCGTTGGCATCCAGGAACATCTTGCGCAGACGGATCGACTTTGGCGTCACTTCCATCAATTCATCGTCCTGAATCCAAGACAGGGCGCGGTCAAGCGTCATGCGGATCGGCGGCGTCAGCTTCACGGCTTCATCCTTGCCGGCGGCGCGGATGTTGGTGAGCTGCTTGCCCTTGAGGACGTTGACTTCAAGGTCGTTGTCGCGTGTGTGAATGCCGATGATCATGCCAGCATAAACCTTTTCGCCGGGCTCGATCATCATCGGGCCGCGATCTTCCAGGTTGAACATGGCGTAGGCAACCGCTTCACCGGAACCGTTCGACAGCAGAACGCCCTGGACGCGACCAGCAATAGCGCCCTTGAATGGCTGGTAGGAGTGGAACAGACGGTTCATGATCGCCGTGCCGCGTGTGTCGGTCAGCAGTTCGGACTGGTAGCCGATAAGGCCACGGGTCGGCGCCAAGAACTTCAGACGAACGCGGTTGCCGCCGGATGGACGAAGTTCGGTCATTTCGGCCTTACGTTCGGACATCTTCTGAACGACGATACCGGAATGCTCTTCATCCACGTCGATGACGACTTCTTCGATCGGCTCGATGGTCTGGCCGTTCTCGTCCTTCTGCATCACGACGCGCGGACGCGAAACCGCAAGCTCGAAGCCTTCGCGACGCATGGTTTCGATCAGAACGGCAAGCTGCAATTCGCCACGGCCCGACACGAAGAACGAGTCCTTGCCTTCGGCTTCTTCGATCTTCAGCGCAACGTTGCCTTCGGCTTCCTTGTAGAGACGATCGCGGATCACGCGCGATGTGACCTTGTCGCCTTCGGTGCCAGCCAGTGGGCTGTCATTGACGATGAAGGACATGGTCACCGTTGGTGGGTCGATCGGCTGTGCAGTCATCGCTTCGGTGACGGAAGGGTCACAGAACGTGTCGGCAACAGTGCCCTTGGAAAGACCGGCGATAGCAACGATGTCGCCTGCATGGGCTTCATCGATGGCTGTGCGCTCGATGCCGCGGAACGCGAGGATCTTGGAAATACGACCGGTCTCAATGATCTTGCCATCTTGGCCCAGAACCTTGACGGCCTGGTTCGGCTTGATCGAACCGGATGCGATACGACCGGTGATGATGCGGCCGAGGAAGGGGTTGGCTTCGAGGATCGTACCGATCAGACGGAACGGACCTTCTTCAACGGTGGGCTCAGGCACGTGCTTGAGAACGAGGTCGAGAAGCGGTGCAAGACCTTCGTCCTTCGGTCCCTCTGGGTTGACGTTCATCCAGCCATCACGACCGGAACCGTAAAGGATCGGGAAGTCGAGCTGTTCGTCGGTCGCATCGAGGTTCGCGAAAAGGTCGAACACTTCGTTGATGACTTCCTCATGGCGGCCATCGGGACGGTCGATCTTGTTGATCGCAACGATCGGCTTGAGGCCAACCTTGAGAGCCTTGGAGACCACGAATTTCGTCTGCGGCATCGGGCCTTCAGAGCTATCGACCAGAACGATCGCGCCGTCCACCATCGACAGGATACGCTCGACTTCGCCACCGAAGTCGGCGTGGCCGGGGGTATCAACGATGTTGATGCGAACACCCTTCCACTCGACAGACGTCGCCTTGGCGAGAATCGTGATGCCGCGTTCTTTTTCGAGGTCGTTACTGTCCATGACGCGCTCTGCAACGCGCTGGTTTTCGCGGAACGAACCGGACTGTTTCAGAAGCTCGTCAACGAGCGTCGTTTTGCCATGGTCAACGTGCGCGATAATCGCGATGTTGCGAATTGCCATTGTTCAATATCTCTGAAGTTGGGGCGTCATAACATAGATGCGCCAATTTAGTCTGGCGGGCCTATAACCTTTTTTTTGCAAATGCGAAAGGGGGGCCAACCACATAAGCCCCTTGCAGAAACGCCGTATCAGAGTTTTATGACAGTTTTCAGGTGCCGTTTACCAGGCTTAGCCTGAAACCAGACCGCGCTTTTTCAGCATCGCTTCGGCGCTTGGCATCTTGCCGCGGAACGCCTTGTAGGTTTCCTCCGCGTCAACAGAGCCGCCAACGGAATAGATGTTGTCTTTCAGCTTGCGTGCTGTGTCGGCATTGAAGGCGTCGCCGGTTTCCTCGAACGCTTCGAAAGCATCGGCATCCAGAACCTCCGACCACATGTAGGAGTAGTAGCCTGCCGAATAGCCGTCGCCGGAAAACACGTGCTGGAAATGCGGCGTTGCGTGGCGCATGACGATGGATTTGGGCATGTCGAGCGATGCCAGAACCTCGCTTTGCACGGCCATCGGGTCTTCAACGGCACCACGTGTGTGGAACGCCATGTCCACCAGCGCCGAAGAGGTGAACTCGACCGTGTTGAAACCGGCATTGAAGGTCTGTGCAGCCAGTACCTTGTCCAGCAA
Organism: Agrobacterium rubi TR3 = NBRC 13261; assembly: GCF_000739935.1. Lineage (GTDB taxonomy): Bacteria > Pseudomonadota > Alphaproteobacteria > Rhizobiales > Rhizobiaceae > Agrobacterium > Agrobacterium rubi. The sequence goes on along the minus strand of NZ_BBJU01000017.1, from coordinate 52,429 downwards.
AGCCTTCGGCATAGGCGCTCCGGTTTCGTAGTGCAGAGCGTATTTTTCGAGGATTTCCGGCACGGTCAGCCAGTGTTCGTAAAGCTGCGATGGCAGCTCTACGAAATCACGCGATACGGATGTGCCCGATACGGATGGGTAGGTCACGTTGGACAGCATGCCGTGCAGCGCGTGGCCGAATTCGTGGAACAGCGTGCGGGCGTCGTCCAGCGAGAGAAGGGCCGGTTTTCCAGCCGATGGCTTGGCGAAATTGCAGACATTGTAGATGATCGGCAATTCGCCCACCGTGCCGTTCTTCAGGGGCAGCTTATGCTGCGACTGAAACGAACTCATCCACGCACCGGAGCGTTTGGAAGGCCGCGCAAAGAAATCGGCGAGGAACATGGCAACGAGATCGCCCTTGTCATCGCGAATTTCGAAGGTCCGCACGTCAGGATGATAGGCGGTTGCGTCTTTCAGTTCGATGGCTTTGATGCCGAACAGTCTGTGCGCAACGTCGAAGCAGGCTTCGACGATTTTTTCCAGCTGAAGATAGGGCTTGAGCTCCGTTTCCGAGAAGTTGAATTTTTTGGACCGCAGTTTTTCGGCGTAGTGGCGCCAGTCCCACGGCATCACCTCGTGGTTCTTGCCTTCGTCGGCGATCACCGCGGCCAGTTCCGCCTCTTCCTCGCCCGCGCGGGCAACGGCCTTGTCCCACACCTGCATCAGCAGCGTGTTCACCGCATCCGGTGTCTTGGCCATGGTGTTATCGAGCTTGTAGGCGGCGAAATTGTCGTAGCCAAGCAGCTTTGCCTTTTCGTCGCGCAGTTCCAGCGTGCGTTTGACGGTATCGCGATTGTCGCTCTCGCCACCGTTTTCGCCACGTGCGACCCAGGCCTTGAACGCCTGCTCACGCAGGTCGCGACGCTCGGAAAAGGTTAGGAAGGGTTCGATGATCGAGCGGGACAGGGTGACGGCGAATTTGCCATCTTCGCCATGTTCGCGCGCAGCACTTTTCATGGAATCGCGCAAAAAGCCGGGAAGGCCTGCGAGTTCTTCGTCCGAAGACAGAAGCAGCTTCCAGCTTTTCTCATCGGCCAGAACATTCTGGCCGAATTTCGCGCCAAGACCGGCCAGTTCTTCGTTGATTTCAGCCAGCCGCTCCTGCGCTTCCTTTGGCAGCTTGGCGCCGGAACGCACGAAGCCCTTCCAATGACGTTCCAGCACGCGCAGCTCTTCGCCGGTCAGGCCGAGCGTTTCGTGCTGTTCCCACAGCGTATCGACCCGCGCAAACAGCGCCTCGTTCATGCTGATCTTCGAATAATGCCGCGACATTTTCGGCGCGATCTCGCGCTCCAGCGCCTGAATGGCCGGATTGGTGTGGGCGCCCGCCTTGTTCCAGAACAGGGCGGAAACGCGCGACAAGGCATCGCCTGCGGTTTCCAAGGCGACGATCGTATTGGCGAAGCTTGGCGCGTCCGCATTGTTTGCGATGTCGTCGATCTCGGCATCATGAGCGGTGAGTGCGGCATCGAAAGCGCCGGCAAAGTCCTCGTCTTTGACCGCATCGAACCGAGGCAAACCGTTTTTCCCGTTCCATTCGGTCAAGGCGGGATAGTGTGCGGCGGTGGAAGTCATCAGTTCGTCCTCATGCAGATGCGATTTGCCTGCATATGGGCATGGCTGAGGCTGGGTTTCAATATGTGGCTTCGGGTGCCGAGGAAAACTATTCTCTGGGACAGAGCTCTAGGCAAAGAGCGCGTCTTGCCTTTGGGCCGCGAAGTTTTTTATAAGGAAGGCTTACCAAATAGGCGCGCCATGAACACTTCCCTTGAAAAAGAATCACTGGCCTTCCTGCTCAACAGCAGTGCGCGTTTTCTCAACAGCGCCTTCGAGCGACGCATCAGCGAGGCGGGGCTTGGGCTGACACCGGGTGAGGCACGCGCCCTTTTGACGGTTGCCGCCATCGATGGCAGCAAACAGGCCGATATTGCCAGCCGTATCGGGCTGGAGCCCATGACGGTGTGCACCTATCTCGACAGGTTGCAATCGCTTGATCTGGTGGAGCGTCGTCCCAACCCGGATGATCGCCGTTCCAAATGCATTTATTTGACGCAAACCTCAGAGCAATTGCTGGTGGCCGTCCGCCTTGAGGTCGATAGCCTGATCGGTCAGGCGACGGAGGGTTTCAGTGAGAACGATCTGTCCAAATTTCATGATCTCCTGGCGACCGTCCAGAAAAACCTTCAGATGGCAGTGAGCGACAAGAGCAAGCAGGCCCCGACGTGAGCAGTTTGACAACGCCGATGACGGTGCGGCGCACGGCTATTCTGGGCGCAATGCTGACCTCGCTTGGGCCGGTGTCGATGGCGATTTACACGCCTGCGATGCCGGAACTCGTCCGCGCCTTTTCAACGACGGAATCGGCGATCAAGATGAGCCTCACGCTCTATTTTGGCGGTTTTGCCATCGCCCAACTCGTGTCCGGTGCCATGTCGGATGCGTTTGGCCGTCGCAAGGCCACCATTCTGTTCCTGCTGATCTATCTGGCGGGCGGAGCGCTTGCCGCTTTCGCACCCAGTGTCGAGGTGTTACTGGCGGCCCGCCTCATTCAGGGCATCGGGGCGTCGGTTGGCGTCACCGTGGCGCGGGCAGTGGTGCGCGATCAGTTCAGCGGTCATCAGGCCATCGGCATTCTCAACCTCATCGGCATTATGCTGGCGGTTGGTCCGGCTGCGGGGCCGACGATCGGCGGGTTGTCGCTGCTCGCCTTCGGCTGGCAATCGGTCTTCGTCCTGATGCTGGCGTTCGGGCTGATTTCGATTACGGCCATCGTTTTCTGCCTGCGCGAAACGACGGTTCCGGACCGGAGCCGTCTTCGCCCATCCCGTCTGCTCAGCGCCTATGGTGAGCTTCTGGCGTCGCCACGCTTTCTGCTATCGGCGCTGGTGCTGGGCGGTACGGTCGGTGCGCTCTACGCACAATCGACCATGCTGCCTTTCGTGCTGATCAACGACGTCGGTCTGTCGCCCACGGCATTCGGCGTGGGCATGCTGATGCAATCCGGCGCTTATTTTCTCGGGTCGATTGCCCTGCGCTTCATCGCCCGCAGAATTGGCGACCGTCGGTCTGCGGTCATGGGGATGTGCCTGTCTGCGACAGGTGGTGTGCTGATCTTCCTGTCGGTGCATTTCATCCCACCCTCCTTCCTGTCGATCATGGGGCCGGTTGCAGTTGCGACCTTCGGGCTGGCGCTGCTGACGCCGCATGTCATCACGATGGGCATGGCACCCTTTCCGCACATCGCAGGTTCGGCGTCCGCCATGATGGGGTTCATCCAGATGAGCGCGGGTTTTTCAGCCGGTGTCATCGCCGCCCTGCTCGGCTCGCCACTCACAAGTTTCGGCACGATCATCCCGTTGATGGAGTTGAGCGCCGTAGCGAGCTATGTCGTCTTTGCCGTTTTATCGCGCCGGCAGACGTAAAAAAGCCCTGGAGAACCGGGGCTTTCAAAGTCATGCCTATCGAAGCTTACTTGCCGAGATTGCGCTTGGCCAGTGTGCGCAGGCGCAGAGCATTGAGCTTGATGAAGCCCGCTGCATCCTTCTGGTCGTAGGCGCCCTGGTCGTCCTCGAAGGTCACCAGCTTGTCGGAATAGAGCGACTTGGCCGATTCGCGACCGGTGACCATGACGTTGCCCTTGTAGAGCTTCAGCGTCACTTCGCCTTCCACATGCTCCTGGCTCTTGTCGATCAGGGCCTGCAACATTTCGCGCTCTGGCGAGAACCAGAAGCCGTAATAGATCAGCTCGGCGTAGCGCGGCATGATCTCGTCCTTGAGGTGGGCCGCACCCCGGTCGAGCGTAATGCTCTCGATAGCGCGGTGGGCCGCCAGCAGAATGGTACCGCCGGGCGTTTCGTACACGCCACGGCTCTTCATGCCGACATAGCGGTTTTCGACCAGATCGAGACGGCCGATGCCGTTGTCGCGACCGTAATCGTTGAGCGCTGCCAGAAGCGTCGCAGGCGACATTTCGACGCCGTTGATGGAGCAGGCATCACCGTTGCGGAAACCGACCTTGATGACGGTTGCCTTGTCGGGGGCTGCTTCCGGCGAAATGGTGCGCATATGCACGTATTCCGGAGCCTCGACCGCGGGGTCTTCCAGAACCTTGCCCTCGGAAGACGAGTGCAGCAGGTTGGCATCGACGGAGAACGGCGCTTCACCCTTCTTGTCCTTGGCAACCGGAATCTGGTGCTGTTCGGCGAAATTCAGAAGATCGGTCCGGCTCTTGAACGTCCAGTCGCGCCATGGCGCGATGATCTTGATGTCGGGGTTCAGCGCATAGGCCGAAAGCTCGAAACGAACCTGGTCGTTGCCCTTGCCGGTTGCGCCGTGGGCGATGGCATCGGCGCCGGTCTTCTTGGCGATGTCGATCAGGTGCTTGGAAATCAGCGGGCGGGCAATCGAGGTGCCCAGCAGATAGACGCCTTCGTAAACGGCGTTGGCGCGGAACATCGGGAACACGAAATCGCGCACGAATTCTTCGCGCACATCTTCCACGAAGATTTCCTTGATGCCCAGCATCTCGGCCTTCTTGCGCGCAGGCTCCAGCTCTTCGCCCTGGCCGAGATCGGCGGTAAAGGTCACGACGTCCGCGTTCAGCTCGGTCTGCAACCATTTCAGAATAATCGAGGTATCAAGCCCGCCGGAATAGGCGAGAACGACTTTCTTAACGTCTTTGGGAAGGGCCATCGGTGAAATCCATTTGCGTATCGGCGACATCAGGATATCGCCATTTCCTTGGGATTTCGGCACTTTTAGCGAGTTTATCGGCGCGTGCAACAAAAATGCAAAAGGGCACGCGGATGGAACGCTTTCATCTTCATGTGACTTGAAGGGCCGAAAAGACTAGACTGTACAGCGCGTCAGTAGAGCGCATGGTTCCATGGGACATCGCTGCTAAAGATTTGAAGCGGTAGCGAAAAGGAGAAACCAATGACGATCCTTCACAACGCATTCGCACCAGACAATGTTGCCGTCGTCACCGGCGCTGCATCCGGTATCGGCCTTGCCGCCGCCCGCAAATTTGCCGGTTTCGGCATGAGTGTCGTGCTTGTTGACCTCGACGGTGAAAAGCTCGCCGCTGCCCAAAGCGAAATCGCTGCGCTTGCCGAAAATGGCGATGAGCAGATCGTTTCCATTCCAACCGATGTTTCCAAACTCGATGAGCTGGAGGCGCTGGAGCGCGCCGTCATCCAGCGCTTCGGGCGTGTGCACGTGCTGATGAACAATGCGGGCGTACAGCCGGGCAGCGCCATCTTCGGACCACAGGCAAACTGGGACAAGGTTTTCGGCGTCAATCTGATGGGCGTCGTCAATGGAAGCCGCGTGTTCGGTTCCGGCATGCTGGCACACGGAGAGGCGGGTCTCATCATCAACACCGGCTCCAAGCAGGGCATCACCACACCGCCGGGCGACCCGGCCTATAACGTGTCCAAGGCGGGCGTCAAAGCCTTTACCGAGGCCTTGGAATATGAGCTGAGAAACGCACCGAACGGTAATATTTCGGCCCATCTTCTCATCCCCGGCTTCGTCTTTACCGGCCTGACCGCCAATGGCCGGACGGAAAAACCATCCGGTGCATGGACGCCGGAACAGACGGTCGATTTCATGATCGACGGAATCGGCAATGGCGATTTCTACATTCTTTGCCCCGATGGCGAGGTGAACCGAAAGACGGATGAGAAACGCATCCTCTGGGCCGCGAACGATCTGGTAGAAAATCGTCCGCCGCTATCGCGCTGGCATGAAGACTACAGCGATGATTTCAAGTCGTTCCTGAACAGCTGACCTATCTGCCGCGCTTTCGGGCGCGGCATTCTTTCTCAGGCAGTTGGCAGGCTTTCGAAAGCGCGTTATGAACAGGCATCAAACCCTTGCAAGTGTGGTGCCGCCGTGGATTTCCTGCCTAGCCTGCCAACCCTGATTGCCTTTACCATTGCCATTCTGCTTCTGTCGGTGACACCCGGCCCAGATATGACATTGTGGATCAGCCGATCCCTGCGCGAAGGCCGCACGTCCGGCTTCATGACGCTGGTGGGCACCAATCTCGGCATTACAGTGCATACGATGCTTGTTGCCTTTGGCGTGGCCGCCCTCATCGTCGCATCGCCCACAGCCTTTCTGGTGCTGAAAACCGGCGGCGCCGCCTATCTCGTCTGGCTGGCCATTCAAGCCATCCGCAAGGGCTCGAATTTCGTCATGGAGCGTCCGAAGGATCAAAAGCCACAGGCGTCTTTGACCTCCGCTTTGCTGAACGGCATCTGGGTCAATCTGCTGAACCCGAAAGTCATCATCTTTTTCATGACGTTTTTGCCGCAATTCGTTAGCGCCTCGGACCCGCACGTCACGGGCAAACTGATTTTTCTCGGCCTCTGGTCCATCATCGTCGCCCTACCCATCGGCATCGGCATCGTGTTTGCGGCAGATGGCCTTTCCGGCTGGCTGCAAAGCAATCGGAAGGTTCTTCGGGGTCTCGATTATACGATCGCAGGCGTTTTCTCCGTCTTTGCCGCAAAGATTTTCTTCGCGCAGGCGCAATGATTTTTCGTTGAAACGGTTGGAAAGCAGTCCTTGCGTTTTTGGCTGCACCCTGCCAGCTTGCGAGCCATTCGGGAACTGGCCTTCGGGCGGGATGGAGTGATGCGGCAAGACGACCTGAGCACGCTGATCGGCCTCGTCGCCCTGTCAGACCGCACCGCATTTGCTTCGCTCTATCAGCGCACGAGCGCGAAACTTTTTTCCATATGCCTTCGTATACTCAAAGACCGTACTGACGCGGACGAAGCGTTGCAGGAGGTCTATATCAAGATCTGGCAACGGGCACGGTTGTTTTCCACTAACTCCGGCACCGCCGAGGTGTGGCTGGCAGCCATCGCCCGAAACCAGGCGATAGACATCATCCGTGCGCGCAAGCCCATCGCCAGCGAGTTGGACGACGTTCCTGATCTGGCAGAGACCGCACCGGACCCGGAACAGGCATTGCTGCATAAGGATTCAGGTCGAACTATCGACCTCTGTCTCTCGGAATTGGAAGACAACAAGGCCAAGGCTGTTCGGCAAGCCTATCTGGACGGCATGAGCTATCAGGAACTGGCGCAGCATTATGCGGTGCCGCTGAATACGATGCGAACGTGGTTGAGGCGTAGTCTCATCAAGCTGAAAGAGTGCATGGAGCGATGACGGAACCTGACGACAGCGATATTCCAAGGGACGATGCGATCGCCGCCGAATATGTGCTTGGCGTGTTGTCTGCGGACGACCGCCGGCTGGTGGAAAAGCGCATGCGCTCCGACGAGAGGTTTGCTCAGCAGGTCCGTCAGTGGGAAGTGCATTTTGCGGGCCTCAATGACGCGTATAAACCGGTCACACCCAGCGCTTCGACCTATCCTGCGATAGAGACACGTCTGTTCCCGTCTGAGGCCAAGGCCAATGCCAAGGCAGGTGTCCTGCCATCGCTGTGGGGCTCGCTCGCCTTCTGGCGCGGATTGAGTGCCGTGATGACCGCATGCGCGGCTGCAGCGGCCATCACCTTTGTCGTGCTGCCCTCGTCTCGGCAGCTTCCTCCTCAGATGTCCTATACGGCAGAGTTGTCATCGCCCAACGCCCCCATGGCACTCATGGTGTCCTATGACGCAAGCTCCGGGCGCATGGCACTGATGCCGATGGCTGCTGGTGACAAGTCGCAAAATTCGCTGGAGCTGTGGCTGGTCAGGGCGGATGGAACGCCGATCTCGCTGGGCGTTGTCGATCCGCATAAAAACGCGGAAATGACCATTCCGCTCGATATGCGTGAGCAGCTTCACGACGGCATTACGCTTGCCGTCAGCCTGGAGCCCTATGGTGGATCGCCCACCGGCAAGCCGACCGGGCCTGTCATTGCCAGCGGAACGACGCGGCAGCTCTAAAAATAATTCGGGGGCGCTGAAACTTTCGCTGAACCCGGCCCGTACCTTCTCATGTACCGGATACGTCACCTGCAAAAACGTTGGTGGCGATTGGCGGAACAGAGGAGAAAACGCCATGATAAAGTTCAGCCTGCGCATGATCGCGCTTGCCGCAGCCGTATCGACCGTCGCATTTGCGGCTCAGGCCAAAAACCCGATGGTGGGTGGCGCGGCCATGTACGAGAACAAGAACATCGTTGAAAACGCGATGAATTCCAAGGATCACACCACGCTTGTTGCCGCCGTCAAGGCCGCCGGTCTGGTCGAAACGCTACAGGGCAAAGGCCCGTTCACGGTTTTCGCACCAACCAATGAAGCCTTTGCGGCATTGCCGAAGGGGACTGTCGAAACGCTTCTGAAGCCTGAGAACAAGGAGAAGCTGACGAAGATTCTCACCTGCCATGTCGTTGCAGCCGATGCGATGTCCACGGCCATCGAAAAGATGATCAAGGACGATGGCGGCACCCATGACGTGAAAACGGTCGGTGGCTGCGTTCTCAAGGCCAAATACAACATGAAGAAAATCACGCTGACGGACGAAAACGGCAATGTCGCTGATGTGACAATTGCCGACGTCAAGCAGTCGAACGGCGTCATTCATGTCATCGACAAGGTCTTGCTGCCGAAAATGTAAGTTTTAATCGGCGCAATGAAACGCCGTGCATCCCCCACGATACACGGCGTTCTCTTTCATATCTTACCCGATCAGCAATTCATCATCATCGATTGTCTGTCCGCGTATGTTGCGGAACATCTCGATCAGGTCTTCGACCTGCAAGCCCTTGCGGCTTTCGCCTGATACGTCGAGGACGATTTCGCCCGCATGCAGCATGATGGTGCGGTCACCGTAATCCAGCGCCTGGCGCATTGAGTGGGTAACCATCAATGTCGTCAGCTTACGCTCTTCTACAACCCGTTGCGTAAGGCCCATGACGAATTCCGCCATGCCTGGGTCGAGTGCGGCTGTGTGTTCATCCAGCAGCAAGACGTCAGACCCCGCCAGCGTTGCCATGACCAGTGATACCGCCTGACGCTGGCCGCCGGAGAGAAGGTCCATGCGGTCCTTGAGGCGGTTTTCGAGGCCAAGGTTCAGGGAGGCGATTCGCTCCTGAAAAAACGCCCGCCGTCCGCCGCCGAGTGCCGGCAGAAGGCCGCGTGTCTTGCCGCGTGCGGCGGCAAGCGCAAGGTTCTCTTCGATGGTCAGAGCGCCGCAGCTTCCCGCCAGCGGGTCCTGAAACACGCGGGCCACCTGCCCTGCGCGATTGGCCGTCGGCTTACGGGTCACGTCCACGCCAGCGATGGTGACTTTGCCGGCTGTTGGCAGAACGTCACCAGCAAGAACGCCCAGCAGCGTGGATTTGCCAGCGCCATTGGAGCCGATAACGGTGACGAAGGAGCCGTCCTCGATGGTAAGATCGATCTTGGCGAGAGCTTTCTTCTCCAGCGGCGTGCCGCGTCCGAAGACCACCTGAATGTCGGACAGCGAAATCATGATGTTGCTCCCCCACGGCGCAGGCGCGGCAGGATGAGTGCCACGGCCACCAGCACGGCGGTCACGAAATTGAGGTCTGAGGCTTTCAGGCCCAGCGCATCGCTGGAAAGTGCCAGCTGGATCGCCAGGCGATAGGCGATGGAGCCGAGAACGCAGCCGATGAGCGCGATCAGGATGCCGCGCGCGCCGAACAGTGTCTCACCGATGATGACGGCGGCAAGGCCGACGACGATGGTGCCGACACCGGCGGTCACATCGGCAAAACCGTTTGTCTGCGCAAACAGTGCGCCACCAAGGGCCACCAGAGCGTTGGACAGCGCCATGCCGAGATAGATCTGGTTACCGGTCTTCACCCCTTGCGCCCGCGCCATCCGCGCATTGGCACCGGTTGCCCGCACGGCAAGACCTGCATCGCTTTCCAGAAAACGCCAGACGAGGATGACGGCGATGACTACGAGAACGCCGACGAAAAGCGGGCGAAGCAGATAGTCTGAAATGCCAAGACCGTAGAAGGGCTCGATCACCGTATCCTGATTGAGCAATGCCACGTTGGGCTTGCCCATGACGCGCAGGTTGACGGAAAACAGCGCGATCATGGTCAGGATCGAGGCAAGAAGGTTGAGGATTTTAAAGCGCACATTCAGAACAGCCGTCACCATACCGGCCACTGCACCGGCAACCATCGCAACGCCCGTCGCCACCCAAGGATTGAACCCCGCGACGATCAGCACCGCCGCTACGGCAGCGCCCAGCGGAAACGACCCATCGACCGTCAGATCGGGAAAGTCGAGCACGCGAAATGCGAGATAGACGCCGATCGCGACAAAGGCAAAGACAAGCCCCAGCTCGACGGCACCCCAGAAGGCGATTTGACTCACGGTAGAATTCCTCGGGTTTACCCGCCGGATGTTCGTGGTCCGGCTCGAATAAGATGAGTGCCGCACTGGTGCGGCACCCGGATTGGTTTCAAAGTGGTCTTCCGTCATCCACACAAGGCCGGAATGACGGAAATGGATCAGTCGATGATCTTGGTGGCGCGCTTCGTCACGCTCTCAGGGAACGTCACGCCTGCCTTTTCAGCGGCTTTTTTGTTCAGGACGAGATCCGTGCCAACGGCAACGGTCGCAGGAATATCGCCAGGCTTTTCGCCCTTGAGGATGCGAACGACGACAGCGCCGGTCTGCTTGCCCACGTCGAAATAGTTGAAGCCGAGGGCGGCAATCGCACCACGGGCAACGGAATCCGTATCGGCGGCAAACAGCGGTATCTTGGCTTCAGAGGCAACACCGGCAGCGGCTTCGAAAGCCGAGACGATGGTGTTGTCGGTGGGCACATAGATCACGTCGGCCTTGCCCACCAGCGCGCGGGTCGCGCCCTGCACTTCGGCGGATTTGGTGGCAACGGATTCCACGACCGTCAGACCGACCTTTGTCGCCTCCGTCTTCAGAAGCTCCAGCGTCGAGACGGAATTGGCTTCCGCCGAATTGTATATATAGCCGATGGTCTTGGCGTTGGGGGTGATGTCCTTGATCAGCGCCAGATGCTCGGCAACCGGCAGCATGTCGGAGAGGCCCGTGACATTGCGGCCAGGCTTTTCCATGGATTTGATCAGCTGCGCGCCGACTGGATCGGAAACGGCGGTGAAGACGATGGGGATATCGCGCGTGGCGGCAACGACGGCCTGCGCAGAGGGTGTGGAGATCGGAACGATGACATCGGGCGCATCGCCGACAAACTGGCGTGCGATCTGCGAGGCGGTGCCGGGATTGCCCTGCGCGGACTGGTAGACAAATTTCAGGTTTTCGCCTTCCTTGTAACCCGCTTCGGCAAGGGCTGCCTTCACGCCATCGCGTGCAGCGTCGAGTGCTGGATGTTCGACGATCGCGGTAACGGCCACCGTCACGTCCTGCGCTTTTGCAGGCAAAGCAAAGGCCGTTGCGGCGGCAAGCGCCAGAATGAGTGCGCGCATGGGATATTCCTCCGATTGTTTCGCTTTTCTTGGCCCTCTTTAAGAAAGGGTTAAAACGAAATCAATCGCGCAAGGCTGAACGCGCTCATCAATTCTTGTTCTTGATCAGTCGTCCGCACCGTGATTGGCGATCATCATCGCCTCGAACGCCATGCGTTCGGTCTTGCGCATGCGCTCGGACTCCGACTTCAGCTGACCGCAGGCAGCCAGAATGTCGCGCCCACGCGGGGTGCGGATTGGGGAGGCATAGCCCGCGTGATTGATGAAATCGGCGAACTTCTCGATCTGCTCCCAATCGGAACACTGGTAATTGGTGCCCGGCCATGGGTTGAAGGGAATGAGATTGATCTTGGCTGGAACGCCTTTCAGCAGCTGGGTCAGCATCTTGGCGTCTTCCAGGCTGTCGTTGACATCTTTCAGCATCACATATTCGAAGGTGATGCGGCGGGCATTCGACACGCCGGGATAGTTGCGGCAGGCTTCGATCAGTTCTTTCAGCGGATATTTCTTGTTGATTGGCACCAGCATGTCGCGCAGTTCGTCGCGAACCGCATGCAGCGAGATCGCCAGCATCACGCCGATTTCCTCACCGGTGCGGAAGATTTCAGGCACGACGCCCGATGTCGAGAGCGTGACACGACGCTTCGAAAGCGACAGGCCATCCCCGTCGGTTGCGATCAGAAGCGCGGTTTTCACATGTTCGAAATTGTAGAGCGGCTCGCCCATGCCCATCATCACGATGTTGGACACCTTGCGTCCCTCGGCTGGCATGACGGTGCCCTGTGGCGTTTCGCGGTCTGGAAAATCTCCAAGACGGTCACGGGCGACAAGCAGCTGCGCCAGAATTTCTTCAGCCGTGAGGTTGCGCACCAGGCGCTGGGTTCCGGTGTGACAGAAGGAGCAGGTGAGGGAACAGCCGACCTGGCTGGAAATGCAGAGGGTGCCGCGACCTTCTTCGGGAATATAGACCGTTTCGATCTCGACCGGACGGCCTGCACCGCGCGGCGGAAAGCGCATCAGCCATTTGCGCGTGCCATCGTTGGAGACCTGCTCCTCGACGATCTCAGGACGAGCAATGGTGAAATGGTTTTTCAGCTTCTCGCGGAGATCCTTGGCCACATTAGTCATGTGGTCGAAGTCGGAGACGCCGCGGACATACAGCCAGTTCCAGAGTTGGCTGACACGCATCTTCGCCTGCTTCTGCGGCACGCCGATGTCGATCAGCGCGTCTGCCATCTCTTCGCGTGTGATGCCGATCAAAGACGGCTTGCCGCTCATCAGATCGGTGTTGGCAACAAGCGGACTCTTGATTGCCAGACCGGCGGTCGCTTCCAGTACGGACATTTTATAATCCCATCAGCCATTGCAGAGCGAAACCGCCGAAACGATGCGGCGGATGGTCGTCTGCATGTGGAGAAAAATCAAAGGCGAGGCGCTGTTCGCGCATCCGCCTGTAGTGTTGCCGCGCATCTAGCATCAAAACAGCCAAAACGCAAATGGCCGGTCATTGACCGGCCATTGCAAAATCTCAATGCGGCTATGCTTACTTGCAGCTTTCGACCTGTTTCAGGGCGGCGGAAATGCCCGAGAGCGAATAGGCGTAGCTCGTGGCCGTGCCGCGGGCGGATGTCGCCTTGACGGTCATCGACTTGCCATTCTTCATAGCTGCAACCAGCGCCGGCTCTTCTGCTGCATTTTCCACCCAGGCGGCCTTGTCCTTGGTGAACATGACGAAGGTCTTGCTGTCGATGGTTACATTGACCTTGGAGCCTTCGCGAAGGCTGTAGCCGACCATCGCCTGTGGCTCATAGGAAATGTTCTGTCCAGGGCGCTGCGAAACGATGAAGAAGATATCACCGTGATCGACGCTTGCCGGTTCCTTGGAGGTGGGGATGGAGAGAGCATAGCAAACGGTGCTGTTACCCGACTTGTACGAATAGGCACCCCATGCATTGAACTGCTGGATGCGCGTGGGCGACTGTGCAGAGGCAATGCCGACACTGGTCAGCAAAATGGCGACTGCGGTTGCTACACTTCTTACAAACATTGAATTTCCTGCCGGGTTTATTGTCTTCCAGTTGGCCGAACGGCTGCGCCGGGCCGATGCTAGGTGAAGTCCGTCATGCTGATATTGGCTAAAGATCGGTTACCAAACCGTCAACACCAATGCTAAAATTCGAAAATTGCACCGAGATGTAACAGATCGGCGGCCCCCAGCGCCAGCCCAGCGAACACTCACGTGCTCGTTGATCAGCAATGACACAAGAATTCAGGCAAGAATTTGTCGGTGTTCGGCAGGCGCTGAAACGGCCCATCACAGAGCCGTTACTCTTCCTTCAGACGTTTGATCGCCGCGTCAGCGGCTTCATAATGTTCCATCTTTATATGCGCCCGGATCATGGCAAGGGCTGCCGTCAGAACCGCGATATCATCGGTAAAGCCGACGACCGCAAAAATGTCCGGCACGGCATCGATGGGCAGGATGAAATAGCCGAGCGCGGCCAAGAGGATACCCTTGGCACGAAAGGGGGTATCGCGGTCCATGGCACAGTAATAGGCGGCTGCAGCGTCGCGGGCGAATGGCACCTTGCTCGCCACCCGCTTCATCTTCGGCCAGAATTTGGAGCGCACCTGACGTTCAGTCTGTTCCTGCCTGTCGGGTTCGCCCGGCAGCAGAATCTCACCAATCTTCACATCATCCATGGTTGTGTGTCCTGTGGTCATGACCGATCATATAGGGCGTCGCCCCTTTTGTTCAATCGCTGCGCCCGCCCGCTGCCTTTTGCATGGCGCCCGCCAGCATGAAGTCACGCTCGGTAACCCCTTGGGAATCATGGGTCGTGAGGCAGACTTTTACCCGCGAATAGACATTCGACCATTCGGGATGGTGATTGAGCTTTTCAGCCACCAGCGCGCATTCCGCCATGAAGCCGAAGGCTTCGGCGAAGTTGGCAAATTTATAGGCCTTGACGATGGCCAGACCATCTTCGCGCAAAGACCAGCCGTTCAGCTTGGCAAGTTCGGTGTCGATCACATCTCTGTCGAGTTTGGGATATTGCATGGATTGGCCTTTCATGGATGACGGAAAAACACGGTTATGCGTGTTTCGATCCGTCCTGTCTTTCACCTATATCGCTTTTCATCGCAAAACCGCCCAACAGTTTTGGTGGAGATTTCAAAATGAAACGCACAGCAGTCCTTTTTGTTTGCATGGGAAATATCTGCCGCTCGCCTTTGGCGGAAGGCATCTTCGCGCATCTGGTCGAAAAACAAGACATCGCCCATCAGTTCGTGATCGATTCCGCCGGGACGGGCGCATGGCACGCGGGCAATGCGCCCGATGAGCGTTCGATCGCCATCGCAAACCGCCACGGTATCGACATTGCCAGCCAAAAAGCCCGGCAGGTGCGCCCAGCCGATTTCGAGGACTTCGACATCATCCTTGCCATGGACAACGACAATTTGGCCAGGCTTCGGGCCATCTGCCCACGGCAGCACACCGGCAAGCTTCACCTGTTCAGCAACTACGCCATGGGGCAGACATCAAATGTGCCGGATCCCTATTATGGCGGGGAAGACGGGTTTCAGACCGTCTACACCATGCTTTTTTCAGGCTGCATGTCCTTGATCGGCAAGCTGGAGACAGGCCACGCTTCCTGAAGCGGAAAGACCTCCTCAACGATGTAAGGACCCCCGCCGACCGATTCCTTTGAGGACATCAGCACGAAACGCCCGACGGTAAATTGGGACGTTCTGAAATCGCCACGGCCTGACAGGTAATGCACCACATCATCCAGCCTGGAATTGCGCAGCCGCGCAAGCGTGACGTGCGGCGTGAATTTGCGCGGATCGGGCGGGAGGCCAAGCCGCTGGCAGATACGCTCGATCTCGCCCTGTAACGCACTCATTTCGGCGGACGGAGACACGCCAGCCCAGATGGAGTGTGGCTTCTTGGAGCCGAACGAACCGATTCCGGTCAGATTGACCTCAAATTCGGGCCTGTCGATACGGTCGAGCCGGTTGACGACTTCATCGGCGGTGCGACCGTCAATGTCTCCGATGAAGCGTAGAGTGATGTGATAATTCTCCACATCGATCCACCGGGCACCCGGCAAACCACCGCGTAACAATGACAGGCTCATGGCCGCATTGCGCGGAATTTCGAGGGCGGTAAACAGTCTCGGCATGGCGAGCTCCCCGAATCTTTTGGCAGAACAACCCTAGCGAATCATGCAAAGCTTTCGCGTGCAAGCGGTTATTTTTTTTGCTCACCGATAGTCTTTATAAAGTCTTCCACCGTGGGCAGCGTTTTTTCGACCATGACCGCGATGCCCTTGGTGTTGGGATGCATACGATCCTCCAGTTGCAGGGTCTGATCCATCACAACGCCGTCCAGAAAGAACGGGTAAAGCGGCAATCCATGCTTTTTCGCAAGGCGGGGATAAACCTCGTTGAAGCGGTTGGCAAAATCGCCGCCCATATTCGGCGGTGCCATGATGCCGATCAACAGAACCGGGATGTTGCGCTTCTGAAACCCGGTAATGATCGTATCGAGGTTCTTTTCCGTCTCGTCCGGCGACATGCCGCGAAGGGCGTCGTTTGCGCCAAGCTCCAGGATCACGCCATCGGTGCCATCGGGCACGGACCACTCGGCGCGGGCCAATCCGCCCGACGTTGTATCGCCCGAAACACCGGCATTGGTCACAGCAACATTGACGCCTTTGGCCTTCAATGCTGTCTCGAGTTGAGCGGTGTAGCTTTCGGTGGGCGGCAGCTGGTAGCCTGCCATCAGACTGTCGCCAAAGCCGACCAGTTGAACCGGCTTGTCCTGCGCCTGTGCGAAGGGCGCTGCGAGTAATGCGCAGCTGATGACGATGAATTGAGCGGTAGCAGCTTTAAAACCCATGACGGCCTTCCTAATTTGTCTGGCACTGCCGAAAATCTGATTGCTCCCGGATTGCCCTTTTCTTTTATATAGGAACGCGAATTGTGACGAAAAGCATCATTGATCTTGATAAGGCCGATCTTACACTTGGAAGTGCCGCTGCCTCCGTTCACGTTCTGAAAAGCATCGACCTTTCCATCGGCGAAGGCGAAGCAGTCGGTATCGTAGGGCCTTCAGGCTCGGGAAAGTCGACGCTTTTGATGGTTCTTGCCGGGCTGGAGCGCTTGGATAGCGGCGCGATCACAATTGCGGGAACGGAGCTTCACAAGCTCGGCGAAGATGCGCTTGCGGAGTTTCGCGGGCGCAATGTCGGCATCGTGTTCCAATCCTTTCACCTGATCGCCAATATGACGGCGCTTGAAAATGTCGCGGTGCCTTTGGAACTCGCCAACGTGCCGAACCCGTTCGAGATCGCGAAGAAAGAGCTCGTGGCCGTAGGATTGGGCGAAAGGCTCAACCATTATCCGGGTCAGCTTTCCGGTGGTGAGCAGCAGCGTGTTGCGATTGCCCGTGCGCTCGCGCCTTCACCTGCCGTGCTCATCGCTGATGAGCCGACCGGCAATCTGGACACCGATACGGGCCGGCAGATTGCCGATCTCCTGTTTTCCAAGCAGGCCGAGCGCGGCATGACGATGATCCTCGTAACGCATGATGTCTCGCTGGCCGCCCGTTGCTCGCGCCAGATCAAGGTGCGCTCAGGTCAGATCGAAAGCGATAGCGCCGCCGTTGTTGCTAAGCAGGCGGTTTCTGTATGACCGCTTTTCTCCCGTCGCTTTTTAATATCAACAATGCCTTGCGGCTTGCCCGTCGTGAAGTCCGCGGCGGTTTGCGCGGCTTTTACATTTTCCTTGCCTGTATCGCGCTTGGAACCGGCGCCATCGCGGCGGTGAATTCCGTCTCGCGCGCCGTTACCAGTTCGATTGCCACACAAGGACAGTCAATTCTGGCGGGCGATGTGCGCTTTGAGCTTCGCAACCGCGAGGTCTCGCCGGAAGAACGTGCCTATCTCGATGGTCTGGGACATGTCGCGATGTCGAGCGGGCTGCGCTCCATGGCCCGTCTGGCCGACGGTTCTCAACAGACGCTGACCGAGGTCAAGGCGGTCGACGGTGCCTACCCGCTCTTTGGTACCTTCGAGGCTGAACCCGCTGCACCGCTTGCGCAGCTGCTTGCGAAACAGGGCGACGCCTATGGCGCGGTCGCCGCGCCGCTGCTTCTGGAGCGGCTCGGCATCAAGCTTGGGGATGAGTTGCTGCTCGGCAATGTTCGCCTGAAGCTATCCGGCACGGTCGTCACCGAGCCGGATGCGCTGTCGGATGGGTTCGGCTTTGCCCCGCGCCTGCTCATCAGCCGCGATGCGCTGGCGGCTTCCGGGCTGATCCAGAGCGGCAGTCTGGTGGAACATGCCTACAAGATCCGCCTCAACGACACGTCCAAACGGGCTACGATTACCGACGATAGCAACCGGGAATTCCCAAGCGCCGGATGGTCGATCCGCACCAGCGACCGTGCGGCTCCGTCGCTGACGGAAAACGTCAATCGCTTCTCGCAGTTTTTGACACTCGTCGGCTTGACGGCGCTGATCGTCGGCGGTGTCGGCGTGGCCAATGCAGTGCGTGCCTTTCTCGATTCCAAACGCACGACCATCGCCTCGCTGAAATGCCTGGGCGCCCCGGCCAGCGTCGTGACGATGACCTATCTGTTTCAGATCGCGTTTATCGCCATCATCGGCATTGCCATCGGTTTGGCGCTGGGGGCGATCACGCCGCTGATTGCCATGCGCTTCCTCGAAGGCGTGCTGCCGGTGCCGGACGAGTTGGCCATTTATCCCGGGCCGCTGTTCATGGCTGCCGTCTTCGGTCTTCTCACCACACTGGCGTTTGCCATTCTGCCCTTGGGGCAGGCGCGCGAAGTGCCTGCGACGGCGCTGTTTCGCGAACAGGGTTTTGAGGAAAACAAGCTGCCCTCATGGCCCTATCTTCTCGCCACGGCTCTGCTTCTGGCAGGACTTGCCGGATTGGCGATCTACTCGTCGGAAGAGCGCTTCATCGCGTCCGTCTTTCTGGGCGCTGTTGCCTTCGCATTCGTCGTTCTTCGGCTGGTGGCGTGGGGCATCAAGGCGCTTGCCAAGAGGAGCCCGCGCGTCCATTCGGCAGCGCTGCGGCTTGCCATCGGCAATATCCACCGACCCGGCGCGTTGACACCATCCGTCGTTCTGTCGCTTGGCCTTGGGCTGACGCTTTTGGTGACGCTGACGTTGATCGATGGCAACCTCAGGCGCGAGCTGACCGGCAGCCTTCCGGAACGCGCGCCGAACTTCTTCTTTGTCGATATCCAAAGCGCCGACCGTGATGGTTTTCGCGATCTCGTCAAGCGGCAGGCACCAGAGGGTGTGCTGACCGAGGTGCCAATGCTGCGCGGACGCATCCTTGCCTTCAATGGCCAGGACGTGACCAAGATGGACGTACCAGCGGCAGGCCGCTGGGTGCTGCGCGGCGATCGCGGCATCACCTATGCGCAGGATATGCCTGAAAACGCCAAACTGTCTCAGGGCACGTGGTGGGCGAAGGATTACAGTGGCGAACCCCTGGTGTCTTTTGCAGCGGAAGAGGCCGGTGAGCTTGGCTTGAAAATCGGCGACAGCGTGACCGTCAATGTGCTGGGGCGCAATATCACGGCCAAGATTGCCAATCTGCGCGATGTGCAGTGGGAATCCCTGTCGCTGAATTTCGTGATGGTGTTTTCACCCAACACCTTCCGAGGCGCGCCGCATGCCTGGCTGGCAACGCTTGCCGACCCCTCGGCAACGCCCTCTCAGGAAGGCGACATCCTGCGCACCATCACCAATGCCTATCCGACGATCACGAGTGTCAGGGTCAAGGACGCGCTGGATGTGGTCAACCGTCTGGTTGGACAACTGGCCACCGCTATTCGCGCCGCCGCCGCCGTGGCGCTCATTGCGTCGGTTCTGGTGCTGGCCGGTGCGCTTGCCGCCGGCAACCGGGCGCGAACGCATGATGCGGTTATCTTGAAAACGCTGGGCGGCACACGCGCCATGCTTATCCGCGCCTTTTCCTACGAGTATATGATCCTTGGCCTGGCCACGGCCATCTTCGCGCTTGCGGCGGGCGGGGCATCTGCCTGGTTCGTCATCGCCCGCATCATGAAGCTTCCGTCGAGCTTTCTGCCGGACGTCGCCGTCGGCACCATCGTGATTGCGCTGGTCATGACGGTTGGTATCGGGCTGATCGGGACATGGCGGATTTTGGGCCAGAAGGCAGCACCGGTTTTGCGGCAGGCGGGCGAGTGATATGAAAAGTTGTACGCCACTTAACTTTAACGATTAAATCAGCCCTATGATCGCCAAAACGTTATCGATTTTCACGCATACGGTGTTTTTTCGGTTCTGAAAGCTCTTGTATCTAGGAAGTGATATCATCATATTCTTCGGTAGGCTTGCTGTAGCTCCGCAGCGGCGCCTGGGATATAGTCTCGATACGACGATATGCCGACACCGTAGCAATTTCGGAGCTCAAAAGAGGTAACAATGTCTGACTTCAACAATTACCAGAACCGCATGACCCAGGGTCGTGTACAGTCTGGTGCGATGATCGATGAAGGTCTGCGCACCTATATGCTGAAGGTCTATAACCTGATGGCACTTGCGCTGGTAATTACCGGCGTAGCATCCTTCGCCACATACACCTTGGCGGTGACCAATCCGGCGTTTGCGCAGCTGCTCTATGGTTCGCCACTGAAGTGGGTGGTGATGTTTGCACCGCTGGGTCTGGTGCTCTTCCTTAGCTTCCGCATTCAGAACATGAGTGTCGGTGCCGCACAGGCGACCTTCTGGGGTTACGCCGCGCTGATGGGTATCTCGCTGTCCTCGATCTTCCTGGTCTATACCGGCCAGAGCATCGTCCAGACGTTCTTCATCACCGCTGCTTCCTTCGGCGCACTGTCGCTTTACGGCTACACGACCAAGAAGGATCTGTCCGGCATGGGCTCGTTCCTGATCATGGGTCTGTTCGGCCTGATCATCGCGTCCATCGTCAACATCTTCCTGCAGTCGTCTGCCATGGGCTTTGCGATCTCCGCCATCGGCGTGCTGATCTTCGCAGGTCTGACCGCTTACGACACGCAGAAGATCAAGGAAATGTATTTCGACGGTGACGATGTCGCTACGGCTGGTCGCAAGGCCATCATGGGCGCGTTGACCCTCTACCTCGACTTCATCAACCTGTTCATGTTCCTGCTGCAGTTCCTCGGAAACCGCGACAAGTAACATTTGACGATATCGACACGGAAAAAGGCGGCTCTCGGGCCGCCTTTTTTGTTGGTCGTCGCTGCTGGTGTGGTTACTTGATCAGCTTCAAGACCTTGTCGAAGACCTTCAGCACCTGCGCCAGTTCGTGCCCCCGCTTCAGGATGCGGCCATCGACATTGACAACGCTGTAGGCGCCCTGCTTGGTGGCGAGTTTGGGGTTCTTCTCGATGCGGAAAAGCGGCATTTCGCCGGACCGTTTGAACACGGAGAAGACGGCCTTGTCCTTCAGATGGTCGATCGCGTAGTCGCGCCATTCGCCTTCACCTACTATACGGCCGTAGATGCGAAGGATCGCGTCCAGTTCACGGCGATGGAAGGTAATCGGCAAGGGATCCTTGCTCTGCCTGTATTCACGAAGATCGATAATGGAGGGGCTGTCGTTGTGAGATGGGCCTGCACTTTGCACATCCGAATGATCAGTCATCAGGCAACCTCGCTCAACTGCAAATGACATTTGTACGACAGTCTGACCCCGCACTGAGGAAATTGCAAGCCTTGCAACACGCACGAAAAAATGCGCAGCACGGTTATGCTTTAGGGGAATCGCATACGTGCAATTGCCCTATTTCGGTCAAATCATGGCCCGATTTCGGTGGGATACAGCTATTGTCAATTGATGCCTAGGCACCAAGATGACCCGGTCCGGTGCATTGACCCTTTACCCCCAGCCCCCAATGCCCGGACCGGATCTCCTCACCCGCTGACGGGTGACCTCAATTTCCCGATGACATCAGAACACTTGCTCCGATGATTGCGGCCGGATTGCCCTGTGTGTCCGTCGTCTGCAACAGAACGGCGCAACCGCCATCCTTGGCCTTGCTCATGACGCTGGCCGGTAGCTTCACCGTCATGGATTTTCCATCCCACATGCCGACCGTCTGAACGTCATAGACACTGTGCCAGTAGGAAATCTTCTTTCCCTGGTTTTCGCCCTTCTGGACGTCGACGACCTGCTCGCTTTTGAAGTAGGCGACGACGACATCGGCCTTGCCTTGGCCAGCGCCGATGTCGATGGCGATTTCGTCTGCCACACGCTGCGCCTTCACTGGCACGCTCAGGCCTTCCCCAGCGTTCTTGAAAGCATCGAGACGGCTGTAGATGGCGTTCATATCCGCGCCCTTGACGTGGTCGCGGCCATTGACGACGGCTTGCGGCGTATAGACGTTGTTGCGGCCCAGCGCTCGGGCGTATCCATATTGCCGCTCGGTGTTTTCCTTGGAAGCGAGCGAATCCGCCCAGCCGAGATAATTCCAATAATCGACATGGTAGGACAGTCCGACCACATCACCTTTCTGGATCAGTTTGCGCAATGTCTCGTCGGCAGGTGGGCAGGAGGCACAACCTTGCGAGGTGAACAGTTCGACGACGCCCTTCAACTGCTCTTGCGCCTGCGCCGAAACGGAAGCGAGAGCGGCGAAGACGGCGATCGATAGACCAAATTTCCAAGGCCCGTATTTCAGAGACCCATATTTCAGAGACATTGCGAGAACCCTTGTCTGGATGCCTTTCCAGACCATTGATGCTATCAATCATGTCGGGACGCGATGGCGAAAATAGCGCCAAAATCCCTTCAATAGAAAGTCACGTTGGGGTGAGGGCCGATCACGAAACGGCATAAGCCGTCTGTCGTTGCCTCCACGCAAAAACGCCGGGATTTCTCCCGGCGTTTCCGTTTCGATGTGTCAGAGGCTTATGCAGCCAGATCGCGAAGAACGGTCTGCAGAATGCCGCCATTGTTCATGTAGATCACTTCGTCCAGCGTATCGATGCGGCACAGGAGTGGAACCTCCTTCACGGTGCCGTCGCCGTAGGTGATCTTGGCGATCTTCTTTTCGCGTGGCTTGATGTCGCCTTCGAGACCATCGATCTCGACCGTTTCATCGCCCTTGAGGTTGAGGCTCGCCCATGTCGTGCCGTCTTCGAAGACGAAGGGAACCACGCCCATGCCGACCAGGTTAGAGCGGTGAATACGCTCGAAGGACTGCGCAATCACGGCCTTGACGCCGAGCAGGTTCGTACCCTTAGCAGCCCAGTCACGCGACGAGCCATTGCCGTATTCGACACCGGCGAAGATGACGAGCGGAACGCCCTCGGCCTTGTACTGCATGGCCGCATCGTAAATCGACATCTCTTCCTTGGACGGATAATGGATGGTGTAGCCACCTTCCTTGCCGTTTGGCCCGAGCATGTGGTTGCGAATACGGATATTGGCGAATGTGCCGCGCATCATGACTTCGTGGTTGCCACGGCGTGTGCCGTACTGGTTGAAGTCCGCAACGCCCACGCCATTGTCGGTCAGGTAGGCGCCGGCAGGGGACGCAGCCTTGATCGAACCGGCCGGAGAAATGTGGTCGGTGGTGATCTTGTCGCCGAAGAGACCGAGAACGCGGGCGCCCTTGATGTTCTTGAGGCCGGTGCCGGTCTTGCCCATGCCCACGAAGTAAGGTGGGTTCTGGACGTAGGTCGACTTGTCGTCCCAGGCATAGGTCTGGCCCGGAGGAACCTGAACGGCCTGCCAGTTTTCATCGCCCTTGAACACGTCGGCATATTTGGACTCGTAGAGTTCACGCGTGACGTATTTCAGGATGAATTCCTGGATTTCGGCAGATGTCGGCCAGATGTCCTTGAGGTAGACAGGGTTACCGTCCTGGTCTTCGCCGAGTGGCTCGGTGGTGAGGTCCTTCTGAACCGTACCGGCCAGCGCGTAAGCAACGACGAGCGGCGGTGAGGCGAGGTAGTTCGCCTGAACGTCGGGCGAGATACGGCCTTCGAAGTTACGGTTGCCGGAGAGAACGCCAGCCGTGATCAGACCCTTGTCGTTGATGGTCTTGGAAATCGGCGCAGGCAGCGGGCCGGAGTTGCCGATGCAGGTCGTGCAGCCGAAGCCGACGAGGTTGAAGCCGATGGCATCCAGATCCTTCTGCAGACCGGACTTTTCCAGATATTCGCCAACGACCTGAGAACCCGGTGCCAGCGATGTCTTGACCCAGGGCTTGGATGTCAGACCCTTCGCCACTGCGTTGCGGGCCAGAAGGCCAGCCGCGATCAGAACGGACGGGTTGGAGGTGTTGGTGCAAGATGTGATCGCAGCGATGGCGACGTCGCCATGGCCGAGATCGAAATCCGTGCCTTCGACAGGATAGCGGTTGTCGAGCTGGCCTGGCTTCTTGTAGTCGCCTTCGAGCGCGGTCGCAAAGCCGGAGGCGATGCCTTCCAGCGAGATGCGGCCTTCTGGACGCTTTGGACCGGCCATGGATGGCACGACGTCGCCGAGGTCGAGTTCCAGCGTGTCGGTGAAGACGAGTTCGGCACCGTCGCCGGTACGCCACATGTCCTGCGCCTTGGAATAGGCTTCGACCAGCGCGATGCGGTCCTTGGTGCGGCCAGACATGGTGAGGTAGTTGATGGTTTCGCCGTCAACCGGGAAGAAGCCGCAGGTCGCGCCATATTCCGGACCCATGTTGCCGATGGTCGCGCGGTCGGCCAGCGTCATCGAATCCAGGCCGGGGCCGAAGAATTCGACGAACTTGGAAACGACGCCCTTCTTGCGCAGCATCTGAACGACTGTCAGCACGAGGTCGGTGGCGGTCACGCCTTCCTTGACCTTGCCCGTCAGCTTGAAGCCGATGACTTCAGGCAGAAGCATGGAGACCGGCTGGCCGAGCATGGCCGCTTCGGCTTCGATGCCGCCCACGCCCCAGCCCAGAACGCCCAGACCGTTGATCATGGTCGTGTGGCTGTCGGTACCGACGCATGTATCCGGGTAAGCGATGGTCTCGCCGTCTTCTTCCTTCGTCCAGACGGTCTGGCCGAGATATTCGAGGTTCACCTGGTGACAGATGCCGGTGCCAGGCGGAACGACGCGGAAGTTCTTGAACGCCTGCTGGCCCCATTTCAGGAAGCGGTAACGCTCGCCGTTGCGCTGATATTCCAGCTCGACGTTGCGGGCAAAGGCGTTCGGCGTGCCGAATTCATCAACGATAACAGAGTGGTCGATGACGAGATCGACAGGAACCAGCGGATTGATCTTTTCAGGATCGCCACCCAGAGCCACCATCGCATCGCGCATGGCGGCAAGGTCGACCACGGCTGGAACGCCGGTGAAGTCCTGCATCAAAACGCGAGCAGGGCGGTAGGCGATTTCGTTTTCGACGCGGCCCTTGTTGTTCAACCAGTCGGCAACAGCGGTAATGTGTTCTTTGGTAACGGTCTGGCCGTCTTCGAAACGCAGCAGGTTCTCAAGCAGAACCTTCATCGAATAGGGAAGCTTCGAAACGCCTGTCAGGCCGTTCGCTTCTGCCTTCGGCAAACTGAAATAAACATAATCCTTACCGTCAACGGTAAGAATGGAGCGACAATTGAAACTGTCGAGAGATTTAGCCACGGATAAAAACCCCGCTTCCTCTGATAGCCAACACGCGCGTGCGGACCCCTGTGCACAGATGCACATCAGGATGCGGGTACGGTCATTTCCGCTGTCCGCACGAGAAGCTGCTTTCGCAACCTCAGGTCCGGCGCCGTATGATGATCACGCCGACCGCTGGCGTGGTTGACACCCATATAGATAATTTCTCAGAAACGTGCCAGACCGGAAAAGACCTAAATCGATTTTTTTCCCATCGAGATGATTAAAATCTTAAACGAGATGATCCCATGCTGCTGACAGCAGAAAATCTTTCCGCCCGGCGCGGGGATGATTTCATATTCATGAATGTTTCCTTCAAGTTAACCGGCGGCGACGCGCTGGTTCTGACGGGGCCGAATGGATCGGGAAAGTCAACGCTTTTGCGCGTTATCGCAGGGCTTTTGCGCCCTGAAGCTGGCACGGTAACGATAGCCGGCGAAGGAATTGAAACGGGCACTCGAGCCTGTGAGGCCAGCCACTATCTCGGCCATCGCAACGCGATGAAGCAGGAACTGACGGTTTTCGAAAATCTTCGTTTCTGGAAGGAATTTCTCGGTGATTTCAACCGTGGCAGTTCGCTTGGAATAGAAGAGGCGGCGGACGCTGTCGGCCTTTACGGCATAACCCACCTGCCTTTCGGCTATCTCTCCGCCGGTCAGCAGCGCCGATTCGCGATGGCGAAATTGCTAGTTGCCTGGCGGCCGATCTGGATATTGGACGAGCCGACAGCGGCACTGGATGCCAGCGCGGATGTGATGTTCACGGGGCTGGTGGAGGCGCATTTGGCGAAGGGCGGCATGGTGATTGCTGCGACGCATCAGCCGCTTGGGTTGGAGGGTGCGCAGGAGTTTCGGATGACGGGGTTTGCTGGGGTGGAGGAGGTTTGGTGATTGTCGAGTATGCGGCTACCCCCCTCTGCCCTGCCGGGCATCTCCCCCACAGGTGGGGAGATCGACTCGCGGCGACCTTTCGGCCATCTCTCGCGTCGAGAGTGAAGTTGCGTCAGAACGCCCAGCCGATCTCCCTCCTTGTGGGGGAGATGCCCGGCAGGGCAGAGGGGGGTAGCCACGCCCGCAAACGCCAAATCATCTGCACAACATTCCACGAAAGCGGCACCTCATGACCGCCCTCTTCCTCCGGGACCTCAAACTCTCCATCCGCGCAGGCGGCGGCGCACTCATCGGTGTTCTGTTCTTCATGACCGTCGTTGCCGTCATTCCCTTCGGCGTCGGCCCCGACCTCAATCTGCTGTCGCGCATCGGCCCGGCGATCGTCTGGATCGGCGCATTGCTTGCCGCTCTCCTCGGCCTCGACCGCCTGTTTCAGGCCGAACGGGATGACGGATCGCTCGATCTCATCCTCATGCAAGAGAACCCGCTCGTTCTCACCGTTCTGGTCAAATGCCTGGCACACTGGACCGCCACCAGCCTGCCGCTAGTCATCGCATCGCCATTGCTAGGCCTCTTCATGAATATGAGCGAGGTGGCCATCGGTGCCGTCATGCTGACCTTGCTGGTCGGATCACCCGCGCTGACTTTCATCGGCGCAGTCGGAGCAGCAGTCGCGGTGGCGCTTCCGCGTGGTGGGTTGCTGGTATCGATCCTAGTGCTGCCGTTGTGCATTCCCGTCCTGATTTTCGGCGTCAGCGCCTCGTACGCCGCCATTCAGGACCCCGCGCCTTTCATGCCGCCATTCCTGATCCTCATCGCGATCACGCTTTTTTCATCGGTCGTGGGTCCGTTCTTTGCCGCTTTGGCATTGCGCAGTTCCGTGGATTGATAAGGATCAATTGCCGCAATCTCAGTCTCATTGTAGAAAGACGCCATGAGCGATACGAGCCTTGCCATTACCAAGTTCAGCGACCTTGCCAACCCGACCCGGTTTTTGGCATTGGCTTCTCGCATTCTGCCATGGCTGGCGGCGCTGTCCGCGCTCTGTCTGGCGGCGGGCCTTTATATGGCTTTCACCACCGATAGCGATTACCAGCAAGGCAACACGGTACGCATCATGTATGTGCATGTGCCCGCCGCTTGGCTGGCGATGATGTGTTATACCGTCATGGCTGTGGCGGCGATTGGCACGCTGGTCTGGCGGCACCCTTTGGCGGATGTTGCGCATAAATCCGCGACCCCCATCGGTGCTGCCTTCACGCTGATTGCGCTCGTCACAGGCTCGCTATGGGGCAAGCCCATGTGGGGCACATGGTGGGTGTGGGATGCGCGGCTGACATCGGTCTTCATCCTGTTTCTGATGTATCTCGGCCTCATCGCCTTCAACAAGGCCATGGATGACCCGTCCAAAGCGGCCCGCGTCAGCGCAGTGCTCATCCTGGTGGGTTTCGTCAATATTCCGATCATCAAGTTTTCGGTGGAGTGGTGGAACACGCTGCACCAGCCCGCCAGCGTTCTACGCCTGAGCGGTCCGGCCATCGCGCCGGAATTTCTGTGGCCGCTGCTGACCATGGCCGTTGGCTTTACCTTGCTGTTCTTCACCTTGCACCTTGCCGCCATGCGCAATGAAATCTGGCGCAGACGCATATCTGTCCAGCGCCGACTGGCTGCGCGTATGGCAAGTCGAGAGAGTGCCAAGCCATGAGCCACGCATTTTATATCGGCATGTCCTATGGTTTGACCGGGCTGATCGTTGCCCTTCTCATTGGTTGGATCGTCATGGACGGGCGCGCCCGCAAACGCGAAATGGCGCAGCTTGAAGCCGCCGGCTTTCGCCGCCGCGCCCGCGCTGCGCTCGTGGAGCAACCGACACCATGACGAAAGATATCCGAAGCGCGCCAACTCCTTCGGGGGGGAAGTCACGTTATATTCTGGCGCTTTTGCCGTTATTGGCCTTCGCCGGTTTTGCCGCTATTGCCGCCAAGATGCTGTACGAGCAGGACGTCAACGGTCTCGATGTCAGCGCTATTCCGTCTGCCCTGATCAATACCAAGGCGCCATCGCTGGCACTGCCGCCCTTGGAGGGCTCGGGCCTTCCGGCCCTCACCGATGCTGCCATCAAAGGCAAGGTGACGCTCGTCAATGTCTTTGCGTCGTGGTGCGTGCCGTGTCGGCAGGAACATCCGATGCTGAAGGAAATGTCGAAGGACGAACGGCTGAATGTCGTCGGCATCAATTACAAGGACAAGTCCGAAAACGCCCTGAAGTTCCTGGGGGAACTCGGCAATCCCTACGACGCCATCGGCATCGATCCGAACGGCAAGGCCGCCATCGACTGGGGTGTCTATGGCATTCCCGAGACGTATCTGGTCGGCAAGGACGGCACCATCGTCTATAAGAAGGTCGGCCCGATCGACGCTGCGACCTATGAGCGCGACATCATACCGGCGATCGAAAGAGCTATCGCAGGCGACTGAGCCTGAGGCTGATTTTCACGAGGCTGGAAGGGCGTTCTGCCATTCCTTGATGGCATCGATCGGAGCGACCAGCATCAGCACATTCAGCGTCAGATTATCGCGGATCAGCCAGCCGGTGAAAATCTCGAAGACGATGGCGATGAGAATGGTCAACCAGATCGGAACGCGGGCGGCGAAGAAGAAGCCGACCACCATGAACACAGTGTCCATCGCCGAATTCAAGATGCTGTCGCCGCTATAACCGAGTGCCATGGTGGCGGTGCGGTAGCGATCGATGATGATGGGCGAATTTTCGAGCAGTTCCCACGCAGCCTCGATCAGAACCGCGAATGACAGGCGCATTCCGATCGTTTGCTTGCGAAACAGCAGCCATGCCAGACCGTAGAACAGGAAGCCGTGGATGATGTGCGATGGCGTGTACCAGTCGGCCAGATGCTGGGAATTGCCCGGCGTGTTCACGCCCGGTTCGAACAGCTTGACATAGCCGCATTCGCAGATGGGCACGCGTCCCATGAAATACAGAATGACGATTTGCGCGACGAGCAAAGCCGCCGCGACACCGAACCATTTGTAGGAAGACGAACGCGACGCAGACATTTCACCAAGGGTCATTTCTTGTCTTTCGTCAGCGGCTCTATGGAGTGGCGCATGATGAGCGGCATCTGGGCCATGGTGAAGATGACGGTGATCGGCATAGTGCCCCAGACCTTGAAGGCGACCCAGGTATCGGTCGAAAAGCCGCGCCAGACGACTTCGTTGAGGACGGCGAGGAACAGGAAGAAGAAGCCCCAGCGGAATGTCAGCTTGCGCCAGCCTTCGTCGTTGAGCTTGAAGGCCGAGTTGAAGACGTAGCCGAGAAGCGATTGACCGAACAGCAGGCCACCCAGCAGGATCACGCCGAAGAGAGTATTGACGATGGTCGGCTTCATCTTGATGAAGGTATCGTTCTGGAGATACAGCGTCAGCGCGCCGAAGACGAGCACGACGATGCCGGAGATCAACGGCATCATCGGCAGGGTGCGGGTCAAAATCCACGAGACGGTCAAAGCCAGTATCGTCGCGATCATGAACAGGCCGGTGGCGATGAAGATCGGGCCGCCGAATTCGGTCAGAACGGGAAATGTCTTTGCCAGCCACTCGCCGCGTGAATTGGCGAAGAAGAACACGACCAGCGGCCCGAGCTCCAGCACGAATTTCAGCAGCGGGCTGATCTCGCGGACCATTTTTTCGCTTTCGCGCTGATTGCTTTCCACGTCCATACTCACACTCCCGCAATCGCTTTGGCGAAATCTTCCGCCTCGAATGGCTCCAGATCATCAACGCCTTCGCCAACGCCGATGAAATAGACCGGCAGCTTGTGTTTGGCAGCGATGGCAACGAGGATACCACCGCGGGCCGTGCCATCCAATTTTGTCATAATCAGGCCGGACACGCCTGCGACATTGCGGAAAATCTCCACTTGGTTCAGGGCATTCTGGCCCGTCGTCGCGTCCAGCGTCTGCAAGACGGTGTGCGGCGCATCGGGATCGAGCTTGCCCAGCACACGCACGATCTTTTCAAGCTCGTCCATCAGCTCGGTCTTGTTTTGCAAACGGCCAGCCGTATCGATGATCAGCACGTCGCATTTCTTCGTGCGCGCCTGCTCGAACGCATCATAGGCAAGCCCTGCCGCATCCGCACCCAGCTTGGTGCCAATGAATTCCGAACCGGTGCGATCCGCCCAAATCTTCAGCTGTTCGATGGCAGCGGCGCGGAACGTATCGCCTGCCGCCAGCATGACCTTGAGGCCGGAGCCGGACAGCTTTGCCGCCAGCTTGCCGATGGTCGTCGTCTTGCCGGTGCCGTTGACGCCGACGACGAGGATGACATGCGGCTTGTGCGACAGATCGAGTTCCAGCGGCTTGGCGACCGGTGAGAGAACCTTGGTGATTTCACCGGCCATGATGCGGGCCACGTCTTCGCCGCTGACATCCTTGCCGTAGCGCTCCGATGACAAAGCGCCGGTGATGCGCATCGCAGTTTCCACGCCCAGATCGGACTGGATCAGCAAATCTTCCAGCTCATCCAGCGTGTCTTCATCCAGCTTGCGCTTGGTGAAGAGGGCCGAAATCTGGCTGGTCAGTTGCGACGAGGTGCGCGAGAGACCGGCGCGCAGGCGCTGGAACCAGGAGAGTTTCTGTTCCGGTTCCGCTTCGACCAGCACCACACGCTCGCTTGGTAACGAAAACCCTTTCGGGAGCGCCGTTGGTGCGGATGGTGCATCGGAAGCTTGCGAGACCGTGGCTTCTTCCGCTTCCTCAAGCAGCTTATCCATTGCTGCTTCGTCAAGTGGCGCGTCTGTCGCTATCGCGTCCTCAAGGGGTGGCGCTGGCTCTTCGCCGGCCTCAGCTTCAGCCTGCAACAGCGATAGCGGCACCATGCCGATATCGCCGACCTGCTCGGTGCCGGGGAGAAGGGGTGCGTCCTCTTCATCTTCGGAAAGGTCGGCCGCATCTTTCAGCGTATCGGGAGCGGGGCCGCCTGCGGTTTCCATCTCGACGTCTGAGACCGGATCATGGGCGAGCGGCGCGTGCGCCTCGGCTTCGCTCAGGACCGCATCGAAAGAGGCGTTTGCGCCAGTCTGTTCCGGCGCGGCGTCGCTTTTCGGCTTGTCTGCTTCCGGCTGTTCCTTGCCGAACGAAAACACTTTTTTGATGAAGCCGAGGGCCATGATTGTTCCGTATCTCTAAGTCACGCGGCGTGTGCCGCAAGACATTGCATGTCTAAGTATTTTCCGTTGTGACCGGTTATCACAACCTGCGCAAGGGTGCGGGGTGCAAGATCGCCTGCGGCAACGAGGGTGAAATTGTCGGTATGGGCAAAGCCATTATTCTCGACCAGGATCGTCTGCGTGGTGCCGACCATGCCGGTGAGATGCGCATCCCGCAACGCTTCGCCGCGCTGGCGCAGCCGTGCCGCCCGCTGCTTGATTAGCCCACGGTCCAGTTGCGGCATGCGCGCGGCGGGCGTGCCGGGGCGCGGGCTATAAGGGAAAACGTGCAGGTTGGAGATGCCGCATTCTTCCGCAAGGGTCGCGGCGTTTTCGAACATCTCCTCGGTTTCCGTCGGGAAACCGGCGATCATATCCGCGCCGAAAGCGATTTCTGGTCGCAAGCGTCTGACCTCGTCGCAGAAGGCAATGGCATCGGCACGCATATGGCGGCGCTTCATGCGTTTGAGGATCATGTCATCGCCATGCTGAAGCGACAGGTGCAGATGCGGCATGAAGCGCGGCTCATCGGCGATAAGGTCCAGCAGATGCCTGTCGACTTCGATGCTGTCGATGGAGGAGAGCCGCAGCCGCAGGATATCCGGCACCTGTTTCAGCAGCGTCTTGGCGAGATAGCCGAGCGATGGCTCACCCGGCAGATCGGCACCGTAGCTGGTGGCATCGACGCCGGTCAGCACGATTTCGCGATAGCCGTTTTCCGTCAGCTTGCGGGCCTGTTCGACCACTGCACCCATGGGCACGGAGCGGGAATTACCACGCCCGTACGGGATGACGCAGAAGGTGCAGCGGTGATCGCAGCCGTTCTGCACCTGAATGAAGGCCCGGACGTGCCCGTCTATATGCTTGATCATCTGCGGCGCGGTGGCGCGCACGCTCATGATATCGTTGACGCGCAGCTTTTCTTCCGCCGATACGCCAAAGTCCGGCAACGCGCGATAGGAGGTGCTTTTCAGCTTTTCCTCATTGCCCAGCACGGCATCCACTTCCGGCATTTCGGCAAAGGTCTGCTTTTCCGTCTGCGCGGCACAGCCGGTGACGATGATGCGGGCATGGGGATTTTCCCGGCGGGCGCGGCGGATGGCGGAACGCGCCTGACGCACCGCTTCACCTGTTACGGCGCAGGTGTTGACCAGCACTGCATTGTTCAGCCCCGCCTTCTCGGCCTCCGCCCGCATCACTTCCGATTCGTAGGTGTTGAGGCGGCAGCCGAAGGTTATGACCTCGACGCCGCTCATAGGGCCGCCTGTTCTGGCGCCGCATCGCGAACCCAAGTGCCGGTGGCGGGATCGACGGTGCCAGCCCATTCCCATTCGGCAGGGCCGGTCATGACGACATGGTTGTCGTCGCGCCATTCGATGGTGAGCGGAATGCGAACCGGGCTGGACGCGACATCGATCTCGACGGTGCGGCCCGTTCTGCCGGTGCGGGCGGCGGAGACGGCAGCGGCACAGGCGGCGGAACCGCAGGCCAGCGTCAGGCCAGCGCCGCGCTCGAAGGTGCGGGTGCGCAACCTGCTGTCGGAGATGACCTGCGCCAGCGTGATATTGGCCTTTTCGGGAAACATCGGGTGGTTTTCCAGCAGCGGGCCGAAGCGTTCCAGATCGAACTCCATCGGGTCGCTGTTGACCCAGAACACCGCATGCGGATTGCCCATCGACATGACGGCGGGCGAATGCAGCACGGGGTTGTCGATCGGCCCGATCTGAAGCTCGATGCGGCTGGTATCGTGGAATTCTTCGGACAGCGGAATATCGTTCCAGTTGAAGCGCGGCATGCCCATATCGACGGATATCATGCCGTCTTCATGTTCGCTGGCGTTCAAAATGCCCGCCACGGTCTGGAAGGTGAAGGTCTTCTTGCCGGTCTCGGATGCCAGCGCCTGCACCACGCAGCGTGTACCATTGCCGCAGGCCTGCGCCTTGGTGCCATCGCAATTGAGGATATCGATATAGGCATCGGTGCCGTGCGCGCGCGGATCGTGGATGGCCATGATCTGGTCGAAAGCGGTCTCAGCATCCGCATTCAGCGCAATCGCCGCCTGCGGGGTCACCATGTCCTTGCGGCCACGCATATCGACAACGAGAATCTTGTTGCCAAGCCCGTTCATCTTCGCGAATTCGACCGTGTTTGTCATAGTATGGAACCTGTATAAGTGTTTTCGGACACACCGTGCCCGGTTTTGCCTTTATATGGCGGAATTGAGAGAGAATTACCAGTGTGGGGGCGGTTTTGGCTTGGCGTGTTTCGGTGCGCTCACTGCGTGTGGCTTACCCCCCTCTGGCCTGCCGGCCATCTCTGCTGCTGCGGATAGAGTGGGGAGCATGCGGCTTGCCGATCTCCCTCCTTGTGGGGGAGATGGCTGGCAGGCCAGAGGGGGGTAAGCGGCGTATACTGACCTTTCGGCTTGCTGCGTTGCGCCCGATGTCCAGCCTGCTACCCTAGCCTCTCGAGGCTAGGGCCGCCACACCCACCAACCTCATGCTGAGGTGCTTTGGCCGAAGGACAAAGCCTCGAAGCATCCGCCGCGCACTCTGCCTCAAGCCCGCAACCCGCGTCCTTCGAGGCCCCTGCGGGGCACCTCAGGATGAGGGTTGCTCTGTTGCGGCCCTTCGCGTGGCAACTTCTTAGGCAATCTCATGATGGTGAGGGTTGCTGCCTACGGCCTGCATCATCGCCAAGCATTCCTCGTACCTGCTCGCATTCCGCGTTGGTCCGGTATTGGAGAGGGAAGCCACACCCACCGCCCTCATGCTGAGGTGCTTTGGCCGAAGGGCAAAGCCTCGAAGCATCCGCCGCATTCTGTAACTAAGCCCGCAACCCTCGCCCTTCGAGGCCCCTGCGGCGCACCTCTCCTTCGACAAGCTCAGGATGATGGATGAGGGTTGCTCTGTTGTGCCCTTTGCGTGGCACCTCCTTCGGCTCTCATGGTGGTGAGGGTTGCTGCCTGCGGCCTGCATCATCGCCAAGCATTCCTCCTACATGGTCGCATTCCGCGTTGGTCCGGTATTGGAGAGGGCAACCTCACCCACCGCCCTCATGCTGAGGTGCTTTGGCCGAAGGGCAAAGCCTCGAAGCATCCGCCGCGCACTCCTGCCTTGAAGCCCGAAACCCTCGTCCTTCGAGGCCCTGCGGGGCACCTCAGGATGAGGGTTGCTGTGTTGCGGCCCGCAGCCCAGCACTCAGCCTCCGCCCCCCTCCCAAGTCCAATCACTATCAAAAACCCCGGCCACCGCTCAAACAAGCTTCGCCGTTCACGCGGCAGCACCTGCCCGTGGCTTGACCTTCTCTCAGTGTCCATAACCATTCGCGGCCATGGGTATTCGGACGGGGCGCTGTAAGTTGCCTCGTTGGGTAGTCTAAGAATGGCACCTCGCAGCGCCCCGTTCAGCTCTTTTGGCCGAACAGCGATCCTCTTGCCACGGCTGGCATATCCCGGAGGGCAAGGGGGCCTTGCCGTTGGAACGGTCGGACATTTCCAAGGTCCGGCCCTTACCCACCCGGGTGACGGCGGCTTCGTTGCCGAAGCTGCCGCCTGCCAGTTCGGCCACATCTGCCTTCGAGGATGGGACGCTTCATTCTGACGAAGCGCCCGCAGCCATCGATCCGTTCTCCGCAAAAGCGTTCCACAGCGCAGGTGGCTGCGGTTTCCCTTGCAGTCCGTCCGCGCTGTCTCATCGACAGTACGGGGCAGATGCAGCGTGTTCCTGTGTACCGCCTGACTTTCGCTTCAATCCCCGTAGTCGCGTTCGACCAGAGGACGATGAGCTGTCGGTACACCCGGTGGCTGGCGAACCGGACCGCCATGACCTCACCCACAAAACCCGAAACGGTGTTGTGCGGCTAAGACCATGCCGGGCCGATCCGGACATTGGAAAGGCTGCGACAGCCGGTCCGAAACCGCCGCTACCTTTCTTCCGTCCCACCGGGGAGATCGCTGCTCGACCCCGAGGTTGAGAGGTTTGCGTCACCCTCCCAACCTCAGCGCCGGTCCCGCCTCGCCGCAACGCCTTGCGGTGTATCCGAGGGCGGAACGGGACAATTGTGCGGGTGATTCGCGCGCCGTGGAGAAAGTTACGGGGGGAATTTTGATGTTTTTTGCGGGTTTTCGGTTAAGTTGTTGATTTAGCTTGGAAATATTTTTGTCTTTGATGTTTTGGGGTGGGGTTTACCCCCCTCTGCCCTGCCGGGCATCTCCCCCACAAGGAGGGAGATCGAATCGTGGTTAGCTCCAGGCCATCTCTGCTGCTGCGGATAGAGTGGGGAGGAAGCGGCTTGCCGATCTCCCCCCTTGTGGGGGAGATGCCTGGCAAGGCAGAGGGGGGTGAGCGGCTGGCTCTGTCATCAATCGAAAACGCAATTCCAGCATCTTAGCCAAGCGCTAAGTGTTGGAATTGCAAGTGAGGCCCCACCCACCAAACTCAAACCATCGGTACGTCGAAAACCTCACTGGGACGCATCGGGCGGAAGCGGTCTTCTGGGACGCCGTGTTCGCTCAGTGCAGCCTTCAGCGCGATGATGGGTGCGTCGATGGCTTCGTCGGTCAGCTGAACCGTTCCCCAATGATGGCCGCAGGCGTAGGCTGCGCCGCATATCTTCATGCCTTCCACCGCTTCGGACGGGTTCTGGTGCTGGCCTTTCATGAACCAGCGGGGCTCGTATGCGCCAAACGGCAGGTTGGCAAGGCGGAAGCTGCCGTGTTTTTTGCGGGCGGCGTGGTAGTTGAGGCCGCTGTGGAAGCCGGTATCGCCGATGTGGTAAATCTTGCCGCCTGGCGTTTCGATGACGAAGGCGGCCCAGAGCGCCATGCGGCGATCGTTGAGGCCGCGGGCCGACCAGTGATGGCAGGGCTCGAAATGGATTTTCACATCGGGCGCGACCATCAGCACATCGCCCCAATCACCCACGGAAATATTGGCCGCTTCAACACGGGTGCGAATGACGGCGTCGTTACCCAGTGGCGTGACGAAATGCGGTTTGTGGTGGATGTGGAGCTGGTGCAGCGTTTCCGTATCCAGATGGTCATAGTGATTGTGCGTGACCAGCACGAGATCGATGGGCGGCAAATCCTTGAACTGGATGCCGGGCGGATTGACGCGCTTGGGACCGGCAAAGCTGAAGGGGCTGGTGCGTTCCGACCAGACGGGATCGACCAGAATATTCAGCCCTGCCGTCTGGATGAGAAAGGACGCGTGGCCGACGAAGGTGACGCGCAGGGCGGTTCCGTTCACACGCTCGTCCGGTTTCACGAAGGGAAAGGGGCTGGGATAGGCGTCCGGCCAGGTCGCCTTGTCGCCATCGAACCGCCACTTCATCAGGTCGAGGAAGCCGTTCGGCGCTTCGCCGCCCGGGTTGAAGAAGCGCACGCCATCGAAATGATCCGACATGGGGCCTTTATAATAGGCGCTGGCGTTGGACTGGCGCGCATAAAGACCACCGCCCGCCAGGAGGGCGCCGAGGAACGAGAGTTTGAAGAGGCTGCGTCTTTTCATGACGAATCTATAGGAGTGCGCCGCAGCCTCTTCAAGCGGGCAGATGCAGGGTGGAGGTGTTTTCACGAAGACGTCAGCCGTTACGCTCTCGTGAAAAATGGCGCGTTGCCTTGACTCTCTCGCGCATTTGCTGTTAACCCGCGCCCATCAGCTGGCAGTTTCATGACCGCAGCCGCCGACCGGGACCCGCAAGGTATAGATGATCCCGGAGGCAAACATCCGACAGCGCGATGCGCCCTCGGGTGCTTTTTTGGCTATGCCCTTTATCGGGCGTCTTGTTTTTGACAGCAAAAGAACCGACGTTTCGGTGACCCCGAAACGAAGAAGGATGACGCGATGTTTGAGAACCTCCAGGACCGGCTTGGCTCCATTTTGAATGGACTGACGGGCCGTGGCGCGCTTTCGGAAGCCGATGTGACGGCGGCCCTGCGCGAGGTTCGCCGTGCGCTTTTGGAAGCGGACGTGGCGCTGGAAGTCGTGCGGTCCTTCACCGACAAGGTGCGTGAAAAGGCCGTTGGCGCCTCGGTTCTCAAAGCCATCAAGCCCGGCCAGATGGTGGTCAAGATCGTTCATGACGAGCTGGTCGAGATGCTGGGCTCCGAAGGTGTGGCGATCGACCTGCATGCCGCCGCCCCCGTCGTGATCATGATGGTAGGTCTGCAGGGTTCGGGTAAGACGACGACCACCGGCAAGATCGCCAAGCGCCTGACCGACCGCGACAAGAAGAAGGTGCTGATGGCATCTCTCGACACGCGTCGTCCGGCGGCCCAGGAGCAGTTGCGCCAGCTGGGCGTTCAAACCGGCGTCGATACGCTGCCGATCATTGCGGGACAATCGCCGACCGATATCGCTTCGCGCGCCGTGCAGGCTGCCAAACTTGGCGGCCATGATGTCGTGATCCTCGATACGGCCGGTCGTACCCACATCGACGAGCCGTTGATGATGGAAATGGCGGAGATCAAAAAAAACGCCAAGCCGCATGAAATCCTGCTGGTAGCCGATAGCCTGACTGGTCAGGACGCCGTCAATCTGGCGCGCAACTTCGATGAGCGTGTCGGCATTACCGGCCTCGTGCTGACCCGTATGGACGGCGATGGCCGTGGCGGTGCCGCCCTTTCGATGCGTGCCGTGACCGGCAAGCCGATCAAGCTGATCGGTACCGGCGAGCGCATGGGCGAGCTGGACGAGTTCCACCCGCGCCGTATCGCCGACCGAATTCTGGGCATGGGCGACATTGTTTCGCTGGTCGAAAAGGCTGCCGAAAACATCGATGCGGAAAAAGCCGCAGCGATGGCCAAGAAGATGCAGTCGGGCAAGTTCGATCTGAACGATCTGGCCGACCAGCTTGGGCAAATGAAGAAAATGGGCGGCATGGGCGGCATTATGGGTCTGATGCCCGGCATGTCCGGCATGAAGGACAAGATGGCCGCATCGGGTCTGAACGACAAGATGTTCGACCGCCAGATCGCCATCATCTCTTCGATGACCAAGGCCGAGCGTGCCAATCCCGACATGCTCAAGCACAGCCGCAAAAAGCGAATCGCTGCCGGTTCCGGCACGGATGCCGCCGAAATCAACAAGCTGCTGAAAATGCATCGCGGCATGGCCGACATGATGAAAGCCATGGGTGGCAAGGGCAAGGGCGGCATCATGAAACAGATGATGGGCGGCCTTGCGGGCAAGATGGGCCTTGGTGGCGGAATGGGCGGCATGCCTGATCTGGCCAATATGGACCCCAAGCAACTGGAAGCGCTTCAAAAACAAGCCGAAGCCGCAGGTCTCGGCAAGCCGGGCGCAATGCCTCCGGGTCTTGGTGGCATGGGCGGAATGCCGGGTCTTCCGGGTCTCGGTGGACCCAAGCTTCCGGGGCTGGGCGGTCTTCCCGG
Source organism: Agrobacterium rubi TR3 = NBRC 13261 (assembly GCF_000739935.1). GTDB lineage: Bacteria > Pseudomonadota > Alphaproteobacteria > Rhizobiales > Rhizobiaceae > Agrobacterium > Agrobacterium rubi. The sequence goes on along the minus strand of NZ_BBJU01000017.1, from coordinate 13,791 downwards.
CCTGCCCGGTTTTGGCAAGAAGAAGTGAGACTGTGATGACCGACGCAGACGTAAAGGCTCAACTTTCGCAATACCGCCAGTCCATCGACAATATCGATGCGGCACTGGTGCACATGCTGGCAGAACGGTTCCAACGCACCAAGGCGGTTGGCGTTTTGAAAGCAACCCACGAATTGCCGCCGGCGGACCCGGCGCGCGAGGAATACCAGATCGAACGCCTGCGCCGCTTAGCAAAGGACGCCGATCTGGACCCGGACTTCGCCGAGAAGTTCTTGAACTTCATCATCAAGGAAGTCATCCGGCATCATGAAGCAATTGCCGCTGAACACAACGGCACCGACAAGACCGCCTGACCGGCGGGCAAGCCATTATAAGGAGAAACAACATGGCACTGAAAATTCGTCTCGCACGCGGTGGTTCCAAGAAGCGCCCGTACTACCAGATCGTCGTTGCTGACGCCCGTTCGCCACGCGACGGCCGTTTCCTCGAGAAGGTCGGTTCCTGGAACCCAATGCTTGCCAAGGACAACGCTGATCGCATCCAGATCAATGCTGACCTCGTCAAGGAATGGATTGCCAAGGGCGCACAGCCAACGGACCGCGTTCTGCGCTTCCTCGCAGAAGCCGGCATTGCAACACGCGACGCCCGCAGCAACCCTGAAAAGGCAAAGCCAGGCAAGAAGGCAGTCGAGCGCATTGCCGAGAAGAAGCAGAAGGCTGACGACGCCGCTGCTGCTGCCGCAGAAACATCTGCTGCCGAATAAGTCCGGTTGGCACGATTTGAACGGGTGGTGCGGATGTCCGCGCCACCCGTTTGTGTTTATTTTGACGGCAACATGCCGTACATAGATTTTCAAAGACGAACACCGAAACGGACGACCGATGGCAAAGCTGGAAAACCCCATTCTCATGGCCAAGATTGGCGCGGCGCAGGGCTTGCGCGGCGAAGTGCGGGTCAGCTCGTTCACGGATGATCCGACGGCGCTGGGCGATTACGGCAATCTGATCGCTGCTGATGGCCGGGTGTTCGAAATCCTCGAGATTCGCGAAGCCAAGACCGTCGTCATCGTGCGCTTTCGTGGTGTCAACGACCGCAATGCGGCGGAAGCTCTGAACGGGCTGGAACTGTTCATCGAGCGTGACAATCTGCCCGACGATGATCTGGACGAAGACGAATTCTACTATACCGATCTGGAAGGGCTGGAGGCCGTCGATGCCGACGGCAAGAGCTATGGCTCGGTCGCCGCTGTCCATGATTTCGGCGCGGGCGATCTGCTGGAGCTGAAAGGCGCTGGCCGTCGTCCGACACTCATTCCGTTTTCCGAGGCTGCGGTTTTGGAAATCGACCTCGAGGGTGGAAAAATCCTGATCGATCCGCTCGCTGCCGGGCTGATCGACAATCCCGATGACGGCAAGGACGACCCGGATCATCCGATCTTCGGCAAGAAAAAATAACATGGCATTCAAGGCAACCGTGCTGACGCTGTACCCGGATATGTTTCCAGGGCATCTCGGTCATTCGCTGGCAGGCAAGGCGCTGGAGCGTGGGCAGTGGCAGATAGAGCCGGTGCAAATCCGTGACTTCGCCACCGACAAGCACCGCAGCGTGGATGACACGCCAGCCGGTGGCGGTGCGGGCATGGTGCTGAAGCCTGACGTGCTGGCGGCTGCCATCGATGCGGTATCGACAGACGATGCGCGTCCGCGCCTGCTGATGAGCCCGCGCGGGAAGCCGTTGACACAGGAGCGCGTTCGCGAGATCGCCGCTGGTGATGGCGTTATCATCATCTGCGGTCGTTTCGAGGGCGTGGATCAGCGGGTGATCGATGCCCGTGATCTCGAAGAGGTCTGCATCGGCGACTATATTCTCTCCGGTGGCGAACCGGCGGCGCTGACGCTGCTGGATGCGGTGGTGCGCATTCTGCCGGGCGTGATGGGCAATGATCTCTCCGGCGTGCATGAGAGCTTCGAGGGTGGGCTGCTGGAGCATCCGCATTATACCCGCCCGCAAGTGTGGGAAGAGCGCGATATTCCAGCCGTTCTGACCTCCGGCAACCACAAGGCCATTGAAAAATGGCGCCACGAGCAGGCGCTGGCGCTGACCAAGGAACGCCGCCCCGACCTTCTGGGAAAAGCGTCTCAGGTCGAGACGAAATAGTAGACCGATAGCAAGAGGCCGACCGAGATCACCAAGGCGCGGATGATCCATTGCGGGACGCGGCGGGCGATATAGACGCCGCTATAACCGCCGATGGCCGACGCCGGGATCATGATCAGCGCGGCAGGCCAAGCCACCACGCCACCGCCTACGAAGACCACGATGGCGACCGCCGCTATGACGACGGCCAGCAGGTTTTTCAGCGCGTTGAGGTGGTGGTAAGTGCCGCCAGCCGTCAGGCCCAGCACCGCCAGCATCATGATGCCCATGCCAGCGCCGAAGAAGCCGCCATAGATGGATGTGAGAAACTGGCCGATGAGACTTGCGGCATTGCCGGGAGAACGCTCGGCGCTGGTGCGCGGGCGCAACCACGGACCCACGGCAAACAGAAGCGTCGCGGCCAGCAGGAGCCATGGCACCAGCTGTCGGAAAGCTGGATTGTCCAGAGACAGAAGCAGGAGCGCACCGGCGGTCGATCCGGCGATTGAGAGGATGGCGAGAAAGATCGCGCCTTTCCAGTGGGCGCGGATTTCAGGCCAATAGGCAATGACGGAGGTGACATAGCCGGGAAACTGCACGATGGAGGAGGTGGCATTGGCCGAAATCGGCGCGATGCCGGCAATCGTCATGGCCCCGAAGGTCAGAAACGTGCCGCCGCCTGCGATGGCATTGACCGCGCCGGACAGAAAGCCGCTGGCCAGCAGCAGCAGAATGATGAACAAAGACATGGGCCCTCCCGGCGCGTCTTGCGGCGCTTTGATCCTCCATATCCGTTGGTTGGCTTGCCGACAATCAGGTCGCGACCGACAAAATAATGTCACAAGAGGGATGACAAATGCGTCGTCTTGCTGTAATGGCCCGCGTGGAACTGGGGTTTACCCCTTTAACCGCAAGCAAAGAATGGTGAACCCGCTCCTGCCGCAAGGCATGGTCCCGAGACGATGTTTCAAGGGATGACAGTTGAGCGCTCTGGCTGTTTCAGAAGAACTCAGAGGTTAATATGACCAACATTATCGAACAGCTGGAAGCCGAACAGGCTGCCAAGATCGAAGCGAAGCGCAAGCTTCCAGAATTTTCCCCAGGTGACACCGTTCGCGTCAACGTGCGCGTGACGGAAGGTACACGTACCCGTGTACAGGCTTACGAAGGCGTCGTTATCGCCCGTTCCGGCGGCGGCATCAACGAGAGCTTCACCGTACGCAAGATTTCCTACGGCGAAGGCGTCGAGCGCGTGTTCCCGGTTTACTCTCCGCTGGTCGAAGGCGTTGAAATCGTTCGCCGCGGTAAGGTCCGTCGCGCCAAGCTCTACTACCTGCGCGACCGTCGCGGCAAGTCTGCCCGTATCGTCGAAGACACCGGCGTTCGCGCCCGCAAGCTCAACGATGGCGAGCGTCAGGCCGCTGCCGAAGAAAAGGCACGCATCGAAGCTGAAAAGGTTGCAGCAGCACAGGCTCTGGCCGCTGAAAAGGCCGCAGCAGAAGCTGCTGAAGCCAAGGCAGCCGAAGAAGCCGCAGCGGCTAAGGCCGCTGAAGAGGCTGCAAAGCCTGCCGAAGGCGCAGCTGAATAAGCTTTTCCGGTTTTCGGGAATTTGGATAAAGGCGGTCTTCGGGCCGCCTTTTTTCGTTTTTTGTTGATGGTGGTGGGTGTGGCTTACCCCCCTCTGCCCTGCCGGGCATCTCCCCCACAAGGAGGGAGATCGGCAAGGAGCGCCGACGTCGCTTCTGTTTCGAGAGTGGAGATGGCCGAAAGGTTGCCACGAGTCTATCTCCCCACCTGTGGGGGAGATGCCCGGCAGGGCAGAGGGGGGGTAGCCACACCCACCACCATCAATGCACTCTTGCTCAGCCCCCTCAAACCATGTCATTTTCCTGCATTGCCAGCAGGAGACATCACATTGCTCAGACGCGCTTTTCTCACCGCTATTGCCGCTGCGATATTATCGCCCGCGATTTCCTTTGCTGCCGACCTGCCGGATCTCAAGGGCAAGACGGTCGTTGTCGTTACGGAAAACGCTTATCCGCCGCTGCAATTCGTTGATCCTGCCTCCGGCAAGGCTATCGGCTGGGAGTATGATGCGATGGGGGAGATTGCCAGGCGGTTGAATTTCAAGGTCGAGTATCAGAACACCTCCTGGGATGCGATGATCCAGGCGGTGTCCGATGGGCAATACGACATTGGCATGACCGGCATCAGCATCAAGGAGGAGCGCAAGCAGAAGGTGGATTTTTCCGATCCCTATATGCGCTCGGAGATGTTCATGCTGGTGCGCGCCGACGAGACGCGCTTTACCGATGCCAAGAGCTTTGCCGCCTTCGACAAGGGGCTGGTGGGCGCGCAGGCGGGCACGACGCCGTTTTATACCGTTGTCTATGACGTGCTCGATGGAAACGAGCAGAACCCGCGGGTGAAGCTGATGGAAACCTTTGGTGCCACCGTGCAGGCGCTGAAGACCGGCGATGTCGATCTGGTGCTGACGGATGGCGTGGCGGGCAAGGGTTATGTCGATGCGTCCGGCGGCACGCTGAAACTGATCGGCGGTCCCCTGGGCGGCGATGATTTCGGCTTTATTTTCAAGAAGGGGTCGGATCTGGTGGCACCCGTGAATGCGGCGATTGCGGCGCTGAAGGCCGATGGCACATTTGCGAAGCTCGATAAGACGTGGTTTCTGGACTACAAGCTTGGCCAGTAAGCCTTTGCACAGGGGTAGCCGAAAGACCATGGCGTGAGTGCCCGGCGCATATCGACCGGAGAGAAAGACTTTCCGTGGTGGCTGTTGGCACTTGTTATCATCGGGCTGGCGCTGGCCGTCGTGATTGCGATCAACGGCATTTATGCCCAGGTGTTTTCCACCGTCATTACGGGCATCGGCATGACGGTATTCGTGACGCTGGTGGCGTTTGCGCTGGCCTCGCTGTGGGGGCTGGTGATTGCTATTATGGGCATGGCCGACAGCATAGTTCTGCGCCAGATATCCCGCTTCTACATCGAGATGGTGCGCGGCATTCCCGTTCTCGTCGTGCTGTTCTACATCGCCTTCGTCGGCGCGCCTGCGGTCGTCAGCCTGTTCAACTGGATGATCTCGCCGCTCATTCAGGCCGGATGGGTGGAGGCGATGCTGGTGCGCGATTTCTCGCTGACATGGCGGGCCATTCTGGCACTGACGATCTGTTATGCCGCTTTTCTTGCGGAAATTTTCCGGGCAGGCATCGAGGCGGTGGATGAGGGGCAGATCGAGGCGGCCAAGGCGTTGGGGCTGAACCGTTACCAGCGCTTTCGACTGGTGATTTTTCCGCAGGCGATCCGCACGATCTTTCCACCGCTGTCCAATGATTTCGTGTCGATGGTCAAGGACAGTTCGCTGGTGTCGGTGCTGGGGGTGATGGACATCACCCAGTTGGGCAAGGTCTATGCTGCCGGGTCGTTTCGGTTTTTCGAAACCTATTCCATCGTCGCCTATATCTACCTCATTTTGACGCTGGGGCTTTCGCTGGTGCTGCGGCGCGTGGAAAAATCCCTGCGCCGCAGTCCGCGCGGGTAGGGTTACTGGCCTTTGAGAGCGGAATCCCAATGTTCGTCTGCCTTGCCATCGACGAAGCGCCATGTGTCGAACCATGTCGTCGTATAGGTCTTGGCAGGGTCTTTCGGGTCCTTGTATTCGCGCACGAAACCGACGGTGACGAGATCGCCCTCTGCCGTGACGAAGGCGACGGGTGAGCTGATCTTTCCAGGGATCGGCTTCTTCGGAACCTTCAGCACTTGCGTGAAGAATTTGACCACGCCATCGCGACCCGATGCGGCGTTGGGATTGTGCTGGATGTAACGCTCGGTCAGATATTGATCCGCCTTGTCCCAATGGCCCGCTTCCAGCAGATCGCGGATGATCTTGTAGGTCACCTGCTTGTTGGCGTTGAGCTTGGGGTCGGGGCTGGTGAAGAGCGCTTCCACGTCAGCTGCCTTGACCACGGCTTCTTGCGCATGGGCGGGCAGGGTGGCAATCGAAAACAGTGGCAGTGAAAGGGCGCAGCCAAGTGCGATGTTTCTGATGAGGGGTATCATGGCGTTCTCCAAGAGGGTGCGGCTGTGGATGCGCGAACCATAGGGCGCGGAGAACGGCGCCGAAAGAAGGCAGTTTTTCCGCCGCTGGTAACAGAAAGAGAACCAGCGGCGGAAAAGACGGATCAGGCGGTTGCGCCCTGTGCATTCGCCCGTTTCGCAATCATGCGACCGGCGATGATGACCAGCACACCGGCGACGGCCAGGCAGGCGGACAGGAAGAACATCGGGGCGATGGTGCTGCCCGTTTCGTCCTTGATCCACGGCACGACGTTCTGGGCGACGAAGCCGCCGAGATTGCCGACCGAGTTGATGGCGGCAAGGCCTGCTGCTGCACCCGCACCTTTGAGGAAGCGACCGGGCAGGCTCCAGAACACCGGCTGACCGGCGAAGATGCCAGCGGCTGCAACGCAGAGGAAGGCGAACTGCAAGACCGGCGTCGTCACGAGTGCGGACATCAGCAGGCAGAACGCGCCCACGAAAGCCGGACCGACAATAAAGGGAATCTTGCTTTCAGACCGGTCTGCCGCCGACGGGATGACGTACAGGGCGATGGCGACGCCAATCCACGGGATGATGTTGATGAAGCCGTTGGTGGTGTTGGACACGCCGAAGCTCTTGACGATGGTTGGCAGCCAGTAGCTGAGACCATAGGCCGCCAGCGGGAAGCCGACGAAGCACAGCGACATGAACAGAACCTGTGGGTTGATCAGCGCCTTGAAGCCGTTTTCGGCATGTTCTTCCATGTTGGAATTTTCAGAGGCGATCTTCTTGTTGAGCCAGTCCTTTTCGTCCTGGGTCAGGAACTTTGCCTTTTCCGGCGTGTCATCCAGATAGAAGATGGTGATGATACCGGCGATGACGGCGGGAACGCCGGTGGCGAGGAAGACCCACTCCCAGCCTGCGAGACCCATGAGCCCATCGAGATCGAGCAGCATGCCGCCCAGCGGCGCACCAATGGCATTGGCGAGCGCGCTGAAGATCATGAACAGGCCGACCATGCGGCCGCGATAATCACGCGGGAACCAGATGGTGAGGAGATAGAGAACGCCGGGGAAGAAACCGGCTTCACAGGCACCCAGCAGGAAGCGCAGGATGTAGAACATTGTCTGGCTGCTGGTAAAGGCCAGCGCAATCGTCACCAGTCCCCAGGAGATGATGATGCGGGCAAACCAGCGGCTGGCTCCGAACCGCGTCAAAAGCAGGTTGCTGGGCACTTCGAAGATGAAATAGCCGATGAAGAACAGCGACGCGCCCAGACCATAGGCATATTCGCTCAGGCCCAGGTCGCCGACCATTTGCAGCTTGGCGTAGCTGACATTCTGGCGGTCGATATAGGCGATAAGATAGAGAATTCCTAAAAACGGCATCAGCCGCCAGGTGATTTTTGAAATAAGTGCCTTTTCAGATACCAAGACGTATCCCTCCCTCTCACTGCTTCAAAAGCAGGTCCTTGTGATCATTGCCCCCGCCTTCACAGCAGCGTTATAGCATCGTGATATGGCTCTGACAGACCCTAACGTGTGAGAAGGCTGTTTTATCCATCTATCGTCTGCATGGCCGCGCATTTCCACTTTCGCAGCAATATTGCCGTTGAAAAGCCGATCTGCTATGAGGGACGCATGGGATCGAAATTCGGATGTCTCGCGCAAAACATTTTCGTGCTGCAGGACCACAAGCGTCTGCCGGCACGCTTTTTTGCGCGCATTTCCGGCGCGCTCGGCGGTCGACTTACTTTCGCCTGACAGCTCGTTCAAAAGGCCGATGCCTTTTGCATATACCCATTTCCCGATTCAAAATTTGGTGGATAGAGCCATGAGCGCACCTCGTACCCTTTACGACAAGATCTGGGACGACCACGTCGTCAATCGTGACCCGGACGGAACCTGTCTTCTCTATATCGACCGCCACCTCGTGCATGAGGTGACGAGCCCGCAGGCCTTCGAAGGTCTGCGCCTGGCCGGTCGTCCGGTTCATTCACCGACCCGCACCTTGGCGGTGGTGGACCACAATGTTCCCACGACATCGGACCGTCTTGAGGGCATCAAGAACGAGGAAAGCCGGATTCAGGTGGAAGCGCTGGCGCAGAATGCTGCGGAATTCGGCGTCGAATATTATTCCGAGCGCGACAAGCGCCAGGGCATCGTCCACATCGTCGGGCCGGAGCAGGGGTTCACGCTGCCGGGCATGACGATTGTCTGCGGTGACAGCCATACATCCACGCACGGAGCGTTCGGCGCTCTGGCCCATGGTATCGGCACGTCCGAGGTCGAGCATGTTCTGGCCACGCAGACGCTGATCCAGAAGAAGGCCAAGAACATGCTGGTGCGTGTGGATGGCAAGGTACCGGATGGCGTGACTGCCAAGGACATCATCCTTGCCATCATCGGCGAGATCGGCACCGCTGGCGGCACGGGCCACGTCATCGAGTTCGCGGGCGAGGCGATCCGTTCGCTGTCCATGGAAGGCCGGATGACGGTCTGCAACATGACGATCGAAGGCGGTGCGCGCGCGGGTCTCGTTGCACCCGACGAGACGACGTTCGATTACATCAAGGACAAGCCACGTTCGCCCAAGGGCGAGGTGCTGGAACAGGCGATCGCCTACTGGAAAACGCTGAAATCCGACGAGGGCGCGCATTATGACAAGGTGGTCGTTCTGAACGCCGCCAACCTGCCGCCCATCGTGTCCTGGGGCTCGTCGCCGGAAGATGTCGTGTCCGTTCAGGGTGAAGTTCCTGATCCGGCAACGATCGAGGATGAGAACAAGCGCAATTCCAAGCAGCGCGCCCTGGAATATATGGGCCTGACACCGGGAACGAAGATGACGGATATCGCCATCGACCGCGTCTTTATCGGTTCCTGCACCAATGGCCGTATCGAGGATTTGCGGGCGGCTGCCAAGGTGGTCGAGGGACGCAAGGTCGCGCCGACCGTGTCGGCCATGATCGTTCCCGGCTCGGGGCTCGTCAAGGAACAGGCCGAAAAGGAAGGTCTCGACAAGATTTTCCTGGAAGCGGGCTTCGAGTGGCGCGAGCCCGGCTGCTCCATGTGCCTTGCCATGAATGACGACCGTCTGGCGCCCGGCGAGCGTTGTGCGTCGACCTCCAACCGCAACTTCGAGGGACGTCAGGGCTCCAAGGGTCGCACGCATCTCGTTTCGCCTGCCATGGCGGCGGCAGCGGCGGTTGCCGGGCATTTCGTCGATATTCGCGAGTGGCAGTAAGCTGACATGCTGGTCGGGAGTGGAGAACTGCTCCCGACCAGCGACTATAGAACGGTGATCTGTCTGCCTTTGCGTAGAAACGGCAGGATACGGCGCATGTCTCTCGGGTGCAGCGCCACGCATCCGGCGGTCGGTTCATAGCTGGGGCGGATCATGTGCATGAAGATAGCCGAACCCATGTGTCTGCGACGCGACGTGATGTTCCAGTCCAGCACGAGGCAGACATCGTAGAGACCGTCCTGCCTTCGCATCTCCTCATGGCTTTTCGTGAACGGTGCCTTGACCAGCCGGTTGTAGTTGGGATCATCAGGCGCATCGCACCAGAGCATAGTGCTTCGTGTGCGATACATCGTCAGCGATGTGTTCAAGGCAGCAAACCTGTCGCCTCGGTTGAAGCCGTAGAGGATGCGCATCGTGGTGATGGGTGTTTTGCCATCGCCTTCCCGCTTCAGCGCCGTGCGTCCATTGCGACCGATTGCCGCTTGAAAGGTAAGGTGGCCCAATTGCAGTAAGGCGCGGCTTTTGCTGCGCGGTGCTGCGCGAACCAGCAGTTTTGAGGGGCTTTTCTGCCGTTTTTTTTCGCTTTTCCGCATGGTTCTCACGAGATTTTGCTTTGCAGGTGTGCCAACGTGACCTCATAGCTCCGCGTTATAGTGTGACACAGGGTTGACGTGGCGGCGTCAAACCGCTGAATTGGCTCGCGAAAGCGAAAAGCATATGGGTGCCGACAATCCGTGAATTCTGTGGCGCGATATGCTTTTAATATAAAAAGAAAGGCTGAGATATCCCATGACGGCCCGTACACTTCTTCTGGTAGACGATGATGACGACCTGCGCGACACACTTGCCGAGCAACTGTCCCCCTATGAAGAGTTCAATCTTCTGACCGGCGCCAACGCCAATGCCGCGATCCAGACAGCAAAATCGACGCAGGTCGATCTTCTGATTATGGATGTCGGATTGCCCGATATGGATGGGCGCGAAGCCGTCAAGATCATGCGCAAGAACGGCTTCAAGGCCCCCATCATCATGCTGACCGGCCATGACACGGATTCCGACACCATCCTCGGTCTTGAGGCAGGTGCCAACGATTACGTGACGAAGCCGTTCCGCTTCGCCGTGCTGCTTGCGCGTATCCGTGCGCAGCTTCGCCAGTACGAACAGAGCGAAGATGCGGTCTTTACTGTCGGCCCCTACCAGTTCAAGCCGAGCCAGAAGCTGCTGACGACGGATGACGGCAAGAAAATCCGCCTGACGGAAAAGGAAGCGGCGATCATCCGTTATCTCTACCGCGCTGGCAGCGCCGTCGTGACGCGCGACGTGCTTCTGGAAGAGGTCTGGGGCTACAATTCCGGCGTTACCACCCATACGCTGGAAACCCACGTCTACCGCCTGCGTCAGAAGATCGAGCGCGATCCGTCGAATGCGGAGTTGCTGGTAACGGAGAATGGCGGCTACAAGATTGTGCCGTAACACCGATTCTGGAGGTGCGGCCCTTGTCTTGGCCGCGCCGTTGTTCGAAAACCAGTGCTGTTATCAGGTGTTGAGGCTTCGAACGATATGGCATTGAACGACGATATTCAGCTTCTGTCGCAGGTCCCGTTGTTTCAGGGGTTCAGCGACGACCAGTTGCGTCTGATCGCGTTCGGTGCAGAGCGGCGAAAGATTGCCGAGGGGCAGGCGCTGTTTCGTGAACATTCGCCAGCCGAATGCGGCTTCGTGATCGCCCGCGGCGGGTTCGATCTCTACAGCACCGGACGCCACGGCAAGCCGGAGCTGCAGGCGCGACCACGGACGGGCTCGCTGTTATCGGAGCTCGCGCTGTTTACGCTATGCGAGCGCAAATATACCGCCGTTGCGCATGAGGATTCCGAAGTCATCCGCATCACCCGCATCCTCTTCCACCGCATGATCGAAGAGTTTCCCGATGTTGCAGATGTCGTGCTGACGCGCATAAGAGACAATATCACAGCGCTTTCGTCTGGCGCGACGGCGCTCCAGGGGCGGTTTTCGTAAGACTCAAAACTTGAAATGCGCTGTCACCGGAACGTGGTCCGAGGGGCGGTTCCAGCCTCGGGCTTCGCGCAGGATGTCGATGCGGTCCAGCGAGGGGCCGAGATCCTGGGAGGACCAGATGTGGTCGAGGCGGCGACCGCGGTTTGCGGCTTCCCAGTCCTTGGCGCGGTAGCTCCACCAGGTGTAGATTTTTTCGGTTTCCGGCACGTTGAGGCGCATCAGATCGAGCCAGTTGCCCTTTTTCATGATCTCCAGCATGCCTTCGGTTTCGACAGGCGTGTGACTGACGATTTTCAGCAGCTGTTTATGTGACCAGACATCGTTTTTGAGCGGAGCGATATTGAGATCGCCGACGAGGATTGAAGAGGTGCCGGGAACACCGTCGGCGCTCAATGCCTTCATCTCTTCGATGAAGTCCAGCTTGTGGCCGAATTTCGGGTTGATCGAGCGGTCGGGTTCGTCACCACCGGCGGGAACGTAGAAATTGTGCAGACGGATTTTGCGCGAACCGATCTGGACGATAGCGGAGATATGGCGGGCATCGCCGATGCCGCAGTAATCCTGACGGTGATCTTCGGTCAGCGGCAGCTTGGAGGCGATGGCGACGCCGTGATAGCCCTTCTGGCCGTGGATGATGACGTGTTCGTAGCCGAGAGCCTTGAGAGGCTTCAACGGAAACTCGCCATTGGGGCATTTCGTTTCCTGAAGGCAGATGACATCTGGCTTGTAACGCACGAGAAACTGCTCGACGATCGGCATGCGCAGCCGCACCGAGTTGATGTTCCAGGTGGTTATCGAAAAGGTCATGCCTGCGCTCCGTTCGTCCTTCAGTCAAAGGTGGAGGCAGGCTTATAACATCAGGTTGGAAACGGGAATCCTTTTCTCCAACCTTAGAGCGTTTCCATTTAACAAGGAAACGCTCTAGAAAAGATCAGCCGCGGTTGCGGACTTCTTCGTAATTGATGGCGAAGACCTTATCGTCCAGCGCCATGCCGGTCTGTACGTTGAAGATCATTACCGTCGTGTCCTTGTTCTGCGCATCCGTGGTCGTCCACTGGCGCAGGTCGAAGGTCTTTGGGTCGAACATGAGCGTGATGGTGGAGTCGCCGAAGACGCTCTTGTCACCCAGAACGATGGTCGTCAGGTCCGACTCCTGCTTGACGTCACGGACCTTCTGGTTGCCCAGATCGATCTTGTCGGACAGAAGCAGGCTGAGCGGTGTCTTGGACAGCGGGTACAGATCCCAGGTCTTCAGCTTGTTGTTGCCGATGACGACATTCTTGCCATCGGAGATGACGCGCATGGGCGAGGGGTCTTCGTAGTTGAAGCGAAGCTTGCCGGGGCGGGCGATGTAGAATTTTCCACCGGTCTGCTCACCGCGCGGACCGAACTGCACGAACTCGCCCATCATGGTTTTGACGGAGGAAAAGTGGCTGGCGATCTTCTGGGCGGTGGCGTCTTGCGCAAAGGCGTTCAGCGGCTGGAGCGCTGCCAGGGCGGCCGTTGCGGAAAACAGGGTCATTACGCCACGGCGGGTCATGGTGCCGTCAAGGCCACAGGACTGCGCGGAAACGACCGGGAAATTCTTTTTCATTCTTTTCTCCTTCATCGCTCTTGCTTTGCCAAAAAAACGCGGCGGCTTCATGACATAACGGTTCGATATAACGCTGGAAACCGGTCTTGGTTGCTGACATCGACGTGAACGGACGCGCGGCGGCGCGTCGCGTCTCGGGCAAGCGTTCGGCGAATCAATCCTGCTCGGTCGGCACCAGAATTTCGCGCTTTCCGGCATGGTTGGCAGGGCCGATGATGCCCTCCTGTTCCATACGCTCGATCAGCGATGCGGCGCGGTTGTAACCGATGCCGAGGCGGCGCTGGACATAGGAGGTGGATGCCTTTCCATCGCGCAGCACCACGGCGACCGCCTGGTCGTAGGGGTCTTCCGAATCGGCCATGTTGCTCGTGCCAGCCGGGCCGCCGCCATCCTCGTCTTCATCCTCTTCGGTGATGGATTCGAGATATTCCGGCGAGCCTTGGGTCTTGAGGTAGGCAACGATATCCTCGACCTCGTTGTCGGCCACGAAGGGACCATGGACGCGCTGAATGCGCCCGCCGCCAGCCATATAGAGCATGTCACCCATGCCGAGCAGCTGTTCGGCACCCTGCTCGCCCAAGATTGTCCGGCTGTCGATCTTGGAGGTGACCTGGAAGGAAATACGGGTCGGGAAGTTGGCCTTGATCGTGCCGGTGATGACATCGACGGATGGGCGCTGGGTGGCCATGATGACATGGATGCCTGCGGCACGGGCCATCTGGGCCAGACGCTGGACGGCGCCTTCG
>NZ_BBJU01000018.1 GCF_000739935.1 Agrobacterium rubi TR3 = NBRC 13261 | reverse complement strand
ATTGGCTAGACGCATGCGCCAGACTCTATCCGCAGCCTTCAAGATGGGCGAGAGGCCTCCACAAGCCGATCTCCCCACCTGTGGGGGAGATGTCCGGCAGGACAGAGGGGGGTAAGCCACACACTCAGCCCTATATTGTGGCAGCTTGCAGTAAAGATAAAACGCATTTAAATTCAATGATTTACTTGTCCTTGATAACGCGTTCTTCCGCAAATCCCCCAACATTACCGATTTTTCACGCACCAGACACTTCGCTGTAAGGTAGAGCGACCTATATCTTTGGTCATCCACCGCTTCCCCGATCCACCGGGGCTCTAGTCTGAATGAAGAAAGAAGGTAAGTTCCATGTTGAATTCGCAAAACGGACGTCCCTCGTTGAAGACCGTTCTCAAGTCTTCCGCTGTTGGTGGTCTGGCGGCTCTGATGCTGACGACCGGTGTGGCCGGGCCAATCGCTCATTCTTTTGCAGCACCCGTTGAAGTGACCGCGCCGCAGGTGCCGAGCTTTGCCAATGTCGTTGACGCGGTCTCCCCTGCTGTCGTTTCGGTGCGTGTGCAGTCCAATGTGCAGCCTGCTTCCGATGATAACAGCGGCTACTCGTTCAATTTCGGCGGTCGTGGTCTCGACCAGCTTCCCGATGACCACCCGCTGAAGCGTTTCTTTAAAGAATTCGGTGGCCCCGGCTCCGGTGACGACAAGCGCGCCGACCGTGGCCCGAAGGCTCACCGTGATGGCAAGGGTCCACTGCGTCCAACGGCTCAGGGCTCCGGCTTCTTCATTTCTGAAGACGGTTACATCGTGACCAACAACCACGTTGTTGACGATGGTTCTGCCTATACGGTTGTCATGAATGACGGCACCGAGTTGGATGCCAAGCTGGTCGGTCGCGACAGCCGCACCGATCTGGCCGTGCTGAAAGTGGATGTGAACCGCAAGTTTACCTATGTGCAGTTTGCCGATGACAGCAAAATCCGCGTTGGTGACTGGGTGGTTGCCGTGGGTAACCCGTTCGGCCTCGGCGGTACGGTGACCTCGGGTATCATTTCGGCCCGTGGCCGTGATATCGGCTCTGGCCCCTATGACGATTATCTCCAGATCGATGCTGCCGTGAACCGTGGCAACTCCGGTGGCCCGGCGTTCAACCTCAATGGCGAGGTGATCGGCATCAATACGGCGATCTTCTCTCCATCTGGCGGTAACGTCGGTATCGCGTTTGCCATTCCTGCTTCCGTCGCCAAGGACGTCATTCAGGACCTGATCAAGGACGGTAAGGTCGAGCGCGGCTGGCTTGGTGTGCAGATTCAGCCTGTGAGCAAGGATATTGCCGAATCGCTCGGTCTTTCCGAGGCGAGTGGTGCGCTGGTTGTTGCCCCGCAGGCCGGTTCGCCGGGTGACAAGGCTGGCATTAAACAGGGTGATATCATCACCGCGATCAATGGCGATACGGTGAAGGATGCCCGCGATCTGTCACGCCGCATCGGTGCCATGGCGCCGAACACCAAGGTCGAGCTGTCGCTGTGGCGCGGTGGCAAGTCGCAGCCGGTCAGCGTAACGCTGGGCGATCTGGCGAGCGACGATGCTTCCAAGGCAACGGCAAGCCAGAACGACGACAAGGGCGGCCAGTCCTCCAGCGAGAAGGCACTGTCGAGCCTCGGCCTATCGGTCGCACCGGCTGACGACGGCAACGGGCTCGCCATTACCGATGTCGACCCCGACTCCGATGCCGCAGCGCGTGGCTTGAAGACCGGTGAGAAGATCACCTCTGTAAACAACCAGCAGGTGGCGAAGGCAGCCGATGTCGAGAAAATTCTCGAGCAGGCCAAGAAGGATGGGCGCTCCAAGGCGCTGTTCCAGATCCAGACCGACGATGGCAGCCGCTTCATCGCGCTGGATATCGACCAGGGTTGATGAGCGAATAGGATACCGGGTGTGTAGACACCCGGTATCACTTTTAAAGGCGAAATATTTTGCGGAGTGCGTCTCATTCTCTCCGTCATCCCGGCCTTGAGCCGGGATCCAGCCGCCGCGCGTCTGCGCGGCAGAAGAGTCTTAAGCGATCAGAGACCTGATCGCACTGGACCCCGCTATCCAAGTGCGGGGTGACGGTTGAAAAGGCGGCATAAGGTTTCACTTCGATCGTCTGCTAGCACCCAGGAGCCGAAACATATGGAAAGCAATCTGCATAACGATAGCAACCCCACTGTTTCCAGTTGTGTGGCGAAGGTCGAGGACGCTATTGTCCCGCACATGAAGATTCTTGTTATTGAAGACGATCTGGAAGCTGCGGCCTATATGACGAAGGCGTTCCGGGAAGCGGGCATTGTGGCCGATCACGCCAGCGATGGCGAGAGCGGTTTGTTTATGGGCGTCGAGAATGCCTATGACGTGATGGTCATCGACCGCATGTTGCCGCGCCGTGATGGCCTATCCGTCATCAGCGAGCTGCGCCGTCGTGGCATCGAAACGCCGGTGCTGATCCTGTCCGCGCTGGGGCAGGTGGACGACCGCGTGACGGGTCTGCGCGCCGGTGGCGATGACTATCTGCCGAAGCCCTATGCTTTCAGCGAGTTGCTGGCGCGTATCGAAGTGCTGGGTCGCCGCAAGGGCAAGCCTGAGCAGGATATGATCTACCGTGTCGGCGATCTGGAACTCGACCGTCTTTCCCACGATGTGCGCCGTGGCGGCAAGGAAATTCTCCTTCAGCCGCGCGAGTTTCGCCTGCTGGAATATTTGATGAAGAATGCGGGCCAAGTGGTGACGCGTACCATGCTGCTCGAAAATGTGTGGGACTACCATTTCGATCCGCAGACCAATGTCATCGACGTGCATGTGTCGCGCCTTCGCTCGAAGATCGAGAAGGACTTCGACAAGCCGCTGCTGAAAACCATTCGCGGCGCCGGTTACATGATGAAGGACGAGGGGTAACGCCGCCTCATGGCCCGTCTTCGTCTTTTGTTCAGCTCGACGGCGGTGCGCCTTTCGGCGCTCTATATCCTGCTTTTCGCGCTTTGCGCCGCTTTCCTGGTTTTCTATGTCACCGCGCTGTCCGAGGGTTTGCTGAACCAGCAGACGCGCGATGCCGTGCAGCAGGAGGTCAACGACGTTCAGCGCGTTTATAATCGCGGTGGCATCAACCCGCTGCTGCGGATGATGGAGCGCCGCGCGCGCCAGCCGGGGGCGAGCCTTTATGTGATTGCCGGGCCGAATGGTGAAATTCTGGCGGGTAACGTCGCCTCCGTGCAGCCAGGTGTTTTCGACAGTGAGGGCTGGACCGAATTGCCGTTCGGTTACGAGCGCTATTCCGAAAGCGGCGATGCCGTGAAGCATCTCGCTACGGCCAGTATTTTCCGTCTGGATAATGGACTTCGCATTCTGGTCGGTCGCGATCTGGGCGAGCCGACGAAGTTCCGGTTGCTGGTGCGCAATGCGCTGATGGTGGCGCTGGCGATTATGGGTGGCGGTGCGGTTCTGATCTGGTTTGCCATCGGGCGTAATGCGCTGAAACGTCTCAACCGCATGTCGGATGCGACGAAGAAGATCATGGCGGGCGACCTTTCGCAGCGCCTGCCGCAGGGACGTTCCGGCGATGAATTCGACCGGCTCTCGGGCTCGCTCAACGCCATGTTGGGACGCATCGAGAAGCTGAACGAAGGGCTGCGGCAGGTTTCCGACAACATCGCGCATGACCTCAAAACGCCGCTGACGCGCCTGCGCAACAAGGCGACCGAAGCGCTGGAAGACCGGGATGACGGCAAGCGCCGGGCAGCGCTGGAAGGCATCATTGCCGAATCCGATCAGCTGATCCGCACCTTCAATGCTCTTTTGATGATTTCCCGTGTCGAGGCCGGTTCGATTGCCGCTGAGATGAGCGATGTGGATGTTTCTGCGATTGCCGAGGATAGCGCCGAACTTTACGAGCCGGTGGCCGATGAGGAAGGCTTGACGCTGACGGCGGATATTGCGCCGGGGCTGATCGTGCAGGGTAACCGCGAACTCATCGGTCAGGCGCTGACCAATCTCATCGACAACGCCATCAAATACGCCAGCGGGCATGAGGGCAAGAAGGCGCTGGCCGTGCGGCTGGCGCGGCAGGACGAGGGGATCGTGCTTTCGGTTGCAGACAATGGCCCCGGTGTTCCCGCAGCCAAGCGTGACGAGGTCATCAAGCGTTTCGTGCGGCTGGACGAAAGCCGCTCCAAGCCCGGAACGGGTCTGGGCTTGTCGCTTGTCGAGGCCGTAATGGAGCTGCACGGCGGGTCGCTGCAGCTTTCCGATACTGATCCTGAGAATGCCGAGGCACCCGGCCTGACTGTTTCGATGGTTTTTCCCGTTTCCACACCGTAAGGTCTTACCCAAAAACAATGAAGCCGATTCCGTGAGATCGGCATTCAGCGTGTAAGGGAGAGAGACAGTGCAAGAAGCCGCAACCGTCGAAAGACGGCTGGAAGACGTGCAGCCGGGGGTGATCCGTCCTTATACGCAGACGGAGCTGAAATCCGTTCTCTCTACCCTGAAGGATATCGGCAAGAGCGAACCAGATGTCGCAGCGCTTCTTGCGAGCGACAGGCCGCTCAAGGATTTTGTGGCGCAGGCATTGTCATTGTCACCCTATTTGCGGGACGCGGCAGTCGCCGATGAGGGATTGCTGACGCTGGCGATATCTGGACCGCTGGATGCAACGCTGGCGCGACTGGTCGAAGACGCCCGCAATTGCTGGCGACCGGATGATGAGGGCGCCCTGCCGAGTGAGGCTGAGGTGATGGCCCGGCTGCGGATTGCCAAGCGACGACTGTCCTTTATCGCGGCACTTGCCGATCTGGCACGGATTTTTGTGGCAAGAGATACGACACGATGGCTGAGCGATATGGCCGATGCCAGTCTGGCGGCGGCGATCGACCATCTGCTTCTGGCCAACCACCATAGTGGCAAGCTGACGCTAAAGAATGAGGATGCGCCGAGTGAGGGCTCTGGCCTGATCGTGCTGGGCATGGGCAAGCTGGGTGCGCAGGAGCTGAATTACTCATCCGATATCGATGCGGTCGTGTTCTTCGAGCCTTCCTCCGGCATCATCCCCGACCCGCTGGATGCGTTGGAAATCTTTGGACGCATGATGCGACGGCTGATCCGCATCATGCAGGAGCGGACGGCGGATGGTTATGTCTTCAGAACCGATTTGCGGCTGCGCCCTGACCCTGGCTCCACGCCGCTGGCCATACCCGTCGAGGCTGCGCTGACCTATTATGAAGGACGGGGGCAGAACTGGGAGCGTGCGGCCTATATCAAGGCAAGACCGGTGGCGGGGGACATCAAGGCGGGTGAAAGCTTCCTGCGGGAACTGACACCCTTCGTGTTTCGCAAATATCTGGATTATGCGGCGATTGCCGATATCCACTCCATCAAGCGGCAGATACATGCGCATAAGGGCCATGGCGCGATTGCGGTGAAGGGGCACAACATCAAACTCGGTCGCGGCGGTATTCGCGAGATCGAATTCTTCGCGCAGACGCAGCAGTTGATTGCAGGCGGTCGGATGGCACCGCTGCGGGTGCGCTCGACGCAGGAAGCGTTGGCGGCACTGACGGAGGCGAAGTGGATCGATGCCAGCACGCGCGATAAGCTGACGGATGCCTACTGGTTTCTGCGTGAAGTGGAACACCGCATCCAGATGGTGCGTGATGAGCAGACGCATATTCTGCCCGATACCGAGGCGGAGCTGAAACGCATCGCCTTCATGCTGGGCTTTGCCGATACCAAGGCGTTTTCCGAAAAGCTGGAGACGGTGCTGCGGTTGGTGGAGCGGAAATATTCGGCGCTGTTCGAGCAGGAAACCAAGCTTTCGGGCGAAAGCGGCAATCTGGTCTTCACCGGCCAGAAGGATGACCCTGATACGCTGAAGACGCTGGCAAGGCTTGGTTTCGAGCGCCCCGAATCCATGTCGGGCGTCATTCGGACGTGGCACAATGGCCGCTACCGCGCCACGCAATCCGTCGAGGCACGGGAGCGATTGACGGAGCTGACGCCGGAACTGTTGCAAGCTTTTGGCAAGAGTAAGCGGGCCGATGAGGCACTGCTGCGGTTCGACAATTTCCTGTCCGGCCTGCCTGCCGGAATTCAGCTTTTTTCGCTGCTGGGCAATAACCCGGCGCTGCTGTCTCTGCTGGTGACGATCATGTCGTCTGCGCCAAGACTTGCGGAGATCATTGCTGCGCGCCCGCATGTTTTCGATGGCATGCTGGACCCGGCGCTGATGACGGAAATCCCGACGCGCGAGTATCTCGGCCTACGCATGCAGGGGTTTCTGGCACCGGCGCGGCACTATGAAGACATTCTCGATCGGCTGCGCATCTTTGCTGCCGAACAGCGCTTCCTGATCGGTGTGCGGTTGCTGACGGGTGCGATACGGGGTGAGGTGGCGGCGCGCGCCTTCACCTATCTTGCCGATCTTGTGATAGAGGCAGCGGTGAAGGCGGTGATGGCCGAGATGGAGGCGGCGCATGGCATATATCCGGGTGGTCGCGTTGCTGTCGTCGGTATGGGGAAGCTGGGCTCGTTCGAATTGACGGCGGGCTCCGATGTCGATCTCATCCTGCTCTATGATTATGATGATGCGGCGTCTGAATCCGATGGGGCGAAGCCGCTGGATGCCGTCCGATACTTTACCCGCGTCACGCAAAGGCTGATCTCGGCATTATCAGCGCCGACTGCGGAAGGTGTGCTCTACGAAGTCGATATGCGGCTGCGACCTTCCGGCAATAAGGGGCCGGTGGCGACGCGCATTTCCACCTTCGAGAAGTACCAGCGCGAGGAAGCCTGGACATGGGAACATCTGGCGCTATCCCGCGCACGGTTGATCTGCGGTGATGCCTCGCTGATTGAGGATGCCGAACGCATCATTGCATCCGTTCTCTCGCAGAAGCGGGATGTGGCGAAGATTGCGGCTGACGTGGCCGAGATGCGCAAGCTGATCGGCGAGGAAAAGCCGCCTGCCAATAGTTGGGATTTCAAGCTGATCCCCGGCGGTCTGGTCGATCTGGAGTTCATCGCGCAATATCTGACGCTGGTTGCGCCCGCAAAGGACCTGCCGCCGCATGTGGCCGGGGAAAGCACGGCGGATGTTTGGAAACGCGTCGCGGCAGGCGCGATGGAGCCGCAGACCTATGACGACTGCATGGCCGCGCTCAACCTCTTCACCGAACTTTCCCAGATCATCCGCCTATGCATCGACAGCGATTTCGAACCGAAGCAAGCGCCTGCCGGGCTGATCGACCTCGTCTGCCGTGCCGGTGATTGCCCTGATATCGGCACGCTGGAAGGTGAGGTGAAGCGACTGTCGAAAACTGTGCGGAAGGCATTTTCAGCGGTTGTGGCGACAAAGGACTAAATTATAGGATGTACCAACCTCAAGCTGGAGATGAGCAGATGATTGGATACACCATGGTTGGCACGACGGATCTGGACCGCGCTGTGCTGTTCTACGATCCGATTTTTACCGAGATGGGACTGAAGCAGTGTTACAAAGACGAGCAGGTCTCGTTCTGGGGTGACAAGAGCGATGTCAACGCACCACGTTTCGCAACGGGTTATCCCTTCGATGGTGGCACGGCTGGCGTTGGCAACGGCACGATGACGGCGTTCGTGATCGATGGTTCCGATACGATTGATCGGCTGCATGGACTTGCCATGACAAATGGTGGATCGGATGAGGGCGCGCCGGGCCTGCGCCCGGATTACGGCGAAGGTTTTTACGCCGCCTATGTTCGCGACCCCGATGGCAACAAGATCGCCTTTGTTTGCTATGATGTGAGGAAGAACGTCTCCGTGCCTTGAGCATTCGTCTCCAGGCACCATCTTTGTTTCAGGTTTTGGCGTGGCAGTACGGATCGATCCATCTCAGGAGTGGGTTGATCCGTTTGCATGTCGCGCTCGTAAACAGGATCAAACACAAAGGCATATTCATGTTTCATCTGATTTTCGGAATTCCCTGGCTGGTCGTTGCCGTGCGATTTCTTCAGCCGCTGCCGTGGTTGTGGTCCGTCAAAGCCGTTATCGCATTGATCCTTCTGATCGCATCGCAATATCACCTGTTCAACCGTCTCTCTTCGGGATCGGTCTTTTCTCCTGAATTCTTCCGGCCGCTGGTCATCGCCTTCAACGTCCTGATGGGCACCATTATTCTGCTGGCATTCCTGCAGATCGCGCTCGATATCATCTCGCTGGTGGTATGGCCGTTCAAGGGCCATTTTCCGGCGGTGCCGGCCGGCGTTCGCTACGCGATGGGACTGGCAGCACTCGGCCTTTCGGCTTTTGCCGTCAGCCAGGCCATCCGTGTTCCGCCATTGAAGGATATCGAAGTCGCCATTCCGGGTCTGCCACCGGCCTTCGACGGCTATCAGATGGTGCAACTGACCGACCTCCACATCAGTCGGCTGTTCTCTGCCGAGTGGGCAAAATCAGTGGTGGAGAAAACCAACGCGCTCAATCCCGATTTGATCGTGATAACAGGTGATCTGATCGATGGCAGCATTCAGGCCCGCAGCGGCGATATTGCACCGCTGGCAAATCTTAAAGCGCGCGATGGGGTGATCACCGTTGCGGGGAACCACGAGTATTTCTTCGGCTATGAGGAGTGGATGAAATACTACCAGGGTCTCAACATGACCACGCTGATCAACGGGCACACGGTGCTCGACAGAAATGGCGAAAAGCTGGTGATCGCGGGCGTTACCGATCTGTCGTCGTCCAGAACACCGTTCCCGCAGCCGGATATTGCAGCGGCGCTGCGCGGTGCGCCGGAACAGGCGCCCATCATCCTGCTCGACCACCAGCCTAAGGAAGCCGCGCGCAATGCGAAGATGGGCGTGGCGTTGCAGCTGTCCGGCCATACCCATGGCGGCATGGTGTTGGGTCTGCACAAGCTCGTTGCGCGTGCCAATAATGGCTTCGTGTCTGGCTTCTATCAGGTGGGTGGCATGCAGCTCTACGTCAACAACGGCACTGCGCTATGGCCGGGCTTTGCGCTACGGCTGGGTAAACCATCGGAGCTGACGCGCTTTACGCTTCGTCGCGCGCCCTGATTTTACTGTATGCAGTATTTAAAAACGGCGGGCCTCACCTTGAATGGTGAGGCCCGCTTTTTTGTGTTCAGTGGACCGATGCCGATGCCAGCGGCTGCACCGTCTCCGCATGCGGTATCATCAGCGCGACCACCGTACCCTTGCCGACGCAGGAGCGGATTTTCATCGAGCCGCCATGCAGCTTGACCAGCGAGCGGGAGATGGCGAGGCCAAGGCCCGAGCCGCCCTGGCTCTTGGCGTATTGGCTCTGCACCTGTTCGAAGGGCTGGCCGATCTTGTTGATGGATGTGCTGGGAATACCGATGCCGGTATCGGCGATGGTCAGCATCAATCCCCTTTGATGCACATGCGTGCGAAGCTCCACGCGTCCACCTTCACCGGTGAATTTCACCGCATTCGACAGGAGGTTGAGCATGATCTGCTTCATGGCGCGACGATCGACGGCCATGTGCATGTCCGCACACACGCGCTGCTGGATGGAGATGTTCTTCTGCGCGGCCTGAATGGCGGTGAGGCGCAGCGTTTCTTCGACCAAAGGTGCCAGATCGACCTTCTCGCAGTTGATCCGCATATGGCCGGCTTCGATCTTCGACATATCGAGGATGTCGTTGATGACGTGGAGCAGATGCTTGCCACTGTCATGAATATCGCGAGCATATTCCGAATATTTCGGCGATCCGACGGGGCCGAACATCTCGTTGAGAAGAATTTCCGAAAAACCGAGAATGGCGTTGAGCGGAGTACGCAGCTCATGGCTCATATTGGCGAGGAACTCGGATTTCGCAGTATTGGCCGCTTCGGCACGTTCTTTTTCCGCCTGATAAAGCGCATTGGCGTCGGAAAGCTCGGTCTTTTGACGCTCCAGCTTGTGGCGGGAGGACGACAGGTCACCGATTGTCGCCATCAGTCGCTTTTCGGAATCGCGCAGGCGTTCTTCGTGGCGTTTGAGAAGTGTGATGTTGGTACCGACGGACACCAGACCGCCGTCACGGGTGCGTCGTTCGTTGATCTGCAGCCAACGGGCATCGGCCAGCTGGACTTCCATTGTGCGTGACAGGCCTGATTGGTCCGGGTCTGCGACGCGGCGCTCCACCACGGGGCGGCAGGCAGCTGCGTTGACGACGGAGCGTTCGGTGCCTGCAACCAGCACGCTGTCGGGCAGGCCATAGGCTTGCTGGAAGTGGGCATTGCACATGACCAAACGGTCGTTCTTGTCCCACAATACAAAGGCTTCGGACGTGCTCTCGATGGCGTCCGCCAGACGCTGGTCGGCTTCGGCGTAACGCTGGGCCAGACGGTGCTGTTCGGTGGTGTCCATGGCGATGCCGATGACGCGCGGGCCTGCGGAGGTGTGGATGACCTGGGCACGGGCACGTAGCCAGACATAGTGACCATGGGCGTGGCGCATGCGGAACACCTGGTCGATCTGGCGCAGTTCGCCACAGCCGACGGAGCGGGCCAGCTCGTAGAGATTGCCGTCTTCCGACTGCATCATGCGGGCCGCATCGCTGAAGGACAGCGGTTCGGTTTTGGGTGGAAGGCCGAGAATTTCATAAAGAGACGTGGACCAGAACATGCGGCGTGTGGAAAGATCGAAATCCCAAAGGCCGCAGCGTCCGCGTGATAGCGCCGTTTCGACGCGCAGGTTCGATTCCAGGAAGATTTCGTCTGCCGTGCGCGCCCGTTTCACCTGCATGTAATAGGCATAGAGAATGACGAGCAGGATGGCGGAGATGCCGGTGAACAGCGTGACGTTCATGGCCACTTCGCTGCGCCAGAAGGAGCGGATCGGCTCCAGCGAACGGGCTGCGATGATCATGCCGCCATCGGTACCCAGCGGCAGCATGGTGGCGTAATGCGGTGTACCTTCGATATCGGTCTCGACGGTGCCGGGCGCATCCGGGAAACGCCGGACAATGGCGATTTCCGGCAGCAGACCGGTGAGCGATGTCCCCAGATAGCTGGAGGCTTCGTTGCCGATACCAGCAAAAATCCGGCCGTCATTGCCCGCGATCAAAAGCAGGGTGTTGTTGTTGAGGCCCCCTGCTGGAAAAGCCCGTCCAAGGCGAGTCTCGGCCGCCGTGCGGTCCTGCGTGGCGAAAAGGACTTCGTCGCCCATGAGCGCCGCCTTTGCCGCAAGCGCCGAAAGTGCCGTTGCCTGGCGCGCCGATTCCTCCATGCGTCCTGATTCCGCTACGATGCCAAGAATACGCGAGGCCGCAACGACAATCAGAAAAGCTAAAATGAGGACCGGTATCAGCCGCTTAAGAAGTGTTTCCAGTTGGGGTAACTGAAGTCGGCTCTTTGGCCAGGTGGTAACCCCCACCATGAAACCAGAAAGCTTGTCTCCCCATGCAGCTACATCGCATATTTTGGCATACAAGCGTTCATCGCCTGCAGTCGCCCGCCGCACGTTCGTCATTATCCCGCCTTGATGTCCCTCGTGTCACTCGAAGCGCCGCCGCTCGAATCTGACACCAGTGAATCAAAGCTGATTCGGCTTGTCCAGAGCTTATGGTTAAAAGAATTTTAAGCCGTTGAACGGACTCTGTATTTTTTTGGAGCAGGTCTGGCGACCCCGATGGAAGTCGCCAAACTCATCTCAGCTCATGCTTTCAGCACGCGTTCCACGATGTCACGAACGTCTGTGGAGAGCGCTGGAGACCGCTCGATGACAGTCAATGCGGCGCGTGCATGATCGGCCCTGACTGGCTCCAGAGAGCGCCAGGAGCGCATGGATGTGAGCATGCGCGCGGCAAGCTGCGGGTTGCGCTTGTCGATGCCGACGATCTGTTCGGCAAGGAAGCGATAGGCTTCACCATCGGCACGGTTGAACCCGGTCGGGTTTCCGAAGGCGAAGGTCCCGATGAGGGAACGAACGCGGTTCGGATTGGTGGCGATGAAATGCTTCGAGTCCGTCAGCGACTTGATGCGATCAAGCGCACCGTCACCGGGTATGGCCGCCTGAATGGACAGCCACTTGTCCAGCACCAGCGCATTGTCGGCAAAGCGGCTCTCGAATGTCGCGAGTGCCTCTGCGGTTTCTGGCGCATCCGGGAAGCGCTGTGTCAGGACGCTGAGCGCATGGGCAAGATCGGTCATGTTTGTGGCGGCGGAAAATGCCGCGGACGCCCGCTCCGGTGTCGGCTCGGCAAAGGACAGATAGCCCATGGCGATGTTGCGCAACGACCGGCGACCGGCACTTGCGGCATCAGGAGAGTAGGGGCCTTTGTCTTCGAAGGCGGTGAACAACGACGTGAAGGTTTCCACGCCAGCCTTGGCAATGGCCTCCATGGCGGCGTTGCGGGCCGTGTGGATGGCGTTCGGATCGTTGTTGCGGCCGATCTCGCGGGCAACGTCTGCTTCGCTCGGCAGTCCCAGCGCCTGGGCGCGGAATGCGGGCTCCAGAGCGTCATCACCGGCAATGTCGATAAGAGTGGCGATAAAGGCTTCGTCGAACTGGGTCTCGGTGCCGTTCAAAACCGCCTGCGTGGCTTTGATGAGGTTCGGCATGGCCAAGGTTGCCAGGGCCTGCCAGCGAGAGAACATATCCGTATCGTGGCGGGCAATCTGCACCATATCTTCGGCGGACTGCTCCAGATGCAGATTGATCGGTGCCGAGAAGCTGCGGTTGATAGACAGCACCGGACGCGATGGAATGCCCGAGAAGGTAAAGGTCTGGCTGCGCTCGGTCAGATGCAGCACGCCATCCCGGTAATCACCACCTTCGACCGTCGACGGTTCGGCAATCTGGCCGTTGTCGAGAATGAGCGCCGTGGAGAGCGGAATGTGCAGGGTCTGCTTGTTGGTCTGGCCAGGTGTTGCCGGAACGGTTTGTTCCAGCGACAGCGTGAAGGTGGACGACGCGGCGTCGTAGCTGGTCGAAGCGCTGACCAGCGGTGTGCCAGCCTGGATATACCAGCGGAAGAACTGCGACAGATCGCGGTCGCTTGCCTCTTCGAAGCACTTGATGAAGTCTTCGACGGTGGAAGCGTCGCCATCATGGCGTTCGAAATAGAGGTCCATACCCTTGCGGAAATCATCGGCACCTAAAATGGTGGCGATCATGCCGGTGATCTCTGCACCCTTCTCATAGACGGTCGTCGTATAGAAGTTGTTGATCTCACGATATTTGTCGGGGCGTGGCGGATGTGCCAGCGGGCCGCTGTCTTCCGGAAACTGTTCGGATTTCAGGTGGCGCACATCGGCGATGCGCTTGACCGGGCGCGAGCGCATGTCGGAGGAAAATTCCTGATCGCGATAGACGGTCAGGCCTTCCTTCAGGCACAGCTGAAACCAGTCGCGGCACGTGATGCGGTTGCCGGTCCAGTTATGGAAATATTCATGCGCGATGATGCGCTCGATATTGGCGTAGTCGGTATCGGTCGCGGTCTCCGGGTCGGCCAGCACGTATTTGTCGTTGAAGACGTTGAGGCCCTTGTTCTCCATGGCGCCCATATTGAAATCGGACACGGCGACGATCATGAAGATATCCAGATCGTATTCGCGACCGAAGCGTTCTTCGTCCCATTTCATGGAGCGTTTCAGCGCATCCATGGCATAGGCCGCGCGCGGCTCCTTGCCGTGCTCGACGTAAATCTTCAGCGCGACATCACGACCGGACATGGTGGTGAAGGTGTCTTCGATGAGGCCCAGATCGCCTGCCACCAGCGCAAAGAGATAGCTTGGCTTGGGATGCGGATCGAACCATGCCGCGAAGTGACGGCCTTCATCGTAATTGCCGCCGCCGAGGAAATTGCCGTTGGACAGCAGGAAGGTGTTGCCTTCCTTGGCGGCAATGATGGTGATGGTGTAGGGCGCCAGAACGTCGGGACGATCGGGGAAATAGGTGATGCGGCGGAAGCCTTCGGCTTCACACTGGGTGCAGTAGACACCGTTGGTGCGGTAAAGACCCATCAACTTCGTGTTAGTTTCCGGGTTGATGTAGTTCGTTACGCAAATCTCGAACGGCTCTGCCGCTGGCAGGTCGCGGATCGTCAGACTGTCCGGCGTCACATCATATTGTGCAGCGGGAATGTCGATCTGGTCCAGCAACAGGCCTGATAGTGTCAACTCGTCGCCGTCAAGAACGAGCGGCGCCGATGTATCGGCACCTTCGCGCCGATGAAAAATCAGTCGCGCTTCGACCTTTGTATTTTGCGGATCGAGTTCGAAAGTGAGGTCAACTCGTTCGAGAACGAAATCGGTGGGGCGATAATCCGCCAGGTGAACGATCTGGCCCGTGTCTGTTCGCATGACTATTCCTGAATGAACCTTGTCTGCCACGTCTCAGGTTTCATGCCGTATGCCACCTGAAAGTCGAATTGAAGTCGGTCACGTTCATGTGCAACTCGCAAAACATGATGTCCCGCGTATTTTCTTGCCAGACGAACGGTTCAATTGTCACCAATGACTGTGTCTCGCATTGGGACATCATTCCATTAAATGTTGAACGATTGCTGAAATTATCGTCCTTTCAGAATTATATTATAATAAAATATTTGCTTGGTTAGCAATTCTATTACGGCAGCCTGGCGCATATTCGCCTCACGCCTTCAGCCCCAGGCTGTTGCGTATGGCGTCTTCGCTTTCGGTCTGCTGGATGACGACGCCGTACCAACCAAGACCGTCATAATCCTCATAGCCGAAGGTTTTGGCAAAGGCGACGATGGTGCCGCCCGTATAGTAGCTGCCGCGCATGGCATTCCCTGGGTTCTGAAGTGGGTAGTGCGTAAAGCGCAATGCCGGATCGCTGCTGGCGATCACGCGCATATCGCCATCGAGCAACAGGACCACGGTGCGTTCGGCCACCGGTGGCGGTAGGTTTGCCTCCTTTTCGACGATGGCGCGCCCCTGTTCCTGCCAATCGAAATAGACGCCAAGCGTTCCCACCAAGGCCCCATCGTTCTTGCCACCTTCGCGGATGCCGGTGGCGTAGACCAGAACGTCTCTGTCATCGTGCTGCGGGCTGCTCTTGACCTGATCGACGATATATTCGTCACCGCTGCGGCATTGCGATGCCGCGATGAACCACGGTTCAAGCGTGAGGTTGCGACCCACCAGAGCGGATTTGTAGCGTGGATTGGCAGACGCGATCACCATGCCACGGCGATCCGTCATGACGAGGTCGATATAGACGGTGTAGAAGCGGGATATGACGCCCAGCCGTTCGGAAGCGAAAGCGGCATCTGCCTTGTCATTGCTCTCAAGCGCTTGCCACAAAGCTGTATCGGTCGCCCACCACCGCACATCGGCGGTGCGCTCAAACAGATTGCGCACGATGAGCTGGACCAATGTCTGGGCCATGTCCATCAGGCGCACGCCTTCCATTTCCTCGACAAGGGCTTCCGCCATATCACGGCTGAGCCCGATGCGGCTCAAGACGTTGTGCTCGAAGGTGGAGGAAATGTCCGAGGCGATCTGCGCCAGTCGTTGCACTTCATTCGCCACCACGGAAAAACCCTTGCCGGCTTCACCCGCTCTGGCCGCTTCGATGAGCGCATTGATGGCCAACAGTCGGATCTGCTTGACGATATGGGTGTTATCTGTGCTGAACTGCCGTAGATCGTTCGACATTCCATCCGTGACGATACGCATGCTGCGGGGCGTTGCCGGTGGCAGTGAATTTTTGTCCAGGATTCGCAAAGCTGGTTTCATGATCGTATCGTCTGTTCTGCTTGGATATTGAAATGAGTTGGTTTTTCAGCGTTCTGGGACGGAAAACTGAATGTTCTGCGTGATGTATTTAGAATATGTTCTGGTTAATATTTGGTTTCGACAAGTTGTAATAAGTAGAGTCGAAATTCTCTATTGTGTGATTGCCAATACAGCATCTGCATATATTTAAAGCACTTTTTGAGATCGATGGGCCAGGTCGTGGCTTTTGGGCAAGCGGTTGCATGAAAAGTGATGGGGCGAATGCTCAATCTGGAGTTTATGTCGGAATCGACGGAAATATCTGATAGTCATCGTCACAGATATGCAGCGTCAGCCTCTGGCCTGTGAGATGAAACCGGTTCACGTCCCCGTGGGCCCATGAATGTCAGTTTCCGATGAGTGCCGCCGCTTACAACCCCATCCGGGGCATCAGCTTCAAATTGATCTCTGTTGCGTTCTTTCTGGTGATGCAGACCTGCATCAAGGCGGCCGGGGCGGATATTCCGGCAGGTCAGATCAGCTTTTTCCGCTCGGCCTTCGCCATCGTTCCCATCGTCATCTATCTCGCATGGCTGCGCAGCCTTCCGCGCGCATTCTACACGCAAAACCTTGCCGGTCATTTCAAGCGCGGTTGCCTTGGCGTGCTCTCGATGGTGTGCGGCTTTTACGGGCTGACGATGTTGCCGCTGCCGGAGTTCATCGCCATCGGTTATGCATCGCCCTTGATGGCGGTTGTCTTTGCGTCGCTGCTTTTGGGGGAGCAGGTGCGTGTCTACCGCTGGTCTGCGGTGCTCGTTGGCATGACGGGGGTGGTCATCATCCTGTGGCCGAAGCTGACGCTGTTGCAGCAGGGCGGCTTTGCTGCCGGTGAGGGGATCGGCGCGCTGGCGGTGCTGGCCGGTGCCGTGCTGGGCGGGCTCGCCATGGTGCAGGTGCGCCAGCTGGTGGTGACGGAAAAGACGGCGACGATCGTGCTCTATTTCTCGCTGACGGGCGCGCTACTCTCTGCCCTCAGCTTGCCGTTCGATTGGGAATGGCTGGATATGAAACAGACCATTCTTTTGATCTCCTGCGGGATCGCTGGTGGAATCGCTCAAATCTTGCTGACCGAAAGCTACCGCCACGCGGAGGTCTCCACCATCGCGCCGTTCGAATACAGCTCGATCCTGTTCGGGATTGCCGTTTCCTATATTCTGTTCGGCGATATTCCGACAGTCAGCATGTTGATCGGCACCGCCATCGTCGTGTGCGCCGGTATCTTCATCATTTTTCGTGAGCATCAGTTGGGTCTGGCGCGCAAGGCCGCACGAAAAGCGTCGACACCGCAGGGTTGAATGCCAAAAAATGGCATTTCTGCTGACTGAGAATAAAAAGCTGATAAACTCGTTTTTTCCTAAAGCTTTGTTCAATTTGAACGTGAATGTGATATCCAGCATTTTGTAGGGGTCAAATTTTGGGGTGGCGTATCGTGTTTGGGGCAAAACGCGGAAGGCCTGACTGTGCGTGGCTGTCTGTCACGGACAGCGCAGTCATGCGACGCAATAAAAATGAAGTGGCAACCGGTCGTCGTGTTATGGCGGAAAACCCGTCTTTGTCGCGAGATATGTCATGAACTATACGCATGCGGAACTCACGGCGCATCCACACTTGCTGGGCGCCATACGCGGGCTCGCGCGCAATCTTCGTGCGGCCTATAACGACAATCCCAGGATTGCGCGGCTGTTGTCGGCGCATCAGAAGTGGTTGCTGACACAGGCGGGCATGGCGCTCAATCTGGAGACGGCCCCACGGGGATTTACGGTGGCGCAGCTGCGCGAACTGGTGACGGATAACGGCATAGCCAGCCGCAACACCGTGCAGAACTATCTCGATCAGCTGGAAATTTATCGGTACATCGAGAAGGTTGGCCCGACGACCGTGCGTCCACGTCGCTACAGGGCAACAGCGATCAGCCAGCAAAATATGCTGATGTGGTATGTGGCAAACCTGGCCGCACTCGACGGGATGGATGGCGGAACGCGCGCAGCAACGATGATGGCGCAGCCGGAGCTGATGGCGCTGGCGCAGCCGCGCGCGGCGCGCAACTGCCTGCTCGACAAGGAGTGGGTCGATCCGCCCGCGCGTGTCGGCCTGTTCCTGTGGACAGAAGCGGGCGCGCTGGTGATGGACGAATTCATCAGTCGCATCGAAGATGCAGACCGGCAATGCGATCGCATCGATATCGGCTTTGTCGACGCGCGCGCCATGGCATCCGAATTCATGATGTCACGGACACATCTACAGCGTCTGCTGAACAAGGCGGCCGAGCAGGGCACGATGGGCTGGCACGACGACAGCCTGCGCAGCGGCATGTGGTTCTCCCGCGATTTTCTGGATGAGTATTGCAGCTGGCAAGCGATCAAATTCGTCTACGTGAATGATGCGTTTCTGGCGGCTTGCGACGCTGCGAAGGACACTTTGCCGGAATAATGGTGCGTGCCTCTTGTTACAGAGAGGCACGCCTGCTTGTGCGCCGGTGACCAGCCAGAAGAGACGGCTACATTTTACCCCGAAACGCAAAAGCGCCTCTCCATCGGAAAGGCGCTGCAAAGCGTCGGATTATAGAGTCTTCGAGGGTCAAACCTGAAGACTGTTTAGATCAGCGCTCGCGGAAATCCGCAAAGACTGCCGAAGGACGTGTCGTGCGAACCTGCTGTGTGGACGCGCGAGCGGTCAGCTGTTCGTTGGTGCCACCAAAGCGGTGGTAGCCATTGCTGGAGCGCGGGCCGAGGCCTGCGAGCCGGAGTGTTTCGAAGCCGGAGTGAACCGGACGGAAGCGAGTGGTCATTGCCTTGGTTCCTTAAACCGTTTCCTCCCAAGACGAGATGACTTATTGCAGTGCGGTAGAGATTCGGCAAGAAACGCAAGCGCGCCGCTGTTATGCGCCATTTGCATGGCTATCTTCATAAATGATTCATATTGATCAAAAAGGAAGCATTCATATTTCGCGGATGCGTGCCTGAAATGCTAATAAATCCTGCCAAGCCAAGGGCTTACTGGCCGGTGCGTTCAAAAGTTCCTGCGGGTGCAGGGTGGCGATGGCGGGCACGATGCCGTGGCCGGATGCGACATCGCGCCACTGTCCGCGCAATGTATGGATCGTTCCTGTGCCGCCGAAGAAAAAACGGGCGGTGAAGTTGCCCAAAAGCAACAGTACCTTTGGCTCGGCCAGCGCCACCTGCCGCTCGATGAAGGGACGGCAAATCTCCATTTCCGGGCCGGATGGCGAACGGTTGCCCGGCGGGCGCCACGGCACGACATTGCTCAACAGAAGATTGGTGCGATTAAGTCCGATGGCGGCCAGCATCCGGTCCAGCAGCAGGCCGGTCTTGCCGACATAAAGCTGCCCCTCGCGGTCGTCATCCGCATCCGGCATGGGACCGATGACCATGATGCCGGAGGAGGGGTCACCTTCGGCAAAAATAGTATTGCGGGCGCTGTTTTTCAGATTGCAGCCGTTGAAGCCTTCCAACGCGGTTTTGAGTTCCGGCAAGGAGCGGGCCGTTTCCGCCGCAAAACGAGCGGCCGCAATCGCCTGATCGTCCGGCATCGCCACATTGGTCTGGATCGCAGGAGCGGGTGGTGGCGCGGCTGTGCGCGATGGCGTCTTGGATGGAGCGGCGCGCTGCGGCGCTTCACTCTGCTGAGGCTGAGGCTGCGCCTCGCGCTGAGCCGGTCGGCTCTGGCGGGTTGCGGAAAACTCCGCGAATCGATCCAGCGGACTGTCTTCCAGCAGCCATTCCACGCCCGCATCCGCATGGAAATGCAGGAGCGCCGCCAGTTCTGCCGCAGAAAGGTCGTGAGCCGAGATCATGGGCGAAAACTACCTCAAGTCTCGGCGTGGCGTAACCCCTGTTATCACGCTGTCCAGCGCTCAATATCACCGCTTTCGCCGATCATCGCCAGACCATGGGCAATCGACAACAACTCGCCACCGGTTTCGATCTTGTCGGCATCGAAGCGCCGCGTGAAGAGCTGGCGCACGGCTGGCACGAAGGAGGTGCCGCCGGTCAGAAACACCTTGTCGATGGCCTCTGGCGCGGTCTGGGTTTTCTCCAGCACTTCATCCAGTGCGCCTTCGATCTTCGCAAGATCATCGCTGATCCATTGATCGAAATCGGAGCGCTTGACCATCTTGCGACCGGCCTTGCCCAGTGGCGAGAAGTTGAACTCGGCTTCTTCGCTGGAAGACAGTGCCATCTTGGTGGCGGAAATGGCCTGATAGAGCGGATAGCCTTCGTCATGCTCGACGAGTTCTACGAACATCTCCAGCTTTTCAGGCTCGAGCGCCGAGCGCACCAGCGATTTCAAGTCGGCAAATTCCTTGGTCGTCTTGAAGATGGAGAGTTGGTTCCAGCGTCCGAAGTTGACGTAGTAACCGCCGGGAACATCCAGCACCTTGTCGAAGCTCTTGAACTTGCTACCCTTGCCAATCTCGGGCGAGACCAGATTGTCGATCATGCGGAAGTCGAAATGGTCTCCTGCGACGCCAACGCCCGAATGGCCGATGGGGGTGGCCGACAGCTTGCCGCCATGGGTCTCGAAGCGGATGAGCGAATAGTCGGTGGTGCCGCCGCCGAAATCGGCGACCAGAACATTGGCGTCCTTCTTCAGGCTCTGCGCGAAATAGTAGGCGGCAGCGACGGGCTCGTAGACATAGTGGATTTCCGGAAAACCGGCGCGGGTCAGCGCATCATTGTAGCGCGCCAGCGCCAGGGCTTCATCGGGATTGGCGCCGGCAAAGCGCACCGGCCGCCCGGCGATGACGCTCGAGATATCGGTGGGCCACTCATCGCCCGCATAGGACTTCAGCTTGCGCAGAAAGACCTCCATCAGATCCTCGAAGCTTTGGCGCTTGGCGAACACCAGCGTGCCCTGAAACAGCGAGGAGGCGGCAAATGTCTTGATGGATTGCAGGAAGCGACAGTCACCGGGATTGTCGATGAACTGCTGAATGGCGGCATGACCCGCTTCGACATGGAGGGCGGCGGCGCCCATGCTGCGGTCCTTCATGAAGGACAGCGCTGTGCGCATGCTGTCTGCGGTACCGGCACTGCTGGTGAATCGCATCGAATGGCTGTTCGTGCCGCTGTCTGAGAGAGCCATGACCGTGTTGGTCGTGCCGAAATCGAGGCCGAGTGTCCGTGTCATTGCGCATGGTCCTTAAGATCAATGATAGATTTTGCCGCAAGCCAGTCGGCGTTCGGTCAAGAATGAGACGCGCAAGGCGTCCGCCTGTTTTGAGGAGGGCGCGTGATCGCATAGCGACGTGTGAATGGCAAGCGCGGCCCCAGTATTTTCTCAGCGTCTGCCGCAATAATGCCATTCGCATTGCTCTTTTACGGTGCCGGGGTGAGTATCGAATACAGCAGCGAGGAAGAGTGGCGTATGGCCTTCAAAACGGGTTTGGCAGCAGCATTTTGTGCAGTTGTTTCAGCATCTTATCTCCACGTTCTGCCAGCACGGGCAGCAGAGCCGGTGCAGTGCACGGTTATCCTGGACGCAACCAGCGGCAAAGCCCTGCATCGTGAAGGTGCCTGCGACAAGGCTTTCGCTCCGCAATCCTCCTTCAAACTGCCGCTGGCGATTATGGGGTATGATGCGGGGATTTTGAAGGACGAGACAAACCCTCGCTGGGACTACAAGACGGAATGGAAACGACCCAAGCGCGAGCAGCAAGCGACCGACCCGACCATTTGGGAGCGCGATTCCATCGTCTGGTACTCGCAGGAAATCACGCGGCGTCTGGGCGAGCAGAAGTTTGCCGATTATGTCCGTCGTTTCGATTACGGCAATGCGGATGTGAAGGGCGTCAAAGGCCGAACGGACGGGCTGACGGAAGCATGGCTGATGTCATCGCTGAAGATTACCGGCGACCAGCAGGTGGACTTCGTTCGCCGGTTCGTGACGGGCAAACTGCCGGTTTCCGCTGAGGCAATGAACAAGACCAAGGCCATCATCCCCACATTTGCCGCAGCCGATGGCTGGCAGGTGCATGGCAAGACCGGTTCTGGCCGCATGCGCACCAAGGCTGGCAAGTTCGATGGCGATGACTGGCTGGGCTGGTTCGTCGGCTGGGCGCAGAAGGGCGACCGGCAGGTCGTGTTTGCCACGCTCAACGTCAAGGACTGGAAAAGCGAGGAGCCGATCAGCTTCGCCACGCGTGATGCGCTGATTGCCGACCTGCCGAAGCTGGTGAAATGACCTAGCGGATGAAGCGTCGCGAGGCCCAGATCACCACGAGGCCCGCAACGAGCACCAATGCGCCGCGCAGCATCCAGGGGCTTTGGTTGATCATGAAGCTGGAGGCGGGGTAGGGGAAGTAACCGCTACCCTGCCCAATCCAGATCAGGCCGATCAGGGCCACCAATGCGCCGAGTATGGTCAAAGAAATCCGAAGTATGTGCATGATGCGCCTCGACAGAAAAAACCTCCCCGGAGCTTACTCCGAAGAGGTTTGAATGACCATGCGCTTCAGCGGCCAAAATCAGGCTTGCGCGTAATAGGTCTCGACAAGGCTTGCCTTTGGCTCTTCCGCGTCGGTCTCATTGAGCAACGTGTTCTTGACGACCGCAGGATCGGTGTTGGCGATGGCATCGAGAAGCCCGCGCAGGATGCGGTCTTTCTGCACCTCGGCCGCACGGCTGCGGGCAATTTCTGCGGCGGCCTCTTCCTCATCGGCAAGGCGACGCAAGGATGATCTGGCTTCCACAGCGTCGAATTTAAAGTGTTTTTCAGCGTGAACTGAAACATCAGGTGATGCAGGCTGCCGCACTATGACCGGCGCAGATACAACCGGCGTCGCGCCGGATGGGGCAGGCTGGGTATTGGACGGCGCGGCGGCAGACGGCGGCGCAGAGCCGTTGTTGCCTTGTGCGGGCGCGGCGGTGTTGGTGTCGCCTTGCTCAACCGGCGTGGATTCGCCGGTTTCAGCAGCATTGTCGTTGTCTGCTGTCGGTTCATCGGCAACAGGCTGCGGATCGCTGGGTTGCGGCTGTTCCGATATGTCCGTCTCTTCAGGCGCTGTGTTTTCGGCAGGTGGTTCAGATGCCACGGGCGGATTATCCGATGAGTCTGTCGGTGCAGGTGTGGCCTCGGTCTCCGTCTCTGCTGAAGGTGCCGGTGCGCTGTCATCTGCTGGTGTGGACGAGACTGGCGACTCTTCGCCAGTGGTGGGTGCCGATGCTATGGGTTGCTCTTGTTCATCGCTTGAGGATTCCACTGGCGACGCGGCCGGGGCGGGCGAAGACGTGGTTTCGCCCGTTGTCGGCTGG
Source organism: Agrobacterium rubi TR3 = NBRC 13261 (assembly GCF_000739935.1). Classification (GTDB taxonomy): domain Bacteria; phylum Pseudomonadota; class Alphaproteobacteria; order Rhizobiales; family Rhizobiaceae; genus Agrobacterium; species Agrobacterium rubi. The sequence continues at coordinate 29,445 of NZ_BBJU01000018.1, read as the reverse complement.
CTTTCGGCGGGTTGCGTATCGCTGGCCGTTGGCTGCGAGGGAGACGGCGAATAGGTGCCGTCGTCGGTATCGGTATCGTCTTCCGCAACAGGGGCAGGTGTGCTTGCCGCAGGCTGGGTGGAGCTTGCAGGCGCTGTCGAACTCTGGCTTGCCGGAGTTGAGGACGAGGAGCCGCTGCTCGTTGTCGTGCCCGACGAACTGCTGGCTGGCTGCGTGCTGGACGATTGCCCGCTGGGGCTGCTTGTGGCCGGTGTCGATTTCGGTGGGAAGAGTGCTTCTAACATGGGGCGTGCCAAAGTTGATATTGGCCAACCAGCTAAGACACAGCCCCCAAAATTTCAGTGTATTGGCGTCATCCAATTTTAATCAAATGCTGGGGCATCCCCTTAAAGAGTGGATGATGGTCAATAATTATTTACTTTTGTGAGCGCCATAACACGTCAGCTGGCAGGCTGGTCGCCGCCTGCCTTCAATGCCGTCAAACGCTCGCGCATGGCGTCCTGCACGAAGTTGCCAACCTCGCTCATCGACATGCCGTGATCGACGAGATTCAAAACGAGATGGGAAATCCGAATGCGGGTTTCGTCATCTGCGCCTGGCAGGTTCAGCGCGCTGGCATGTTGGTCCATGAAGGGCATACGGCGATAAAAGCCGGTTCCGAAAATGTGCAGCCACATGCGCTCCAGAATATAGCCGTTGGCGGCGGCAGCACCGACCGAAAATTCGTACATGGCATCCCTGGATTCCGCGGATAGTCTGGCCACATAGTCATTGCGCACGGCAAAGATCGCGCCATAGGAAAACACGCCGACGGTGTGACGTTCGGCCTCTTCCGCAAGGGCGTCCAGCTTCCATTGTCGAAGCGCATGCGCTGCTATATTGCCGGTGTTGGGGGAAATGCCCGCCAGTGTCTTGTAGACGAGGCCCATGTTCCACGCGCCGACATCGGTGAATTCGAGCGCGACCCAGTCGAACAGGGAAAATGTTTCAGGCCGAACGCGAAGATGTAGCGGGAAATATTCGCGATATCGCGCCAGATTATCCGCGGGCGGAATGTTGCGGTCTGCAAGCCATTGCCACGACAGCGCCTGAACATCGTCCCATCTGCGCCAGTTTCTCAAAAGGTCGATGAAATCGGGGCTATGGGTGATCGGGTCTCCCTGCGAAAACACGGTAAAAAAGCGATCATCCGTCGCACGGGTGCGCATATGGTGAAGATATGTCTCGGACTCACGCCCGACATTCGGTCGCGCCACGATTTCGTCCGCGCGTGCCAGCACCGTTGGCGAGGTGATCTCTTGACCCTTGTTGTAAATGATAACGCGAAAATCCACGGGGATATCAACGATCCATTCAAGAGCTTCGCTGTATCTCGCCAAAATAATTGTATGCATGGATCCCCTCGTGAATATTGGAGCCAAAGCATTGCTGGCACCATATACGTGGGAGATATGTGTTTAAGCTTGTGTGGACGTTGCGGAGCCAAGTTACGCCACTATTTGCCGCATTCGAATACAGTAACGGCAGCGCGCCCGGCATCGGCCGGGCGGACTTTCGATTGTGATCAAGATCAGAGGGACTTCGCCGCGCCGCCATCCACCCGCAGCATGGTGCCGGTGATGTAGCTTGCAGGCTGAGAGCAAAGGAAGGCACCGGCGGCGGCAAATTCCTCGACTGCACCCAAGCGTCCAGCGGGAATGGTTTTCAGCGATGCTTCGCGCACCTCCTCGACGGTTCTGCCCAGCCGCTTGGCATTGGCGCCGTCGAGTTCATCGATACGGTCGGTGTGGATGCGTCCCGGAAGCAGCATGTTGGCGGTGATGCCGGAACCCGCAATTTCCGTGGCCAGCGTCTTGTTCCAGCCCACCAGCGCGCCGCGCAAAGTGTTGGAAAGCGCAAGGTTTGGGATTGGCTCGAACACGCCGGATGAGGCGACTGTCAGGATGCGGCCCCAGCCTTGCTCCTTCATCTGCGGCAGGAATGCGCCGGTCAGCGCAATGACGCGCAGCACCATGGATTGGAAGAAAGTTTCAAGCTTGTCGACGGTAATGTCCTGCGCCGTGCCGGGCGTCGGGCCGCCGGTGTTGTTGACGAGAATGTCGATGCCGCCAAGCTTGGTCTGAACGGCTTCGACCATGGAGGCCACGAAATTCTCCTGCGAAAGATCGCCCTGCACCCAGTCGGCCTTGCCCTTGCCCAGCGCATTGATGGCATCGACGTTTGCCGCCAGCTTTTCGCTGGTGCGCCCGACCAGAAGCACATGCGCGCCTTCCTTCGCCAGTGCCGTTGCAATGCCAAGACCAAGGCCACGAGACGATGCCAGTACGAGCGCGCGTTTGCCGGAAATGCCGAAATCCATGGGTATCCTCCTGAAAGATGCTGCTTGCGGTTATAGGGGCGGTGGTCCTGGTTTTGAAGGTGCGCGCGGATTTATTTCGACGAGTGCGAAGAGAACGACCGTTAGCAAAGCGGTGCGAACCTTACTCAACATTCATCTTGCAGAAAGCTTTCCGCCCGCCATCTTGACCACTTCACAAATCCCGTTAATTTACGTGAACGTAAGAGTAAGATATTACCGTCGCGCTCGATAATGTAATAAGCCTGAACAGGATTTGCCGCGTTTCAACCTCGACAACGGCTTTGTGCTTTGCGAAGAAGAATTGAGACAGTGCCTGAAAAGCAGGCGGGTGTAGCTGGGGTTGTGAACCCTGCGGTGGTTGGCACGTTAGAAAAACAACGCCGGATGGGACCGGTGAGCTGAGAGGATGGATATGACGGACGCGATGGAAATGCCGGAACGCGAATCGATGGAATTCGACGTTGTCATCGTTGGTGCGGGACCTGCGGGTCTTTCGGCGGCGATACGGCTGAAGCAGGTCAATCCTGAACTTTCCGTCGTCGTGCTGGAAAAGGGCGCGGAAGTCGGCGCGCATATCGTCTCCGGCGCGGTGGTCGATCCCATCGGTATCGACCGTCTGCTGCCCGGCTGGCGCGAAGAGGAGGGACATCCCTTCAAGACGGAAGTCAAGGACGACCAGTTCCTGCTGCTGGGCCCCGCTGGCTCCATCCGTCTCCCCAACTTCGCCATGCCGCCGCTGATGAACAACCACGGCAATTACATCGTCTCGCTTGGTCTGGTCTGTCGCTGGCTGGCGGAAAAAGCGGAAGCGCTGGGCGTTGAAATCTATCCCGGCTTTGCGGCGACCGAAGTGCTTTACAATGACGCTGGCGCCGTAATCGGCGTTGCTACCGGCGATATGGGCGTGGAGCGTAACGGCGAACCCGGCCCGGCCTTTACGCGCGGTATGGAACTGCATGGCAAATATGTGCTGATCGGCGAGGGCGTGCGTGGTTCGCTGGCCAAGCAGCTGATTGCGAAATTCGAGCTCTCCAAGGATAGCGACGTCCAGAAGTTCGGCATCGGCATCAAAGAACTGTGGCAGGTCAAGCCGGAGAACCACAGGCCGGGGCTCGTGCAGCACTCCTTCGGTTGGCCGCTGGGCATGAAGACGGGGGGCGGCTCGTTCCTTTATCATCTGGAGGACAATCTCGTTGCCGTCGGCTTCGTGGTTCACCTGAACTACAAAAACCCTTACCTCTACCCCTTCGAGGAATTCCAGCGTTACAAGACGCATCCGGCGATTGCCCCGACATTCGAAGGCGGCAAGCGCCTGTCCTATGGCGCGCGTGCGATTACCGAGGGCGGCTATCAGTCGGTGCCGAAGCTGACCTTCCCCGGCGGCGCTCTGATCGGCTGTTCCGCCGGTTTCGTCAACGTGCCGCGCATCAAGGGCAGCCACAATGCCGTGCTGTCAGGCATGATGGCGGCGGACAGGCTGGCAGATGCTATCGCCGCGGGCCGTGCCAATGATGAAGTCATCGAGATCGAAAACGAATGGCGCGGCAGCGACATCGGCAAGGATCTGAAACGCGTGCGCAACGTCAAGCCGCTGTGGTCGAAATTCGGCACAGCCATCGGCGTGGCGCTGGGCGGGCTGGATATGTGGACCAACCAGTTGCTCGGCCTTTCGCTGTTCGGCACATTGAAACACGGCAAGACAGACGCGCAAAGCCTGGAGCCAGCCAAGTTCCACAAGCCAATCGCCTATCCAAAGGCAGACGGTGTCCTGACCTTCGACCGTTTGTCTTCCGTATTCATATCCTCCACCAACCACGAGGAAGACCAGCCGGTGCACCTGCAGGTGAAGGATATGGACCTGCAGAAGCGATCCGAACACGATGTCTACGCCGGTCCTTCGACACGCTACTGTCCCGCCGGGGTCTATGAGTGGGTGGAGAAGGACGGCGAGCCCACTTATGTCATCAACGCGCAAAACTGCGTCCACTGCAAAACCTGCGACATCAAGGACCCCAACCAGAACATCAACTGGGTGCCGCCGCAGGGCGGCGAGGGGCCGGTTTACGCCAATATGTGATGCCGTTTCCGCAAGGAAAATTCCATGGTCATGATACGTGCCGCGCGGGTCGATGAGCTTGCGCGGCTGACGGAAATCGAACTCGATGCCTTCGTGGTGTGGGCAAAAGCCTGTGGTGTGACATCGCAGCCTTACGCATCTGCCGACATCATTCTTCGCCAAAGTCTCGATCAGGGCTTTTTGCTGGTCGCGCAGACGAGTGAAACCGGGCACGTTGCAGGCTTTGCTGCAGGGCGGCCTGTCGGCAGCTATCTCTATGTCATCGAGATCGATGTCGAGCGTTCCGCGCAGGGCAGAGGCATCGGTCGCGCATTGATGCTTGCCTTGCTCGACAAGGGGCGTGAGGCCGGACAGAAATATGCGGTGCTGACCACCGATCGTTTTGCACCCTTCAATGCGCCGTTCTATACGAAGCTCGGGTTTCGCATTCTGGAGCCATGGGAGACACCGCCCTTCGTGCAGGAGCGGCTGGACCGCCAGATCGCCGATGGCCTCGATCCCGCCCGTCGCGTGGCAATGCTTCTGGACCTGCGCAGCAGCGCTGCACCAACTGAAACAGGACTGCATGATTTGCCATGACCGAAGTTTCGATCCACCCCGTCAAGCGCTCGGACGCGCAGGATATCATTGAGGCGAATATCCGCAGCCGCGACTATCACGCGCCGTGGGTCCAGCCTTTTACTGATATGAGTGGCTTCGATGCCTGGTTCGGGCAGTTGCTGACCGGCCCGAGTGCGGCGTTCGTTGCGCGCGATGGTGATAGCCGCGGCATCGTCGGTGTGTTCAACCTGACGCAGATCGTCTGGGGTGTGTTTCGCAGCACCTATCTCGGTTATTACGGCATGGTGGATTTTGCCCGTCGCGGGCTGATGTCCGAGGCGCTGCGGCAGGTGACCCATCACGCCTTCGATGAGCTTGGCCTGCATCGACTCGAGGCCAATATTCAGCCCGAAAATAAGGCCTCCATCAATCTCGTGCGCCGTATCGGCTTTACAAAAGAGGGTTACTCTCCATCCTACCTTCAAATCGGCGGCGTGTGGTGCGATCATGAACGCTGGGCTTTGATATCGAGCCAGAGGCACAAGGTCTGATACCGTTCTTTCCAAGAAAAAGTGCGGTGTTGATCTTGACCAAGAGCATGGGCTTCAAGTTTGGTATTTGCAGGATGAACGATGATGTCATACCTGTATGGGAGGATGCCGACCCGTGTCGATGGATACGGTTGCAAGGTCGGTGTGGGAGCAGATGATGAAGATACTGGCAGATGGACCTCTTTCGCTGCGCAGGCCGCGCCTTATGTGCAGCTTGGCTTTGACGGTGTTTGCCGGCGTGATGATGCCCGCCGCGCACAGCCAGGCAGCAAGCTGCCGCGCCGAAGCCAGTGCCGAGGTCGATTGGCGCGAGTGCAACAAGCGCCTGCTGATGCTGGGCGGCAGTGTTCTGGATGGCGCCGACCTGCGGGGGACGGATTTCACCTATACCGACCTGCGCGGCTCGTCCTTCAACAAGGCCAATATGGAAAAAGCAAAGCTCATCCGCTCGTCGCTTGCATCCTCGCAATTGCAGGATAGCAACATGACAAAGGTCGAGGCTTACCGCAGCGATTTCAGCGATGCCAACGCCGAAAATGCTCGCTTCGACAATGCCGAAATGCAGCGCGCCAATTTCCAGAACGCCAAGCTGGTCAACACGAATTTCACCAAGGCTGAACTTGGCCGGGCGGATTTCGAAGGTGCTATGCTGACCGGCACGAAATTCACCATGGCCAACCTGTCGCGCGCCCGCTTCGAAGGCGCGACTTTCACCGGGCCGATCGATTTCGAAAACGCGTTTCTGCTGCTGACCCGCATCGAAGGGTTGGACCTCTCCACGGCCACGGGTATCGACCAGAAGCAGATCGACATCGCCTGCGGTGATGCCAAGACCAAATTGCCGCAAGGGCTGACGACGCCGACGGAATGGCCTTGCCCGGAGGATCCGGACGAGGATTGAGGTGGAGCGCAACTCCTCACTTGCGATTTCTAACACTTAAGCAAGCTTAAGGTGTTGAAATCGCTTTCTCTCCCACAAGGGGAGAGATAAAATGGCCGCGCCGCTGCGGATTACCTCTCCCCCTGTGGGAGAGGAAGAAAAATCATGATCTGAGCTGGAAGCTAAGTCATAGATTTTTCAGGTGAGGGGTTGTGCGGCACCCTGTGAGGTTCAAAACCCCGAAAGCACAATCTTGCCCTTTGCAGTCCCACTCTCGATTAACGCATGCGCCTTGATGAGGTTGGCGGCGTTGATGGTGCCGAAAACCTCGGTCATCGTTGTCTTGATCTTGCCCGCATCTACCAGTTCGGCCACGTGGTTCAGCAGCTTGTGCTGCTCGAGAATATCGACTGTTTCGAAGACCGGGCGGGTGAACATCATCTCCCAGTGGATGGAGATGGCTTTGCGCTTGAAGGGCATGGCATCGAAGCCATTGGCGGGATCATCGATCAGCGCGAACCGTCCCTGCGGCGCGATGAGGGCGATGCTGTCGGCGGCGTGGAGATCGCTTTGCGTGGTGGAAAAGACGAAAGCAGGTGCGCCGAGGCCGAGCGCTTCGACCTGTGGGGCAAGCGGCTGGCTGTGATCGATGACGTGATGTGCGCCGAGTGATTTGGCCCATTCCTTGGTTTCCGGGCGTGAGGCCGTGGCGATGACGGTGAGGTCGGTCAGTTGGCGTGCCAACTGGATGGCGATGGAGCCGACGCCGCCTGCACCACCGATGATGACGATGGCGTTGGCCGAGCCGGGCACAGGGTCTTTCACCTTCAGCCGATCAAACAGCGCCTCATAAGCGGTAATCGCGGTAAGCGGCAGGGCAGCGGCCTCCTCGAAGCTGAGGCTTTTGGGTTTGGTGCCGACGATGCGTTCATCGACCAGATGAAATTCGCTGTTGGAACCGGGGCGGTTGATGGCACCGGCGTAAAACACCTCGTCACCCGGCTTGAACAGGGTGGCACCTTCGCCGACCGCTTTGACGATGCCCGAAGCATCGAAGCCCAGAACACGCGTCCCACCATTTTCCGGCGGCTGGTTGCGGCGCACCTTCGTGTCGACAGGATTGACGGAGACGGCTTTGACCTCGACCAGAAGATTGCGCCCCTTGGCCTCTGGCACGGGCAAATCGAAGTCGATCAGCGCGTCTGCGTCCGTCACGGGTTTTGCCTGTTTGTAACCAATAGCACGCATGGCGTTTCTCCTTTGCTTGTTGCTGTCGCCTCTATTTGATAGATATGGGCGAGACCTGCAAGAATGCACATTTTTTGTATATACGTACAAAAAGGATACTGTGATGTCCCGACCCCGCGCCAAATTGATCGGAAATTTTCCCGGCTGTCCGGTGGAGTCAACGCTGAGTTTTCTGGATGGAAAATGGAAAGGCGTGATCCTGTACCGCCTTATGAATGAGGGCACGTTGCGCTTCAACGCGTTGCGCCGCCATATTCCAAGCATCACGCAGCGCATGCTGACCAAGCAGTTGCGCGAGCTGGAAGAGGCCGGGCTGATTTCCCGCAAGGTCTTTGCCGTGGTGCCGCCGCGCGTGGATTATACGCTGACGCCGCTTGGCCTCACCCTGCAACCGGTGATCTCAGCCCTGAAAGCTTGGGGTGATGCGTACGTGGTCTGCAAGGATGGCGAAAAGCGTGTGACATCTCCCACTGATATCATCGAGCCGCTGGCGGCCGCCGAATAACAAGGCGGCCTATTGCGCGCATCGATTGGCAGCTTTACGGATTTCAGGACTTTTTTGCGCAGAAATAAATTTTGCACCGCAACATTGATCTGCCCGGATTGCTTCATAGCGTCGCGGCAGTGATTCTCAGTCAGGGACGACAAGCATGGGTATTGGTTGGATCGAGGCCGCGATTCTCGGTTTTATTCAAGGTCTTACGGAATTTTTGCCGATTTCTTCCAGCGCGCATCTGCGGATCGCCGGGGAGTTTCTGGGAACGGGTGAAGACCCGGGCGCTGCCTTTACCGCCATTATTCAGATCGGTACCGAACTGGCGGTTCTGGTCTATTTCTGGTCCGACATCATGCGCATTGCCATGGCGTGGCTTCGCCAGAACCTGCGCCTTGGCGGCAGCTACGATGCTGCGGATGCCCGCATGGGCTGGCTCATCATCATCGGCTCAGTTCCGATCGTGCTCTTGGGCCTGCTGTTCAAGGATGCGATCGAAACCTCGCTGCGCAATCTCTACATCACCGCCGTCATGCTGATCGTCTTCGGCATCATCCTTGGTTATGCGGATAAGATCGGCAAGAAGAAATACCCGCTGAACAAGCTCATCTGGCGCGATGGCATTCTGTTCGGTTTCGCACAGGCCATGGCGCTGATCCCCGGCGTGTCCCGCTCCGGCGGCACGATTACGGCGGGCCTGCTGCTCGGCTATACACGCGAAGCGGCAGCACGCTATTCCTTTCTTCTCGCCGTCCCCGCCGTGTTCGGTTCCGGCTTCTACCAGCTCTACAAGAGCATCGGCCAAGTTAACCCGGTGGGCTGGGGTCCCACAGCACTGGCCACGCTGATCTCCTTCATCGTCGGATATGCCGTCATCGTCGGCTTCCTGAAGCTGGTATCGAGCAAAAGCTACATGCCGTTCGTCTGGTACCGCGTGGGTCTGGGCGTGTTGCTTCTGGTATTGCTCTCCACCGGCGTGATCAGCGCGGCGTAAGTAGCGAGGACGCGGCCATGTCCTATCCTCGGCTCTAGGGCCGAGGATCGATTGACGATTTTCCTTGAAATCTTTCCCGTGGAATGATTTTTCACCGCGGATGTGCAATAGAGCCGTTTATTGCACGGTATTTTTCGTTTGCTTCTATAAGTATCCATCCGCAACAAGGACAGTCGGGACCCGTTGATGAGTATTGAAGGCGGTTACGCTTTGGCGGTGGAGGACATCCACAAGAGCTTTGGTACGCATAAGGTTCTCAAAGGCATTTCGCTGAACGCCCGCAAGGGTGACGTGATCTCGATCATCGGCTCCTCCGGCTCCGGCAAAAGCACGTTTCTGCGCTGCGTCAACTTTCTCGAAATGCCCGACCGTGGCCGCGTGACTGTCAATGGCGAGGAAGTCTCCGTCAAGATCGGTCGTGATGGCAAGGCCGTGCCGAAAAGCTGGCGGCAGGTGGAACGCCTGCGCACCGGGCTTGGCATGGTGTTTCAGAACTTCAATCTCTGGTCCCACCGCACGGTGCTGGAAAACATCGTCGAAGCACCCGTGCATGTGATGGGCGTGAAGCGGCAGGATGCGATCGAGAAGGCGGAAGCGCTGCTCAACAAGGTTGGCCTTTACGACAAGAAGGACGCCTATCCGGCGTTCCTCTCCGGCGGCCAGCAGCAGCGTGCGGCGATTGCGCGTGCGCTCTGCGTCGAACCCGCCGTGATGCTGTTTGATGAACCGACTTCCGCGCTCGACCCGGAACTGGTGGGCGAGGTGCTGAAGGTGATCCGCGATCTGGCCGAAGAGGGCCGCACCATGTTGCTTGTGACGCATGAGATGCGTTTCGCGCGCGATGTGTCCAACCACGTCATGTTTCTGCATCAGGGCCGCGTGGAAGAGGAGGGGACGCCGGATCAGGTGTTCGGAAACCCGATCAGCACCCGCACCCGAGACTTTACCGGCGCCATCGCCAACTGATTTATCATCGTTTTAACCGGAGAGATTTTCCATGAAACTGTTCGCCACGTTGCTTGCCGGATCGGCATTCGCGCTGTCTGCCTTCACCGCCAGCGCCGATGTGCGCTTCGGCATCATGAACGAATCCTACCCGCCATTCTTCGCCAAGGATGCATCCGGCAAATGGCAGGGCTGGGAAATCGACCTGATGGACGCCGTCTGCGCGGAAATGAAGGAAAAATGCTCCATCGTTGAGCTGTCCTGGGATGGGCTTATTCCGGCACTCGAGGCCAAGAAGTTCGACGTCATCTGGTCGTCCATGTCCAATACGCAAGAGCGCCAGAAGGTCATTACCTTCACCGATAAATACTACAACACCCCGAGCAAGCTGATCGGTGCCAAGGACGGCAAGCCAGGTGCTACGGCGGAAGACGTGAAGGGCAAGACGATTGGCATTCAGGTCTCGACCATCCAGTCGGCCTATTATGCCAAGTATTTCAAGGATGCGGCCGACGAGAAGACCTACCAGACGCTGGACGAAGCCTTTCAGGATTTGGCTGCCGGTCGTATCGACTACGTCTTCGGTGATTCGCTTGTTCTCGATGCCTTCCTGAAGAGCGATGCGGGCAAGGATTGCTGCGCGGACGCTGGCAATGTGGCCGATGACAAGGAAATCCTGGGTCTGGGAGTATCAGGCGGTCTGCGCAAGGACGACACCGAGCTGAAGCAGAAGCTGAACACAGCACTGGCTGCCGTTCGTGCCAGCGGCAAATATGACGAGATCACCAAGAAATACTTCACCTTCGACATCTACGGCGCGAAGTAAGTCTCGGTCGAGTTGATGGCAAGCATTGAAACCATGGTTCAACTTCTGTCGCCCTATCCTCCGGGATGGGGCGGTACGCTGTTGACCGGTGCCGTTTCCACGCTTGCCATTTCTGCCGGTGCCTATCTCATAGGTATCGTCATCGGAATGGCCGGTGCGTTGGGCAAGCTTTCCGACAACAGGGCGCTGGGTGTGGTGCTGAGTTTCTACACCACGATGATCCGGGCCGTGCCGGAACTCATTCTGATTGTCGGGCTCTACTATGCAGGCACCGATGGCCTGAACCGGCTGCTGCAATGGGCCGGAATGCCGCCCTTGGAAATCAACGGTTTCGTCGCGGCCATTGCCGTTCTCGGCTTCGTGCAGGGCGCCTATATGACCGAGGTTCTGCGCGGCGCAATCCTTGCCATTCCGGGTGGTCAGATCGAAGCGGCGCGGGCCTTTGGCATGTCGCCATTTCTTCGCTTCCGCCGTGTTGTGTTGCCCGCACTCATTCCCAATGCGCTGCCGGGGCTGGCGAACCTCTGGCTCGCGGTGACCAAGGACAGCGCGCTGGTGGCCGTCGTCGGTTATCAGGAACTGGCGCTGGCGACACGTTTGGCCGGGGCCAGCACCAAGCAGTATTTCCTGTTCTTCATGGCGGCGGCGCTGTTGTATCTGGCGATTACGCTCGTCTCCAATCTCGTCTTTTCGTTGATCGAACGCCGGGTGCGGCGCGGCCAACCGGCTCTGGGTTAGGGGAAGATCATGGACTTCTCCTGGCTCGAAAAATACTGGCCGCTGCTTTTATCCGGTGCCTATCAGACGGTCGCTCTGCTCGTGGTCTCCGTTGTCCTCGGCTTCATCCTGGCCATCGGCCTTGCCTTCGCGCAAGTCAGCGGCGGCAGGGTGACGCGAGTGCTGGCGCGAGGGTATTGCACCTTCTTTCGCGGCACGCCGCTGCTCATCCAGCTTTGGCTGCTCTATTACGGCGTCGGTTCTCTGCTGCCGATGATCCCCGGTTTGCGGCAAAGCTTCATGTGGCCGGTGTTGCGCGAAGGCTTCTTCTTTGCTGCCGTCAGTTTCACGCTGAACTATGCGGCCTATGAGGCCGAAGTCCTGCGCGGCGCGCTGCTGGCGGTGCCGAAGGGCGAGCTTGAGGCGGGCCGGGCATTCGGCATGAGCCGTTTCACACTGATCCGCCGCATATGGCTGCCGCGCGCCATCCGCATCGCCCTGCCGACCATTGCGGGCGAGGTGGTGATGCAGCTGAAGGCAACGCCGCTCGCCTTTACCGTCACCGTCATGGACCTCTACGCCGTGGCCTACAAAGTGCGACAGGATACGCTCCTGGTCTATGAGCCGCTGTTCGTCGTCACCATTTTCTATCTCATCCTCACCGCCATCATCGTGCGCTGTTTCGGCTTTGTCGAAGCGCAGGTACCGCAGCGGCGGTAACATTATCTAGGGAGTTCCACATGGGCGATATCCGTATTCTCGACGGCGGCATGAGCCGTGAATTGCAGCGTCTGGGTGCGCAACTGAAGCAGCCGGAATGGTCTGCCCTGGCGCTGATCGACGCGCCAGACATCGTGCGCCAGGTGCATGCGGAATTTATCGAGGCCGGTGCCGATGTCGTCACCACCAATTCCTATGCGCTGGTGCCGTTTCACATCGGCGAGGGACGCTTCCGTAGCGAAGGCGCATCGCTGATTGCGCTTTCGGGCAAGCTGGCCCGTGAGGCGGCGGATGCATCAGGCCGCAAGGTCACCGTCGCCGGTGGCCTGCCACCCATCTTCGGCTCCTATGAGCCACAGAATTTCGACGCAGCCCGCGTGCAGGATTACCTCAAGGTTCTCGTGGAAAACCTCGCTCCCCATGTCGATGTCTGGCTGGGCGAAACGCTGAGCCTGATTGCCGAGGGCGAAGCGGTGCGTCAGGCCGTTTCTGAGACCGGCAAACCCTTCTGGGTCTCCTTCACGCTGAATGACGATGCTGCGCAGGTGGATGGCGGCGAACCGCAGCTTCGCTCCGGCGAAACCGTGCGCGCCGCGGCAGAATGGGCAGCCGGATCAGGCGCTGCCGCGCTGCTGTTCAACTGCAGCAAACCGGAAGTCATGAAATCCGCCGTGGAAACCGCCGCCTCCGTCTTTAAGGACAAGGGCGTTGCCATCGATATCGGCGTCTATGCCAACGCTTTTGAGGGCGAACAGGGCGATTCCGCCGCCAATGAAGGCCTGCACGGCACCCGCGCGGATCTGACCGACGACGCCTATTCCCGTTTCGCCTGCGAATGGGCCGATGCCGGTGCGACGATGATCGGCGGCTGCTGCGGCATCGGGGCTGCGCATATTCACACGGTTGCGGGTGCGCTTAGGGCGCGGTAATCTGCTCGTAGCGCTGCGTGTGCATTCGTCCGTTCACGCAGCGTCCAGAACCTGCATTTCAACATGCAGGCCAGCCGCAGCCACCATGTTGACCAGCGTATCCAGGCCGAACAGATTGATTTTGCCACGCAAGAGATCGGACACGCGCGGTTGCGTGACGCCGAGCTTGCGAGCCGCTTCCGCCTGTGTCCAGCCCTTTTCCTTGATCTGCCGCTCGAGTGCCATCATCAGCGTGGAGCGCAGCTTCATATTTTCCGCTTCGCCGGTCGTGTCCTCGATGGCATCCCAGACGCTTTCAAACGGTTCACTGCTCATTGGCTTAACTCCTTCACCAGATCGCCGTAACGTTTTGCTGCCAGGTCGATATCTGCCTTGCTGGTCTTTTGGGTTTTCTTCTGAAAGCAATGCAGGACGTAGATTGCATCGCTGAATTTCGCGACGTAGATCACGCGAAACGCGCCGCTTTCATCTCTGATCCGTATTTCCTGAACACCCTTTCCGACAGTCGCCATCGGCTTCCAATCGGTGGGCATCTGCTCGTTTTGCACTTTATCCAGTTGATAACCGGCTTCCCGCCGCGCCGTTTCCGGAAACGCACGTAAGTCACCAAGGGCGCTGCCACGAAACCTTATTGTCTTCATATCGCGGATTATACAAAAAATTATATACTTTTCGCAAGCCGTTTATGAAGGGTGTCCCGGAGGCGCGAAAGACGCAACCGGAACACTTTTTTCCGCCTTACAGCAGCGTCCCGCTCAAGATCGCCAACGCCACCGAGAAGTAGATGACGAGGCCGCTCACATCCACCAGTGTTGCCACGAAGGGGGCGGAAGCGCTGGCGGGGTCGAGGCGCAGGCGTTGCAGCAGAAATGGCAGCATGGAGCCTGCGAGCGAGCCGAAGGTGACGATGCCGATGAGCGCGCAGAAGACGGTGAAGCCAACCAGCAGCCAGTGTTCGCCGTAATCATAGAACCCAGCCTGCTGCCAGATGGTGAGCCGCAGGAAGCCGATGGCGCCGAGGATGGCACCGAGTGTCAGGCCTGTTGGCAATTCACGCAGCAGCACCTTCCACCAGTCGGAGAGCTTCAGTTCGCCCAGCGCCAGCGCCCGGATGATGAGCGATGTGGCCTGCGAACCGGAGTTGCCGCCCGAGGACATGATGAGCGGGATGAACAGCGTCAGTACGACGGCCTTTTCCAGCTCTCCCTCGAAATGCTGCATAGCGCTGGCCGTCAGCATTTCACCAAGGAAGAGGGCAGACAGCCAGCCGGCGCGTTTGCGGATCATGTCCGTAAAGCCCATCGTCATATAGGGCTTGCCGAGTGCTTCCATACCGCCGAATTTGTGGGCGTCTTCTGTCGTATCGGCAATCATGGTGTCGATGACGTCATCCACCGTAACGATACCCAGAATGTGGACGTGCTCATCCACGACAGGAATGGCCAGAAGGTCATGCTTGCGGATGAGGCGTGCAACATCCTCCTGCGACATCATGGGGTCGGCGTAGGTGATGCCTTCCTTGGATGCGACGGTGAGGATGGATGCGGTGGGTTCGCCCGTCACAAGGCTGCGCAGGGTGACGACCTTGGTCAGGGTTCCGTCTTCGGCCAGCACATAGATGGCGTAGACCGTTTCGCGGGAACGCTCGACGATGCGGATGTGTGCAAGCGTCTGCTCCACCGTCCAGCGGTCCGGCACGCTGACGAACTCCGTGGTCATCATGGAGCCAGCCGTGCGGGGCGGATAGGTCATCAGGTGCTGGATGGCTGTGGCCGTGGCGCGGTCCAGCCGGGAAAACAGCTTGGCGCGTGGCTCGTCGTCCATTTCGGCCATCACGTCTGCCACGCGGTCATCCGACATGAGGTTGACGAAGCGGGCAGCCTGTTCCAGCGGTATCAGGGCGATGATCTCGGCTGCATGATGCAGTTCAGGGCGATCTAGAACGGCAACGGCTTTTGCCTGGGGCAGTTTCAGCAAAGCATCGACAGCTTCTGGCACGTCGAGCGTGTTCAGCTGATCGACGCGTTCTGCAATTGTGGTTGGGCCAATGCTGCCGCTGCGCAGAATGCGGGCAGCCTTGCTGGCTCTTTCAGAGAGGTTGTGAAAGTTCATGATTGCTCACCTTCCAGTCGATCCGCCGATCACGGCGGAACGTGGTGAGCCGACAGGAGTCAGATCAGTGCACGTCTCGCCGTGTTCGGCAAAGGCAATCGACTACTACTGTCGCTAGACATCTAATGATGCTCCGTGGATATCTGCGCCAGATCGATGGTTTGACCTGCGCATGTGATATCTGTTGCGCCTGAAAAAAGGCCGAGTCAAGCGGGCCAATTATGAAATTTTGGCAAGGTAGATTTGTGGTGAATGGGGCGCCTGTCAGGCACCCTCATTATCGGGGTTGAGCGCCGAGGCTATGCAGGAAAAATCTTAGTGCCAAGGTTATAGGCTGTATCGAGATGATGAGCGAAATCATTTGCTTGATCAGGTACCATCAGCTCTGATGTCACGACCTTTGCGCCGCAGTAACCGAAGATGCCGTGGTCGATCTGCGTTCGCATCGCGCCGAAATAACCGTGGCGTGCATAGGTGCGCATATCGGCACCGCCGATGGCAATCAGATGCACGTTTAGCCTATCGAGTTTCTTGATGATCTTTCCGTCACCATTGTCGGCATAGGCCCAGCCATTGGTGAAAACGCGGTCGATCCAGCCCTTGAGTTGAGCAGGCATGGACCACCAGTAAACGGGATAAACGATAATGAGCGCATCGGCGCGATCAAGCCGCGTATGTTCGGCGGCGACATCAGCGATGGGCGTGGCCTGCCCGAGCATCAGCGCGATATCATGCTGTGTGAAGCGCGGATCGAAAGCTTCGGCTGCGAGATGCGCAAACTCGTGGGAATGCCCGCCCGGTGATTTGGTAATGCCCTCTGCTATACGCGCGGCGATCGCGTTGGTTAAGGAGCTAGGATTCGGATGCGAGGTGACGATGACGGCATGCATGGAGAGAACTTTCTTTGACGGTTGCGAACAGGGAGTTCGCACTATATACTATCAGTAAGTTACTAATGGTATATAGTGGATGTCAAGCAGTCACGAAAAAGAACAGTCCGCGCGGCGCATACGCCTGACGAGGGACAAGCGGCACCGGCAATTGATGGACGTGGCCTGGAAACTCATCCATGACGAAGGGGCCAATGCTCTCACGCTCGGGCGTCTCTCGGAAAAGGCAGGCGTCACGAAACCTGTCGTCTATGACCAGTTTGGAAGCCGGGAAGGGCTTCTGGCGCAGCTCTATCAGGAATTTGACGCAAACCAGACCGCCATCATGGACGAGGCCTTGAGGGCCTGCGAGGCGCGATTGGCCGATATCGCCACAGTCATCGCGTCGTCCTACGTCAACTGCGTGTCCCGTCAGGGGCGGGAAATACCGGGCATCGTCGCGGCTCTTACAGGCTCTCCCGAACTCGCGAAAATCAAGAAGCAATATGAGCAGGGTTTTCTTGAAAAATGCAGAGCACTGCTTGCTCCCTACGCGCCCAAGGGCGTGATTCCTTCGGCAGCCCTATGGGCCATGCTGGGTGCGGCAGAGGCGCTCTCCAACGCTGCCACCAACGGTAACATCACCGCGCAGGAAGCAACCGACGAGTTGTTTGCGACGATTGTTGCGATGGTCGAGAGGGGCGCGGGCACGGCCCCAAAGGCTTGAACGTTTTCTAAGAAACGGTTTTCCGCTTTCTTGAGCCTACTGGGCAAGCATCTTTTCGCGTCGTTCCAGCGCCACAGCGACGGCAAACACGATGAGCCCGCCCAGCGACAGAACCGCACCGATATATCCCGTCGACGCATAGCCGTAACCCATGGCGATGACGAGGCCGCCCAGCCATGCGCCGAGCGCGTTGGCGATGTTGAAGGCGGAGTGGTTGGAGGCAGCGGCCAGCGTCTGGGCATCGGCTGCCACGTCCATCAGTCGTGTCTGCACCGCAGGGCAGGCGGCAAAGCCGCAGCCGATGAGAAAGACGCAGATGCACAGCATGTAGGGATTGTGTGCGGTCAGCCCGAAGAGTGCCATCAGCACCACATTGAAGGCCAGCATGCCGCCGATGGTGCCGTTGAGCGAAAGGTCCGCCATGCGTGACCCAACGACATTGCCGACATTCATGCCGATGCCGAACAGCGCCAGAACCATGGGCACGGTGGCAACTGGCATCATGGCGACATCGGTGGTGGTTTTGGCGATGTAGCTGAAGACGGCAAACATGCCGCCGAAGCCGACCGAAGCGACGGCGAGCGACAACCAGACCTGGCCGCGCCTGAAAGCGCCGAGCTCACGCCAGATGCTGGCACCTTCCTGCACCTTGTCGCGCGGCTGGAAGAGCCAGAGCAGGGCCACCGTCAAAAGTGCGATGCCGCCGACCATGAGGAACGCGGCGCGCCAGGAAAACATCTGGCCGAAGAAGGTGGCAAGCGGCGTGCCGAGCAGCGTGGCGATGGTCAGCCCCAGCATGACGCGGCCCACGGCACGGGCGCGTTTATGGATGGGCGCCATGGAGGCGGCGACCAGCGCAGCCACGCCGAAATAGGCGCCGTGCGGCAGGCCGGTGATGAAGCGCAACACCGTGAAGGTGGTGAAATCGGGCGCGATGGCGCTCAGAATATTGCCCGCCGCAAAGACGCTCATCAAAGCCAGCAGCAGCACGCGCCGTGTCATGCGTGCGGCGAGAACCGCGATGATCGGCGCGCCGATGACGACACCCAGCGCATAGGCTGCAATAACATAGCCTGCTTGCGGAACGGTCACCCCATAGCTCGTCGCGACATCCGGCAACAGGCCCATGATGGCAAACTCACCGGTACCGATGCCGAAGCCACCGGCTGCAAGCGCGATTTCGATGAGGGCGATGGAGAGGGGTGTGAGCGTTGCTGCAGGCAATGGCGCAACGACATCGGCATCCGCTTCGGAGCAGTTTTCGGTAGGGCAAATATGGGTCATGAATTTCTGCGATGGGAACGAAGAAAAAAAGGGCAAACCGATGTCTCGGCCTGCCCTGACTGGAGATGTATGGCCACCAAAATGACCTTATCTCACGCATACCATGAAGTTGTGCATTGCGGTAGCCTCTGATTCGGCAAAATATCCGACTCACGCAAAGGTGTACGGAACGGAACTGGCGCTATACCATTTAGGTGGCGCGCTTGGGCGTAACGGGGGCTGGATACGCATATGAAACTGGTGGCGATTTTCAACCGTGACGGCGGTACTTTCAAGACCACCGACATGGACGCCTATTGCGCGCATGCGCAAAAGGTTTTCTCAGATGCCGGTCACGACATCGAATGCCGCCTCGTTTCCGGCAAGGACATCGTGGCCGAGATGGAACGAACTGCCGATGACAAGGGTCTCGATGGCCTGATTGCAGGCGGTGGCGACGGCACGATTTCGGCTGCAGCCGGCATAGCCTGGAAACACGGAATTGCGCTGGGTGTCGTGCCCGCCGGTACCATGAACCTGTTTGCCCGCTCTCTGAAGCTACCGCTTGATATCTGGCAGGCGGTGGATACGTTGGCGCAGGGGCACGTCCACAATGTCGATATTGCCAGCGCCAATGGCCGTCCCTTCGTGCACCAGTTTTCTGCTGGCCTGCATGCCCGCATGGTGCGTTATCGCGACAAGATGGAATATGCGTCCCGTCTGGGCAAAATCCGCGCCAATATTCGCGCTGCCATCGGTGTTGTTCTCAACCCGCCGAAATTCGACATGGAATTTACTGTCGACGGCGTCACGCAGCACCGCCGCGCTTGCGCCATCTCCGCATCCAACAATGAATTCGGCCAAAGCCCGCTGCTGGTGGCCGATGACATTACTCAGGGCAAGCTGGGGCTCTATATTGCCGAAGCTCTGACGCCATCCGGTGTGACCCGTCTTGCCATCGATATCGTACGTGGGAAGCTGAAGGAAAACGCGGCCGTCACAGCGATGGCGGTGACCGAAGCGGAACTGCATTTCCCCAGGCGACGCCACGATGTGCGCTGCGTCATGGACGGTGAGTTGCTGTCGATGAAAAAAGACGTGCTGTTGAAAATTCACGCTGGCGAGTTGAAGGTGATCGTCGCAAAAGATTTCGCAAGCGTCTGATATTATTGGCCCGACACTGCTTTTGATAGACGTTACGGCGGCCTTGCAAAATGTCGCCGTCCCGGCCATGCTACCTCCTTATGTTAATGGGAGTGCATGCCGCGATGAACGATAATGCCGTCACACTATCGAACCTCGCCGCCATCGACGCCGCTCATCACCTGCATCCCTTTTCCGACATGGGCAAGCTGAACGCATCCGGCACCCGCATCATTGAGCGTGCCGAAGGCGTGTTCATCTACGACAGTACTGGCAAGAAATATTTGGATGCGTTTGCGGGTCTGTGGTGCGTCAATATCGGTTACGGCAGGCGCGAAATCACCGACGCTGTATCCCGGCAGATGAACGAGCTGCCTTACTACAACGCCTTTTTCGGCACCACCACGCCCCCGGCGACCCTGCTGGCACAGAAGATCGTGTCGCATGCCGGGCCGAATATGAACCATGTGTTCTTCACCAATTCCGGTTCAGAGGCGACGGATACATGGTTCCGCATGGCACGCGTCTATTGGAAAGCGCTGGGACACCCAACGAAAACACACGTCATCGCGCGGAAAAACGGTTACCACGGCTCCACCGTGGCGGGCGCGTCGCTGGGCGGTATGACGTGGATGCATGAGCAAGGCAATCTGCCCATCGACGGCGTCTCTCATATCGGTCAGCCCTATTGGTATGTCGAAGGCGGCGATCTCACGCCTGCCGAATTCGGCCTGAAGGTGGCGCGAGAACTGGATGCCAAGATCGATGAGCTGGGCGAGGAGAATGTTGCCGCTTTCGTGGCCGAACCCATTCAGGGCGCGGGCGGCGTCATCGTGCCACCGGAGACCTATTGGCCGGAAATCGCGCGGATCTGCAAGGCGCGCAACATTCTTCTGGTGTCGGACGAGGTGATCTGCGGCTTCGGGCGGCTGGGGTCTTGGTTCGGTTATCAGCATTTCGGTTACGAGCCGGATCTGGCGCCCATCGCGAAAGGGCTTTCATCCGGTTATCTGCCCATCGGCGGTGTACTTGTCTCAGACCGAGTGGCCGAGGTGATGCTGACCAAGGTCGGTGATTTCAACCACGGCTTCACCTATTCCGGCCACCCGGTCTGTGCGGCGGCAGCACTCGAAAATCTTCGCATCATCGAAGATGAGGGACTGGTGGAACGGGTGCGCGACGATATCGGCCCTTATTTCCGGGAGGGCTGGCAAAGTCTGCTCGACCATGAAACGGTTGGCGAAGCGGTCAATGTCGGCCTCATCGGCGGGCTGCAATTGACGGCTGATAAATCAACCCGCAAACGTTTCGAAAAGCCAGACGATATCGGCACGATGGTGCGCAACCATTGCCTAGAGAATGGGCTGGTGATGCGGGCCACCGGCGACCGCATGTTGGCATCGCCAGCGTTCACCATCAGCCGGTCGGAAGTCGATCAGATCATCGAGATATTGCGCAAGGGGCTGGACCACTTGGCGCAGACAGCAAAGGCGTAAACACGTGGCAGAGCATGAACATCACTACAAGGTTCAGATCACCTGGACCGGCAACAAGGGTACCGGCACCTCCGGCTACCGCGAATATGACAGATCGCACCTGATCTCAGCCGACGGCAAGCCTGACATTGCGGGCTCCTCCGATCCTGCCTTTCGTGGTGACGCGGCCCGCTGGAATCCGGAAGAGCTGCTGCTCGCCTCCGTCTCGGCCTGTCATAAGCTCTGGTATCTGCATTTCTGCGCCGTCTCAGGCGTCGTCGTCACCGACTATGTGGACAACGCGGAGGGCACGATGGTGCTGCGGAAAGACGGGGCAGGGCAGTTCACGGAGGTCGTGCTGAAGCCGGTTGTGACCATCTCGAAGGGCGATGCGCAGACGGCAATGGAGCTACACGAAGAAGCCCATGACAAATGCTTCATCGCCAACTCCGTGAATTTCCCGATCCGCGTGGAAGCGTCGGTCAAACAAGCATAGGCGTTATTCTGGCCGCTGGTAGGTTTCGCGCACAATGTAATTCGGTGTCAGATCGTCCCGGTAATACAGCCGGGCGATCATTTCCGCGAGAATGCCTGTCGTGATGAGCTGGACCGACGATAACAACAGCACGACGCCGACCATCAGCATCGGTCTTGTGCCGATATCATTGCCGAGAATGAACTTGTCGATGAAGAGATAGGTCAGGATAATGCTGGCCAGCGCGCCCACCCCAAGCCCCAAAGAGCCGAAGAAGTGGCCGGGCCGCGCCTTGTAGCGCATGAAGAACATGACCGAGAGAAGGTCGAGAATGACCCGAAACGTGCGGGAAAGCCCGTATTTCGATGCGCCGAACTGGCGGGCATGGTGCGTGACGGGCATTTCGCCGATGCGGGTGCTGGGCACGACCCCTGCCACCCAGGCCGGAATGAAGCGGTGCATCTCACCCATCAGCTTCACCTGCTTGATGATCGATGACCGGTAAATCTTCAGGCTGCATCCGTAGTCATGCAGGCGCACGCCGGTGATTTTGCCGATCAGCCGGTTGGCGATCCATGAGGGTATCTTGCGCAGCACCAGCCCATCCTGCCGGTTCTTGCGCCAGCCGACCAGAAGATCGAGTTCACGACGCTCCAGTTCGGAAACGAGCATCGGGATGTCCTTGGGGTCGTTCTGGAGATCACCATCGAGCGTGGCGATCAACCGGCCGCGCGCCGTGTCGATACCGGCCTGCATGGCAGCGGTCTGGCCGAAATTGCGCTGAAGCGCGACGATCTTCAGCTCGAGCCTGAGATCGGTGCGTTGCAGAAAGTCCTTTGCATTGGCGATCGTCGCATCGGTGCTACCATCATCCACCAGAATGAGTTCCCATGACGGCGCGTAGTCCGCCATGGCTTCGATGATGCGCTCGATGAGCGGGACGATGCTTTCCTGCTCGTTGAAAATGGGCACGACCAGCGAAAGCTCCAATGCGTCTGCCGCAAGAACCTCTGTTGAAATGGCGGCAGGTATCGGCACGGCAATGGTTCCGTTTGTCTGTGAAGCGGGATTTCGGGCTTTGTCCTAACGACGTTTTTCCGCATTTTCAACAAAGACCAGAAAGTTTCGCCGGCAGGTCTTGTTTGCAACGCCAAGTGAAGAGAATAGTGCGGACAATATGCGGAGATGAGACCGCGTTGGAATGTGATAGGAATTCGAATTGAAGCCTGCCCGGTTCGCATGGCACTCTATGACCATTGTCACGGCGTTCGTCATCGCCATCTATGCCGCATTCATCAACTGGATGTGGGGTTGGGGGACGATTTTTGCACTGTGGCAGGAGGCGGGGCTCGGCGCGATCGGTGTTGCGTTGGCACTTCTAATGTCAACCTACGTCCTGCGGACATGGCGTATCTACGATTATTTTCCGAAGGAAACGCACGGCCAGTTCGCACGCCTGTTTCGTGTGGTCCAGATCCACAATCTTCTCAACATCATGCTGCCATTTCGCTCGGGCGAGACCAGCTTTCCGCTGCTGATGCGGAAGGAATTCGATGTGCGACTGGCGCGCGGAACATCTGCCCTGCTGGTGATGCGGCTGTTCGATCTGCACGCTCTTCTCGCGGCAGCAGGGGTAGGACTTGCGTTGGAAAAGCGGTCACTGGTGGTGTGGGCTCTGTGGATCGTGTTCTTGGCTCTGCCCGTTATCGCCTTCGCCATAAGACATTGGATTTTCGACATCGCGCGGCGTATGGCACCGAAAAAAGCGCAGGGCATTATCCATGAAATGCAGGCGGGACTGCCCATCGATGGCGTTGCCTTCATGCGGGCATGGGGTGCCACCATCATCAACTGGTTCGTCAAGATCGCGGTTCTGGCCTGGGTCCTGACGCTGATGGGCAAGATCAGCCTGCCCGCAGGCTTCGGCGGTGCACTGGGTGGCGAACTGTCTTCCGTACTTCCGGTTCACGCACCCGGCGGCGTCGGAACCTACCCGGCCGGCATCACCGCCGGCGCACTCGGCTTTGGCGCATCGACGGATCCAATGGCGCTCTCATCCCTTGGCCAGGCGGCAGTCAACGTGCACCTGCTGGTGATGCTGTCATCGCTGGTTGGAACGGCGCTGGCGCTGTTCGTGCCGATGCGCAGGTAGTCAGGCGATGCGCAGGCCGAGATGTTCGGCCATAGGTGTGAAATCCCGGTCGGAATGCAGCAGGACGTGACCGTGTTCAATGCAGTAAGTGCCGATGATGAGATCGGTGGTTTTTCTGATGGTGATTCCGCGTTGACGAAGGTACCGGTAATTCTGCGCGGCTTTAAGGGCCATTGCGGGTGAAGACATGGTCGCACAGGGAAAAGCTCGAAACTGCCGCTCCAGCATTTCAGCGTGACGATCGCTTTGTGCGCCCTGAAGAACTTCGAGCAAGATAATATCGCCAATCATGATCAGGCCCTGCGGTATGTAGGAGCGCAGCCTTTCCGTGACATCATTGCTTCCGTGGCGAATGAGTGAAATCCATACGGACGTGTCGACAACGATCATTTGCCGTTTTCAACGCCCCAATCGACGCTGGGCGACCAGTCGTCGCGCATCTCATCGATATCACCGTCCCATCCCATCCTGCGAAGAGCGTCTATGGCGTCGTGTTGCCTCCTGATGCGCACGTATTCTTCAAGAGCGCACTGTACCATCGCCTTTTTCGTGGAAAGGCCAGACATCTCCATGGCCTCTGCCATCAAAATATCATCAAGCTCTATATTCGTGCGCATGGCAACCGTCCTTGGTGTATCGATTGCCGAAATCATACACCAAGGCGTTATGTGCTGCAAATCCTACTGGAATGCCGTCTCGTAAAAGCTTCTCAGCTTGCGCGAATGCAGCGTCTCCGTCTGCATAGCCGCCAGCTTCTGCACGGCGCGGATACCGATTTGCAGATGCTGCGACACTTGAGTCTTGTAGAATTCCGTGGCCATGCCGGGCAGCTTCAACTCGCCATGCAACGGCTTGTCCGAGACGCACAGCAGGGTGCCGTAGGGCACGCGGAAGCGGAAGCCGTTGGCAGCGATGGTGGCGGATTCCATGTCGAGCGCGATGGCGCGTGATTGCGACAAGCGCTTGACGGGACCCGCCTGATCGCGAAGTTCCCAGTTGCGGTTATCGATGGTGGCGACGGTGCCGGTGCGCATGATGCGCTTGAGCTCGAAGCCTTCGTAACCGGTGACTTCGGCGACAGCACTTTCGAGCGCGAGTTGCACTTCAGCCAAGGCTGGAATGGGCACCCAGACGGGCAGGTCATCATCCAGCACGTGATCTTCGCGCATATAGGCATGGGCCAGAACGTAGTCACCCAACCGCTGGCTGTTGCGAAGACCGGCGCAGTGGCCGACCATCAGCCACGCATGCGGGCGCAGCACGGCGATGTGGTCGGTAATCGTCTTGGCGTTGGACGGACCGACGCCGATATTGACAAGCGTGATGCCCGCATGGCCCTTTTTCTTCAGGTGGTAGGCCGGCATCTGCGGCATACGACCCAGCGTCATATCGGTGATCGGGCGGTCGGAACCAGCCAACGTCACGATGTTGCCGGGCTCGACGAATTCCGTATAGCCTTCGCCACCATCCGCCATCAACTTGCGCGCCCATGCTGCAAATTCATCGATGTAGAACTGATAGTTGGTGAACAGCACGAAGTTCTGGAAATGGTTGGCGCTGGTGGCCGTGTAGTGGCTGAGGCGCGCCAGCGAATAATCGATGCGCTGCGCTGTGAACGGCGCTAGCGGTGCAGGCTCTCCCGGTACTTGATCATATTCACCATTGGCAATCAGGTCGTCGGTGTTGTTGAGATCGGGCGTGTCGAACAGATCGCGCAACGGCACATCGGCGAGCGAGGACGCGGCAGAGGCCTCCACGAAAGCGCCTTCACCAAAGGCAAAATGCAGCGGAATGGGCGTGGCCGATTCGGCGACCGTGACGTGAACGCTGTGGTTCTTGATCAGAAGACCGAGCTGCTCTTTCAGATAATGCCGGAAAAGCTGCGGCCGGGTGATGGTCGTTGTGTAGACGCCGGGCGAGGTGACGTGGCCGTAGGACAGGCGCGAATCGACGTGGCCGAAGCTCGATGTTTCGATGCTGACCTGCGGATAGCAGGCGCGGTAACGGCCGGTGATCTGCGCGCCCTGTGCAAGGTCGGTGAACGACTTGATGAGGAAATTCGTGTTGCGTTCATAAAGCGCTGTCAAGGCGTCCACCGCGGCCACCGGATCGGTGAAAGTCTGCGGCGCGATGGGCTCTGGCGTGATGAAGGCGAGGTGCGAGATTGTGTGCTTTGCTATTGTCATGGCCTATTATAGAGAGCCAATTTCGACAGGCAAGCGACAGAAATATGTGCATTTGAAAAAGACGCGGAAAACCTCAGCAGAAGCCGCTGCTCGTCGTGTTTACAGCGTCATGGAGCAATGGTTGGAGAGACTGTGCTGGCAGGCAATCGATGCGCCGACATTGACCCGCTGGAAGCTTCTGTTGGGGTTCACCACCAAGGCTGCAAAGGACATGGCAAAAATCGCCATCAGCACAACGATAATCGTAAAGCGGCGCACCAGAATTGTCATGTCCATTCCCCTTTTCGTCATGGTCTTCCCTCATCTTGAACACGACATTGCCACGATGGGACTGAACCGACGCTGAGGGGGAGGTTCATGTCGGGTTCATGGTGGTTAATGGGGGCTGGGTGCTTCGCCTTGGGCAACCTATGACAGACATCCACCCGTCAAAGCTTGTATGCCGCCAGTACGCGTTCAGAGGATTGCGGCGTTGCCGATCATGGGTGTTTTTATTATACATCCCAAGTTGCAGACATCCCGTTTCGACCCAAGCCATTTACAGTATGCCAGCCAAAAGCCGGAGACCATCATGCCCCCGACCTTCGCCGTCCAACAAGGGAAAGTCGTGTTTTGCGCAGAAGAAGGCGTTGCGCCAACCGAGGTGAAGGGTGGCGTTTCAGCGCAGGGATTTGCGGTCGTCAGCCTGTTTCGAGACGGATACCTGATTGCCGGATATCTGCGAGATATCAAAGGAATCTGGTGGTATCACCAGCGCAACAAAAAAGCGAAGTTCGTTACACGCGATGCCGACGGATTTCGTGTTTTGGATGAGGACTACGGGCTGGATCGCGACCACGTCTATCTCGAAGATCGGGTCATTCCCGGGGCGGATCCGTCCAGTTTCTCTCTTTTGGAGATCAGCCAATATTTTGCAAAAGACAAATATCGCCTTTACGTCAAAACAAGCTCCCATTTTTTCCATTACGATGGGCTCGATTCCGCCAGTCTGATCGCCAATGGCGCCTTTGTAACAGACAAGCACGATCTATATTGCGTGTTCGACACATTGAGTTTGAGCAACAATTCCAAGCATCATGAAAGGGTGCAGTTTTCGCGCTTAAAAGAGCATAACATGCTGTTGAAGGACTGGCTTGCCAAACACCGCCCCGATACAATCGGCTGGTGGCATCCTGACTATCCGTTCAAATCCGATGATGCCGAGCAGATAGCTGATGGCTGGTATCGCACCTCTAACGCTGTGTTTTTCAAAACGACATCCGGCACCCAAAGAACGTTCAAAGAGACCTTCAACCTCGTGCGTGGTGCGGATGCAGCCAGTTTCGAGCCGTTGGACAGCCATCATGGGCGTGATGCAAAAAATGCATATTGTCGTTGGCGGCGGATTGCTGGTGCGGACATTGCGTCCTTCACACCCATCACAGGCTTTTTCGGCAGGGATAAAAACGCCGTCTATTTCAACAGTTACAAGGTCGAACACGCCGATCCGGGAAATTTTCAAGTTCTCCGATCCGTGGTTCCGTTGGCCAAGGACCACAAGCGTGTCTACGTCAAAGCGTGTGCCCGTACGAGTTGGCCATTCGGGTACCCGGATGACATCCTCGTTGCTATTGATGAGGCTGATGCCAAAAGTTTTCAAACCTTCGGAGCGCGCGGTGTGTGGGCCACCGATGCTGGCCGGGTCTATCTGCGTGGCGAGCACCAGAAAAAGCTGGACGTCGGCAGCTTCCGATTTCTCTGCGAAACTCCGACCAATTGCTGGGCCGCGGACGACAATGGTCTTTACCGATCCAACGGCACACTACGCGTTTCCGGCATCGAGGGCCGTAGCTTTGTCAAACTGAATGACTTCTGGGGAAGCGACGGGAACGCGGTTTTCTCCTTCGTGACCGGCGCCATACAGAAAGCAACAGATGCTAAAACCTTTGTGGTGACGGACGAGAACGGCGGCGCCAGGGACGCAGCTTTTCGCTATCGGATCGACGATGGTAGAATTCGAAAAAACAAGCTTTGAATAAAGCGCTACGCTATTGTGTTTCGTTTCCCCAGGCGTCCACCCTTACCTCAATATCCGCATGAACCGCCGATCAACACCATGCTAAGGTGTCTCACTTTGATATGTCGTGAAGCAGACTTTTCCAAATGGTTGGAACGTCCACGCTTGGCAGAAGCAGCTCTGGACCTACTGCAATAGATTCCGTCCACCCGTCGTGATAGACGAATACCCGTTGGCAAGCCCATTTTCCTTGAGAAGGAAAGCCTATCGATGAAGTGCCTGCGCATCTACGCCTCGCCGGATGGCGAATCTCATTTCGACGAAATCGATTTGCCCACGACTAAACTGGCAGTTCATCCAGACGCCGCTCCTTTCGATGTCACCGCGAGCTACCCAGCGTCTCGCGTCCGCATCACGCACATTCCGGCAGGAATGCGAGAGGTCGCATGGCACACTGTGCCCGAGCCCGTGTTGACGGTCAGACTTGACGGTTCTGTTGAGTACGAGACCAGCGATGGCGAGGTACGTCACGTTTCGGCTGGCAGCTTCGTGCTGGTGGAGGACACGCACGGAAAGGGCCATCTCTCGCGGCACTCGCCAGAGCCTCAAATCGTCATATGGATTTCATTGCCGAACGGTCTTGAGACGCCTCTGGTTCGATGACTGCTGTTGGCCCAAAGCAGACATCTTGTCGCCGTCAACGCACCAACTAATGTCGCCTAGATGCTTTCGAAAAACCTCAAGATCGCCGCCGAGACCTCTTTTGGCTTACCTTGCTGAAGCGAATGGCCCGCCAACAGGAATGGTATGCGATCCACTCAGATTGGGAACAAGCGTCGGCATTTCCGCGATGATCTTTACTTCGCAGCATTTCTCAACCATCAACTCGGTATGGATTCAATTCTCTCGGCGTTAGGTCGTCGCAGGTTGAACAGATTACCAAACAGGATCAAACCCGCGCCGACTGCTGTGAAGCCGTCTATCGCCTCGGCATACAAGAAATACCCGAGTACGGCAGATAATGGCACTCGCAGATAGTCCATAGGCATCACAACTGTGGCGTCTGCATGAGCCAGGGCCTTCGCCATGCAAAAGTGGGCAAATGAACCAGCAAATGCGAACAGGAATATCCAGGGCCATGTTGAAGCCGAAGGCCAAAGCCACACGTTCAGTGCCGGAACGAGGCCGATGATCGATTGGATTATGAGCATCCAAAAAATGATCTTTGTAGCACTGTCGGAGCGCGTTAGCGCCTTTGTGGAGATGAAAGAGATTGCGAACGCGAAGGCAGCTCCCAGCGTTATCAAATGGCCTGGATTGAGAGGCGCTACGCCCGGACGCACAATTAACGCGACGCCCGCCAAGCCAAAAAGGATGACGATTCCCTTCCGCCATGTCAGTCTCTCATTCAAGAATATGGCAGCCAGGAAAGCAGCCCAAATAGGCGCAGTGAATTCAATCGATATGACTTGAGCCAATGGGATTAGCGTCAATCCCATTAACCATGCATATTGTCCCACGTAGTGAGCAACGTTGCGGCCGATGTGCCTGGGCAGGATATTGGTTCGCATCGCCCGGATTCCGCCCTCTCGATAAACCAGCGGCAACAGCATAAAAAAGGCGATGATGGAACGCATTTCCATGACTTGGAAGACGTCAAGCTCGAGTGTGATGATACGCCCCGAAACGGACATTAGCAGTATCAACAACAAAGATGCCACCATCCATACTGCCGCTTTGGCGGTTGACCGGCTGTTATCCATGTAGC
>NZ_BBJU01000019.1 GCF_000739935.1 Agrobacterium rubi TR3 = NBRC 13261 | reverse complement strand
GGAGATCGGCAAAACGCGCGCTCCTTACTCTATTCGCAACCTACAAGATGGGCGAGAGCCAACCACGAATCGATCTTTCCCCTTGAGGGGGAGATGTCCGGTAGGACAGAGGGGGGTAACCCACCCACAGTTTCCCAACACGGGGAGCACCCCCACCCATGAAAGCCTTCGCAACCCTCCTAGACCGCCTCGTCCTAACGCCCTCGCGCAACGGCAAGCTCAAACTCCTGACCGACTACTTTCGCGACACTCCAGACCCCGACCGCGGCTACGGCCTTGCCGCCATTGCAGGCACGCTCGATCTCAAAAGCGTCAAGCCAGCTATGCTGCGCGAGCTGGTGCTGGAACGCATGGACGACGTGCTGTTCCGCTATTCCTATGATTACGTCGGCGATCTGGCCGAGACGATCTCGCTTGTCTGGGACACCAGCCAGAATGCCAACCCGCCGGAGGTCCAAGATCCCGGTCTTGGCGAAATCGTCGATCTGATGAACTCGCTGGGCCGAACGGAGGTGCGCTCTGCCGTGCGCGATCTCCTCGATCGGCTGGAAACCTCGTCGCGCTTTGCCTTCCTCAAGCTCGTCACCGGCGGCCTGCGCATCGGCGTGTCCGCCCGGCTGGCCCGTCAGGCGCTTGCGGATTTCGGCGGGCGGGATATTACCGAGATCGAAACGCTCTGGCATGGTCTGGAACCGCCCTATGAGCCCTTGTTTGCATGGCTGGAGGGTAAGACAGAGCGGCCCGTCATCGCCACGCCCGCCATCTTCCACTCCGTCATGCTGTCCACGCCAGTGGGCGATAATGACCTCCAAAACCTTGACCCGCAGGACTTCATTGCGGAGTGGAAGTGGGATGGCATCCGTGTGCAGCTGTCCCGCTCGGGCGAGACACGAAAGCTCTATTCCCGCTCTGGCGACGATATTTCCGGCGCATTTCCAGACGTTCTCGACAGGATCAACTTCGAAGGCGTTGTCGATGGGGAACTGCTGATCGGCGGCACGGCGCGCTCCAACATTGCGACCCGCACCTTTTCCGATCTCCAGCAGCGCCTGAACCGCAAGACCGTGACCGGCAAGATGCTGGAAGAATACCCCGCTTTCATCCGCGCCTATGACCTTCTGTTCGAGGGCGATCAGGACATTCGCGGCGAGGTCTTTCTCAAGCGCCGGGAAAAGCTCACCCATCTCATCGAAAACGCCCCGCATGACAGGTTCGATATCTCGCCGCTGGTGCCCTTCGAAAGCTGGGACGAGTTGGAAATCCTGCGCAAGGCGCCGCCTGATCCCGTCATCGAAGGCGTCATGATCAAGCGCAAGGACAGCATTTATCAGGCGGGTCGCGCCAAGGGGCCTTGGTTCAAATGGAAGCGCGATCCCTTTAACATCGATGCCGTCATGATGTACGCCCAGCGCGGCCACGGCAAACGCTCCAGCTATTATTCCGATTTCACCTTCGGCGTCTGGTCGGACAATGAAGGAGCCGAACAACTGGTGCCGGTCGGCAAGGCCTATTTCGGCTTTACCGATGCCGAACTGGAGGTGCTGGATAAGTTCGTGCGCGACAACACGGTGGAACGCTTCGGCCCCGTCCGCGCCGTCCGCGCCACCCCAAGTTTCGGTTTTGTGCTGGAAGTCGCCTTCGAGGGCATAAATCGCTCCAACCGCCACAAATCCGGCGTCGCCATGCGCTTTCCTCGCATCGCAAGATTGCGTGCGGATAAGCTGCCATCGGAAGCGGATCGCCTATCGACCCTGATGGCGATGATTGATGAGAAGTCCGGATAGGATTTGTCTGCTTTCGCAAAACAGTGAGTGGACAATTCAATCTTGTAGTGATGAAATTAATCCGCGCTTAACGCAATCTCGGGTCCTCGCAAATGGCAGAAAAACATTTATCTTTTTTCGGCACTGTCTCGCAACACACCCTGACACGGCGCACTCTTCTGGCGGGAGCCGCGGGGCTTTCTGCTGCGGCCCTGCTGCCGTCACATAGTCGTGCCAACCTCGTCATGCCCGAGGTTCTGCCGCTCGCGACCGAAGATTACGCCGATGCGCGTCAGCAGTTTCATACCCATTTGCTGAAAAAGATCGCCGCGCCTGAGAAGTCCACGCCGCTGGGCACTCCGCCGGGTGCGACGCGTGTGACCTATCCG
This sequence comes from Agrobacterium rubi TR3 = NBRC 13261, assembly GCF_000739935.1. Classification (GTDB taxonomy): domain Bacteria; phylum Pseudomonadota; class Alphaproteobacteria; order Rhizobiales; family Rhizobiaceae; genus Agrobacterium; species Agrobacterium rubi. The sequence goes on along the minus strand of NZ_BBJU01000019.1, from coordinate 116,152 downwards.
GGTGGGCCGAATGGGTCCATCGAACTGGTGGCGTGGCTTTCGCAATATGAGCCGTCCAAAAAGCTGAAGCCCGCCGTGCTGTTTCTCCATGGCGGCAACGCCACCGGTGACGGGCATTGGGCGCTGATGAAGCCTTATTGGGAAGCGGGCTTTGTGGTTTTGCTGCCGTCCTTCCGTGGTGAAAACGGCCAGCAGGGCAATTATTCCGGCTTTTACGACGAAACATCAGACGCATTGGCGGCGGCATCTTATCTGGAAAACCTGCCGGGGATCGATCAGGATAGGCTGTTTCTCGCGGGCCATTCCAATGGCGGCACACTGTCGCTGCTGGCATCGATGACACGCAAATTCCGGGCGTCTGTGCCGATTTCAGCAGGCGTCAATTCCTGGCGGTATTTCAACCGCTACTCTGACGAGATTTGCTTTGACGGCAGCAACGAGCAGGAATTCGTCATGCGCTCGTCCGTGTGTTTCGGACCGAGCCTGAAATGTCCTACATTTCTGCTGCGCGGTACGGAAGAACGTCCCTTCGATGCCGACCACAAGCTCCTGATAGAACGCGTGCGGTTTGCCGGCATAAAGATCGATCACGCGCTTTTGCCGGGCAACCACAATGGTGTCGTGCCGGGTGCCGTGGTGGAAAGCATTCGTTTCTTCGATCAGTTCACCTAACATCGCCTTTAACTGGATATGGCTCCAGCTTCGCGCCAGCCGGGCCGGGCATTGTCGTGGAAACGATGCCTCCCTCTTAAAGCGGTTCCATGACAGTACCCTTGAAAACCTGCCGTCGCCTTGTGTCCTTTGCGGTGCTTGCGCTGATGCCGCTGTTGAGCGGCTGCCTGTTCGTGACCGATACCAGTCGCATGAACCCGGATGTGTTTGTGCAGGAAACGGCGCCTGTCTTCAATTACAACAATGTCGGCTCCATACCACGTCCACCGCTTCCGCCGACGCCTGGCTCGATCAACAGCCGCCCGCCCGATCTCTTCCGCTCGCAGTTCCAGCAGCTTTACGGTCCACCATCCACGGCCCGTCCGACGGGTTCAGGCCTGTCGCCCGCTTACAGCAGTGCCCAGACGGTTGGATACGGTCTGCCGGTGTCCAACCCATTGCACCGGGTGATGTATGACCAGATCAGCGATGACGGTCACACGCTGCCGGCCATTCCCTATTCCCGCGTCGATCCCCGCTTTCTGCGTCAGGACGTGAGCTACCAGACACAGGAAGCGCCGGGTACGATCGTCGTCGATACCAAGCAGCATTTCCTCTATTTGGTGCAGCCCGGCGGTAAGGCCGTGCGGTATGGCGTAGGTCTCGGTCGCGATGGTTATGCCTGGGCCGGTCGCGGCAAGATACAATGGAAGGCCAAGTGGCCACGCTGGACGCCACCCGATGAGATGGTGCAGCGACAACCGGAGTTGGCGTCGATTTCCGCTGCCAATGGCGGCATGGTTCCCGGTCTCAACAATCCGCTCGGTGCCCGGGCGCTTTACATTTTTAAGGACGGCAAGGACACGCTGTACCGCGTCCACGGCACGCCGGACTGGCAGTCTGTGGGCAAGGCGACATCGTCCGGTTGCGTGCGCATGCTCAATCAGGATGTCATCGATCTCTTCGACCGCGTACCGCAGGGTGCGCCGATTGTGGTTATCTGATCACGCAAGGCAAGAATGCTCTCGCAAACGGGCCATGTTGTGGTCGGGCAACTGGTCTTTAGGGATGTATTAACTACTATACCAATACCTGATTAGTCGTGGAACAAACGATGTACAGCGAGATTGTAGGATGGTTCCGCAGCCCCGCGCAACATCCGCCTAGTCGCTTCGATGTGAGAAAAAACGGCCTTATGATGAGCACCGACACAGATCTATCCAGACGTACCTTCCTTTCCCTTCTTGGCCTTTCCTCTGCATCGCTTCTGGCGGGCTGCGCGTCTTCCGGCGTCCGTCCCTATAGCAGCGTGCAGCCGGGCAGCCTTGCCGGCAATATCGCAGGCGATTTCCGCTCGATGTTTGCAGGCGGCATCTCCGATGCCGAGCTTGCCGTCATGTATGGCACGGTTGAAGATGGCGGCTTTGTCATCCCCGCCATTCCCTATCAGAAAATCGACCGCCGCTATTATCGCCAGCGCGTTGTCGATCCGACCGGCGAGCCAGCCGGCACGATCGTCGTCGATACGCGCTCGCGCTTCCTCTATGTCGTCGAGCCCGGCGGTTCCGCCATGCGCTACGGCGTCGGCATCGGCCGTGAAGGTTTCGCATGGTCGGGCGAGGGCGTGATCCAGTGGCGTCAAAAGTGGCCGAAGTGGACCCCACCAGACGAAATGGTCGCCCGCCAGCCGGAACTGACCAAATTCTCCTCCAAGAACGGCGGCATGCCACCGGGCCTTAAAAACCCGCTCGGTGCCCGCGCGCTCTACATCTTCCAGAACGGCAAGGACACGCTCTACCGTCTGCACGGTTCGCCGGAGTGGAACTCCATCGGCAAGGCCGTGTCTTCCGGCTGCGTGCGCCTGATGAACCAGGACATCATCGACCTCTACGACCGCGTGCCGAACAAGGCACGGGTTGTTGTTTGGCAGTAATAATTCAATCTTTTTATGGATGATGGAGCCCGTGGGACGGAAAATCCTGCGGGCTTATTTTTTCTACTGGAAATACCTGAGAAGCAATTTTAGATTGTGTTTATCGATCTGATTTTGCCATGGGGTATCATATTGGTCAACGTACCGAAAATCCAAGCGTCACAGCAGCCATCGGCGCAAATGAATGTTGTCGTCAGCAAGCAGAAGTGGGTTGCTTATGCGCTCCACTTGTTAGGTGGTGGCGGCTGTTTTGGTCTTCATCGGTTTTATTTGGGCTTCACGCGTTCGGCAAAAATCCAATTGGTGCTCGGTGTCGTCAGTTTGCTTTTGCCTTTTATCATTGGGCCCGACGTTCTGACGAAGGCACCTTTTCTAGCAACGCTTGTTTGGTATGTCGTTGACCTTTTCCTGATCCCCGGAATGGTCCGTGCTGCCAACAACCGAACGCCTGGGCTTCGCACTCCCTAAGCGCTACGCTCATTCCTTCACCAAATTTTCCTTCAGCGCATTCAACCGATCCCGCAACTGCCCCAGCTCATCCAAACTACACCCCGTTGCCTCACCAATCGAGCGCATGACGTTCGCGGCCTTCTTTTTCAGGTCCGCACCCTCTGGTGTCAGCGCAATCAGCACCTGACGCTCATCCACCGTGCCGCGTTTGCGAGTAATGAGGCCCGCCTGTTCCAGCCGTTTCAACAGCGGGGAGAGTGTGCCTGAGTCCAGCCCCAGCATTTCGCCCAGCACTTTGACGGTCGCCGTTTGCTTTTCCCACAGCGCCATCATGACGAGATATTGCGGGTAGGTTAGACCCAGCGGCTCCAGCAGCGGTTTATAGGCGCGGTTGAACGCATGTGCTGCGCCGTACAGCGCAAAGCAGATTTGCAGGTCCAGCCTCAAAAGGCCTTCCATCGTTCCATCGTCCATCGTGGGGGCGTCCATTATGTGGGCTCCAAATGCGGCTGCGTAGGGAACAATTTATCCCGTCACTCGGTTCCTGCCCCATGCAACAAGCAATGCAATCTCCTCTCCACCTATCGCAGAAAGAGAAATCATTCTCAATGTGCAAAATTATATTGCGCACAATTTAATTGTGAGCTATATGAATATCAACATCACGCAAAAGGAGCAGTGACATGGCAATTCTCTACACCACCAAGGCAAGTGCAACAGGCGGCCGCGCCGGTAATGCCAAATCGGAAGATGGCGTTCTCGACGTCAAGCTGACGGTGCCGAAGGAACTGGGTGGCGACGGTGCAACGGGCACAAACCCCGAGCAGCTCTTTGCCGCTGGCTATTCCGCCTGCTTCCTCGGCGCGTTGAAGAACGTCGCTGGCAAGGAAAAGGTAAAGATTCCAGAAGACACGACTGTGACAGCCAGCGTCGGCGTTGGTCCGCGCGATGACGGCACCGGTTTCGGCATCGACGTGTCGCTCTCCGTCAACATTCCAGGCCTCGATAAGGCAACGGCAGAAGATCTGGTCAAGAAGGCGCATATCGTTTGCCCTTACTCCCACGCTCTTCGCACCTCCACAGAGGTTCCTGTTTCCGTAGCGTAACCTCGTCCCCCGCGATTTTACGACACGGCAAGGGCTGGCTTAAACGCCAGCCCTTCTTGCTTTCAGAAAGAAATTTGCTATATTCTTTCCAAGGAAAGGATATGCGTATGAATATCCAGGTCAAACCAGCGGTCGATCCGGCACAGCAGGGCAGGGTCGTCACAAAGGCTGTAGTTTCTGCCGCAGAGCGCCTAGGCCTGAATGCCGCCCGCCTTGCCGATGTGCTGGGCGTATCAGCCCCCACCGTCTCGCGCATGAAGCGGCTCGATTTCGTTTTGGAGCCCGGCAGCAAGGCTTTCGAACTCGCCGTTCTGCTCATCCGCGTCTTCCGCTCGCTCGACGCCATTGTCGGTGGTGATGAAGCGGTGGCACGCGCATGGATGCGAAACCACAACGAGACGCTTGCCGCCGTACCGGCAGAAAAACTCATAACCATTACCGGATTGCTCGATGTCCTTGCCTATCTGGACGCCAGACGCGCTCCAATCTGAAAAGCGCAAAGTTTTAGGCCTTTATTGGCGGCTGGTGGAGGCGCAGCACCAGGTTTCCACCATGAAGCTTGTCGATACGGTCGATGAGCAGTCTCTGCTGGAAGATATACTGGAAGGCAGCAAGCGCCGCTTTCCACCTGAGTGTGCGGGGCTCGATTATCTCCTCGCCACACCCTTCCGCTATGATGCCGCCTATCCCTATGGTTCGCGCTTCCGTCGGGCAGGGTGGACCAAGGGCGTCTATTATGCTGCCGCAAGCGTGGAAACGGCGCTGGCCGAAATGGCCTTCTATCGCCTGCTGTTTTACTCAGAATCCCCCGCTACGCCTTTGCCCGCCAATGCGGCTGAGTACACCGCCTTTTCCGCCGAAATCGCTACCCCATCGGCAATCGATCTGACCACGCCGCCTCTCGCGAGCGACAAGGCGCTATGGACGCACCCCACGGATTACGAAGCGTGCCAGACGCTGGCCGATACGGCGCGCACGGCGGAGATCGAGGCCATCCTCTATCAGTCGGTGCGCGATCCCGAGGGTGGGCTGAACATCGCGCTTCTCACGCCGCGTGGCTTTGCCCGCAAGCAGCCGGTGGAGCGGGTGAGTTGGCGCATCCGCCTTGCGAAAACCGGCATACAGGCGCTGTGCGAATTCCCCATGCGGCGCATTGGGTTTGCGGTAGAGGATTTTGCGGGAGACCCGCGTATTGCGGCGTTATTGCGGGGGTAGGGTGCCTACCCCAAATCCACAAGGTCCCGCCTCAACCGGTCCGCATCGCCGCTTCCAATCTGCGCTTCCACTTCGCCATGCGTCCGCGTCCAGATGGGAACGGCGGAGGCCAGCACCGCCAATCCTTCCGGCGTGAGCTTCAACCGCTTGCCGCGCTTGTCCCTCGGGTCAGGCTCGATGGACAGCAGCCCGCGCTTTTCCAAGGGCTTCAGCGCCGCCGTCAGTGTCGTGCGGTCCATCGCAAGCAGGTTCGCCACCGGCCCCATGGGCGGCGGTTCTGGGCGGTTCAGTGACATCAGCAGCGAAAATTGCCCATTCGTCAGCCCCACCGGCTTTAGTGCCATGTCGAAACGGCGCGCCAGGGCACGGGCGGCGCGCTGGGCGTGCAGGCACAGACACGTATCGCGCACCAGAAGCGTCGTTGAAAAAGGAATCACCAGTGTATTTGACATGGGTGATATATGTTGATATCAACGTAAATAGTCAAGCAAAATCGTTTAGCCGGTTGGGGCAGGGCGTCAGCCAAACCAAACCGCGCAGCGAGTGTTGCTTGTGCAGCAGTAAGATCGAAGGAGGATGAGATCATGCCGCATGCTGTCGTTTCCAAAGAGGAGTGGCTGGAGGCCCGCAAGGCGCTTCTGGCGCAGGAGAAGGAACTCACCCGTGCCCGTGACCGGTTGAACGAGGCCCGCCGCGCTCTGCCATGGGAGCCGGTGACGAAGGAGTACATTTTCGACACCCCTTCCGGCCCGAAATCGCTGGGCGAGCTGTTCGGCACGTGCAGCCAGCTTATCGTCTACCACTTCATGCTGGCCCCGGATTGGGAGGAAGGCTGCGTCGGCTGCTCCTTCTTTGCAGACCATGTCGATGGGGCAATGGCGCATTTGAAAGCGGGCGATGCCGCCTTCGTCGCTGCGTCCCGCGCGCCTCTGGACAAGATCGAGGCTTACAAGGCGCGAATGGGATGGAAATTCCCTTGGGTGTCATCGCAGGGCAGCGATTTCAATTATGATTATCAAGCCTCGTTCCGCGAAGAGGACGTCGCGTCCGGCACCATCACCTACAATTACACAGACATGCCCGCCATGGGCGACCTGAAGGACCTGCATGGCACAAGTGTCTTTGCGAAAGACGAGGATGGCAAGGTCTTCCACACCTATTCCACCTATGCCCGCGGTGCCGAGCAAACGCTGGCGACTCTGATGCTGCTCGACCTCGTGCCCAAGGGCCGCAATGAGGAGGGCACCATGGACTGGGTGCGCCGTCACGACCAGTATGAGGATGCGCCGAAGGCCGCCAGCTGTTGCCACTAGACTCCAAGGGAGGAGAGACCAATGGAAAGCGCAAAGCCGCAGAAGGAACACGTCTTTCTGGAGCGCCTTGTCGGCGATTGGGAGATGGTGTCCAGCACGGGCTATGAGGACTACGATCCCGACGATTCCGAACGGCGTTTCACCGAAACCATCCGCTCCGTCGGCGGGCTCTGGATCGTCAGCGATGGCAGGGGCAAGATGCCGGATGGAACGCCGATGGAAGCGATCATCACGCTGGGGTTCGACCCCGCCAAAGACCATTATGTCGGCTCGTGGATCGGCTCGATGATGACGACGCTCTGGGTCTACAAGGGCTGGCTCGAGGCCGATGGCAAGACGCTGGTGCTGGAAGCGCAGGGCCCGAAATTCGATGGCAGCGGCGAGATCGCCACCTATCATGATGTCATGACGTTGCACGATGATAACAGCCGCACCTTCTCCGGCAGAGTGTTGCAGCCGGATGGACGTTTCAAACAATTCATGTCGTCGGAATTCCGCCGCGTATAGAAAGGGAGCAAAGCAAATGTCCGATACCCATGGAAAATTCATCTGGGCGGAATTGATGACGCCGGACAAGGATAGCGCAGGCCGCTTTTACAGCCACGTCGTCGGCTGGGACCTCAAGGATTTCGGCTCACCGGAGATGGGCTACAAGATTTTCGAGGCCAACGGCATCGGCGTCGGTGGCATGATGAAACTGACCGACGAGCACAAAGGCGAGGGCATTCCGCCAAACTGGACGCGCTATGTCGCCGTCGATGATGTGGATGCCACGGCAAAACGCTTCGAGGAAAAAGGCGGCAAGATCATGCGCCCGCCGAGCGATATCCCCGAAATCGGCCGCTTCGCCGTGGTGACGGACCCATCGGGTGCGGTGCTGTGCATCATGAAACCCCTGCCCATGGACAGTGGCGGCTTTCCCGAGGACAGCCACACTTTGACCGGCCATGTCGGCTGGAACGAGCTTTTCACCGATGATGTCGATAGCGCCATGGAATTCTACGGCGATGTCTTCGGCTGGACCAAGGACCATGATTTCGACATGGGCGAGATGGGACCATACCGCATGTTCGCCCACAACGGCAAAACCCTCGGCGGCATCATGAAGCGCCCACCCCAGGTGCCCGTCTGCCACTGGGGCTATTACTTCAACGTCAATGGCATCGACGACGCCATCACCCGCGTCAGCACCGGCGGCGGCAAGGTCGTCAACGGCCCGATGCCCGTGCCGGGCGACACCTGGATCGTCAACTGCCAGGACCCGCAGGGTGCGTATTTCTCGCTGGTTTCGCTGCGGAAGTAGCTTTGTACTTGTGGGCTTGGTGTCAAAGTCTTTGACGTCCGATAAGAGCGACCGCACCCACATTCGGTGCGGTCGATGGCGGAAATCAAGACCTCGTTCGCTCAGTTAAAAGTCAAGCTCTCCCGCAACCATCATCTTGCATAGTTTCTAAGCTGTGCCTGTTCTACACGGCCTAAGGTGACTTCGCCTCTCGCTGAAACGTCGATTGGAGCTCGGCGGTTAATGATGGTGTTATCGATGAACCGATTTTTGATCGCTACCCAATCTCTTCCACTGGGTGAAGGCCGTATTGTACTGAACATGAGAGGAAACGATGTGTCGGAAGGTGATGACACGCCTTCGGTCGTTGGAAAAAGAATTGGCCTGAAGCTGCGGTTTTTAACCGCACCAATTCCTTTGGGCAAATACTCGTCCCATATCCGCAGACTTTCCTTTTCTCCGGTATCGCCGCAAATATCGCGCAGCCGCGCCTCGCCAATGTTTCGATATGCGCCGTAGAAACCGATCAGGTTCGAAACTAGATCCTCTCCGCTAAAGCCGGAGTTCGTCGCCAGTGAAAAAGGAAAGCTTGCCTGCATGTGTTCGAACGTACGTGACGCTGCCATGAAAATTCCGAGAGCAGCGCTTTCTTTCTGTTGCGGTGAGAGCCCTTTGCGAACCACCCAGTGAGCAACGGTTGAAACCTTTATCCCCATGCCTCCCATTTCCTGGCCGTAAACAACAACAAAAGCGGGCTTTCCCTCCAATCGTATGTCCAGCCGTTTGAGAGATGTCGAGTTGGCTTCCTCCTGGTCCATCTGGCCTTTGAGCGCTCGTGCACTCTCTGGACGCGCATGTCCCCAATCAATCCAGCCGCATCGACGCGTATAGCTCAGTCTTCGCCAGCCGCGTCCATTTGCCAAAATATCTTTACGTTCAGTCATGTAGCCTCCGCCTCAAAAGCCTATCGCACGGGTTTCAATCATGAGCTTGCAATTGCTTTCGCAAGAGATTTTCGCGTAAACGCTGACGCTTTCACCGTTGTACCGTCCTGTGCATACAAGGTCTGGCTCCGACTCAAGAAAATCTTTTGCAGGTGAGGACAGCCCCAACTCCGAACACCTTGTCTTTACAGAGGTAATTGTAGCGTTGCTTCCAGATTTCAGGGTGATTTCCTGATAGGCGGTTTCTGGCATGGGGCCATCGGGCGGCTCCACATCGATGGCGCCGGTGGAAAGTGCGTCAATATTGCCAGACGATACAATTTTTGTGAGAACTTCGGCGCTGGTTCCAGCGCGTTTTATGTTCCAGCTCTGCTGCGCTGATGCGACATTGGTGCCAAGCAATGAGCAGATCACCAGCCCAGTGAAAGTCAACGTACGGCGCAGGTTCATATTCATCAACATTCCAAATCCCGTGAAAAGCCAAAACAGATCACATGTAATGCGTATGCCAAAGGTAGAAAATTTAGGGCAATTTAAAGGCAGTTATCGCTTTGGTTGATTTATAGTGTGGTCCAGAGTGTCTGAAAACGGCTGCTCCCCCACCCTTTGGTAGCCGCACATGATCGATAAAAACCCGCGAAGCTGGGGCAATAGCGTTCCAGCATGGCACAACTGCCCATGCTCGATATAGGGGCGAAAGGTTTCTTACATTCCGAAGGTGATGCCGGCGCCTGCGCAGGCGAGCTTGATCATCAGTTGCATGTCGTTACGGGTTTTACGGCGGATGGTGAGTTCGTGAATGATGTGCTGTATCACGGGGGAATGATTTTTTATCGGGAGTTAGAAGCGCTCCCTCCGGCATCCCGTACTTGATACGGGATCCAGTGCGATCAAGTCTTTGATCGCAAGAGACTCTTTCTGCCGCGTAGACGCGCGGCAACTGGACCCCGGCTAAAGGCCGGGGTGAAGGAGGAAGGAGAGGCCCTACCGCCGCAAACTCCCCAAAATACCCCGCACCAATGCACGCCCCACCGAGCTCGCCACAGTGCGCGCCGCACTCTTCATCGCTGCCTCGATCACCGTTTCGCGCTGATAGCCGCCGCCAACCTTGCGTTTCGTGCCGGTGGTGGAGGCCTGTGTCGGCGCCTCGTCGCCAAAGCCGGGCAGCTTCCAGCGGCTGGCGGCAGCGTCCGGTTGGTTTGCCTGTTCCTCAGTGGCACGCTTCGCCGCTTCCGCATCGGCAGCTTTTTGCGCGCGGGCGGCGAGCAGTTCGAAGGCGGATTCGCGGTCCAGGTCGGTGTCGTAGATACCGGCTACGGGGCTGGTGCTCATGATGCTGCGGCGCTCGTCATCGCTGACGGGGCCGACGCGGCCGGATGGCGGGCGAACAAGCGTGCGCTCCACAATGGAGGGCGCGCCCTTGTCGCCCAGCGTCGAAACCAGCGCTTCGCCGGTGCCAAGCGTGGTGATGGCATCTGCCGTGCTGAAGGCCGGGTTCTGGCGGAATGTGTCGGCGGCGGTCTTCACCGCCTTCTGCTCGCGCGGCGTATAGGCGCGCAGCGCGTGTTGCACACGGTTGCCCAGCTGCGCCAGCACGGTTTCCGGCACGTCCAGCGGGTTCTGCGTGACGAAATAAACGCCCACGCCCTTGGAGCGGATGAGGCGGACGACCTGCTCCACGCGCTCCACCAGCACACGCGGTGCATCGTTGAACAGCAGATGCGCCTCGTCGAAGAAAAAGACGAGCTTCGGCTTGGCGGGATCGCCCACCTCCGGCAGTTCCTCGAAGAGTTCCGAGAGCATCCACAGCAGGAACGTGCCGTAAAGGCGCGGGTTCATCATCAGCTTGTCGGCGGCCAAAACCGAGATCGTGCCGCGACCATCGCTGGTGGTGCGCATGATATCGGAAATCTTCAGCGCCGGTTCGCCGAAGAAATGTTCGGCTCCCTGTTGCTCCAGCACCAGCAGCCCACGTTGCAGCGAACCGACGGAGGACTTGGAAATCAGGCCGAACTGGTTGGAAAGCTCCGACGCATGTTCACCCATATAGTTCAGCAGCGCCTGCAAATCCTTGAGATCCAGCAGCGGCAACCCGCCCTGATCGGCGATCTTGAAGGCGATGTTCAGCACGCCTTCCTGCGCCTCGGACGCATCCATGAGACGCGCCAGCAGAAGCGGCCCCATTTCGGCGATTGTTGCGCGCACGCGGTGACCTTTTTCACCGTAGAGATCCCAGAAAATCACCGGAAACTGCTCGAAGGCAAGGTCGGTAAAGCCGATCTGCTCGGCGCGTTTCGTCACCCAGTCCTTGCCCTCACCCTTGACGGCTATGCCTGAGAGGTCGCCCTTCACGTCGGCACAGAACACCGGCACGCCCGCCTTGGCAAATCCTTCGGCCAGCACCTGAAGCGACACGGTTTTGCCCGTGCCCGTCGCGCCGGTAATGAGACCGTGGCGGTTGCCGAAGCGCAGATCGAGATATTCGCCCTTGTTGAGGCTATCGTCGGCGTTGCGGCTCGTGCCGATGTAGAGCTTTCCATCCTGCAACATCAGGCCATTTCCTCCGGTCAGCGGGCATGGGTGCCCTTTATCCAATCTTTGCAATATTCTTATATGAACTGGCTGCGGGCTCAACAACTGTTTGATAAGGTTGTCGAAGCAGGGCCGCAAACTTCGCGGCGGCACCATTTCCCACCTTGTGTCCAAACTTCAGTTGTTTTACGTTGACGTTAACGTCATTTATTCGTTTTCAGGAGGAAACTATGAGCGAAATCGTTACCCAGGTTGCCGATAAGGTTGGTATCGAACACGACAAGGCCGAAAAGGCTTTGGGCATGATGCTGGGCTTTCTTCAGCGCGAAGCGGATGACGCACCCGTCGCCAAGATGATCGAAGCCATTCCCGGCGCGCCGGATCTGGTTGCCCGTTTCAACGGCGAAGGCCAGGGCGGCGGCGGTTTGCTGGGTGGCCTGATGAGCGCCATCGGCGGCGGCGGCATCATGGGTCTGGGCCAGCAACTGATGAGCCAGGGCCTCGGCATGAGCGAAATTTCCGCGCTGGCCAAGGAAACCATCGCCATCGCCCGCCAGCATGCAGGCGACGAAACCGTGGATCAGGTCATCGCATCGGTTCCGGGCCTCAGCCAGTTCGCCTGATCGCTGATTTCAAACTGTCGGGCGCGGAGGGTGTTCGCTGAACGCCTTGCGCGCCTTTTCTATGTCCGCATGGTGCGTTTCCGCCCAAATCCACACGCCGCAAAACGCACTGCCGAGGCTTCTGCCCAGCGTGGTCAGGCTGTAATCCACATGCGGAGGAATGACGGGGTGGATGACGCGGTTCACCAGACCGTCGCATTCCATCTGTCGCAGGGTTTTCGTCAACATTTTCTGGCTGATGCCTCTGACATGATGGCCGATCTGCGTGAAGCGCAGCGTGCCGTGCTCTTCCAGAGCCTCCAGAATGAGCATCGTCCACTTGTCCGCCACTTTGGCGATGATGTCGCGCACCAGCGCTTCGATCACCGGATCGGTCTCGGCAGGCGGTGGTGATTTTCGTTTCTCTTCGATGATCTCATCGGCCAGATACCTTTTCATCCAGACACTCTCCTTCGGGTGAGTATAAATCTTTTGGGTGCCTACTACCCATTGGAGATCAATCTACCTACGTTTTGTCCCAGTAACAAGGAAGGGCACTCCCATGAACGTCACAGGCAACACCATCCTCATCACCGGCGGCGGCTCTGGCATTGGCCGGGCGCTGGCGGAATCTTTCCATACTCTGGGCAATCAGGTCATCATCTCCGGCCGACGCGCCGAGGTCTTGCAGGAGGTCGCCAAGGCCAATCCGGGCATGGCATGGGCCACGATGGATGCGGCGGATGCCGACGGTATCAGAGCTTTCGCCGATAAGCTCATCGCAGATCATCCCGGCCTCAACGCTGTCATCAACAATGCCGGCATCATGAAGAACGAGGATATCAAGGCGGCACCCGATTATCTCGATGTGGCCGAAGAAACCATCACCACCAATCTTCTCGCCCCCATCCGCCTGACAGCGGCGCTGCTGCCGCATTTCCTGACGAAGCCGAAGGCTGCAGTCCTGACCGTTTCATCCGGTCTAGCCTTCGTGCCCATGGTGGCCACACCGACCTACACTGCCACGAAATTCGCCATCCACGGATATTCCATGGCCATTCGCGAACAGCTCAAGGGCACGTCCGTCGATGTCATCGAAATCATCCCGCCCTACGTGCAGACGACGCTTCAGGGCGACCACCAGGCCACCGACGAACGCGCCATGCCGCTGGATGCCTATATCTCGGAGGTGATGGACATTCTGACCAACCAGCCGGAAGCAACGGAAGTGGTGGTGGAGCGCTGCAAGCCGCTGCGCTTTGCGGCACAGAACGGCAATTTCGATCAGGTGTTTGCGATGGTGAATGGGATGCATTCTTGAGGTTGTGAGGGGACGAATAGGTCGCTCCCCTCTCTGGATGTCATCCTCGGGCTTGTCCCGAGGTTCCAATCACGTATCCAAATTTGCAACGTGGCAGATGCTCGGGACAGGCCCGAGCATGACGAAAAGCGGGCGTTTCAAACCGGATCAACCCGTTGACTGAGTTCGCATTTTGCTACTGCAAACCTACTTATCCCACTCCGGTGCCAGATGGCCCGGATTGACGATCCGCCCATCGGCCTTCGCCAGCGCAAAGATCGCCTGCATCTCGTCCCTGGATAGCTCGAAATCGAAAATATCGTAGTTTTCCTTCAACCGGCTTTCTGTCGCCGTCTTGGACAGCGCGATAACATCCGGCTGCTGCACGGCCCAGCGTAGCGCAACCTGTGCTGCGGTCTTGCCGTGTGTTGCGCCGATGTCCTTTAGCACCGCATCGTGTGGCACTTTGCCGTCTGCCATCAGATAATAGGCGGTGATCGAAACGCCGTTTTTGCGGGCGGCTTCGATGACTTTCGTCTGATCGAGATAGGGGTGATATTCGATCTAGTTGTTGGCAATCGGGGCATCGGAAAGTTTTACGGCCTCTTCCGTCAGCGCGACATTGAAGTTGGAAATCCCGATGTTGCGGACTTTGCCAGCCTTGTGCACTTCGTTTAGCGCGCCGATGCGCTCTGCCAGCGGCACATCACTCTTTGGCCAGTGCAGCAGCAGAAGATCGACATAATCGGTCTTCAGTTTTTTCAGGCTTTCGTCGACGGACTTGATGAAATCGGCGTGCTTGTATTGGTCGACCCAGACCTTGGTGGTCAGGAAAATATCGCCGCGCGCAATACCGGAATTGGCGATGACTTCACCGACCGATGCTTCGTTCTTGTAGATCTGTGCGGTATCGACATGACGAAAGCCGAGCTTCAAAGCCTGCGGCAAAATGCGGTGGACATCGTCATCGGGCATGCGGAATGTGCCGAAGCCTAGAGCAGGAATGTTTGCGCCATTGGCGTTCACTGTGTGCATGATTTTTCTCCGTTTTGGGAGTGGGCCCGCGTCGTAGCGGGGCAGGAATGTCATAGGGATAAGTGTGTCGTCTGCGGTTTTGTTCAAGCCGCTGGCACAAGATTCGCCAAATGACAGTCGCGCGCACCGCGCAAAAGCGTGAGTTTCCAAGACCACAGCCGGGTCCATGCAAGATGCGGGCACAAGGCCCGCATCATCGTTTGATCGAAAGACAGGAGTTTATCAGCTGGTCAAACGCGGCGATGTAATGATGCGCTTGAACAGGGCAGCCATGGCGTCGCTGATGCCTTCCGTCGGGCTGACTTCGAAGTAGAGGCCAGGGGAGGCGCATTCCTGCATGCGGGTGCTGATCTGAGACTGGAACGGGTTGATCCAGGTGTTGTACCAGTTGTCGTCAGGCAACGGCAGATAGGTGGTGTAGAGCACCGCTATTCTGTAGCCCTTGACCTTCAATGCTGTACAGAATGTCGTGTCGATCGGCTCCTGGCAGCGCCCGCCATTGAGCTTCTTGGTGCAGCCGACAGGCTTTCGGCTGTCACCGACACCATCCGACACGAAAAACACGACCTTGTCCGGCAAGGCAGAGCTTGTGCCGCTGCCGGCAACGCCCATTTTCGTACCAAGTTGCGTCAACGTCTTGTCGAAATCCGTCAGTTCGCTTTCTTCGGATTTTTTCGACAGCGCCGACATCAGGTCGATAGCCGCAGCCTTCTTTTTTGCCGAGGCAAGATCGGTCGTCAAAGGCACGACTTCCAGCAGTTTGGTATCCTGTGCCTTCTCGCCGAATGTGTAGACCGCCATGCGATACTGATTGCTGACTTTGCGCAGGTCGGTTGCCGTGTCCATCAGCGCTGCCGTTGCCTGCGCAACCACGTTGATGCGCGTGGTCACGCCGAGTTTCTTGGCCAGGTGATAATAGCTGTTGGGGTCATCGACACCGTCCTTGTTCACCACATGACAGGCGAAGGCGCATTTGTCCTTGGTGTTGTCCACCATCATCTTCACGTCTGCCGGTGTCGCGCCAACACCCATGGAGGGCGTGTTATCCAGCAGCAGGTAGAAATCGCTATAGGTCTCTGTCTCGTATTTCGCCGTTGCCATGCCCGATACAGTCACGAACTCCTTGCCGATGATCCGCGTCAGCGATGTCTGGACGGTAGCCTGAAAGGTCACCGATGCCTGTACGACATTGCCGACCTTCTCGACAAAAACGCCGACGGAGTCCACGTCGAAATCGTCACGGCCAACTGCATCGCTTTGAAAGAAATTCAGCGCGTCGTTATTGGCGATCTCTATTTTGCCGTTGCCCACCATTTTTCGGGCTGCCTCGACCTCTTTCGATGCCTTCGCAACAGAGGCCAGCACGGCGGCATCCGCTGCGTTCTGTAGGTCTGCCTTCACCGCCAGCGCCTGGCTGATATCGAGTGCAACACCCGCTGTCCCAAAAATCGGGACGACCATCAGCGCGGTCAAAATACCGAAATTGCCTGATTTTTCTCGCCAAAAATGTCGCACGTCTAAACCCCAGCATCTGAATATGCTGAAATCATACGCGTGCAAGATTGAAGACTGGTTTCGACAGATAACTAATATCTGGTGAAGTTATTGCTTCAATCTATTGTAATCGATGCGTTATCCGGCGCCGTTAAGGTTTCGCAGGAGCACCTATTCTCGCGCTAACCTTTGACCGCCACAATGAACAACCGTGGAAAACGCAGCAACCGCCGCCCGTCTGCCATGGGTGGATAGGCGGCGTCGATGCGGGACAGGTAGTCTGCAAGAAACGCTGCGCGGTTCTCTGCGCCCGCCGCCTCCAGATAGGGTCGGAGCCCGGTGCCCTTGACCCATTCGACGATGGCTTGCGCAGTCTGCATGGGGTGATTGTAGATGCTGTGCCACACATCGACGCGGGCTGATTTCGGGGAAAGCCTGTCGATATAGGTTGCGGGATAGGCGAGAGGTCGGCGGCGCAGCTTGCTGCCTTCGAACGCCGCCTTCCACGGCCCGGCAGCGCCGGTTTCTTCCATGGCAAGATGCGTCGGCTCATCCAGATTATCCGGCATCTGCACAGCCAGAACGCCGCCTGGCTTCAGGTGATCCATCAGCGCTTCCAGGATGTCGATATGGTCGGGTAACCATTGGAAAACAGCATTGGCATAGAAAAGATCGGCCTTTTGCTTGGGCCGCCATGTGGCCAGATCCACCTGCTGAAACTGGGTGTTGCGCAACCGCAGGCGCGCCTTTTCCAGCATGTCTGCATCACTGTCCACACCGGTGATGACGTTGACGCCGTAGCGTTCGGCCAGAAGCTCGGTGGAGTTGCCGGGGCCGCAACCCAGATCGTAACCCGCCGTCAAACGATCCAACGGCACCTGCGCCAGGAGGTCGCGGGCAGGGCGGGTGCGTTCGTCTTCGAATTTCAGATATTGTTGCGCGGACCAGGCCATATCGCACTCCTTCGTGACCTTAAATATCGCATGGCGACAGGTTGCGAGCCAGACGCTGACGCATCAAAAAACGTGATGGGTTGATCGATGCCGTTGCAGCATTGCGCAATAAAATCCCATCAAGGGAATGGTTTTCCGTAACTTTCCATCAAATCCCCGAATGGACCGATTTTGGTCTTGACGTCAAAGGCGAGGAGGCATTCATTCCCGGCCAACGCACAAGGAGAATGTCATGTCCGTCGATACAGCACCCCGCTCCCCCACCTGGACCTATGTCGATGGTCAGTGGCTACCCGGTAACCCGCCGCTGATCGGGCCGACATCGCACGCCATGTGGCTGGCCTCCACCGTGTTCGATGGTGCCCGTTCGTTCAACGGCCTGGCACCGGATCTGGATTTGCACTGCCAGCGCGTCAACCGCTCTGCCATCAATATGGGTCTGAAGCCCACCATGACGCCGGAAGACATCGAGCAACTGGCGCTTGAAGGCGTCACCAAGTTCGACGGCAACACGGCCATCTACATCAAACCGATGTATTGGGCAGAACACGGCGCGCCCGGCAGCGTCGTGGCACCCGATCCCGACTCCACCCGCTTTGCGCTGTGCCTGTTCGAAGCGCCGATGGATGCGGGCGCGCCCGTCACGCTCACCGTCTCATCGCTGCGCCGCCCTTCGCCGGAAACGGCCATGACCGACGCCAAGGCCGGTAGCCTCTACCCCAATAGTGGCCGCGCCATTGTGGAAGCCCGTTCGCGCGGGTTCAGCGGCGCGCTGATGCTGGACATGAACGGCAATGTCGCCGAGACATCCTCGGCCAACGTCTTCATGGTCAAGGACGGCGTGGTCTTCACGCCGGTCCCAAACCGTACCTTCCTCGCTGGCATCACCCGTTCCCGTGTCATGGGCCTGTTGCGCCAGGCAGGCTTCGACGTGCGCGAGGCAACGTTGTCGGTGCAGGATTTCCGCGAGGCGGACGAGATTTTCTGCTCGGGCAATTATTCCAAGGTCTCTCCGGTGACCAAGCTGGATGACCGGGAATTGCAGGCTGGTCCGGTCGCGCGCAAGGCACTGGATTTGTATATGGAATGGGCGGCGGGTTCCGGTGTCGAGGCGGAGTGAGGGGTTCCGCCCCTCGCTCCAACCTCTCAACCCTGCACCAAAACCCCGCGCGCCATATCCACCACCGCCTGCGTCAACGGCTTCAACCTCTCTGCCGCCAGCCGGTTCACCTGCCAGTACAGCGGAATATCCAGCGGCGTCTCCGGCATCAGTTCCACGAGACGGCCAGCGGCCAGGGGATCGCGCACCAGGATATCGGGGTTCATGCCCCAGCCGATGCCAAGCAACGCCGCATCCACAAAACTCTGCGTGGAGGGAAGCCAGTGGGTGGGGTGGACGACGGGTGCACCGAAGACTTTTGAGACCCAGACGTGTTGCAGCCGGTCTTTCTGGTTGAAGGTCAACGCCGGTGCCTGTGAAAGCCGCGCCTCCGTGACGCCACCGGCAAAATGTCGGGCCATGAACTGCGGACTGGCCGTGGCGCGGTAACGCAGGGACCCGAGCGATGTAACGCGGCACCCCTGCACTGGCTTGTCCAGACTGGTCACGGCCGCCAGAACCCGGCCGCGCTGGAGCCAATCTGCGGTATGATCCTGATCGTCCACGGCGATATTCATGAGATAATCCCCGTTGGCCGCAAACCCTGAGACGGCATTCAAAAACCAGGTGCCAAGACTGTCGGCATTGGTGGCAATGTGCAGTGTGACGCGCTGGCCCGGCTCGTCGGGTGCGATAAGCGCGGGCAACTGGCCGAAAAGCTCCGTCTCCAGCATGCCCACATGCTCCATATGACGGCAGACCCATTCGCCTTTTTCAGTGGCGGTGCACGGATTGCCGCGCAGGATCAGCACCGTCCCGAGCCGCTCTTCCAGTTGCTTCACCCGCTGCGAGATCGCGGAGGGTGTTACATGCAGGGCCAGTGCCGCCTTTTCGAAACTGCCGGTTTGCACGACAAAAGAAACCGCGCGAAGTGCTGCATAATCGAGCATTAAGTTAGCCTGCCTTAATCAACATAAGAAACCTTAACTGGATTAACCCAGGCGGTCCTTTTATTCAAAGCCTGAAACAAGGACAGGCTGATGGATTTTTCCACCTATATGACGGGCTTGACGATGGGTCTGACGCTGATCGTCGCCATAGGCGCGCAAAATGCCTTCGTGCTACGGCAGGGTTTGCGGGGCGAGCATGTGTTTGCTGTCGTGCTCGCCTGCGCCGTGTCGGATGCGATCCTGATCACGGTTGGCGTGACGGCCTTTCGCCAGATCGCCGCCGTCCTGCCGACATTGGAGCCCGCCATGCGCTATGCCGGTGCGGCCTTTCTGTTCTGGTATGGCGCAAAAAGCCTGCAATCGGCACTGGGCGCATCCAACGTGCTTGTCGCCGCATCAGGGACGATCACGTCTCTCGGCTCGACACTCGCCACCTGCCTTGCGCTGACATGGCTCAACCCGCATGTCTATCTGGACACGGTTGTCTTGCTCGGTACCATCTCCACCCAGTTTTCGGGCTCGGAAAAGGCCTTCTGGGCAGGTGCCGTCACCTCATCCTTCCTGTTCTTCTTCTGCCTCGGTTATGGGGCGCGCTGGCTGCGTCCGGTCTTTTCCAATCCCCAAGCGTGGCGGGTGCTCGAAGGCGTCATCGCGCTCACCATGTGGCTGATCGCCATCAAACTGTTGACCGGCGGCTGAGAGGGTGATTTCGATTTGAAATCAGGCACTGAGCATGCACAGTGTTGCGACCCGTATTCAGGACATCGACATGCATTCCCAGCCCAAATCCGCCGTCACCATCCGTCCCTGCGAAGAGAGCGATATTGCCGCCATTACCGAAATTTATCGCCACGCGGTGCTGCATGGCACGGCCAGTTTCGAGATCGAGCCACCATCTGTGGACACGATGATCGAGCGCAGACAGGCTCTTATTACGGGCGGCTTTCCCTATCTCGTGGCGGAAGTCGAGGGGACGGTTGCCGGTTATGCCTATGCCGGAGCCCACCGTGCACGCCCGGCCTATGGCGCGACGGTGGAGGATTCCATCTATGTCGATCCCGATCGAAAGGGCCTCGGCATCGGCAAGGCGCTGCTTTTGGCGCTGATCGATGAAGCGACCACACGCGGCTTTCGCCAGATGGTCGCAGTCGTCGGAGACGCCGACAACGCCGCCTCCATCGGTGTCCACCGCGCCGCCGGTTTCGAGATGGTCGGCACGCTGAAATCCGTCGGATGGAAACACGGACGCTGGCTGGACATCGTGCTGATGCAGCGTCCGCTCGGCGAGGCGGACACGACGCCGCGGTTTTGAAACGCCAAGATCATGGCGTGGTAGAGCCTGGCATCTCGACCTTGACCGTATCGCCGGAAAGTTCACCGCCGAGTTCTGCCGCCTTGGTCTTCTTGTCGTAAACGCAAATGTGGCTGACGGTCGTATCGGTGCCCTTCGCCTTGCCGGTTACAATGGCAAGCCCATAATGTTCGCTCCCAGTTGGATCAACCAGGGCCTTCGCGTCTGTTATCGCGCCTTTCGACGCAGCGAGGCATTTGGCCTGAACGTCTGCTGCAAATTCCTGCCATGCATCACCGGAGGATGCAGCGGCGGGTAAGGCAATGAGGCTGGCAAAAGATGCCGCCAGAAACTGTCGTCTCATGGTAATATCCCTGATCTATGATCCCTCGCAAAGCGAACGGATTTTCCTTAATCGGTACGCCAGCCTTGGGCTGAAAAGTGTTTTTCGAGGGGCATGAGAGGAATTTTCTCTTTTGCCGGAACATTTTGATATTTCACAGGTTGCCTCAGGAGACGTCCGCTCCTATGGTCCGCGCACAAGGTTTCTAGGAGCGGCAACGCCGCTGCAACAAGGAGTAACATCATGGCCTTTGAACTTCCCGCACTGCCTTACGATTACGATGCGCTGGCGCCTTATATGTCGCGTGAAACGCTTGAGCTGCACCACGACAAGCACCACAAGGCTTACGTAGACAACGGCAACAAGCTCGCGGCCGAAGCCGGTCTTGCGGATCTTTCGCTGGAAGAAGTGGTCAAGAAGTCCTTCGGCACCCATGCTGGCCTCTTCAACAACGCAGCCCAGCATTACAACCACGTTCATTTCTGGAAGTGGATGAAAAAGGACGGCGGCGGTAACAAGCTGCCGGGCAAGCTGGAACAGGCATTCGCGTCTGATCTGGGCGGCTACGACAAGTTCAAGACGGATTTCATCGCCGCTGGCACCACGCAGTTCGGTTCCGGCTGGGCATGGTTGTCCGTTAAGGACGGCAAGCTTGAAATTTCCAAGACGCCAAACGGCGAAAACCCGCTGGTTCATGGCGCGGAGCCGATCCTCGGCGTCGATGTTTGGGAACACTCCTATTATGTCGATTACAAGAACCTGCGTCCGAAGTACCTCGAAGCCTTCGTCGATAACCTCATCAACTGGGATTACGTTCTGGAGCGCTACGAAGCCGCTTCCAAGTAAGCTTCGCAGTCTGAACAATACGACACACCCGGCCTCAGTGCCGGGTGTTTTCGTTCTGTCATATGCGTGTCACTCACGCGTCCTATGCGGAGCATCATGACAGACACATCCGCACCGCTTTTCTCCTTCGGCATCGTTGCCGATCCGCAATATGCCGATAGCCCGGCGCGCCCGGAGATGGACCGTTATTATGCGGAAAGCCCGCGCAAGCTGGCGCAAGCCATCGATGTGTTCAATGCCCAAGACCTCGCTTTCGTTGTCACATTGGGCGATATCATCGACCACGGCTTTGAGAATTTCGATGCGATTCTCAGCTGCTACGACAAGCTGAGGCACCGCTCCATCCTGCTGGCGGGAAACCATGACTTTGCGGTCGCGCCTGAGCATCTCGGCACGATCCATGACCGTCTCGACATGCCGTCGCCCTGGTATGATTTTGCCATCGGCGGCTTTCGTTTCGTGGTGCTGGATGGCAGCGATGTCAGCCTGTTTGCGCCACCCGTGGACGATCCGCGTCGCGAACTGGCCATGCAGCGGCTTGCCGCGCTGAAAGAGGCAGGTGCCATCAACGCCCATGAATGGAATGGCTCATTCAGTGGCGAGCAAACGCACTGGCTCCGGCAAACGCTTGCCGCTGCGGATGCGGCGGACGAGACGGCGATCATCTTCTGCCATTACCCGCTCTACCCGCAAAACTCCCACGATATGTGGGATGCAGCGGAAACGCTGGAACTGCTGATGGCGCATAAATGCGCCAAGGCCTGGTTTTGCGGCCACAATCACAGAGGTAATTATGCTCAGTTGGGCCACACGCATCTCGTCAACTTCAAGGGCATGGTCGATACGCTCAGCGAAAACACCTTCGCGATTGCCGATCTCTATGAAGATCGCATCGATATCCGTGGCTTTGGCCGTGAAGACAGCCGCATATTGGTGCTTGAAACATCCGCAGACCAGCATCTGGCGGCTGCGGCGCAGCGCTAAAAGCAGACTGCGAAAGGCGACTTTATATCCCTGATTTCGCTCTGGAAATCACCGGAATGTGACTTCTTTTTGCCATGTCGAGCAGGCATCTTCTACGCGGTCGTTGAAGGTGTCGCAAAAGTGTGGCGCTGTTTTGCGATAAGCATGATGTGACGACACGAAGCATACACCCCGCTCGCGTGCGGACCCAGGAGAGAGATGATGAAGCTTAGAACCATTGCCGCTTCCATAATGATAGGCTGTCTGTGCGCCGGTGCGGTTTCCGCAGCCGGTGAGGTGGAAAAACGCGAAGGCCTGATGAAGGGCATTGGCGGTGCCATGGGCGCGCTGGGTGCCATCGCCAAGGGTGAAAAGCCCTATGATGCGGCCACCGTCAAAACTGCCGTGACGACCATCAGCGCCAACGCCAAGGCTTTCCCCGACCAGTTCCCGGCCGGTTCTGAAGGTGGCGCCGCATCTCCTGCCATCTGGCAGAACTTTGCAGACTTCAAGGCGAAGTCCGCAAAGCTCGGCACGGATGCCGACACGGTTCTGGCACAGTTGCCGACCGATCAGGCCAGCGTCGGTGCTGCCCTGAAAACGCTGGGTGCCGATTGCAGCAGCTGCCATCAGGCCTACCGCGTCAAGAAGTAATCCAGACCTCTGGTCCGCCGTGCATCTGGCGGGCCTTTTTTGACGATTTTTCAGAGAACGGAGACGGCGATGGCGTCCATCTGGGCAAAGCTGGCGGGTGGCGTTGTTGTTGCCGGCGTGGCCGGATTCGGCATTTTCATGTGGGTGACCGCACCGGAGCGCCAGCCGCCGAGCCACTGGGCCAATTTAGGCGAACCGAACCTTGCCAATGGCGAAACCCTGTTCTGGGCAGGCGGTTGCGCCAGTTGCCACGCGGCACCCGATGCCACGGGTGATGCGCTGAAGACGCTCTCCGGCGGGCAGGCGCTGCCCAGCCCTTTCGGCACTTTCCATATGCCCAACATCTCGCCTGATCCGCAACACGGCATCGGCAGCTGGACGGTGGCGCAATTCGGCGATGCCATGACCCGTGGTGTCGGCAAGGATGGCGAACATCTCTATCCGTCCTTCCCCTATGCGTCCTATGCGCGGATGACGCCGCAGGATATCAACGATCTCTTCGCCTATCTGAAAACGTTGCCCGCCAGCACAAATGATGCGCCGGGCCACGATCTGCCGTTTCCCTTCAACATTCGCCTCAGCCTCGGCGGCTGGAAGTTCCTGTACTTCGACAAGGGCCAACCGCGTGTCGAGCTTGCCAATGCGGGCGCGGATGTGGTGCGCGGGCAATATCTGGTGGAAGGCCCCGGCCATTGCGGCGAATGCCACACCCCGCGCGATGCGCTGGGTGGTTTTCTGAAAGGCCAGTGGCTGGCAGGCGGACCGAACCCGGAAGGCGAGGGCAAGATACCCGACATCCGTCCCGAATCCGCAACCATCGGCTCATGGACGCAAGCCGATATCGCCAACTACCTCGAAACCGGCTTCACGCCGGATTTCGACAGCGCTGGCGGCTCCATGGTCAAGGTGCAGCAGAACATGGCCCGCATCCCCGCCGAAGACCGCAATGCGATCGCGGCCTACCTCAAGGCGCTGCCATCTCCCTGATGGCCATTGACTCGGCGAAACTTCCGCCGGATAACAGATGTGTGATGGTCTTTCCGGGTTCGCCCGGAAAGTGAAAAGGGAACACGATAGAAGCGCAAAGCTTTGATTCGTGGCTGCCCCCGCAACTGTGAGCGGATAGCCTGAGAACGAAAAGCCACTGATCTGGCGCATCGACGCGAAATCGTCTTCGATTTCGTAAACTACGATGCGGATACAAAAGGATTGGGAAGGTGTTTTCAAGGTTACGACCCGCAAGCCAGGAGACCTGCCATCACGTGAAGTGTCGTCCAAACCGGCGGGGTGTCCGGAACAGCACGGTTGCGAGGTCTGATATTCCAGGCCTTAGGACCCTGTGTCTCTTTTCCCCGTGGTGAAATGTTGAATGCGGTCGTGTGGCGTTTGATCAGAATACGCCCACCCGCACAGGAAAGGGTCACCATGTCTATCCAGCAGAATACGGCGTCCTCAGCCGTTTCATCCAGAACATCGAAAATCGCGCAATCGTTGACGGCAGCCGCAATCGGCCTGTTCATCGTCGGCTTTGTCGGTTTTTCGCATGTCGAAGCCGTGCACAATGCGGCGCATGACACGCGTCATGCCAACGCTTTCCCTTGCCATTGAAGGGAGAGTATCAATGCCGTTTTTCCGTAACATCGTCTTTACCGCTGTTCTGGTGGGGCTGATTGCCGGCCTCGCCGTCAGCGCACTTCAGGCCATCGGCACCACGCCCCTCATTCTCCAGGCGGAAACGTTTGAGAACGCGGGTGGCGAAGCGGCCCCCGCTCACGCCCACGATGCGGCAACACCTGCCGACCATCACCACGATACCGAGGCATGGGCACCCGCCGATGGCTTCGAGCGCAACGCCTATACCCTTGCCGCCAACGTATTGACGGCTATCGGTTACGCGCTGGTGCTGACGGCACTCATCTCGCTGCGCAGCACCCAGGGCGGCTGGCGTGAAGGCCTGTTCTGGGGCCTTGCCGGTTTTGCCGCCGTCATGCTGGCACCCATGATCGGCCTGCCACCGGAATTGCCGGGCAGCCCCGCTGCTGCTCTCGAAGCACGGCAAATCTGGTGGGTTGCAACCGTTGCGGCAACGTCTGGCGGCATTGCGCTGCTTGCCTTCAAACGCAACGAACCATGGGCCATTATTCTTGCTGTGGTGCTCATCGTCGCACCGCACATCGTCGGCGCGCCACTGCCGCCAGAGGGTGAACATGCGCTGGCCCCGCTGCCGCTGGAGCGCCGCTTCATGGTGCTGGCAACGGTAACCAGCTTCGTGTTCTGGCTTATCCTCGGCTCGCTGAGCGGCCTGTTCCTCAAGCGTTTCGACGTTGCCCGATAAGATGGAAAACGCAGCGGAATGGAGTGACGAGCTCGACGCCCTGCGTTTTTCCATCCCCGGTCATGGCGCAACTTGCGCCATGCATCGCCTGGCCTTCAAGGCGCTTCTGGCAGAAGAACCCGGCAGGGAGGCCTGCCTCGCATTCTTTGCCGAAAACAGCGAGGCATTCTTCACCGCCGCCACCGCCAAGATCGCCCGTCTTGCGCTGCCCTTCGACCGCAGCCTGCACATCAACAGCCGCGATGTCAGACGCGCAATGGCGTTCAATCCCGCTGAGGGCGTAGCTCGCGCTTGTCGTATTCTCGACCAGAACTAACCTCGCGATATTCAGCTGAAAACACCTGAAACCGCGAAATCAATCCCCGCATGTATGCCACTCTATGCCAATGCCTGCATGAAGCGCATGCCGGTGACCGGGCGCGGCACGAAATCCATGTTTTCGTAGAATTTGTGGGCAGCGAAATTACCGGTAGCGGCACCCACCGACAGGAAGTCGCATCCGCAGCGCTTGGCGACATCGCGCGCGCGGCCCACCAGATGCTGGCCGGTGCCGTGGCCGCGATGTCCATCGCGCACAAACAGATGGTGCAACTCCATGCCGCGACGGCCTTCCTGCGCCCGGTAGAGCGGCACGAGAATGGCATAACCGATGAGATCACCCTCGGCCTCGGCCACCATCGCCGTGATCCACGGCACCTGTCCAAACAGATCGCGCTCCAGCTTTTCAGCCGTAATCGCCGCCGCATCACCATGGTGGGCGGCCAGCAGTGTGATCATTTCGTTGAGCTCAGGCAGATCGGCCTTGCGCGCACCACGAATGGTCACGACCGTCGGTCTGGGCAGGGTCAGAAGGCTGTCTTCGGTCATCGTCTCGTCCCTCGGGTTCTGTTTGTGCCGTCAGGACGTTTGAAAACAACAAAGCCGCCTGACGGCGGCTTGTTGACAAACTGATCTGTCGAGCCGCCCTTAAAGGAAGGCCCAAAAATACGTGCAGGAAATGGGTGCGCGTGCGTTGATCATGGCGTGAGTGATGCGCTGGAATTTGGAGGCTGTCAAGGGCGTTTGGGTTGCGAGTATTCCTTACCATCTTTCTGTCGCAGACAGTTGGCCATTATCGACGTCAACGACGAGATATGTTTCGGCCTCTGCGATAACACCAGACATAAGAAAGACTGCTGCCCAAAATTCGTCATCATTGGGCAGAATCTCTGAAATTTTCGAGGGGATAATATTATGGCAAAGGGATTTAGGAAAATTTCAATTTTTCTTTTCGTTTTGGCCGCAGTAGTTTTGGCTATTTTATTCCTTCTCAATACAAATCTCCTCGCGGCACGACCCACCGGCCAGGCGACTCTTCTCGCGCATCGTGGAATTGCGCCGCGATATGATATGACCGGGGTCACGGCCGACACCTGCACCGCCACGCGCATGCTGCCGTCCGGCGATGTTTTCATTGAAAATACTCTGTCTTCTATGAAGGCGAGCTTTGAAGCAGGTGCCGATGCGGTGGAGTTTGATATTCACCCCACCAACGACGGCGAGTTTGCAGTGTTTCATGACTGGACGCTGGATTGCCGCACGGACGGCCACGGAGTGACGCGCGAACATTCGATGGCGGAGCTTCGCAAACTCGATGTTGGTTATGGTTACACGTCTGACGGCGGCAAGACCTTTCCCTTTCGTGGCAAGGGGATCGGCATGATGCCGACGCTTCGTGAGGTACTCGACACGTTTCCGGGGAAGGGATTTCTGATAAATATAAAGAGCAATTCTCCGAAAGAGGGAGAGCTTCTGGCGGCCTATCTTAAGACATTTCCGGTAAGCGTAACGGACAAGCTGTTTGTTTATGGCGGCGAGCGGCCTAGTGCCGTTCTCAAGCAGTTGATGCCGAACATAAAGACAACAACGCGGGTCTCTGCCATGTCCTGCCTGAAGGACTACTCACGCTGGGGTTGGTCAGGTATAGTTCCTGCTTCCTGCGCCAATGGTGTTGTCTACCTGCCTATTAATTTAGCTCCCAAAATGTGGGGATGGCCTTATCGCTTGTTAAGTCGGTTTCGCGGCGCTGGTAGCGAGGTATTTGTCATCGGACCTTACTACGGTGGAAACTATTCTAACGGTGTCGACACCGTCGAGGAACTCAAGTCGCTTCCGGCTGATTGGTCCGGCGGCATTATGACCAACGAGTTGGAGCTACTTGCGCCGGTCATGGGGCGCAAGTAGCGGGCATCACGGAATTGATATGCCAAAAGCGCTCAAGGCCGCCATCCGATTTGAATTGCCTTGACGTTCCGGTTCATCGTCATTGATCTCTTCCAGAGTGGCACAAGATACTGAGTTTCAAAAACACTAGACACCACATCAATGCTCGTGCTCACACAAAGCATGGTTCGACAGCGCGCGGATAACATAACAATCCTCGATAGAATGCCCGTCGCAATGGGAGACAATGCGTTCCAGCTCGTGCTCCAGCTTCTTCAGCTTGGCGATCTTTTCGCGGACGGTCGTCAGGTGGTCGGC
Source organism: Agrobacterium rubi TR3 = NBRC 13261 (assembly GCF_000739935.1). Classification (GTDB taxonomy): domain Bacteria; phylum Pseudomonadota; class Alphaproteobacteria; order Rhizobiales; family Rhizobiaceae; genus Agrobacterium; species Agrobacterium rubi. Next base: position 88,341 of record NZ_BBJU01000019.1, on the reverse strand, counting down.
GGCGATGCGGTCGGCGTCGGTGCAGGGCATTTCGCGGTGCTGGCTGAGCGCGATCAGTTCTTTGATCGCATCGAGATTGAGGCCGAGGTCGCGGGCGTGGCGCACGAAGGCGAGGCGCTCGAGATCGGATTTTTCGTAGCGTCGTTGGTTGCCCTCGGACCGTTCGGCTGCCCGCAGCAGGCCCATCTGCTCGTAATAGCGAATGGTCGGCACCTTGACGCCGGTATTTCGAGACAGATCACCGATGGAGTACATACCCATTCCTCATAGCTATAGCTTCTGGAGATATAGATCTTTGGTGCCATGGTGACAAGACGTGGAGGCAGCACCTTGCGCACCGCATTACTTCCTTATAATATACCCCCCTATACTATTTTGAAAGAAACCAATGTCACATACTTCCCAGAACAAGGACAAGCTGCTTGCCCGCATCCGTCGCCTCAAAGGCCAGATGGAAGCAGTGGAGCGGGCGTTGGAAGGTGGCAAGCCGTGCGGGGAGGTGCTGCAATTGCTGGCGTCCGTGCGCGGCGCGCTGTCCGGGCTGACGGGTGAGGTGATGCAGGACCATCTGCATGAACATGTTCTGCATGCCGAAAATGACGAAGAGCGTGCCCGTGCCACGGAAGAACTGGCGCAGGTTCTGAAAACCTACATTCGATAGAGGTGTGCCATGACGGCAGCGACTGACCATTTACACCTGCATCCCCATCCCCATCCCCATCCCCACGGCACGCATAGCCATGTCTTTCTCGGTGATAACCACGAGCGCAATGAGCGCCGCGTCTGGGCCGTCATCGGCCTGACGACGGCGATGATGGTCGCGGAAATTGCCGCCGGTAGCTGGTTCGGCTCCATGGCGCTGACGGCGGATGGCTGGCATATGGCAACCCATGCGGGCGCGATGCTGATTTCGGCGCTCGCCTATCTCTATGCCCGTCGCCAGATCAAGAATGCCCGCTTCACCTTCGGCACCGGCAAGTTCGGGGATCTCGCCGGCTTCGCCAGCGCCGTCGTGCTGGGCGTTGCCGCTATCATGATTGCCTGGGAAAGCCTGTTGCGGTTTTTTGCGCCGGTGGAGATCGATTTCAACCAGGCGATTGCGGTTGCCGCCATCGGCCTCGTCGTCAACATCGTCAGCGCTTGGTTGCTGAAGGATGACCACCATCACCACCATCACCACGATCATGACCATGGCCACGACCATGGCAGTCATGCCCACCATGGCGATCACGCGCACCATGATCACCATGGGAGCAAGGATAACAACCTGCGTTCCGCCTATCTGCATGTGCTGGCCGATGCGCTGACATCGGTTCTCGCCATCGTCGCGCTGCTGTTGGGCAAATGGAACGGCTGGACTTTCCTCGATCCGGCCATGGGCATCGTCGGCGGCATTGTCATCGCGCGCTGGTCGTGGGGCTTGTTGCGCTCGACGGGCGCGGTTCTGGTAGACGCGGTTCCCCAAGCGCAAGGCCTGTCGTCGCAAATTCGCAGCAGGCTGGAAACGCCGGAAGAAAAGATCACCGATCTGCATGTCTGGCAGGTGGGGCCGGGGCATCACGCGGCCATCGTGTCGATCAAGTCGCCATCACCGCAAGCGCCGTCCTTTTATCGAGAAAAGCTGGAAGCGATCACGGAACTGTCGCACATCACAGTGGAAATCAACGCCGCCCATGGGGCCTGATCAGAGCAGGAGCACGACCACATCATCCTGCCTCGAAAAATAAGCCGTCATATCGCGGCTTCAACCAGCTCGTTAATGTGATCTTAACGATAAAACTGTCTGTTGATCACGCCTCGCTCAAGGCGTGATGGGATGTCAATGTTCTGTGTAGGCTTGGCGAAGCCACAGGGATTCGACCTGCGACATCGGCTGCGTGGCACTGCCCTGCGACGCCGCGTCATTGGCTGCGGCCTCGTTGTTCACGGTCCACAGAACGTTGGCAAGCGATGTCGCTTCCAGCGCGTTGACGAAGGATATCTTGCTGCCGCTGAGTGTTGTCTGCTGCTGTTCTGGTGCAACGGTCTCAGTCGATCGCTTTTCAATGTGCTGCGAACGGGCATGGTGCGCCGATCCGCCGATATTGTTATCGATATTCATAGCAAGCCTCTTTCTGCCTGATTAACGAAGTATTAACGGCCGAAGCTTGCGCGAGGCTTGCGTCACCCGGTTTCCTAGTGCTTTCAGCGCTTGACAGCGGTAAAAGTAGTGCTTCGTTTTTGCATTTTAGGGGCTTGCAATATGGGAAAAGGCTCAATTTCACCGATTCCCTTAGCGTGAACTGCCCTCCGCGACGTGAGTCACGAAGAGCAACGGGAATCACGCGATGCGCTTTTCCGCCTCCGTCGCCACTGCGGGCGGCGGCACATCTTCGGCAGGCGCTTCATCATCCTGCGTGGCAGGGGTCACCATGGCCGCCATCAGCGTTTCGATGCCGATGCTGCCGACCGTCTTGCCGTCTTCATCCACCACCTGTGCAGTTGTCTCGTTGGCGTCGGTCATATCGCGGGCGATGTTTTCCAGCGTGTCGGTTTCCAGAACCGACAGGTTTTCCAGCGCGGTCGTGGCCGGTTCCATCACAGTGGTTGCCTGCAACACGCGGCCACGGTTCACGTCGCGCACGAAGTCGCTGACATATTCATTGGCCGGATGCTGGATGATGCTCTGGCCATCGCCCTGCTGCACCATCTCGCCGTCTTTCAGGATCGCGATGTGATCGCCGAGACGCAGCGCCTCGTCCAGATCGTGAGTAATGAAGACGACGGTCTTCTTCAGCTCCTGCTGAAGGTCGAGCAGCATGGTCTGCATGTCCACACGGATCAGCGGGTCGAGCGCCGAATAGGCCTCATCCATCAACAGAATGTCGGCATCGTTGGTCAGTGCCCGGGCAAGGCCCACGCGCTGCTGCATGCCGCCGGAAAGCTGGTTCGGGTAATTGTCCTCGTAACCATCGAGGCCCACGCGGTTCAGCCAGTAGCGGCCTTTTTCTAGGCTGTCCTTGCGGGACACGCCCTGAATATCGAGACCATAGACGCTGTTTTCGAGAACCGTGCGATGCGGCAGAAGACCGAATTTCTGGAACACCATCGCTGTCTTGTGCCGACGGAAATCGCGAAGGGCGGACGTGCCCATCGAGCAGACGTCCTCACCGCCATACAGCACTTCGCCCGCACTCGGCTCGATCAGCCGGTTGATGTGGCGGATCAGCGTCGACTTGCCGGAGCCCGAGAGGCCCATGACCACGGTGATCTTGCCGCCGGGCATGGTGATGTTGATGTTGTTGAGACCGAGAACGTGGTTGTGCTTGTCGTTCAGCTCGGTCTTGCTCAAGCCGTTTTTAACGGCTTCGAGATGTCTCTCAGGGTGCTTGCCGAAGATCTTGTAAAGTCGGCGGATTTCAATGTCCTTAGCCATGTTGCACCTCGCGATATTTCTGCAAACGCTTGCCGAAGGCCTGGCTGGCACGGTCGAACATGATGGCGATGGCCACCAGCGCAAAGCCGTTCAGAAAGCCGATTGTGAAGAACTGGTTGTTGATGGCCTGAAGCACGTTCTTGCCCAGACCGCCGACACCGACCATGGAGGCGACCACGACCATGGCCAACGACATCATGATGGTCTGGTTGATGCCGGTCATGATGGTGGGCAGCGCCAATGGCAGCTGCACATTGAACAGCTTCTGGGTGTTGGACGAGCCGAAAGCGTCTGCCGCCTCAAGCGTTTCCCGGTCCACCATGCGAATGCCCAGATTGGTCAGCCGGATCATCGGCGGTATCGCGTAGATGACGACGGCAATCAGGCCCGGCACCTTGCCGATGCCGAAGATGACGACGACGGGGATGAGATACACGAAGCTCGGCATCGTCTGCATCACATCCAGACCCGGATTGATGAAACGCTGGAGACGCTCGGACCGCGCCATGAGAATGCCCAGCGGCAGGCCGATGGCAACGGCGATCAGCGTCGCAATCGCCACGATCGACAGCGTCGTCATGGCATCGCGCCACAGGCCGACTGCGCCGATCAGACACAGCGAAACGGCAGTGCCAAGCGTAATGCGGAAGCTGCGCCCGGCCAGATGCACCATGGCCAGCAGGCCGAGAAAGATGATGATCCACGGCGTCTGCGTGAAAAAGCGTTCGGATGCATTCAAAAACAGCTGCAGCGGGTGCATGACCGTATCGATGACATCGCCGTAGCTGTGAACGATATCACGGAAGCCGTCATCGATAGACTTGCGCGCCACGCGCATGGTGCTGTTGCCAATGGCCGGAAACTTGCACAGCATATCCGGCAGAAGATTACAGAGGGCCATTATTGTTTTTTCCCTTGTTGATTTTTGGGACGGTGCTTACCGGTTGATGCGGAGTTTGCGGCATACCCCCCTCTGTCCTGCCGGACATCTCCCCCTCAAGGAGGGAGATCGACTCGGGAAGACCTCTCGGTCACCTCAAACTTCGAGAGTGGAGCGATGTCGGCGCGCCCTGCTGATCTCCCCACCTGTGGGGGAGATGCCCGGCAGGGCAGAGGGGGGTGAGCCAAGACCACTAAGGATCATGGCCGCCCCACACTCACATCAAATCGAAGCCTTGATCTTCTCCGCCACTTCAGGCGAAACCCACTTCGTCCAGATGTCCTCATGGTTCTCGAGGAAGTACGCCGCACCGTCTTCATTGGTGCCCTGGTTTTCATCCATCCAGGCCAGAATCTTTGCCAGGGTTTCGTTATCCCACTGGCGCTTCTTGACGTATTCGCCTGAAGGGCCAGCCTTTTCGGCGAACTCCTTGGTCACGACGGTAAAGACGTCCGCGATGGGATAGGCGTTCGGCTTGGGGTCGGCGCAATCGGCCTTGGCGATGCAATTGTCATAGGCTTCGCGGTCGAGTTCGACGCCGTCATCCAGCTTGACCATGTCGTATTTGCCCATGATCGCCGTTGGTGCCCAGTAGTAACCGAGCCAACCCTGCTTCTTTTCGTAAGCGTTGGAGATGGAGCCATCGAGACCCGCAGCCGAGCCGGTATCGACGAGGGTAAAGCCCTTGTCTTCCGCCTTGCGCGCCTTGAACAGATTGGCCGTCGTTGGCTGGCAACCCCAGCCGGGCGGGCAACCGAACACGGCACCCTTGCTGGCATCTTCCGGGGCGGGGAACAGTTCAGGATGCTTCAACGCATCTTCAACCGTCTTGATGTCGGGATGTGCATCAGCCAGATATTTTGGAATCCACCATCCCTCGATGCCGCCATCGCTCAGAATCTTGACGTCCTGAATGAGATTGCCGGACTTGATGGCCTCTTCGTAAGGCGCGCCCAGCGTGTTCACCCACATTTCAGGCGCCATGTCCGGCTGGCCTTTTTCGTTCATGGAGGTGAAGGTCGGCGTGGTGTCGCCAGTCACAATATCGACCGTGCAGTCATAACCGTTTTCCATGATGAACTTATCGACATAAGCCGCGACGCCCGCGGATGCCCAGTTCATTTCGGCGATGGAGATATTGCCGCAGGTCTCAGCGGCGTTGGCGGTGCTTGCGCCAGCGGCGGCGGCAAGGGTGAAGCCCGTGACAAGAATGGTCGAGGCGAGGAGTTTCTTCATTGTAAGACCCCCAAGTCTAATGCAGTGTTTATGTGAGGCATACCGGGGCACTGCAAAGCCCGGCCTGCCAAAGCGCCGGCGCGACATCAACGATATCGGTTGCCAGAACGCAGAGCTAAAGCCATGGAGCGTGAATTCCGCCGGCATGCGCCAGCGAAAGCCCCAGGACGAAATGACATGCGCGGAAAGACGAGCGCAAACCCGTCAAAGAAAAGTCGCTCGACAGCGACGAAAAAAGCCGCAGTCACAGCGGCGAAAAAGCGCGTAAATATGTCAACGGGTTTTATAATACGGCGAGAAGATGATATTGCAACGCAAAATGCCGCATTGCAGCCATGCGCATTGCTGAGGAACCATTTTTGAGGATGGGCAATACTTATTGACGGCTATATTATACTGATAAAACGTAGATTTAAATTTCTTGAAAAATTAAAATGCAATTAATTTTGGAGATACATTCAAATAACCTGATGATTTGATTTTTTGTGGAAAAAAATCTCACATAAGTCATTTTAGGAGGTATTTTTCTCCAGGAAATCCCGAGTTCGTCATCCTCGGGCTTGTTCCGAGGATCCAATCACGCTTCTGCGGATGCGACGTGGTTAGATGTTCGGGACAGGCCCGAACATGACGATCCGCGTGGGTTCGGGCGTCAATGGAACCTCACATTTAACCACTCCGGCCACCGTCTCCCCGCCGCACGACTGACAATGCAGCTTTGTCTAGAAGCGTACATCCACACTCCCCTCATTCCTGTGCTTGTCACAGGAATCCAGCCAGCCCAAGTCGTTGCGCTGAAAAGACTCTGCCCGCCGCGCAGACGCGCGGCGACTGGATTCCTGTGACAAGCACAGGAATGAGGGGAGCGAGGTGCTGGCACGAACCTTAAGGCCAGCCTATTACCTCTATCGGCGCTTCGTCACGCAACCCGGTCGTATGCACAAAACTTCAAACCGCAGCCTTACCCGCCACCTTCAACGCAAACGCATACTCAAAAGCAATCTCTTCCAACCGCTGGAACCGCCCGGACTTGCCGCCATGCCCCGCCGCCATATTTGTCTTCAGCAGAATGGGCGCTTCACCCGTGGTGTGCTCGCGCAGCTTTGCCACCCACTTGGTCGGTTCCCAATAGGTCACGCGCGGGTCGGTCAGGCCGGAAATGGCCAGAAGCGGCGGATAGGGTTTCGCACCGACATTGTCATAAGGCGAGTAGGCGGCGATCCACTGATATTCCTCTTCCGATTCCAGCGGATTGCCCCATTCCGGCCATTCCGGCGGTGTCAGAGGCAGAGTGTCGTCCAGCATGGTGGTCAGTACGTCGACAAAGGGAACGGCAGCGATGATACCAGCGAATTTCTCCGGTGCCATATTGGCAACAGCACCCATCAGCATGCCACCAGCGGAACCGCCCTCGGCAATGATGCCGGAATAGGAGGTAAAGCCGTCCTTCACCAGATGGTCGGCAGCGGCGATGAAGTCTTTGAACGTGTTCTGCTTGTGCTCCATCTTGCCGGTTTCGTACCATTCGAAACCCTTGTCCTTGCCGCCGCGAATATGGGCCACGGCATAGACAAAGCCGCGATCGGCTAGCGACAGGTTGTTGGTGCTGAAGGACGCAGGAATGGAAATGCCGTAAGCGCCGTAACCATAGAGCAGGCAAGGGGCCGAACCATCCAGCGGCGTGTCCTTGCGGTAGAGCAGCGACACCGGCACCTGCGCGCCATCATGTGATGTCGCCATGATGCGGCGGGTTACATAATCATCAGGGTTATGGCCTGATGGCACTTCCTGGGTTTTGAGAAGCGTGCGCTCACGCGTCACCATGTCGTAATCGAACAGCTGGCTCGGCGTCGTCATGGAAGAGTAGCTGAAGCGGATAACGTTGGTGTCGTATTCGGCAGCGCCATGCAGGCCCAGCGAATAGGCTTCCTCATCAAATGCAACGCTGTGCTCTTGCCCGCTCACACGGTCGCGGATGACGATGCGCGGCAGGCCATCGCGGCGCTCCAGCCAGATCAGGTGGCGGGCATAGGCGTCGATATCGAGAATGAGGCGGCCCGGCTCGTGCGGCACGACCTCGGTCCAGTTCTCCTTGCCCGGAGCCGTCACCGGCGTCTGGCAGATGCGGAAATCCTTGGCGTCGCCGTCATTGGTCAGAATGTAGAAGACATCACCGCCCTCGCACAGCGAATATTCGATGCCTTCCTCACGCTCCGCCACGATCTGCGGCTCGGCTGTCAAATCCTTGGTGGAGAGAAGGCGGTATTCGCTGGTCTCGTGGTCGTGAATATCGATGAATATGAAATCATCCAGCACGGAAGCGCCCACGCCCATGAAGAAGCCGGGGTCTTTTTCCTCATAAACCAGCCGGTCGGAAGATTGCGGCTCACCGATAATGTGGTGGAAGACCTTGGACGGACGGTGGTTTTCGTCCTGAAGCGAATAGAAAAAGCTCTTGCCATCCGGTGCCCATGCGCCACCACCCGCAGTGTTTTCGATCACGTCGGCCAAGTCTTCGCCGCTTTCCAATTCGCGAATACGCAGCGTGTAATATTCCGAACCCTTGTCGTCATAACCCCAGATGCCGCGACTGTGATCGCTCGTTTGATCGAGACCGGCGAGGCGGAAATAATCCTTGCCTTCGGCTTCCTTGTCGCCGTTCAACAAGACGTGCTTTTCGCCACCGCCGCGCGGCGTGCGGAAATAATGCGGCTGCTCGCCACCGGTCACGAACAGCGTGCCATAGGCATAGGGACCGTCATTCACCGGCACGGATGAATCATCCTGCTTGATGCGGCCTTTCATCTCCTCAAACAGCTTTTCCTGAAGCGGCTTGGTATCGGCCATGGCCGCTTCCATATAGGCGTTTTCCGCCTCCAGATGGGTGCGGATGGCCGGGTCCAGCAGCGTCGGGTCCTTGAACATGGCCTGCCAGTTGTCGGCGCGAAACCAAGCATAATCATCCGTGCGCGTTATGCCGTGATGCGTATCGGTGGTCGGCTTTTTCGCTGCAGCGGGCGTTGCGGGCAGGTTCTTGAAAATGGACAAGGGAAACTCGCTTTCATGGGAAATCAGTCTGCGTAGCCAAAGATGTAGAGTGCCACCGCAGGTGGATCAAGGTCGAAATCTTGTCGTGGTGAAACCGGACACGGGCACAATTCTGTCAGCTTTCCATCACAATTTCATACTAGATCGCAAATCTGACACATCCATGTCGATGCTGTCGATCAGTGGGTTTGCCCAGCGAATCAAAAAGAAGAAACGAAGAGCCCGAACAGGATCCCATGCAAAAGCTTCTCCCCGTCGCCCTTCTTGCAACCTTGGCTGGCCTGCCTGCGGCCATGCCCGCATTTGCCATCGATGCCAATGTTCTCAGACAATTGAACGTGCTTGCCCCGGAAGAACGCCTTGAGCAGCGTTGCGATATCGAAGCCATGGAGCGCATCGCCAAGGAACAGAAGGGCATGAAGCCCGACAAGGTCATCGCCTATGCCTTCGGCGACCCGGATGTAACCTCCGACAGCATCAAGGCCTCCGGCGCCGTGTTCAGAAGCGGCGGCGAATGGTTCCGCCTGCGCTACAAATGCCAGATCACGACGTCTACGCTTGGCATCAAGGATTTTGATTACAAGGTGGGAGACAAGGTGCCGGAAGCGCAGTGGGCGAAGCATTATTTGTATGATTGAGCCAAAACGTCCCTCATTCCTGTGACGAGCACAGGAATGAGGGCAGAGAACCTGCCAGTTGCCAATCCGCAACGATATATAACTGATTTCATATTGATATTGCCGCCTGCTGAAATGCCGCTTAATCCTTTTCCCAGAGGGTTTTGGGGATAGGTCTATGGATGTGGGTTTTCACGGGCTTTCGGCGTTTCCGCTGACACCGGCAGATGAAGAGGGCGTCGTCGATGCCGAGGCATTGTCGCGGCTGATCGAGCGGCTGGATGCGGCTGAGGTCGATAGCATCGGCCTTCTCGGCAGCACGGGAAGCTATGCCTATCTGTCCCGAGCAGAGCGCCTGCGTGCCATAAGGGCAACGGTCGAATCCCTGAAAGGCAAACGGCAGCTGATCGTCAGTGTCGGGGCGCTTCGCACCAGTGAATCCGTGGCGCTCGCGAAGGATGCGGAAGCTGCCGGTGCCGATGCGTTGCTGCTGGCGCCCGTATCCTACACGCCGTTGACGCAGGAAGAAGCCTATCATCATTTCGCGGCTGTCGCCGGCTCTACCAGCCTGCCGCTCTGCATTTATAACAACCCGTCAACCACGAAGTTCTCCTTCGGTGACGAACTGCTGGTTCGGCTTGCCTATATTCCGCATATCCGCGCCGTCAAAATGCCGCTGCCAGCAGACATGGCCTTCAAGGACGAGCTGGAGCGCCTGCGCCCCCGGTTGGGCGAAGGCTTCGCCATCGGTTACAGCGGTGACTGGGGTGCGTCACAGGCGGTGATGCAAGGTGCAGATTGCTGGTACAGCGTCATCGGCGGTCTGCTGCCGGTGCCGAGCCTTCGCCTGCTGCGCGCCGCACAAGCGGGGGATGCGACCGAAGTTGAGCGGATCGAAGCGTATTTTCATCCGCTCTGGTCGCTGTTTCAGGAATTCGGCAGCTTCCGCGTGGTCTATGCCGCAGCAAATCTGTTGTCGCTTACCCATCGCCAGCCGCCTTTGCCGGTCATGCCTCTCAGCGTCAGCGATTGCGCACGGGTGGAAGAGGCGCTGGCCAAGCTCTCCGAACTGGATGGCCTGCCCGCCGCTACGCCATAATTCCGGCACTTTGCAGGCAGAATGGCCTTGGGCTCCTGATCGAAAAAGGCATCCGACAATGCTGAAGACACTTGCTTTTGCCGCACTGCTGGCTGCGTCCGCGTCCCCTGTTTTTGCAGGCAATGGCCTCGTGGAGCCGACGCTGAAAATGCAGCCCGGCAAGGCGCATGCAACACGCGTGGCCATCACGCTCGACGCCTGCATGGGCAAGACGGATTTTCGGATTCTCGATACGCTCGTCAACGAGAAAATCCCCGCCACCATCTTCGTCACCGCTCGCTGGCTGAAGCACAATCCGGAAGCGCTGGCGATCATGATGGCGCATCCCGACCTGTTCGAACTGGAAAACCACGGCGAAAACCACATTCCAGCCGTCGATAAGCCCGTCTCGATCTACGGGATCGAAGCGGCAGGCTCGACTGATGCGGTCGAACAGGAAGTCGAAGGCGGCAGTCTCGCCGTCTCCGCCGCCACCGGCCATCAACCACACTGGTTCCGCGGCGCCACCGCCAAATATACTAACTCCTCCATGGCCACCATCAACCAGCTTGGAGAACGCGTCGCAGGCTTTTCCATCAATGGCGATGGCGGCTCGCTGCTGGGCGCTGGCACCACGGCCAAACACATCGCATCCGCCAAAGACGGCGACGTCATCATCTCCCACATCAACCAGCCTACCCACGAAGCAGGCGAGGGCGTGGTGCGCGGTTTGCTGGCACTGAAAGCCCGCGGCGTGGTGTTCACCCGCCTGGATGATCCGGCCTTTAACGCGCCGTCGAACTGATCATCACGAGACCGCGCGCTCCAACGCCGCCGTCACCCATTTGTTAAGGCTGACTCCATCTTTTCGGGCGGCGTTGGAAACGGCTTTGTGCAATCGGGGTTCGGTGCGGACGACAAACTGGCCGGAAAACGGCTTTTCCGGCTCTTCGCCGCGCTCGGCGCAAAAAGCGAGATAATCTTCGACCGACTCAGCAAGTGCCGTCTTCAGTTCGCTGGCAGACGAGCCTTGGAAGGTTATGACGTCGCGCAGATCGATGACCTCTCCGTGAAACAGATCAACGTCCTCATCGAATTCGATAACCGCTTCATATCCCTTGTAATGCATCACACTCATGGTCTTATCCCTGCTTCACTCAGGAAACGCCGGATGGATTTGACCGCGCCCTTGTCTGTTTCCTTTTGCGGATGCGGCCGATGAAATACCGCTCGCACGCCGTTGAGAGCAACACGCACCCGCGAGCCTTGTCCCTCGCTCACATCCGCGCCGCAGGCTTGAAACAGTGCCTCGACATCGCGCCACACGATGCCAGCTTTGACGGGATCAGAGAAAATGGCCTCAAGCACTGCCTGGTGTCGTCTGCTCAAGTTCATATAGTATCACTTTTTGATATCATTTCAATATCTGCTCTGATGAGCTTTCGGTTGAAGAGATATAAAAAGCAATCTGAGGAGGCGTTGGCAAGTCCCGCGGAGTTTACGACGGCAAGTTCGGAACCACGCGGCGCGAAGGAAAGAGTTCGCGGGCGACGGTCATGCCGATGAGGGAGAGCGGCAGAGCGAGCATCGCACCGGCGGCGCCCCACATCCACGTCCAGAAAATGATGGCGACGAAGACAAGGAACGGGTTGATTTCCATGTTGTTGCCGATGACGGCTGGGAACGCCAGGTTTTCCATCAAAAGGTGGATGGTGAAGAAGATGATGGCTGGCATCAGCGCCAGAAACAGGCTGTCATGGGTCAAAATCCCGGCAACCGTCAGTGCTAGCGTCATGGCCGTGATGCCGAGGAAGGGCACGAAGCTGGAGAGAAAGGCGAACAGCCCCCACAGGAACGGCATGGCAAGACCGCCCACATAGGCGATGACCACCATTGTTGTGCCGAGTGCAGCATACATCATCGAGGCCGTGGCGAAGTATGAGCTGAGCACATGCTCGATGGAGCCGATGGTGCGAATGGTTCTAAGGCGCTGGTGGCGCTGCGGAAACGCCATGATCATCGCCTTGCGAAGCCGGATGCGGCTGTAGAGAAACAACAGCAGCGCGGCGAAGAAAATCAGGCCCTGCACGATGGCGGGCGTTATGTTCGAACCCACCACGGCAAGGATGTCGCCGCTGCGCGAAATGAGCGATTCCATCGAGACCGAGTTGAGACTGAAGGTTGCTGCGGAAAAGTTGAGCCAGCGTACGCTTTGCAGATAGGGCACGATGCGATCGATGGCCTTCTCGGCAATCCCGGGGCCTTCTCGCGCCAGTGTCGACAGCGGGTCGATCAGCGAGTTGATGACGAGAAACACCACCAGAGCCACGGCCGAAGACAGGATCAACGCGACCGCAAAGCCGGGAATGCCATAGGCATTGAGCTTGCTGGCGGCCACGCCGAGGATCATGCCCACCACGATGGCCATGACGATGGGGATGAGAATGATCGACAGCGAATGGATGACGCCCATCAAAACGATCAGAAACAGGCCGACGGTGGACCACGCAACTGCCACGTCCAACGCCTCGCGGCCCAAAGGCTGCTGGCTGCGCTCTTCTTCATGGGCCGAAACGAGAGCCGTCTGCATCACCGGGTCGCGATGATCGTTGCTCTCGATGATTTTCGCAGCCTTTTTGCGATTGTTCGTCGCCTGATCATTCATTTATCATGCCCCCATCAAACCGTATAACGCCTCGCTTATATTGCGGTTCCCGCGGGGGCAAGATTTAGAGTTGCAATGGCTTAAGCGGACAGCTTGAGGCCGATACCCCAGGGATCCGTGATGGCAATGCCGTCGCTGTGGCGTTCGGTTGCGATTTCCAGTCGGTCGAGGGCGGCAATCGCGCTATCCAGCACGCCTTTGTCGTTGAACTTCAGCGAATAGCCGGACAGGCCACTCATCTTGGCGGTACGCGGCTGTGCGCCGCGGCTGTTCCAGATGTTGGCAGCAACATGGTGGTGATAGGCACCCGAGCCGAAGAAGCTCGCGCCCGGATATCGCGCCATGATCTTCAGGCCCAGCACGTCTTGATAAAACGCGTCGGCCTGGGGAATATCGCCCACCTGCAAATGAATGTGACCGATGGCAGTCCCCTCTGCCGCCTTGGCAAACGTCGCCTTCGGGGCGCTGTCGTAAAGCGCTTGCAGGTCAAGGCGCTCCGTGGCCATGGCAACGGTGCCGTCGGGTTTGTAAGTCCACTCCTCCGGCGCGCGGTCGCGGTAGACCTCGATGCCGTTGCCCTCGGGGTCGGCCAGATAAATCGCCTCGCTGACGAGGTGATCGGACGCGCCCTGAAGCTGCACATTGTTATGCGCCACATTCGTCAACCACAGGGCCAGATCGCTGCGGCTCGGCATCAGAAACGCGGTGTGGAAAAGACCGGCAGCGCCACCCGGTGCACGCTGGGTGTCGGTCCCAGTCGTCAAGGTCAGCAAGGGCTGGCCATTGACGCCCAGCACATGGCCGCTCGGCGTCTTCTCGATGACCGAGAGGCCGATGATCTTCTGGTAGAAATCCGATACGCGCGGCAAATCCAGAACCACCAGATGGGCCTGGCCGACATAGGCTGGCCGCGTCAGCGCAAATTGTTTTTCACTCGTCATATTTCATGCACTCCATCTCGGTGCGCCGCTCCGCGGCTGTTGACACGAATATGCGCGCGATTCATCGTTCAGAAAAGATGCCCATTCGGCGATTGAGTGTCCAATATTCGTTGACGGTGAAAACCAATTCCTTGTCGCGTAGGCTGCTGAAAGGTGTCACAAAAGCATTGCCTGTTCCAGAGCGCTGATGGCGTTCGCGACGCCGTTTTCCGCGCGCAGCTTCTCACCAAGTGCTTGCGCCGCCTGATGCCGGGCGGGGCTGTCGGCCTCCAGAATGGCATTGCTCAGAGCCTCTGCGGTCAGCGCTTCGCGCGGCGGCGTGTGACCGGCAACGCCGAGCTTTCGCAGACGCGATGCCCAGAAGGGCTGATCGCCGAAGACCGGAATGACGACGGAGGGAATACCGGCGCGGCAGGCGGCATTGGTCGTGCCAGCGCCGCCATGATGGACCGCAAGCGCCATGCGCGGGAAAAGCCAGTCATGCGGTGCCCGGTCGATTGTCATGATATCGTCACTCGCCTCGGCCTGATGGTGCAGGCCTCCCCATCCGCTGGCCAGAAGAAGACGTTTGCCCGATGTTTTGACCGCCCCGCGCACAAGCGCCGTGAAGGCTTCTGCATCATGGTTGAACATGCTGCCGAAGCCCACATAAACCGGCGGCGGTCCGGCTTCGAGGAAAGCGGAGAGTTCCGCCGACGGTTTGAAGGTTTGCGCCTCTTCCAGAGACCAGGGACCGGTTACTTTGACCGTGTCCGGCCAGTTGCGACCGGGCTCCACCATGGTTGGACTGAAGCCGAAAAGGCTCAACCGCTTCGTCTGCGGACCGTGATACGGCCCACGCCGGGCATAGGGTGGAAGGCCGAGATTCGGCCGCACCACCTCGTTATAGGCGGGTCGGTACACCCGCCAGACGGTCTTGCGCATGAACTGCCCGAGCAGGTGATTGACCGCTGGCGGCAAATCATAGGCCCAGTTCGGCAGCGGCATCAAAGGCGGGTTGTGCGAGGGAAGCGTCGGAACCAGTTGCGTTTCGACGACCGGCAGGTGAAGCTTCTGCCCGAGCGCTTCCGCCAGCAGATAGACGATCCCGTTGCCGATCAAGAGACCCGCCCCGTCAGCGGCGGCAAGACCCTGCTGCGGCCAGACGGCTGCGATATCGCGAAGCTTGTTCTGAAACGCCTTCACCATCGCAAATGTACCGAGCCCGCGCCGTTGCAGCCCCTCGTTCTTCTGCATCCAGTCGAGAAAATCCCCGGCAAGCGGCGCAAATTCCAGCCCCTGCGCGGTAATCAAACTGGCGCAGGAGGGGTCGGAAGCGATGCGGACATCATGGCCAGCCCGTTTCAGCCCGGCACCCAGCGCCACGAGAGGACGCACATCGCCTTCGGTTCCGATGGTGAAAATGACGATCCGCATGGCAATGACCTTTTTTTAAAAAAATGCATCGTTGCGCACTACAAAACAGGATCGGCAAAAGCACAATCCCAGAAAATTGCCCTTTCAAACCTCTTGGATTCTCTTGGGTCATGTGCCCGTAAAGGAGGCGGATTTTCGCGTCGTTCGCTACTTCGTGACAGAAACGAAAAGGGATGATGTCAAGATTTACGGCAACGCCGAATGCAAAGTGATCTCGTCTGCCGCGCCGCCGTCTTGTTCCCGTCTCATATTGCTTGCATAGTGTCGGCGATATCAGACGGGAATGGACTATGAGTGAGACTTGGCGCTTTGGACGCCGTTACGACCTTCATGAAATCGTGGCAGATGGCATCGTGCATGGTGTCGGCATCGTGTTTGCGCTGATTGGCGCCACGGCGCTGATTTTCTACGTCACCCTGTGGGATAGTCTCAGCGCTATCGCCGCCGTCTGGATTTACGCGCTGGGCCTCGTCCTGTGCCTGTCCATTTCGTTCACCTATAACATCTGGCCGCATTCCAACGTCAAATGGTATCTGCGCAGGCTGGATCATTCCGGCATCTTCATCCTCATTGCCGCCACCTACACGCCCATCCTCCAGCGCGGCATCGAAGAGCCGTTGATCGCCTTGACGCTGGTCGGAATATGGGCGGCAGCGATTTCCGGCATTCTGCTGAAATGCTTCTTTCCGGGCCGGTTCGATCGTTTGACGATCCTGCTCTATCTCGGCATGGGCTGGAGCGGCGTGATGGTTGCAGATCGCCTGTCCTACCATCTGCCACCGCTCAGCCTCTGGCTGATCGTCATCGGCGGCATCATCTATTCCATGGGTGTGATTTTCCACGTTTGGGAACGTCTGCGGTTTCAAAATGCCATTTGGCACGGCTTTGTCGTGGTTGCCGCCGCGGTGCATTACACGGCTGTCATGACCAGTTTCAGCCTCGCTCCGGTCGCCACGTAAAATCGCTGCACGGTCCGAAAACTTGCTTTATGCTGCCCGCAGACTTTGATTTGCAGCGGATAGACAGCATGACAATAGAGCTACGCGACGCCACCCTCGACGACCTTCCCATCATCATGGACATCTATAACGACGCGGTCTTTAACACGACCGCGATCTGGAATGACGTTCTGGTCGATCTGGACAACCGCACGGACTGGTTCGAGGCCCGTAAGGAGCGCGGCTTTCCGGTCCTCGTCGCGGTAAAGGAGGGAGCGGTCGCGGGCTACGCATCTTACGGAGACTGGCGCGCATTCGATGGTTATCGCCACACCCGCGAACATTCCGTCTATGTCCACAAGGATGCGCGCGGTGCCGGCATCGGCAAGCTGCTGATGCAGGGGCTGATCGAACATGCCAAAGCCAGTGGCGTGCATGTGCTGATCGGTGCCATCGAATCGGAAAACACTGCATCCATCCGCCTGCACGAGGCGCTGGGCTTTCGCGTTGCCGGGAGATATTCGGAGGTCGGGCGAAAATTCGACCGCTGGCTGGACTTGACCAGCATGGAACTCAAGCTTCCGATATCGTGAGATTTTTCGCGCCGAAGCGTTCGCGGTAGGCTGCGGGCGTGGTGGAAAAATGCTGGCGAAAATGGTGCCGCAGATTGGCGGCGCTGCCGAGCCCGCTGGTTTCAGCGATGGTGTCGATGCCAAGCCTTGATGTTTCCAGGAGGTCCTTGGCCTTGGAAAGGCGTTGCAGCAAGAGCCACTTGGCAGGCGTCGTGCCGGTGGCGGCTTCGAACCGGCGCAAAAAGGTGCGGCTGCTCATGCCCGCCATGCTTGCCAGCTTTGCCACGGTATAATCCTGGCAGAGATCAGCCTGCATCGCATCCAGAAGGGGGCCAAGCCTTGCCTTTTCATGTGGCTCCGGAACGGCCTTGTCGATGAATTGTGCCTGCCCGCCATCGCGGTGTGGCACCACCACCAGCCGTCGCGCCACGAGATTGGCAGCCTTTGTGCCGAAATCGCGGCGGATGAGATGCAGGCAAAGGTCGATGCCCGCCGCACTGCCTGCCGCCGTCAGCACGGTGCCGCCATCGACATACAGCACATCCGGCAACACCTCGATCTCGTTGAACCGAGCCTTCAGCGCATCGGTATAGCGCCAATGGGTGGTGGCTTGCCTGCCGTTCAGCAATCCCGCGGCAGCCAGAACGAACACGCCGGAACAGAGCGACAAAACCCGCGCGCCATTGTCATGCGCCTTGCGCAGGGCCGCGCATAACGCTTCAGGTACCGGCTCATGGATGCCGCGCCAGCCCGGCACGATGATGGTGCCAGCCTGCTCGATCAGTTCCAGCCCACCATCGGTGACAAAGCGCAGGCCCCCCACGGCGCGCATCTCGCCATCATCCACGGCAGCAACGGCAAAGCGATACCAGTCATCGCCCATCTCGGGTCGGGCCAGACCGAAGATTTCGACGGCAACGCCGAATTCGAAGGTGCACAGGCCGTCATAGGCAAGCGCGACGACAAGACGGTTGGGTGGTGTCTGGTGTTTTGGCATGATATTGATGATATATGGCAATCATGCCATCTGCCAGTCTTTTCCTGCACGGCGTAATGTTCAGCATCCACACCGCACAGGAGACGCCCATGAGCTACGTATCGGACATTCCCGCCGCCCCATCGCAGGTCGTGATCGACCATGTTTCGCACAGGCTGTCGCTCGAGACGGATTGCGCGGATGTATCGGCATCAATGAAAAAAGGAGAGCAAGATTTCGTTCTGCTCCACGTCGTCGGTTCCGCAGAGACCTTCGCCCGCAAGCACATTCCCGGTGCCATTCACCTGCGCCACGCGGACATGACGGCAGAGCGCCTGGCGCAGTGGCCGGACGACACCCTGTTCGTGGCCTATTGCGCTGGCCCGCACTGCAATGGCGCCGACCAGGCCGCCCTGAAGCTCGCTAGGTTGGGACGACCAGTGAAGATCATGATCGGCGGGATCACCGGCTGGGAGGATGAGGGGTTTGCGTTTGCGTCGGAGCAGTCTGTCGCAGCGTAAAGCTCGCCTTTTCCGCCGTAATTCCGACCTTGCGCCGGAATCCAGCATCCATGCGTCTGTATGGAGAAAAGCTTCTCTCAGCCCGAGGACTTGGGCTGAGGGGATACCGCATCAAGCGCGGTATGACGGCATGTGCCACCATCAATCCTGTGGTTCGAACACCATCGAATGGCCGTTGATGCAGTAACGCAGACCGGTGGGTGGTGGACCATCAGGGAAGACGTGGCCGAGGTGGCCGCCGCAATTGGCGCAGCGGATTTCCGTGCGCACCATGCCGAAGGCGGTATCGCGATGTTCGGTCACGGCATCGGCTTTCACCGGTTCGAAATAGCTCGGCCAGCCGCAACCGGCATCGAATTTCGTGTCCGAGATGAACAACGGCTCATCGCAGGCGGCGCAGCGGTAGAGGCCTTTTTCGGTGCTGTTCCAATAGGGACCGGTAAACGGACGCTCGGTGCCGTGTTCGCGCAAAATGCGGTACTGGTCCGCCGTCAGTTCTTCGCGCCATTGCGCATCGGACTTGGTGATTTTCGGTGATGTGAGATCGCTCATCAGGAGATCCTTTCGTTTGTCCCCAGAGATAGTGACTCGGCTTTGCCGTTAAAAGAGGACGCGGCTTTAACAGGGGATAAAGACCTTGTTATCCTGCGCACAATCGAAAAGAGTTGAGGCTCATGTCGCCTTGCCCTAGTTAAGAGGTAACAAAAAAGTAGCGGGGCTGGGAGACGAGATGATTGCCAATGTCACGCTGCTGACATTCGTCGTGCTGTTTTTGCCTTTCATCGCGGCACTGTGCGCTCCTCTGGCGATTGGCCGGCTTGGGCATAAGGGCGTCTGGCTGCTGGCGCTTGCGCCCGCCTTTGCCTTCATTCACTTCATAGGCTTTCTTCCGGAAATCGCCGCAGGCGAGGTCGTGACCGGTGGTTATGCCTGGGTGCCCAGCTTCAATCTTAGCTTTTCCTGGTTCATCGATGGCCTGTCGCTGACCTTTGCGCTGCTCATCACCGGCATCGGCACGCTGATCGTGCTCTACGCGGGCGGTTATATGAAGGGTCATCTACAGCAGGGCCGGTTCATGGCCTTTTTGCTGCTGTTCATGGGCGCGATGCTGGGCGTGGTGGTGTCGGATAGCCTGATGATGCTGTTCGTCTACTGGGAACTCACCTCCATTACCTCCTTCCTGCTGATCGGCTTCGATCACCGGCGCGAAGCGGCACGTCGCGCTGCCTTGCAGGCACTGGTCGTGACGGGCGGGGGCGGGCTGGCGCTTCTGGCGGGGCTCATCTTCATCTGGAACATCAGCGGCACCACGCAGCTGTCACTTCTCGTTCATGGCGATGACGTGCTGCGCCAGAGCCCGTTTTATTTCGTCACCCTGCTGCTGGTGCTGGGCGGTGCCTTCACCAAATCCGCGCAATTCCCGTTCCACTTCTGGCTGCCCAACGCCATGGAAGCACCCACACCGGTGTCGGCCTATCTGCATTCCGCCACAATGGTGAAGGCAGGCGTCTATCTGCTGATGCGGCTCAACCCGGTCATGGGCGAAACGGCGGCTTGGGAAATTCTGCTGCCCTTTTTCGGTGGTTTGACGATGCTGACCGGCGCATTCCTCGCCATCCGCCAGACCGATCTCAAGCTGATGCTGGCCTATACCACCGTGTCGTCGCTCGGCCTTCTGGTCATGCTCACGGGCTTCGGTTCGGACCACGCCATCGAGGCGGCGGTGCTGTATCTGGTCGCCCACTCGCTGTTCAAGGGCGCGTTGTTCATGGTCGCAGGCATCATCGATCACGAGGCGGGAACACGCGATGTGACGAAGCTGGGCGGCCTGGGCAAGGCCATGCCCATCACCTTTATCGCGGCTGTGGCTGCGGCCATCTCCATGGCGGGCCTGCCGCCGTTTCTTGGTTTTCTCGCCAAGGAAGAAATCTACTACGCGCTGGCGCACCCTGATCCCCGCGCTATCCTCTTCACCGGCATCGCCATCATCGGCAACGCCTTGATGCTGGCGGTCGCTTTTGCGGTCGCGCTCAAACCCTTCGTCGGAAAGCTGAAGAAAACGCCGAAACACGCCCATGAAGGCCCGGTCCTGCTGTGGCTCGGCCCCGCCGTGCTGGCGCTCGGCGGACTTCTGGCTGCGCTGTTCTCCGGCGTCTTTCACGCAGGTTTCTCAACGCCCATGGCATCTGCCATCGCTGGCGAAAGCCGGCCCGTGGAGATGTCGCTGATCCCGCATATTGGTATTCCCTTGGCGCTCTCGCTGTTCACCATCGCGCTCGGCGTCCTAGTCTTTACCAAACTATCGGCTGCTCGCCTCCTCATGAATCGCGCGCTTGTGGCTGCCGGACCGGGGCCGGACAGGGCTTTCGATGCCGCCATCTCCGGCCTCGTAAAACTGTCCTTCCATGTCACCCGCATGATCCAGCCGGGCAGGCTGGAATTCTACGTCACCGTCACCTTCGCCATCATCGCGCTCGTGTTATTGGTGCCGCTCTTTGCCTATGGCGAGTTGCCCGCCATCCCTGTTTGGCCCGCCGATATCCAGCTGCATGAATTCACCTTCATCGCTATTGCCGTCATCGGCCTCATCGCGGTGCTGACGGCGGCCAGTCGCCTCACGGCCATCGTCGCGCTCGGCATTCAGGGCTTTGCCGTGGCGGTTCTGTTCCTACTGTTCGGCGCGCCGGATTTGTCGTTCACGCAGTTCATGGTGGAAACGCTCTCCGTCGTCATCTTCACGCTGGTGATGACCCGCCTGCGCCTCTCGCCATCCGATCACCGCAGCCTGCGCCAGAAACTGCTGGATGGCACAATCGCGCTTGCCTGCGGCACGGGCTTTGCCCTGATGCTGATGAAAGCCACCGAGCGCCCCTTCAACACCAGCCTCACCGAGTTCTTCAGCGCCTATTCCAAGCTCATCGCCCACGGAAACAACGTGGTGAACGTCATCATCGTCGACTTTCGCGGCACCGATACGCTGGGAGAAATCGCCGTGGTGATGATCACCGGTCTTGCCATTCTGGCACTCATCCGCATCCGCCCAAAACCGACAACGGGTGCTGACAAGGAGGGCAGGGCATGAACACGGTGATTTTCCGCACCGTCGCACCCGTCATCACCAGCCTCATGCTGCTGTTTTCCGTCTTCGTGCTGCTGCGTGGCCATAACGAACCGGGTGGTGGCTTCATCGGCGGGCTGATTGCCGTGTCGGCGCTGGCGGTTTACGGCATCGCCTTCGGGGTAGGAACCGTGCGCCGTGCCATCGTCTTTCACCCGCTGTCCATTGCCGGTTTCGGCCTGCTGCTGGCGACGCTCTCCGGCATGCTCTCGGTCTTTTTCGGTGTGCCCTTCATGACCGGCCTTTGGGTCACACCTAGCCTTGCGGGCGTAGAGGTGCCGCTGGCCACCGTCATCTCCTTCGATATCGGCGTCTATCTTGTCGTGGTCGGTGGCTTCACGGCCATTGCGCTGGCACTGGAAGAAAGGGAGCGCGACTGATGGAAGCGATCTTCTCTGTCCTCGTCGGCATCTTCTTTTCGGTGGCGATCTATCTCATGCTGTCGCGCCACAGCGTGCGCCTGTTGCTCGGCATCGCCATCCTCGGCAATGCCGTCAATCTCTTGCTGTTCACCGCAGGTAGGCTAACGCGCGAGGTGCCGCCCATCATCGGCGCGGGTGAAGACACACTTGCGCCAACCGCAGCCAATCCGCTGCCGCAAGCGCTCATCCTCACGGCCATCGTCATTTCCTTCTGCTTCTTCTGCTTCCTAGCGGTACTGGTCTGGCGGGCGTTCCAGGCGTTGAAAACCGACGACACCAACGACATGCGCGCCGCAGAACCGCGAAGCGAACCGCTTCCGCCGCTCGGCTACTGAGAAACGGACAAGACACATGGCCGTTTTCGGCTCCGCCCCCATCGATCTCACAGCCGCGCTTGTCGTGCAGCCAACCGCGCTTGCCGATTGGCTGATCATCCTGCCCGTCGCGCTCTGCATCAGCGTCGGTGCCATCCTGATGATGGTGCGTTACACCACGCGCCTCCACGCTTGCATCGCCATTGCTGGCCTCGGTCTGCTGGTCCTCATCGATGCCGCCCTGCTGTGGAAGGTGGCAACGAACGGCCCTTTCACCATGGTCATGGGCCGCTGGCTGCCACCCTTCGGCATCGCCTTCACCGCAGATTTGACCGGAGCGGCGCTGGCGCTGGCCGGTGCCATCGCAGCCCTTGCCTGCGCCGTGCATGCCAGCGCCGATATCGATGACAGCGGTCGCCGCTATGGCTTCTATCCGTTCCTGATGCTGCTCATGGCCGGTGTCAGCGGCGCGTTCCTGACCGGCGATATCTTCAACCTCTATGTCTGGTTCGAGGTGCTGCTGGTGTCGTCCTTCGGGCTCATCGTGCTAGGCTCGACGAAGGAGCAGATCGATGGCGCGCTGAAATATGCCGTGCTCAATCTCATTGGCACCACGCTGTTTCTGATCGCGGTCGGCTACCTCTACGCCATCTTCGGCACGCTCAACATGGCCGATATTGCCGGGCGGGTGACCGGGGCAGGTGGGCAAGCGCCGCTGATGACGCTCGCCGCACTCTTCACGCTGGCCTTTGCCATGAAGGCGGCGGCCTTTCCGGTCAATTTCTGGCTGCCCGCCTCCTATCACACGCCGAAAATCGTCGTGTCTGCCCTGTTCGGCGGTCTCCTGACCAAGGTCGGCATCTATGCGCTGCTGCGCGTCATGATCATGTTGTTTCCGGTGCAGCGGGAAGAGCTGAGCTTTGTCATCGCCATCGTCGCATCCCTCACCATGATCCTGGGTGCCATGGGCGCTCTGGCGCAAAACGATCTCCGGCGGATGATGGGCTACATCGTCATATCCGGCATAGGCACCATGCTGGCAGGCGTGGCCATCGGCTCGCCATCATCAGTCGGTGGTGTCGTGTTTTACGCGCTGAATTCCGTGGTGGTCATGACGGCGCTCTATCTCACCATCGGCCACGCCGCCCGCATCGGTGGCGCCTGGACTTTATCGGATCTCAGCGGCCTTTACACCAGGGCACCCTGGTTTTCCGCACTGGCTTTGGCGCTGTTTTTCGCAGGCTCCGGCCTGCCGCCCTTTTCCGGCTTCTGGCCCAAGGCCATGCTGACCAAATCCGCCATCGACATCGGCGCATGGTGGCTGGCGGCCTCCATCTTGGTCTCCGGCTTTCTCTGCACCATCGCCTTCGCCCGCGTCTTCCTGCTCTGCTTCTGGCGCCCTTCGCCCGCAGGCATGAAGGCGGTCGCAGAGGTCGCCAACCCGCCAAGCCTTGCGCCTGTGGTGGCGCTGACCCTGCTCGTCATTGTCGTTGGCCTGTTTCCTGAACAGGTCATGAAGCTCAGCCAGCAGGCGGCCGATGGTCTGGCCGATCCGACCGCCTATATCCGCTCCGTCTTTCCGGGAGGGACCGCCCGATGAGCCTTTATGTGCTGGGAGCGCTCTTCACCCTCATCTGGCTCGCCATCTCCGGCAGCTACACGGTGCCCAATCTTCTGTTCGGCATGCTGGTTGCCGCCCTGTCTCTTGGCATCGTGCGTCATCAATTGCGGTCAAGCGACACCCACTGGACGCGCATCTGGGCCATCCTGTCATTGGGCCTTTCGTTCTTGAAGGAATTGGCGCTGTCGGCGTGGACGGTGGCAAAAACCGTAGTGAAACCGAAGATGGCTCTCACCCCCGGAATATTTGCCTATCCTCTGGCGGTAAACAGCGATTTCGAGATTACCCTTCTCGCCAACCTCATCACGCTCACCCCCGGCACGCTGTCCGTCGATGTGTCTGACGATCGCTCGATCCTCTATGTCCACGCGCTGGATTGCAGCGATATCGAAGCCACCAAGCGGTCGATTGCCAACGGGTTCGAGCGCAAGATCATGGAGGCGTTTCGCAAATGACACCGGAAGCACTGATCTCTTACGCCACCATCGTCGCATCCGTCATTCTGTCTGTCGCCTTCCTGCTCGCCGTCTACCGGGTGGTGGCGGGGCCGACCTTGCCGGACCGAATCGTCGCGCTGGATACGCTGGTTGGTATCGCCATCGGATTTATCGCCGTCATCGCCATCCGCACGGGCTTTGATCTTTATGTGGATATCGCCATCGCGCTGTGCCTCCTCGGCTTTCTTGCAACGGTTGCATTCGCCCGTTTCGTCCTGTCGCGCACGCCACAGCAGGGGCAACGGGCCTGCGAGGTACTGGATGGTACGGACGTGGTGCCGGCAGTCTCACCGCAGTTTCGCAGAAAACCGAAACGGAAAAAGGCAAGGGGAGCGAAAAAATGAACTGGTTTGTCGCCGTCATCGTCACGGTGCTGCTACTGGGTGGAGCAACGTTTTCCCTCATCGCTGCCATTGGTATAAACCGCTTTCCCGACCTTTATACTCGCATGCATGCGGCCTCCAAGGCCGGTACTGTCGGCTCGGGACTGCTTCTTCTTGCGGTGGGCATCAATGCACTGGAGGTTGCTGTTTTGGTTCGCTCTCTCGCGGGGTTTTTCTTTGTCGTGCTGACTGCCCCAGTATCCGCACATTTGCTTGCCAAAGCTTCCCACCAAGTCGGTTATCGACTGTCGTCTGTAACCGTAATAGATCAACGCAAAGCAGACCTTAAGTTGAGTTGATCCGTTTGCTAGATTATTACCCTATTCGCGTTTTGAACATATTCTAGTTTTGTCATCTACGATTTCTAATAGATGGAATAAGCCCGATTTCCTTTGAAATAGTCCAAAATACTAATTGGACTTTTTTTGGTTTGGTGTTATCCACGATAGGTAAAGTAGATGATGTTGATTTGCGTTTTGCGAAACCGGTAGTCCAGTTAGACATTTTATTGATGGCTAAACTATCTCTGTCAGAGAATATCTGGATATCTATTGCGATCTTCGCAGTTGCTGAGGGAAGTTCTGTTCGCGGCAAAAGATAGGCCCGGACCTCTCAGTCGAGCGCAAACCAATGGTTTGGGGTTAACTTCACTTCCCAGGCAAAGGCTCAAGGCCTTGTGCCGGTGAAGGCATGAATAGGAGAGATATAGATGACGGAAACTACATATGGCGGCGCTCAGGATTTGCTCGTCGAACTGACGGCGGATATCGTTGCTGCCTATGTTAGCCACCACGTCGTTCCGGTCACGGAGCTTCCAGGCCTCATTTCAGACGTCCACACAGCCCTCAGCGGCACCTCGACTCCTGTCGTGGCAGCGGTCAACGTCGAAAAGCAGAAGCCTGCGGTGTCTGTGCGCAAATCGGTTCAGGATGATCAGATCATCTGCCTGGAATGTGGCGGTTCGTTCAAGTCGCTCAAGCGTCATTTGACGACGCATCACAGCATCACTCCGGAAGAATACCGCGAGAAGTGGGACCTGCCGGTGGATTACCCGATGGTCGCCCCGGCCTATGCAGAAGCGCGCTCGCGCCTCGCCAAGGAAATGGGCCTCGGCCAGCGTCGCAAATCCGCGCGTTGATATCGACAATTTCATACGTTCAGAAAGCCGGTCCCTGTGGCCGGCTTTTTTGTGCGCAGAGGTAACGGGAAATAAGAAAATAGTCCTTTCCTTGTTTTGGTTGAAATAGTTTTCAGTGATTTCAATTTGTTACGAAGCGCCTGAAATTCGAAGATTGTAGGCGTGTTTTTGATGGTGTATGAATTAATTCCTATTTATGAGGAGTTACACCATGTCGCTTTACCCATCACCCCACGGGCCAGACCCCGCTGAAAGTCATTGCACATCGCTGCCCAGCGTCACGGCGGCGCAGCGTGAAGCCTGCCAGCGCGTCCGCCAGATCACCTGCGATATGTTTGCCGAGATCGTCGAGCGCAACACGGTGCGCCGGGACCGGCGGCACGCCATGTCGCATATCCGCCAGATCGCCATCTATGTCTGCCACGTGGTGCTATCGCTGCCGCTGCCGGAGGTCGCGGTGTGTTTCGGGCGCGACCGGTCCACCGTCAGCCTCACATGCCAGCATGTTGAGGATCGCCGCGACGATCCCGGTTTCGATGCCTTCGTGACCGCCGTCGAGGAGAAGTCCAAAGCTCTGATTGTCATGCTGGAGGCCGATGCCCATGGTTGAGAACCCCAACAAGCCGGATCGCGCACTCATCCGCCTGCTGCGCTTCATCGGACGCAACACGGCGCGCGTCACCGAGACCGGCGGCAGTCTGGACATCCATATCGACAACGCGCCCCAGCCACTGGCGATTACCAGCTCTTTGCTTGCCAAGTCGATTTCGATGGGCTTGCTGCGCCGGGAGGCGGACAGACTGTCATGCGAAAACACCGTCAGCGCCTATCTCAAGCGCGCCATGGTCAAGGACCGCGACGAGATTTTTCAGGAGCAGCATCGCGTGTCCGAGCCCGTGTCTCTAGAGGTGGATGGCACGCGCCAGACGGTACGCCGCAATGAATTATCCGCGCCACTTCTGGCGCTGGCGCGTCTGAAGGACCGTGATGGACAGGCCTTCTTCTCTGCAGAGGCTTTGGACGCGGGCGAACGATTGGCCAGCGATTTCCACCGCGGCCATTTGAGCCCCCGTATCACCGCCTCATGGGAACCGCGCCTGGCAAAGCGGACCAAAGGCCATGCCAACGGTGCTCAGGATCTCAGCGATACCGCCATGTCCGCCCGCCTGCGCTTCTCCAGGGCCGCAGATGCCATGGGCCCGGAACTCTCCGGCGTCGCCATTGATGTCTGCTGTTTCGAAAAAGGCCTGGAACTGGTGGAACGCGAACGCCAATGGCCAGTCCGCTCCGCCAAGCTCATGCTGCGCACCGCCTTGCTCGTGCTCTCGCGACACTACGCCCCACCGCAAGGCCCTAGCCGCAGACGAGACGGACACCATTGGGGTGCAGAGGATTATAGACCGGTGTGAGGTGCTTTTGCTTCTATGCCTCATCCCGTTTTGCCGAGACAAAGGCACTGTCAAGTCGCTGTTCGCCGCCGCCTTCCGATGTCGCTTTCATCAACGTTTCCCAGTCATCGGGTGGATTGCCATCATTCAGCATGGTCTTGAAAACGGCATAGGTATCCGTTTTGGAGCCATATGTTCGCAGGGTATTTTCATCGTTCACCCAGGCAAAGATGATGACCTTGGCCCGGGTGCTGTAGCGGAAAAAAAGACGAAACCGCCCACCACCGAACTTTACCCGAAACCAGTGGCGGCGGCTGGTGCCCAGCGTATTTCCCTGAACATAAGAGGTCGATGTCGGGTCTTGTGGTATCTTGTCGAACAGAAGTGACTGGAGCGCCGCGAGCAACTTGGCATTGGCGCTATTGCGATACGCGTCGGGGTCTTTTCGCGCCTGCTTTTCCACCGCCGCTGTCAATTTTTCGAGCTGATCGAGGAGAAGCGGATGCGCGCGGACTGTCCAGCCATTGATGACAGGCATGGTCAGAGGGCCACATCGCCGGTGATCGGCTCATCCACATCGACCTGCATACCCTCGGTCAGTTCCATCATCCGCTGGCGCAGAGCGTCTGGAAATTCCATGATATGGTCCGGGTGCTTTTCCATGTCCTTGGACAGGAAGGCGAGGAAGCCATCGACGACCGGATCGTCCTCATCCTCGATTTCCTTCTCGATGGACACATGCCTGTTTTCATCGATATAGAACGCGATCCGCCCGCCATAACCCAGCCCCAGCGCATCGCGAACGGATTTGGGAACCGTGACCTGGCCCTTTTCGGTGATTGTGCTGACTTTTTTCAACAAAGCAGGCATGGGCGCTCCTTGATAGCATCGCAAAAGTAAGGAGAATTCCTTACTTTGTCAATACCTCAAGCCGCCAGAACCTGCGCTTCTGCGCGGATGCGGTTGATCATCGAGCGCAGGCCGTTGGCGCGTTGGGAGGACAAGTGTTCCACGAGGCCGATTTTGCTGAAGACGTCGAGGGCGTCGAGTTTGGCAATATCGGAGGCTTTTTTGCCGGAATAAACGGCCATGACGATGGCGACGAGGCCGCGCACGATGTGAGCGTCGGAATCGCCCTCGAAGGTCAGCACCGGATCGGCGGCGCCGTCGCTGTGGCTGACGAGCCAGACCTGGCTGGCGCAACCTTGTACTTTGTTGTCGGCGGTCTTCTTGTCTTCGGCCAAATCCGGCAGTTCCTTGCCCAGCTCGATCACATAGCGGTAGCGATCCTCCCAATCGTCGAGAAAGGCAAAGTCGTCCATGATCTTGTCGAGAGAAGCCATCTGTTCGTCATCCATTGTGTCTACGCCAGCATATAGGTCAAACCACCGACGAATTGAACCGCCATGTTTGCGAAAAAAAGCCCTGCGACGAAGCGATTTCGTGCAGGGCTTGGCAAGTCGGGCAGTCAGGCGGCCCTCAGATGGACCGCAAGCGGAGGTGCGCGAGGTGGGTGCCTCGGCAGAATTTGTCTAATGCGTCGTGTTGCTCAAGGGGCCGGGCGGCGCTGGGGCAGGGGCACGTAGGGCTGCGATTTTATGGTGCCGGTTTTGATGTCGTCGCTTTCGAGCGCAACGTCGATCTTCTCGGCAGGCATGGTCACGGCGGGTGTCGCAGGTGCGGCGTCGGCAATCTTGGTGGAGGGCGCGCTGCTGGCAAGCTGCGCATCGATCAGCTGGTAGGCGACTTTGGCACCTTCACGGGCTCTCTCACCCAAGGCGTGGAAGGTTTCGGCGCCCTTGACGCAGACCTCTGGCTTTTCGACGCAGATGGCGCTGACATAACGGTAGGCTTCGCTGGCAGCAGAGACGGCGCCTGCAACATTCATCTGCGAGGTCTGCGACGTGCTGTCGTTGGATCCGCCGAAGTAGGACAGCGCCACCAGAACCAGCGAAAAGAAGATCGATGACTTGATCAAGAACCACATAGCGAAACTACCCCGTTAAAACGCCGCCCTTTTCGGGTCATCCGTATCTGCCCTGTTTCGTTTGCTTCGTTTCGGGCTTGCAAACACCCTATCCCCAACAGACCAACAGCCATTTGCGAAAACCGTCGGGATTTAATTCAAATTGTAGCTATTTGTTCCGCCGCTGGACGGCTCATCGCATTTCGTTCAACTTTTAACGGACCATGTTAAGCATAATTGCGGCGGTCCCCAACAAATGCAGGGGATAGGGCGCCAAAGCACTGCCTTAAAGATTAACGCAATGAGAAAAATATAACGAAATCCTTCGCTTACCTGCCATTAACCATGAAATGCAAAGTCTGGCCCAAATGCTCCGAAATGGGATTCACCGCGGCATTAACCGGGGGAGGAGAGCTTCCTTTTAGCCTTTCCTTAAGCCGCGCCGCCCTATTGTCAGCCATGGTTAAGGGCTCTTTCGCCCCTTTGGAATTCGGTGTTCAGGTATTGCGTAACATTACGGAAAAAGCGATTGCGTTGATCGATCATGCCACTGGCATGTGGCTGTCGCGCATGGAAGAAGACGCCAGCGTGCGGGTCGCCACGGTGCAGGCTTTGCGCAGGCTGGTGACATCGGGCGTTGCCGCCGTCTTTATCGTTCCCGTCGTTTTCTGCTTTGCCTTCCCGGTTTCCGTCGCACTGCCTCTGGGTGTCGCCACCGTCTTTGCCGTCTTCCTTGCCGCCGCCGCTTGCCTCCTTGCGCTGCGCAGGCCGCAGACGCGCGACACCATTGCCGCACCCGCTGGCACGCCATCGGTATCGACCACGCATATGCCCGGCCTCGTCGTGTTTTTCGATGAGCATGGCATCGTCAAGGGCGTGTCGGGTCGCGATCTCAAGCAGTTTCCCGCGCATTTCCAGAATTGCACCGGCCACGTTTTTGCCGAACTGGTGCATGTGTCCGATCGGATTGGCCTGATGCAGGCTTTCGATGAGCTACGCCAGGGCCACGAGAATGCCGTTGCGGATTTGCGCTTCGAAAACGCCATCGGCCCGCGCCAAAACCAGTTTCTCTATGCCCGCATCGACATTACCGCCGAGCGCGACCGCAATGGCCGTCTGACCGGCGTTATCGGCCAGATGCGCGACATCACCGAAAAGGAAATTCTGCGCAAGGAAGTGGCGCGCAAGGCAGCGGAAGCCGAATCCGCCAACGATGCCAAGTCGCGTTTTCTGGCTGCCGTCAGCCACGAGTTGCGCACGCCGCTCAATGCCGTGCTGGGCTTTTCAGATATTCTGGCGGGCGAATATTTCGGCAAGCTGGAAAACGATCGCCAGCGCGAGTATGTCTCGCTCATCCGCCAGTCCGGCGCCCATCTTCTGTCGGTGGTCAACACCATGCTGGATATGAGCAAGCTGGAAGCGGGCCGTTATGAGTTGATCATGGAGCCCTTCCGCATCACCGATGCCATCGCCACCTGCGAAGGCATGTTGGGCCTTCAGGCAAGACAGAAGGGCCTGACCCTGACCAGCCGGGTGCAGCGCGACATCGGCGAAGTCGTGGCCGATCAGCGCGCCATCCAGCAGGTTCTCATCAATCTGGCCGGCAACGCCATCAAGTTTACCGAATCGGGTGGTGTGGTGTCCATGGATGCGTCCTTGGAGGGAAGCACCCTGAAGCTCACCGTCAGCGATACCGGCATCGGCATCGCCGAAGACAAGATCGCGTTTCTGGGCCAGCCCTTCATGCAGGTGCAGAATGAATTTACCCGCCGCTATGAAGGCACGGGTCTGGGCCTCGCACTGGTCAAGGGGCTGGTGGAACTGCATGGCGGCAGCTTTGCGATTTCCAGCCGCGCCGGTGAAGGCACCGTGGTCACGATCCTTTTGCCTGCGGATGGCTCCGGCCATGTTGCCGGTTCGGATCGCGACGATGCGAAGGGTCCGGTGGAGTTTCCGCCGCGCCTCAAGCCACAGGCTGCGGGCACGAGCAAGATGATCAAGGAGGATGTTGCGGATGGCCGCGCCAAAGCGAAAATCGCCTAGGAAAACACCGGCGCGCAAGGAGCCCGGTTTCGTTTCTGTGGCAGCACTCGCCATGGGGCATCAGATCCTGCGGCATCCCAAACTGGTGGGCGGCACCGCCGCCTTTCTCGTCGTCTTCGGCTTTGTAGCCGCCAATGCGTTATGGTATCAGCCGGGCCATCACCCGTCGCCTTTCCTGCGCACCCGCGATGAGGAAAACCCCAACGGCATTCCCGGTTATCGCGTCGCGTCGGGACTAGCCGAGCATGGCAATGTCACCACCTTCCGCATAGAGCGGCAGGCCGATGCACCGCAGCAGCCCGTTGAAACGACGCCCGCTGCCCAACCTGCCGATGTGGCAGATGTCATCGCCCAGTCAGCACCGCAAGCGACGCCGCATCAGCCATCCGAACTGGTGGCCGAAATCCAGCGCGAACTTGCCCGCCGTGGCCTCTACGAAGGTCCGGCAGACGGCATGCCGGGGCCGCGCACGACGGCGGCCATTCTGTTTTTCGAGGAAACCGTCGGCATGGAGCAGACGGGCGAGCCGACAAGCCGCGTATTGTCGGCTATGAAGATCGATAGCGCCACCACGGTTGCCGCCATTCCCAAAGCCCTGCCGAAGGACCGCCCCGCCGAGCCCAATTCCGGTGGCGTCGCCATCGATCCGGTGGCCGCCGCCATTCGCAACGCCGAATCCGGTTCAACGAAGCCACAATCGGTCTCGCTGACTTCCGGCAACACGCCTAAGTCTGCGCCGAAGGATATGGTCGCGAAGATACAGCAGGGCCTTGTCAACATCGCCTATGCGGATGTGAAGGTGGATGGCGTTCCCGGCGAACAGACCCGCACCGCCATCCGCAATTTCGAAAAGCACTATCGCTTGCCTGAAACCGGCGAGCCCAACGAAGCGGTGCTGAAAAAGCTGAAATCCATCGGCGCTTTGTGATACCTGTCTATCATGCGCCTCAAATCCGAGATTTTCGTCTCCGCCCTTATCCGCCGCGTATTCTCGGTCGGTGATTTCGCCGCTGTGGAACGCAAGGGCGCGGACGCCGCCGGTGCCATCTTCATCCGCCAGCGCCTCCGCGGCGGCCTGGAAAACCTCTACGCCCCAGCACCCCAAAGCTTTTCCGACGACGAAGAGGAGAGGGCCGAACGCCGCTTCGAACAACGGCTGTCGGGCGCTGAGGCGCAGGAGGTCGAAGTGTTGCTGGAGAAAGAGCGTCGTTTCGACAGCGATCTTTGGGTGGTGGAGTTGGAAACGGAAAGCGTCGATGGGCTGTTTACGGTTGTGGGCGGTTGAGAGCTTTGGATCGCAAGCCGTAGCGTGTGGCTCGCCCCCTCTGTCCTGCCGGACATCTCCCCACAAGGAGGGAGATCAGAAAGACGCACTCTCTTCAATTTATTTGCAGCCTTGAAGATGGGCGAGAGCTACCCGCGAGTCGATCTCCCCACCTGTGGGGGAGATGCCTGGCAAGGCAGAGGGGGGTAGGCCCCACACGCTGCCGGCAACGTTCGTCCTACCGCCGCACCACCAACCGCTCACGCGCATCGTCGCGCATATCCACGCTCTCCCTGGTGGGGTCGGTCGTGGAACTGTCGGCACGCCGCCAGCTTTCGATGCGATCTTCGCATTGCGCGGCGTCGAGATTGTCGAGCATGACTTCGGCGCGGGTCATATCGCCATCGCGAACCTTCAGATGCGGATAAAAGCTTTCCAGCACGAAGGCGGCGTCAACGATGTCGACGCCAAGGCCGACCATGGTCGTGGCCAGTTTCTGGCCGGAAATATCCAGCATCACCTGTTCCGACAGCCAGTGGCTGGCAGACAGAGAGTCCGACAGTGCCCGGGAAAACTGCCGGGCATCACGGGCTCGAGCAAAGCGAACCAGCAAGGCTTCCTGCACATCGGTCAGGCGGCGGCGCCCCAGCGTATCGCCATGGGTGCGGTTGAGCTGCCGCGCCATGGTGCGCAGCTGGCGGCGCAAATCTTCTTCGCGCTCGGCAATCGTCTTTTGGGTAAACAGCGAAACATCCGGGGTCGCCTCGTCTGCCCTGCCTTGGGTATTGACCGGCGGGCGCGAATGGCGAAGGCCGACCAGCGCATCGATGACGGTCGGGGAAAGGTCATCGCGACGCACGATGGTGCGCGCATGCGCGCCACCTTGGGTGCGGGCAATGGTGATCAGCGTGTCGTCATCCAGACATCTGGACGAAACAAGGAACGGCGCAGATAGCGCAATCGGCTGGCTGGCGATGAAGAAAGCAACGGCCGATGGCACATTCGGGTTTTGAGACAGAGCCGCGATCGCATCCCGCTTCGCCTCGGCCGTGGAGGCGGTAAACAGCGGCAGAAACAATTCCGCAAACTGCCGAAGCTCTGATCTGGAGGGATGAGAAAGGCCTTCGAAACTCGATATAGTGGCCATCAGCACCACGTCTTTCTTCCTCTCGGCCCTTGGCCTTTCTAATTCTCGAAACCGGTCGGTCAACGCAATACCCAACAGACGCAAAACAAAACACTATGATCAAATTACATCAAACGTGTTGACGCCCTGTTAACCAGCGAAGGGGCAAAGCTTTTTTTGGTTTTATTCACAGTGAATTTTTAAGAATTTATTTTTGAAAAAAGTTTGGAACCCCGCTTGGGGCTCTCGCGTTAAAACGCGCTAGCGGGGACTCGCCGACCGTGCTTGTGACATGGAGCGACGAGCCCCTGACCGCCATCATGGCGGCTAAGGGCGTTAGACATGACGAAAACGACACACGTCAAACACGGCATGGTGGAAAATTAACCCGTGATTTTCTTTGGCGTTTGAAATTCCTTAAATTTTTCAAAGACTTTCAAAAACGGCGTGAAACTGTGCTCACAGGACTGTGAACACAGCCTTTCTGAATGGTTTCTGCAACAGCGACAATTTGAATGATTTTTGTACGAGCCTGGGAATATTAGGATTAACGTCCGGTTAATCTTTGCGTGTTTGTAATGCCTGAAGCGGTTAGAGATTCGGTGCTAAATCTATAGTGCGAAATCTAGCAGGTGAGGCGGGCAAGCATATGGCCCCGCTCTCGAGCGCACGTCTCCCATGCCAGTCTGTGGACTGGAAATGAACAATGTTGTGGTGCTGATATTCCTGCGCGTCCGCAAGGCCTCGCGCGTCTATTCGATAACCAATGCGTCATGCCCCCTGAGAGGAGAAGATTATGGCAGACATTATCTCGTTCTACGCGGCGACCCGCCGCTTGAAACGACCGGCGTTGAGCGAAAGTGCAGCCGTCGGACCCGCGCAGCTTCTGTTTTTCACCGGCGTGCGCTATGAGCGCCCGATCATCGATATCCAGATGGAAAACCGCAAGAAGCCGCGCAAACGCAAGGTCATCACCGTTTCAACGGATGCTGCGATCGGCTCTTAATGGGGATTGCGTGAAGGCTGGTTATTGCCCGGCCGTCTGCGCGCATTTCGCCTCGCCTAAAAACCGCGTGGCTTCTTCCACGAAGCTTGGCTGCGGCACCATGGTGCGCAACACCGCATAGCCCTTGTTCTGGGCTGCTTCCACCAGAATGGATTGTGACAGAGCCGCAGGCTGTGCCTTGCGAATGGCGGCCAACTGCACCTGGTTGGCGACCAGAATATCCAGCTCACCGCCCGCCGATGTGCGATCGTTCATGCTGAAGATTTCGTTGGACGCGCTATCGAAAATCGCCACCGACCAGAACGGCACCGCCCCAAAGGCTTCCAACCGCACCGGCTTGTCCGAAATATCGAAGGTGCAGACGGCCACCCGCATGAAGGGATCGCCGCTGCCAAGCTCCGTCTTCTCACGGCTGTCATCCAGAAGATGAAACAGATTGGCCGCCCCTTCCGCCACCGCACGCGTATAGGCGTCGCGGTTGGAAAAATGCGGTGTCGATAGCAGAATGACCAGATGCAGCACGGCTGCACCCACAAGCCCCACGAAAATGGCAAAGACGACCTTAAGCATTGCCGCATCCTGCCTTGCGGATATCCGGCATCTTGATGTCGATGAGGCCCGTGCTGCCCGCAACCGGCGTATCGAGCAGGGTCAGCACCAGCTTGAAATTGCTGCCCTGTGGCACCGACAGCCAATTGTAGGTCTGGGCACTAGCGGCCACGCTGATATCCATGCCGCCATCCGGCCCGTGCAACAGCGTGCGGGAGTTGAGCGCGAATGGCCGGCCCGAGCCGTCATCCAGAAGGTTGCCCTGCTGATCTGCGGCATACAGCGTCCAGAAGCGGGATGGGGGCACGTTGCCGCTCAAACTGTAGCGGCATTGGCCGGTCAGGCGCTGGCCGTCGCTATCGGTTGCTGCGGTGAAGCTCAAACCCTCGGCCGTTCCGTAGAGCAGCTTGCCCGCATCGGAGCGGTGCGACTTGGCATAAGGATCGGCCTCGATCGTCTGTGCTTCGGGAAAGGCATCCCACGCGCCGATCTTGATAGACCCAAAACCATCCGTCGCTTCCAGCGCCGCCAGCGTGGATAAAATTCCGCCGCCGAAGGCGACAATGAGCGAGATTGCAACAAGAAATGGAACTCGGAACACGCTGTTTTCCCGTTTTGGAACAGGTGAGGGTTAGCACTGATTCCGTTTGGGGGAAATGGGCAGAACGCCATGGCGATGAGGCTTTCCATAAATCTTCGCGTTTCCTGCTGATGATGTATGGACCTTGTCTGGGTTACTCTGCTTTAGACTCAAGCGCCGTGCGGGCGATGTCCGAAAGGCGGGCATCTCGAAAGGCCTTTGCCAAAGCCAGCTCTGCGCCCTGGAACGCCTCCAGAAGCCTTGCATTCGTTGCTTTTTCCACCGGACAGGAGGGATGATCGTTAGAAAGGGGAGCTTCCAGAAGCGTGTCGCCCTGAAGCGCTTGCTGAATATCGAGGATCGTCAACTCGTCCAACGGTTTGGCGAGCGACCAGCCGCCGCCGCGACCACCTTCCGAAGCAACGATCCCGTGCCGCCGCAACTGGCCCATGGTTCGCCGGACCACGACGGCATTGGTATTCAGCATCTGCGCAATGCGCTCGGATGTTTCCCGCCCGCCTAAAAGCCCCATGTGAACGAGAACATGCACCATTCGCGCCAGCCGTCCATCCTGTCTCAATCGTGACACCTCCATTAAATGTAACAATATTTGTTACGGTATCTTGATCCCATCTATTCTGTAACATATCTTGATACGCAATGAAGATGAAATGTCGCTGCATTGAAACATGCCTTTCGAGGAGACCGATATGAAACAGCGGATGATCAAGACACAAACCCTGCACATGAACATTCTGGAAGCGGGCGAGGGGCCGTTGGTGCTGCTATGCCATGGGTTTCCGGAAACCTCGCATGCATGGCGTTACCAGATCAATGCTTTGGCAGATGCCGGTTTTCATGCCGTCGCCCCGGATATGCGCGGCTACGGCCAGACCGAAGCACCGCTGGATT
Source organism: Agrobacterium rubi TR3 = NBRC 13261 (assembly GCF_000739935.1). GTDB lineage: Bacteria > Pseudomonadota > Alphaproteobacteria > Rhizobiales > Rhizobiaceae > Agrobacterium > Agrobacterium rubi. The sequence goes on along the minus strand of NZ_BBJU01000019.1, from coordinate 51,651 downwards.
CGGCGCAGTTTACCGTGTTCGATCTTGTGGGTGACATGGTGAGTTTGGTCAATGCGCTGGGTGAGGACAAGGCTACCTTCATCGGCAATGATTGGGGTGCGACAGTCGCCTGGCAGGCAGCGCTTCTGCGCCCGGATCGTTTTCATAAGGTCGTCGCCATGGGAGTACCCATGATGGTCCCGCCACCCGTTGCGCCCAGCGCTATCTTCCCAGCCACTGGTGATGCACTGCTTTACGCCCTTTATTTCCAGCAGGATGAGGCGCGCCTGGAGTTGGAAAAGGACCCTGAAACGACGCTGCGCAAAATCTATCATGCGGCCAGTGGCGAGGCCGGGCCGCGCCTGCCGGGCAATGGTACGCCCAACCCGTTCGGAATGGTGTCGCGAGAACGTGGTTTGCTCGCCGATCTGCCGGATCGTCCGGTGTCATGGCTGACGGATGCCGATTGGGATGTGCTGGTGCACGCCTTTACCGCATCCGGTTTTACAGGCGGCCTCAATTACTACAAAAACCTGGATCGCAACTGGCAGCTTGCGCACGCTTTGTCCGGCTTGAAAGTGACTGTCCCCGCGCTGTTCATGGTGGGTGAGCGCGATACCGGTCTTGCTATTCCGGGCATGCGAGAGATGATCGAGGCTATGCCTGCACTGGTTCCAGCTTTAAAGACGACGCAGATCATTGCCGGGGCAGGCCATTGGCTGCCGCAGGAAGCACCGGATGTGGTAAACCGGTCCATCATCGCGTTTCTGAAAGGCTGACGTGGCAGAAAGATTGCGCACCTCAACCGCAAACGCCGCCACTTGAAAGGGAGCGGCGTTGGGAAAAGTGCTTTCTCAGTTCGCTGGAGCGGTTGGCGCAGCGGCGGCCGGAGCAGGGGCCATGGCTGTTTGCGCGCCACCCGCAGATACGTCATCGGTTGCGATGGGTGCCGGTGTCACCGTGCCATCTGCCGCGGCCACGCGCCACACCGAATTGCCCGCATCGTCCGCCACCAGCAAGGCGCCGGTGCCATCGATGCCGACGCCCACGGGCCGCCCGCGCGCCTTGTCGCCCTGAATGAAGCCGGTGACGACATCCTGCGTTTTGCCGGACGGCTTACCGTTTTCGAAGGGCACATAGGTCACGCGGTAGCCGTTGAAGGCATTGCGGTTCCAGCTGCCGTGTTCACCGATGAATACGCCGTTGGCATAGGCAGCAGGCATGGCGGAATTGAGCGTAAACGTCAGGCCGAGTGCGGCAACATGGCTGGACAGCGCATAATCCGGCTTGATGGCCGTCGCGACGATATCGGGACGCGGAGGGTAGACGCGGGCATCCACATGGTTGCCATAATAGCTCCATGGCCAGCCGTAGAAGCCACCTTCCTTCACCGATGTCATATAGTCGGGAACCAGATTCGGTCCCAGCTCATCACGCTCGTTGATAACGGCCCACAATTCCTTGGACTGCGGATTGAATGCGAGCCCGTTTGGATTGCGAAGCCCTGACGCAAACAGCTTGAAGGCACCCGTCTGCCGGTCCACCTGCAAGATGGCGGCGCGGTTTTTTTCAGCCTCGAGGCCATTTTCCACGATGTTGGAATTTGACCCCACCGACGCATACAGGAACTTGCCATCGGGGCTAAGCGCCAGATCCTTCGTCCAATGGTGGTTGATCGGCCCGCCGGGCAGCGGTGTCAGCACCCGTGGTTCGGCAGTGATCTCGTTTGCCCCGAGCTGGTAGGGATAGGCAAGAATCTCGCTGGCGGTGGCGACATAGAGCGTGTTGTCGGCAAAGGCGACGCCGAAGGGCGAATCCAGCTTCGTCAGCAGATCGTGGCGCTCATCGACAGTGCCATCGCGGTTGGTATCGCGAAGCAGTGTGATGAGATTGCTTTCCTTCTGCGGACGCGTCTCCCCATGCGAAATCGCCATAATCCAGCCGCGGATAATATCCTTCGGCCGCGAGGGAGACTGGCCCGCCGGGCCGCGCGACTGCACCACCAGCACGTCGCCATTCGGCAGCGTGTGCACGGTGCGGGGATTGGCAAGGTCCTTCTGGTAAAGGCTGACCTTCAATCCCTCAGGCACCGTTGGCATCTCGCCATCCTTCCAGCCCACGACCTCTGCGACCTTGAGGTCAGGCAGAAGGTTGGTCGATGGTTCCGGCAGCACGGGGTCTGCGCCGATCTGCTGGGACAGATCGAAATTATTGTCCTGCTCGTTGCAGGCGGACAGGACGACGGCGACGCTGCCCATCAGGACAGCGGTGTGAATGAGACGGCGCGCGATCATCATACTCTCCAAGCCAGTCTGGCATATTTGCGGGAAGACGCAGCAACGGTCATCAGCGCGACGACAAAGGTGATAGCCGAAATCAGCAACCCATAGGGCACCACAGCCGTCCATCCGTCACCGGCATGAACAAGACTGTTCAGCAGCGCCAGCACCAGCATGCCGACAAACAGCACGATCGAAAACAACGATGGCCGCATGGGCCGGGTGCGCGACCTGAACAGATCAACCAACCCCGCCAGCAACGCCAGCCCGCCCAACACCAGCCCGGCAAACAGCAGCCAAGCCGAAAAATTCAGCCACAACAGATTGCCCGTCTGCCAAAATGCAATATCCGTCCCCAGCGTCATTGAAAAACAGACGAACGGAAACGGCACAAAAAGAGATTGAAAAGGATAAGCAGAGGCTTCTCTGCCAGTCGCATCGCTCATAGACTGGTCTCCAACCAAAAAGGACTTGCCCTGTTTTATGGGGTTGAAATTGAAACGGTTTGAGAGACGATTGGTTGCAGACAACAGATACGAGCTTTTGCGCATTGCTGCTTGGAAAGTAAATGCCTCGCTTAATCTTCTCGCGGGCGGTAAAGCCAAGGCCAGCGAAGGCCTTAGTTACTGATCGTTTGGCTCAAAACGAATATAACTTTCCGGGTCGTCAAGGATCGTTCTGAGCATGTCGAAAAATTCGGGCACCGTCTGGCCTATAATATCGGGTGTGAAGTCGAACCCGTAACGTCTTGAAAACTCGCCGTCGAGATCGTTGTGATACCGTCCGAGGAAGGTCTCCATTTCATCGACCAGCTTATGTTTTTCACCGGGTTCAGTCATACGTGAGTAGCCGGCGAGCGCTTCTGGCACGCTGTCAAACTCAATGTCCATATCCTGATGGAGATAGTTTCCAATCAGGTTGAAAAGTGCGGGAAAATCGCGATCGATTATGTTCACGCCAGCAGAATCCACACCCCACCAAAATTTGAGCATCATACGACGGAGCTCCCCGATGATGGTCACGGATTTTATTCCGCGCAGATGACGCCCAATGGTGGACATCAGACCTCCTGACCAAAGTATCACTACTATCGTCACTCCCTATCGTTAGAGGAAACTCTTTATTTCGTTGAGCAGCATTTGTTTTTCATCGCGTTCGGTAAATCGCGCGTATCCCGCCAGAGCCTCCGGTACGGTGTCGTATTCCAAATCGATGTCCTAGTGCAGGCCACCAGCAATGAGGCCAAAAAGCGCTGGGAAATCGTCGGATGCTATGGTCATCTCAGCGAGCGTCCGAATCCACGCCTTTCGGGCGAGAGGCGTCCAGCACATTTTTGAACTCAAGATTGGGCCATGCGACGAGGCGGACTTGGCTTGCGCTTTCGATGAGCCAGAGCGACTTATCGGAAAAAGATACGATCTTGTCGCATGCCACCGTCTGGCCAGAGCGTAGTTCGACCGATCCTTTGCGACACACGAATGTGTCGTTATAGGACTTGGAAATTAGCACGTTACCGAAAAAACCGATTGCTGCAGCGCTTACAATGACGACGATGACTGTAGGGACGCCAGCTTTTTGTGCCCATTGTAGAATTATGCGGCCAACGATGCAGCACAGGATAATCGCGGCTATGGACAGCAGTAACGTCATGCCTGCACCCCATAACAGGGGCATTATGAAGATTGATGTACCGATCACTGCGACCAAATGCCGACGGTCCAACTGTCCGATCCAGTTGCGGAAGCTCCGAAAGTCGGAAAACTTGGAGACCTCGATGTTGACGAAGTATGCCATGGCGAAAAACAGTCCGAAACGGGTATCCGGCCAAGTGGAAAAAACCAGCCACATGGAGCGCCCATCACGCAAGAGTTCAGAGAGCCTTGGAAGCTGCACGAGAAAGGCCAGTTGAGCGCCGAGCAACATGGTGTAGAGCAGCAGGATCATGACGACAACGAACATAAGGGCTGCGCCATATCTCGCTAATCTCGTGGGTCGTTTGGTGTCAGGCTCGCTCATGGGCTGTGTCCCGAAGTCCTGTCGACCTCCTCAAGGCCGAAGTCGCTTGTCTTGATGAGCCTTGGTTTCGTAGGTCCTTCTACGATGACGAACGGACCGCTGCCGAGCAGGACAATCTGTGTGCATTGCATCGTTTCACCTGACAGAAGCCGCAGTGTGTTTGATTTGCAATTGTAGACCGATTGCTGCTGATCCGTCAGGATAAGACCAACCAGTATCCCGAAGAATAAGCCGGCTGCGATTCGTAAAGGAATGACCGGTACGCCCTTCCGTTCTGCCCGAATGTAAACGAGGCGATGAAGAACGGTCGCTGCTGCGGTCAGAAACATCTTTAAAAACGTGAAGGCGGGAACCACAAACAACAAGGGTGTCAAAAGTAGTGCAATGCCTGTGTAAGCATGGCGGACAGGTTTGCTGATAGCCCGCAAGCGTTGCCGCGCTTCGTCAATGCTGGCAACGTTGTCTATGACCCAGGATGTGCCAGAGGCCACGGCCAGAATGAGAATCATAAAAAGAGAATTTGGATTCTGCGGGCCGTTTGCAAACACCCGCCACAGCGCTTCGCTGTCTCCAATAACTGCCGGAAAGTGCGGCATGTGAAGAAGAAATCCGGCCCGCTCGCCAACAAGCCCAGCTAGAAGCGCGAGCACAATACTGGCCACGTCGATAAAGCCCGATCTGATACGCGATTGCGACGCCATATTGCCTTTTGCTTATCACCCTCTGTCGGCATATTTGCTATCACAGGTAGATAATTTTTCAACCAGTATGGGGTCGCAGAGGCGTGCTGCATCTCTGGCGATAGATGGGCAGATACTTACTCGTCGATCGAGATGACACTTACCCGGCAGAGGGCCATCCAACGAAAAACACGCAATCCTGTGAAAAGCGCTACCGCTTCACCCCATCACTCCCCACATCGGCCACCTTCTGCACCGTCAGCGATGGCGCAGAGGCTTCCTTCAGCTTCTTGCCGATAGAGCGAATGACTCTTGTTGCTTCGGCGGAGAGCGAGCGGGGGCGGGTGAGGGCTGGCATGGCGTTGGCGTCTGCGGAGGCGACAAGCGCGCCGTTCGCGGGTTTGGGGTGCGTGCCATTGGGTAGCGGGTTCTGGATGCCGGGGATGGCGCGCAGTTCCATGCCCTGGTGGGCATAGTCCATGAGGCGTTTGAACGTCATGGCGGGCAGGGCGCCGCCGGTCATGTTGTTCATGGAGGTGAAGTCGTCGTTGCCGAACCAGACGGCGGTTGTGTAATTGCCGGTAAAGCCCACATACCAGGCATCGCGGTAGGATTGCGACGTGCCGGTCTTGCCGCCCGAGACGATGCTGTTGTCCAGCGCGCCGCGTCGTGCCGTTCCTTCCACGGGAATGGTCACCAGCATGCGGTTCATCTTGGAATTGGCTTCTTCCGAGAGCACGCGCTTTGCGGGCGGCTCATCGCGGTCGAAATCGTAGAGGACTTTGCCTTCGTAATCCAGCACTTGAGCTACGCCGTGGCGGCGCGATTGCATGCCGTCTGCGGGGAATACGGCATAGCCCGTGGCTTGGTCCAGCACGGTCACTTCGGACGTTCCGAGCGGAATGGTCTTGTCGGTGCGAAGCGGCGTGGCGACGCCCATGGCTTTCGCCGTATCGGCAATGATCTGCGTGCCCAGAACATCCTTGGCAAGACGCACCGGCACGGTATTGTAGGATTTAGCAAGGGCCGTCTGCAACGTCACCTTGCCCGCATAGGAGCGGCCATAGTTCTGCGGCGACCAGCCGCGCCATGTCACCGGCGCATCCGAAATCAGCGTTTCCGGCTTGTAGCCCTTCTCCATGGCGGCGGAGTAGGTGTAGACCTTGAAGGACGAGCCGGGCTGGCGCAGCGCTGCCGTTGCGCGGTTGAACTGGCTTTCGCCGTAGTCACGACCGCCGACCATGGCGCGGATGCCGCCGCCATTTTCGATCATCACCATCGCGCCCTGCTTGACGCGGTACCCTTCGCCAAACTCGCGGAGGCTGCCTTCCATCGCCTGTTCGGCCGCCTGTTGCAGGCCGGTGTCAATGGTGGTGCGCACAACGACCGTGTGGTCCTTGATCTTGCCGTCCTTGGCCAGACGCTGCACCTCGTCGAACGCCCAGTCGAGGAAGTAATCCGGTGCCTGCTTTTCTTCGCGGTCGATGACGGTGGCCGGGTTGCGGCGGGCGCCGACGACCTGCCCCTCGGTCATCAAGCCACCCTGCACGAGGTTGGACAGCACCGTGTTGGCACGCGCACGCGCGGCGGGAAGGTTGACGTGTGGCGCGTATTTCGCCGGTGCCTTGAACAGACCGGCGAGAATGGCGGATTCCGCCAGCGTCACATCCGTCAGGTTCTTGCCGAAATAGAATTGCGCCGCCGCCGCAGCACCAAAGGTGCCGCCGCCCATATAGGCGCGGTCGAGATAAAGGCTGAGGATTTCCTTCTTGGACATGTTGGCTTCCAGCCAAAGCGCCAGAAAGGCTTCCTTGATCTTGCGTTCCAGCGAGCGCTCATTGGTCAAAAACAGGTTCTTGGCCAGCTGCTGCGTCAGCGTCGAGCCGCCCTGCACGACGCCGCCGGCGCGGGCGTTTTCGCTCATGGCGCGGGCCAGGCCGATGAAATCGATGCCGAAATGCTCGAAGAAACGTCGGTCTTCTGTGGCCAGAACGGCCTTGATGAAATGATCCGGCATCTGGTCGATCGGCACGGAATCTTCGTGGATGATGCCACGATGGCCGATGGTGTTGCCGTAACGATCGAGGAATGTGACGGCGAAATCACCGCGATAGCGCCAGTCCTTCTTGGTTTCCTCGAAGGCGGGTAGGGCGAGAGCCAGCATCAGCACCGTACCAGCGGTGCCGACCGTCAATGCATCATCGGCAATGTTGATGAGGAATTTCTTCCAGCCGCGCACATGCAGTTTGCGCGAAGCGATGGTCACCTCTTCCCAGAAATCGAAAAGGCGGGATGCAGAGGTCCACAGGCCGGAATCGATCCATGAATCGATGCGCAGCAGAATATGGCGTTTACGGCGCGCCTGTTTCTTGTTCTTATCTTCCTGCACGTAAAACGAATTCCTGTTCGATATTTCGAGCGTCTGCTTGACGCGGCAACCTTGCGCGGGTCATTCCCTCAACACTACTCCGCCGGATTTAAGGATTATCTTACAATCCGGCAGATCGCGCCACGACGAAACGGGCCGGGCCATGTTGCCGCCCGATGATGCAAAATGGAACGGAAATGTTAACGATGAGTGACGCGCCATTCTGGAAAACGAAATCACTGGCGCAAATGAGTAACACCGAATGGGAAAGCCTGTGTGACGGCTGCGGCCTGTGCTGTCTCAACAAGCTTGAGGATTGGGACACGGGTGAGGTGGTGTTCACTTCCGTCGCCTGCCAGTTGCTGGATGGCGACAGCTGCCAGTGTTCGGATTACCCCAACCGGTTCGATACCGTGCCGGATTGCATCCAGCTGAACCTCAAGCTCGTCAACGAAATCGGCTGGCTGCCACCGACCTGCGCCTATGCGCTGGTGCGCGATGGCGAGGACCTCTACTGGTGGCACCATCTGGTCTCGGGCGATCCTGAGACGGTGCATGTGGCCGGCATTTCCGCCCGTGGTCGTACAGTAAACGAGCTGAAGGTGGAGGTGGACGATTTCGAGAACTACGTTGTGGACTGGCCATTGACGGTGGGCGAGCAGCCGGAGGCGCAGCAGCGGTGAGATCATCGTGCATCCACTCCACCCTCATTCCTGTGCTTGTCACAGGAATCCAGCCAGCCCAAGTCCTTGGGCTGAAAAGACTCGTCCCGCCGCGCAGACGCGCGACGACTGGACTCCTGTCACAGGGACAGGAATGAGGGGGATATGGGCTCGTCCTATTCCTGCCCCATCTGCATCCTAATATCTTCCGATACCTTTAGACACGCCCATTACCGGCCATGACGACCGGACATTCAAGGAAAATGCATGCTGCCCCGCTGCGCCGTTCTTAAAGCTCTGTGCCTGACCGCTTTCGGTTTGTCACCCGTTTGGGCCTATGCCGCCACCCAGCCTTATGAATGCACCTTCGTAACATCGGTGGAAACCGGTGCGGTCATTACCCAGCAGGGCACCTGCGACAAGCGGGTTTCTCCCGGTGCGACGTTCAAGGTGCCGCTGGCGCTGATCGGCTATGATTCCGGCATTCTGCTCGATGAATTCAATCCCGTCTGGGAGTGGCATAAGGGCATGGAGGCAACGCCGCAGGAGCGCAAGAAGGTCGATCCGTCCACGTGGCAGAAAGAGTCGATCCGCTGGTACTCCCGCGAAATCACCAGCCGCTTGGGGCCGGAGAAATTCGCCAGTTACGTCAAACGTCTGGGCTTCGGCAATGCCGATGTGGCGGGAGAGGCAGGCAAGGATAACGGCCTGACGGACGCCTGGGTCGGCACGTCTCTTGCCATTTCCCCAGTCGAACAGATCGGCTTCATGCGCCGCCTGCTGGCCAACAACCTGCCATTTTCCCGCGATGCCCAGAACAAGACCAAGGCCATCATCCCAGTATTCGATGGCGCCGAAGCCTGGAGCGCCCACGGCACGACCGGCACTGGCAACCTCAAGGGCGACGACGGTCAACCAGACCCCAACCGCCCCTTCGGCTGGTTCGTCGGCTGGGCCGAACGCGAAGGCCAGCACATCGTCTTCGTCCGCTTCCGCGTGGCCGACAAACCGTCGGACAAGCCGATGGGAGAGGTGGTGCGCGAGGAGTTCTTGCGGGATATCCCACGGTTTTCCGTGCACCGGTAAGGGTGATATCAGAGCTATCTGAAGAGTTCGGAATGTGTTCCGGCGCGCGTGAAGATGACCAGATTTGCTTGGTCATCTATTGTATAGATCAGCAAGAAATCACCACCGATGTGGCATTCACGGTGATCCCGCCATTCTCCGGTCAACTCATGGTCGCGCAGTTGTGCGGGTAAAGGTGTTTCGTTTGCTATAAGAAGCAGCATGACGTGCTTGAGTTTCACCATGTCGTAGCGACCTGACACGTTGAGACGTTTCCAGTCTTTCAGAAATTGTTTTGTAAAGTCGCAACTGCGCGGCAGGGTCGCCCGCTTGGACGCCGCTTTTGTTTCATCACCTTTGTGACCCTTCACGGCTTGCTGCCATCAAGAACATTGAAAAGTTCATTAGATGTGCTGAAGCGAGCGCGTTTTTCAGCGGCAATTGCGCGTGCTTCCTCAATAGCAGCTAATGTTTCCGCGTTGGGTCGCGTAAGCTCGATCGGTAAAGCTTTTTCACGTGCAATCCGTGTCAACATCATGCGCATCACATCTGAAACGGTGAGCCCGAGGCTGTCGAGAACGGCCGTGGCGTCATCTTTCACATCCTGATCTATGCGCGCTCGAACATATGCATTTGCCGTCATGATCCTACTCCTGTTCGTCTTGATGTAGCTCAATTGAGCATCAAATTCAATGGAGTTCAAATATCAATGGAATACTCTTGACCTTCCCATCATGGGAAGCATTACATGAAGTCTCGAAAGGGGAAGTCTTATGAACGAGACAGTCAAGACCACCATCCCGGCAGAACCGATTTCCGTGTCCGTGGAGGGCATGACCTGCGCGTCCTGCGTGCGGCGCGTTGAGGTGGCGGCGGGCAAGGTGCCGGGGGTGGCGGCGAGTTCGGTGAATTTTGCGACGAAGAAGCTGACGGTGGAACCGGGGGACGGGTTTTCGGCGAAGACGCTGGCAGCAGCGGTGAGGAAGATCGGGTATGAGGTCGCGCCTCAAACGATGACGCTGATGGCGCATGGCTTGAAGGGTGCGGATGATGTTGCGCGATTGATCAGCGTGCTGGAGGCAGCGCCGACCACCGTTAGCGTGGAGGTGGATGCGCACAGCGGTGCTGTGACCATCGCAAGCATGGGCGGTGCGCGGCAGCGCGAGGTGCTGGTGGAAACGGCGCGGCTTGCCGGATTTGCGTTGAAGGTTCCGGGTGCTGTTGGTCAAGATCACGCAGGCCATGAGCATATGCACCATGCCGGTGACGAGGCGACGCTGAAGCGGGACGTGTTGCTTGCGGCCATTTTCACAGCGCCGCTCTTCGTGCTGGAAATGGGCGGGCATCTTTATGCGCCGATGCACCATTGGCTGATGGGCATCATCGAGACGCAGACGCTGTATTATGTCTATTTCGCGCTGGCGACAGTGGTGATTTTCGGGCCGGGCTGGCGGTTCCTGAAGTCGGGTTTTCCGGCCCTACTACATGGCGCACCGGAGATGAATTCGCTGGTGGCGCTCGGTGTGAGTGCTGCTTATCTTTATTCGCTGGTCACCACATTCGCGCCCGGCCTGCTGCCGGAGAATGCCCGGCATGTCTATTACGAGGCGGCCACCGTCATCGTCACGCTGATCCTCATCGGGCGGTTGCTGGAGGCGCGCGCCAGCGGCAAGACGGGCGATGCCATTCGCAAGCTGGCGGGCCTTCAGGCCAAGACGGCGCGAGTGGAGCGGGGCGGTCAAACCATTGATCTTCCAACGGACGAGGTCGCCGTTGGCGATATCGTCGTCATCCGCCCGGGCGAGCGTCTGGCCGTGGACGGCGAGGTGGTGGAGGGCGCTTCCTATGTCGATGAATCGATGATTTCGGGTGAGCCGGTGCCGGTGGAAAAAAGCATTGGTGCCCATGTGGTCGGCGGTACCATTAACGGCAATGGTGCGCTGAAATTCCGCGCAACCAAGGTCGGTGGCGATACGATGCTGGCGCAGATCATCGCGCTGGTAGAGCAGGCGCAAGGCGCAAAGCTGCCCATCCAATTGCTGGTGGACCGGGTCACCGCACTGTTCGTGCCGGTGGTCATCGGGGTTGCGGTGCTGACCTTCATCGCCTGGGCAATCTTCGGCCCGCAGCCCGCCTATACCCATGCGCTGATCAATGCCGTGGCCGTGTTGATCATCGCCTGCCCCTGCGCAATGGGCCTCGCCACCCCGACATCGATCATGGTTGGCACTGGCAGGGCTGCGGAGCTGGGTGTTCTCTTCCGCAAGGGCGCCGCCTTGCAGGCGCTGCGGTCTGCCGGGATCGTGGTGGTGGACAAGACAGGGACGGTAACGAAAGGCAGACCGGAACTGACGGATATGGTGGTGGCCGACGGGTTTGAGCGCCGTGAGGTGTTGAGGCTGGTGGCAGCGGTTGAGAGCCGGTCGGAGCATCCGATTGCCGAGGCGATTGTGCGAGCGGCGAGGGGGCAAGAACCCCTCCCCAACCCCTCCCCACAAGGGGGAGGGGCTAACCCAGCCGCACCGTTTGATGGAGGAGTGGCAAGCTTGCAACACGGTCTCTCCCCCCTCGTGGGGGCAGAGGAGTGGTCTGCGCAGCAGAGCAATCGATCCAGTGAATCGATTGCAGCGACGAAGCCCGGCAGGGCAGAGGGGGTCTTCCCCACAATCACCAACTTCGAAAGCATTACCGGCTACGGCATCTCCGCCACCGTGGATGGCCGCAAGATCGAGGTGGGCGCAGACCGGTTCATGGAAAAGCTTGGCCTCTCAATCGCAGCTTTTGCGGACACCGCACAAAAGCTGGGCGAGGAAGGCAAGACACCGCTCTATGCAGCCATCGATGGGCAACTGGCTGCTATCATCGCGGTGGCGGACCCGCTGAAACCATCCAGTATAAACGCTATCAAAGCCTTGAAAGCCACGGGCATCGAGGTTGCGATGGTGACGGGGGATAACGCCCGCACGGCCAACGCCATCGCCGGCCAAGTTGGCATCGAAAAGGTGGTGGCAGAGGTGTTGCCGGACGGAAAGGTGCAGGCGATCAAGGACCTGAAACAGGGCGGCAAGACGCTGGCTTTCGTGGGTGATGGCATCAATGATGCACCGGCGCTGGCTGAGGCCGATATCGGCATTGCTATCGGCACCGGCACGGATGTCGCCATCGAAAGCGCCGATGTGGTGCTGGTGGGCGGTGACCTGATGGGCGTGGTTCACGCCATCGAAATAAGCCGCGCCACCATGCGCAACATCCGCCAGAACCTGTTCTGGGCCTTCGGCTACAATGTCGCGCTCATTCCCGTTGCGGCAGGCGCGCTCTATCCCGGCTTCGGCATCACGCTCTCACCCATGATCGGGGCGGGCGCCATGGCGCTGTCGTCGGTCTTCGTGCTGGGCAACGCCTTGAGATTGAAAACAGCGGGGGTATCGCCATGAACATTGGTCAGGCATCGCAGGCCTCAGGCGTTTCGGCCAAGATGATCCGCTATTACGAACAAATCGGCCTCATCACGCCCGCTGCCCGCACGGGCAACAACTACCGAACCTATGGCGAGCAGGACGTTCACAATCTGCGCTTCATTAAGCGCTCCCGCACGCTGGGTTTTTCGCTGGAAGAAACAGAAACACTGCTGAAACTCTGGCAGGACAAGACCCGCGAAAGCTCAGCCGTGAAGGACATAGCCCTTGCCCATATCAACGATCTCGAGCGCAAGATTGCCGAGATGAAAGCCATGGTCAAAACGCTCTCCCATCTCGCCCACTGCTGCGGCGGCGACCACCGGCCCGATTGCCCCATTCTGGACGATCTGGCAGGCATCGACGCTGCCTCTGCGCAAACGTAAGTCGCAACGATATTAAGGAAATTACCATGGAAACCACCACTTTCACCGTTCCAGACATGACCTGCGGCCACTGCGAGAAAACCATTCGCGGCGCGCTGGCAGAGGCGCTTCCCGGCGCAAATATCGTCATCGATCTGCCCACACATCGTGTGACGGTGACTGGAGACGCGGCAACGGCTGAAGAGGCGATGCGGGAGGTGGGGTATAGCCCGGAACGGGTGGGATGATCTTGCAAAAGAGGTGGCATGTGCTACATATGTAGCACATATGATCCCACTTAAGGCTTCGTTTGTCTTGAAACTATTCGTGACGACGCAGAGCGGAAATCTGGAGCAGGAGCAATGACGGTAACGACAAAAATCAGACGGCAGGGCGGTGCTGCGGTCATGACCATACCGCCCGCTTTGCTGAAGCTCATGGGAACCGAAATCGGTTCGGAAATGACACTCGAAATCGACAACGGAAATCTTGTCGCGAGCCCGGTGACAACGCAAAAAAAGCGCTACTCGCTTGCAGAATTGCTGGAGGGCGCTGATGAAATGGCTGAGCTGAACGTGGAAGCTTCGGCCTGGGACGCAGCGCCGCGTGTGGGCAAAGAAGCGCTGTAATGGTGCGCAGCAATGTTCCAAAGCGCGGCGACGTGTTTCTCATCGATCTCAACCCGGTGGTCGGCAATGAGATGAAGGACGAACATCGCTGTGTCGTCATTACGCCAAAAGAGATAAATGCCGTTGGGTTGTGCTTGGTCTTACCGATAACGACTGGAGGTATGTTTACCCGTAAAGCGGGCTTGGCGGTCAATATTTCCGGGCATAGAACGACCGGCGTTGCACTGTGTAATCAGGTACGAAGCCTCGATATCGCTGGGCGTATCGCGCTAAAGAGAGCAAAATTTCTCGAAACGTTGGACGATGCTAAGATGCAGGAGATCGTAGCGAGGGTCGTCAGCATGATCGACCCAGTATAGAGGTCAAAATGTATGAGAGAGGCAGAAGGAAGAACGCGGCAATTCCTGAAGACGAAATCGAGCTTAAACAACTGCTTCTAGCCAGAATACGTGGGAAATTCGTGTCTAATGAAGAGGGAAGATCGCGCGCCGAGGCAATGATAGAGGTGAAGAAAGTCTTTTATGGCCTGTCGAAATCAGCGCCCCCCAAGGATTGAGAAGCGCTGATAATTTCAAACCTCGTCGAACTTCCCACCTTCCATGGATGGATTGCGGTCCAAGACCTTTTCCTCATCGTCATCAGGCAGAGCGTCGTCGCTTTCCTGATAGGGATCGTCATCCGTTTCGGCCTCTTCGTCCCGCAGTTCCTGCTCGATCTGCTGGGACAGTTCTCCGTCTTCGGGCAGATCGTCTACCTCGAGATCTACGATGTCCTGATCGAGGGCGTCTTCGTTTTCTGTCAGTGGCTTGCGCGGGTCCATGGGGGCCTCCCTGAGGGTTTTTGTTTTTGTCCTGAGTTAAACTGAGTGGGGCGCGCAGAGTTCCGGCTGTGCATCAAAACAAAGTCTTGACCTCAACCATGGTTGAGGACCTATTTTCCCTGCCGACCTTTGAATTGGCAGGGAGACGGCAGTGGTGGATGTGATGGAAGACAGCAGTTGGGCGGCATTGTTGCGGGGCCGCAATCTGGCGCTGCTATTGGCGATTTCGGCGGGGATCGGGCTTCATGCCTTCAACCAGTTCGCCATTGTCGCGGCTTTGCCGGTGGCGGTGGCGGATATTGGCGGTGCGCTGATTTATAGCTGGGCCTACAGCATCTACTTCGTCGGGTCGGTCGCGGGTGGTGTGACGGCGATTCTTCTGCGCGAACGGGTTGGTGCACGGACGGCACTGGTGGTGTCGGCGCTGTTCTTTTCTCTGGGCATGGTGATCTGCGCGGGTGCCATCAACTTTCCCATTCTGATTGTGGGGCGCGGCTTGCAGGGCATTGCCGATGGTCTGATCGTGGCCGTGTGTTACAGCCTGATCCCAGCAGGTTTCCGGTCCGATCTGCTGCCCAAGGTCTTTGCGGTGGAGGCTGGCGTGTGGGCGGCTGCATCCGTCGCGGGTCCGCTTCTGGGCGGGCTTGCCACCGAACATGTGTCGTGGCGGGCGACGTATCTGTTGCCGGTGCCGCTCATTCTGTTGCTGGTCGTCTATACGTGGGTGTCGGTTTCGCCGGAAAAGCTCGCCCTTTCCCAACGCAAGGCGACATGGCCGCTGGTGCTATGCCTTACAGGCGCGCTGGCCCTGTCGGCTCCCGCCGCCTTCGAAGGTCTGGAGATGCGCATGGCCAGCCTGGTGCTTGGCGCGGCATTGCTGTTCACATCGCTGAAATTGGGCGTGCGGCCCGACGCTGGACTGTTTCCCAAGGACGCATTTCGGCCCGGCACGGTGGTGGGAAACGGTTTCTGGATGCTGTTTCTGATGTCCTATGCGCAGGCGCTGACCAGCGTCTATCTGGCGCTGATCGCCATCGGGCGGTGGGGCTATGAGCCGACATTTGCGGGGTTCATCGTGGTGGCCATGCCATTGGCTTGGAGCACGGTGGCGGTGATTGTCGGTAGCTTGCAGTCGCAGCGGCTTCGCGATGCGTGTGTGCATTACGGCCCGTGGCAGATGGCACCGGGTTGCGTGCTGTTGGGCTACGGTCTGCTGACGGGAAGCTGGCTGGAAATGCTGGCGGGACAGGCCCTGATCGGCTCGACATTCGGCATGTGCTGGGCTGGAATCAACCAGAATGCCATGGAGGCCGCACCGGAACACGAACGCAAGATGACGGGAGCACTGCTGCCCACCGTCGCCACTTTGGGCGCGGCTGCCGGAGCAGGGGCGAGCGGGACGATTGCTGCCGCCACAGCTCTCGTTCCCGCTCTTGAGCGCGGCGATTTATCGCCATCGCTATCTTCAATTTATGGAGTGGCGGCTGCGGTTTCGGTTGCCGCCATCTGGATCGGTCGGCGCGTCACGAAGGGTGCTGCGCCTTCACCGTTATGACTGGGTGGTCGCGAACACGATCATTGCCAAATAAATGACGAAAGCCATGATTCCGACGCCAGCAATGATGAGGATGATGCCGCGACCGGCGCGTTTCTTCTCGCCCTTGTTCTCGTTGGCCTCGGAAGGAAATAGAATGGGATCGGTTTCCTGAATCTTGGTCACGCGGCTCTCCTCTGGATATTTTCGTTACCCAGAGAACGGTGTGGGCCCAGGAATGTTCCTACGCACTTACTGTTTTAGCGCCCAAATCGTGGCATGGGCCACCGCCCCATCGATGCTTTTCAGGTGGGCGGCCCGCACCGGCTCGAAGCTGTCGATGCGTTTTGTGCCGACATAGCGGCCATGGTCCGCGAACACTTCGATGGAGCCGTAATCCAGGAAAATCCGCAGGCGGAACGGGCGTGCGCCTTCGGCGATATAGCGCGGCGACGGACCTTCGCGACCATCTTCGTGGCGAATCCACAGGCCCGTTTCATCGCAGACAACACCCAGTTTGACGCCGGGGTGATCAAGTTCCAGCTCGAAGGGCAGGCCGGGTTTGGTGAGTTCGAACAGCAGTTCGACGGCGCCTGTCGGAAACTCCACGCGCTCTCCTGCCGCCAGCCGTGTGCGGTCCAGAATGCGGTGGCGCAGGCTTTCCGCAGCACCGATGGGCGGTGTCAGCAGCGCGCCGTGGGAGAAATGCAG
This sequence comes from Agrobacterium rubi TR3 = NBRC 13261, assembly GCF_000739935.1. Lineage (GTDB taxonomy): Bacteria > Pseudomonadota > Alphaproteobacteria > Rhizobiales > Rhizobiaceae > Agrobacterium > Agrobacterium rubi. The sequence goes on along the minus strand of NZ_BBJU01000019.1, from coordinate 35,088 downwards.
GCGGCGCGGCAGGGTCATGGCTGTGGGGAAATCGATCTCCGGCGTCGCATCCGCCCAGTTGGCCAGCCAGCCGATGCCGACGATGGTATCGCCATCCAGAAAGGCCTGGAACGCATAATTATCCGTGCCGAAATCCAGCTCCTGACCAAATTCCTTGACGAATGTCTTGCCGTCGAACCAGCCGACATCTGCCATGGTCAGGTTCTTGCGGCCCGTGGCGGCATCTTCGGAATGCATGAGGCCATAGGTCAGCACCCAGCGGGTAGAGCGGGCATTGGCCGGGCCATCCAGCGGCAGCAGGCACGGGCATTCGATAGCCGTGGTCTTGTAGCGTGTTTCCACCCATAGCTTGCCGACATAGGTCCAGCCGGATGCGGCGGTCGGGTCCTGCGTCTCATAAAGCAGAATGACGCCGCCGCCATCGCTCTGGCTGCCCAGCAGCATTTTCCACAGTCCATCCGGCCCGCGCACCACATAGGGGTCACGAAAATCCGGGGTCAGCCCCTGCCCATCCGGGCGGTGGCCGAGAATGACGTCTGCCTGTCCCGCCATGATGAGATCGGACGATGTGGCGGTGAGCTGTATCTGCTGTTCCGGCACGCGGTCCTGCACCTGCTCGGTAAAGAATACGCGGATGCCGGTGCCTTCCACCAGCGGAATGGTGGAGCCGGAATAGGCACCGCCGCGCTTGTCCGGCCGTGTCGTCAGGTCTTCGGAGGGGAAAAGGAAGATCGGCAGGTGGCGCCAGCGCAGATAATCCGAAGAGACTGCATGGCCCCAATGCATGGTGTTCCAGCGCAGGCCGTGGGAATAATGCTGATAAAACAGGTGCGGACGCCCTTCGAAACGGCCAAAGCCGTTGGGGTCGTTCATCCAGCCGAAGGGCGGGCGGAAATGGTAGCTATCCGGCAGATCGGGTGCAGCATTATCCGGCTTGGTGTGGACGACAGTAATGCCGGTTTCCAGAACATCGGATGCGATGAACCAGTACATGACGGAGACCGCAGTGGTCACCGTATCATAGCTCAGCTCAACCCGCCCGCCGCCAAACACTTGATAAATACGGAAATTATACTCATCGACATTGGTGGTGGAGACTTCACCGAACTTGCCATTATGGTTGGAAAAGGACACCGAACCCGGCTCATCCGCCTTCTTCGCCTTCAGCCAGACGTGGAACGTGGCATTGACCGGAAGATCGGTTTGTATGGTGCGAACAGCGCTCTCGATCTCTACGGGCAAAGCTGTATCGTTCATTCCACTATCCTTTCATCAATATGCGGTGACAGGATAGCAACGAAAGTGGCAGGTTAAAGTTCATCGCAGCAGGAGAGCCCGGATTGAGACAGGCTTCGGGAACACCTCAGATATAGGACGGCCTCTTGGGGTCGAAGATGGGCGGATAGTCGTTTTCATCGAGCATATCGAGAAACGGATCCAGTCCCTTTGATTTTATGAATGCATATTCCGCATCGGAGATGAGGTGCACAGTCAAAATATCCACCTTTTCATTGTCCACAAACACCGTGTCGCTTAAAAGTTCGTCGTCACATATGATGGGTCTGAGAAAGAGAAAGGTCTTGAAGGGGCAATCCGACAGTGGCGGTGTCGGCATGGGAATGCGGTGTCCAAAGCCTATGAAGGTCTTGTCGATAAACGGAAACTGCGTCAACCACCGCAAGTTTGCCACGATCTCCGGTGTGGGTTCGCGGACATACCACATCAATTCCGCACGCGGTTTGATGCCCTCTTCCCCGGCACCTTCCGGGATGGACATTTGCTGGTCGCTCATGCCGTTGCTTAGTAGAACATAACCTTCATCCACCGAACCTTCCGGCGCAAAATCACGACCGTAGGCTTCCACGAGCGTATCCGTGTCATCTTTACCCTCAAAGACATATTCCGGCTCTTCCAGGAACGTCTCGTAAGCCTCCCGGCGGTCTTTACTATTGCGCGTCGGCACCGCTTTTCCGTTGCCCGATATCAGGCGCTTGAGACTTGAAAGCATGGTGGAAGACCCTTCTTCGTAAGATGTGGACCTTGGTAAGGCACGGGCGCATCCGGCTGCCATTAACCAGCCGACGATGGCAGTGAGTGCCGTTCGGCGCCTAAAGAGAGCTGCCATTTCGGTTCCTATCGCGTCGATTCATCCACTCGATGCGCACCGCAGCTTTTGCAAAAAAAACACGCTTTTATATTGACCTTTGGTTGTAATTATTGATGGCTCGTTGCAGCTTTTGTCAATCCACTTGTCTCGGAATCGATACTTTGAAGGGGGCGCATGGCCGAGTGTTCTGATTGTGTGATCCGGGTGGCCACAGTTTTTACCGCTGCGGATTTTGCAGTGACCACATCTTATCTCGAAGCTTACGGCATCGTGGTTGTGGCAAAGCCGGTTCACGTCATCAATAATTTCCAGCATTACACAAACGCCGTTGGCGGTGCCGGTGTTTTCGTGCCGGAGAGACAAGCGCAGGCGGCGGTCAATCTCCTGATTGAAGCGGACAGAGGGGAGACGGAAATGAAAGACGGTGAGCCAAAACTCATGATGCCGAAGACTTTGTTCGACAGGGTGATGGAGCTGTTTCTCTACATCTATATCGGCGGTGGAGAAGCCGCGCCGCCCTATGCGAGCCGCCTCGTTCACGGGCAATGGCAGGCTCTTGGCAAAGAGGAAATTTAGCCGTGGACACCAAGGAGCGAGTTCTGGACATACGCTATGTTTGTATGCGGTCTGACTTCATTGCGGTCACCCGAGCACTGATCCGCAGACCTTTCTGGCAGACTGTGTTGAAACTCGTCTTGTCACTGATCATTGCTGGAAATCTTTTCGTCATGGCATGGTTTTGGCCGGTCAAGGAGGGGGTGCCGACATGTATGCCGAACTCTATTTCCGTTACTGGCCCATCTGGTTTCTGCCGCTTCTATTGACCGTTTTCAGCGGTCATCTGGCCGGTCTGATGGCGGCGATGGTGTTCAAAACAAGGGCGGCGGCAAATCAGGACATCGTCGTTACGCTGTCGAGGGATGGCGTCAGGGCTCGTTCTGCGGATATCAACAGTGACATTTCTTGGAGTGGTATCGTCAAGGCGATACAAACCAGGACGCATCTCTTTCTGGCCTTGTCCAAACGCGAGGCGTTGATCCTGCCGCGCCGGGGTTTTGCATCCGATGCCGATTATGCCGAGGCGGTACGCCTTGTTCGCGCGCATCTCAGACCCTCCGCCCCGTTCGTCAGGCACGAAGGGTTGCGCATTATCGACGTGAAGACGGGCGATGTGAAATGAGGACCTCGGCGTCTGCTGCTGGAATATTGTGCTAAACCCGCCCATATAGATGGAAACAGGGAGAGTACCCGTGATCCATTTTGACAATTCCTATGCGCGCTTGCCGGAGCATTTTACCGCCGCTGCCTTGCCCACTCCGGTGGCGGCGCCGGTGTTGATTGCGTTTAACCGCCCGCTGGCTGACGAGATGGGACTGGAGCTTGAAGGCGTCGATGATGCGCGTTTGGCGACGATCTTTTCCGGTAATGTCGTGCCGCAGGGGGCGGAGCCGCTGGCCATGGCCTATGCGGGGCACCAGTTCGGTAATTTCGTGCCGCAGCTGGGGGATGGCCGGGCCATTCTGCTGGGGGAAGTCGTTGATATCAATGGCAAACGGCGCGATATCCAGCTGAAGGGTGCCGGGCCGACGAAGTTTTCGAGGCGTGGTGACGGGCGGGCCGCGCTGGGGCCGGTGCTGCGCGAATATATCGTGTCCGAGGCCATGCATGCGCTGGGCATTCCAGCGACACGGGCACTGGCGGCAGTGGCGACGGGCGAGCGCGTGCAGCGGGAAACCGGCCTGCCGGGTGGCGTGGTGACGCGGGTGGCGGCGAGCCACATCAGGGTTGGTACGTTCCAGTTTTTCGCGGCGCGTGAGGACAATGATGCGATCAAGGCGCTGGCGGATTATGTGATCGACCGGCATTACCCCGATGTAAAAAGTGCGGAAAATCCCTATCTCGCTTTGCTGCAAGCGATTGCGGAGCGGCAGCGCGCGCTGGTGTGTCGCTGGTTGATGGTGGGGTTCATCCATGGCGTGATGAACACGGACAATGTGGCTATATCAGGCGAGACGATCGATTTCGGGCCTTGCGCTTTTATGGATGAATATAATCCTAACAAGGTGTTTTCCTCCATTGATGCACAGGGGCGCTATGCCTATAACAGTCAGCCGGGCATCGCCCAGTGGAACATTGCGCGGCTGGCGGAATGCCTGTTGCCGTTGCTGGATGAGGATGCCGAAAAGGCGGTTGAATTGGCCAATGGCGTGCTGGCGGAATTTGCCAGCGATTTCCCCAAACGCTGGCTTTCAGGCATGCGCGAGAAGCTGGGATTGACGACGCAGGACGATGCGGACGAGCAACTGGTGCAGGATTTGCTGGCGCTGATGCAGCGCAATGAGGTGGATTTTACGCTGACGTTCCGCAGGCTCTGCGATGCGGCGGATGGCAGTCCGGAGGCGTTTCGCGGCATGTTTACTGATCTGGCCGGTGCGGACGAATGGCTGGCCCGCTGGCGACAGCGGACGTGGCGAGAAAGCGCCACCGAGAGTGACCGGGCGCAGGCGATGCGGGCGGTGAACCCGGCGGTCATTCCGCGCAACCACCGCATTGAAGAGGTGATTGCGGCGGCGGTGGAGGATGGGGATTTTGAGCCGTTTCATGCGATGGTTCGGGCAACGGCGCGGCCGTTTGATGAGGTGCCGGAGTTTGCGGTTTATATGCAAGCGCCGATGGGGCACGAGCGGGTGTTTCGGACGTTTTGTGGGACTTGAGGATTCAGTTTTGAGGGTTGTGGGTGGGGCTTACCCCCCTCTGTCCTGCCGGACATCTCCCCCTCAGGTGGGGAGATCGACTCGTGGGTAGGTCTCGGCCATCTTGAATGTTGCGGACGGAGTGGGAGATTTCGTCTGGTCGATCTCCCCCCTTGAGGGGGAGATGCCTGGCAAGGCAGAGGGGGGTGAGCCCCACATGCTGTGGCTAACGTGCGGAGGTAGACTACCCCACCTTCGCCAACCCCTCCCGTGGTGCATAATACTGCCCGAAGCGGTTGGCCAGAAAATCCGCCAAGCCGATATCCTCCTGCTTTACAAAGCCTTTTTGCGGCAGCTTGCCTTGGCTCAGCAAGTCCAGAACCGTCGTGATACCGGCGGCGGTGGTGATCTGGATGGCGCTCATCATGCGGCCCGAGACGGGGCCGGCATAGACTTTGTGGGCGTAGGTTTCCTGCATGAAGCGGCCGTTCTTGGTGCCGCAGACGGTGACGAAGACGATGACGACATCCTGCATTGTGGCGGGGAGGGCGTTTTCGAAGAGGTCTTTCAGCACATCACGACGGTTGCGCAGGTTGAGGTCGTTGAGCAGCGCCTTCATGATGGAGACGTGGCCGGGATAGCGGATGGTGCGATAGTTCATCGTGCGCACCTTGCCCTCCAGCGTGGAGGCGAGCGTGCCGAGACCGCCTGATGTGTTGAAGGCCTCGTAGGTCATGCCATCGAGCGAGAATTCTTCACGTTCTTCCAGCGCAGGCACGGCTGTCAGGCGACCCTCGACAATGGCTTCGCAGGGCTCGATGTATTCGTTGATGAGACCGTCCGTGCTCCAGGTAAGGTTATAATTCAAGGCATTGGACGGATATTGCGGCAAGGCACCGACGCGCATGCGCACGCTGTCCAGCTTGTCGAAACGCGAGGCAAGATCGGCGGCAACGATGGAGATGAAGCCAGGCGCAAGGCCGCATTGCGGGATGAGGGCGCTTTCGGACGCCTCGGCCAGTTTCTTGACCTTGCGGGTGGATTCGACGTCTTCGGTGAGGTCGAGATAGTGCGTGCCGACGGCGACTGCGGCTTCGGCGATGCCAGCGGTGAGGTGGAACGGGGCAGCGGAGAGGACCGCGAATTTGTCTTTCAACAGCGCCTGTAGGCCGAGGCGATCGGTGATGTCGACGATCTCGGTATCGACGCGTTCATGGCTGGGGACGTTGGCGAGCTGGTCTGCAGACCGGTCTGCAACGGTAACGCGGTAATCGCCTGTGACGGCGAGCATCCATGCGATGGCAGAGCCGATATTGCCCGCGCCGATGATGACGATGTGTTTCATTCTGTCCCCTTTTGTTTTTTGTTGAGGTAACAGAATGCCGCTTTTCGCAAACGATTCGTAGCTTCACTTTGCGCGAAAGAGTGACTAGAGTTGTGCAGATCGCCGAGAGGATTATGCACAATGCTAAGCGAAAAAGATCGGGCACTGTTATCGCTGCTGGGGGACAATGCGCGCATGCCGGTGGCGGAACTGGCGCGGAAGCTCGGCCTTTCCCGCACCACGGTGCAGGCGCGTATCGAGCGGCTGGAAGCGGATGGTGTGATATCCGGTTACGGCATCAAACTGTCCGACGCCTATCTGTCCGGGCTGGTGCGGGCGCATGTGCTGATTACGATTGCGCCCAAGGCACTGGCGGGCGTGACGGCTGCGCTTGCCGCGATCAAGGAGGTGACGACGCTGCATTCCGTCAGCGGTGCTTTCGACCTGATCGCCATTTTGACCGCACCTTCGATTGCCGATCTGGACCGGTTGATCGATGGTATCGGGGCGCTGGATGGGGTGGAGCGGACGCTGTCTTCGGTGATTTTGTCGACGCGGATTTCGCGGTGAGGTGGGCGGGCCTAACGTCAGGCCCGCTTAAGCTCTTCGACTTCTTCCGGATGCTTTTCCAGCATGCGGAAGAGATTGATGACGGCAGGAGTGGGTGTCACCTTGCCGGTTTCATAGCGCGAAAAGGCATTGTGCCCACCGCCTGTGAGCTTCGATGCTTCCGCCTGATTGATGCCAAGTTTTTTGCGGATGCGGCGCAACTCGTCGCCCGTGGTTCGGCGCGCTTCCAGCACGAGTGAATCACTTGCCGTGGCGTAGCGTTCAGCGCTTTGCGCATCATATTCGATTTCGCCACAGGTAGGGCACCGAACGCCAGAAAGGCCATCGACTTCGACCGCCAATCCACGGTGTTCGATGCGGTGGGTTTCGTTTGAAAAGGCGCTCATTCTTGCGCCAGAATCGCAGCACATGCAGATATCGCTCATGACTCCAACTCCTTGAATTGTATAACCAATGCTCCGTTGTCTCGAAGCGTCAGCTTGATATAGGCTCTGCCGCCGGGGGTGTCCGCACGATAGACATCCTGCCAGACGGTATTGTCGTTATGGGTTGTCATCGACTTGTAGAGGCACTTCGCATTGAGCCCACAAATGACGTCGATCATTTCAGCAACCGTCAGGTCCATCCGCCGCCCGCCATCAATTGCGGTTTTTGTGAAGACAGCTGCTCGCCGCTGTTTTACGATGGCGATAATGGTTTTTAGATCGTAGTGAGCGAGCCGTTTTTCCATGCTTCATATTACCCTTTAAGGGTAATTCCGCAAGATGGCATATTTGCGGCTTTTCCCACGTCACACCGGATCCGTACTGCCCCGCTTCGCCTTGAAAAACATCTTCAGCCGCTGAATGTCTGGCGCGCTCCAACCCTGTGGTTGGGTCACTTCCAGCCAGGCATCGATGTAGTGTTCGGGGGCGTAGACGTGGCCGTAGCCCATGGGGGCGGTGGTGGCGGCGGCGACGTCTAGGAGCAGTTGTAGTTCGGTGACGACGGGGAACCAGCGGAAGGAGGTGGAGACGTCGCGACCGCGGGGTTGCTTCATCCATTCCGGGCGGCGGTAGAGGGCGGCGGTCTCGAAGAAGGTGATGGGGTCGCTGGCATATTGTAGATAGACGATGCGCATCGGCCCCCAGGGCTTATCCGGCATATGGGCGTTGGTGTACTGGTCCGCAAAGCGGATGACCGAGGAATCGCGGAATTTTGGCAGCCAATAGGGTGAGCCGGAGGCGCGGCCTGATGTGGCCATGCGCCATGTGGGGCTGGAGAAGGGTGGGCCGCTCCACAGTGCGCCCTGGAAGGGGTCTGCCAGCACATCGTAGAGATCGGACGATTTCTGGCTGTTCAGCGCACCGAGGCTGAGGCCGTGGAGGTAGAGCTTGGGGCGGGTGTCCTTGGGCAGCGTCGTCCAGTAGCCATAGATGGCTTCGAACAGGGCGCGGGCGGTTTCCACGCCATAATCCGGCTCAGTCAGAAGCGCGATCCAGCTGGAGAGGTAGGAATATTGCACGGCGACGGTGGCGACATCGCCATTGTGTAAATATTCAAGCGTATCAATGGCTTCCGGGTCGATCCAGCCGGTGCCGGTGGGGGCGATGACGACAAGGGTATCACGCTCGAAACCGCCGGTGCGTTTGAGTTCTTCGAGCGCCAGTTTGGCGCGCTCTGCCGGTGTTGCTCCGGCATTCAGTCCGGCGTAAACGCGGATGGGCTCCATCGCCGGGCGGTTGGTGAAGGCAGAGATTTCGGCGCTGTGGGTGCCGGTGGCGATGAATTCACGGCCTCGACGTCCCAGCGATTCCCACGACATGAGCGAGGCGGAACTGCCGGTTTTCATGGGGTCGGAGGGGCGCGGCACATCCGGTTCGATGAGGCTATCCACCTGTTTCAGCGATGAGTCCATGAACCGCAGGCCGACATCCACCACCAGCCCGTTGAGCAGGAGCACAGCGATGACGGCGGCGGCGGCAATGCCGACGACATTGGCCAGCGGGCGCGGCAAAAACCGGCGGCTGCGCAGGGCAAACAGCCGCCGCACGATCTGAAACAGGCGCCCGAAACCGATGAGCAGGGCGGACACGCCAACGGCGATGGCACCGGTTTTGATGCGGTGGGCGCTGTCCAGCGGGTCGAGTTCCATCAACACACGGATGGAGTTTTGCCACGTGGCCGCCTGCCACAGAAACCCGACCGCCGCGATGATGGCGGCCAGCGACACGACGAAGAGAATGCCGCGTTTATCATGCCGGGAGGGCTGCGGCAGGCCGAGATAAATGGCGATATCCTTCAGGAAAACGCCGATGAGATAACCGATGGCAAAGGAAAACCCGCACAACACGCCCTGCATGATGAAGGTGCGGGGAAGCAGCGACGGCGTGAGCGAGACGCAGAGCAACACCGTACCGACGACAATGCCTGTGCTCGACAACGGCATGACCAAACGACTGATCCATCTCAAGATTTTGCTTCCTTCCCCGTATCCACTGCTTGAGTGTAATATGCCGGTTAAGGGGTTGGAAGAATAAATTTTGGATGTAATAGGAAAATAATCCTTGACGGCGTTACGGTCGTTTGGTAGTGTTTGGGTATAGTCGGAAAAGTGTGGGTGGTGGGGGTGGCGGTTTCTGCTGCTGGACCTTTGGCTGCGGCTTACCCCCCTCTGTCCTGCCGGACATCTCCCCCACAAGGAGGGAGATTGGCAAGACGCAACCCCTCCGCTTTTCCCGCAACGTTAGAGATGGGCGAGAGCTAGCCACGAGTCGATCTCCCCACCTGTGGGGGAGATGCCGGCAGGCAGAGGGGGGGGGGGGCGTCTTGCGCCGACTTTTGATGTCCTCACCAGTAGGCAGACCATGACATCCAAAATCGATACCGACCTCTCGCTTTACCGCGCGTGGCCGCACAGCCGCGTCTATGCCCCGCTCATAACGCTCGAAACCAAATCTCTACCGCCTGAAACCGCAACCGGTACCATTCACGGGCCGGATGGGTTGTGGGGCTTGCTGAACGAGATGACCGCTGAAATGCGCGAGCAGTTTCGGTTCTTTCGCGGTCTGCGCGAAGGGGCAGGCGCTGCGCTGGAGGGCGTGGCGGATGAGGCGGCGGGCAAGGTGGCGCGGGCCGATGTGAAGGCCGCGAACGATGCCGTTTCGCTGATCGTGCGGACGCTGGAAAAAATAGACACGCTGCAACGGCAACTGGCCCGCGATCGCGAGGCGGCGGCTGAAACTGCGGCGGGAGCGCAAGATTATGAAGAGGCCGTCGCATTCTTCCAAAGGCGCATCGACGAACTCGTCCGGCAAAAAGTGCGGGCAAGGCTTGTCGCCGCCGGTGTTTCGCCGGACGAAGACGCGGTTCAAGCCTGAAAATGAGGCGGGCCGGGCGGCGGTGCCTGTCATCGGCTCCACCGTTCCTGACATTCGCAGGCAGGAGATTGCGCAAGGCATGGCAGCGCCGCTGGCAGAGAAATATCAACGGCAGCACGTTGCCCGTTTCAACCGCGACTGGCGCTTCGTGGGCAATGCCCCGCAGCAACAGCCGGATGGCGACTGGCGCAACTGGCTGCTGATCGGCGGGCGTGGTTCCGGCAAGACGCGGGCCGGGGCCGAATGGGTGCATCTGGTTGCCTCCATGGGCGACCGCTCCGATCTGCGCATTGCGCTGGTGGCGGAAACGCTGGGCGATGCGCGTGAGGTGATGATCGACGGCGTCTCCGGCATCTGCCGGGTGGCGCGGTTCAGGAGACCGGATTTCGAGGCATCGCGCCGCAGGCTGGTCTGGCCGAACGGCGCGATGGCGCAAATCTTCTCCTCCGAAGACCCAGAAAGCCTGCGTGGGCCGCAGTTTCATTTTGCCTGGTCTGACGAGCTGGCGAAATGGCGTTATGCGCAGGAAACCTGGGACATGCTGCAATTCGGTCTGCGCCTTGGTGACAATCCGCGTCAGCTGATCACCACCACGCCAAGGCCGATACCGCTGTTGAAGACGCTAATGGCCGACCCGGCAAGCCGTGTGGTGCGAATACGCACTCACGACAATGCCGACAATCTCTCGCCCGGCTTCATCGACACTATGCTGAAACGCTATGGCGGCACGCGGCTGGGGCGGCAGGAGCTGGATGGCGAGTTGATTGCACAGCGCGATGATGCGCTGTGGAAGCGCGCCGATCTGGAAGCGATTTTTGATAACAGGCCGGATGCTCTGGCGCGGATCGTGGTGGCGGTGGACCCGCCAGCGGGAAGCGGCGAGGGCTCCTGCTGCGGCATCTTGGTGGCGGGCATCGGCATCGACGGGCGGTTCTGGGTTCTGGCGGATTGTTCCGCCGAGGGCGCGACACCTGCGGGCTGGGCGCGGGCGGTGGTTGCCGCCTTCCGCCGCTTCGAGGCCGACCGGGTGGTAGCGGAAGTCAACCAGGGTGGCGAGATGGTGAGCGCCATGCTGAAAAGCATCGACGCCAACCTGCCCATCACCATGGTGCGGGCCAGCCGGGGCAAGTTCACCCGTGCCGAGCCGGTGGCCGCACTGTATGAGCAGGGCCGCGTGCGGCATGCGGACAGGTTCGAGAAGCTGGAAGACCAGATGGCGGATTTCGGGCCGAATGGGCTTTCCTCGGGCAAGTCACCGGACAGGCTGGATGCGCTGGTCTGGGCGCTGACGGCACTGGCGATGGAGACGATGGCAGAACCGCGGGTGCGGGGGATGTGAGGGAAGATGACATCGTCTTCCGTCATGCCGGGCTTGACCCGGTATCCAGTGCGATCAAGTCCTTGATCGCGGAAGAGTCTTTTCGCCGCGTCGACACGCGGCGGCTGGACCCCGCAGCAAGTGCAGGGTGACGGAGTTTTGGGTTAGCGCTTCAGCAGAAACGCAAAACGCCCGCGAAGGCCAATAAGGCGCATCACGGGCGGTTTTGAATTCCAGCAGGCGGCAGGATGTGCCCCTTCCAATTACTTCTTCGGGGCCTGCGAAGGTTTTGTCTGTGCGCTGACTTCGCGCATCTGACGCCATTCGTTTTCGAGACGGTCGTAGGTCGTCTGAGGGATCGTCGCGGTCATGGCATTCCTCCTTCGGGTTGGCGCTGTTCATTGCGCGGTGTGAAACAGAGTAGGGGCCCAGAGGTTCCGCAATTCAAGGTAAAGTTTACCCTTAAAACGGTTCGCATGAAATAAAATCGATTAGGATTTTTCTAAATCGATTTAGGTACGGAAAGTTGCATATTAAAATCTGGGGTTTAGGCCACCATGATTCTGAGAGGTGATGATGCTGTTGGACAGACAACGTTTTTTCACGATGATTCGGGGTGCTCCCTTTCCGGGCCGATTGAGTGCCGCGCAGGTTACCGGCACGGAATTGGTGCTCGACGAATTCGAGGCAAGAGCGCCGGATGGCGACCTTCGCCACGTGGCTTATATGCTGGCGACCGCGTTTCATGAAACGGCGGCGACCATGCAGCCGGTGCGCGAAACGCTTGCCGCCAGCGACGAGGCGGCGATCCGTATTCTGGACCGGGCCTATGCGGCAGGAAGGCTGGGGCAGGTGCGCACGCCTTATTGGCGACGCGACGCGGACGGCAAAAGCTGGCTGGGGCGCGGGCTGGTGCAGCTGACACACCGGCGCAATTACGAGGCGATGTCTGCGGTGACTGGCATTGATCTTGTCGAGCGGCCTGAACGGGCAATGGAGCCGCAGGTTTCCGCCGCCATTCTGGTGGAGGGCATGCTGCGCGGCAGTTTTACCGGCAGGCGGCTTTCGCAATATTTCGATGCCCAGCGTGCCGACTGGGAAGGTGCCAGAGCCATCGTCAACGGCAATGACCGGGCGGCATTGATCGCCGGTTATGGCCGGACCTTTTACGCGGCCTTGACGGCAAGCCTGATTGAACAGCCAGCGGTGGGATGATAGCGATTTCCACCCCGAGATTTTGCATGACAGGTGCCGCCATGATCCGCCACATCGTTTTCTTCACCGTACCGGAAGCCAACCGCGACGCGGTGCGCAAGGGCCTCTCCGGCCTGACCGCGATCTCCCACGCTTCGAAGCTGGAAATCGGCGAGAACGTGAAGAAGGACCAGTGGGGCAATTCGGTAGACTTCATCGTCTACGGCGAATTCGAGAACGAGGCTGCGCTGGCGGCCTATAAGGCCGACCCGGCCTATGAGCTTTCGACCAATACGGTGAAGCCGCTCAGGGATACGCGGGTGGCTGCGGATTTTGATAGTGACCGGGCGGTGAAAGCGCCGATCAAGTAAGTCAGCTTTCTGGCCCTCCATCTTAGCCACCTGCAGGGTGGCTTTTTTGTTGTCTTTCAAAGGAAATAGCCATGCGATTTTTTGGTCATCTGCCGTGGCGGCGCCCGGTGGAGCACGAACCTGTGCGCGAAGAAAAGGCGGCGGGCGGTTTTCTGGTGCTGTCTGGCGAGGCGGGGCGGGCGCATTGGTCGGGGCGGGGGTATGGCGCGCTGTCTCGCGAAGGTTTCATGCGCAACCCGGTGGCGCATCGGGCGGCGCGGATGGTGGCGGAGGCTGCGGCATCCGTCAGCTGGTTGCTGTATGAGGGTGACGACGAGATTGGTGAGCACGCGCTGTTGCGGCTGCTGGCGCGTCCCAACGGGCAAATGAGCGGGCCGGATTTCTTCGAGGCGCTCTACGGGCATCTGCTGCTGTCCGGCAATGGCTATATCGAGCCGCTGATGGTTGGCGAGCGGTTGCGGGAGCTGCATTTGCTGCGGCCCGACCGGGTCGGCATTATCGAGGGCGCGGATGGCTGGGTGGCGGCATTCGATTATCGCGCCGAGGGGCGTGCGGCCCGGCGCATTGCGGCGGATCGAGATGGGTTGGGGCTGCTGCATCTGAAACTGTTCAACCCTCTGGACGACCATAACGGATTTTCACCGCTGGCGGCGGCGGGTGCGGCGCTGGATCTGCACAATGCCGCCAGCATCTGGAACAAGCGGTTGCTGGACAACTCAGCTCGCCCCTCCGGCGCGCTGGTCTATCAGCCCAAGGAAGGCGGCAATCTTTCTGCTGACCAATACGAACGGCTGAAACGGGAGCTCGAGGAGGGCTATGCAGGTGCCGTGAATGCCGGACGTCCGCTGCTGCTGGAGGGCGGGCTGGACTGGAAGAGCATGGGGCTTTCGCCGAGGGATATGGATTTCATGGAGGCCAAGAATGGCGCGGCGCGGGACATCGCGCTGGCGCTCGGCGTGCCGCCCATGCTGCTGGGTATTCCCGGTGATAATACCTACGCGAATTACCAGGAGGCGAACCGGGCGTTCTATCGGCTGACGGTGCTGCCGCTGATCAACCGTACGGCGGCGAGTTTATCGGCGTGGCTTTCGCCGCTGTTTGAGGGCGCGTTGCGGCTGGAGCCGGATCTGGATCGGATCGCGGGCTTGGCTGGCGAGCGGGATGCGTTGTGGGCAAGGGTGGGGGCTGCGATGTTTCTGAGCGATGAGGAGAAGCGGGAGGCGGTGGGGTATTAGTGGGCTGTTGCTTCATATTGAGCGGTGGTGGGTGGGGTTTACCCCCCTCTGTCCTGCCGGACATCTCCCCCTCAGGTGGGGAGATCGACTCGTGGCGACCTCTCGCACATCTTGAAGGCTGCGGAGTGATGGGGATCATGCGCCCAGCCGATCTCCCTCCTTGTGGGGGAGATGTCCGGCAGGACAGAGGGGGTGAGCCACGAGCACGAGGTTATCGAATTTCTCTCGCTTTCGCGACGTCCAACCGTTGAACCGCTTTCTCAACAACCGGAATCCGTTTGTGAAGGTGTTCCTTCAACCGATTCCAATGACTCAAGAAATGCGCACAAAGCCGTCGTGCGGGTGCAGGGCGTCCGTCGTGCAACTCGTCCTACTCTAACCCGGAATGGTTACTCATGTCTGAATTTGCAAACGAGGGTAGCATCTGGGCTGCCCGTTTTACCGGGGCCGTGGCGGGGGCCGGTGTTTCGCTGATCTATCTGTTGCCGCAGACGCACCGCGAGGCGGCGAGCCGGTTTTTGACCGGGCTTGCCTGCGGTATGATTTTCGGCGGGCCGGTGGGGCTTTGGATCGTCCAGCGGATGGGTATCTCCGGTGGGCTTTCGAGCCAGGAGGTGATGCTGACCGGCTCGGCCGCTGCCAGCCTCTGTGCGTGGTGGGGGTTGGGCGTGATGGTGCGCGTGGCCGAGCGGTATGCGGCGCGGCCCAAACCCTGATCTGATCCGTCAAGGCACATTTCCTCAAAATCCCAGGAGAATTTCATGCACGTTTATCGCGGGCCGCGGCCTGCTACGCGCAAATTTGCCAGTCTGGAACTGCGCGGTATCGCTTTCGACGGGTCGTTTTCCGGTTATGCCAGCGTGTTTGGCGAGGTGGATCTGGGGCGTGATGTGATTGAGCGGGGCGCGTTTCGGCGCTCGCTCGAGGAGCGCGGCGCTTCCGGAATTCGCATGCTTTATCAGCACGACCCCGCACAACCCATCGGCGCATGGCGGACCATTCGTGAGGATGAGCGCGGGCTTTACGTCGAGGGGGTGCTGGCGCCTGACGTGGCGCGGGCGAAGGAGGTGCATTCGTTGATGAAGACGGGTGCGCTGGACGGGCTTTCCATTGGTTTCCAGACCGTGCGGGCGGGCAAGGCATCCCGTGGTGGTGTGCGGCGTATTCTGGAGGCCGATCTCTGGGAAATCTCCGTCGTGACCTTTCCCATGCTGCCATCTGCGCGGGTTTCCAACGTCAAGCAGGCGAGGTTCTTTCGCGACCGGGAGACGGAACTGGTGCGAACGATGCGCCTGGCGGCGAAGAGTTTGGCGGGTGGGGTGTTTCGGCGGTGAGAGGGCTTTTGAGGCTCGCGCCTCCCCTCCGTCATACCGACCTTGAGCCGGTATCCAGTCCGGCGCGTCTGCGGCGGGAAAGACTCTTTTGCGTCGCAGACGCGACGCTGCTGGGCCCCGGATCAGGTCCGGGGTGACGGAGAACAAGAGCAGTCTCCCCGCCAAAAAATCAACAACAATCAACAGAGGAAAACCACATGACGGAACAGACTTCCATTCACACCGTGGCACCGCAGATCAAGGCCGTGCCGGATACGATGACGGCGGCGTTTGATGATTTTATGGAGGCATTCGAGGCCTTCAGGGAGACCAATGACGAGCGGTTGGGGGATATCGAGCGCAAGATGGGCGCAGATGTGCTGACCCGCGAAAAGCTTGATCGCATCGACAAGGCGCTGGACGACAATAAAAAGGCGATGGACGAGCTTTCGCTGAAGAAGGCGCGGCCTGCGCTGGGGCGCAGGGGTGCGGCCAACGCGGAAACGGAGGAGCACAAGGCGGCGTTCGAGGCCTATATTAGCCGGGGTGACGAGGGCGCGCTGCGCGATCTGGAGGCCAAGGCGTTTTCTGGCAGTGCCGGCGCGGATGGCGGGTATCTGCTGCCCAACGAGACAGACAGCGATATCGGCAGGCGCATGGCGGTGGTGTCTCCGATGCGCGCACTTTCCACCGTGCGGCAGGTTTCCGGCTCCGTACTGAAAAAACCGTTTGCGCCGAGCGGCATGGCCACCGGCTGGGTTTCCGAGACTGCGGCGCGACCGCAGACCAACACGCCGCAGCTTTCCGAACTGACCTTTCCGACCATGGAGCTTTACGCCATGCCGGCGGCCACGCAAGGTTTGCTGGACGATGCGGCTGTCGATATCGAGGCGTGGATTGCATCTGAAGTGGATGTGGCTTTTGCCGAGCAGGAGGGCACGGCCTTCATTTCCGGCGATGGCGTGAACAAGCCGAAGGGTCTGCTGGCCTATGACACGGTGGCGAATTCGGCCTGGGAGTGGGGCAAGATCGGCTATGTGGCGACGGGGGCTGCCGGTGCGTTTGCCTCTTCCGGGCCACTGGATGTGCTGATCGACACGGTCTATTCGCTCAAAGCCGGGCATCGACAGAATGGCAGCTTCCTGATGAACCGCAAGACGCAGTCGACCTTGCGCCGGGCGAAGGACAACACAGGCAACTATCTGTGGCAGCCGCCTGCTTCTGCCGGGCAAGCGGCGCTGTTGATGGGCTTTCCGGTGGCCGAGGCCGAGGACATGCCGGATGTGGCGGCGGGCAGCACCGCGATTGCGTTTGGTGATTTCCGCGCGGGGTATCTAGTGGTGGACCGCACGGGCATTCGCATTCTGCGCGACCCTTATTCGGCCAAGCCGTATGTGCTGTTTTATACGACCAAGCGTGTTGGCGGTGGAGTGCAGAACTTTGAGGCGGTGAAGCTGGTGAAGTTTGCGGCGAGTTGAGAACTCGGTTCTTCATCTTGATGTCGTCATGCCGGAGGTTTCCGGCATGACGGAAGACGAACAAAAGCGTCATTGCTTGTGGCACACCCCCCTCTGTCCTGCCGGACATCTCCCCCACAAGGAGGGAGATCGGCCAGACGCGTGATCCCCACTCTATCCACAGCCTTTGAGATGGGCGAGAGGTCTCAACGGGTCGATCTCCCCACCTGTGGGGGAGATGTCCGGCAGGACAGAGGGGGGTGAGCCACGGGCGCTGACAGAAAATAGTTGTTGCTGCAACACCCCAATTCCCCGGAGACACCATGACCTATGCCACACTGACCCCGCCGCTGGCGGAGGCGTTGACGCTTGCCGATGTGAAGGCGCATTTGCGGCTGGATGGCGCGGATGAGGATGCGCTGCTGGCAGCGCTGATCACCACCGCGCGCGAGCATCTGGAACGCCATAGGGGCCTGTGCCTGATGCGCCAGAGCTTTCGGCTGTATCTCGACGACTGGCCTGACAACGGCGTGATTCAGATTGCCAAGGGACCGGTGCAAGCCATCGAAACGATTCTGGTTTTCGATGATGCGGGCGACCCGACCGATATCACCGACACGGACAAGCTGCTGGACGGGCAGGCGCGACCGGCGCGGCTGTGGCTGCGTCAGCCGCCTGCGCCCGGGCAGCCGCTGAACGGCATCGAGATCGATTTTACCGCAGGCTTTGGCGAAAGCGGCGCGGATGTGCCCGATACGCTGAAGCGGGCGATGTTGATCCATATTGCCCATATGTTTGCGTTTCGCGGCGCGGTTTCGCCTGCCGACCAGCCCGCAGGTGTGCCAGCGGGTTACGAGCGGCTGATTGCACCGTTTCGCCGTGTGGGGTTGTGAGCGATGAACCTGACCTTTCTCGATCCCGGCCAACTGACGGCGCGGCTGGAGCTGGAGGCACCGGAAGAGGTGTCGGATGGGCAGGGTGGTGTGACGGCGGGTTGGCGTCCGCTACGCTCGCTCTGGGCGGCTATCGAGCCGGTTTCGCAAGGGGCTTACGAGCGCGCCTCTGCCGATGGCGTGGCGATCACGCATCGCATCTGGGCCGGGTTTCGAACTGATGTTGTGGCCGGCATGCGGCTGCGCAAAGGCGCGCGGGTCTTTGCGGTGAAATCGGTCATCGACCCCGATGAGACGGGTCGCTTTATCGTGTGCCGCTGCGAGGAGGAAAGCCGATGAGGGCAGCCAATGCGCTGTTGCAGGCGGTTCATACGCGTCTTGTCGGCGATGCCGAACTGTTGGGCATGGTGGGGAGCGGCGGCATTATCGACCGGCTGCTGCCAAGGCCGGTTTTGCCTTGCGTGGCCTATGGCGAAATGGACAGCCGCGATTATTCCACCGCTTCGGAACGCGGCGAAGAGCATTTCCTGACCATCGAAGTGTGGAGCGAGGAGGGCGGGCGAAAGCTGGCGCAGGACATCGCTGTGCGCATTCTGGCCCTGCTCGACGACGCGCCGCTGGTGCTGGGCGGGGGCATTGCGCTGGTGAGCTTGTTTTACCGCAACAGCCGATCTGTGCGGCAGGCGAAGACGAAGCAATTTTTGACGGAAATACGGTTTCGGGCGGTGACGGAGTAGGGCGCGGGTGGCTGCGGCGGTTATCTCTCCCCTTGTGGGAGAGAAAGCGATTTCAACATCTTAGCCAGAGGCTAAGTGTTAGAAATCGCAAGTGAGGGGTTTTTCTCGGCGCAAGCGGCGGACCCCTCACCTAAAAAATCTACGACTTAGCTGATGCTAAGATCGTGATTTTCTGTCCTCTCCCACAGGGGGAGAGGTAACCCGCCGCGCCGTCTCACATCTCATTTTTAGTATGTGAAAGGACAGACCATGGTGGCGCAGAAGGGGAAAGACCTGCTGCTGAAGATCGATAATGGCGGGGCATTCGTGACCGTTGCCGGGCTGCGCACGAAGCGGTTGGCGTTTAACGCCGAAAGCGTTGACGTGACGGATGCGGAAAGCGCCGGGCGCTGGCGGGAATTGCTGGCGGGGGCTGGTATCCAGCGGGCCGGACTGACGGCATCGGGTATCTTCAAGGACCAGCAAAGTGACGCGCTGGTGCGCGGGCAGTTTTTTGCCGGTGCCATTCCCGGCTGGCAGATCGTGATCCCGGATTTCGGCATAGTTACAGGACTGTTTCAAATTACCGCGCTGGAATATTCCGGGCGGCATGATGGCGAGGTGCAGTTCGAGATCGCGCTGGAATCGGCGGGTGCCATTACGTTTGGAGCCTTGTGATGGGGGCTGCGAATTTCGGGCGGGCGAACCGCAGGCGCGGCGAGGTGGAGGCGGTGCTGGATGGCGAGCGGCGCATTCTGTGCCTGACGCTGGGTGCTCTCGCCGAACTGGAAACCGCCTTTGCCGCCGATGACCTTACGGGTTTGGCCAGCCGCTTTGCCAGCGGGCGGATGAAGGCGGCAGACATGATCCGCGTCATCGGCGCTGGGCTTCGCGGCGCGGGCAACGTGTTTTCGGATGATGATGTGGCGGCGATGAGCATCGAGAATGGAATTGCCGGCTATGCGACGATCGTGGGAGACCTCCTGACCGCGGCTTTCGCTGGAACCGGCACCGGAGGGGAGGCACCCGCTTCCCCCTGAGAGCCGCAGCGGGCGCACATGCCTCGCAGGACGCAAGGCCCTTTCCCTGGGGGCAGGTGATCCATGCGGGCCTGAGCCTGCTGCGGCTTTCTCCAACGGTTTTCTGGGCGCTGACGCCGGTAGAGTTTTTTGCCATGACAGGCGGGATGAGGCCGCAGCGTGGCGGGTTGGATCGTGGTGGGCTGGAGGGATTGATGCGGGCTTTTCCGGATGGGTGATCAGGGCTTGGCCGCTTTTTTCGGGCGGCCACCTTTTGCGCCGTTGGCGCGGCTGGCGGCAGCTTTGGTGGGCGATCGGCTCTTTCCGCCACGGCTTTGTGCCTCCATGAAGGCCCTGCTACCGAATATGCCGCTCATTAGGCCGGTGACGGTATAATCGACATCGAGGCTTTCCCAATGAAGGCCGGTTTCGCCCAATAACTCGACCTCAGCAAGTTGGGCCGCTGTTGCCAGTTCCAACCCCTCCACCGCGTGGGCCGGAAACATGAAGGATGCACCATTGGTGAAATCCACAATGACCCGTTCCGAAGCGGAATCGAAGCGAACCGCGTTCGGGACCGGACGCTCCGCCCGCTCGTCACTCCAGCGCTTTTTTGCCTGTGCAAGATCCTGATCGCTGATCTCAACCATGATATTTCCTCCAGGTCTCGAGAAAGAGTTGCTAGTGTTCTTCGATCACGTCTACCGCTCGTCGCACATCCCGGTCTGACATGCCGCCTTGCGTGATAACATTGAGATTGACGATATCAATGCGGCTTTCGCCTTCGCCGTAGACATGGGCGTGAGGTGGCTCGTGATCTGCCGTGTAGATGACGAAACGCATTCCATGCTGGCGAAGAACTCTAACCATTTCATAAATAACCTAACTTCTTGGGTTTTTCAAGCGGCGTGGCAATTGCTGCGTTATTCCAATCCCCTAGCTTCCCAAATTGAATCAGAAAGGCAAGGCCGATGGTTGATGAGACGAGTTTTGCCGACCAGCGTGATGAGGCGCAGGCTTTGGCTGAGGTGATGGACGATCTGGAGCGGCGGTCGCAGCGGTTTGGCTCGGCGCTGACGTCTGCGTTGCAGGCGGCGACCACTGGCGGCAAGGGGCTGGATAGCGTGTTGCAGGGACTTGGGACGCGGCTTTCCAATATTGCGCTGTCTGCCGGATTGAAGCCGCTGGAGAACATGCTGTCATCTGCGGTGAGCAGCCTTACGTTAGGGGCGGGATCGCTGTTTGCCTTTGCCAATGGAGGTGTGCCGGGGCGGGTGACGCCGTTTGCGAATGGCGGGGTGGTATCGAGCCCGACGTTTTTTCCCATGGGTGGTGATATGGGCCTGATGGGCGAGGCGGGGAGCGAGGCGATTTTGCCGCTGAAGCGCGGGGCGGATGGGTCGCTGGGCGTGGCTGCTGCCGGTGGTGGTGGGGGCACGCAGATCGTGTTCAATGTGACGGCGAGCGACGCGGCGAGTTTTCGGCGCAGCGAGGGGCAGATTTCGGCGATGCTGGCGCGGAGCGTGGGGCGTGGGCAGCGGGGTTTGTAGTTTGGCGGCGGCGGGTGTGGCAGACGCTTCTTACGGTTGGCGTTGAGTTTGTGGCTCACCCCCCTCTGTCCTGCCGGACATCCCCCACAAGGAGGGAGATCGGCTGGGCGCTTGCTCCCCGTTCTGTCCGCAGCCGTTGAGATGGCCGAGAGGCCTCCACAAGTCGATCTCCCCACCTGTGGGGGAGATGGCCGGCAGGCCAGAGGGGGGTGAGCCGCGCCCACTGCCGCCAGCGTTTGCTCTCAAAATTTCATTTTAAATTCAGGAAAATCAGAGCCATGGCAGCATTTCATGAGGTGCGGTTTCCGCTGCGGTTGGCGTTGGGGACCAGTGGGGGGCCGGTGCGGCGGACGGATATTGTCAATTTGTCCAATGGGCGGGAGAACCGGAACCAGCGGTGGCGGAATTCTCGGCGGGCGTATGATGCGGGGTCGGGGGTGCGCTCGGTGAGTGACCTTTATGCCGCAATGGAGTTTTTCGAGGCGCGGGTTGGGCAGCTTTATGGGTTTCGGTTTCGTGATCCGGTGGACTTCCGGTCCTGCCCGCCGCTGACGACACCCACCGCCATGGATCAGCGGATCGGCACTGGCGATGGGGTGACGGCTGCATTTCCTCTGTTGAAGACCTATGCCGATGCGGGCGGAGGGTGGACGCGGACGATTGCCAAGCCGGTGGAGGGGTCGGTTCTGGTTTCGGTGAATGGTGTGGCGACGGTGAATTTTAGCACCGATTACGCGACCGGGATGGTGACATTTGCGGCGGGGCATGTGCCCGCCGCGGGGGCAGCTGTTCGGGCAGGCTTCGAGTTCGATGTGCCTGTGCGGTTCGATATCGACCGCATCGATGTGAGTCTCAGCGCCTTCGAGGCCGGACGTATTCCGTCCATTCCGCTGGTGGAGATTTTGCCATGAAGACCGTGCCTTCGGCTCTCGCTGCGCATCTTAAGGGCGAGGCGACGACGACGTGTCATTGCTGGAAGGTGAGCCTGCGCGATGGCGTTATCATGGGCTTTACCGAGCATGACGAGCCGCTGACCTTCGGCGGCGTGACCTATCTGGCCGCGAGCGGTTTTCAGGCCAGTGAAAACGATAGCGAGACGGGACTGGCAGCCAGCAGCGGCGAGGTGGCGGGCGGATTTTCCAGCGAGGCGGTGAGTGAGGCCGATCTGTCTGCCGGGCGCTTCGATGGTGCGCGGGTGGAGCTTTACCTCGTGAACTGGCAGGCACCGGAGCAGCACATTCTGCTGAAGGTGCGCGAGATTGGCGAGGTGACGCGGGCAGGCGGAGCCTTTACGGCGGAGCTGCGTAGCTTTGCGCACAGGCTGAGCCAGCCGCAGGGGCGGGTCTATGGACGGCGATGCGATGCGGCGCTGGGCGATGGCAGGTGCGGTGCCAATGTGGCGGCATTTCAGGCCAGTGGCGCAGTGGTTTCAACCGATGCGGCGGGGCGGCTGACGATGTCTGGACTATCTGCCTTTGCGGATGGGTTCTTCAAGCAAGGCAAGATGCGTTTTACCAGCGGAGCGAACAAAGACCGCAGTTTCGACCTCGATGACCACGCGCTGCGCGATGGGGTGGCGACGTTTCGGTTGTGGCTGCCGCTGGAGGTTTTGCCGCAGCAGGGAGACACGTTCACGGTGACGGCAGGGTGCGACAAGAGCTTTGTGACCTGCAAGGCGAAGTTTGCCAATCATCTGAATTTTCGAGGTTTTCCACATATGCCGGGGGCGGATTTTGCCTATTCCTATGTGACGAGCCGGACGCAACACGATGGCGGGGCGATATACCTATGAGCGATACGGGAGAACGTGTGCTGGCCGTGGCCGAAAGCTGGATCGGCACGCCCTATCGGCATCAGGCTTCCACCATTGGTGTGGGCTGCGATTGTCTGGGGCTGGTGCTCGGTATCTGGCGCGCACTGTACGGTGACGAGCCGGAATTGCCGCCGCCCTATGCGCGCGACTGGGCCGAGCGCAGTGGCGAGGACCGGCTGATGGCGGCGGCACAGCGGCATTTTCAGCCGGTTGCCAGCATGGGGGATGCGCTGCCGGGCGACATGCTGCTGTTTCGCTGGCGGCCGGAATTTGCGGCAAAGCATGTGGGTATTTTGGCGGATGGCGACCACTTCATTCATGCCTATGAGGGTGCGGCGGTACTGCGTTCGGCGCTGGTGCCTTCCTGGCGCCGGCGCATCGTCGGCGCTTTTAGATTTCCGGAGATGTGACTGATGGCAACCCTTGTTTTACAGGCGGCGGGCGCTGCCATTGGCAGCATTTTCGGGCCTGTTGGTGCGATCATCGGCCGGGCGGCGGGGGCGTTAGCCGGGAGTGCGGTCGATAATGCGCTGTTGTCCTCATCGAAGACCGTCAGCGGTGCGCGGCTTTCCACGGCGCGTATTCCCGGTGCCGAGGAGGGGGCGGCGATTGCGCGGGCCTATGGCACGGTGCGCATCGGCGGCACGTTGATCTGGGCAACGCGGTTTGAGGAAAGTGTGACGCGGGAACGGCAGGGCGGCAAGAGCACGGGTGCCGGCACGACGACGGTGGAAACCTTCAGCTATTTCGCCAATATCGCGATCGGTCTTTGCGAGGGTGAGACGGCGATGGTGCGGCGCGTTTGGGCCGACGGGCAGGAGCTGGACCTGACCGGCATCGAAATGCGGTTTTACTCCGGCAGCGAGACGCAGCTTCCTGACCCGCTGATCGAGGCGAAGCAGGGAACGGGACATGCGCCGGCCTATCGTGGCCTGTCCTATGTGGTGTTCGAGCGCTTGCCGCTGGACGGTTTCGGCAATCGTATTCCGCTGTTGCAGTTCGAGGTCGTCAGGCCCATTGGCAGGCTGGAGGGACAAATCCGCGCGGTGACGGTGATACCCGGTGCCACCGAGCATGGTTATGCGACGGTTGCGGTGTCCGAGCGGACGGGGGCGGGCGAAAGCCGGGTGATGAACCGCCACACGCTGGCGGCGGCAACCGACTGGCAGGCTTCCATCGACGAATTGCAGGCACTGTGCCCAAACCTGGAAAGCGTGGCGCTGGTGGTGACGTGGTTCGGCACCGATATGCGCGCCGGGGAATGCCATGTTTTACCGGGCGTGGAGGTGGGCTATCGCGACCGAGAAAGCGCCACATGGTCTGTCGCGGGCATGGGGCGCGGGCAGGTACGGCTGGTGAGCCAGCGCGATGGCGGCCCGGCCTATGGCGGCACGCCAAGCGATACGAGCGTGTTGCAGGCGATTGCCGATCTGAAGGCGCGGGGCTTGAGAGTGTGCCTCTATCCCTTTGTTATGATGGATATTCCCGCAGGCAGTAGTCTGCCGGACCCCTATGGCAATTTGCAACAGGATGCCTATGGCTGGCGTGGCAAGATTACTTGCCATCCAGCAGCGGGGCAGGCAGGGAGCGTAGACCGGACGTCTGCGGCGCGCACGCAAATCTCGACCTTCTGCAACCGCACCGATGGGTATCGTCGCATGGTGCTGCATTATGCGGTGCTGGCGAAGCAGGCGGGCGGGGTGGATGCGTTTTTGATCGGTTCCGAACTGCGCGGGTTGACGCGGGTGCGGGATCAGGCCGGGGCGTTTCCCTTCGTGGAGGAGCTGGTGCGGCTGGCGGGCGATGTGCGCGGGATGCTGGGCGCTGCGACGAAGTTGACCTATGCCGCCGACTGGAGCGAATATTTCGGTTATCACCCGGCGGATGGGTCGGGCGACGTGTTTTTCAATCTCGATGCGCTATGGGCGAGCCCGCATATCGATGCCGTGGGCATCGACAATTATATGCCGCTGTCCGACTGGCGCGACGAGGATGTGCTTGATGGTAACCCGGATGGGTTCGGGGGAACCGACGATGCGGCGGGGTTTGGCCGTAGCATCGAAGGCGGTGAGGGGTTCGACTGGTATTATGCTGATGATGCAGACCGCGCGAGCCGCAAGCGCAGCGCGATTTCTGACGGGTTGAAGGGCAAGCACTGGGTCTATCGCAACAAGGATTTGCGCGGCTGGTGGGGCAACCGGCATTATGACCGGGTGGGCGGCGCGGAACTGGCATCACCGAGCGCCTGGGTGCCCGGCATGAAGCCCCTGTGGTTCACCGAGTTGGGGTGCCCCGCGATCGACAAGGGCGCGAACCGGCCCAACACCTTCATCGACCCGAAATCATCCGAAAGCGCTTATCCCTATTTTTCGAGCCGCATGCGGGCAGACAGCCAGCAGCGGCGGTTTCTGGAGGCGCATCATGACCATTGGGCGGGTGGTTCGGCGCTGGCGGGGATGGTCGACCCTGACAGGATTTTCGTGTGGACGTGGGATGCGCGGCCATATCCAGCGTTTCCACAGGACACGGCGGCGTGGAGCGATGGCAGCAATTGGCGCACGGGACACTGGCTGAATGGCAGGCTTGGCGCGACCACCTTGGCCGATCTGATTGCGGCGGTGCTTGGTGATCATGGATTTGCGGATTTCGATGTGTCTGCCGTAACAGGCGATGTGGGCGGGTATGCGCAGGGCGATGTGACGGCAGCGCGCAGCCTGCTGGAGCCGCTGCTGGAAGCCTTTCAGGTGGATGTGATCGAGGACGGGGCGACACTTCGGTTTGTCTCACGCGGACGGGCGGCGGCGAAGACGACGATGATGTCTGCTTTCGCCGATATCGAGGACACGGCGCTGTGGTCTGAGGCACGCGGCCATGAGAGCGATTTCGCAGCGGAGGCGGTGCTGACGGCGTTCAACCCGGCGTTGGATTACGACCAGGCGAGTGTGCGTTCAAGGCGTATCGACCATGCTGGTAACCGGGTGCTGCGCTATGATCTGGGCGCGGTCCTGGCGCAGGAAACGGCGCAGAATGCGGTGGAAGCGCTGTTGCGTGATAACCGGCTGGCGCGGCGAACAGTGCGCTTTTCGATTGCGCCGAGCGAGATTGCGCTCGACCCTGGCGACTGCGTGCAGCTTGAGGGTGGCCCGAGTGGGCGATTTCTGGTGAGCCGGATCGAGGACGGGGATGTCAGACGCATCGAGGCGCGGGAGTTTGCGCCTGCAGCCGTCGCGCTTTCCGGCGATGCGGAGACACCGCGCGCTGGCGGCGGGGGCGCTTCCAGTGGGTTCGACCCGGACATCGTGCTGATGGACTTGCCGCGTTACGAAGCCGGTGAGGCGCAGGGCTTTGCCCGGGTCGCGGCCTTGGCCAGGCCTTGGCGGCGCATGGCACTGTCCGTTTCGGCTGGAACCGAAGGCTACGAGGCGCGGGCGTTGCTGGACCAACCCGCAAAGATCGGCGCGCTTGCGAGCGCTGTGCCGAGGGGTTTTGCAGGGCGGTTCAATGTGGCTGGCGCAATCGAGATCACACTGCCGTATGGCGATCTGGCCTCGGCTTCGGATCTGGCGGTGCTGAATGGGGCAAACCGGATTGCCATTCGCTGTGCGGGTGGTGCGTGGGAGATTGCGGCTTTCGCCGGGGCGGAGGAGGTTTCGGCCAATCGCTGGCGGTTGTCGCGGCTGTTGCGCGGGCTTGCGGGCACCGAGGACGCGATGGCGACAGGTGCTATCGAGGGAGCGGAGGTGGTGGTGCTGGATGCGGGCGTGGTGCCGATGGGGCTGCGCGCAGACGAGCGTGGATTGCAGCTGAACTGGATCATAGAGGCGGCCGGAGCGCAAATTTCGAGCGTCGGGCCGTTCGCCTTTGCGGGGGGGCTGCGGGCGGAAACGCCCCTAGCACCGGTGCATTTGCGCGGCGTGCGTGGGACGCAAGGCGTGCGCCTGACATGGGTGCGGCGCGGGCGCGTGGAGGCGGATGGATGGGACGCTGCCGATATTCCGCTCGATGAGGTGGCCGAGCGTTACCGCGTAGAAATCCTGTCCGGCGAGGTGGTGCGGCGAACAATCGAGGTGAGCGAGACAGCTTGCCTTTATGCCACGAGCGACGAGGTGACCGATTTCGGCGCGGCGCAGGCAACGCTTTCGGTCCGGGTGCGCCAGCTTGGGCGGGCGGTGCCGTTGGGGATCCCGGCGAGCGCGACCCTGAAGCTTTAAACTTCACAATGACGTCAACTGAGAAAGGGTGAAATATGGATACTGTAAAGGCTTGGTATCAATCGAAAACCGTATGGGGCGCGCTGATCGCGGTGCTGGCACCGCTGTTGCAGGTGGTGGGTTTGAACCTGCCGGCGGGGTTTGAGGGTGAGCTTGCGGAGGGGCTGACGACGGTGGCCGGTGGTATCGGCGGGCTGATCGCGCTCTACGGGCGGTTGTCTGCGACGAGTGCGATCAGGTAGGGGGGGAGGGACGGTGGGTGTGGCCCCCCCCCCCCCCCCCTCTGTCCTGCCGGACATCTCCCCCTCAGGTGGGGAGATTAGCTGGGCGCGCGCTCCCACTCCATCGATACGTTAAAGACGGGCGAGAGGTATCAGCGAGTCGATCTCCCCCCCTTGAGGGCGAGATGCCTGGCAAGGCAGAGGGGGGTGAGCCACACCACCACCCTTCACCACCCCCTCAAATCCGCGATAGCCCACATTCATTTGCCATTCAGAACGTTTACGATACATATTCGGGCAAGAGTTCGTTTCGACGTGCATCCAATTTGTCTGTGGAAGTTTTTGCAATGGCATCACCTCTCATCATCGCGACGCTTGCAGCCGGTCTGGCCGGTTTTCCTGCGCCGCAGGCTGAGGGGCCGATGGGACATGACGGCGCGCGGGTCATGCAGGTGGCGAGCGATTGTAGCTCCGCCGTATCCCGTGTGGTGCGCGAAACCGGCGGCCAGCTTCTGTCGGTCTACCCGTCCAATGACGGCCAGAACTGCGTCGTGACCGTGCTGGTGCAAGGCAATGGCGAGCGCCCGCGCAAGGTGACCATGCGCGTGCCGATGTAGACCGTCGCAATCCCCAAATTTCTGATGTAGAGATGATTTGAATGACCGTCGCGCTGCAGAAGTGACGGGTGGAATGAAAAGGGACGGATGATGCGCATTCTCGTGGTCGAGGACGATACCAACCTCAATCGGCAATTGACCGACGCGCTGAAAGAAGCGGGTTATGTCGTCGATCAGGCCTTCGATGGGGAAGAAGGGCATTATCTCGGCGATACCGAGCCCTATGACGCCATTGTTCTCGATATCGGCCTGCCGCAGATGGACGGTATTACCGTTGTCGAGAAATGGCGCGCCAGTGGCAAATCCATGCCGGTCCTCATCCTCACCGCGCGCGACCGTTGGAGCGACAAGGTGGCGGGGATCGATGCCGGTGCCGACGACTATGTGACCAAGCCGTTCCATGTGGAAGAAGTGCTGGCGCGTGTGCGCGCACTGATCCGCCGTGCGGCGGGCCATGCCTCTTCGGAAATCGTCTGTGGCCCTGTCAGGCTCGACACCAAGTCTTCCAAGGCGACAGTCAATGGCGTGACGCTGAAGCTGACCTCGCATGAGTTCCGCCTGCTCTCCTACCTCATGCACCACATGGGCGAGGTCGTTTCGCGCACCGAGTTGGTCGAGCATATGTACGATCAGGATTTCGACCGTGATTCCAACACGATCGAAGTGTTTGTCGGACGTTTGCGCAAGAAGCTGGGCGTCGATCTGATCGAGACTATCCGTGGTCTTGGCTACCGGATGCAAGCACCCGCAGATGCGAAGTAATTCACTCACCGCCCGCGTTCTGTTGCTTGCCTCGGCATGGTCTGCCCTGGCGCTGGTGGTGATCGCTGTGGTGATTTCCACGCTCTACAGACAGGGCGTGGAGCGCAGTTTTACCGATCTGCTGCGTGCGCAGCTTTACAACGTCATCAATTCCATCACTGTTTCCAACGAAAACACGCTGGCAGGGAGCCCGCAGCTGGGAGACCTGCGGTTCTCGCAGCCCGATACCGGCTGGTACTGGGTGGTGGAACCGCTGGGCAATTTCCAGACCGCGCCGCTGGTCTCGTCTTCGCTCGGTGTCGCCACGCTGCCGGTTCCCAGTATTCTGGATGTGCCCTTCGATAATCGCTACGAGCGCTATTACGTGGTGACGGACGAAGCGCAGAACCGGGTGCAGGTGGCCGAAACGGAAGTGGTGCTGGATGGCGAGGGCCGGGCGGCGCGGTTTCGCGTGACCGGCAATCTCAATGTCGTGGAAGACGATGTGCGCGACTTTTCCAACAGCCTCTATCTGGCACTGGCCGTCTTTGGCGTCGGAAGTCTGGTCGTGAACGGTCTTGCCATTCTCTACAGCTTGCGGCCGCTGGACAGGGCGCGTGTGGCGCTGGGCAAGATCCGTGGCGGTGAGGCTGAGAGGCTAGAGGGCGAATTCCCGAGTGAAATCCAGCCGCTGGCAACCGAAGTGAATGCGTTGATCGAAAGCAACCGCCGGCTTGTGGAACGGGCGCGGATGCAGGTGGGCAATCTGGCACATTCGCTGAAAACACCAATTGCCGTGTTGTTGAACGAGGCGCGCACGCTGGACAGCCATCACGGCGATCTCGTGCGCGGACAGGTGGAGGCGATGCAGGCGCAGGTGCAATCCTACCTGTCGCGCGCGCGCATTGCCGCCCAGCGCGGCTCCATTCTGGCGCGTGTCGAGGGCGAGCCTGCGCTGGAGCGGCTAGTGCGTGTGATGCGCCGCCTGAACCCGGAAAAGACCTTCGAGCTGAACATGCAGCAACCGACGATCGTGCTGGCGATGGAGCAGCAGGATCTGGAAGAGGCTGTCGGCAACCTTCTGGAAAACGCGGCGCGCTTTGCGGACACCAAGGTGGTGATAACTGTGATGCCGGGCATGCACCCGTCTTCCGACCCTGATGTAACGCGCAGGTCTTGGGTGACTTTATTGGTGGAGGACGATGGGCCGGGTCTGGAGCCGGATCAGATCACCGAAGCGATGAAACGAGGCCGGCGTCTGGACGAGAGCCGACCGGGTACCGGGCTTGGTCTTTCCATCGTCAGCGAGGTGGTTTCTGAGTACCACGGCACGTTTGCGATGTCGCGTAGTCCGCTGGGCGGTCTGAAAGCCGAATTGCTTCTACCAGGACTTTCGAAAGAGCTTGCATGACGGCCAAAAACTGGCATGACATTCCCTTGAGGAATGACCGCGCCAGGATGGCGCGTTGATAAGGAGTGTATTCTTGGTTGACGTGATTGGCAAAGCCGGATTTGCCGGATTGAACTCCCATTTTATGCGCCCTGCGGTTTTCTCGCTGATCTGCCTTTCGGTCCTCAGCTCGTGCACGACATCCAATACCCGCAACGCCGGTGGCGGATTGCTGGGACGCGGTGGCGGGTCCGCTACGCCCTATATTTCAGCCCTTCAGGGCGGAATCGTCGGCAGAAGTGGTCTTCAGATGGGCCGTGGTGATTTCAACAAGGCGCTGGAAGCCGAATATCAGGCGCTGGAAACGGCACCCGGTGGACAGGCCGTGACCTGGGGCAGCGGCGATACGCGCGGCGAAGTGATTGCCAACGCGCCTTATCAGGTGGGCAACCAGAATTGCCGCCAATATACCCATGATCTGACGATCGATGGTAAGCAGGCCAAGGTGCGCGGTGCTGCCTGTCGCAACACAGACGGCACGTGGACGCCGCTGACCTGATGGCCGCTTGACACATGTCAAGGCAAGC
Source organism: Agrobacterium rubi TR3 = NBRC 13261 (assembly GCF_000739935.1). Taxonomy (GTDB): domain Bacteria; phylum Pseudomonadota; class Alphaproteobacteria; order Rhizobiales; family Rhizobiaceae; genus Agrobacterium; species Agrobacterium rubi. Next base: position 4,389 of record NZ_BBJU01000019.1, on the reverse strand, counting down.
GTAAGGCTTGTCGTTCAGAACTTGGACCGGTTGGGTCATCTGCCGCAGGACGCCTTTGTGCGACCGCCTGCGGCATAGGGCCTCAAATTCACGTCATCCCGCAGCGGCTTATTCCAAAGCGGTGCGCATTCGAGTAATTGAAACGGCATGTTCTGGATTATCATCGCCCTGTTGACGGCGGCCGTGGCCCTCGTTCTGACCTATCCGCTGATGCGCAGCAAAGGCATAGCCGACACTGCCCGTGAGGGCGAGGTGGCGGTCTACCGCGACCAGCTGGCCGAATTGCAGCGCGAGCGCGCAAGCGGGCTGATCGGCGAGACCGAAGCCGAGTATGCGCGGGCCGAAATCGGTCGGCGGCTTCTGGCGGCGGCATCCGACAAAACGGGCGAGGTCTCAGCGATGTCGCCACGCAAGCACAATGCGCTCGCCAGCATCGTGACCGTGCTTTTGCCGCTGATGGGGCTCTGTCTTTACTTGTATATGGGCAGTCTGAACACGCCGGATATGCCGCTTGCCGCGCGGCTGGAGAAGCCCGGCAACGACATGAACCTGATGATTGCCAAGGCCGAACGGCATCTGGCGCAGAACCCGGATGATGGCGCCGGATGGGACGTGCTGGCCCCGATCTATTTCAAGACCATGCGTCTGGGTGATGCCGAGATGGCGTACCGCAATGCCATCCGTCTTCAGGGCGAAAACGCGCCGCGCCTGACGGGCCTTGCCGAAACGCTGATTGCGACCAATGACGGTGTCGTCGTCGAGGATGCGCGCTCGGCACTGGAAGACGCGGAAAAGATGAGCCCCGGCAATCCGCGTGTGCGCTTCTATCTGGCGCTTTCTCTGGAGCAGGCGGGTAAAACGGATCAAGCGCGCGATGCCTTTGCCGCGCTGCTGAAGGAATCGCCCGAGGGCGCGCCGTGGATACCGTTGGTGCAGGCGCATCTGCAAAACACCGGTGGTGCCGATATAGCCGCAGCGCCGAGGCCACAGGCGCCGGGTGGACCGAGTGCCGAGGATGTGGCTGCCGCCAGCAACATGTCGAGCGAAGACCGGCAGGCGATGGTGGCTGGCATGGTGGAAAGTCTGGACGCGCGGCTGAAGGAAAATCCTGATAATTTCGAGGGTTGGATGCGGCTGGTGCGATCCTACGCGATGTTGAAAAATGATGAGAAGGCGCGCCAGGCTCTGGCCGAAGGCCTGAAAGCCTTTCCGGCCGCTGGTGAACAGGGCAAGCAATTGCTGGCGCTGGCGCAGCAGCTGGGCGTGAATGCGCAGGGAGTGACGCAATGACCCGCAAGCAGAAAAGACTGGCGATCATCGGCGGTGGCGTCAGCTTTATCATGATCGCGGCGTTTCTGGTGATGTTCGCCTTCGGGCAGTCGATTGCCTACTTCTACATGCCGGGCGATCTGGAAAAGACCGCAGTCGCACCCGGCACGCGCATCCGTCTTGGCGGGTTGGTGGCCGAAGGGTCGGTCAAGCGCGGCGAGGGGCGCACGGTGAGCTTTGCCGTGACCGATGGCGGGGCGAGTGTGCCGGTGAGCTATACCGGCATTCTGCCGGATTTGTTTCGTGAAGGGCAGGGCGTGGTGACCGAGGGCACCTTCGATGCCGCGACGCATGCCTTTGTGGCCGACAGCGTTCTGGCCAAGCATGATGAAAACTACATGCCCAAGGAAGTTGCCGACCGCCTGAAGGACAAGGGCCTGTGGCAGCAGGCACCAGATGGCACCGCCAAAACCGGAGCGACGCAATGATCACCGAAATCGGCCATTATGCTCTGGTGCTGGCGCTGGGTGTGGCGCTTATCGTGTCCACGCTGCCCGCCTTCGGCGCGCGCCGCAACGACAAGGCGCTGATGGACATCGCGCCCATTGGTTCGGTTCTGCTGTTTCTGCTGGTGGGCATTTCGTTTGCGGCGCTGACGCATGCCTATGCCGTCTCCGATTTCTCTCTGAAGAACGTTTATGAGAATTCCCATTCGCTGATGCCGATGCTCTACAAGCTGACCGGCGTGTGGGGCAACCATGAGGGATCGATGCTGCTCTGGCTGCTGATCCTGGTGCTGTTCAGCGCGATGGTCGCAGTCTATGGCCGCAATCTGCCTGATACGCTGCGTGCCAATGTGCTGGCCGTGCAGGCGTGGGTGGCGACGGCGTTCCTGCTGTTCATTCTCTTGACGTCCAACCCTTTTGCGCGGCTTTCGCCGGTGCCTGCCGAAGGGCAGGACCTGAACCCGATCCTTCAGGACTTCGGTCTCGCGATCCATCCGCCGCTGCTCTACCTCGGCTATGTCGGCTTTTCCGTCTGTTTCTCCTTTGCCATTGCGGCGCTGATCGAAGGGCGCATCGACGCCGCATGGGCGCGCTGGGTGCGACCATGGACACTGGCTGCCTGGACGTTTCTGACAGCGGGTATTTCGATGGGTTCCTACTGGGCCTATTATGAACTCGGCTGGGGCGGCTGGTGGTTCTGGGACCCGGTGGAGAACGCATCCTTCATGCCTTGGCTTGCGGGAACCGCGCTTTTGCATTCGGCGCTGGTGATGGAAAAGCGCGAGGCGCTGAAAATCTGGACCGTGCTGCTGGCGATCATGACGTTTTCGCTGTCGCTGCTCGGCACCTTCCTCGTGCGCTCCGGCGTGCTGACGTCGGTGCATGCTTTTGCGACCGACCCGAGCCGTGGCATTTTCATTCTGTGCATCCTGATGATCTTCATCGGCGGCGCATTTTCGCTGTTTGCATGGCGTGCGCCGATGCTGAAAGCGGGCGGGCTGTTTGCGCCGATCTCACGCGAGGGCGCGCTGGTTCTCAACAATCTGATTCTGACGGTTTCGACGGCGACGGTGCTGATCGGCACGCTCTATCCGCTGGTGCTGGAAACGCTGACGGGCGAGAAGATTTCCGTCGGCGAGCCCTTCTTCAACCTGACATTCGGTCTGTTGATGATCCCCATTCTGATCGTGACGCCGTTTGGGCCGATGCTGGCGTGGAAGCGCGGAGATCTGCTGGGCGCGTTTCAGCGGCTTTATGTGGCGGCGGGTTTGGCCGCACTTGCGGGTCTTGCGCTCTGGTACGCTGAACATGGCGGGCCGGTGCTGGCGGTTCTCGGCATCGTCGCCGGGTTCTGGCTGATCTTCGGAGCGCTGGCCGATCTGTGGTACCGCGCCAATTTCGGCAAGCTGGCCTTCGGGATCGCGTTTCGCCGCCTGAAAGGGCTGCCGCGCTCGACCTTCGGGACGGCGCTGGCGCATATGGGCCTTGGCGTGACCGTGCTGGGCATCGTCACCGTCACGACTTTCGAGACGGAAACCGTCGTGGAAATGAAGCAGGGAATGACGGTGGATGCGGGCGGCTACAGCCTGACCTTCGACGGCATTCGCCACCATGTAGGCCCCAACTATACCGAAGATCGCGGGCACTTCACGGCGCGCAAAGGCGGAGTGGACTTGGCCGATGTGTGGTCCTCCAAGCGGCTCTACACGGCGCGGCGCATGCCGACCACGGAAGCCGGGATCATGACCTTCGGCCTCTCGCAGCTCTATGTCTCGCTGGGTGACCCGATGAGCGACGGCGGCATGGTGGTTCGCATCTGGTGGAAACCGTTCATTCTGTGCATCTGGGGTGGCACGGTGTTCATGATGATTGGCGGGTTTGTTTCGCTGTCTGACCGGCGGTTGCGCGTGGGTGCGCCGACGCGCAAGGCGAAGGCCGTGAAGGCCGGGCTAGTGCCGGAGCCTGCGGAATGATGGGCAAGAACCCCTCCCCAACCCCTCCCCACAAGGGGGAGGGGCTTAACCCTGCCTCACGCTTTTCGTTTCCATTGGACCGGATGGTTGCCGCACGGTGTCTCCCCCCTTGTGGGGGAGATGGCCGACAGGCCAGAGGGGGCTTTGTTCGCCACGTGAGAACCATCGCCCTTTTCTTCACCCTTCTCCTCACCGCACTCCCGGCTTTCGCCTTCAACCCGGACGAAGTTCTCTCCGACCCGGCGCTGGAAGCCCGTGCGCGGGCGCTGACCGTTCAACTGCGATGCATGGTGTGCCAGAACCAGTCCATCGATGACAGCAATGCGGAGCTTGCCCGCGACCTGCGCGTGCTGGTACGCGAGCGTTTGACGCAGGGCGATAGTGACGAGGCGGTGATCGATTATGTCGTGTCTCGCTATGGCGAGTTTGTTTTGCTGAAGCCGCGTTTCAGTGCGCGGACCATTGCGCTTTGGGGTGCGCCGATTGCGCTGATTTTGATTGGGGCGACAGCGATTTTCGTTTTTGCGCGACGGCGCGTGGCGGTGTCGGAGGGGCAAAAACTGACGGTGGATGAAGAGGCGCGGATTCGGGATTTGTTGGGGTAGTGGTGAGGCGGGGTAGCGTGTTCGGTACGCTTGTGG
>NZ_BBJU01000020.1 GCF_000739935.1 Agrobacterium rubi TR3 = NBRC 13261 | reverse complement strand
GAGGGGGGTAAGCCACACCCGCTGGCCTCTCTACTCTATCAAACCACCGGAATAACGCCCAAAAAACCAAGCTGAAATCATTCAATATTTTTGAACATTGTCCGGCTTGCAACTTTGCTTGAAAAGAATAGCTTCATTCTACTTGATAAGTGAGACTTAGCTTATTTGGTGGGTGGAATGGCCTCATCTCTGCATGCTCTGCTTGGTAAAATCATAAAGACAGGAAATCTGGTCGTGACGGGCCCCGGGGGGCTTCAGGTCTTTGGCGACAACACGGGAAAACGCGTCGCCATCAACTTTACCGATCAGGCCGCGATGGACGAGATTGCCGCGGACCCCGCGTTGAAGCTGGCGGAAATGTTCATGGAAGGGCGGATGGTTGTCGTTAAGGGCGACATCTATGATTTTCTCGCCCTCATCAAAAGCAACACGATCAGTGAAGCTTTGACGTTCGGCATGGTCTGGCGCGGCATGGCGCGTATCATCGCATCGCGCATCAAGATGCATCTGCCGGTCAATCACAACAAGGACAATGTCGCCCACCACTACGATCTGAGCGCCAAGCTGTTCGACCTCTTTCTGGACGAGGACTGGCAATATTCCTGCGCCTACTTCAACCCGCCCGGCATCAGTCTCTATGAAGCGCAGGTCGCCAAAAAGCGGCACATTGCGGCAAAGCTGATGCCACAGCCGGGGCAGCACGTGCTGGAAATCGGCTCTGGCTGGGGTGGCATGGCCATGTATCTGGCCGAAAGCTCGGATGTGGACGTGACGGGCATTACGCTGAGCGAAGAGCAGTTGCGGGTTTCGCGCGACCGGGCGCAAAAGCGTGGGCTGGCAGACAAGCTGCGGTTTGAATTGCAGGATTATCGCTATCTCTCTGCCGCGCGACCTTTCGACCGCATCGTTTCTGTCGGCATGTTCGAACATGTCGGTCCCACGCATTACCGGGAATATTTCACCAAGGCGGCAGAGCTGCTGGATGACAATGGCGTTATGTTGATGCACTCCATCGGCCAGCCCTATCCGGCGCTCGCCACGAATCCCTTCATCGAAAAATATATTTTCCCCGGTGGGTATATTCCCTCGCTGGCGGAGGTTCTGCCAGCGGTGGAAAAATCCGGCCTGCTGGTGCGCGACATCGAAATCCTACCAATGCATTATGCTCACACACTGCGCAAATGGCGCGAGCGTTTCGTGGCGAACAAAGCGGAGGCCATCGCCATTTACGACGAGCGTTTCTTCCGCATGTGGGAGTTCTATTTGGCCGGTTCCGAAATGGCGTTTACGCACGAGAATTTCTATATTTTCCAAATACAGCTGACAAAACGCGGGAATGTAGTGCCAGACAATCGCGATTACATCGCAAAGAACGAAGCGCGATTGCTGGACTTCGAAAAGACACGACCGCCTTTGGAAAAAGTTCTGTTTTGACAGGGCAGGTCACTGTGCCGAGGTGTTTTGCTTGACGCTTCGTAAAGGCCAAGCGTAGAACGCTTGATATGGTTGACCAAGGCGATCTTTCCGGCCGCGTTTCCGACGCGCCATCCAACAATTGGGTCTATCGGATTTTGCCGAGGACGCTATGGCCCTATGCGCAACTGGCCCGCTGGGATCGTCCGATCGGCTGGGAATTGCTGATGTGGCCGTGCTTCTGGTCGGCGGCGCTGTCGGCAAACGTGGCGCAGTATCAGGGCACATTTTCGTGGGGCCTTTTGCTCTTCCATCTCTTCCTATTTTTCGCCGGTTCCGTTGCCATGCGCGGCGCGGGCTGCACTTATAATGATCTGGTCGATCACAAGATCGATATGGCGGTGGCGAGAACCCGCTCGCGACCGCTGCCATCCGGGCGGGTCAGCCGCAAACAGGCGAAAATCTTCATCGTCATTCAGGCGCTGGTCGGGCTGGTGGTTTTGCTATGCTTCAACGGCTTTGCCATTCTTGTCGGCCTGTCATCGCTGATCTTCGTCGCGATCTATCCCTTTGCCAAGCGCTTTACCAACTGGCCGCAGTTCTTTCTCGGCCTGGCTTTTTCATGGGGCGCACTCATGGGCTGGGCGGGTCAGTTCGGGTCGCTGTCGATCTCGCCGGTGCTGCTTTATATCGGCGCGATCGCCTGGACGATCGGTTATGACACGATCTATGCCCATCAGGACAGGGAAGACGACACGGCTGCCGGTATCGGTTCGACGGCATTGTTGTTCGGAGATAAGACACATTCCTGGCTGATCGGTCTTTATGGCACAGCGCTCGTCTTCATCTTCCTGGCATTCGTTACGGCGGGTGTTCACTGGACCGGTTATCTTGGCCTAGCCCTTTCCGCCTTCCTGCTGTTCCGGCAGGTGAAGGTACTGGATATCGACAATGTCGAGCAGTGCCTGGCACTGTTCAAATCCAACAACCGGGTCGGTCTGCTGATTTTTGCCGGTCTGCTTTTGCCACTGGTAACAGGTTGATACGAAAAACCCGGCGGTGTCTTTCGACATGCCGGGTTTGTCGTTTTGTCCGCAACAGTGGAGGATCAGCTGCGGGCGATGATTTCCTTGCCCTGGATGCGCATGGTCATGCCAAGCGATCCCGTGCTGCGGCGCACGAGGAAGCGGGGGCGGCGCTCTGCGAAATAGGAGTGGCGGCGGCGCTGGCGCGTTGCCTTTGTTCTGACATGGCCGAGATGATCTTCCAGCGGACGGGCAACGCCATCGGCTTCTACCATCAGCATGGGAATGCGATAGGCTTCAGACCAGCTGCGCCAATCGGCTGCGATGTCGCACAGATCATGCGCTACCAGAAGCGGAATGCACAAATCCGGGTCGTCGTGGTGAAGTTCCAGCGTCACGGTAACCTGTCCATCACCATGGTCGATGGCGCGGGCGGCAACGCCTTTGAAGGCGCGGGCTGGAAGAGCGAAGGACAGCGGAAGACCGCTGGAATGGAGAACCTTGCGAAGGACTGCGCCGCGCTCGTCGAGCGTGATAGCGATATCGGCTGAACCCTTGTCCTTGCCGTAGGTGATCTGCTGCGGGAACCGCGTAGGGTCGAGCCGGAGTGTCGCGCCTGCCCAATCGGGCTTCAGAACAGTGTTGGTCATCATGCTATCCTTGTTTTACCTGAGAGCCGTTTCATGGTCTCGTCCGGGACTTTTCGTCCTCTGATAGGGAGAAGATAGCGGCTGCTTCTTCGAGACAGCTTAAAAATCGAGGTTAAGAAAACTTTGCATTCCCAAATGGTTAGCAAAACGCAGACCGATAGGGTTTCGAATTCCTGAATTGACACGGCAGCGTTTGCGGCGGCTTGCGTACCAACATCGGATTTCAGGGTCATATGAAGTCGGAGAAAACGCGCTTGCTGTCCCCGCGCGCATCGCCTTGAAAACAGCTTGCGCAGGGCACATCGCTTTCGACAATTGCGAAAGACGCGAAAGCCAAAAATGGGTGGGGATGACGTCTGTGTAGCCCAAAAAAAGGCGGCGCCATGAGAGCCCGGCATTGTTGCCGGGGCGCTCTATTTTTGGACGGAGGCGATAAAACTTGCGCTAGATACTAACGACCTTGCCCGGGTTCATGACGCCCGCTGGGTCAAACGCTGTTTTGATTCGGCGCATCAGTTCCATTTCGATACCGGGGCGGATATCGGCGAGTTCGTCACGCTTTAACTGACCGATGCCGTGTTCAGCCGAAATCGAACCGCCGTAGGAAAGAACGATGCCATGCACGATGTGGTTGATCTCGCGCCAGCGGTCGATAAACTCTGTCTTGTCTGCACCAACGGGCTGGGAAATATTGTAATGGATATTGCCATCGCCCAGATGGCCGAAGGCGCAGATGCGCGCACCGGGAATCGCTTGCAGGACGCCAGCCTCGGCCTCTGCCATGAATTCCGGAATTTTCGAAACCGGCACGGACACATCGTGCTTGATGGAACCGCCCTCCGGTTTTTGCGCGTCCGACATGCTCTCGCGCATGTGCCACAGGGCCTGACGCTGTGCCTCGGAGGACGCAATGACCGCATCCTGCACGATGCCAGCCTCAAAGCCTTGCTCCAGCAGAGTTTCGATCATGGTCTGCGCAGTCTCTGCCGTGTCTGAGGTCGAGATATCGATCAGCGCGTACCATGGGTGCGGCGTTTCCAGGGGATCACGGACGCCGGGAATATGCTTGACCGTAAACTCGATGCCGACGCGTGGCATCAGCTCGAAACCGGTCAGCGCCGCCCCGCACAGCGTCGAGGCGCGATCAAACAACGTCAGGGCGTCTTGCGGCGAGTTGAGACCCGCAAAGGCGACCTGATGCCCTCTGGGCTTGGGAAACAGTTTTAGCACCGCGCCGGTGATGATGCCGAGCGTGCCTTCGGAGCCGATGAACAGATCGCGCAAATCATAGCCCGTATTGTCTTTCTTGAGACGGCGAAGGCCGTTCCAGATTTCACCGGTCGGCAGAACTACCTCCAGACCGAGGCAAAGCTGGCGCATATTGCCATAGGCCAAAACCGCCGTGCCGCCTGCATTGGTGGCGAGGTTGCCGCCGATGCGGCACGAGCCTTGCGAACCCAGCGACAGCGGAAACATGCGCTCGACCTTGTCGGCCGCCTGATGGACCGAATCGAGAATGCAGCCGCCATCCACGACGATGACATTGGCAACGGGGTCGATATCGCGAACGCGGCTCATGCGTTCCAGAGAGAGAATAACGTCGCTGGCATCGCTGCGTGGCGTCTGCCCGCCCACAAGGCCGGTATTGCCGGTCTGTGGCACGATGGCCGTACCGGTCTCACTGGCGAGTTTCATGATGGCAGCGACCTCGCCCGTCGTGGCTGGTTTCAACAGCAGCGGCGAGGCACCTTGATAAAGGCCGCGATTTTCCACCAGATGCGGGGCGAGATCGGCCTGATCGCGCATGGCATTCTTCTCACCGACGATGGTGACGAAACGCTGGATCAGGTCATCGGGCAAAACGGTCATCGTCATGAAATCCTCTGGATGAATGGGTCAGGGGCGCGGCGCGGCGGCACGCGCCAGCCGGTCGTTGATGGCTTCGCCCAGCCCTGTAGCCGGGATGGGCGTGATGGCGATGCTATCAGCACCGCTGGCATCGGCAGTCTTGAGGTGATCGAACAGATTGGTCGCGGCTTCGGTAAGATCGCCGCTGGTGCTGAGATTAAGGACGATGGCCGCATTCTCTTCACCAGCAACAGGCTTGCCACCGAAGCGGATCAGCGCTTCGCCTTTTTCGACGGACACAGCATTCAGCCGCACGGATGCGCCCGGCGCATAATGCGAGGCCAGCATGCCGGGGGCCTCGATGGCGGCGGAGGCCTTTTCCGGACGAACGAGCTTGAAGCCGATGACCCTCTCGATCTCTTCCGCCACCAATCCACCGGGCCGCAACAGGCGCACGGTGCCGTCCTGTTCGACCTTGACGATGGTGGATTCCACGCCAACAGATGCTGAGCCGCCGTCCATGATAAGGCTGATTTTTTCGCCCAGATCCGCCTCCACATGGGCCGCACTGGTGGAGCTGATCCTGCCGGAACTGTTGGCGCTGGGTGCTGCCAGCGGTTTGCCGAAAGCGGCGATCAGATTGCTGGCGAAGCCCTTGGGAATGCGGATGCCGACCGTATCGAGGCCTGCCGTAGCCAGCGGATGAATCGTGCTATTTGGCTTCAGCGGCAGAATAAGGGTGAGCGGTCCGGGCCAGAATTCTTCCGCGAGCTTATGCGAGATGGGATCGAAAACCGCATAGTCCTCCGCCATCGCGATGCTGGCCATATGGCAGATCAGCGGGTTGAATTGAGGACGACCCTTGGTCTCGTAAATTCGGGTAATGGCGGCAGGGTTCGTCGCATCGGCAGCAAGGCCATAGACCGTCTCGGTGGGAATGGCGACGGGATGGCCGGATGACAGCACATCGACGGCGTCGCGAAGCGCCGTTTCAAGGTCTTGGTCGATGTGAATATGACGCGCCATGGATGCTTGAGCCTTTCAAGCGTGCCGCCCGAAGGGCACGCTTTCGCGCGGCATCCTTTAGAGGTTTTCAGCCCGATTGAAAAGCCGTTTGCGCCATAGCTTCAGAGTGTACGGATGAACTCGCGCATTTCGTGGGAGCGGGTGCCCAGCATCAGCACGTTCTTGAGCGCGATTTTCGGGTCGCTGGTGCGAAACAAAAGACCATCGCGATGGATGGATTTGTTGATTTTGACAGTCTTGTCCCCAGCCATATCCATGGCGACGGCAAAATACATGCGCGACTGGCGTGGATCGATATTCTCGAAAAACTGTTCGTCGCCGCACAGTTCGGAAAAGAAGTTGGCGAAGTAGAATGAAAACAGCACCGGCGTGCGGGCATCGAAGCTGGTGCGGGATGCCGTTACATGGCAATAGCCCAGATGCGGGCTTTCCTCGATGGTGCGATGGAACACCATGTGCGGAAAACGAATGGAGTCGTGGAAGGAATTCAGCCGCGAATGGGTCATCTCACCGGCGGCCTGAAGCTTGCGGCCGGTGATTTCGGCAACCTCATCATGCGTGAGATAGCGTGGTTCGCGCGGTATCCACTTTTGTTCGTAGCGGGCGATTTTACCGGTGCGCAGGAAATCCGAATGGGCAGTTTTCGAGCGTGTGGGAGCCAGTTTGCGTGCGCTCGCATCGAAATAGCGGATGTGCGTTCCCTTCTCCATCGGGAGACCTCCTTTTGCCTATCCCCATGTTTTTACGAGAGGGGGGTTAAGATTTCCTTGTTGCGGCATGGTGGATGTTAAGCATTGCGACGGCGGCGCTTGTGTCATATTGCGACGGATTTTTCAGGAAATCGGATATTAAGCCGCTGTTTCATAAGTACAATCACGGTCTGATGTGTTTATGCGGCATGTCGCAATTTGTCGCCAATGCGGAAGCCAATGTCGCTGTATGTGGTGCTGAAGATCGGTGCGAATGGTTAGATCATTGCAGGTGAACGCGGATGAGTGCCCCAAAGGCTGCCCGCGACTTTTCGAGGACATGGCCATGGATTTGCGTGAAACCGTATTGCGCCAACTGAAAAACCGTCGTGAGGGCTTCACGCTGGATCAGCCATTCTACGTGGATCAGGACTACTTCCAGCTGGATATGGAAAACATCTGGTACCGCGACTGGTTGTTCGTGGCGCATGATTGCGAAGTGCCCAAGGCAGGCACCTATCTGACGGTTCAGATCGGCGAATATGCAGTTGTCATCGTGCGCGGCAAGGATGGCACCATCCGCGCCTTCCACAATTCCTGCCGCCACCGCGGGTCGCGCGTCTGTACCAGTCAGAAGGGCCAGTCCGCCCGCCTCGTCTGTCCTTACCACCAGTGGACTTATGATCTGGATGGCAAGCTTTTGTTTGCTCGCCACATGGGCGATGATTTCAACAAGGAAAATTTTGGCCTGAAGCCGATCGCTTGTGAATCTGTCGCCGGTTACGTCTTCATCTGTCTGGCGCAACAGCCGATGGATTTTGCGCCGGTTCGTGCCGAGATCGAATCCTACATGGCGCCGCACCGCATATGGGAGGCGAAGGTCGCCCATGAGAGCACGATCATCGAAAAGGGCAACTGGAAGCTCGTTTGGGAAAACAACCGCGAGTGCTACCACTGCGCCGCCAATCACCCCGAGCTTTGCCGTACCTATCCTGAAAACCCAAGCGTCACCGGCACGGATGGTGGGGCGAGCGACCCTGAAATCGGCGGCCACTGGGCGCGCTGCGAAGCTGCGGGTCTGCCGAGCCGTTTCAAGATCGACCCCAAGGGCCAGTTTCGTGTGGCGCGCATGCCGCTGATCGGCGAGGCTGAAAGCTACACCATGTCCGGCAAGCGCGCGGTGCGACGCCCGCTCTCGGATGACGTGACCATCGACCATATCGGTGCACTGCTTCTGTTCCACTATCCCACCACCTGGAACCACTTCCTGGGCGACCACCTGGTTTCCTTCCGTGTGCTGCCGCTTGGGCCACAGGAAACGCAGGTCACGACCAAGTGGCTGGTGCACAAGGATGCGGTGGAAGGTGTGGATTATGACATCGAGAACCTGACCCACGTCTGGAACGAGACCAACGATCAGGACCGCCGTATCGTCGAGGAAAACGCCTTCGGCATTCGCTCGCCTGCCTATGAGCCCGGCCCCTATTCGATGGAGGACGAGGGCGGCGTGATGCAGTTCGTGAACTGGTATGCCGATTTCATGATCGACCGGCTCTCGGGCGACAAGCAAAAACTCTCGGCTGTCGCATGACCGCGACGAACATGAAGACGACCTACAAGCATATCGACGAGATGAAGCCGTGGAGCGACAAGCTTCACATGCTGGAATGTATTTCGGTCACGCCGGAAACGCCTGATGTGATGACGTTCCTGTTTCGCTCCGAAGGTCCCAACTGGTTTCGATATCTGCCGGGCCAGTTCGTGACGCTGGAATTGCCGGTGGGGCCGGAGCCGCTGTTTCGCACCTATACGCTGTCATCGAGCCCATCGCGTCCCTATGCGCTCGCCGTCACCGTCAAGGCGCAGGCGACCAGTGTCGGCACGCGCTGGATGTTCGACAATCTCAAGCCGGGCATGCGTATCCGCGCGCTGGGGCCGCTGGGGGACTTTTCCTACGTGCGCCATCCGGGCGAAAAATATCTGTTCATTTCGGCTGGCTCCGGCGTCACGCCGATGATGTCGATGGTGCGCGATATGAGCGACCGCGCGCCACAGAGCGACATCTCCTTCATCAACTGCTCGCGCTCGCCCTCCGACATCGTTTTCCGGCACGAACTGGAATATCTCGCCCGCTTCATGCCAAATCTTTCGCTGGGTTTCATAGTCGAAAACTGCGGTCGCACCGATCTCTGGTCGGGGCTGAAGGGCATGGTCGACAAGGCCAAGATCGCGCTGCTGTCGCATGACTTCATGGATCGCACCGTGTTCTGCTGCGGGCCGGAGCCGTTCATGGCCGCCATCCGCTCCATGCTGGATGCCTCGGACTTCGATATGTCGCGCTACCATCAGGAAAGTTTTTCGCCTGCCATGCCGGTGGCTGTTGGCGAAAGCGATTTGCCTGACGACGGTGAAGTGCTGGCTAAAATTGGCTTCACTCTGTCCGGCAAGGACGTGCCATGCCAGCCGGGCCAGACGATTTTGATGACGGCGCGTGCCGCAGGCGTTCGCATCGGTGCCGCCTGCGAATCCGGCATCTGCGGCACCTGCCGTGTTCTGAAACTCTCCGGCGAGGTGGAGATGAATCATAATGGTGGCATTCTCGATGAAGATATCGAGGAAGGCTATATTCTCGCCTGCTGCTCGCGTCCTTTGACGGATGTACAAATAGAAGCCTGATTATACTTGGCTCCATTTTGCAGAATGGAACCAATATCGGATTTTCCCGTTAGTTGGTCATCGAAGCGCGGTCTCAACGCGTAGTTCCATAAACGGAGGAAACTCATGCTGAATTTGCGCAAGACCAGTGTTGCGACAGCTTTTATTATGCTTTTGACGAGCTTTACGCCGTCTCAGGCATTCCAGGTCCCAGTTCCAATGCCGAAGCCTGTCCAGTCGACGACCACAACGACGGATAACGTCGTGCAGGTGCAGTATGACGGACGTCGCATCTACCGTGACCGCAATTTCCGTAACAGGGATTTCCGTAACCGCGACCGCGATTACCGCCGCCCATCCTATCGCCAGGGCTATTACAATGGCCACCGCGGCTACCGTGACCGCCGTCCGGGCTATCGTCAACACAACGGCATGTGGTTCCCTCTGGCAGCATTTGCCACCGGCGCAATCATCGGCGGTGCAGTATCGCAGGGTCGTCCATCCTATGGCAGCAGCCACCAGCAGGAATGTGCGAGCCGTTACCGGTCGTACCGCGCTTCCGACAACACGTACCAGCCAAACAATGGTCCGCGCAGACAGTGCGTTACCAACTAAATCATGATTTTAGAGGAGCCCGGCGAATGTCGGGCTTTTCCTATTGTATTAATTGAGAGCCCATCAAGTGACTGTGAACACACTGTTAATGCTGGGTTCAGCCAGCCATTTATAATCTGAGTAACATATAAATAGACCCCACGTTTTGTGGGTTGGAATACCAAGAAGACAACATCGTTATTCACAATGCGCCGGCAGAGTATCCGGTCGTGGATGGAGGAAATCAGATGCAAAACTATGTGAAGACCATTTGGGCTGCCGGGTTCTCGGCGTTGATTGCTGCGGGCTCTGTCGTGCCAGCACAGGCCATGCCAATCTCTGTTGCTCCACCAGCAGTCGAAAAGGCCGATAGCGGCGTCGTGAACGTGCAATACTGGCGTGACCGTGGTTACAGACGCGACTACGGCGGTGGCTATTATCGCGGCCATCGTGGTTATCGCGACTACCGCCCAGGCTATCGCCATCACAACGGCTACTGGTTCCCGCTGGCAGCCTTTGGCGCGGGTGCCATCATCGGTGGTGCGCTCGCCCAGCCACGCGAAGTCTATCGCCCTGTGCCTGAATACCGTCCGCGTCCTGTCTACAGAGCGGCACCGCGCGCTGGCCTCAGCCAGAGCCACGTCAACTGGTGCTTCGGTCGCTATCGCTCCTACGATGCCTACAGCAACACGTTCCAGCCCTATAACGGCCCACGTCAGACCTGCTACTCGCCTTACGGCTGATCGGTCTCACACCATTAAACGCGAAACGCCGCCCGGCTCCAAACGGGCGGCGTTTTTGCGTTTACAGAATGCCCGCGCGGCGCAAGACCACCCAGGCAAACAGAATGGACGCCACGATGAAGCTCGCCGCATAGACCGTTCCGCTGGTGCCTTCGGTGAAGGGGAGCGCACCGGTGTTCATGCCGAAGAAGCCCGTGACCAGCGTGGGCGGCAAAAGAAACGCCGTCATAAGCGACAGAATATAGAGGTGTCGGTTGGTTTCAGAGGATAGCTTCGAGTCCACTTCCTCGTGCAACAGCCGAGCCCGCTCCTGAAGCGCATAGACGTCGTGATCGATGGATTCCAGACGACCGGTCAGCCGGGCCGCGATATCTTCGAAGCCGAAGGGCATTTCCTCCTCATCGGCCGCAGACGCTCTCCGCATCAACGTCAGCACCGTGCGCAGATGCCGATGGAGGCGCACCACGGTGCGCCGCACCGGTGCCAGCCTGCGGCGCTCATCGCGCGGAGTGCTGTCATAGACGATATCCTCGATGGCGTTCAGCTCTTCGGTGGTCTCCATCACCAGCGCAATCAGGCTGCGCTGAAACTCCGCGACCAGCCCTTCGAAGATATGCGACGGCGTCGAATAGCGCTTGGGGTTCTTGTCGATGGCAGCGCGCAGGCGATCGACGGAGCGCAGCGGTTGCAGGCGGGTGGTGATGATGTAGCGTTCGCCCAGCGCAAAATGCAGCCAGCCGATATCACGCGTTTCTTGATCGAACTCCCGCTGGAAATCGACCAGCGTCCCATAAAGCGCGCCTTCATCCACCACGATGGAAGGGTGGGTTTCATGCGTCGTCAGGCTCGCCTTCATGCTTTCATCGAGCCCTGGCATGTTTTCAAGAAAGCCGACGACGCGCGAGTCGACCAAGTTCAGGTGCAGCCAGAAAAAGCCGTCTTCGGTTTGTAGCTCGGCAAGCTCCACATCCGGGGGTAAGCGGGTGCAGGGCTCCACGCCGGGGCGGAAACGATAGGCCCAGACGAGACCGGGAATGGCGGGGTGAGGAATGTCCATGGGCGTGATCCTGAAACGGCAATCGCGGCAGGCAGCGGCACAAGTCGTCCCGCTTTTGCGATGACATCATGCTGACCAGAGTTTTGTGACGGTTTGATTACAGTCATGTCAATTACGGCAAGGCCAGACCAGCCAATAAAAACCGCGTGAAGGGCAAGTTGATCGCAACACCGGATTTTTCAAATTGACGTTTACGTAAAAATCAATTAGCCCCGAAGGCTATCGCATTGCAAAGCTGACGCTTCGGGAGGAGGCAGGATGTATCTCGCACCGGTAGACGATATCGCTTTTACGCTGAAACATGTGGCGGGTCTCAAAGCGGCACTCGATGAGGGCGCGTTCGGTGATCTCGATGAAGATACCGTCGATGCCATTCTTCACGAGGCCGGCCGTTTCGCCACCGACGAGGTCGCGCCACTCGGTGGTATCGGCGACAAGCAGGGCTCCAAACTGGTGGACGGCGCCGTGCGCACGCCGGATGGCTGGGCCGATCTCTACAAACGCTGGGCCGAAGGCGGCTGGAATGGCCTGACCGCGCCAGAAGAGTTCGGCGGTCAGGCGCTGCCGCACCTGTTGAATGTCGCGACGCTCGAGATGTGGAACTCCGGCTCCATGGCCTTTGCGCTGTGCCCGACACTCACCATGGGTGCGGTCGAAGCCATCGCCGCCCATGGCAGCGAAGACCTCAAGGCAATCTATCTGGAGAAGCTGGTGTCCGGCGTGTGGACCGGCACGATGAACCTGACCGAGCCGCAGGCCGGATCGGACCTCGCCGCCCTGAAGAGCCGGGCGGAACGCGTCGGTGACGGCAGCTACCGTATCTTCGGACAGAAGATTTACATCACCTGGGGTGAGCACGACGCTGCCGACAACATCATCCATCTGGTGCTGGCGCGTCTGCCGGATGCACCTGCGGGCACGCGCGGGATATCACTGTTTCTGGTGCCGAAATTTCTGCCCGATGAGGCCGGTCAACCGGGTGAGCGCAACGATCTCTTCTGCCACGCGCTGGAGCACAAGCTCGGTATTCACGGCTCTCCCACCTGCACAATGATTTTCGGTGATGGCCGTTACGGTGCCGAAAAAGGTGCCATCGGCTGGATCGTAGGCGAGGAGAACAAGGGTCTGGCCTGCATGTTCACGATGATGAACAATGCCCGCCTTGCCGTCGGCATGCAGGGCGTCGCGATCTGCGAAGCGGCAACACAAAAGGCCATCGCCTACGCCAAGGAGCGCACGCAGGGCAAGGCGCCCGGCACGACAGCCACGGGCATGAGCCCGATCATCGAGCACCCCGACATTGCGAGAACGCTTTTGACCATGAAAGCGCTGACGCAGGGCTCGCGCGCCATTTCCTTCTCCTGTGCCCACGCCATCGACATGAGCCACGCTGAGACCGATGCGGCAAAGCAGAAATTCTGGCAGGAACGGGCTGCCCTTCTGACCCCGATTGCAAAATCCTTCTCCACCGATGCGGGGGTGGACGTGGCCTCTCTTGGCATTCAGGTCCATGGTGGCATGGGCTTTATCGAGGAAACCGGTGCTGCCCGCTATCTGCGAGATGCCCGCATCGCGCCGATCTATGAAGGCACCAACGGTATTCAGGCTATCGATCTCGTCATGCGCAAGCTGCCGCTGTCCGAAGGCGCGCAGGTTCGCGGCTTCATTTCCGAGCTAAAAGAACAGGCCGAAGCTGTGCGTGCGTCCAACAAGCCTGAGCTGGGCGAGACCGCACGCTATCTGGAGCAGAGCCTTGCCGATCTGGAAGAGGCGACGGAATGGATGCTGGCGTCTATCGCCAAGGGAGAAACGGCCGCGGCCCTGTCAGGCGCTACCCCTTACCAGCGGCTTTTCGGCCTTGCGTTGACCGGTGCCTATCATGCCAAGGGCGCGCTTGCGCCTGTGGATGATGGACAGGCTGGAAACCGCGCCGCACTTTGCCGCTTTACGGCTGAAAATCTGCTGGCGGAAACAGCGGCCCTGAAAGACCGAGTCATTGCCGGTGCCGCAAGCCTCGAGGCGGCACGCGCCGTTTTGGCATAAGGAGCTATCCATGTCCGCAGAGCCCATTCTCGTGCAACGGCCTGAAACAGCACCGGGCGTCGAAGTCATACGCTTTAACCGACCGGAAAAGAAAAACGCTATCACCGACGCCATGTATCGCACCATGATCGAGGCGTTGCAGGCGGCGGATGCCGACGCTGATGTGCGGGCCATCGCTTTCCTCGGCTCCGATGGTTGCTTTTCGGCAGGCAATGACATGGCCGATTTCATGGCTTTCGCTGTGTCCGGCGGGCAGGGCAGGCTGGCGGCTGGGGATTTCCTGCATGCGCTGGTCGGCGTCGGCAAACCCATTATCTCCGGCGTCGATGGTCTGGCCATCGGAATCGGTACGACGCTCAACCTGCATTGCGATCTCACGGTGGCCTCCAGCCGCAGCCTGTTCAAGACGCCGTTCGTTGATCTGGCGCTGGTGCCGGAAGCGGCCTCCAGCCTGCTCGTGCCGCGCATCATGGGCCATCAGCGGGCTTTCGCTTTGCTGGCAGCAGGCGAGGGCTTTTCCGCCGAACAGGCGCTACAGGCCGGGTTGATCTGGAAGGTCGTATCCGAAACCGATGTCGAGAGTGAAACCCTGAAAATCGCAGCTTCGCTCGCCACAAAGCCACCCAAGGCCTTGAAGATCGCCCGTGATCTGCTGCGCGGCGATGTCTCTGAGGTTCGTGCGCGCATCGACGCCGAGATTGTGCATTTTGCAGCGCAGTTGCAAAGCGCGGAAGCCAAGGCTGCCTTTGAGGCATTCATGCGCCGTTAAGCGTGGCTGATGAAAGTGGTCGGGTCTTATGGAATTGCTGATGAAGGCTGGTTAGTCTTTGCTCAACAACACCCGTCTTTCAAGAAAGCCGCCACCATGCGTAAAGTCGTTTTCGCAACGCTCGCCCTCATGTCGCTCTCCAGCCTCGCGGAAGCGGCCAGTTTCCAGCCGCCGTTGATGTCGCAGCCAGCACAGAGCGATGTCATCGAAGTGCAGAACTTCAACAGCCAGGCCGGTCAATCCAACCGCAACAACGGTTACGACCGTCGCAAACAGCGTTTCGTCTGCGTCGTGACGCCACCCGATAGCGCCAACCGCTCCCGGCCCTATGTCTGCCCGGTGCAGCAGGGGCGTGTGGGTGGACGCTGCCGTTGCAGCGGTGTCGTGGGGAATGGCAATATCGATACGGCTTGGTGAGGACAGCGAGTTCCCTCATTCCTGTCCTTGTGACAGGAATCCAGTCGGCGCGCGTCTGCGCGGCGGGAAGAGTCTTTTCAGCCCAACGACTTGGGCTGGCTGGATTCCTGTGACAAGCACAGGAATGAGGGAGAAGTAGCTTACTTCTCTAACGTCGCAACCGCTTCCACATGCGGCGACCACAGGAACTGGTCGATAGGCGTCACCTTGGTCATGCGGTAACCACCCTCGACTAGAATGGCGAGATCACGCGCGAGCGACAGCGGGTTGCAGCTGACCGCTACGATCTTCTTGACGCTGCTTTTCGCCAGTTCCTTGCATTGTGCTTCCGCACCCGCGCGCGGTGGATCGAACACGACGGCGTCGTAATTCTTCAGTTCCTTGATGGTCAGCGCATGGCGAAACAGATCGCGCTTTTCGGTGGTGACGGGTTTCAGGCCCTGCGTGTTGCGGGCCGCGAGATCGAGCGCCTTGAGCGCCTTGTCTTCGGCTTCCACCGCATGCACCTTGCCGAGACGGGCCAGCCGCAGCGCAAATGTGCCGGAACCACTGAACAGGTCGACAATGCGCTTTGATTTCCCCACATGCGCCAGAACCAGTTCCGCCATGGCATCTTCGGCCTGCTTGGTGGCCTGCGCGAAACCACCGGACGGTGGCGAAATCTTAACGCCGTCGAACTCGATGACGGGCTTTTGCGGCTCGACCAGAATTTCTCCGGCAATGGAAACACGGGCAATGCCGCGTGTGGCAAGAGTGATTTCGGTCGCGGTCCGGCGCTGCTTGTCGACGGGTGCCTTGATACCCTCGAAGGAAATGTCGAGACCCGAGAGCGTCTCCATCACGGTAATGCGGAAAGGCTCGGCATTGGAGGCAAGAGGCAGACCGATCGCACGAATGGCATCCAGCCGCGAGACGATACCGTCCGTGGTGACGGGACATTCCTCGATGGCGACGATATGGTGGCTGTTGGCCTGGCTGAAGCCCAGCAGCAGACCTTTTTCCGTTTTGCGGGCAGTAAACACCACGCGGCGTCTTTCGCCGGGACGACAGCGCACCAGTGCACCAACCTCGACATCCAGCCCCTTGGACTTCAAGGCGGCAACGACCAGACTGCGCTTGAAGACATCATAGGGCTCGTCTGCCAGATGTTGTAGGGAACAGCTACCGCATGTGCCGTTCTTGCCATCCGGGCCGAAGTGGCGGCAGGCGGGCTCACGCCGTTCGGGAGCAGCCTCGGCAATCGACATGATCGTGCCCACGTCCTTGACGCGGGCAATCGCTACCGTTTCGCCCGGCAGTGCAAACGGCACATAGACCGGGCCGTCGGGACAGTGGACGATGCCATCGCCCTGTGCGCCAAGGCTTTGTATTTTCACGGTCTGGGCGGTCATGGCTTTTTGCCTCCGAGAAGGAATTCCTCGTTGCCATCACCACCTGCAATGGGCGAGGGGATGAGGCCAAGGCTGACCCAGCCCATGTCTTCGACCAGCCAGCGTTCGAGTTCTGCGGCGACCGCCGGTGCCGTCTCCGGCTCCTTGAGCAGACCAGCCTTGCTGATCGCATCGCGTCCGGCCTCGAATTGCGGCTTGACGAGCAGGATGGCCAGCGCTTCGGGCTCTGCCAGTTCAAGGGCAGGGGCGAGCGCCAGTTTCAGCGAGATGAAGGACACATCCGAGACGACGAAATTGATCGGGCGGTTGTCTATATCGTCACTGGTCAGAAAGCGGGCGTTGAAACCTTCGATGCTAGTGACGCGCCGGTCGTTTTCAATGCGCGGATGGATCTGGCCATGGCCGACATCGATGGAGGTGACATGAGACGCGCCGCGCTTCAGCAACACTTCGGTAAAGCCACCGGTGGAGGCGCCGACGTCGAGACATTCGCAGTTGCGTGGGTCGATCTGAAAATGGTCGAGCGCTGCAACCAGTTTCAAGGCTGCGCGCGACACATAATCCTGCGCAGGATCGCTGATCTCGAAGACGACATTTCCGGGAAATGTCAGGCTGGGCTTGGTGACGACCTTGCCGTTGACGCGCACGGTGCCGCGCGCAACCGCGTCGCGCGCACGAGAGCGGCTGGCGAACAGGCCGCGCGATACCAGAAGCTGGTCCAGCCGGTGATTTTCAGATGAATGAGACATAGCCGTGTCAATGACTGTCAAAAGCCCGGAAGGCAAGCGTTTTGTAGCGGCAAAGCGGAGAGCCAGGCGCGAAGTGCGATTTTGAACGGGGTTGTATGGATCTGCGGCAACCTACGAGTTTAAGCGAAAATAAACGGCTTGGTGGCATTCTCTCGTAAAGCTGAGTTCAGACTCAACATTTCCGCCATGAAGGCGGGCCTCCCCAAATACATTGTGTGGTGTCACGGCCGCTTTGCGTTCGGTCACACCTGAAGCGTGTCGAAAGAGTTGTCGATGTCTTTGAAAAATTTACCTATCAACCTGAAGCTGGTCGCGACATTCGTCGCCCTGATGGGCGTGTGCCTCGTCGCATCGGCGGCTGTTTTCCTGCAAACGGTTGAAGCCAAGCGCGTCTCGGAGCGGCAGACAAACACCGCCAAGATCATATCGAATGTCGATGACGCGAAAGCGGCGATGCTGGAGCAGGCGGTCAATCAGCGCGGCTTCCTGCTGTTCCGCAGCGACAGCACATACAATGACGTCTTTGCCCAGCGTGACCTGATGTTGAAGAAACTGGATGAGGCCCGCAACCTGGCCGCTGGCCAGCCGGACATCCAGAAAGCCATCGACGACATGCAGGCAACGGCAACCGTGTTCTACACGCAGCTGGCTCAGCCACAGATGGCGGCCCGCAAGACCACTGAAGCGCCGATTTCGGAAATCATCGAGATCGGTCGCAATCAGGCCAAGGGCCAGCTGGATGGTTTCCGTGCCGCGGCTGCAAAGATCAAGGAGCAGCTGACCATTGCGTCGGAAGCCCAGGTTGCAGCTCAGGCTGCCGCCCATACCAATCTTGAACTGGCACTTCTGGGCGGCGGTGCAGCCGCTGGCGTCGTCGCTATGCTGCTGATCTGGGCCCTGTCGCGCGCCATCGTTTCCCCGATTGTCGGCATGACGGACGCCATGAGCCGTCTGGCCGGTGGCGACACGACAGTCGAGGTTCCAGCGCTGGACCGTGGCGATGAAGTCGGCAAGATGGCGAAGGCCGTTCTGGTCTTCAAGGAAGCCGGTATCGAAAAATCGCGCCTTGCGGACGAAAGCGATCGCATGCGCTCTTCGACGGAGGCAGACCGCCGCCGCAACGAAGCGGAAAAGGCACGGGCCGACGCCGAGCAAACCTTTGCAAGCGAAGAACTGGCGAAAGGTCTTCAGTCTCTTTCCGATGGCAATCTGGTGTACCGCATCGAAACGCCATTTGCAGACTCCATGGAGCCGCTGCGCGTCAACTTCAACAACTCGTTGGAAAAGCTTCAGGACGCTCTTCGCAACGTGGGTGAAAACGCCTCGGCCATCAATGCCGGCGCTTCCGAAATGCTATCGTCCGCAGACGACCTTTCCCGCCGCACCGAACAGCAGGCAGCCTCCATCGAACAGACGGCCGCAGCCCTCGAACAGGTCACAACCACAGTGCGTGACAGTGCAAAGGGTGCGGAAGAGGCAAGCGCTCTGGTTCAGCGCGCTCGCTCAGGTGCAGAAAACTCCGGTGTCGTCGTGCGCAAGGCCGTTGCCGCCATGCAGGAAATCGAGAAGTCGTCCGGCGAGATCACCAACATCATCGGCGTGATCGATGACATCGCTTTCCAGACCAACCTTCTGGCGCTCAATGCCGGTGTCGAAGCCGCACGTGCCGGTGAGGCCGGCAAGGGCTTTGCGGTTGTGGCACAGGAAGTGCGTGAACTGGCGCAGCGTTCTGCCAATGCTGCCAAGGAAATCAAGGCTCTGATCGGCGCATCCAGCGCGCAGGTCGAAAACGGTGTGAACCTCGTAGGCGAAACCGGCAAAGCCTTGCAGGCGATCATTGTCGAGGTCGAGGAAATCAACTCGCACGTCGCAACCATCGTTACGGCGGCCCGCGAACAGGCAACCGGCCTGCAAGAGATCAACACCGCCGTCAACACGATGGATCAGGGTACACAGCAGAACGCAGCCATGGTGGAAGAACAGACCGCCGCCAGCCACGCTCTGGCACGGGAAGCCGAAAGCCTGAACGAACTGATCGGTCAGTTCAACCTCGGCAACGGCGCGCGCGCAGCCACGGCCTTCAAGCCAGCACCGCACAGCGTCCCGCGTTCGTCGTCTGCCTCAGCGCCCAAACCAGTCTATGCATCGGCTCCGCGCCCTGCAGCAAGGATCGCTCAGCCGACCGCGCGTCCTGTCTCGTCTCCTGCCCGGGCCCTTGGCCAGAGCCTGGCGAAAGCCTTCTCACCGAAGGTTGAAACCTCTGCCAAGCCGGTTGCCCAGGATTGGGAAGAATTCTGAGACCAGCAGACACCTAAAACGCAAAAACCCGTCGGAGCGATCCGGCGGGTTTTTTGTTGGCTGGCAGAACGGCAGGCCGGGTTATCCGGCGACGCCGAGACCGGCTTGTTTTTGGCCCAGTGCATTGAACACGGCAGACACGATGCCCGCGCGGTCCAGCCCGGCATTGGCATACATGATCTCAGGCTTGGCCTGCTCCACCCATTGGTCAGGCAAGGTCAGCGTGCGAACCTTGAGGCCCATGTCGAGGAGACCGGCGCTCGCCATAAAATGCAGGACATGTGCCCCGAAACCGCCCGACGATCCCTCTTCGATGGTAATAAGAACCTCGTGGTGGCTGGCCAGTTGGCGAATGAGATCGAGGTCCAGCGGCTTTGCGAACCGCGCGTCCGCAACGGTCGTGGATAGTCCGGCGGCGTCGAGGTCTTCGGCTGCGGACAGGCATTCCGCAAGGCGCGTGCCGAAGGACAGAAGGGCGACCTTGCTACCTTCCTTGACGATGCGTCCCTTGCCGATTTCGAGGATTTCACCACGCACCGGCATCTCGATGCCGACACCTTCGCCACGCGGGTAGCGGAATGAAATCGGACCTTCGTCATAGGCGGCGGCGGTGCGCACCATATGTTTCAGTTCAGCCTCGTCAGCCGCCGCCATGACCACCATGCCAGGCAGGGTAGCGAGGAAGGTCGTATCGAACGAGCCTGAGTGGGTGGGGCCATCGGCACCGACGAAACCGGCGCGATCGATGGGAAAGCGCACCGGCAGGCTCTGAATGGCCACATCATGCACCAGCTGGTCGTAACCTCGTTGCAGGAAGGTGGAGTAGAGCGCGCAGAAGGGTTTGTAGCCATCGGCTGCAAGCCCCGCCGCAAAGGTCACGGCATGCTGTTCGGCAATGCCGACATCGAAGCTGCGTGTGGGGAAGAGTTCGGCGAGCTTATCCAGTCCCGTGCCATTCGGCATGGCCGCGCTGACGCCGACGATCTTGTCGTCGAGCGTTGCTTCCTGAATGAGTGCTTCGGCAAAGACGCTGGTATAGCTCGGTGCATTCGGCTTGGCCTTGGCCTGCGCGCCGGTGATGACATCGAACTTGTTGACGCCGTGATACTTGTCTGCCGCTGCTTCGGCAGGCGCATAACCCTTGCCCTTTTGCGTGACGACATGGATCAGCACCGGGCCCTTCTGGTTGTCGCGCACATTGCGCAAAACGGGCAGCAGATGGTCGAAGGAGTGACCGTCGATGGGGCCGATATGGTAGAAGCCGAGTTCTTCGAACAGCGTACCACCGGTGACATAACCGCGCGCATGGGTCACGGCACGGGTAATGGCGCGGTCGATGGTCTTGCCGAGATAGGCCGTCAGTTTCTTACCGAAATCGCGGAAGCCCATGTAGGTGCGGCCAGATGCCAGACGCGCGAGATAAGCGCTCATCGCACCCGTCGGCGGCGCAATCGACATGTCGTTGTCGTTGAGAATGACAATGAGGCGTGCATCCAGTGCACCGGCATTGTTCAGCGCCTCGAATGCCATGCCCGCCGACATGGAGCCGTCACCGATGACCGAGATAACCTTGCGGTTGCTGCCATCCAGCTCAGCCGCTACGGCCATGCCGAGACCGGCGGAAATGGAGGTGGAGGAATGGCCTGCGCCGAAATCGTCATATTCGCTCTCGGCGCGGCGGGTAAAGCCGGAAAGGCCACCTTCCTGTCGCAGCGTGCGGATGCGATCACGACGACCGGTCAGGATCTTGTGTGGATAGCACTGGTGGCCGACATCGAAAATCAACCGGTCTTCCGGTGTGTTGAACACCTTGTGAATGGCAATGGTCAGCTCGACGACACCAAGACCTGCACCCAGATGCCCACCGGTGGTGGAAACGGCGTCGATCATCTCGTCGCGCAATTCCCTTGCCAGCTGCGGCAGGTCGCGATCTTCTATCGCCTTGAGGTCGGATGGGAATTTCACCCGGTCAAGCAATGGTGTCTCTGGCATTCCGGTCAATCGTTCGGCCTTCGTCTCTATCGTTCTACCTATTGGCTACCAGATGGTGTGTAGCGCGGCCTTCGGCAAGATTTAAATCCTTTTAACGACTTTCAACCCTGCGGCAAAGGGACAAACTCTTCTTCATCCCCCGGAACGATATCGAAGCGTCCGGTTCTCCACTCCTGCTTGGCTTGTTCTATGCGTTCTTTTGATGACGATACGAAATTCCACCAGATGTATCGCTTAGAATTCAGCGCCGCTCCACCGAACATCATGACGTGGCAACCACTGATTCCACCCTTCAGCGTGATGTCATCGCCCGCACGAAAGACGATCAGTTGATCGGCTGCAAACACATCGCCCGCCACTTCCAGGCAGCCGGACAGAATATAGATCGCCCGCTCCTCTTGGTCGGCAGGGAAAGGGAATTTCACTCCGGCATTCAGGGTCAGATCGACATAGAGCGTGTCCGTCAGGGTTTTGACCGGTGACGACGATCCGGCGAAGGCACCGATCACGACGCGACCGAAGACACCTGCATCGTCTATCATCGGCATGGACTCGCGCCCGGTGTGGGAGAACTCCGGCGCGATCTCTTCCTTGTCATCCGGCATGGCAAGCCATGTTTGCAGTCCGGACATGGACAGCGGATGCCCGCGCAGATTTTCCGGTGTGCGTTCCGAATGCACGATGCCGCGCCCCGCCGTCATCAGGTTGATATCGCCGGGGCGGATGGTGAGTTCAGTGCCCAGACTATCCCGATGCTTGATCTCGCCATCGAACAGATAGGTGACGGTGGAAAGCCCGATATGCGGATGCGGCTTCACATCCAGCGCTTCTCCCGCTTTGAGGATCGCCGGACCCATGCGGTCGAAGAAGATGAACGGCCCAACCAGCCGCCGGTCCCGCGTTGGCAGCGCGCGCCGCACGGCAAAGCCGCCGATGTCGCTGGAGCGGGGAATGATGAGATTCTCGATAGCATCGCAGGCAAAAGCGTCGCCCGCGACGGGGTCTTTTCCGGGAAAAAACGACATGGCAAATCTCCTGCGATGAGGCGGTAGATTACCACGATTTGCGGGACTGTTGAGCGTTCTCTTATGAACGCTGTGTTCTCGGTTACGGAAGGAGTGGAATGGTATTGGATTGCCCCACAACCCCTCCGCCGTCATGCTCGGGCCTGTCCCGAGCATCTAACGAACCCCTACGTTGGTGAAACGTGAGCAGACCCTCGGGACAAGCCCGAGGGTGACGACTGCGGGGATAACCTGCCCCTCATTCGCCGTCCAGCGGCTCCACACCCACCGGCTTACCCGCCCGATCCAGACGAATTTTCTCGATGCGCTTTTCGGCAGCCGTCAGCAGGGTTTCGCAATGTTTCTTCAGGGCTTCACCGCGCTCATAGATGGCGATGGATTCGTCCAGCGCCACATCGCCGCGTTCCAGACGGGCGACAATGCTTTCCAGCTCGGCGACAGCCTTTTCGAAAGAATAACCGCTGACATCGGCTGTGTTGGCATTTTCCGTCATGTTCAACCCTTCATCATTCTCAAAATATGCATGGCTGCCGATTCCGCCAGCCCTTCCAGATCATAACCGCCTTCAAGCAGGCTGACGACCCGGTTGGCGGCAAATTTGTCGGCCATCTCAAGAATTCGCCCCGTCGCCCAGTCGAAATCATCGCCCACCAGATTGATCTGCGCCAAGGGATCGCGGTGATGCGCATCGAAACCGGAAGAGATGATGATGAGATCAGGCGAGAAATCGGCAAGCGCTGGCAGCACGCGGGATTTGAACGCCTCGCGAAAATGGTCGCTGCCGGTGTTGGGAGACAGCGGCGCGTTGACCACGTTGTTCTTGATGCCGGTTTCTTTTTTATCGCCACTCCACGGGTAAAGGGGCATCTGGTGGGTGGAGCAGAACAGCACGGATGTGTCGTTCCAGAAAATATCCTGCGTGCCGTTGCCGTGGTGCACGTCCCAATCAACGATGGCGACACGTTCCGCGCCATGCACCTTCTGCGCATGGCGGGCCGCGATGGCGGCGTTGTTGAACAAACAGAAACCCATGGCCTTTTCGGTCTCCGCATGGTGGCCGGGCGGGCGGCTGGCGACGAAGACATTGTCGGCGGCTCCTGAAAACACATCATCCACCGCCGCCATGGCAGCGCCGATACCGGTCAGCGCCGCTTGCAGGCTTTTGGGCGAGGCATAGGTATCGGCCTCGATGCGGTTGATCTCGCCGTCTTCCTCGGGAATCTGCCGCATGATCGAGATCAGATGGCTTTCCGGGTGGGCCAGCAGCACGGCATCCTCATTGGCTTGCGGCGCTTGGCTACGCTCCAGCCGCTCGAAATTCGGATGCTCCAGTGCAATGTTGAGGGACCGCAGCCTGTCGGGCCGCTCCGGGTGGCCCGCAGGCGTGATATGTTCCAGGAATATGGGATGCTCGTAAAGCCGTGTGGCCATGGCGGATACTCCTGAACGTGGTGCTTAGACTATGCGCGTTGCGGCAACAGCGGATATCCGGCCATCACGGCCCGACCTGCCAGTGCGGCGATAACGGCCTTGAGGACATCGCCCGGAATGAAGGCCATGGAGCCGATGAAGGCTTTGGAAAAGCCGATGCCCGCTGCAAAGCCGAGATAGGTAATGCCGAACGCATAGAGCACGACGACGCCACCGGCGACGCTGGCGAGAAAGAAGCCGAGGCCCTGCGCCAGAGCCGATTGATCGCGATTGACCAGACGCTCCGACAGGTAGCCAGTGGTAAAGACAGCCGCGATCCAGCCGATCAGATAACCTGTTGTCGGTGTGTAGAAGATCGAAAGGCCACCGCGACCGCCCGAAAGCACCGGCAACCCAATGGCGGCGATGAGAATGGTGAGCAGAACGGCGAGCGTGCCGCGCTTTGCCCCCAGCACCACACCGGCCAGCATGACGCCAAGCGACTGCGCGGTGATGGGCACCGGAATGAAGCCGAGCGGGATCGGCGGCAACAGGCCAAGTGCGATGATGATGGCTGAAAACAGCGAAATCAGAACGAGGTCACGGGTCTTCATTCTCAATAGGCTCCCCTCTACAAATCCTTGGATGAGGTTTGGCCTCTGAAACCGCGCGCGTCAATGGCATCTGCAATGGCATCGGCATCCTTCAACGTCATAATGATGAGCGGCACCAGCGTGCTGTGCAGCTTTGGCGTCAACCCACGCGCGCGTTGCGCATCTCGCAATGTCTCGTAGCGCGTCACGACCTCAGGCACGAAGCGCACGACGAGCCCCACGGCAAGGCCGACATCGGAGGCATTGGCGAGGCCAAGTTTTTCCAAGGGGCGTAAGGCAAAGGCGATTTCATCCATGAACTGCGAAATGCTGACGCTGGCCGTAATCGCCGTTGCCAGTAGCGTCAGGGCCGTCAGTCGCAACAGGGAAATGGTCGCTTCAAGAGGGGAGACCAGAACGAAACTGAAAGCGGCGATGATGGCGATTGTCAAAAAGACCGGGCGCAGCCGCGCCACCGTCTCGCGCCAGCCCAGATGCGCCTGCCATAGAACCAGCGCTGCCAATGCGACGGCAGCAGCGAGGATCAGCATATCGCGGGTCAGAAACAAAGCGATGCTGAAAGCGGCAAGCGTGATGAGCTTGATGCGCGGCGATAGCCGATAGAGCCACCCACTACCTCCGACGTGGAGGCTTCTCATGACAGGGCCAGTGTGCGGTAGGTGCTGATGGCCTCGGTGGGCGAGGCATCGATATGCAGTTTTCCCTGATGAAACAGCAAAACGCGATCGAAACTTTCCAGCAACGGCAGGTCATGGGTGATGACGATCAGCGACTGCTCCAAACCGGCCATCGTCCGCTCCACCATGGCACGGTTTTTCAGGTCGAGCTGGTTTGTCGGCTCGTCCATGATCAGGATTTTTGGCTTGGTGATGGTCAGCGCCGCCAAGGCGGATAGCTGCAATTCTCCACCGGACAGTTCATGCGCGCGGCGCTTTGCCAGATGCTGGATATCGAAGCGTTGCAAGGTGGCATCCACAGCCGCGTCAATGGCAGCCTTGTTCAGCCCCTTGCTCTTCAGGCCAAAGGCGATGTCGTCGCGGATGATGGGCAGGATGATCTGGTTTTGCGGGTTCTGGAAGATGAAGCCGACATCCTTCAAAACCTCCGAAGCGTCTTTGACCGTATCCAGCCCGCTGACGCTGACATGGCCGCTCGTCGGTTTCGTCAACCCGTTGATCATCCGCGCAAAGGTGGTTTTACCGGACCCGTTGAGGCCGATAATACCGACGCGTCGCTCGATAAGCGCAAGCGTCAGCGGTTCGACCGCTGCTCTGCCGTCAAATACCACGCCAGCATCCTGAAAACGAATATCCAACGGCCAGTCCCCGAAATGTTCTGGCTGTCTCTATAAACGCGAGGGACGACAAACGAAACAAGGAACAAAAAAAGAACATTGATTTTCTGATCATACAACCCTAGGCTTTTGCTATGGGTATCAAGATTTCGAACGAAGCAGCACGACGTATTTTCCTAGCGCGACAGGGCCTGTCCGTTTCGCCCAGCCGCGCCATGGACAAGGCAGATTTGCTGAAGCTCATCACCGACCTTGGCTTTGTGCAGCTCGACAGCATCGCCACGGTGGAGCGAGCGCATCACCAGATCATCTTTTCCCGCAACCAGACCTACAAGCGCCAGCACCTGACGGACCTGCTGGAAAAAGACCGGGCGCTTTTCGAACACTGGACGCATGACGCCTCGATTCTGCCAGCAACCTTTTACCCCTATTGGAAACACCGCTTCCGCCGCCGCGAGCCGATCATTCAGGAACGCTGGCGCACCTGGCACGGCGAGGGCTTCGATTCCGCCTTCGAGGAAACCTATCGGCGCATTGCCGAAAACGGTCCCACCATGTCGCGCGATATGAAAGCGGAGGGACATCAGTCCGGTGGCTGGTGGAACTGGCATCCGTCGAAAACCGCGCTCGAATATCTCTGGCACACCGGCAAGCTGGCCGTGGCAGGCCGAGTCAATTTTCAAAAGGTCTATGATCTTGCGGAACGGGTGATCCCATCAGAGCATCACGATCTGGAGGTCGATCACGATTCCTTTGTCGACTGGGCCTGCCGCGAGGCGCTAACGCGCCTCGGCTTTGCAACATCGGGTGAGATATCCGCGTTTTTCGACATCGTCACGCCGCAGGAAGCGCGGGCGTGGGTGATGGCGCATCGCGATGAGCTCTGTGAAGTCTCGCTCGCCTCGTCTGACGGTGGGAAGGAGCGCATCTCCTACGCCTTCGAAGGGTTTGCGAGCGGAGCGGAGGCCGAGATCGAGCCCCCTAACCGCATTAGGGTACTCAGCCCCTTCGATCCTCTGCTGCGCAACCGCGCCCGTACCGAACGCCTGTTCGGTTTCTTCTACCGCATCGAAGTCTTCGTGCCGGAGCCGAAACGGCAATACGGTTATTACGTCTTCCCGCTTCTGGAAGGCGACAGGTTAATCGGTCGCATCGACATGAAGGCGGAGCGCAAGGGTGGGACATTGGATGTCAGGCGGCTGTGGCTAGAGAAGGGCGTGCGTCCGTCTTCGGGGAGGCTTGCAAAGTTGGATGCGGAGCTGAACCGACTGGCGAAGTTTACCGGCGTCGAGAGTGTGCGGTATCTGGATGGGTGGCTGGGGTGAGAGGGTAATGTCGTCCCACCACCCTCATTCCTGTGCTCGTCACAGGAATCCAGTGGACGCGCGTCTGCGCGGCGGGAAAGGCGTTTTCAGCCCAAGGACTTGAGCTGGCTGGATTCCTGTCACAAGGACAGGAATGGGAGAGTTGATGTGCAGCGGTATTCTAAACTCACCCAATATCCGTCGAACTGATCTGGATTCCAAAACCCTCTAGCCCGACATAGTGGCGCTCGCGGGTGCTCAGCAGCTTGATCGAACTGATGCCAAGTTCCTTGAGGATCTGCGCGCCGAGGCCGATTTCCAGCCATTCGTCGTCGCGTGAGCGTGCTTGCGCATGGGCCTCTTCCGGGTCGCGGGATTTGCGGCGTCCGGCAACCTGTCCGACGCCGACAGAGCCTTCCCGCAAATAGATGATGACACCGCGGCCTTCGGCTGCGATCTTTTCCATGTAGTGCTGCACGGGCTGCTTCTTGCCGAAGATGTCATCGGCCACGTTTTCCGGGTGCAGGCGCACGGGAATATCGACGCCATCGCGGATATCGCCGAAGATGACGGCCATATGCTCCATCGGGTCCCAGGGCAGGGAATAGGTTTGCGCCTTGGCGGGGCCGAAGGGCGTGTCGAGTGTGAACTCCGATTCCTTTTCGACCAGCGTTTCCTTGCGCTGGCGATAGGCGATGAGATCGGCGACCGAAACCTGTTTCATGCCATGCGTTTCGGCGAAGGCAGAAACCTGCGGGCCGCGCATCACGGTGCCATCGTCATTGACCAGTTCGCTGATGACGCCGATCAGTGGCAGGCCTGCGAGTTTGCAGAGATCGACGGCAGCCTCCGTATGGCCGGAACGCATCAGCACTCCACCCTCGCGAGATACGAGCGGGAAGATGTGGCCGGGGCGGGTGAAATCGGCGGCACCTGCATTGGGGTTGGCCAGGTTGCGAACCGTCACGTTGCGGTCGCTGGCGGAAATGCCGGTCGTCGTGCCGTGTTTGAAGTCCACCGAAACGGTAAAGGCAGTCGTATGCGCGCTGTCGTTTTCGGCGACCATAGCGTTGAGGTTGAGGCGTTTCGCTTCTTCTTTCGGCATGGGGGCACAGACGATGCCCGATGTATGGCGCACGATGAAAGCCATCTGTTCAGGCGTGCAATGCACGGCGGCAACGATGAGATCGCCTTCGTTCTCGCGGTCGTCATCATCCATGACGACAACGATCTCACCGGCCTCGAAGGCCCTGATAGCTTCAACGACACGCTTCTGATCATATGTCATGGTGGCTCATGTTCCTATTTCAGGCGACCGGTCTGGCCGCGGTCTCTCAGATAATGGTCGGCAACCGTGCAGGCCACCATGGCTTCGCCAATTGGTACGGCGCGGATGCCGACGCAGGGATCGTGGCGACCCTTGGTGCGCACATCGACGTTATTGCCGTCAGTATCGATGGATTGCCGCTCGGTGAGGATGGACGAGGTCGGCTTGATAGCGAAGCGCGCCACGATGGGCTGGCCGGTGGCGATACCACCCAAGATGCCACCGGAATGATTGGACAGGAAAACCGGCTTGCCGTCATTGCCCATCCGCATCTCGTCGGCGTTCTCCTCGCCGGTCAGTTCGGCAGAGGCGAAACCTTCACCGATCTCAACGCCCTTGACGGCATTGATCGACATGAGATTGGAAGCGATATCCTGATCGAGCTTGGCATAGATAGGCGCGCCGATACCGGCAGGAACGCCGTCAGCCACGACTTCAATGACGGCACCAATGGACGAACCGGCCTTGCGGATGCCATCTAGATATTCTTCCCACACCGGCACCATCTCGGCATCCGGGCAGAAGAAGGGGTTCTGATCGACCTGGTTCCAGTCCCAATTGGCGCGGTTGATCTTGTGCTTGCCGATCTGCACGAGGGCACCGCGAACATCAAGGCTCGGTACCACCTTGCGGGCCAGCGCACCGGCGGCAACACGCGCAGCCGTTTCGCGCGCAGAGGAGCGACCGCCACCGCGATAATCGCGAATGCCGTATTTCAGGTCATAGGTGAAATCGGCGTGGCCAGGGCGGAAGCTTTTGGCGATCTCGCCATAGTCTTTGGAGCGCTGATCGGTATTCTCGATCATCATCGATACCGGTGTCCCGGTGGTGATCATCGTCTCACCGTCCTCGTCCATCATCACGCCGGAGAGGACTTTGACGATGTCGTCTTCGCGGCGCTGGGTCACGAAACGGTTCTGGCCGGGCTTGCGCTTATCCATCCATGCCTGAACTTCGGACAGCGTGAAGCGGATGCCGGGAGGGCACCCGTCGATCACACAGCCCAGAGCAGGGCCATGGCTTTCGCCCCAGGTGGACACACGGAAGAGATAACCGAAGGTATTATGCGACATAGGATCAGACCAAGGCAGCGGCATTCCGGTTGCGAAATGCATTTTTAAAAAGAAGCGGGTTTGTCATAGTGTAAAACGCAGCCAGGACGAAAGCCTTTATTTCGCCAATTCGGTTCGTATCGAAGCAGGAAAGGTCCGTTGCTCAGGAAACCTTGCGCCATTCACGCGCTGTGGCGAATGCCGAGAAATCTTCGGGGGCAAGTGGTCGAGCAAAAGCATAGCCTTGCAGAATGTTGCAGCCCAGTTGCTTCAGCAAAACGGCATGGTCGTGCGTTTCCACACCTTCGGCCACGGTTTCCACGCCCAGCGAATGGGCAATGCCGATGATGGAGCTCACGAGAGACCGTTCCTGCGCAGAGGCGACAATGGGCATGACCAGTTGCCGGTCTATCTTCAGCCGCTTGGGCTTGAGTCGCAAAAGACTGATGATCGACGTGTGACCGGTGCCGAAGTCATCGATTTCAATCTCTATCCCCAGCGCCTTGATACGCTCGATATTGCTGGTGGCAACATCTTCGTTCTCGTCGAGGAAGATCGCCTCCACCAGTTCGAAGGTGATCTCGCCGGGTTTGATCGGCAGCGCTTTGAGACTGTCGATGAGGTGATCGTCGTGCAGGCGGCGAACCGAGACGTTGACGGACACCCGTGGCACGTGAAGGCCTTTCAGGCGCCATATCTCCTTGTCCTGGAGCGCTTGCTGCAAGACCATATGGTCGATCTTGGAAACAACATTCAGTTCCTCGGCGATCTTCAGGAATGTGTCCGGCGTGAGGATGCCTCTGACAGGATGACGCCAGCGCACCAGAGCCTCGACCCCGGTCATCTCCTGCGATATCGCGCAGAATTGCGGCTGATACCAAGCTTCGAACTCGCCCTTTTCCAGACCAGCCAGAATCTCGTCGGCAATTTTCTTGTGGTTGATGATTTCGGCTTGCAGGTTCTGGGTGAAGAACTCGTATCGGTTCCGGCCCGTTGCCTTGGCGCGGTAAAGCGCGAGATCGGCATTGATCAGCGTTGCTCGCGCGTTTGCAGTGGTGCCATCTCCAAAGGCGATGCCGATAGAGACGCCGTAGCGGCAAGTGAAGCCATCGAAGTCGAAAGGCTGGCTGAAAGCTGCGATGATCTGCGTTGCGATGGACCGAATGTGATCCTTGTCCACAAGGTTTCGGACCAGGATGACAAACTCGTCACCGCCGATGCGCGCGACCGTGTCGGTGTCCGGCACGATGCTTTTCAGAATGCTGGCCGCATGAATGAGCACGGCGTCGCCAGCTGCATGGCCCAGCGTATCGTTGATCTGCTTGAAGCGGTCGAGATCGAGATGCAGGATGGCGTAACGATTGGCTTCGTTTTGTGTCGGCACAGACAAGGCATCCAGATCCTGATCGAATTTGCGCCGGTTCGCCAGACCGGTGAGGGGATCGTGTAGTGCATTGTGCTCGATACGCGTCTTGGTCTGTTCCAGCTCCGCATTCTTGGCTTCGGCATCGTTCTTTGCAGACTGAAGCTGATCGGAAATCAACATATCGGCCGTCACGTCGAAGGCGATGCCGACGATTTTCTTGCTGCCATCGCGGTGCATATGGAGACGACCGACTGCCTTGACATAACGCAGGCTGCCGTCTGGCAGGATGATCCGCTGAACCACGGCACGGTAGGGATCGGCTTCGCTGATCATGTCGCCGTTAAAGACGCTGTCGCGTTCTTCCGGGTCTAGGCAATTGAGAAAATCCTGCTGTGTTACGCGCCGTTGCGGTTGCGGCGGCAACCCGTACAGTTCGCACATGCGCTCGTTCCAGATGGCGTGGGAATAGTCGTGCGCCGCTTCCCATATCCCGCAATTGTAGGAGTCCAGCGCAAGCGTCAGACGACCCGACAGTTCCTCCAGCTCGTGCTCGCGTGCGGACAGTTCCTGCAAGGCAAGTTCCAGTTCGGCATTTTTGATGTCGCTGGTATCGCGGGATTCGCGCAGTTTCTGCGCCATCACCATGTCTGCGGTCACGTCCCAGATGATGCCGGTGGTCTGGTGCGATCCGTCAGGTTTGATGTAGCTGGAACCGGCCGACCGCAAATAGCGCACCGTACCGTCCGCCACCGGAATTCTGTAGACTTCGGACGAGGTCTGCTGGCCCCGGGAGCAGGTGAAGAAGAAGCGCGCGGCCTTTGAACGGTCCTCCACCACAAGGGCGGTCAGCCACTCCGTCAGCAGTACCCGTTTTTCCACCATCAGAAAACCGTGCAGACTTGCAGCGCGTTCGTCGAGATAGCATTTGGAGGTATCGTTTTCGATTTCCCAAATGCCGATATTGGAGGAATCCATCGCCAGCTTGAAACGCTGCGACAGCTCCACCAGCTTGGCTTCGCGGTTGCGAAGCGTCTTGATGTTGCGGTTGCGCTCCGACAACAACAGCGCAGCAATCAAAATGGGCAGCAGCATGGACACCACTGCAATGACCAGGGTCGTGCGCAATGATTGGTCGGAATTAGGCGCGGCGTTCCAGCCAGACGCGGGCATGGCCCGTATTTCCCACTGCGTGCCATCCAGATCGACCGTCCTGACGACGGGTTCGTCGCCCGCAGACCGAAGATCGCCCACCACCGTTTCGTTGGTCAGCGTGTTACGGATGTCGAATCGGATATCGCCGACCTTGCCGCTTGATGGTTCGGACGCGTAGCCTATTCCGTCCATCATTTTGCGCCAGTCGATAAGGCCGGGCAAAGCACCGGATATGTCTGCGCCGGAATTGACGGGCACGACCAGCAGCAACAGCGTGCCGTTCGGCCCCGCCTCAATGATCGGCTTCCAGCCATCCGTCGCACCGGCTGCGGCATCCAGCTGCGCCAGCCGCTCGCTCATGACAGCCTTGAGGATGCCGTGGTGGGTGCTGGCGCTCGATGGGGCGGGATAAAACTGTTGCAGTTGAAGGCCGGGCGCAAAGCCGATGCCGACAAAATGAGGATTTTGCTCCAGATGGTGGCCAACCATCGCATTGAGTTCCTGCGGAATGACGGCCGTGCCTATGGTTGTATAATGGGCAAGCGCTTTGAGCGCGGCAATATCCTGGCGAATGCGCGTGACCAACCTGTCATGCAGCAGTGTCACGGCATGGTCGACATTGGTTCTCACTTCCTCGCGATAGGCGGTCGTGTCGCGATGGTCGATGACGTGGAAAGCCGTGAGACTGACCCCCACAATTGCGACAGCCAGAAGGGCGGCTAATGCTCGCTTTTTGATGATTTGGTTGAGGCTGTCCCCGATACTGGCCCAAACACCCACCCTGTCTCATCCTTTTTTAATCTTCGAAATATCGTTTCTATACAGACCAAAACCGAATATATTCTGAATCTGTAAAGAGCAGAGGCAATTTAATTGCCAGGGAATGAACAAGGGTAAGCCGAAGCGGCCGCACTCTCTTGTGCGCTCGCAAGAAACTTGCCTAAAGCCTTGATCAAAGGTTAAAATTCATTCATCAATTGGATTGAAAATGTCATGTTTGCGGGCGAATTCCGCCACATTCGGGAGGCAAATCTTGTTGCACATGAAGTTTTTCAGCAGCTTTAAGAAAGCAATTGCGATGCGTTTGATGATTGCCGCACTTTTGGCCACAGCCGGTCTATTTGCTCCGTTCAACGCATTTGCGCAGAGCGTGGACGTTGAATCGACCATCAGCAAAGTTGACGTGAAGGGCCTGACGATTACCCTTGCAGACGGCAAGAGTTACAAGGTGCCGGAAGAGTTCAACTTCGATGGCCTGCAGGCGGGCGTCAAGGTCGTGGTCTTCTACACCGAAGTTGATGGCAAACGTGTGATCGACGATCTCGAGGTTATCCAGTAACCATCGTTAGACGTCCGATACCGCGTCCACCCATTCGGCGATGCGCTGATCCGTTTCAACCTTGAGAATACGGTCCTGCGGGATGGGGATATCAGACGCTTCGTCCTTGTCCATGCCGGACACGAGACGAAAGATGGAGCGGATGACGCCGCCGTGGCACACGCAGACCGTCTGGCGTTCGACGGAAGACAGCCACGCGCCGACCCGCCAGGACAGAATTTCATAGCTTTCGGCGTGGTCGCCAGGTGGAATGAAATCCCACTTGGCCGCCTTGCGGGCTTTCACCTTGTCGGGGTAGGCCAGCTTCAATTCGGGTATGGTATAGCCTTCCCAATCACCGAACGAGACTTCCACGAGACGCTCATCCGTGCGGTAGGCATCGGGCGCAAGCCCCATCGCGCCACGCAGAAGTTCCATCGTTTCGCGGGTACGCCCAAGAGGGCTTGCGACATAGTCGAAATCAGTGGCCGCAGCGCCGAGGATTTCCGTCAGCGCCTTGCCGTTCGCGACCGCCTGTGAGCGGCCGAAGTCGTTGAGGGGAATATCTTTTTGACCTTGAAGCCTGCGTATCGCATTCCAGTCTGTCTGTCCGTGACGGATAACATAGACCAGCAAAGCGGTACTCCTGTCTTGTTTGGAATGTCTGAGGCGAATCGCTGAGGATGCGATCGACCCTTGATGGCATATGTCGCGCAAATGTACCTAACACATTTGCGCGACAGGTGATCGTTCAGTCCTTCACGACAGAGATGTCGGGTGCATCAACGGCTTTCATACCGATCGTGTGATAGCCGGAATCGACATGGTGAACTTCACCGGTGACGCCTGTCGACAGATCCGACAGAAGATAGAGCGCAGACTTGCCGACTTCCTCAATGGAAACGGTGCGCTTGAGCGGTGCGTTGTACTCGTTCCACTTCAGAATGTAGCGGAAATCACCGATGCCGGAGGCCGCGAGCGTCTTGATCGGGCCAGCCGAAACGGCGTTGACGCGGATGCCGCGACCACCGAGATCAACAGCGAGATACCGAACGCTGGCTTCCAGAGCCGCTTTGGCAACGCCCATGACGTTGTAATTCGGCATGACTTTTTCCGCGCCGTAATAGGTCAGCGTCAGCAGCGAGCCGCCATCGTTCATGACAGGGTCAGCGCGCTTGGCGACGGCGGCCAGCGAATAGACCGAGATATCCATGGTGCGGTTGAAGTTGTCGCGGCTGGTGTCGAGGTAACGACCGGTCAGTTCGTCCTTGTCGGAAAACGCGATGGCGTGAACGACGAAATCGATCTTGCCCCAATGCGCCTCGATATTGGCGAACACCGCATCGATGGTGGTGAGATCGGTCACATCGCAATGGCCTGCCATAAACGCGCCAAGTTCCTGCGCCAGTGGTTCGACACGCTTTTTCAGCGCGTCACCCTGCCAGGTGAATGCGAGTTCAGCGCCTGCATCGGCACAGGCCTTTGCAATGCCCCAGGCAATCGAGCGATTGTTTGCGACGCCCATGATGAGGCCGCGCTTGCCAGCCATCAGGCCGGATGTCTGAGCCATTGGATGCTCCCTATACTTAAATCGAACCTGCCTATGGCATAGCCCGAACGCCTGTTCAAGCAGGGCCGAGATCATCTCATGTTAGGGAATGTAATAAAGGGTGGGTTGTTCACGCCTTTCAGCGGGACGGGTCAAAAAAGGCCACGAGCGGGTGCTTGGCGGACAAACAGTGCCTCTGGCAGTGCCTATCCACATGAAATCCGAGAAATCACGATGCGTTTGGTCTAGAGGTAAAGGCCTTCGCGCATGTGGCGCATGAGGTCCATGACCTTGGCGTCGGGCGTGTCCAGAAGCACGATGCGGACCTCGACGACGAAATCGCCGTAGCCACCGGACGCGTCCCGCAGCCCCTTGCCTTCGACCCGAATGGAGCGGTCAGACCCCGACCATGGCGGTACATCGACCTTCAACTCGCCGTGGGGCGACTGGACGGTGGCTTCGTAGCCTAGGACGGCATCAGCAAGAGAAACCTGCAATGTCGTATGGATATCGAAATTCTGGATCGTGTAGGGACCTTCGCGCGACGCGAGAAGCGTGACGACGAGATCGCCACGGTTGGTGTCGGGCAGTTTCAGGCCCTGACCTTTCAGCCGCACCACGTAGCCATCGGTCATGCCGGGTTCAAGCGGGAAGCGGACTTCTCGGTCTTCCGGCATGTTGATGGTCAGCCACTTCTGCTCGATCAGATCGGTGACGGTAATGATGGCTTCGGCGGTGATATCGGGCGCCTTTTCCGCGGCCGGAGCGGTGCCGCGAAAACGGCGCAACAGGGCTGCAAAGAAGCTGGTCGCCTGCTCGGCGCGCGCATCGTCCTTTTCCTTTTGCGTCTTAGTGTTGTCGTCGGCGGAGTTCTGAGGGGCTTCCGTTCCCGGCGCTGAGCCAGCGGATGCAGCTTTTGCCTTGGCATCGGCGCCGAAAATTCGCTCCAGCATGTCCTCGGCCGTTTCCGGCTTTGCGGTCTCTTCTGTGGGTTGGGTTTGCGCCTCGGCGTTACGGGCCTGGGCCTTTGCAAGCTCTTCCATCAGCTTTTCGGCGGCTTTCGCCCGCTGCGCGGCCTCTCTGGCGGCTGCACGCTGCTGCATGATGGTCTGGTCGCGCTTTTTGGTTTCGGCAACACGGCGTGCCTGATCGTAAAGACCGCGCTTTTGCGGGTCTTTCAACAAATCATAGGCCTGTCCGATTTCGGCAAAGCGTGCAGTGGCGTCTGGGTCGTTGCGGTTCTGATCCGGGTGAACGGCTTTCGCCTGCGACCGCCAGGCCGCCTTTATCTCATCCGATCCGGCATCCTTTTGAACACCGAGAATAGAGTAGGGATCACGCATCCGAACCACCCGTCATGCTGGTCTGTTGAGGCGGTGTTTTTTCGTCATGAAAAGCCTGCAACACGAATTACACCCGCCTTGAACGTGCACGCAGGGTTTTGCGTTGCATCGTTTCTTTTGAAATTGGGTTTCACTGTCGCAAGAAGTTGCTAATCAGACCTTTACGGGTGAGCAGCATGACATGCCGTGCTGCTGATTCAGGCAGACAAGGTAAACGCTTTATTTCTGGCTGAAGCGGGTCATCAACCAGTCGCCGGTTTCCGACAGGCAGGCTTGCCCGCTATAGCTGGCAACGCCTTCGAAGGAATGGCGGGTGGTATCGAAATTGCGGCATACGAAGCCGGTGCTTCTGTCTTCGCGAATGGCGGTGACCACCCCGGCACTGCCGGTTGCGGCATTGGCCCAGGGCAGGGGCGAATCGGAGACCTTGGCGAGATCGGCAGAGGTCACGGCATTGCGGATCGTGGCGTCATCCGACACTGTCTGCGTGGTCTGCTGATTGGGAACGGATGCGGTGGACAGGGATTTATCGACCTTCTCTCCGCCAAACAGATCGAGGCTGACGCAACTGGTCAACATGGCAAGCATGCACGCAGTTGCGGAAACTTCCACGACTGGCGCCAAGAAGCGCTTTGTTCGACTGTTCGACTTTGCTATGACGATCACCATCTTAAGGCCAGAATCCATCTCTGGTGTGAAAATCAGCTCAGGAGCATTTTATTCAATATGTCGGAAAGTCGGTTAACATCCAGTGACTTTACTGAGGAAAATGAACCTTTTGCACTTTTCGCTGATTGGCTGCGAGATGCAACGGCCTCGGAAATCAATGATCCAAACGCCGTGGCACTTGCCTCGGTGGACGAAGATGGCATGCCCAGCGTGCGTATGGTTTTGCTGAAACATGCCGATGAACGCGGCTTTGTTTTCTACACAAATTTCGAAAGTCGCAAGGGCATAGAGCTGCTTGGCCAGCAAAAAGGTGCCATGTGCTTCCACTGGAAAAGCTTGCGCAGGCAGGTCCGTATCCGTGGCGCCGTCGAAGTTGTCAGCGACGCGGAGGCGGACGAGTATTACGCGACTCGCCCGCG
The DNA here is from genome assembly GCF_000739935.1 of Agrobacterium rubi TR3 = NBRC 13261. GTDB lineage: Bacteria > Pseudomonadota > Alphaproteobacteria > Rhizobiales > Rhizobiaceae > Agrobacterium > Agrobacterium rubi. Next base: position 91,270 of record NZ_BBJU01000020.1, on the reverse strand, counting down.
CGGCAGCCGCATCGGGGCATGGGCGTCCAAGCAATCGCGTCCACTGGAAAGCCGGTTTGCGCTTGAAAAGGCGGTCGCCACCTACACGGCAAAATACGCGATTGGCGACATTCCGCGCCCGCCGCACTGGTCCGGTTTCCGCATCCAGCCTCTGACCATCGAATTCTGGCAGGACGGCAAGTTCCGCCTGCACGACCGCGTCGAGTTCCGCCGCGACACGCCGGAAGGTGAATGGTCGAAGGTGCGGATGTATCCGTGAGCGGCTACATGCGGTGTCTCTGAGATTGCCGCATGTTTCATCTCGACACGACCGTGTAATCGTGTTTATGTTCGGAGTGAACAAAGGATGAACACATGCTCTCCGAACTCATGCTGAAATTCGAACAAGCCTCGCAGACTTACGCAAAAGCCTATGGCATCGAGCGAGACCCGGACTGGTATCTTCTCAAGCTTCAGGAGGAAGTGGGGGAGGTCACGCAGGCCTGGAACAGGCTCAGCGGTCGTGGACGCAGCAAAGGCAAGACTCAGAACGAGATGCGTCAGGACCTTGCCGATGAAACTGCCGATCTTTTAGGTCACGTGCTGCTTCTTGCCCACAGTAACAGGCTCGACCTTGAAGCGTCCATCAAGCGCAAATGGCTGTTTGACCCACATGCTGAGCGATGAGATTTAGGCGGATTTCAAAAGAGCCGCGACATCGAAAAGACTGTCGCAGATCGCCACGCATTTTTCACGCACCGCGTCTGTAGCAGGTGCGACATCAGGAACCATTACGGTTTGTGTGCCCGCACTCCAGGCGGATTGTACGCCATGGTAGGAATCCTCTATCGACAGGCAATCTTCGGGCGCAAAGCCCAGATGTTTGGCGGCGGTGAGGTAGGGCAGGGGAGAAGGCTTGGGTTCGCCATAATCGCCGCGCGCCAGAATATGGTCGAACCGTTTCGTCAAACCGAAGGGATTGAGGTGCCGGTTGACGGATTCGTGGCCGGATGAAGTGGCGATGGCCCGAGGCATTTCGAGCTCATCCAGCAGATCGAGGATTTCGAGCACGCCGGGTTTCAACGCTACGCCATCCGCCATTTGGACCGCCAGATGCCGAAGCCATGCATCGCGGAAGTCGTCCATCGGAAAATCATCGCCATATTCTGTGCGAATGGTTTGGGTGATGATGTCCCATGGGCTGCCACAGACCCGGTGATAAACCTCGACCGCCATACCATGCCCGCCCTCATCCGAAGCGGCCAGAAACGAGTCGCGATAGTGCTTTTCGCTTTCGATCAGAACGCCATCCATATCGAAGATGACGGCGTTGGGCCTGCGCAACAGTTTTTCCATGCTCTCAACCGAACCGGAAAGGACGCTCGCCCAAGCTCTCGAACGGGCGAATGAGATAACCGTCAGGGTCAGAGACGATGAATTGCCGGTTGCCGACCTCTGTCTCGCCGCGCCGATACCATTTTTCCTCAAGTGGCAGATAAAGCTCGATACCGGCCCGCTCGATGCGCTCCAGAATGGCTTCCAGCGACGGCACGACGATCTGTAGGTTCATGCCGCGTCCGAAGGGATAATTGATCGGCACCTTGCCGTCCTCGAATGTGCGCCCGGCACCCAGCTGATCTATCATCAGTTGCGCATCGCCCAAGGCAAGATATGTAAACCCTTCTTCCGGCCGCTCGTAAACCACATGAAAACCGATGAGATCGCAATAAAAAGAGCGGCTTTTCGGCCAGTCGCTGACGGCAAGTTCGGGAACGAGAGCATTTGCTGTAAAAGTCATGGTTTCCTTGGATTGCTGAAGTGGAGCGTGATCTGAATGTCACAAGTCTCATAGGCAATTATTTTTCAAAACGTTTTCGATGAAGTCAGCTTTCGCGCGGGTATAGCCATCGCCATCTTCCCGGTATATTTGCGCCAACTTCTGTTTGAGTTCACTGTACTCTCCCGCAACATAGGCATTATCGCGAAGAATGTCTCGGAAACGCATGCGTTTGAAGTGAGTTCCGCTATCAGTCGGGCAGAGGTAAACGCGTCGCCCCGGTAATGGCTCGCGCATCATAAACGCCCAGATACCATCGCCATATCGGCTGCCCCTGGGTTCGTAACCAGCGTCTTCCATCAGTATTCGGCACTCGTGCAGATAAGCCATGTCGCTTAACACCACATCGACGTCGATATAAGGTTTGGCAGCCAGACCCGGAACGGAGGTGCTGCCGACGTGATCTATACTTCCGATCGCATCTTTTAACAATGCGCTGAGGCTTTTCTCAACCTCGCAATAAATCTGCGGCCATAACGGGTCATAGGGAACAATCTCCACAACCGTTCCCATTTTGACTTTCCTTTAAGCCTTCGTTCCGCCCACGGTGATCTGATCCATGCGAAGATGCGGTTGGCCGACGCCGACGGGCACCCATTGGCCTGCTTTGCCGCAATTGCCGACGCCGGTGTCGAGCTTCATATCATTGCCGATCATCGAAACGCGCTTCATGGCATCGGGACCGTTGCCGATCAGCATGGCACCCTTGACCGGCGCACCGATCTTTCCGTTCTCGATGAGATAGGCTTCTGTACAGCCGAAGACGAATTTGCCCGAAGTGATGTCCACCTGACCGCCGCCGAAGGACACTGCGTAGATGCCCTTTTTGACCGATGCGATAATCTCATCCGGCGTCTTGTCGCCGCCCAGCATATAGGTGTTGGTCATGCGCGGCATTGGCACATGCGAGTAGCCTTGACGCCGACCGTTGCCGGTTGCCTTCATGCCCATCAGTCGCGCATTCTGCCGGTCCTGCATATAACCGACCAGCCTGCCGTCTTCGATCAGCACATTGTGGGCGGACGGCGTGCCTTCGTCGTCAATTGTCAAGGAGCCTCGGCGGTTGTCGATGGTCCCGTCATCCACCACGGTCACGCCGGGGGCTGCCACCATCTCACCCAACAGGCCTGCAAAGGCAGAGGTTTTCTTGCGATTGAAGTCGCCTTCCAGGCCGTGGCCGACGGCTTCATGCAGCATCACGCCCGGCCAACCGGCACCCAGCACCACATCCATGGTGCCAGCGGGGGCATCGATGGCTGTAAGGTTGACCAGCGCCTGCCGCAATGCCTCATCTGCACCGCGCTGCCAGTTTTCAGTTGCGATGAAATCGCCGAAACCGACGCGCCCGCCAATGCCGTAGGATCCGCTTTCCTGACGGTCGCCGTCGCCAGCAATCACCGAAATATTGATCCGTGTCATCGGCCTGATATCGCTGACACGATGCCCATCGGCACGCAGAATATCAACCACCTGCCAGCTTGCGGCAACGCTTGCGGTGACCTGTCGCACCTTCGGGTCCTTGTCGCGCAGATAGGCATCGATCTCGGTCAGAAGCTTGACCTTCTCCTCGAAACTCGGTGCGCCGATCGGGTTCTCATCGCCATAGAGTTTTTTGTTGGTGCGCTGGGGAGCCGCGGCATAAGAGCCGGCGTAGCCTTTCGTCACCGCACCCACGGCATCGGATGCGCGTCCAAGGGCTGCGAGCGAAAGCTCGCCCGCATGGGCATAACCCACTGTTTCGCCGGCCACTGCGCGAAGCCCAAAGCCTTGGTCTGTGTTGAAGCTGCCGCCCTTGAGGCGACCATTGTCGAAGGTCAGAGATTCCGCCTGCGCGTGTTCAACGAACAACTCGCCATCATCTGCACCCGATAGCGCATCGGCGACCTTGGCGCGCAGCTGCCCTTCATCGCAATCGAAAAGGGTCAAGAGGTCTTGGGTCATCGCGGGCTCCGGTCCTGGCTGTTCCTGAACATCGGATGACCGTAAAGAGCATCCCATGCTCTAGCGCATTTAAGGGCTAGAGCCCCGGCGCGCAAGATTGATCAAGGAAGCGTGTCATAGCCTTCGGCAAAGCCGCGAAGCTCGATGGGAATACCGACGCGGTCCTGATCGACGGATTCACGCAGCGCAAAAACCGCATTCTTGCCGGCGCGCAGAACCTTCAGCAATTCGTCGTCGATATCCACTTCCACATAGCACCCTTCCGAGAAGCAGCGTGTGAAATAGGCACGGCCGATATTGTTGTTGTCGATATAAAGCTCCATCCCGTCCTTCAGCAAAACGCCGAGAGGAGCCAGAATGCGCAGGATACGGGATTTGCGATCCGCTGTTTTCAGGATCACGACGGAAAGGCCAACCTCGGGGCGGTCGTCGGCAATCACGTTCTGCATCAGGGCGCATTGCTCTTCCGAGGCGCCTGCAGGCTTGTCACAAATGACGGACCACGCACCATGCGTCGATTTCGGCGTTCCCGGCGGCTGTTGCTGGGCAAAACCCGCAGCCGGAACGATAAGGGAAAGACCGGCGGCGATAAAAAAAGCGCGCGCAATCGGAGACAGACGCATGGATACCTCAGGAATTCGAATCAGTGCGGCTATTTTGACTTCCCGAAGCGGAAAGGAAAGAGCCGCCGTCCTCAATTCCAAGGGAGTGCGGCCAAAATAGGACTTTGCCGTGCGATCCCCACAGAGTTTCCGGTGTGAGCGCCTTCATGCTGGCCAAGGCTTTGATCGGTGTACCAGTTCAGATGAGGCAGGAGAGAGGCAAAAATGCACCGCTTGCAAACCAAGGCGATATTGCGGCGAAAGGCAAACTATGATTTGAAGTCTACTCTATATGCATGGATTCTGCGTTTGAGAGTGATCATGATCAAACGCGTGAGGGAGAGGTACCGTGACGAATAGGATTTACGCAGGCTTGGTGGGCAGTATCTGTCTGCTCACGGCTGGCGGCGTTAGCGCCGATCAGCCGAAAGAGTGGCAGATGGGGTTGCAGGAGGCGGCAACGCCCATCATGCATGAAATTCGCTGGTTCGAACAATATACGCTTTGGTTTATCGTTCCGGTCACGCTGTTCGTGCTCGCATTGTTGATCGTCGTGGCGGTCAAGTTCCGCGCGTCGAAAAACCCGGTCGCATCCAAGACCAGCCACAATACGGCAATCGAGATCGTCTGGACGCTGGCGCCGGTTCTCATCCTGATGTTCCTGGCCTTTCCGTCGTTCAACCTGCTCAACGCGCAGCTGACGCAACCGGAAAACCCGGACCTGACGCTGAAGGCAACCGCCACCCAATGGCAGTGGAATTATGAATATACCGCAGCCGATGGTGCCGAGCCGCTGGCGTTCGACAGCTATCTTCTGAAGGATGTCGACCGTGCGGCTGCTGGCAAGGACGATATCGCCCGTTATCCTCGTCTTCTGGCCGTCGACAACGAGATGGTCGTTCCCGTTAACAAGACCGTGCGTCTGCTGGTCACCTCTGCGCCGACAGACGTCATTCACGCCTTCGCCATGCCCGCATTCGGCGTCAAGATCGATGCCGTGCCGGGCCGTTTGAACGAAACATGGTTCAAGCCTGAAAAAGAAGGCCTTTATTACGGCCAGTGTTCCGAGCTTTGCGGCAAGGATCACGCCTTTATGCCAATCGCCATACGCGTGGTTTCGCAAGAGCAGTACAACACCTGGCATGCCGCTGCCGCCTCAGATCTGAGCGGTGCGAACCGGGCGCTCATGGCTTCGGTGGATGGTGCGCCAAGCGCCGTTCGAGTTGCCGAAAACGAAACCAAGTAAGGTAAGGAGTGAGGACAATGGCTGGACCATCCGCACACGACGATCATCACTCTCACGCCCATGACGTTCATCATGACGACCACGCGCACCATGCGCATACGCCGACTTTCGCGCAGCGCTGGCTCTTTTCCACCAACCACAAAGACATCGGCACGCTTTATCTGATCTTTGCGATCATCGCAGGCATCATCGGTGGCGGCCTATCGGTCGTCATGCGTATGGAGTTGCAAGAGCCGGGCATTCAGATTTTCCATGGTCTCGCAGCCATGGTCTATGGTTTCGAAGGCGACGCGGCCATCGATGGCGGCAAGCACATGTATAATGTGTTCACTACAGCACACGCGCTGATCATGATCTTCTTCATGGTCATGCCCGCCATGATCGGCGGCTTCGCCAACTGGATGGTACCGATCATGATCGGCGCGCCGGATATGGCGTTTCCCCGTCTCAACAACATCTCCTTCTGGCTGATCGTTCCGGCCTTCATTCTTCTGCTTTTGTCGCTGTTCGTTGAAGGACCTGCTGGTGCCTATGGCGTCGGTGGTGGCTGGACCATGTATCCGCCGCTCTCCACAAGTGGTATGCCGGGGCCTGCGGTGGATCTGGCGATTTTCGCGCTCCACATTGCCGGTGTGTCGTCCATTCTCGGTGCCATCAACTTCATCACCACCATCTTGAACATGCGTGCGCCGGGCATGACCCTGCACAAGATGCCGCTGTTTGCCTGGTCGGTTCTGGTCACCGCATTCCTTCTGCTTCTGTCGCTGCCGGTTCTGGCCGGTGGCATCACCATGCTCCTGACGGACCGCAACTTCGGCACGGCATTCTTTTCGCCGGAAGGCGGCGGTGATCCGATCCTGTATCAGCACCTGTTCTGGTTCTTCGGTCACCCGGAAGTCTACATTCTCATCCTGCCCGGTTTCGGCATCATCAGCCACATTGTGTCGACCTTCTCCAAGAAGCCGATCTTCGGTTATCTCGGCATGGCCTACGCCATGGTCGCCATTGGTGCTGTCGGCTTCATTGTGTGGGCGCACCACATGTACACGGTCGGCCTGTCGCTGGAGGCGCAGCGCTACTTCGTCTTCGCAACCATGGTCATTGCGGTGCCCACGGGGATCAAGATATTCTCCTGGATTGCCACTATGTGGGGCGGGTCTCTGACCTTCTCGACACCGATGATCTGGGCCATCGGCTTCATCTTCCTGTTCACGGTGGGTGGTGTAACCGGCGTCCAGCTGGCCAATGCCGGTCTCGACCGTTCGCTGCATGACACCTATTACGTGGTCGCACACTTCCATTACGTGCTGTCGCTGGGTGCCGTCTTTGCGATCTTTGCGGGCTGGTACTACTGGTTCCCGAAGATCACCGGTTACATGTACAGCCAGAAGATCGGCAATCTGCACTTCTGGGTCATGTTCGTCGGCGTGAACCTCATCTTCTTCCCGCAGCACTTCTTAGGTCTGGCCGGCATGCCGCGTCGTTACATCGACTATCCGGATGCCTATGCGGGCTGGAATGCGGTGTCGTCTTACGGCTCCTATATCTCGGCTGTTGCCGTCCTGATTTTCCTTGCCGGTGTGTGGGAAGCCTTCGCCAAGAAGCGTGTGGCGGGCGACAATCCGTGGGGTGAAGGTGCAACGACGCTGGAGTGGCAGCTATCTTCGCCGCCGCCCTATCACCAGTGGGAACAGCTTCCCCGTATCCGCTGAGGCATTTTGTCCGAGCGCGTCCGTTGACTGGACATGATAAATGTCGGTTTCACGCTCAGACAAAAGACATATGAGGAGCGCCGCACATATGCGCGGCGTTTCCTATGAAAGCAGGAAATATGACCGTTATCGACAATCGCGACACGCTGGACATGGATGGCCTCACGCTTTCCGAAGCGAGTGCACGCGATTATTTCGAACTGTTGAAGCCCCGCGTCATGTCGCTGGTGGTGTTCACCGGTTTCGCAGGCCTCGTTCTGGCACCCGGTAGCATCAACCCCGTGCTGGCCGTGATCGCCATCCTGTGCATCGCAGTGGGCGCTGGCGCGTCCGGCGCACTGAACATGTGGTATGACGCCGACATCGATGCGGTCATGACCCGCACCGCCAACCGCCCGATCCCGTCTGGCCGTATCGCGCCGGGCGAAGCGCTCGCTTTCGGCCTGATGCTCTCGGTCTTTTCGGTCGCCATCCTCGGTCTTGCCGTCAACTGGTTCGCGGCGGGCCTGCTGGCGTTTACGATTTTCTTCTACGCCGTGGTCTACACCATGTGGCTGAAGCGCTCGACGCCGCAGAACATCGTCATTGGTGGAGCCGCTGGAGCGTTTCCGCCGATGCTCGGCTGGGCCTGTGTGACCGGTGGCGTGTCGCTCGACAGCACCATTCTGTTCCTCATCATCTTCCTGTGGACGCCTGCTCACTTCTGGGCTCTGGCACTGTTCAAGATGCGCGATTACGGCTCCGTCGGCATTCCGATGATGCCGAATGTCGCCGGTGAACGGTCCACCAAGAACCAGATGATCGCCTATGCGGTGCTGACAGCTGTTGTCGCCGTTGCGCCCTATTTCACCGGACTTGCCGGTCTGGGTTATGGCATGTTCGCTGCTGTATTGAGCGGCATCTTCATCTACTGTTCCATTTCGGTCCGGCGCATGCCGGATGGCGATGAGCGGATGTTGCAGGCAAAGAAGATGTTTGCCTATTCGGTATTCTATCTGTTTGCGATTTTTTCCGGCCTTCTGGCCGATCATCTCGCGCCGTCGTTTCTGACGTTGATCGGGGGAGCGGCCTAATGGAAACCATCAAGCTGAACGATGCACAGAAGCGCTCGCGACGGGGCCGCAACATCGCACTCGGCGTCGTGCTGGCCGCACTGGTCGTTCTTTTTTACATCATCACCATCATAAAAATCGGCGGTTTCTGACCGCCGGGCGGTACGAGGGGGAGGCGACATGGCAGCGACAGGGACGACCGCGAAGAAAACGAGCAACGGCTCGATCCTCGTTCTGTGTGTGGTTTTTGTCTGTGGCATGGTCGGCATGGCCTATGCGTCTGTGCCGCTATATCGCCTGTTCTGTCAGGTCACCGGCTATAACGGCACCACCCAGCGGGTCGAGCAATATTCCGATGTCATCTTAGATAAAAAGATGAAGGTGACGTTCGATTCCAATACCTCCAATGGTTTGAACTGGGATTTCCGCCCGGTTGACAGGTCCGTGGAGCCGAGGATCGGCGAGACCGTGCAGGTCATGTTCAGGGCCACCAATCGTTCGCCCGTCGCCACCACGGGCAGCGCCGTCTTCAACGTCACACCGATGGAAGCCGGTGCCTATTTCAACAAGGTGCAATGTTTCTGTTTTACCGAAACGACCTTGCAGCCGGGTGAAACGCTGGAAATGCCGGTGGTGTTCTTCATCGATCCCGAGATCGTCAAGGCCCGGGAAACCAAGGGCATTCATACCTTGACGCTGTCCTATACATTTTATCCGGCCAAGACGGAAAAACCGGTTGCGTCCTTGCCGGTAAAGACGGAACGTGACGAGACGAAACTTTGAGAGAGGGAGGTGCGGCTGATCTCTTCAGTCGCGCTGCATGGGTGGTGCTTTCCACGAGCGTCACCGAATTGAATGACTAGGGAAGAGCCTGCGGGGATCGTTCACATGGCAGATACACATCAGAAGAAACACGACTACCACATCATAGACCCCAGCCCATGGCCGCTTCTGGCTTCGGTCGGCGCGTTCTTTCTCGCCTTTGGCGGCGTCTGTTTCATTCGCTATCTGAATGGCGGTTCCTTCAAGCTGTTTGGAATGGAGCTTGCCAATCCGTGGCTGTTCTATATCGGCGTGGCAATGGTGCTTTACGTCATGTACGCCTGGTGGGCCGATACGGTAAAGGAAGGACATGAGGGGCATCACACGCCCGTCGTCTCGCTGCATCTGCGTTACGGCATGATCATGTTCATCGCGTCCGAAGTCATGTTCTTCGTGGCGTGGTTCTGGGCCTATTTCGATGCCAGCCTCTATCCGCACGAGGCCATTCAGGCGTCGCGTTTGGCCTTTACCGGCGGGCAATGGCCGCCCAAGGGCATCGAGGTTCTCGATCCCTGGCATCTGCCGCTCTACAACACGGTCATCCTGTTGCTGTCGGGCACCTGCGTCACCTGGGCGCACCATGCGCTGCTGCACAATGATCGCAAGGGTCTGATCAACGGGCTGGCGCTGACTGTGGCGCTTGGCGCATTCTTCTCCTTCGTGCAGGTCTACGAATACATGCACGCACCGTTCGACTTCAAGAATTCGATCTACGGTGCCACCTTCTTCATGGCGACGGGCTTCCATGGTTTCCACGTTTTTGTGGGCACCGTATTCCTTCTCATCTGCCTGCTGCGTGCCATGAAGGGCGACTTCTCGCCCGAGCGTCACTTCGCCTTCGAGGCCGCCGCATGGTACTGGCACTTCGTGGACGTGGTCTGGCTATTCCTGTTCTTCGCCATCTACGTTTGGGGCGGCTGGGGCGCGCCTTTGGCGGGTTGAGACCAATTCATCGATGAAGCAAAGGGCGGCGCGTGCCGCCCTTCGTTTTTCTGCGGACTGAACGATCTTGAAAGGGCGGATATGATGACGCAGGACGACGAGGCGCTCTATCCACCGGTGGACCCGGTCAAAGTCGGTCTGCGCGGTTGCTGCCCCCGTTGCGGCCACGGCAGATTGTTCAAAGGCTTTTTGACGCTGAAACCAAAGTGCAGCGCCTGCGGCCTCGATTATGCCTTTGCCGACGCGGGTGAGGGGCCAGCCGTTTTCGTCATGCTCATCGTCGGTTTTCTCATCATCGGCATGGCGTTGTGGTTCGATGCGCGCTTTGCGCCGCCCGTCTGGCTGCATGCATTGATCTGGATACCGCTCGCCATTATCATTTCCCTTGTTTTGCTGAAGAAGATGAAGGGCATCATGATCGCCTTGCAATATCGCCACAATGCCAGTGAGGGCCGGATTGATCGTGACTGATAGCAAGACCCTCAAGCCGAATCATCGCCGCATGTGGTTTGCCGCCCCCTTGGTGCTGTTGGCGCTGGTGCTTCTGCTGGCGCTGGGCACATGGCAGGTCAAGCGCATGTACTGGAAGGAGGCGCTGCTCGCCGATATTCAGCAGCGGACACAGGCTCCTGCCGCACCGCTCGCCCAGATCGAGGCGATGGCCAAATCCGGCGACGATATCGAATATCGGACCGTGACAGTTTCCGGCACCTTCGATCATGCCAAGGAGCAGCATTTCTTCGCGACGTTCCAGGGACAGACGGGCTATTACATTTACACGCCGCTTCGCCTTGTGGATGGACGGTCGATCTTCATCAATCGCGGTTTCGTGCTCTATGACATGAAAGACCCCGCAAAGCGGGCCGAGGGTGAAGTCGAAGGGTTGGTGACCGTCGAAGGTCTGGCGCGCGCGCGGCTTGATGCAAAGCCCTCCAGCCTTCTGCCGGACAATGAACCGGGCAAGAATATCTACTACTGGAAAGACCTGTCGGCGATGGCAAGAAGCGCTGCTCTGCCACCCGATCAGGTTCTGCCGTTTTTCGTGGATGCCAACGATGCACCCAACCCCGGCGGCTGGCCGAAGGGCGGCGTGACGCTCATCGATCTGCCGAATAATCACCTTCAATATGCGATTACATGGTACGGATTGGCGCTCGCTCTTGTCATCGTGGTCGGTTTTGCCTATGTCCGGGGCGTAAGAAATTCCAGGGAATGACGCACGGGAGGCTGAAGGAGAAGGAATGAATATTGCCGTTTCCAAACCGCCTCTGACGATCAGGCTTTGCGGCCCGCGCGGCTTTTGTGCCGGTGTCGACCGCGCCATTCAGATCGTCGTTCTGGCCTTGAAGGCCTATGGCGCTCCCGTCTATGTCCGTCACGAAATCGTCCATAACCGCTATGTCGTGGAAGGGCTGGAAGCCAAGGGCGCGATTTTCGTGGAAGAACTGAACGAAATTCCGCCAGAGCACCGCCAGCAGCCCGTGGTGTTTTCCGCCCATGGTGTGCCGAAATCCGTGCCCGAGGATGCTCAGGCTAGAAACCTGTTTTATCTAGACGCGACCTGCCCGCTGGTCTCCAAGGTCCACAAACAAGCGATGCGCCACCAGCGCCTTGGTCGCCATGTGGTTCTCATCGGCCATGCAGGTCACCCTGAGGTCATCGGCACCATGGGCCAATTGCCGGAAGGCTCGGTATCGCTCGTCGATACGGTAGAGGACGCCGCTCGCTATCAGCCGGTCGATACGGAAAACCTGGGTTTCGTCACGCAGACGACGCTATCCGTGGACGACACGGCAGGCGTCATCGCCAAGCTTCAGGAACGTTTTCCAGCCATGCAGGCCCCTGCGGCAGACAGCATTTGTTACGCCACCACCAATCGCCAGGACGCGGTAAAGCAGGCGGCACCCGGTTGCGACTTGTTCATCGTCGTCGGTGCGCCGAATTCCTCCAACTCCAAGCGGCTGGTGGAAGTGGCGTTGCGCGCCGGTGCCAAGCGCTCAGTGCTGGTGCAGCGCGCCGCCGAAATCGACTGGAATGAGATCGGCGACGTGCAGACGGTTGGTCTGTCTGCCGGTGCCTCTGCGCCCGAGGTCATCGTCGACGAGATCATCCAGGCCTTCAAGGCGCGCTACGAGACGACGCTGGATCTCGCCGTGACGGTCGAAGAAACCGAGCACTTTCTTGTCAACCGCGAATTGCGCGATATCGAACTGACCACGCAGGACATGGCCTTCGTCAACGGCACCGCAAGCGACGCTCTGCCGCCTAAACCGACGCCCGCGGTTTGATCCCAAACATCTTTTTCCCGCATAAGAGATCACAAATTGGCAGTCTATACCGATATCAGCGAAGACGATCTGAAGCATTTTCTCACGCAATATGATGTCGGTGAGTTGACCTCCTACAAGGGCATTGCCGAGGGCGTCGAAAACACCAATTTTCTGCTGCATACCACCAAGGAGCCGCTGATCCTGACGCTTTATGAAAAGCGCGTCGAGAAATCAGACCTACCGTTTTTCTTGGGGCTGAAGCAGCATCTGTTTGCAAAAGGCCTGTCGTGCCCGCTACCGCTGCCCCGTCACGATGGCGAGCTGCTTGGCGAACTGTCGGGTCGTCCGGCTGCGCTCATCTCGTTTCTGGAAGGCATGTGGCTGCGCAAACCGGAAGCGCGCCATTGCCGGGAGGTGGGCAAGGCGCTGGCCGCCATGCACCTGGCGGGCGAGGGCTTCGAGCTCAAACGCCCCAACGCGCTCTCTGTCGAAGGCTGGAAGGTTCTGTGGGATAAGTCGGAAGCCCGCGCCGATGAGGTCGAAAAGGGGTTGCAGCAGGAAATCCGAGCCGATCTCGATGATCTCGCTGCTCACTGGCCGAAAGACTTGCCCGCTGGCGTGATCCACGCCGACCTGTTCCAGGACAACGTCTTTTTCCTCGGTGATGATCTCTCGGGTCTGATCGACTTCTACTTCGCCTGCAACGATCTGCTGGCCTATGACGTCTCGATCTGCCTCAACGCCTGGTGCTTTGAAAAGGATGGTTCTTACAACGTGACCAAGGGCAAGGCGCTGCTGGAGGGCTACCAGTCCGTGCGGCCGATGAGTGACGCAGAACTGGATGCGCTGCCGCTTCTGGCGCGCGGTTCGGCGCTGCGGTTCTTCCTGACGCGTCTTTACGACTGGCTGACGACGCCGGAGGGTGCGCTTGTGGTCAAGAAAGACCCGCTAGAATATCTGCGCAAGCTGCGCTTCCACCGCGCCGTGCGCGATGTGGCTGAGTATGGACTGACCGCACCATGAAGCATGTCGATATTTTCACCGATGGCGCCTGCTCGGGCAATCCGGGGCCAGGTGGCTGGGGCGCGGTTCTTCGCTACGGCGAGACAGAAAAGGAACTGTGCGGCGGCGAGGCTGAGACCACCAATAACCGCATGGAGCTGATGGCGGCCATCTCGTCGCTCAACGCCCTGAAATCACCCTGCGAAGTCGATCTCTACACCGACAGCGCCTATGTGAAAGACGGCATCACCAAGTGGATTTTCGGCTGGAAGAAAAAAGGCTGGAAGACAGCTGACAACAAACCCGTCAAGAATGTCGAGCTTTGGCAGGCGCTGGAACTGGCGCGAGAGCGCCACAAGGTGACCTTGCATTGGGTCAAAGGTCATGCCGGACACCCGGAAAACGAACGCGCCGACGAGCTTGCCCGCAAGGGCATGGAGCCGTTCAAACGTCGGTAGCTGGCGGGTATTTTCACGCCCGTCTTTGCGCGCTTCCGTACCCACATGCATTTGGGGTTGCGCATCGCGCTTTCAGACCTATCTTGCTGCCAAAATACAAAACAGGCGAGGGACACTTCATGATCATGCATTGCGTATTCATACGCTTCAAATCCGCGACGACTTCAGGTGAAAAGCAGGGTATTTTCGATGCCATCACTGAGCTGAAAAACGTCATTCCCGGCATACTCGATGTTAAATGTGGCCAGAACGTTTCGTCCGAAGGCTTGAATGGCGGCTTCATGGATGGTTTCGTCGTAACGCTCGACAGCATCGAAGCGCGTGACGAATATCTGGCGCACCCTCAACATATGGATGTCGGCGAGCGGTTGATGGGCCTCGTGGATGGCGGCGCGGCTGGCCTATTGGTGTTTGATATGGCGGCCTGATCGGTCTTCATCTGATAGATGAGACGAGGTGCAGATCGGCTCTGCACCTCTTTTTTATTCAGTGGCTTAGCTGGATTTGTTGATCGCCGCTGCCAGTTGCTCGACATTGTAGCGGAACATCTTCTCATAGGTCGGGGCAGGCCCCTTGGCCTTGGAAAGCGCTTCCACATAAAGCTCACCGCCAGGCTTCGCGCCGGTTGCCTTGGCCACCTGTTTCACCAGACGCGGGTCGTTCGAGTTTTCGAAGAAATAGGTCTTCACATTCTCGGCCTTGATCTGCTCGATCAGCTTGGCCACGTCTCCGGCAGAAGCTTCCGTTTCGGTGGACACACCCAAGGGCGACAGGAACGTCACCTTATAGTCCCGCCCGAAATAACCGAAAGCATCGTGGCTGGTCAGCACCTTGCGGCGGTCCTCTGGAATGGTGTCGAACTTGGAGTGCGCAAAGGCATCGAGCGCATCCAGCGTCTTGAGATAGGCATCGGCATTGGTCTTGAAGTCCTGGGCATCGGCCGGATCTGCGGCAGCAAGCGTCGTTTCGATGTTCTTCACCCAGACCTTGACGTTAACAGGGCTGTTCCAGACATGCGGGTCGGTGATGGTCTTGCCATCCTCTTCCATGTTGCGTGTCGTGATGCCCTCCGACACTGTCACGGGTGTTCCCTTATAGCCGGATGCGGAAATCAGCCGGTCCATCCAGCCTTCCAGGCCAAGGCCGCTGACAAAGACAACATCCGCCGCCTTCAGGCTTTTGGCGTCCGATGGTGACGGCTCGAATTCATGCGGATCGCCATCGGGCTTCACAAGGCTGGTGACGGTGACATGGCTGCCCCCCACCTGCTTGACGACATCGGCCAGCACCGTGAAAGAAGCGACGGCCTTGAGTTCGGCGGCAGAGACAGGTGCTGTGAATGCCAACAGGGCAGGTATGGCAGCGGCAGTCAAAAGAGATGTACGGGACAACATGGGGAGGTCTCCTGGGGTTAGCCCTTCAAGTGCGGGCGGGTGAAATAGCGTCCTGCCAGACCTGCCGGTGCTGCCAGAATGGACAGCCCGTACAGGCATGTTGCAGCCATGATGATGGTGGGTCCCGAAGCCAGTTCGAGATGGTAGGACACAACGAGGCCGACATAGCCGGAGATGGCGGCGCTCAGGGCTGCCAGAACCAGCATGGCGGGCAGGCTGCGCGTCCACAGTTGGGCGATGGCGGCAGGCAGCATCATCAACCCTACGGCCATCAGCGTGCCCAGTGCCTGAAAGCTCGCCACCAGATTGATGACGACCAACACCAGAAACACCACGTGATAGATCGGCCCGCGCCCACCTACCGCTCTCAAGAAACCGGGGTCGAAGCATTCTGTGACCAACGGGCGATAGATGATGGCGAGAACGATGAGGGTTAGCGACGTGATCGCCCCGATCTGGTAGAGCGCTGGCGCGTCGATGGCCAGAATCGTGCCGAACAGCACATGCAGGAGATCGACATTCGATCCGCGCAGGGAAACGATCAACACGCCCAGCGCAAGGGAGGCGAGATAGAAACTGGCAAAACTCGCATCTTCTTGGAGCGGGGTTATGCGGCTGACGATGCCGGACAGAAGCGCGACCGATAGCCCGGCAACCAAGCCGCCAAGGCCCATGGCCGTCAAGGAGAGCGATCCGGCGATGAGATAGCCGATGGCCGCTCCGGGCAGAATGGCGTGGCTAAGCGCATCGCCCATCAGGCTCATGCGGCGCAACATCAAGAACACGCCGATGGGGCTTGCCCCTGCTGCAAGACAGAAACACGCGACCAGCGCCCGGCGCATGAAACCATAATCCTGAAACGGAGCGAGAAAGATGTCGTAGGCGGTCATGCTGCGGGCTCGCAGACGTCGCTATTGTCATCCCAGCGCTCGGCCATGGTGCGAGCGCGCATGAGATTGGTCGGTGACATGACCTGCGGCGTCGGCCCCCAGGCGATCAATTCGCGGGCAATCAGCAGAGTTTCGGGAAAATGCGCGCGCACCTGATCGAAATCATGCAGGACGGCAACGACGGTGCGACCCTCGCCATGCCAGCGGGTGACGATTTCCAGCAGGTCGCGAGTCGTCCGTGCATCGATGGCGGTGAAGGGTTCGTCCAGAAGAATGACGCTGGCATCCTGCAACAGCAACCGGGCAAACAGCACGCGCTGAAACTGACCGGCAGACAGCGCACTGATGGAGCGGTTTTCAAAACCAGCCAAGCCAACGGTTGCCAGCGCGTCCTGCGCCCGCCTTTCCTCTCTTTTGCCGATGCTGCCGAAGGCGCCCGCCATTTTCCATGCGCCCAGCACCACCGTTTCCAGCACCGAGATCGGAAAGCGCCGGTTGATATCGGCAGCCTGCGGAAGATAACCAAATTCGGCTCGCTTCAACGTATGGGTGATGCTGCCCTGGGAGGCTTTGATATCCCCGATGATCGCTTTCAGCAGCGTGGATTTGCCCGCGCCATTCGGCCCGGCAATGGCCGTCAGGCTGCCTGCGTTGAAGCGACCCGAGATGTGGTGCACGGCGGGATGGCGATCATACGCCACCGTCAGATTGTCGATCGTCAACACAGCTGCATCGCTCATGACAGACGCACCGCCCAGGCGATGGCAAGCCAAAGCGGTACTAGAACGACTGTCACGATGAGGAGGCGGGTCGGGACGGAGTGACGCAATAAGCGGTGGAGGGAGAAAGGATGCAGCATTGGATGCTCACAAAAATGTTATACAGTTACTGTAATAGTATAACAATTACGGCGGAACAATGGCGGGAAATTTTGATGTTTCTGCGGGAGGGGTGTGACGAGTGCGCTGTTTTGGATCGGCGGAAAAGCAACGCGGAAATTGGGTCACAACCAGCGCATGACTCAAATCATCAAAGACGGATCGCGAACCCTGCATAAAGAAATCCCCGGTACGAGACCGGGGATGTCGGTAATGAAAACAGATGCCGCTTAAAGCTGTTCGATCATGGTTGCAGCCGACGAGACCGTCGCTTGGCCTGGATTTTCTTCTACGTTCAGCGACTTTACCACGCCGTCTTCCACCAGCATGGAGTAGCGCTTGGAGCGCACGCCGAGGCTGCCTGCGGAAAGATCGGCATCGAGGCCGAGAGACTTGGTGAAGGAGGCGTCCCAATCGGCCAGGAAGTGGATTTTGCCCTGTCCGCCGGATGATTGTGCCCATGCGCCCATGACGTGCCAGTCATTGACGGCGATAACGGCGATGTCATCGACGCCGCGAGCCAGAATAGCGTCACGGTTTTCGAGATAGCCGGGAAGATGGTTGAGCGAGCAGGTTGGGGTGAAGGCGCCGGGAACGGCGAAGACAACGACCTTCTTGCCGCCGAAAAGAGCATCGGTGGTGGTATCAACCGGGCCGTCAGCCGTCTTTTCTTTGAAGGTCGCAGAGGGGAGTTTGTCGCCAATCTTGATGGTCATGAATATCGCTCCTGTGGCAATGATGCGGCGCGACTATAAAGGATGATTTTACAAAGTCGCCACGATTTTTGGCATGTATCACTGCGGAAAATCAAGCGGCGCTTCCATGACCTGATCACCGGACTTGACCAGAATGGTCCAGTGCTGCCCTCTCGGATTGTAGGATTTCGGCAGTCCCTTGATGTTCATGTAGAAGGAGAGCTTGCGCTTGTCGCGCACCATGTTTTGCGGTTCGAAATAGGCGTAACCGGATGGTCCGGCAACAAAGATTTCTGTCTCCTTGGGCGCGTTTTCCGGCAGGCGCAACTCCACGCCCAAAAGCGTCTTGTCAGGCGTGATGTGGAAACTCTGAACCTTGAAATCATCCGTGGCAGTGGCCGGTAACGTGGCTTTTGCTGCAGCGATTGCATCGGTCTCTTCCTGCGTTGCCGAGTTACCCTGGCCTTTGGCGATGTCGAAGCTCGCCTCGAAGGGAATGCAAATGTTCAGGCACACGCCGATAAAGGCTGTCAGGCGGGTCTTTTCGTCGTCCGATCCGGGCTGGGATTGCAGAATGAAGGGGAGCGACACCGACGCGTCATAACCGATATCTTCGATCTCATCGTTCTTGATGAGCTTGGGCACCGGGAAGGAGAGAGATGTGAGGCTTGCCTCGCTCGTCTTTTCCACGGTGATCTTCGGCGGAATGCCCGATTCCCCAGGCTCGCGCCAATAGGTGATCCAGCCCGGTTTGAGGTCGATCTGCAACACCGCCTCAATGCGGCCATTGGCATCGGCAGGCAGGCTGACAACACGCATGCGCCCGCCTTCGCTTTGCGCCCACTCCGTTGTATCGGCATGTGCCATTTTGGGAATGAAAGCTGTGGCAACGATAAGGGCAAGCACAGGCAGCGATGTACGGATGATGAAAAAGTCCTTGGCGTTCATGTTTTCGGTCTAGCCTAACATGCGCCGGGGGCCAAGTTACGATTTTCACCCATTCATCATTTTCGGTTGATTGATTGGCCCGCATGTCGCATCCTTGCGTTATGACCAACCCCTATGCCGTTCCCGTGTCACGACAGGATCGCAGACCGGAGGCGCCAGTGACCTTTGCGAACCTTTTGGACAAGAAAGAGAGAGGCTTCCTGGATGGCCATTTTCTGATCGCGATGCCGGGATTGGAAGGTGGGGCTTTCGAACGCTCCGTGGTCTACATCTGCGCGCACTCCGATGAGGGTGCTATGGGCTTCATCATCAACCGCAGCCAGCAGATCACCTTCACCGACGTTTTGCTGCATCTGAAAATGATGGACCAGACCGACGCCATCATGCTGCCCACTCACACCCGCGACTTCCCCATTCAATGCGGGGGACCTGTGGAAGCGGGCAGGGGCTTCGTTCTGCATTCGGATGATTACAGTAGCGAATCCAGCATTCCCGTCAGCGATGATATCTCGCTTACCTCGACGCTGGATATCGTGCGGGCCATTTCCAGCGGCCAGGGGCCGGACCGTGCCACCATGCTTCTGGGCTATGCCGGATGGGGTGCGGGGCAGCTGGAAAACGAGATGGCCAACAATGGCTGGCTCAACTGCCCGGCGTCCGAAGAGCTCATCTTTGATCGAACGCTGGACAACAAATACGAACGCGCTCTTGCCCTGATGGGCGTCGATCCCAGAATGCTGTCGGCACAGGCCGGTCATGCGTGAGGGAATTTAAAATTAAGCGGAACTAAAATTTGACTGCCCGCGTTTTTACACCGGTTGCCAGCGCCAAGTCTGGTTTAAAAACTAGGGAGAAGCATCATGGGTAGCATGTCTGATAAAGTTGCTGGCAAGGCCAATGAAGTCGCTGGCAAGGTCAAGCAGGGCGTTGGCAAGGCAACGGACAACGACCGTCTGCGCGCCGATGGTGCAGCGCAGGAAACCAAGGGCAAAATCCAGTCCACGACTGGCAAAGCCAAGGATGCCGTAAAAGGCGCCGTCGATCGCATCTAACGATTCGGTACGTCAGCCACCACGCTGACTATGATAATCAGAGCGCATGTGTTGTTTTTCGACACGTGCGCTTTTTCATCTCTAAACAAACCATTCTCAAACATCGAACTGTCTGAAGCACCCAATTGCGGGGTCTCCGGTTCGGTGTTTTTTTAGGAGCAGGAAATGCAGCTATTCTCGTGCGCGGCCTGTGGGCAGCTCGTCCATTTCGACAACCGTTCCTGCGTCAAATGCGGGCATCGTCTGGTCTTCGTGCCCCAGACACTCACCATGGAAGCCATCGAGCCTGCTGGCGATCCGAACTGGTCGCTGGTCGCAAACCCTGAGCGTCAGGTGCGGTTTTGCGCCAATGAGGTAAACGACATTTGCAACTGGTCTGTGCCTGCGGAAAGCAACAGCAATTTCTGCCCGGCCTGCAGCCATAACCGACTGGTACCGGATACCTCGACGGAAGAGGGTGTTGAACAATGGCGCCGGTTGAGCCAGGCGCAACGCCACCTGTTTTACTCCATGCTGCGCTTGGGCCTGCCGCATCCCAACCGCGATGTCGATCCGCAGGGCGGGCTCGTCTTTGACTTCCTCGTGGATGAGGTCGCAGCTGATGGCTCGATCATTCCGGCCATGACGGGTCATGACGAGGGCCTGATCGCCATTCGCGCAGCGGAATCCGACGATGCGACCCGTGAGCAGATCAAAAGCAACATGAACGAGCCCTACCGCACCATGCTCGGCCATTTCCGCCACGAGGTCGGCCACTTCATCTGGAACAAGCTGGTGCGCGACGCCGACAGGCTGGATGCATGCCGCGCAGTGTTTGGCGACGACCGCGCCGATTACGGCGAGGCCTTGAAGCGTAATTACGACCAAGGCCCGCTGCTTGGCTGGCAGCAGAGCTTCATCAGCTCCTACGCCTCCGTCCACCCGTGGGAGGACTTTGCGGAATGCTTCGCGCATTATCTGCACATCGTCGATACACTGGAGACCGCACATGCCTTCGGCATTGCCATCGAGCCGGAAGGTCACGAGGAACTGGAAGCCGATGTCAGCTTCGATCCGTATCGCGCACGCAGTGCAAAACAGCTGGTCAGTGCGTGGATACCATTGAGCGTTGCGCTGAACTCCATGCAGCGCAGCATGGGCGAGGCAGACCTCTACCCCTTTGTGCTGGCGCCCGCCGTTGTCGATAAACTGGAGTTCATGCACCAGCTTCTGCACGGACAAATCCCGGCACAGCAGCAGAATGAAGTACACTCACAGGCGCAGCCGCCACAGCAGCCCGCAGATCAAACTCAGGCTCTCTTCACCACCTGATAGCGCTCTTTCAACAGGCGCAACGCCGCATCTGGCGTATCCGGCGTGCCGAACAGGAAGCTCTGCCCGTAATGACAATTCATGCGGGCAAGCTCTGCTGCATCTTCAGGCGTTTCGATGCCTTCGGCCACCACCTGCATCTCTAGCGCACGTGCCATGGCGATGATCGAGCGCAACAGCACGTTGCGCTTGTCGCTGGTATTGGCGACCAGCGCCTTGTCCAGCTTGATCGTGTCGAACGGAAAGCGCGTGAGATAGGCAAGCGATGAATAACCCGTGCCGAAATCATCGAGCGCCAGGCTGAGGCCCGTTTCCTTCAATTTCGCCAGCACCAGCCGCGCCTGTTCCGGGTTTTCCATCACGATGGATTCGGTCAGTTCGAGCTTCAATTGCTTGGGATTGCAACGGGTCCGCTGCAACATACTGCGCACGTCGTTGTAAAGCTCGTTGTTCAAAAGCTGGGCGCTGGAGATGTTCACCGAAATGAAGATCGGCAGCTTGTCGATGGCGTGTTGCCAGTCCATCAGGTCTGTCGCAGCCCGTTCCAGCGCAAACATGCCGAGCGGTTCGATAAGCCCGGAAGCTTCGGCGATCGGAATGAATTCAGAAGGTGGGATCGAGCCGCGCTTGGGATGCTCCCAACGCATCAGCGCTTCAAAGCCGGCCAGATCACCATTGTCGAGCTTGATGATCGGCTGATAGGCCAGCGACAGTTCCTTGCGCTCGATGGCGCGACGAAGATCGCTTTCCATTTGCAAACGGTCGGTGCCGGAAGTGCGGAAGGCAGGGCGGAATGGCTCGACGCGATTGCCGCCAGCGCGTTTGGCCCGGTACATGGCAAGTTCGGCATCGCTGAGCAGACCGGCGGCGTTTTCCTGCTGGTCGATCCACGACACGAGACCGATGGACGCCGTGAGCACGATTTCGCGATTGGCGAAATTGATCGGCACCATGATCGCCTTGTTCACCGCCTCGGCAAAATCCGCCACGCGCTGTGGGTCACGTTCCGATACCAGGATCAAGCCGAACTCGTCGCCGGAAAGCCGCGCCAGCGTATCCTGCGGTTTCAGCAGACGGCGCAAACGGCGCGTGAGAGCGATGAGGATATTATCGCCAGCGGCTATGCCGAGCGTATCGTTGACCAGCTTGTAGCGGTCGATATCGATGGCCATCACGGTTGGGCGAACGGTCTCGCCCTCCGGCGCGAGGTTGAGGACGGATTGCAGCCGGTCGAGGAAGACCTGACGGTTCGGAAGACCGGTCAGATTGTCGCTTAGCGCGTCCTGCAACAGCCGCTCGACGGAATTTTTCTGTTCGGTGATATCGGTGATCGTGCCGACGCAGCGAATGATTTCACCGTTGGAGCCCAGAACAGGCCGCGCGCGGATTTGCAGCCAGTGAAAATGCCCGTCTTCGGCACGAATGCGGAATTCGTGGTTGAGCCGTCCCTTACGGTGGTCCAGCAGCACGTCCAGCGTCGCCTTGAAGCGGTCGCGGTCGTCTGGATGCAGGCGCGGAATCCAGTTACGCGCGGCACCATGCATTGTGCCAGGGTTCAGGCCCAGCTTGACCGAAACATCGGGTGTGGTGACGATGCGGTCGCGCGTGACGTCCCAGTCCCAAACGGTGTCACCGCTGCCAGTCAGCGCCAGCGATTGCCGCTCCAGATCGGAAAACAGGCCTTGCTGATAGGCACTGCCCGCAAAGGCATGCTGGATGACGGTAAATCCAATCAGGAGCACGATGAGAACAAGGCCACCGCCCAGAGCGGGCTGAACGATGTCATTGTCCAATTGCCCCGTGACCGTCAGCCAACTGCCGAACAGCCAGACAAGAATGAGCGCCCAGGACGGCACCAGCAGAATGGCGCGGTCATAACGGTTGAAGCCGAGATAGATGATGAGCACCAGTCCCGCAGTGGCGGTAAGCGCAAAGGAGAGGCGCGCAATGCCCGAGGCGATGGAGGGATCGTAGATGGCGACGCCGAACAGCGCACCAAGGCCGATGATCCAAGCAAATGTCGCGTAACCCAGATGCGCGTGCCATCGGTTCAGGTTCAGATAGGTGAACAGGAAGACCACGAAACTGGAAGCGAGTGCAACCTCGGCACCCGCGCGCCATATTCGCTCGTCGCTTGATGTGACGGTAATCAGCTTTTCCAGAAAGCCGAAATCGACACAGATATAGGCCAAAACCGCCCAGGAAAGAGCAGCCGACGCAGGCAGAACGGACGTGCCTTTGACGACGAAAAGAATGGTGAGGAGAACGGCGAGAAGACCGGCAATGCCCAGAACGATGCCGCGATACAAGGTAAAGGCGTTGATCGTATCCTTGTAGGCTTCCGGCTCCCAAAGGTAGATTTGCGGCAATTGCGGTGTCGATAACTCGGCCACGAAGGTGATAACCGCGCCGGGATTCAGCGTGATGCGAAACACGTCGGCATCGGGGCTCGGTTGCCGGTCCAGCGCAAAGCCTTCGCTGGGTGTGATCGCAATGATGCGCTGCGAACCGAGATCGGGCCAGAACAGCTTGGAATTCACCAGACGGAAATGCGGCGCAACGATCACTCGCTCCAGCTGCTCTTCCGATACGTTGGCAAGCGCAAACACGGCCCAATCGCCCTGATGCGCGGGCGAAGACGCGCGCACCTCGATGCGGCGGCGAATGCCGTCGGGGCCAGGTGCAGTGGAAACCTGAAAGGCCTCACCCTGATTGGCATGTATATCGGTTGTCGCCGTCAAATCCAACGCGGTGTCATCGCGGGAAATCTTGACCGGCTCGAAGGCGTGGGCTTGTGCAGCGAACAACACGCAGACAAGCATCAGGGGAAAAAAGCGCGCTGCGGCCACAAGACGTCCAACGGGGCGCGACGCAAGGCTAATATATCTCATCAATCTACTGCGTCCCGCCGGGATTTTGCTTGTCGGAAATGAGGGAGAACATGACGTGGTCCCGCCACTCGCCGTTAATTTTCAGATATTCCCGCAAGAGACCTTCCCGCTGAAATCCGGCGTTTTCAAGCAGCCGTATGCTTTTGAAGTTCTCTGGAATACAGGCTGCCTCAATACGGTGCAACTGAAGTCCGTTGAAGATGTAGGGTATTACCAGCTTTAATGCGGCAGACATATGGCCTTGGGCTGCATATGGCTGCCCCATCCAATATCCAATCATGCAGCTTTGCGCCGCCCCTCGGCGGATATAGCCAATGGTGATGCCGCCCAGAAGCGTCTGCTCGTTGTTGAACAGCAGAAGTGACGCCGCCATGCCGGAGGAAAATTCCTGTGAATTGCGCGTCACTCGCACCCGGTACGAACTCTCGGTCAGCTCGTCGCTGCGCCAGGTCGGCTCCCATGGCTGCAGGAAAAGCCGGCTTTCCGAGCGCAGCTGATACCATTGCCGGTAATCGGAATAGCGCGGCAATCTCAGGAGATAATCAGCATTGCGAAGTTCCGGCGTATCGCTGTTGCGGGAAAGAAAACGCAGCATGTAAGGTCAGACCTCATCCACTTGCCACGGATACTTGCCCCTGGGCGTTAGCCGTTTGCCATTTTGACGGACGGCGTTGCGGTCAGCTCTGCCGTGATATCCGAAAGCGGCGAGAGGTTTTCCAGCGGGCCGATGGCAGATAACGTCGGAACTGTATCGAAAAACAGACGTCCTGCAAGATCGGTCAAACGTCCCGTGGTGATATCCCCCAAACGCTGCATCATTTCATCATTGGGAATGGGCCGACCGTAAAGCATCATCTGTCGTGCGATCTGCCCGGCGCGGGCCGCAGGGCTTTCCTGACCCATCAAAAGCTGGGCACGGATTTGCGCACGGGCGCGGTCGATTTCTTCCTGATGGATGGTCTGCGACGACTTGCGAAGCTCGTCGATAATCACTGGCACCAGTTCCGGAAGATCGCTGCTGCCGGTGGCGGCATGAATACCGAAAATGCCGGTATCGGAAAAGCCCCAGTGGAAGGCATAGACCGAATAGCACAGGCCGCGATATTCACGCACTTCCTGAAACAGCCTCGAAGACATGCCGCCGCCCAGAATGTTGGCCAGGATTTGCGAGCAGTAGAAATCACGGGCGTGGTAGGCTTTGCCTTCGAAGCCGAGAAGCACCTGCGCATCCATGAGATCACGCGTTTCGCGAATTTCGCCGCCAGTGTAGATTGCCTTTTCCATCACCGGCGTTGCGGCTGGCATCTGCGGCAGGCCAGCGAAACGCTCTTCGACCTGCTTGACGAAGCTATCGTGATCCACCGCACCCGCGGCCACCACGAAGATGCGGTCGGTCGTATAATTACGGGCCAGATAATGGCGGATTTGGCCGGTCGTAAAGGATTGCACCGTATCCGGCGTGCCAAGAATAGGGCGGCCGATGGTTTGGTCGCGATAGGCGACACCGGAGAAATTGTCGAAGATCACGTCATCGGGCGTATCGGTGGCAGCACCGATTTCCTGAAGGATGACATTCTTTTCCCGCTCAAGCTCGGCCTCTTCGAAGGCAGACTCGGTCAAGATATCCGCAAGGATATCGACAGCGAGCGGTACGTGGTCTTTCAGGACGCGCGCGTAATAGGATGTCGTTTCGGTCGATGTCGCGGCATTGACTTCGCCGCCGACATTCTCGATTTCCTCGGCAATCTGCCGTGCCGTGCGCCGGGCCGTGCCCTTGAACGC
This sequence comes from Agrobacterium rubi TR3 = NBRC 13261, assembly GCF_000739935.1. Taxonomy (GTDB): domain Bacteria; phylum Pseudomonadota; class Alphaproteobacteria; order Rhizobiales; family Rhizobiaceae; genus Agrobacterium; species Agrobacterium rubi. The sequence continues at coordinate 65,566 of NZ_BBJU01000020.1, read as the reverse complement.
CATGTGCTCGAGAAGATGCGCGATGCCGTGCTCGTCATCCGTCTCGTTGCGGGAACCGGATTTGATCCACACGCCGAGCGCTACGCTTTCGAGATGCGGCATTTTTTCCGTAACGACGGTCAACCCGGACGAAAGCCGGGTTACATTTACACTCATATCACGTCTTTCCGCGTCACTCACTCTTGGCGCGAGCATGTTTGCCGATAAATGTTTCCACGGCGTTCAGCTCAGCATCCAGAATGTCGAAACGCTCCTCCCGGTTCATCAGATCAGACAGCCATACTGGAAGGGCGGGATCGATTGCGCAAGCGGATTTTACAGCGGCGGGAAATTTCGCCGGATGTGCGGTGGACAAGGTGACCATCGGAGTGTTTGATTTCTCATGCTTTTTCGCAACGAAAATAGCAGAGGCCGTGTGCGGATCAAGCAGGTAACCGCTCTCGGCAAGCGTGTGTCTGATGGTGGCGGCAACCTGCTTTTCAGTCGCACGACCGGCACGGAAATCGCGCTTGATAAACTTCATCGCCTTGTCGGAAATCTCGAAAGCACCCGATTGCTTCAACCCATCCATGGAGCGTTTGACGGCACCGGCGTCGCGATCATAGGCTTCGAACAGAAGGCGCTCGAAGTTGGAGGAGATTTGGATGTCCATCGAAGGCGACGTCGTTGCGTGCACGCCGCGCATTTCGTAACGGCCGGTTTTTAGAGTGCGCGCCAGAATGTCGTTGTCATTGGTGGCGATCACCAGCTTGTCGATAGGCAGACCCATCTGCTTGGCAACGTAGCCCGCAAAAATATCCCCGAAATTGCCTGTCGGTACCGTGAAAGAGACCTTACGATCCGGACCACCGAGCGACAGCGACGCGGTGAAATAATAGACCACCTGCGCCATGATGCGCGCCCAGTTGATGGAGTTCACGCCCGACAGCTTGACGCTATCGCGGAACTTCCCGTCATTGAACATCTCTTTGACGAGGTTCTGGCAGTCATCAAAATTGCCGTGAACGGCAATGGCATGTACGTTGGACGCGGTCGAGCTGGTCATCTGACGCTGCTGCACCGGTGAGACCTTGCCATGCGGAAAGAGGATGAAGATATCGGTGCGCTCGCGGCCCGCAAAGGCGTCGATCGCAGCGCCACCGGTGTCACCGGACGTGGCGCCAACAATGGTCGCGCGCTCGTTGCGCTGCGTCAGCGTGTAATCCATCAGCCGGGCAATGAGCTGCATCGCCACGTCTTTGAAGGCGAGCGTCGTGCCGTGGAAAAGCTCCAGAATGAAGGAGTTGGGGCCGGTCTGCACCAGAGGCACGACCGCCGGATGCCGGAAGGTGGCATAGGCATCATCGATCATCGCGCGGAAGGTGTCGGCTGGAATTTCGCCGCCGGTGAAGCGGTAGAGAACCTCGAAGGCGACTTCCTGATAGGACTTGCCGCGCATCGCACGAATTTCCTTTTTCGACATGGTCGGCCATTTGCGCGGAACATACAGCCCGCCATCACGCGCCAGACCCGCCAGAAGCGCGTCGGAGAAACCCAGCGATGGGGCGCTGCCCCTGGTCGATACATATTCCACGAGATGGTCCCTTGTCGTCAGTAGCCTATCCGTTGGAAACTTCGGATTTGGGGCGTTTCAACAGCAATTTGCAAAATTCAAGCAAATCCGAGCGCAACCAATCGATTTTTTCCAGCGCCGCTGCTATAGACCATCGCCGACAGGCATGAAAGGCCAATAAATGGGTTCTCTGGTCCTGTATCGGGATAGTTTTTGAAGGGTTGAACAGAGTGACAGGGAATATTTTGCGTTTGTCCGCCACGATATCGCTGCTGACAGTGATTGCAGGTTGCAACTCGTCCAATCCATCGGATTCGATGGCAGTGAATGCACCCGCCGCTCAGGCCGTTACACCCGTGGTTCAGGCCACTTGCCCGCCGATCACCATTCTCGATGGTACTGCCGTGCGCCGTGTCTATGCGGGCGGCGCCAAGGACGACCCGTCCAAACTGGTCTATCAGGCGTCGCTGTCGGACACCACGCGCTCTTGCAGCATGAATGACGCAACGCTGACGGTCAACGTTCTCGCCCAGGGCCGCCTCGTTCCCGGTCCGCTCTCCAAGCCCGGCCGCGTCAACCTTCCTATCCGCGTAACCGTTAAAGACGGCGACGGCGAAATCTTCTCGCAGGTCACCAACTTCCCGGTCGACGTTCCAGCAGGCGAGGCGGGCACGCAATTCATCTTCAACAACCCCAACGTCGCCATTCCCAATGCGCCCGGCGGCGCATCGCGCCAGACCAACGTGTTCATCTCGTTTGATGACGGTGCAGCGAAGGCCGGCTCTAAGAAGGGCCGCCGCGGTTAGTTATTCTGGAGGCCGACTGGTTTTCGCCCAAAGCCCTGTGTTTATGCCAGCCTTTTCTGCCTTGCCAAGAGCTTGCGACACGTTCTTCTCAATGTTATACAAATGTTCTACATTTTGGAGGCGAAGCTCATGGCAGCGATAAAGGGTCAATCAGCGCGAAAAGATTTTTCGACGACATCCAAGCTGAAAAGGGCTGGTGGATCATTGGTTCTCACGGTACCGGCTGCCGCTCGCAATATGCTAGGTCTTACCGAAGGCCAGGAGATGATCGTTTCTGTGAGAGGACGACAGGTTATTGCCGAGGCTGCGCCGAGCTCCTCTGGAACGATAAAGGTTCGTCAGCCCAAATACACGCTCGATGAATTGCTTAATGGGCACGACGCAAACTCGCCTTTGACGCCGGAGCAAGAAGCGTGGGTTAATGCGCCAGCGGTGGGAAATGAAGTTTGGTAAGGCCTAACATTCCGGCACCTGGCGAAATCTGGTGGCTCGACATGCAGCCGTCTGCAGGCAAAGAGCAACGCGGTCGCCATGCTGGGCTTATTCTGTCCGCGTTCAAGTTCAACATGGCAACAGGCTTTGCATTCATCGCGCCCATTACCACGACTGGCACCGCCTCTCGCAGCAACGGATTTGCAATATCATTGATCGGTGCGGGTACAAGCACCACAGGTGTCATCCAGATCGACCAGGTGAAATCAATGGACTGGCGAAACCGGAATGCGGAGAAGTCCAAAGACAAGGTGCCGGATGATGTTTTTGCAGAAGTGCTAGAGCGGTTTGCCCCCATCTTTGGTCTCGTTTTTGCAGTGCCGGACCAAGAGTAACACCATCTGCCTCAAGCCACAGCTCTCATGCGAGATCTTTGTTCTAACATGAGAGCTACGCGGTAATCACGCCACGCCAGCCCATTCAGACAGCGCTTCGATCGTTGCAGGCAGGTCCTGCATACGCGCAATCACCGTCTCAGCACCGGCATCCGTCAAGCGATCGGCGTGGCTGGGGTAGGTGTGTGATGCGCCGGTGAAGCCGATGACGCGCATGCCGGCGGCGCGGGCACCGGTGATGCCGTGCACGGAATCCTCAACGACGACGACGCGGTCCGGTGAGATGTTGAACTGTTGGGCGCCGTGGAGGAAGATGTCGGGCTTGGGTTTGACGCGGTCAGCGCCCAGATCCTTGGCGGAATAGATGTGACCTTCGAAATAGGGCTTGAGGCCGACCTTGGTCAGCATCATCTCCAGCCGGGCGCTGGAGGAGTTGGAGCAGATGCAGCGTGGCAGCGTCAGACGCGACAGCGCGGTCTTGACACCTTCGATCGCCTTTACGTCACGCTCAAGCCGCGCATCCAGAAGCTTTTCGGATTTCTCCAGTAGCGATGCGGACAGCGGAATGATGGCTTCACGCTCGACTTCGAGAAGAATGTTCTTCCACGTCATGCCGGAGAAGCGTTCACCCATTTCCTCAGTCGAAATCGGGTAGCCGGCATCCGTCAGCAGGCGAGATTCCACCTGGGCGGCGATGATTTCGGAATCGACGAGAACGCCGTCGCAGTCGAAAATGATGAGGTCAAAGCCGCTCATGGGCTCTCCTTCGCGATTGAGTATGGAGGAAACGTTGGATACCGAATATTGGCGCGCTTTTAGACCATGTGGGCGGTAAGCTCAACCGATGGCACTGCAAACGAGCCTTGCACGGGTGCAGCCTTGCTCGACAAGTTTCCTGCGGCGCTTTATGTCAGGCCATGGCTAAAACTCCAAAGATCAAACCCGAAGACACCATTGCTGCAAAAATCAGCCGCACGCTGGCTGACCGCATCGTGCGCGGTGAGCTGGCGCCGGGCGCACGGCTGCGCCAGGACCATGTCGCCGAGGAGTTCGGGGCCTCGCACGTGCCGGTGCGCGAGGCCTTCCGTCGGCTGGAAGCGCAGGGGCTGGCCATCAGTATTCCACGCCGGGGCGTGCGGGTGGCGGATTTCGGTCTGGCTGATGTGCAGGAGGTGGCAGAGATGCGCGCGGCACTGGAGGTGCTGGCGCTGCGCCATGCCATCCCCAATTTGACCGCTGCCATATTGGACGAGGCAGAAGCGGCCACGCTTGCGGGCGACAGGGCCATGGATGTGCGCCAATGGGAAGAGGCGAACCGCCGCTTCCATCGGCTGATTACCGCACCCTGCAACATGCCGAGGCTGATGGAAACCATCGACGGCTTGCATGCCGCAAGCGCCCGATTTCTGTTTTCGGCCTGGCGGGCAGGGTGGGAACGACGCACAGATACTGATCACCGCGCCATTATCGATGCTTTGCGCGGCAGGCGCGCAGAAGAGGCAATCCGCATTTTGGATGGACACGTTCAGTGGATTGGCCGAACGGCAATTCGCACGCCAACGGGCTCGACTCGCGACGCCTTCGCAATCGTCGGATAAATTATAGATAATTTAAAATTGTCTTATCATGCTGATTTTATGGAATTTATGTGAAGACTATCCACATGAAGTGGTTGCTGTTGCGTGAATCTTTAAGTTGCTATCTGGATTTCGAAGTGGTTTCTGGTATCAATTATGTCGTCTTTGTAGAATTATCTATAATTTGAAAAGGAAGACATCATGACGGCTCACATTCGCAATGCTCCATCCGGCTTTCTCGATCTTTCGTCGAAATCCTTCGTACAGCAGGCGCTTTTCGTCATCGCTGGAACGCTGGTGCTGGCATTGGCTTCCAAAATTGCGGTGCCAATGGTGCCGGTCCCAATCACCATGCAGACGTTTGCGGTCACGATGATCGGCGCTCTCTACGGCTGGCGGCTCGGCACCTTGACGGTACTTGCATGGCTGGGCGAAGCCATGCTTGGCCTGCCGGTTCTTGCGGGCGTTTCATCCGGTCTTGCGCCCTTCGTCGGGCCGACTGCCGGTTATCTCGTGTCCTTCCCGATCATGGCCGCACTTGTAGGCTTCATGACGGAAAAGGGTATCAGCGGTCACCGCCCTGTTGCTGGTTTCCTGTTGCACTTCGTTGCAAATGCTGTGGGTCTTGCTCTCGGCTGGGCGTGGCTGGCAGGTCTGCTGGGCGCTGAAAAAGCCTGGATCGCAGGCGTTGCTCCCTTTATTCTCGGCGCGGTACTGAAATCAGCTCTTGCTGCTGCCGTCCTCAAGCTTCTCGCTCCGCGCAAAGAGGTTGCCCGGTGACGGTTCGTCTCAGGGCGCATCATCTGCTGTGCATGCTGACCTATCTGGGCAAAGGCTATACGCAAAGCTTCACGGTCAATTACGACCGTGTTGCCGAGCGGCTGAATGGCGGAGAAGAGATCGAAATCATATCCGGCCCTGATGATATCTGCGCGCCTTTATTGGATGACGAGACCGCTCATTGTTTCAGGAGCAGCGTGCAGGCACGTGACGCTCACGCTTTGGCAGTCGCAAGTGGCTGGCTGGGCGAAACACTTGAAATTGGAAGCCGCATCACACCGGACCGAGCCCTAATCGAAAAGCTTCGATCCGGTTTTCAACAGGGTCATCTACGATCCGCATGCTCAGGTTGCGAATGGATAGACCTTTGCGACCGCGTCTCCGCATCCGATTTCTGCGGCGTAAAAATCGCGCCGCAGATGGTGGCTGCTGTCAGTCGGTAATATTCAGTTCCGTGCGCTCGGCGGCAGTCACCGTGGCGGTTACTTCTTTTGGCTCGCGCTTGGTTTTGTCGTCATAGGTCACCTTCACGGAGTAGTTGCCCGGATGCAGGGTTTCCTGATGCGTGGTGCCGTAACGACCTGAAATTTCCTTCTGCGTGCCTTGCAAATCCTTGGTGGTCTCCAGGATATCGATGCGCTGCGCATCCTTTGCGGTCACAGCCAGAACACCGGCATCGAGGTTGACCGTCACGTTGGTGCGCTGTCCCGCTGTCACGCTGAACGGCGTTTCCACGACGACCTTGCCCAGACGCGCACGCATGACGAAGGAACCGGCAGGCATCTGCATCAATTTCCCCGGGCCATAGGTGCCGGTCAGCGTGTCGCGAGTACCATCGAGCGTTTCGTCGGTGGAAACGGTCTCGAAGCGAATATTGTCGGTTTCCACCGCGCGTCCGCCATCCTTGTAAACCGCGTTCGCAATCACGACGCCGCTGGGGATGATGAGGTCATGGCTGATTGTTTCGCCCGCTTTAACGGTAATCGTATCTTCAGCGCGTGTCGGGCCGATGCGGCCCTCAAGCTTTAGCTCGCCAGCAGGCACGAAAATTTCCTTGGCACCGTAAATACTGTCGCTGAAAGTGCCCTGCTTGACATCGACACGTGCCTGCGGCTCGGCTTCCTTGCTGTCCTGGCTACGCTTGGGAATAATGGTCAATTGCGCGGCGTCAAACACGACGTTCACCTGGGCAACCGCTCCATCCTTGATCTCGACAGGAATATTGCGAGTGATGTTGCCGAGGCTTGCCACCGCCACATATTTGCCGACCGGGATTTTCTCCTCGAATGTCGCGTCATAAGCGCCGCCGACATTCTCGTCACTCGCGCCACCGGTGCTGTCGGCCTTGTAGAAATCCCACCGCACCTTGTCGCTGTCACCCAGCGATGGCCCACCCTTGACGAGCATGGCATCGGTCTTGACGTTGACCTGCGGCTTGGGAGCCTGCGGCGTCGCGCTCTGCGCAAAAGCAGTGCTGGCAAAAAGCGTGGAAACAATAATGATAGAAACGCGCATTCTGAAATTACCCCTGCAACCCTCAACCCTGGCTCCACCATACAGATGGCGCGCAAAATTCCGAAATCACAACGTTAAAAGTGACGTCTGGTTCCATTACTCACTATTGAATCTCGTCCGACCGCTAAATGCGCTTCTTAGTCGGGGATATGGCGGTTGGATTGGCAGCGATGATGGGACGCTTTGTGTGATGAGGCGCTTATCTAATAACGGACAGTTTAACCGCATGCGCTCTCTCATTTTAAGCAGTAAGCGTATTTTTTTACACACTTAGCACGATTTTGCGTCCCGCGTTCAGCCTTTGATAACCAACTTCGGTAACCATAAGCATCAGTTTAGTTGAGTAAGCGTATGGAGCGAGTACCCATGGCATCAGTGTTTCCGCTGGCCGATTTTCGGCGTGCCGGTTTTGATCTTGCAGGTGACAGTGACGCCTGGAAAGACAGCATCATCAAGGGTGATTGCGTGGCCGCACTTGAGGCACTGCCCAGCCAGTCCGTCGATGCGATTTTTGCCGACCCGCCATATAACCTTCAACTTGGCGGCACGCTTCACCGCCCTGACCAGTCTCTGGTCGATGCCGTCGACAATGATTGGGACCAGTTCGCATCCTTCGAAGCTTACGATGCCTTTACTCGCGCCTGGCTTCTAGCCTGCCGTCGCGTTTTGAAGCCCAATGGCACGATCTGGGTCATCGGCTCCTATCATAATATCTACCGCGTCGGCTCCATCCTTCAGGATATGAATTTCTGGATTCTGAACGACATCGTCTGGCGCAAGACCAACCCGATGCCGAACTTCAAGGGTCGCCGGTTCCAAAACGCGCATGAAACAATGATTTGGGCCAGCCGCGACGCCAAGGCAAAAAGCTACACCTTCAATTACGAAGCGCTGAAGGCATCCAACGACGACGTGCAGATGCGCTCCGACTGGCTGTTTCCGATTTGCAGCGGCGGCGAGCGTCTGAAGGGCGATGACGGCAAGAAGGTCCACCCGACCCAGAAGCCGGAAGCCCTGCTGGCCCGCGTCATCATGGCATCCACAAAGCCCGGCGATGTCGTGCTCGACCCGTTCTTCGGCTCCGGCACCACGGGTGCGGTGGCAAAGCGTCTGGGCCGCCACTTCGTCGGCATCGAGCGCGAACAGGACTATATCGATGCCGCCTCCGCACGCATCGCCGCCGTCGAGCCTCTGGGCAAGGCGGAACTGACCGTGATGACCGGCAAGAAGGCCGAGCCGCGCGTTGCCTTCAACGTGCTGCTCGAAAGCGGTCTGGTTCGCCCTGGTCAGGTTCTGACGGATGCGAAACGCCGTTACAGTGCCATCATCCGTGCCGATGGCACCGTTGCCTCTGCCGGTACCGCAGGCTCCATTCATCGTCTGGGCGCAAAGGTACAGGGTTTGGACGCGTGCAATGGCTGGACCTTCTGGCACTATGAAGATGGTGAGGCCTTGAAGCCGATCGATGATTTGAGAACACTGATCCGCAATGAAATGGCAAAGGCGGGATAAAGCGATCCACCGCTTTGCCATTGCCAACACAAGGCGATGTCCATCGCCGCGCATACTTTACCCGGTTTAGTACCTTCAGTCCCGGGTGAAGAGGAACAGACGCCCGACGATCCCTGACCGTTGGGCGTCTGTGTATCCGTTATTAATCATAATAGAATTTTCTTAAGTATATCAATTGCATGGCAAGCCTGGAGCAAGTATGGCTCTGTAGCTACTGCGTCCAAGGGAGCCACTAGCAAGCCGCCAACACGCCTGATCGGACATCAGACATGATGTTTTGCAGGGCATGATCAACAATAAGAAAGACGGCAAATTTCCCGTTCGTGAGATTTAAAAATCTGGCCGTTCGCGGCCGGACTGGTGCAGGTAGAAGACCGCCATTTTCGCCTGCACCAGACATTCTCAGCTCAGATGCTGGCTACCCTATCACTTTTCAGGATTTGCTGACAGATCGATAGTGTCCCGATACGTTTCTTTAAATCCCAGTTCATTTTCATAAGTTTTTTTACCTGCAGCCAGCGCTCCAGATAATTCTTTCAAGAGCTGGTCTGCAAACATCGATCCAGCACCTAGCACAATCCACAGAGGCACCCCGATCGCAGACCCAAGTGCTGCTATTCCTGCCGCCTGATTCCCAAAAACGGCAAGGCTAACGGCAGCTGCACCAAGACCCACACGATGGCTTCTTTTTCGGTTATCCCAACCATGTCTTTTTATCTCGGCTGCTATCAGCTTAACCGATGGCCACAAAAGTTTGACATCCAGTGTCAAAGCTATCGCCTTTGCCCCTTTTTTTACGTTGGATATAGGAAGATTTCTTATCTGCAATAATTGCCGGAGCCATGACTGAAAGACGTCGCTTTGTTCGGGCGGTATACTTTTAGCGATTTGAATGATGATCGGACTTGGAACAACGATTTCCTCATACAAAACGAGCGCGTTCCTATTTTGATTGTCCGTCAAAAAATCACCCCATATTTCGCCAAGTCGGCTCTCAATTTCTCGGCACCTGTAAAATGTACCGATTCCCATCCTGCTATTTTAGCACCTTCTACATTCGCTGGCGAATCATCAATGAAAAGACTGCTGGCAGGGTCCAGCCCAAAGGTCCGCGCATGCAATTCATAAATCGCAACATCGGGTTTGATCAGACCGACATCGCCCGACACGGTCACGCCGCGTGAGAGGGTAAGAAACGGATACATCTTCCGTGCCTCGCGGAAGGTATCGGAGGCGAAATTGGTGAGCATCGTCACGTCGTGACCTGAAGCGATCAGGCCTTTGAGAATGGCGACCGAATCGTCATAGGAGTGCGACACCATTTCGTGCCAGTGCAGACGAAAGGCGCGGATCGTCTTTTCGTGGTCCGGGTAAGCCTCCAAAAGCAGCGACTCGGCTTCTTCCCATGTGCGGCCCCGGTCCTGCTCCAGGTTCCATTCGTGCGTGCAGACATTCTCGAAGAACCATGCCCGCTCTTTCTCATCGGGAATGATGCGGCTGTAGGGGATGTTTGGGTCGTAATGGATCAGAACCTTGCCGATGTCGAAAACGATGTGATTGATCTTGGTCATCAATTTTTCCTGCTTTTATCGAATGCGAGAGGAATAGCCTGCGCGATCGCTTTTTTCATCACTGTCGGCAGGGCCTGCGCATCAAGATTTGTGACCGGCTCCCACCATTCGTCATTCGCACCCGGTTTCACGCTGCCGGAAACCTTGGCGCGGAAAATGGATAGCCGAAGCTCGAAATGCGTGAACACATGGACGATCGTACCAGCTGCCTCCCAATCCGCATCGAAGGGTGCGTGCTCAGTGCCGGTGCCGCCATCGATCCGCGCCGTCCATGCGGTCGTCGGCACCTCCGTCATTCCGCCTAGCAGGCCGGTTTCGATCCGGCGACGCAGCAGTATCTCGCCTTTGTCGTTCACCGCAACGAAGGCTGCACCGACGCGCACCGGCTTCTCCTTCTTGGCAGCCTTCACCGGAAAGCGCTCCGGCTCATCCTGCGCTAGCGCCAGACAGTGGTTGTTGAACGGACAGAGCGCGCAGGCCGGGCGCTTTGGCGTGCAAATGGTGGCGCCGAGGTCCATCATCGCCTGAGCAAAATCCCCCGGGCGGTCGGCAGGCGTAATCTCCGCGACCTTCGCCCGCATCACACCTTTGGAACCAGGCAGAGGGGCGTCGATGCAAAACAGGCGGGAAACCACCCGCTCGACATTGCCATCCAGCACCGCCGATTGCCGGTTGAAGGCGATGGCTGCGATGGCTGCTGCCGTGTAATCGCCGATGCCGGGCAGGCTCTTCAAGCCTTCTTCGGTGTCGGGAAACACGCAGCCATGCTGATTGGCAACGGCTTCAGCGCATTTCTTCAGGTTACGTGCGCGGGCATAATACCCAAGCCCCGCCCAAGCGGCCATCACGTCATCGCTGGGGGCTGCGGCCAGATCCTCGACCTTCGGCCATAGCGCCAGAAACTTGGCAAAGTAAGGCTTCACCGCCTGCACGGTGGTCTGTTGTAGCATGACCTCGGACAGCCAAACATGATAAGGATTGGCCCGCAAACCCTTTGCGGTCATCGGTGGTGATGTGCGCCATGGCAGGTCGCGGTGGTGTCGGTCGTACCATGCCAGCAGCATGCCGGCATAAACAGGGTTGTCGATTTTATGAAGCATGGTTTGCTGTGGTCCTCGTATTGCGCCTATACTTGGTTCATCCGCTTGCGCCGATCAAGCCGCGAGTTGACGAGGTGAAAATGAAAAAGCCCCGCAAAGGCGTTATCCAGATTGCCGAAATCGCAAACGGCATCATCGATCCGGTGCTGGCGAAACGCGCTGGAATCAGCACGGCCTTGCTAGGGTCTTGGGATGAAATTGCCGGAAGCGATTTTGCCGATTGCACCCGCCCGGAAAAGATCACATGGCCGCGACGCGACGAGGGGCCGGATCGTGGTGGGTATCAGGCCGGTGTGCTGACCATTGCTTGCGAAGGCGCGCGCGCGCTGTTTTTGACGCATGCGCAGGGCGAGTTGATTTCCCGCATCAACGGCTTTTTCGGTTTTCCCGCCGTGCGCCAGATCAGGATCGTGCAAAAGCCGGTGTCGCGAACGCTCAACCGGCGGCCCAAGCCACAGCCCCTGCGCGGCGATGCCGCCAAGCGGCTGGAAGGCATGATGGACGGCATTGAAAACGAAGCCTTGCGCAAGGCGGTGGAACGGCTTGGCACCGCGGTTTTGCAAAAGCGCACCCGCTCTGGCACCATTTGACGCAGTTCCCAGACCACGCAGTCCTTGACTGGTCACAATTCTTTGACAAGAAGAGAAGAAATGGCCGCTTGTTCTGAGCATGTGGCCGCGATATCGCAATTGCAGACAATTTCAGTCTTTCACACACAGGTGCTTGATGCATTTTCCAGACTTCAATATCACCCGCCGCAACCTTATGGGCGGTATCGCCCTTGCCGCCGTGGCCGCAGCCCTTCCATTCGCTCTGACGCCGGGCTCTGCCCTTGCTCAGACTTTGCCGGAATCGTCCGGCGATGTGGATATGACGGCAGTCATGAAGCCCGGCCCGCTGCCGGACCGTGCGCTGGGTGATCCGAACGCACCCGTGAAGATCGTTGAATATATGTCGATGACGTGCCCGCACTGCGCGCATTTCCACAACACGACCTTTGATGAAATCAAGAAAAAGTACATCGATACCGGCAAGGTCTATTTCGTGATCCGCGAATTCCCGTTCGATCCGCGTGCCGCTGCCGCCTTCATGCTGGCCCGTTGTGCACCTGAGCAGCAATATTACCCGTTCATTTCCATGCTCTTCAAACAGCAGCAGAGCTGGGCAACGGCGCAGGATGCACGCGCTGCACTTCTGCAAATGTCGAAACTGGCAGGTTTTTCACAGGAGACATTCGAGGCCTGCTTGACGAACCAGAAGCTTCTGGATGATGTGAACGCCACGATGCAACGCGGTGCCACGGAATTCGGCGTCAACTCGACCCCGACCTTCATCGTCAACGGAAAGCGCTACGCTGGAGACATGTCTGTTGAAAACATGTCGGCTCTTGTCGACAGCCTGCTGTAATCAACGTTCCTTCATAAAGACGGGCGACGGATGCTTCCGTGCGCCCGTTTTTTTTGATCTCGGGGCCGCAGCATGAAGTTCAACAAGCTGCGCCTGCTCGGCTTCAAATCCTTCGTCGAGCCCTCCGAGTTCATCATCGAGCCGGGTCTGACGGGCGTCGTCGGCCCCAATGGCTGCGGCAAGTCCAATCTTGTCGAAGCGCTTCGCTGGGTGATGGGCGAGAATTCCTACAAGAACATGCGCGCATCCGGCATGGATGACGTAATCTTCTCCGGTTCAGGCAATCGCCCGGCACGCAACACCGCCGAAGTTGGCCTCTACCTCGACAATTCCGACCGCACTGCTCCCGCTGCCTTCAACGATGCCGATGAAATCCAAGTCACCCGCCGCATCGAGCGCGAAAACGGCTCGGTCTATCGCATCAATGGCAAGGAAGCCCGCGCCAAGGATGTGCAGCTTCTGTTCGCCGATGCCTCCACCGGCGCACGCTCGCCCTCCATGGTTGGGCAGGGGCGGATCGGTGAACTCATCAACGCCAAACCGCAGGCCCGCCGCCAGCTTCTGGAAGAGGCGGCAGGCATCTCCGGCCTGCATTCGCGCCGCCACGAGGCAGAACTGCGCCTGCGCGCCGCCGAGGCCAATCTTGAGCGACTGGAAGACGTCACGGCGCAATTGGAGAGCCAGATCGAAAGCCTGAAACGGCAGGCGCGTCAGGCCAACCGCTTCAAGATGCTGTCGGCGGATATCCGCGCCCGTGAGGCGACCTTGCTGCACATCCGCTGGGTGGACGCCAAGCAGGCCGAGGGCGAGGCGGAAAGCGCGCTCAATCAGGCGACCAATCTGGTGGCCGAAAAAGCGCAGGCACAGATGGAAGCTGCCAAGGCGCAAGGCCTTGCCAGCTTCAAACTGCCGGAACTGCGTGAAAATGAAGCCAAGGTCGCCGCCGCCTTGCAACGCCTGCAAATCGCCCGCACCCAACTGGATGAGGAAACCAACCGCATACTGCGCCGCCGCGACGAGCTTGCCCGTCGTCTGGCGCAACTGGGCGAGGATATAGAGCGCGAGGAGCGCATGGTTTCTGACAATGCCGAAATCCTCGCGCGTCTGGATTCGGAAGAAGCCGAGATTCTCGAAATCCTGGCCGACTCGGGCCGCTACTCGGAAGAAACCCGCGAAGCTTTCGAGGAGGCCGCCGCGAAGCTCGCCGAGAGCGAACGTGTTTTCGCAAGCCTCACCGCAGAGCGCGCCGAAGCCTCCGCCAACCGTACCCAACTGGAACGCACCATCCGCGATCTTGCCGATCGGAAGGCGCGGCTAGACCGTCAGGCCTCGGACGCTGCTGCCGAAATCGAAAATATCGATGAAAAACTCTCCGGCCTTCCGGACCCTTCGGAAAAGCGCGAAAGCGTAGAAGCCGCCGAAATCGCCGTCGAAGACGCGTTGATCGTGGTGGAAGAGGCTGAAACTGCGGTAGCAGAGGCTCGTTCTGCGGAAGCGATCGCGCGTGGCCCGGTGGAAGCGGCACGCAGCCGCCTCAACGCGCTGGAAACCGAAGCGCGCACCATCTCCAAAATGCTGGCCGCCGGTGCCGTCTCCGGCTCGTTCACGCCGGTGGCTGAAGAGCTGAAGGTGGATCGCGGCTTCGAAGCAGCCCTTGGTGCCGCCTTGGGCGATGATCTCGAAAGCCCGCTCGACCCTGCCGCCCCGGCCTATTGGACCGCAAACGGCGAAGGTGCCGCTGATCCGGCGCTGCCCGATGGCGTGACATCCCTGCTTGCGCATGTCGCAGGGCCGGATGCGCTGAAACGCACGCTGCGCCAGACGGGTATCGTCTCGAGCCCTGATGAAGCCAAGCGCCTGATGCCCGCGCTGAAACCCGGTCAGCGCCTCGTCACCAAAGACGGCGCACTGTTCCGCTGGGATGGCCACATCACCAGTGCCGATGCGCCCGGTAATGCAGCCCTGCGGCTTGCCCAGAAAAACCGTCTTGCCGAGCTTGAAAGTGAAGTGGAAGAGGCGCGCTACGCCTTGGAAGAGGCGGAAGAGCAGCTTGCCGCCAGCGCCGATGAAATTCGCCTTGTCGAAAGCCAGCTTGCCGATGCGCGGGAACGAAGCCGTCTGGCATCCCGTCAACTGGTCGAAGCCCGGGATGCATTGTCCATGGCCGAACGCGCCTCCGGTGATCTTCTGCGTCGCCGCGATATCGTTTCCGAAGCGATCAACCAGATCAGCGGCCAGATCGAAGACATCGCTGTTCAGGAAGAAAATGCCCGCATCGAGCTGGAAGACGCGGCGGATCTTTCCGACCTCGATTTGCGCTTGCGCGAAAGCCAGCTTGAGGTCGCAACCGACCGCAGCCTTGTGGCCGAAGCTCGCGCGAAACATGAAGGCCTGAACCGGGAGGCCGAGGCACGCCAGCGCCGCATCAATGCCATCGCGCAGGAACGTGCCACATGGCAGGCCCGTGCCGCCAGCGCCAGCGGTCATATCGCAACCCTGCGCGAACGCGAGGATGAAGCGCGCGATGAGCTTGCCGAACTGGACATCGCGCCGGAAGAGTTCGATGAGAAGCGTCGCGATCTTCTAACGCAACTGCAAAAAACCGAGGAAGCACGGCGGGCCGCTGCCGACCAGCTGGTCGAGGCGGAAAACCTGCAACGCGAGGCAGACCGCGCAGCCACCATCGCTCTGTCAGCATTGGCGGAAGCTCGCGAAAAACGTGGCCGCGCTGAAGAACGCCTCGTGTCGGCCCGCGAGAAGCGTCAGGAAGGTGAACATCGCATCCGCGAGGCGCTGAACGTCGAGCCTCACATGGCCTTTCGCCTGACGGGCCTAGCGGTCGATGCGCCGATGCCCGAGATCCGCGATGTCGAGCGTGATCTGGATCGGCTGAAAATCGAGCGGGAACGCCTTGGTGCCGTCAATCTGCGTGCCGATGAGGAGCAGGCAGAGCTCTCTGAAAAGCTGGCGGCGCTGATCAAGGAACGCGACGACATCATCGATGCCGTGCGCAAGCTGCGCGCGGGTATCCACAATCTCAACCGCGAGGGTCGCGAGCGACTGGTTGCCGCCTTTGATATCGTCAACACGCAATTCCAGCGGTTGTTCACCCACCTGTTCGGCGGTGGCACGGCGGAATTGCAACTGATCGAATCCGACGACCCACTGGAAGCAGGCCTCGAAATCCTCGCCCGCCCGCCTGGCAAGAAGCCGCAGACCATGACGCTACTTTCGGGCGGTGAGCAGGCCTTGACCGCCATGGCGCTGATCTTCGCCGTCTTCCTCACCAATCCCGCGCCGATCTGCGTGCTGGACGAAGTGGACGCACCGCTGGATGACCACAATGTCGAGCGTTACTGCAACCTGATGGACGAGATGGTGGCCTCCACCGAAACGCGCTTCGTCATCATCACCCACAACCCCATCACCATGGCCCGCATGGATCGCCTCTTCGGAGTCACCATGGCCGAGCAGGGCGTTTCGCAACTGGTGTCCGTCGATTTGCAGATGGCGGAAAAACTGATCGAAACGGTCTGAGGGGAAGCTCTGAAGGCTGCTCCTAAGCCTGATTTTCTGCCTTTCCGCGGTTTCTTTGCCAGCATTTACGTCATGGCATCTTTCTCCCACCGATCTGCGATGCTGCAAAACATTGGCCAAAAGTTGAAATTTGCCATCCGAGCGCCATTTTCCTCCGCATTGATGGCGGCTAATTGCAATCTGACACTAGAAGTTTGCAATCAGACGTTTTGTAAGGCATTTTCACAGCGGTTACGGGGTGCGGTAGATCCCGTGTCCATTCCATGAAAATCTGGCCCTCCAGCCAGATATTCTCATCGATTATCGTTCCTCGTCGCACGTCGATGCGCGGGGAATATATGAATGTGTTGGCTGGCTGGTTGTTCTCGGGAGCTGAACACCAAAGCCCCAAAGCCGCACCTGGTGTCGGGACTGCGAAAGGTGAGGTTATCCGCCTGGAGACGAACCGGACGCCAAGTGCGCAAACATGGAAGGTAGATCATGGCAATACCCACTGTACCACGGCCGACAGGCCAGGCCTCTGCAAACACAAATGCCCAGAGCACACCCCCCGTGTTTCGGCCGATCCCGCTGTCCAGCTCGCCGAATCTGTCGGGTTCCGAAGGCAAGGCGACGGTCGTTCTCAGCGGTCGCGAACTGGACGCCATCATCGACGAAACGTTTTCCGTCTACGAGAAGTATAATCTGCGCAGGACCCAGCATCAGAGCGTGGCCGGGATGACCAGCGACGGCTATCTGCTCTACGCAATCAATTCCCGGGTGGGCGCGCGGGACTATACGGCGATGGGCGCATTCGATCCTGCCGGAAAGCCTGTCGAGCCCACGTCATCCCAGAAAAAGCTGCTCGGAAATTATATTTCCAACCCCGGCAAGCTCATCACGATGGATGCCAAAAGCAACAGCGTCATCGGGTTGAAGACCAATGGCATCAATCCGAATGTGAGCGTCTACACCGATCTCGCTTCCAAGAACACCACCTTCTATTTCGACACGAGCTTTGACACGGCGTCCCTGAAGGCCGATGGCAGCGTCACACTCGACAATCACATGAATGTGGCCAAGCGTGCACTGAACGTAAGCGGAGGCGGCAACGGCTTTACTGGCAAGGCAAGCTACGAAAAGGCTGGCGATGTGGTCAACGCCTCGCTGGATGCCGCGTATCGCGCGGGAGACACCGGTTGGGGCGTGCAGGGCATTGTTCAGAAAAATGGCGACGTGCTGAAGCGCCAATTGGGTGCCGACTACAAGTCCACCGACAGGCAATGGGCTGTGGATGGCAATGTCAGCAGGAGTGGCAATGTCAGCGGCCATTCGATCGGGGCAAGCTACAAGCCCACGGGATCCGACTGGAGCGGTTCTGGCCGTCATACCCGCTACGGCGATGAACGGAGCACGGAAATCGGTGTGGCCTATGATCGACCAAAGAACCTGAAGGTGGAGGTGGCGGCGAAGCGCAATTCCGGTGCCTCCGGCAAGGCAGACCATCAGATCGAAATCAAGATCACTGCGGAATTCTGAAGAAACCCGCCCGCGTCATAAAAATCCCCTGCCGTGAACCAAGGCGGGGGGTTTGGTTTTTATATTTGAGGGTACGCGCACATGGAGAAGATGGTAGCCTCCATCGAAAAGCGTGTCGTCATCACCATGGTCCGCCTCTTCAGTCACCATGGCAGAGCAGGGCGTTGCAACTCGTTTCCGTCGATTTATTTTTACGATTTCGCAAAAATAAACGCCAGAATGCGAAAGCTTCCGTAACGTAAATTTGACTATTTATCCATCCTGGCGATGTGCTGCCTTATAGTCTCTCTTGGAAGTTGGCGCCTCCGCGACGTCTGCATAATTATTATACATCTCTTGATTGGTATTATTTCTTCCTGACGATTAAGTCTGATCATTCCACGCGCAAACTGCTCAAATTATCAGCATAAAGGATGTGTTTCATATCTAATTAATACTTCGAGATCACTCTTTGATCGCGCATCCATACATCGCCAGACATTATTCGGCTCGGTCCGATTGTCGCGAAGATGCGTCGTTCAAGAGGATCTCCATGTCTATTCGGTCAAAACTTCTGTCCTGCATATTTTTCCTCGTCGCAATACTTGCGGTGACGTCGGTCTTTTCGTTTTACGCGCTGAATGAAGAAGCAAGGCTGCTGCGCAGCGTTGTCGCCGACCGCGTGATACCCATGGCACAGCTCAAATCCATTTCGGATGATTACGCGGTCAAGATTGTGGATACCGTTCACAAGGTGAGTGGCGGCTCCCTGACCGTCGACCAGGGTATCCAGAACATCCGTGGCGCGATGCAGAACATCGACAAGTCCTGGAGGGATTATACCGCTACCTATCTGACAGTGGATGAGAAGCGTCTGGCCGATGAATTTCAGAGCATGCGCCAATCGGCGGATCAGAAAATCCAGGGCATCATCACGCTGTTGCAGGCCGGTAATCTGGAGGAGATCGGCAATTTCGCCGATGGTCAGCTCTATTCGATCATCGATCCCTTGGGAGAGTCCGTCTCGAAACTCATAGACATTCAATTGACCGCAGCCAAGGACGGCATGGTTGCCGGTGAAGACCTCAAATCCTTCATCGTCCACACCTTGGCCATTCTCGGTGCCATTGCTTTGGCGCTGGCGGTGGTCTGCGTGCTCATCGTCATTCGCGGTGTCATCAAGCCCATTCAGCGCATGACGGGTTCCATGTCGTCGCTCGCATCCGGCAATGTCGATCTGGAGATTCCCGGCGCAGATCGCAAGGACGAGATCGGCAAGATGGCCCAGAACGTCGTCATCTTCCGCAACAATGCCATCGAGCGCGCTCGCCTCGAACATGAAGCCGATGCCAATCGCAGCCTGTCCGAAAAGGAACGCATTGCCCGTGAGGAACAGAAAGCCAAGGAAGCGGCAGACACCAGCTTTGCCGTCGATAACCTGGCCGATGCGCTGTCGCGCCTGTCGGACGGCGATGTCTCCTATCGCATCAGCCAGCCTTTCGCTGCTCATCTCGATGCTGTCCGCAGCAACTTCAACGCCTCCGCCGAAAAGCTGCAATCGGCCCTGTCTCGCGTTGCCGAAAACGCGCGTGGTATCGACGCCGGTGCCAATGAAATCCGCGCCGCTGCCGACGATCTGGCCAAGCGCACCGAACAGCAGGCGGCGTCGGTCGAAGAAACCGCAGCGGCCCTCGAGCAGATCACCACGACGGTGAAGGACAGCACCAAGCGTGCACAGGAAGCCGGTCAGCTGGTCTCCAAGGCCCGCACCGGTGCCGAACAGTCCGGCGATGTGGTTCGCAAGGCTGTCATTGCCATGGAACAGATCGAGAAGTCCTCGTCTGAAATCTCCAACATCATCAGCGTGATCGATGAGATCGCTTTCCAGACCAACCTTCTGGCCTTGAATGCCGGTGTGGAAGCGGCGCGTGCCGGTGAAGCAGGCAAGGGCTTTGCGGTCGTGGCTCAGGAAGTCCGTGAACTGGCCCAGCGCTCTGCCAATGCCGCCAAGGACATCAAGGCTTTGATCACGACGTCGAACGGTCAGGTCCAGCAGGGCGTGCAACTAGTCGGCGAGACAGGTCGCGCCTTGGAAACCATCGTTGCCGAAGTGCAGGAAATCAACCGTCACGTTGTGGCGATTGTCGATGGTGCGCAGGAGCAGTCTTCCGGCTTGCAGCAGATCAACACGGCTGTGAACCAGATGGATCAGGACACGCAGAAGAACGCGGCCATGGTCGAGGAGCAGACCGCGGCCAGCCACGGCCTTGCTCGCGAAGCCGCTTCGCTCAACCAGTTGCTGGGCCAGTTCAAGCTGGGCGGTGGATACGAGGCACCGCGCCAGGCGACGCAGGCGGAACGTCCGGTTCAGTCTCCGGCCCGTGCGCTGGGCCGCAAGGTTGCCTCTGCCTTCAACGGCGGTGCCGCTGTCAAATCCGAATGGGAAGAGTTTTGAGCCGAAAGGCTTTAATGACCTGAGATAAGATCATGCCTTCCATGCCCCCCGTGCTCGTCGCGGGCGGTTTTTTATGATGAGCGCTGGCGCCTGCGCCGTATTTATGCTGCACTGCGGTGGCAACCTGCCAAAACTGGCGTTTCCAACACTATGACAATGCTGTAAAGGGTTGAAAAACAAGAACGCTTCTGGGTGGAGAGCGTAGAATGAAAAAGTGGGTCTATACCTTTGGCGATGGGATCGCTGAGGGACGCGCGAGCGACATCGCCATATTGGGCGGCAAGGGCGCAAACCTTGCTGAAATGGCGAGCCTCGGCCTGCCTGTTCCCCCCGGCCTGACCATTATCAGCGAAGCCTGCGCGCGCTACCATCAGGGCGGTCGCTGTTTGCCTGAAGAACTGAAATTGCAGGTCACCAGCGGCATCTCCGGCATGGAAGCCATCACCGGTCGCACTTTCGGCTCCGGCTCGCAACCGCTTCTTCTCTCCATTCGCTCGGGCGCCCGCGCCTCCATGCCCGGCATGATGGACACGGTCCTCAACCTCGGCCTCAATGACGAGACGGTGCAGGCGCTGGCCAGCGATTCGGGTGACGCCCGCTTTGCCTGGGATAGCTACCGCCGCTTCATCCAGATGTATGCCGATGTGGTGATGGGCCTCGACCACGAAATCTTCGAAGAAATCCTGGAGGATGAGAAGGGACGTCTTGGATACGAATACGATACCGAACTGTCGGCGGATGAGTGGCAGCACATCGTCTCGCTCTATAACGGCCTGATCGAAGACGAGCTCGGCGAACCGTTTCCGCAGGACACGCAGGTGCAATTGTGGGGTGCCATCGGCGCCGTCTTTGCGAGCTGGATGAACACCCGCGCCGTCACCTACCGCCAACTGCACAATATTCCGGGCGACTCGGGCACGGCGGTCAACGTGCAGGCCATGGTCTTCGGTAATCTCGGCTCTACGTCCGCGACTGGCGTTGCCTTCACCCGCAATCCCTCCACAGGCGAAAAAGAGCTGTACGGCGAATTCCTCGTCAACGCGCAGGGTGAGGATGTGGTCGCAGGCATTCGCACCCCGCAATCCATTACCGAAGAGGCGCGCATAAACTCCGGCTCCGACAAGCCGTCTATGGAAAAGCTGATGCCCGAGGCATTTGCTGAATTCATCGAGATTTGCGGACGGCTGGAAGGCCATTACCGCGATATGCAGGATATGGAATTCACCATAGAGCGCGGCAAATTGTGGATGTTGCAGACCCGTGCAGGCAAGCGCACCACCAAGGCGGCGATGAAGATCGCCGTCGATATGGTGGCCGAAGGTCTCGTTACCACCGATGAAGCCATCTGCCGCATCGAGCCCTCGTCGCTCGATCAGTTGCTGCACCCCACCATCGATCCCTCCATCGAGCGCCCTATCATCGGCTCCGGCCTTCCGGCCTCGCCCGGTGCGGCATCCGGCGAGATCGTCTTCAGCTCCGATGAGGCCGTTGCGGCGAAAGCCGAAGGGCGACGCGTCATTCTCGTGCGCATGGAAACCAGCCCGGAAGACATTCACGGCATGCATGCCGCCGAAGGCATCCTGACCACGCGCGGCGGCATGACCAGCCATGCGGCGGTTGTCGCTCGCGGCATGGGCATTCCCTGCGTCTCCGGCGCAGGCTCCATGCGGGTGGATGTGCGCAACAACGTGCTGATCGGCGTGGGCTGCATGCTGAGACAGGGCGATGTCATCACCATCGACGGGTCATCCGGTCGCGTGATGAAGGGCGAAGTGCCGATGACGCAGCCGGAACTGTCAGGCGATTTCGCCAAGCTGATGCAATGGGCAGACGCCACCCGCCGCATGACGGTGCGCACCAATGCCGACACACCTGCCGATGCCCGCGCTGCCCGCGCCTTCGGCGCCGAAGGCATAGGCCTGTGCCGCACAGAACATATGTTCTTCGAGGGCGACCGCATTCAAGTGATGCGCGAAATGATCCTTGCCGAACACGAAGAGGGCAGGCGTGCCGCGCTCGACCAGTTGCTGCCCATGCAGCGGCAGGATTTTACCGACCTGTTTTCCATCATGCACGGCCTGCCGGTGACAATTCGCCTACTCGACCCACCCTTGCACGAATTCCTGCCCAAGACCGATGGCGAAATCGTGGAGGTCGCGGCGGCCATGGGCATGTCGCAGACGCTGTTCCGGCAACGGCTGGATGCATTGCACGAGTTCAACCCCATGCTCGGCCATCGTGGTTGCCGCCTGGCCATTTCCTATCCCGAAATTGCAGAAATGCAGGCCCGCGCCATTTTCGAGGCCGCCGTCGAAGCCGCACGCCAGACCGGCGCACCCGTCGTGCCGGAAATCATGGTGCCGCTCGTTGGTCTTCGTTCGGAACTGGACTATGTCCGCGCCGTCATCGACCGCGTCGCCGCAGCCGTGGCGCAGGAAACCGGCGTGACGCTGGAATATCTCACCGGGACCATGATCGAGCTACCGCGTGCCGCTCTCCGTGCCCATGTGATTGCCGAGGCCGCCGAATTCTTCTCCTTCGGCACCAACGACCTGACGCAAACGACATTCGGCATTTCCCGCGATGATGCCGCACGCTTCATCGAGACCTATCAGCGCAAAGGCATCATCGAGCGAGACCCCTTCGTCTCACTGGATTTCGATGGCGTCGGAGAACTCATCCGCATCGCCGCCGACCGTGGACGCCAGACGCGGCCAGAATTGAAACTCGGCATTTGCGGTGAGCATGGCGGCGACCCAGCGTCGATCCATTTCTGTGAGGATGCGGGTCTGGACTACGTGTCCTGCTCGCCCTTCCGCGTGCCGATCGCGCGGCTATCTGCGGCGCAGGCAACGCTCGCCATGGCGCAAAAGCGTGACACCGAAACCGTGTCGAAGGTCGTGCCTCTCAGGGCGATTCCGGCGAAGGTCTAGCGGTTCTGCACGATGATGCGGCGTTCCACCACAACAGGGCGATAGAACATGTCGCGGCTGGATTGTGCCTGCCAAGCACGCGCATCCGCGCGTCGGTCGAGGTCGAGATCCAGCAGGCAACCGGCCATCTGGTCCGTATTGGGGCGGAAGCCATAACCTCGGCAGGTCGTTTCGTCACGTGCGCGCCGTTCCTCCGGGCTCAGCGTCTGGCAGGACGATAGCGCCAGCAATGTTGCGACTGCACCGAGAACAATGGAAACACGCATGTTGATAACTCCCTTGGCAGCAGCGACTGCGGCTGCTTTGCGCTTCACTGATACGATTGTTTGAGCTTCTAGAAAAGTCTGCGGTGCGGCAAAGGTTGCGTCCATGAAACAGGTCGCACGAAAGTGTTTGTGGTGCGTCGATCAGAGGACGGATCGATTCCCTTCGGCACTGAAACGCATTATGACGGGACAGACCCGGCGATTCCTTGCGGACCAGAACCTTCGCGCGAAACGCCTTCAACAAAGATACCACGGCATGTCGTGCAAGTCCGCTCAGCGGTTGCAGCAGCGATATGCCAAGCCAGGTGCCGCTTTATGACTGTGCGTTTCGTTCGGCCCGTGTCCTATGCGGCATATCTGTCTCGGTATCTCGGGCTGTCGGCGCTCGTCGTGTTCCTCATCGCCGCACCGCTTCACCGCTTCGGTCCGCTGACATTACCGGACTTCATCTCGCTCACCCTCATTTCCGCCGCCATCGCTGCCGCTGCCCTCTTGCTCGCTATGGTCGGCTTGCAGCGCCTGTGGGCTGCGGGCGCCAAAGGTGGGTTGTGGTCGCTTTACGCCATTCTGCTCGCAGCGATCCCGCTCGGTGTCGTGGCGTTTGCAGCGTTTCTCTATTGGCAGAAACCCCACATCTACGATGTATCGACAGATGTCGTGGATGCGCCGAACTGGCTCTCCATCCCTGTCGCCAATCAACAATGGCTGCCGCGTCCGGCGCTTGTATCGAAGGCAGATCGAGATGCGCAGATGGCTGCCTATCCGAGCCTTGCCGGTCACCGCTACGAAGGCGCAATCGACCGCGTCTACACCGCCGCCCGCAAGGTGGCGAAAGCACAACGCATCCGCATTGCGCATACCGAGGGCTTGATCGGCTCACTGCCGGATGTGCAACCGGGCGTGCCGCAGCAGGATCAGAACGAAAGTGTCAGCGACACGCCGATCGATGAGTTGCCGACCAACGTGCCCGTGCCGATGGCCCGGCCTGCAGAGGCACCAGCGCCGACCTTCTTCAACGGCAGCGGCGTGGTTCTTCTGCAAGGCGAAACGCGCACGCTGATCTGGGGCCTGCGCTTCGATGTGCTCATCCGCCTGCGCGAAGATACCGAAACCACGCTGGTAGACGTCCGCGTCGCCTCCCGCTTCGGCCCACACGATCTCGGCATGGGCGCAGAGATAGCAGACGCCTATCTCGACGCGCTGGATGCAGAAATGCAGGGTTTGAACGACAATTGAGCGATCAGATGAATCGATCGCGTTCCGCTGCTGTCGGCATCCGGCAAGCCTGACGCCGTCCGGCAATCTTCATGCGGTTGCGCGCAACCAGATCGTAAACACGGTCCCGAAGACCGCGTGGCACGAAGCGGAAAATGGCCAGCAGACTGGTCCTGCCACCCAGCAACTTCAGCACGCGTAAAACACCGTCCGAACGGGGATAAGCGATGCCGTTTTCAACCAACAAACTGGTTTCATAATTGTCTGTTCTATAGCCGTAATGACGCATCAACGCCGTGCCAAGTTCAGACTGCGCAGGAGTGAAACGAAACAGCGCGTTTTTATCGTGGCGTAAGACGAAATCGATATCGCGAGAGCAAAACCCGCATTCGCCATCGAAAACGATCAATGGCCTATCGTCGGGGAAGTCCGGCACTGCTGGATCGGCGCGATAGCTATAGGCTGTACCCAGGGTCTCGCTCCTATGTCGGAACATAAAGCCCACCCAGCGCAGGCGGGCCATCTGTCTGTACCTCGCCTTTTTCGATCAGGTCTTCGATATGCGCCAGAACCGAAAGGGCTGCTGCTCCGTGCAGGCGCGGATCGGTGCTGCGGTAGATGATCTTCACCATGTCAGGTATGGTTCTGTCGCCCGCTTTGATACGGGCAAGCACCGCCTTTTCACGCATGCGTCTATGAGCGCGCAGCCCGCGCATGAAGGCGGTGGGGTCGTTGACCGGCCCGCCATGGCCGGGCAGAAACAGCCGGTCGTCGCGTTTTAGCAGTTTTGCCAGTGAGGCCATATAGTCGCTCATCGATCCATCCGGCGGTGCGACGATGGTCGTGGCCCAGGCCATGACATGGTCGGCCGAAAAGACGATGCCGGTATCGCCAAGCGCAAAAGCTGAATGGTTGGCGGTATGGCCGGGCGTGTGCAGCGCCGTCAACGTCCAGCCGTCACCGGAAAGGCTCTGGTTGTCGCCGAGTACGATGTCGGGCACAAAGGCGGTATCGGAGCTTTCGGCAAACGGGTTGCGCTCGCCTTCGTGCAAGGGGCGCGCAGCGCGATGCGGCCCTTCGGCTACTGTCAGCGCGCCGGTGGCTTGGGCAAGCCGGGCGGCCAGCGGCGAGTGGTCGCGATGCGTATGGCTGACGAAGATATGGGTGACGTCGCGGCCTTCCAGCGCCGTCATCAGCGCTTGAAAATGTGCCTCGTCCTCCGGGCCGGGATCGATGACGGCAACGGACTTGTCTCCGACGATATAGCTGTTCGTGCCGTAAAAGGTAAAAGCCGAGGGATTGTTGACCGTGATGCGCTGCACACCATCCGCCACCGGCACGGCAGTACCATAGGCGGGGTCGAAGTCGCGGTTGAAGTCCGGGTCTGCCATCGGCTCAGTCAATGCTCACTTGTATTCGATTTCGATGAAGGACATCGGTTCGCTGCCGGCATTGACCACATTGTGCGAAACACCCGCTTCACGTCGATAGGGCATGCCCTGCGCCACATCCACATGGCGGCTACCGTCTTCTTCTTCGATCAGGAAATGACAATCGGTCATCGGCACGACGACATAGCCCAGCCCATGGGTGTGGTGACCCGTATCGGCCCCCGGTTCGAAATCCCAGCGAATGATCCGCACCACATCGTCATCCAGAAGCGTGGTGGGAATGGCGGGCGGGCGGGCGCTGTATTTGCTCATGACACTGTTCACCGAATAGCTGTGGAACGACAGGTTGTCTTCTGACGTAACATGAAGCACGAAGTGGACACACAAGAAATATTGTTCACCCCTCAACTTAATGATTGCCGCTGCCAGTCGGCTTTGCTAATCAGGCCCGGTTCAGGCAGTGGCGCTTCGCCGTCTGCCCTGGTGGGGCGTCGCCAAGCGGTAAGGCACCGGTTTTTGGTACCGGCATTCCCAGGTTCGAATCCTGGCGCCCCAGCCACACATTTTTCGGCGTTCCTGACGGTCCGAATCATTCCCGTCTGTGATAGTCAACCTACATGGAAACCTCTCTTTATCTGCCTGTCAAAACCTTCCTTGAATCCGCTGGTTATGTGGTCAAAGGCGAGATTGGCGGTTGTGATCTGGTGGGGATCAATGGGGATGATCCACCTATCGTCGTCGTGTGCGAACTGAAACTCACCTTCAATCTCGAGCTCATCCTTCAGGCTGTCGACAGAGCGGCGATTTCGGACGAGGTCTGGATTGCCGCGCGCATCTCGGCCAAGGGCAGGGGGCGGGAGGCTGACAAGCGCTATCGCGATCTCTGCCGTCGTCTTGGCATCGGCATGCTCGGTGTGTCCGACCGTGGGGATGTCAGCGTCATCGTTGCTTCCGTATCGCCCATGCCACGTACCAATCCGAAACGGCGCTCCAGGCTTGTGCGCGAGCACCAGAACAGGCGCGGCGATCCCGTCCTGGGCGGCAGCACGCGCACGCCAATGATGACCGCCTACCGCCAGCAGGCTTTGGGCTGTGCAGCCGCTCTCTCCGCAGAGCCGATGCGCCTTCGCGATGTGAGGGAACGCATCCCGGACGCCGGGAAAATTTTGCAATCCAATGTCTATGGCTGGTTCGAGCGATTGGACAGAGGCGTGTATGGCCTGACAGACGCTGGCCGCGACGCGCTTATCCGATGGCCCCAATCATCTGACGCCCCTTAAGCTGCCTCTATCGGCTTGACCGCTCTTAGTCGCGGGCGACCGATCTTGCGCGCAAGAACGACGAGTTCCGTCGGCGCCGTCTTCGTCAAGGCGAGTTTTGCGGCTTCATTCAGCGTTGTCGCGATGAAATCGGCGCTGATATCCGACGCATCGATCTGCGCGAAATTCTGCCCGTTAGCAGTCGGCATCAGGATGCCCACCCGCATGGAGGGTTTGGCACGCTTCAAACGGCGGATGATCTGGCGGGCATGGGATTTGGAGTTGCCGTTGAGGAACGAGACGACGACAGTATCGACACCATCGAGCTCGAGTTTTTGCGAGCTTTGCCCAGTCATCGCAGAATAACTTGAAGACGAGACCTCCGCGCCTTGAATGTCGATGATCTGCGACAGCATCGCCGATACGGCGTCGTCTATGGCGCCACGGCCACCCAGACACAGAATGGTCTGGCCCGCACCGTCCGGCAGGTCGCCCACGTCTTCGCCGGTTGCAGATGTTTCCGCGTCCTCTTCCTCATTCTCCTCTTCGTCGGCAATGTCGGAAAGGTTTTCGACGAGCATTATCGAACTGGAGGAAAACAGCGCGATCTGCGCATCGGACATGACGCCACGCTGCCTGTCCATTTCACCTAAAAGGAGAGCCGGAAGCCCGACCTTGTCGTAATAGTCAACGAGATATTCGTCCTTCAGATAGTCCTCGGCATTGTCCGTCGCCTCGTTCGGGTCGCCTGCCAGAAGACGCTGATAGAGCTTTTCGTGCAGTTCCAGAACCGGCTCGTTTCCAAGCAGAACATCGAGAAAACCGAACTGCGGAACGTAGCGGCCAAGCACGACAAGGCACACGGTGAGCGGCGTCGATAGCATCAGGCCGATCGGCCCCCACAGCCAGGACCAGAAAATGGCCGACACGATGATCGCCAGCGGCGACAGGCCCGTGTGAGAGCCGTAGAGCCAGGGCTCGACTACATTGTTGCTGATGAGTTCCGTCGTCAGGAACAGCGCCGCCACCCAGGCAACCAGCGACCAACCGGGCGCGATGGCCAGCGCCAGAAACAGCGGCAGGATCATGCCAATGACAGGCCCGATATAGGGCACGAACCGCAATACGAGCGTCAGCAGGCCCCAGAGGATCGCATTGGGTATTCCCAATATCCACAAGCCGATGGTGATGGGCAGGGCGTAAAGCGCATTCACTACCAGCTGCATCAGCAGATATTTGCCGACGCGCTTGCCTGCATCCTGAAGTGCTGCCGTGGTTCGATGCAGGTCGCTCAGGCCCACCAGCCGGATGAAGCGATCTCTCAAATCCTCCCGTTCCAGCAGCATGAAGACGACGAGAACGATGACAAGGCCCGCCGTCGCAAAGGGGCTGATGAGCGGCAGGATCAAATTGCCGAGCGTTTGCAACGGATTGGTGCGCGATATGATTTCGACGGGCATGGGTTCGCGCGGCTGAACTTCGGGCGCAGCGTCATCCTGGCTCTCCACGGCGCGGACCTGTATCTCGGCCCCTACCTTTTCCACCACCTTGCTGAGATGGTCGAGCAGGCCGTTGCCCGCACCGGCCTGCGCCAGAACCTGAACCTTGGCCACGATGTTGCGCTGATAGGTCGGAATGTTTTCGGCCAAGTTTGCCACCTGTGTGGCAACGATGAAACTGAAAACCGCGATCGCGCTGAAGGCCGATATGACGGCGAGAATGACGGCCAGAATCTTCGGCACCGAGCGTTTGCGCAGGAAGGAGACGATGGGCGCCAGCGTGAACGACAAAAGCAGCGAGAGCGCAAGCGGAATGAAGATTTCCTGACCCACGCGCAACAGAAACGCCACCCCGATCAGGATCAGCACTGTCTTGCCCGACAGCATATTGGTCGAGGCCGCGTCGGTTTTCGGATAGGTTGGACCCGCCGTTACCGCGCTGATTGTTTTTGGAAAGTCCATGTTTTTCCCGCCCTATGCTCATCCGGTTCACTGTGCGGACCAATGCGACAAAGAGCACCAGCGGATGTGCAAAAACTTTGGCGGGCAGGTCGAACTGAGTGACGCACAACCGGACTGTCACGCCGTATGCGAGGCGTTGAACGCGCGTGTTGATGTCCGGTTCCTTATATGAGCGCGGCGATGACGATAAGCATTCAGATGTGTGTCTCAACTGCCATGGCTTTCTTTGCCCGGCGTGATCGTGAAAACGGTTATAAGGCCTGATCGGCAAAAAAGACAAATCATCGAGAATCCGCAAAAGTGAAGTCGGTATATACGAAACATGCGTTGCGAGACGCATGAAAACACCGCTAAAAGCCTAGTCTGGTTTTCGCGCTTGGAGTTCTGAATGCCTGCAGGTTCTACCCGGCCGTCCTATTTGCCAGAGACTGGCGAGACAGCCGATCTCATCCATCAATTCGATTGGTCCACGACCTCATTGGGACCCATTGAACAATGGAGTTCCACCGTTCGAACAGCGGTGGCCATGATGTTGCGCTCTCCCGTCGCCATCGCCACGCTGTGGGGTGATGACGGCATCATGATCTACAATGACGCCTATGTGGAAATCGCCGGCAAGAGACATCCGGGCTTGCTGGGCGCCAAGCTGCGCGAAGGCTGGCCGGAAGCCGCCAATTTCAACGATGCGGTCATGAAAACCGGCATGGCGGGCAAAACGCTGTCCTACAAGGATCAGGAATTCACTCTTTTCAGAAATGGTGGCCCCGAACACGTCTGGCTGGATCTCGATTATTCGCCCGTGGTCGATGATGAAGGTGTCACCGTCGGTGTCTTCGCTGTCGTGAGAGACACGTCCGAGCGGGTGAAGGCGTCCCATCAGCTGGAGGCGCTGAATGAAGACCTCGAGCGTCAGGTTCTGGAGCGGGTGCTCGAACAGGGCACGACCTGGAACATAAACCCGGATATGCTGGCCGTCGTCAGCATGGAAGGCCGCTTTTTGGCCACCAACCCCGCATGGGGCAAGACGCTTGGATACAGTGCTCAAGACATGCGCGGTTTTGCCTATACCGACCTGTTGCATCCTGACGATATTCCGCATGCCAAGGCAGCTTTGGCTAAGCTGATCGCAGGTGAGGCGGTGATCGAGGCTGAGAACAGATACCGGGCAAAGAACGGTGTCTATAGATGGTTTTCGTGGGTCTGTGTTCCCGACCACGGCAAGATTTATTGCATCATTCGTGACGTGACCGATGAGAAAACGGCGCGTGCCGAGCGCGATCAGCTCTGGCGACTGTCACAGGACATGTTGGCCCGTGCGAGCTATGATGGAGAACTGTCGGCCGTCAATCCTGCCTGGAGCGTGGTTTTAGGCTGGAGCGAGCTGGAGCTGTTGCGCAATCCCTACGCCGATATCATTCATCCCGAGGACGTGGCAGGAACGACGGCTGCGCTAATGGAGATGGCGAAAACAGGCCACCCGACGCGTTTTGAAAACCGGGTCTTGACCAAGACCGGCGTCTGGACACCCATCGACTGGACGGTCTCGCCGGAGGCAGACAACGTCAATTTCATTGCCGTCGGCCGTGATCTCTCAGAATACAAAGCCCGTGAGGCCGAACTCGTGGATGCCCAGGAGCAATTGCGTCAAGCACAGAAGATCGAGGCCATCGGTCAGCTCACCGGTGGTCTGGCGCATGATTTCAACAACATCCTTGCGGGCATCGGCGGAAGTCTGGAGATGATGAAGACGCGGCTTGCACAGGGACGCATCGGCGAGTTGGATCGCTACCTGGTCGAAGCAAGTGCAGCGACAAAGCGCGCCGCCGGACTGACCCAGAGACTGCTGGCCTTTTCGCGCCGCCAGACGCTCGACCCGAAGCCCACCGATCTCAACAGCCTCGTGAACGGTATTCTCGAACTCGTCCATCGCAGTATCGGACCAAGCATCGAGGTCGAAACGGCGTCGGCGCCGGGTCTGTGGACGACCTTTGTGGACGCAGGCCAGCTTGAAAATGCTCTGCTCAACCTGTGCATCAACGCCCGCGATGCCATGCCTGAAGGCGGCAAGATCACCATCGAGACGGGTAATCACTGGCTGGACGAGCGGGCGGCCAAAGAACAGGGCCTGAAAGCCGGCGAATATGTATCCCTGTGCGTCAGCGATACCGGAACCGGCATGTCTGCCGATGTGATGGCGCGCGCCTTCGACCCGTTCTACACGACAAAGCCCATCGGGCAGGGAACGGGCCTTGGCCTTTCCATGGTGCATGGCTTTGCCGGACAATCGGATGGTGCCGTGCGCATCGATTCCAAGGTCGGGCAGGGCACGACGATATGTATTTTCCTGCCGCGCCACAGCATGGACGTCCAAGTCGAGGAAGCCAAAGCCGAGCCACAGTCGCCGACACCGCAATCAAGCGGCGGCGAAACGATCCTTGTGGTCGATGACGAACCGCTGGTGAGAATGATTGCCGTCGAGCAGCTCGAAGATCTCGGCTATGCGGTTCTGGAGGCCGGCGACGGCCCCTCCGCCATGGCAATTCTCAACTCCGATCAACGGATCGATTTGCTCGTTACCGATGTCGGATTGCCCAATGGCATGAACGGTCGTCAACTGGCTGAAGCGGCACGTCTGTCGCGGCCTGATCTCGGTGTGCTGTTCATTACCGGTTACGCCGAAAACGCCGTTCTCAACCACGGTCATCTGGATCACGGCATGCACGTGATGACGAAACCCTTCCAGATGGATGTGTTCGCGCGCAAGGTAAACGACCTGATTGGACGCTCCTCTTGAGCGTCCTTCTGACCTTTCGACCCCAAACGTTCAGGGAGCGTCGATGAGCGAGATATGGCTGGCATCCGGCGTCTTCATCTGTCTCCTGTCAGCCTCGCTCGGTGCCATGGCGATTTCGCCGCGTCTGTCTGCGCGCCACAAGGACGATGAAACCAATGCGGTGATCCGTCTGGTTGCCAATATCTTTGTGGTCATGACCTCTCTGGTCTTCGGTCTGATGATCAACTCGTCGAAGAATACCTTCGAGACCGTCAACGCCAACGCGCACTCCTATGCGACCAACCTGATCCTGCTCGATCAGTCGCTGCGCAACTACGGTATTGGCGGTCGGGAAGCACGCGGCGCGCTGGTGGACTATATCGATAAAGCGATTGCGCAACCCGCGCGCGCCGATGACAGCTTGAGAGGTTTGCCCGATCCGGCAGGACAAGCGATGGACCGGCTGTCGGATGCGCTCGTCACCATTCAGCCGTCAGATACTTATCATCAGGATCTCGCCTCGGACATCAGGCGACAGTTCCAGCGCGTGATGGAGCAACGCTGGACAATCATCGAGCAATCCGAAGGCGTGATCCCCATGCCGCTCGTCGGCATACTGGTTGCCTGGCTCGTGCTGATTTTCGGAAGCTTCGGTTACCGCGCCCCCAGAAACGCCATCGTCGTCACATCCTTCATCATCGCTGCCACGCTTCTGGCGGCGGCCTTCTATCTCGTCCTGGACATGGACATACCGTTCCGGGGTTTCATCCAGGTATCGGATGAACCACTCAGGCGTGCCTTGGCCGAAGTCCGTCAATAACGTCTGGCTTCAGGTGGCTTCCATAACCACCTGAAGCATCAGCGATATCAAGGCGCGAGATCACCCACGCGCTTGGCCGGAATGCTGTCAGCCGTGGTGGCGGCAGGAGCAGCCGCAGCCGCCTGCGACAGCGCTGCCATATCGATCTGTGGTGGGGTCGGCAGTTGTAGATGTTCGCTGGTATAGGCCCATTCCTGCATGACCTTTTCAGGATCGGCATTCAGCTTCGTGCCATAGCTTGGAACGATCTGGTGGATTTTGGCCTGCCATTCGGGGCTCGCGACCTTTTCGGCGAAGACCTTTTCCAGAACCTGCAGCATGATGGGAGCAGCCGTGGACGCACCCGGCGAAGCGCCGAGCAGAGCGGCAATGCTGCCATCCTTGGCGCTGACGATTTCCGTGCCGAGCTTCAGCACGCCGCCCTTGTCGGCATCGCGCTTGATGATCTGCACGCGCTGACCTGCCTGCCACAGACGCCATTCGCCCTGTTTCGCACCGGGGAAATATTCCTGCAACGCCGCAAAGCGGTCGTCGTCGGACAGCATCAACTGTCCCGCCAGATACTCCACCAGCGGATATTCATCCATGCCAACGCTCATCATCGGCCATGCATTGCTCATGGTGGTCGAGGTCAGCAGGTCGAAATACGAGCCTTCCTTCAGGAACTTGGTGGAGAACGTCGCAAAAGGTCCAAACAGGATGACGCGCTTGCCGCCGATGACGCGTGTGTCGAGGTGCGGAACCGACATGGGCGGAGAGCCGACTGATGCCTTGCCATAGGCCTTGGCCAGATGCAGCATGGTTACGTCAGGGTTCTCGTTGACGAGGAACGAACCGCCGACCGGGAAGCCTGCGTAATCCTCACCTTCGGGAATGCCGGACATCTGCAACAGGTGCAGCGCGCCGCCACCGGCACCGACGAAGAGGAACTTCGCATCCACTGTGTGGGTGCTGCCATCCTTCGTGTTGCTGTAGCTCACGCGCCATGTGCCATCGGCATTGCGCTCGATGCCATCGACTTCGCTGGAAACCTGAAGGTTGAAATTCTCTTGGCTCTTCAGATGGGCAACGAACTGGCGGGTGATCTCACCGAATTCCATATCGGTGCCCAGCGGAGACCATGTCGCGCCAATCTTCTGGCCGGGATCGCGGCCTTCCATCATCAGCGGAACCCATTTCTTGATCTCTTCCGGATCGCTGGAATATTGCATGCCGGCAAACAGCGGGCTGGCCTTCAGCGCCTCGTAGCGCTTTTCCAGATAGGAGATGTTCTCGTCACCCCACACGAAGCTCATATGTGGAGTGTGGTTGATAAAGGAACGTGGGTTTTTCAGCACGCCATTGCGCACCTGCCATGCCCAGAACTGGCGGGAAATCTGGAAGGATTCGTTGATTTCAACGGCCTTGGAAATATCGATGCCGCCATTGGCGGTTTCAGGCGTGTAGTTCAGTTCTGCTAGAGCAGAGTGGCCCGTACCGGCATTGTTCCAGCCATTGGAGCTTTCCATGGCCACGGCGTCCAGACGCTCCAGCATTTCGATGGACCATGTCGGTTCAAGCTCATGCAGCCAAACGCCAAGCGTGGCACTCATGATTCCGCCACCAATCAGCAAAACATCGACTTTTTTGTCCGCAGTCTGAGCCAGCGCTGCTGCGCCCGGCACGGTCGCCGCAGCAAGGCCTGCCAGCGCGGTACCCAGCACCTGGCGGCGGTTCATGGTCAGTGTGTCGCGAGAAAATCCGGTGGTCAGGCCGTTGCCCTTGTCTTTTATGGTCACGTCTTTTCCTAAGCTCTTGATGATTTTCAATTGTGCGGCGCAATAACGCAATCAATCCTGTAAGACAACTCTTGCAATACACCCGCTTGCTGACGCAGTCTGAGCAAGGGCGCGGCTTGGCGAAGGAATAAGCCGTGTCGAAAAGCGGGCGTAAAAGTGACGCCTGCGACATTTTGCCTTATTTTTCCGTATCATAAGGCTGCGGTGATGTGCCGCCACGGCCAAAGCATTACAATCTGTGCGAAGCATGCAATGCTAATATAGGGCGGCATGCGCAAAACGCATAACAGATGTGCAGAGCCGATTTCTGGATAAACGTCGCCGTGCCCGGTTCTTCCGCCTATCGCGTCAATCCACAAAAAAGCCCGCCGAAGTGACCTTCCGCGGGCGATTTTGTTGGGATAGAGCGGCCTTTAGTCGGCAGCGAGGAATTCGGCGCAATAGCTCGGGCCGTTCACGCCTGGGCGATCCGATACCGTGCGGATGGAGCGGATGTTGTAATCCGAACCCACCGTCAGCTGCACGGTGCAGGAGAGATAGACTTTGCGGGCAGACGACACCTGGCGACCGCGCTTGCCATCCTTGGTTTCGTCAAACTTCGCCGGGATCGTCGTGGTCTTGTAACCGCCGCGCCAGTTGAACGTGGTCGTGCTACCGGTATCGACATCGCTCAGCGGTGGGCCGAATTTGGCGAAGAAAACGCCAGCCGACTTGCCGACCCAGCGGGTTTCCACAGCGTTCTTTGGAGCAAGCGAAGGGGTGGTGGTCGTGCAAGCGGAAAGGGCAATGGCCAGCCCTGCCAATGTTACGCTGCGAAAACGCATGTCGAATTATCCTTGTTGAGCCGTTTCCGGTTGTTGCGGGAGATCATGATCCCCTAGCAGATTTGACGGCATGCAACAGACACCCAGTGCGCTTTGACGAATATTTTTCGCCACAATTGCTTTTTTGTAACGATTGAACGCGTTTTTCCACGCCATTCGCAGGCATTTGAAAAATTCAAACACCCCGCTTGTCGGGAAAAAAGCGCTGGTTTATAGAAAATCATCTGGTCGCGGAGTGTAGCGCAGTCTGGTAGCGCACGTCGTTCGGGACGACGGGGTCGGAGGTTCGAATCCTCTCACTCCGACCAAACTTTCGAGCGCAGACATCGTCTTTTCATCTGCCTATCCCACCCAACTTTGAGTTGGTGCATAAGCTTCGCGAAAGCCGGGCTCTATATCCCTTTTTCCACAGTCTGCCGGGCTGTTCGTTCATGAGGAGAGCAGCGCTGGCGGGTAGCAAGAGACTCACCCCGCATCCGTCCTCGGGCTCGAGAATTTCCTGCCGACGAGGGTGCGCGTATCCGCCACCCATGTCAGGGTGAATTCTTCCAGAGAGGCGATGTCAGTCGATATTCACAGGCGGTCGCGCAATGTCCAGTTCAGAAATCCTACTCTCAATTTGTGTGCCGACCTATAACAGGCAGTTTCTGCTCGAGCGGAATGTCAATTTCCATCTGGAATGGTTTCGCAGACTTGGTATGTCGTTCGAGATTGTCCTTGTTGACGATTGCTCGACCGATGGCACCGCCGACTACATCAAGACCCTCGCCGATGTTCCCGAAGTCAGCGCCTACAGACGCGTCAAAAACTCCGGCTTCGTCAGCAACTATGCTTTTGCCATGCGCCGCGCGCGCGGCCGCTACGCCGTATTTCTAGGCGATGACGACCTGCTGATCCCTGAAAAGGTCAAAGAATATGTTGAGATCATGCAGGCTGAGCCCAGCATCGGTATGGTGCAGGCGCCATGGTTGCTGGTGGATGCCCGTGGCGGTCAGCGCGATATCGGGCCGTTCTACCGCATTCCCGGCCCGACACGCCATTCGAAGGCGGACTTCTCGTCCTTCCTCAACTTCATCTTCAACCACCATGTGTTCCCAGAGTTTCTGATCGTTCGTCGCGATGTTCTGGCAAAGTCCATATCCAGCGCGACCCCGTTCATTTTCTGGGCTTACCTCTATACGGTCCGTGCGCTCGACAAGGCCGATGTCCTTTTCATGCCGGAACCCTTTGCACGCGTCACCGCCATCTCCGATGATCCCAGAATGCAGCAGGGCAACAATGAGTGCATGTTCCAGTGGGACACCTATCGCGGCGGCATCGAGTTTTTGGCGGCGCAGATGTGGAAAAACAAGATACCGTCCACTTACGAACGCGACGACTTCGTCCGCCGTCTGACCGAATTCATGATGCAGCGACAGGGCGTCGCCTTGCGACTGCATATCGAAGCGCGCAACTGGCCTGAAGCCTACATCCTCTATAACCGCATGGCCGCTTACCAGAACGTGCCTCTGGCTGGCACCTCGATCGATACGATCCAGAAACTCGCCGGCCTCGTCGTCGCGGCCAAAGAAGCAGCTGCCTTCAGCGATCAGCTCATCATCATCGACCCGGCCGTCGGCAACGATATCGTCGATCTCCTGCCGCCCGCCGTAAAAGACCGCATCACCCGCGAACTGCCATCCCACGACGATGGCCCCCGCGCCTGGCTTCGCCTCGACCCGCGCTTCGGTGAACCTCTCAAGCGTAGTGATGCGGCGTTTGATCTGCCTGCTTATCTGGAGCAGTTCATCTGACGGGGTGTATCGACAGTTCGGGGCAAGGCTGACGTGTTAACGGTGGGAATGTTTTGTAAGCAGAGAAGTCGAAAATGGATTCTGTGATGAAAATGAATTCCCCACTTGCCTTGGTGTCTGACCATTCTCCATTGGTCGGAACGCAGCCCAGCAGAATACCGGTCGATCTCGAAGTGCCGACGACATGGTTTCCGTCGCCGCTGGATGGTGATCGTCATCGGGCGATGTTCTCGCAGTTTTGCTCGGTTCTCGCGTCCCGCCCGATCGATGTTCATCTCAAGCCGGTCGCGCATGGGATGCACAATGTCCCACGCCGTGCGCGCGCGAACGGGGTGGTGTTTTCCTATCACTCCATCGGTACCGAGCAGAATGTCTGGCGAATCAAAGAAACGCCGATTGCCGGCTGGTATTCATTCGATCCGAACGGGTTTTCCGGCTGGAGTTCGCTTGCAAAGTTTCCGACATCGCACCTTTCACGGATTAGAGGATGCGATCCTGAAGCCAGTCGCGCCTATGTCCAGCGTCTGAAAGACAATCTGCGCCGTCAAAACGTGTCGAAATACAGCCAGTCGACCGAAGCCTTTGGGCTTGATCGCCCCTATGTCTATTTCCCATTGCAGCTTATTGACGATCCTGTCAGCGAGTTTTGCAGACTGAATCCTTTTGATGTCATTGTTCGAGCGGCCGAGCTGGCTCAGAAAAGTGGCTATTTCCTCGTTTTGAAACGGCACCCCTTGTGCCGTTCGGCCGTCGTCAAGGAAGTGTTGGAAGAAGTTCAGAAAGCATTCTCCTCAGTCGTCGTGTCAAATGCCTCGATCCATCAGCATCTTGAAGGATGCCGGTCCGTCATCGTCGCGAACTCCGGCGTGGGCTTGGAAGCTTTGATGTATTCGAAGCCCGTTTTCTCCTTTGCGGCGAGCGAATACGAGCTTGCGACAACGGCGATCGGTTCGCTGGACGAGCTCGACGCAGCGTTTGCCGCAGAGCTGCCAGATAATTCGGCCTGGATGGCGCAATTTCTGCACTACTATTTGGAATATTGCTGCTTTTCGATTTACGACAACAACAGTCTCGAGCGGCACGTCAGTCGTGCCCTGGCGGGCGTGTCCGCTAACGTAGTCAAGGTAGGCTCAGACGAAAGCGAGGCCGGTGTGCATCAAGACAATGATCGTCTCAGCGCGGCTCTTGCGGATGCGCAGGCCGAAAATGCAAATCTGCGCCAAGTTGCAACACAGGCCGTCGAATTGGCGGCCCGCCTGAAAAAGCAGGCGGAATCTCAAGGCGGACAGTCCACAGGTTCTGGACATACGGTCGCCGCAGCCACGGAGGTTGCGACGCGCCTGCACGCGGGAGGCTTGGCTGCCAGCTTTGGCGAGACGATCCTGGGAACGACCATTCGCTCCGCCTATTCGGCTTATGCGGACATGGCTATGACCGCAATGCGGTCTCCTGAGCTGAGGCGCCATGTGGAAGTCGAGATGCTGACCTCGGCCTATGCTGCGGGTATGGACCCGACACTTACGCACAAAAACCGGACGGCCACGGATTATCAGCGGCTACACGATCATGACCGCGGCTATCAGGACAACAACTGGCTTGTTGACCACTGCGATGTCATTGCCTCCGTCAATCCTGGTGTCGTCATTGAAATCGGCTGCGGCAATGGCCGGTTCCTCCGCAAAATCGCTTCCGTCGTTCCCAATGTCATCGGTCTCGACTGGGCGCGTGCGCCACAGCTCGCGGTCATTCCGAACAATGTCGAGTTCCGGACAGCAGACGTTTTGAAGGATGATATCCCGACCGGACATGTGTGTGTGTCTGCCGACGTTCTCGAGCATTTCGAACCGCATGCCTTGCCCGCACTCGTGAAGAAACTGCATGAAGCGGCTCGCTACAATTATCACGTGATTGCGTGCTACGACGACGGACACAGCCATTGTTCCGTTTTCCATCCTGGGCAATGGCTTGCCTTGTTCAAGACAATCTCGCCGGACTATCGACTGGTCGCGACCATAACCCGTCCGGGCAGGCCTGATCGCATTGCCTGCGTCATCACCAACATTTCAGGGGCTGAAAAGTTCTTTCCAAAGCTCGGCCCGCTCACGGGCAGCTGGGAAACCGATACCGGACAGAAAATCACCTTTGCCAACAATTTCACCTTCGAAGTGGGTGGGGAAACAGCGGGTGCTTGGTTCCCCATGGCAAACGGAACGGGTGCCATGAAATGGACCGCCGGTAACATCGATTACGTCTCGTTGAACACTGACGGTGGCACTCTGGGTGTGAAGAATATGGAAGGCGCGACATTCTCCGTCAAACGAACGGTGTGAGAGCGCTCAAGCCACTGAAATAACTGTCAAAATTAAGAGACGCCGGATCAATCCGACGCCTCTTTTTTGGTTTAATCCAACTCGTCCAGCAACCGCGACGCCGTTGCAGCACTTGTCCTGCGGACTTCGATTTCGTCTCTGCGGCTGGAAAGCTGTTCGCTGGCCAACAGTGCTTCGGCCAGATCGGCAGGAAGCGAGATGACGACGCGTTCTCCCTGGGAAATCTTGCCCGTCTCGGCACGTCTGCCGAGGATCATTCCGCCCGCGACGGTGTTGTTGGTGTCGGGGTCGATCAGGATGAAGGAGCCGGTGGAACGGTTCTGTTCGTAAGGGTCGAAAATCGCCGTTTCGTCGAAGGAAAGGCGGACCTTGCCGATGGCGTTCATGGCCAGCGTGTCGGTGTGGGCCAGCCACTGACCGTTTTTCAGGTCCAACTGCGTGACCGGTTGCACGCTGACGCGCTGGCGGCGGCTGCCGCTTTTCAGCCAGTAGCGCTTGCCGGGTTCGATGCCGCCGGGCTGGAGCGCCACGATCTGCGCATCGAAGGCGTGACCGGTCTGCGGTTGCGCTTCGATGGAAACGATAACGTCGCCACGCGACACATCCACCTGCCGGTCGAGAACCAGCGTGATGGCATCGCCGGAGACGGCAGCATTGCGCACGAGATCGAAGGTGACGATCTGCTTGACGTTGGCCACCATGCCCGATGGCAGGATGACGACGGAATCACCGGGCTTCACAGCGC
Organism: Agrobacterium rubi TR3 = NBRC 13261; assembly: GCF_000739935.1. Taxonomy (GTDB): domain Bacteria; phylum Pseudomonadota; class Alphaproteobacteria; order Rhizobiales; family Rhizobiaceae; genus Agrobacterium; species Agrobacterium rubi. The sequence goes on along the minus strand of NZ_BBJU01000020.1, from coordinate 25,342 downwards.
CACCGGCGACAGTGCCCTGATATCCACGGAAGCTTTCGCCGGGACGCGACACGCGCTGCACGGGCAGGCGGAAGCCGCCGGTCTGCGTGGATCGTGCCGTTGCCAGTTCCAATGTTTCGGCCAGTGTCGGGCCTTCATACCACGGCATGGAGGGCTTGCCGGAAAGGACGACGTTCTCGCCCTTTAGCGCCGACATGGGGATCGACGTAATTTGCTTTATGCCCAGCGATAGCGCGAACTCGCGGAAGTCATGGGCAATCAGCTCGAACCCGGCCTTGTCATAGTCGGTCAGGTCGATCTTGTTGACGGCCAGCACGAATTGCCGAATGCCCATCAGCGCGGCGATCGTCGCGTGGCGGCGGGTCTGTTCGAGAATGCCGGTGCGGGCATCCACCAGCAGAACCGCCAGATCGGCAGTCGATGCGCCGGTTGCCATGTTGCGGGTATATTGTTCATGGCCGGGTGTGTCGGCAACGATGAAGGCGCGCTTGTCGGTGGCGAAATATCGATAGGCGACATCGATGGTGATGCCCTGTTCGCGCTCGGCCTGAAGACCGTCCAGCAGCAGCGCGAAATCGGGCAGGCCAAGATCGTTCTGCTTGCCGCTGTCGCGGTGAAGCGTGGCGGCTTGGTCTTCCTTGACCGCCTTGGTGTCCCAAAGCAAGCGACCGATCAGCGTGGATTTGCCGTCATCGACGCTGCCGCAGGTGATGAGACGCAAAGGTCGCGTATCGCGCACGGCCTTGGCGGGCTCGACAAAAGGCAGAATGGTGGCGGATTGTGCGTTTGCATTCTGTGTCATCAGAAATAGCCCTCGCGCTTTTTCTTTTCCATGGAGCCGGACTGGTCGCGGTCGATGGCGCGGCCCTGTCGTTCGGAAACGGTGGCGATCTCAAGCTCGGAAATCACCTCGTCCAGCGTCGTCGCCTCGGAGTTGATCGCACCGGTCAGCGGGAAGCAGCCGAGTGTGCGGAAGCGGATCATGCCGTGCTGGATTTCTTCACCGGGCAGCAGCTCCAACCGCTCGTCTTCGGCCAGGATCATCATGCCGTCCCGTTCGACATAAGGGCGCTCTGCGGCGTAATAGAGCGGTACAAGCGGAATGTTCTCAGCCTGAATGTAACGCCAGATATCGACCTCGGTCCAGTTGGACAGCGGGAAGGCGCGAACGCTTTCACCCTGACGCACCATGCCGTTATAGATGTTCCAAAGTTCCGGGCGCTGGTTGCGCGGGTCCCATTTATGATCAGGCGTGCGGAAGGAATAGATGCGCTCCTTGGCGCGGCTGGCTTCTTCATCACGGCGCGCACCGCCGAAGGCAGCGTCGAACTTGCCCGCATCCAGTGCCTGGCGCAGCGCTTCCGTCTTCATGATGTCGGTGTAGAGCGCCGAACCATGGGTGAACGGCGTCACGTTTTCGCTCGCACCACGCGGGTTGGTGTAGGAAATGAGGTCGAGATCGTATTCCTTGACGATGTTGTCGCGAAACTCGATCATTTCCTTGAACTTCCAGCCCGTATTGACGTGGAGAAGCGGGAAGGGGATGCGACCAGGAAAGAATGCCTTGCGCGCCAGATGCAGCAGCACGGACGAATCCTTGCCGATGGAATACAGCATCACTGGATTGTCGAATTCTGCCGCAACTTCGCGGAAAATGTGAATGGCTTCGTTTTCAAGCGCCTTCAGATGTGGATCGAGCGGCTGCTTTGGTGTGCTGACATTGCTGCCTTCCGTCTCCGGAACTGCATTGGACATTGTAAACTCCGGCAATCTGATAAAAGTCTAGGATTGTTGTGAGGCGGCTGAGATGGATGAGGCTTGAGGTGCCTCGGCCACGTGCAGACCGCATTCGCGCTTCTCGTCATTTTCCCACCACCATCGACCGGCGCGTTCCGTTTCGCCGGGCTTGATGGCACGGGTACAGGGCTCGCAACCGATGGATGGATATCCACGGGCGTGGAGAGGATTGACGGGAATGTTTTCCGCAAGAACATGCGCCTTGATCACATCGATATCCCAGTCTGCGATAGCATTGATCTTGATCAGATTGCGCTCGGCGTCGAATTCGGCAAAGGGCGTTGTCGCTCTATTGCCCGACTGGCCCCGGCGAAGACCGGTAATCCAGAAGCTTGCTCCGTCTAGCGCCCGTGCCAGCGGCACCAGCTTGCGCACATGGCAGCAGGCATGACGGGCCTCGACGCTATCGTAAAAACCGTTGATTCCGTATTTTGCGGCAAAGGCATCGACATCATCCTGCGACGGATAAAAGCGCTTGATGGTGATGTCATAACGTTCTTCGGTCTCGCTGATGAGATTGACCGTCTCGGCAAACAGCCGTCCGGTCTCCAAGGTGGAAACCTCGACAGGCAGCCGATGCGTGCCGATGGCAGCCGTAATGACCTGATCCTCGATGCCGAGGCTCGTCGTAAACACCGCCCGCCCGCCAAGCCCCACCACGAATGCCAAGCGCCCTGCCAGATCGAGATTGGCGAGCTCATCATTCAGCGATGCGACGTTGAGGTTGGAAAAATGCTGCGACGAGGTACTGATGGTCATTTCACGGGTTCCGAACATTACTGATCAGAATATCCCCGATATCGGCGTCTTTTTACAGGAATGGCTATGCTTGTGTGGATCGCCAGAGAGCAAATATCTCTCGTGTGCGCAGGATATGCGCAAAAGTCACCCACAGACGTAGTATTGGCGCATCTAGCCTGCCGCATAAAATCGGTTTGCCAGAAAAAAGCAAGATCAATTTGCGATATATTCGCTCATTTTTGTAGATTTCTATTTTGAAAGCCGATTGCTGGTGAGCCGTATGGCTGTAGAGGCCCGAAAAATCATTCCGGTCATAGAAATTTTTTCGATGTCCATGGCGGAAATATGGTAAAAATGCGAATTGATTTTGCGTTGAGCGTCTGTTTCACACACGTCCTGTTGCGTGTTTTGCTCCACTAGCGGCGGTTTTGTTGCCGCTCAAACGACTGTAATGGAAACACTTTTGCGATCGTATCGCACCTGATTGACCAGCCTGTCTTTACAAGTAGTGTTAGGCGCAGAGCATCTAGGAGGGTATCCATGTCCAAATTTCTTTCCGGCCTGAGCGCTATTGTGCTTGGCCTGTCGTTCACTCTGGGTGCAGTCGCAACGGCCTCTGCAGACACCAAGCTGCTGAACGTGTCTTACGATCCGACCCGCGAACTCTATAAGGACTTCAACGAAGCCTTCGCGAAGAAATGGAAAGCCGATACCGGCGAAGATGTCACCATCCAGCAGTCGCACGGCGGCTCTGGCAAGCAGGCCCGCTCGGTCATCGATGGTCTCGAGGCCGATGTGGTCACGCTGGCGCTTCAAAGCGATATCGACGCCATCGTAAAGAACAGCGGCAAGATCAACGCCGACTGGCGTACGCGCCTGCCACACAATTCATCGCCTTACACCTCCACCATCGTGTTCCTCGTTCGCAAGGGCAACCCGAAGGGCATCCACAATTGGGGTGATCTCGTGAAAGGCGATATCCAGATCGTCACGCCAAACCCCAAGACATCGGGTGGCGCGCGCTGGAACTATCTCGCTGCCTGGGCATGGGCCAACGAGGAGTACAAGGGCGATCAGGCCAAGATCAAGGCCTATGTCGGTGAACTCTACAAGCGCGCTCCGGTGCTTGATACGGGTGCCCGCGGCTCGACCGTGACATTTGCACAGCGCCAGATCGGTGACGTACTGCTGGCCTGGGAAAACGAGGCCTATCTGGCCGGTGAGGAATTCGGTAAGGACGAGTTCGAAATCGTCGTTCCGCCCATCTCCATCCTCGCAGAACCGCCGGTCGCCGTGGTTGACAAGAACGTCGATGAGAAGGGCACGCGCAAGGCTGCCGAAGCTTACCTGCAATATCTGTATTCCGACGAAGGGCAGAACATCGCCGCCAAGCACTTCTACCGCCCGTCCAATCCTTCGGTGGTTTCCAAGGATTTGCTGAAGCAACTGCCGGATATCAAGCTCGTCACCATCGACGATCCGCAGTTCGGCGGTTGGGAAAAAGCGCAGCCGGAACATTTTGGTGATGGCGGCATCTTCGATCAGATTTACAAGCCCGCCAAGTAAGCGGATGATATAAAACACCGAACAGGCCGTGCCATCGCATCCTGTCTGGAACGGAAACACGATCGACCGGCCTTGAGGCCGGTCGATGGCGCATAAGAGGGCGGCTGACGATGGCCCCCGTTTAACCCGGAGCCTTGATGAGCAATACCCCATCGCCGACGAAGTGGACGTGGCGTCAATCCAGTGTTTTGCCGGGATTCGGACTGACGCTCGGTTACACCATCACCTATCTGTTTCTGATTATTCTGATCCCGCTTGCCGGTCTTGTCTGGTCCACGGCACGGCTTGGCCCCGGCGAATTTTTCGCAATCGTGACCGATAGCAGAACGCTCAACGCGCTGCGCATCAGCTTTACCACCGCCTTCCTGGCCGCCCTCGTCAATGCCGTCTTCGGCGTGCTTATCGCCTGGGTTTTGGTGCGCTATCGCTTCCCCGGCCGCCGTTTCGTAGATGCCATCGTGGATCTGCCGTTTGCACTGCCCACTGCCGTTGCCGGTATTGCGCTGACGGCGCTGTATTCCAATCGCGGCTGGGTCGGCCAAATGTTCGAACCTTTCGGCATCAAGATCGCCTTTACACCAACCGGCATCGTCATTGCTCTCATCTTCATCGGTCTGCCCTTCGTCGTGCGCACGGTGCAGCCGGTCATGGAAGAAATCGACCGTCAGGTGGAAGAAGTGGCCGCAACGCTGGGTGCCAACCGTTTCCAGACCATCACCCGTATTCTGCTGCCCGGTCTCACGCCCGCCATTCTCACCGGCTTCGCACTGGCCTTCGCGCGTGGGGTAGGGGAATACGGCTCGGTCATCTTCATCGCCGGTAACATTCCTTATGTCTCTGAAATCGCACCGCTTTTGATCGTCATCCGGCTGGAGGAGTTTAACTACCCCGCCGCCACCGGCATCGCCACCATCATGCTGATCATTTCCTTCTCCATGCTGTTCGTCATCAATCTCATTCAGGCGTGGAGCCGCAAGAGGTACGGTTATGCCTGATAATGCGCGCACCACCTCATCTAGACCCTTCCGTGATCCGGCCAGCGAAGGCTTGCCCGCAAAGCTGGTGCTGATCGGCCTTGCTTTCCTGTTTCTGGCGCTGTTTCTCGTCCTGCCGCTGGTCGCCGTCTTCGTGGAAGCGTTCCGCAAGGGCGGTGAATATTTCTGGGAATCGATCATCGAGCCGGATGCGCTTTCGGCTATCCGCCTCACGCTTCTCGTCGCCGCCATCTCGGTGCCGCTCAACGTCGTCTTCGGCGTTGCCGCCGCCTGGGCCATCGCCAAATTCGAGTTCAAGGGCAAGGCGTTTTTGATCACTCTGATCGACCTGCCATTCTCCATCTCGCCGGTCATCTCAGGCCTCGTCTACGTCATCCTGTTTTCGTCCCACAGCGTGCTGGGGCCGGTCCTCAAAAGCTACGGCATCGAAATCCTGTTTGCCGTACCGGGCATCGTGCTCGCCACCATCTTCGTGACATTTCCCTTCGTGGCGCGTGAATTGATACCGCTGATGCAGGATCAGGGCACGGGAGATGAGGAGGCGGCTATTTCACTGGGGGCATCCGGCTGGCAGACCTTTTGGTTCGTCACGCTGCCCAATATCAAATGGGGTCTGCTTTACGGCGTGCTGCTGTGCAACGCCCGCGCCATGGGCGAGTTCGGTGCCGTCTCGGTGGTGTCAGGCCATATCCGCGGCGAAACCAACACCATGCCGCTGCATGTCGAAATCCTCTACAACGAGTACAATATCGGCGCGGCCTTCGCGGTCGCGACACTGCTTGCGGGTCTGGCACTCGTTACGCTTGTTCTCAAAACCATTCTTGAAATACGCTTTGGCGCGGGCAACGCCGCCGGCAAGCATTGAAGGGCATGTTCATGGACGTCAAAGTTTCCAACATTACCAAGCAGTTCGACCGCTTTCCGGCATTGGACAATGTCTCTCTCGATATCCGTTCCGGGGAATTGATCGCACTGCTCGGCCCCTCCGGCTCCGGCAAGACAACACTTCTGCGCTTGATCGCCGGGCTGGAGCAGCCCACCGATGGCCAGATTTTCTTCGGCGACGAAGATGCCTCCCACCGCTCCGTGCAGGAGCGCAATGTCGGCTTCGTGTTTCAGCATTACGCTCTGTTCCGCCACATGACGGTCGCCGATAATATCGGCTTCGGCCTCAAAGTCCGCCCATCCTCGAAACGTCCTGCGAAATCAGACATCCGCAAGCGGGTCTCCGATCTCCTGGATATGGTGCATCTCTCCGGTCTCGAAAACCGCTATCCCAACCAGCTCTCCGGCGGTCAGCGCCAGCGCGTGGCGCTTGCTCGCGCTGTTGCTATCGAACCCAGAGTTCTGTTGCTGGACGAACCCTTCGGCGCGCTGGATGCCAAGGTCCGCAAGGAACTGCGCCGCTGGCTGCGCGAATTCCACGACCGCACCGGCCACACCACGGTCTTCGTGACGCATGATCAGGAAGAAGCACTTGAACTAGCCGACCGAGTGGTCGTCATGAGCCAAGGCAAGATCGAGCAGGTCGGTACGGCAGACGACGTCTACGATACCCCAAACTCGCCCTTCGTCTTCTCCTTCATCGGCGAATCGTCCAACGTGCCGGTCACGATCCGCGATGGGCATATGCTGTTTCAGGGCGAAAATATCGGCATTCGCGATGCCTGCGAAGGGGATGGCGATCTGTTCTTCCGCCCGCAAGACGTTGTGCTGACAGACGAACGCGACGCGCTTTACGGCAAAGTCACCATCTGCCGCCGTCTGGCGGGAACGCGGATCGCCGAAATCGACATCGCCAACAACGGCCACGAACCACACCACCTGGAAATCGAAGTCCCGCTCGATGCCACCGTGGTTGTCGGCAGCGAAGTCCGCTTTCGCCCAACGCGCTGGAAAGTCTTCCGCAAGTAAGCCACAATAGGAAAAGGGCCGCTTGTGGCGGCCCTTCCATGAGTTTGGTCATTGTTTCAGACCTGAAACGTCTATCAACGTTTCGCTGGAAGGCGGATCAAGCCGAGGGCTGCCTCGTCAAAATCAAATCCTTTCCATTGCCCGATACCAAGACCGAAATCTCATTAGACATTGGATCACCTTCCTTTCACTACGTTGAACATGAGAAGAAGGTAATACGATTCGGCGAGATTGCAAGAGCGCAAAAAATCACGCTGCCTTTTCTGCCTTCACGTCGAATTCGAAATGAATCTGCTCGTAAGGAAATTCGACGCCGTTTTCATGCCGGTCGATAATGCCTGCATTGATAAGCGTCGTTACATCGCGGTGCACGGCCTGCACGTCACGCCCCACACGGCGGGCCACTTCGCGAATGGCGAGGGGTCCTTGACCGGCCAACGCCTTCACGATGCTTAGGCGCAGGGGTGCCAGAATGCGGTGGAGGTCGTCGTAGCTCGCAAACTCTATGGAGGGTGTTGCCTCCACGATGTTGCCGGAGATTGCCCGTTTCCCCGCTGCAGCAAAACGGGATTTCATTTCGTCCATCGTGCTCAATCGTATCGTCAAACTCGTCATTTCAGTGCCCTTTCCATGTCGGTTTGAAAGGCGTCGAAGAGTGCTTCGAGTGTGGTGAATTCGATTGCCTCTTCGTGATCACCGATATGGCGATGATCTCCTTTGCCTCGCTCATTGTCGTATCGAAGAATACAATCGCCATTCACGACAAGAGCCAATCTATATTTGAATGGATGAGTGCTGCCCGGTAGGGCTTCTGGCAGATGCCACAACACAACCTCGAAAAAGGTCGTCTCGTTGACGACCCTTCGAGATTTTTCAATCAGCGTCGCTTTCATGTTGTTATTTGTAACAACATGCTTTGGTGTTGTCAATGATAACAACAATACGCATCATACGAGTTAAGCAACCCGCATCACGATCTTCCCGATATGGCTGCTGCTTTCCATTAACCTATGGCCCTCTGCCACCTGATCAAAATCGATCACATCGTGAATAACTGGCGCAATCGTTCCGGCCTCCAAGAGCGGCCAGACTTCCGCGACCAGTTCATCACGAATCGCGCGTTTTTCGTCTGCGGTGCGGGGGCGCATGGTGGAGCCGGTTACGGTCAGGCGTTTGACCATAATGGGGCGCAGATCTACTTTTTCGGCAATGTTACCGCCCAGAAAGGCGATGATCGATAGACAGCCGTCCTTGGCGAGTGATGACAAGTTCTTTTCGAAGTAGGACGCACCGATCATGTCGAGGATGACATCGACGCCCTTGCCGCCGGTCTCCGCCTTGATGACCTCGACAAAGTCCTCGTCGCGATAATTGATCGCCCGCTTCGCACCAAGCTTTTCGCAGGCGTCACACTTTTCCTTTGAGCCTGCGGTGGTGTAGACCTCCGCGCCAAACGCCTTAGCAAGCTGGATGGCCGTCGTGCCAATACCGCTGCTGCCGCCGTGGATCAGCACGCTTTCACCTTCCGTCAGCCCAGCCATCTGGAACAGATTGGCCCAGACGGTGAAGAAGGTTTCCGGCAAAGCGGCGGCCTTTACCGCATCATATCCTTTCGGAAAGGGCAGGGCCTGGCCCACGGGCACCACGCAATATTCGGCGTAACCACCACCATTGGCGAGCGCACAGACGTGGTCACCCAGCTTGAACTCACTCACGCCTTCGCCGAGTGCGACGACCTCTCCGGCGATTTCCAGTCCCAGCACCGGGCTTGCATCCTTCGGCGCGGGATAAGTTCCTTGGCGTTGTGCCACATCCGGCCGGTTGATGCCGGCGGCCTGAACGCGAACGAGGATTTCGCCGACTTTGGGAGAGGGCAACGGTCCCGTCGAAAACGCCATCACTTCGGGGCCACCAAAGCTTGGCAGGTCAACAAATCGCATCGTTTCGGGCAAAGTCATGGTCGGCCTCCATCCTGTTTCATTGGCCGGGAACTTAGGTCAGATGCACACGAGATGGAAGGAGGCGTTTTGCCACGATGTTCTGACGACGTCTTATTCCGGCTCGCCGAAGCCACGAATGACAAGGCCGGATGTGCTTTCCTTGGCGGCCTTCTTGATGGCGGCGATATCGCTGCCGATGCGCTCGGGATTGGCGATGATCAGCCCTTTTTGCAGTTGGAGTACAGCGATGGAGCACCGCAACAGCGCAAAGTCGCGCTCGTTTCCAAACCGGTCGTGACCCTTGATCTGACCAGCCATCCGGTCTTCGTCGGAATAAAGCCCCACCACATCGTCGTGGAAATCGCTCAGCAGGCGTTCAAGAATTTCCGTAATCTCGTCCTTCGTCCAGTCGCGGACGCCGATGAAGAAGTCGTCACCGCCGATATGACCGAGGAAACAATCGCCGGAAAAGAAATAGCGCTTCAACAGTGCCGAAAACAGCGTGATGGCGTGGTCGCCGATGTGGAAACCATATTTGTCATTGAAGGGTTTGAAATTGTCGAAATCGCAATAGCAGAAAAAGCGGTCGTCATCGCTGTCGCCGCAACTGTCTTCAATAAAGCTGCTGATGGCGCGGTTGCCGGGAAGCGCCGTCAGCGGGTTCTGTTCCTGCGCCAGTTTCAGCTGCTTTTCGTTGATGACCTTGATCAGCGATGCGGCGGAGACCACGCCGATATAGCGCATGTTTTCGGTCAAAATCACGCAGGCGCTGCCACCGGTATTGGCAAAGACGTTCATCAACTGGTCGGCATCCGCATCCAGCCCGACGATGGGCGCACCATCGACGAAATGCGAAATCGTCCGCTCATAGACCTTGTTCTTCAACAGGTCACGACCGAAAGGCTGGTAGATATATTCCTTCAGATGGTGCTCGTTGATGACGCCGCGCGGCTCGCCATTGGCGTTGAGAACGGGAAAGAACGCCTGCGCCGGGTTGCGACGAAACAGTTCGAACACGCTGTCGATGCTGTCATTTTCAAAAACCGTGGGCAGCCGCTCGATCTGGCGACGGATGAGGATTTCATCCAGTGTCTGGCTGCTGCGACGCGTTTCGCCCAGATGCTGCAAATGCGGAAAGGCGCTCTGCAATTCGCTGACGAAGGTGGTCGGCCGGGAAATGAACCAGCCTTGGACCAGATCGACACCATGTTCCCGGCAGGCGAGAAACTCGGCTTCGGTCTCGATACCCTCGGCAATCACCCGCACACCCAGCGTATGGGCGATGTTGACGATGTTTTTCACGAGATGGCGCTTGCGCGGGTTGCGGTCGACGCCGTCGATGAAATAGCGATCGATCTTTAAGTAATCGACCGGAAATTCGCACAGTAGTTTCATCTCGCCATGGCCGACACCAAAGTCGTCGATGGCCAGCTTGAAGCCTTCCTTGCGCATGCGGGCAATCAGCGCGCTGAACTCCGGCACGCTGGTGTTGTCGAAGCGCTCGGAAAGCTCAAAGCAGATGGAGGAGGGCGGTATGGAGGCTTTTGCCAGCCGCTCCAGCAGCTTGTCCAGAATGGCATCGCCATGGGGAATCAGCCGCACATCGAGATTGAGAAAAAGCGTGGCCGATTGAAATTCCGGCAGGGTGGAGAATTTTGCCAGAGCCCGGCCCGCCAGCATCTGCTCGACGGTAATCAGCTGTCCGTCAGCCGCGACGTGATCCAGAAGCGCCAGCGGACTGGAAAAACCAATGCGGTCGAAGCCGCGCATCAGCGACTCGTATCCGAACACGGTCCCGGTGGTGGCTTCGACAATGGGTTGGAACGCAGTTTCTAGAACGAGTTTGGCCATGGAGGCCATTTGCCCGCTGGCAAACCGCCGGATGACGTCAGGGTCGATCGCCGTCGACTGCATGAACTCTCTCCACCATCGCATCCCTACGGAATCGTAAGGGCGCGTTTTGATGGCGACGATGCTGCAAACTCCTCAACAAAAACTTTCCCGTTGATGAAGCTTTTTTGAAGTTTTTATGACGTCAGCGTGAAGCTCTAAAACAGGTTTAACGCAGGAATGCCATAGACTTAGGCGTGGCGTCTTCTCGTCGAGTGGGCAGCATAGAGCTTGGCGACGTCGAGATGCTCGTCATTGGAGGGACGCCTGCTTTGCGAGCCTCCGTTGCGTGCTTCGGTTTCAAGCCACAGCCGCAGCGCTGCACGAACAACCTCGCTGCCGGAGCCATAGTCGCCGCTATCAACGGCTTCACGCATGCGCGCTGCCTGCTCTGGGGAAATGGATACAGTTACCATTGGCATTGTTTCTCTCCCGTTGTGATGGACCAGTTTTGGATGAACGCACCGAAACCAAACCGTCTTTGGCCCTATAAGATGTCCGTCACTGGCCAGTGGTGATCAGACTTTGATTGACTGCAATATTAGCACGAACGCAAAGCACGCGCGAGAAACGTACGCGTTACTTTCGGGTTCCAGATGAAACATTGTTTTAAGACATCAGGAAGCGGTGAGACAACCATCACGCGTCCGGTCGCGCCGCATGCCTCTCCTGAGGAGCACAACAGACATGGCTGCATGTCGCATTTATTATTGATTGATCAGTCAATCAATAATAAATTGCTGCGCAAAGGAGAGTGCTGATGCCCAAGCTTGGAATGGAACCGCTGCGCAAAAAGGCGCTGATGGATGCCGCCCTGCGCGCCATCGGCCAGAACGGTTCGCTCAACGTCACCATGTCGGATATAGCCCGTGAGGCGGGTGTGTCGGCGGCTCTGGCGCACCATTATTTTGGCAGCAAGCAACAGCTTCTACTGGAAACCATCCGCAGCCTGCTGCGCGCGCTTCGCCGGGATGCGATTACCGCCCTCGGGCAGGCGTCAGGCCCGCGAGCAAGGCTGAGCGCCATCGTCCGCGTCTCGTTCCAGAGCGACCAGTTTACCAATGATACGGTTGCCGCATGGCTTGCATTTTATGTGGAAGCACAGCGCTCGGAAGAGATGCGCCGCCTGCTGATTGCCTATACCCGCCGCCTGCGCTCCAACATCATGGACAGCCTCAATCGCCTCTGCCCGCCGGATGATGCGGCGCGCATTGCCGAAGGGGCCGCAGCGCTGATCGACGGTCTCTATATCAGGCACAGCCTTCAAGCCGCCCCGCTCGGCCTGTCCGCCGCACCGGCGCTGGTCGAAAATTATTTCGACACGCAGCTCAAACCCTTTTCCGACGCCCCTTCTCGTGAAGGCAAGCCGTCCATTCGCATTCTCTGAGGACCTTTTAGATGACATTGAAAGCCCAGCCCAAAGCCTCGCATTTCATCGATGGCGACTATGTCGAAGATACTGCGGGCACCGTATTCGAAAGCATCTATCCTGCGACCGGAGAAGTCGTGGCAAGACTGCATGCCGCAACACCTGCCATCGTGGAGCGCGCAATCGCTTCCGCCAAGAAGGCGCAGAAGGAGTGGGCGGCGATGAGCCCCACCGCACGCGGGCGCATCCTGCGCCGTGCCGCCGATATCATGCGCGAGCGCAATCGAGAGCTCTCGGAACTGGAGACGCTGGATACCGGCAAGCCAATCCAAGAAACCATCGTTGCTGACCCGACCTCCGGTGCGGACAGCTTCGAGTTCTTCGGCGGCATCGCACCGTCTGCGCTGAACGGCGATTACATTCCATTGGGTGGTGACTTCGCCTATACCAAGCGCGTGCCGCTTGGCGTCTGCGTTGGCATCGGCGCGTGGAACTACCCGCAGCAGATCGCCTGCTGGAAGGCCGCACCCGCGTTGGTCGCTGGCAATGCCATGGTGTTCAAGCCTTCGGAAAACACGCCGCTGGGCGCACTGAAAATCGCGGAAATTCTGATTGAAGCCGGGCTTCCCAAAGGTCTCTTCAACGTCATTCAGGGCGACCGGGACACCGGCCCGCTGCTGGTCAACCATCCGGATGTCTCCAAGGTGTCGCTGACGGGTTCGGTGCCAACAGGTCGCAAGGTGGCCGCTGCCGCTGCGGGCCATCTGAAGCACGTCACCATGGAACTCGGCGGCAAGTCGCCGCTCATCGTGTTTGACGATGCCGATATCGAAAGCGCCGTTGGCGGGGCGATGCTCGGCAATTTCTACTCGTCCGGCCAGGTCTGCTCCAATGGCACCCGCGTTTTCGTCCAGCGTGGTGCAAAGCAGCGCTTCCTCGAAAACCTCAAGAGCCGCACCGATGCGATGGTGATCGGCGACCCGATGGACGAGGCAACGCAGATCGGCCCTCTGGTGTCCAAGGCGCAGCAGGAAAAGGTGCTGGCCTATATTGAAAAGGGCAAAGCCGAAGGTGCCACGCTCATCACTGGCGGCGGAATTCCCAACCATGTTGCGGGCGAGGGTGCTTACGTGCAGCCCACGGTCTTTGCCGATGTGACGGATGGCATGACCATCGCTCGCGAGGAAATTTTCGGGCCCGTCATGTGCGTGCTGGATTTCGATGACGAAGACGAGGTGATCGCCCGTGCCAACGCCACCGAATTCGGACTCGCAGGCGGCGTCTTCACCGTCGACATCAACCGCGCCCACCGGGTGGTGGACCAGCTGGAGGCGGGTACGTTGTGGATCAATACGTATAATTTGTGCCCCGTGGAGATGCCGTTTGGTGGGTCGAAACAGTCAGGGTTCGGGCGTGAGAATTCTGCGGCTGCGCTCAGTCATTATAGTGAATTGAAGACGGTTTATGTGGCGACGGGGAAGGTGGACGCGCCGTATTGATTGGGTAGGCCTCGCTGCTTAGGGGGTATTGGGATCAGCGGCTCATCCTCGTCCTTCGAGGCCCGTTTCACGGGCACCTCAGGATGAGGATGAGAGTGGGCGTTTCCGACCGAGGTACCCCTCAAAGGCGATGGCGGGTGCAGTATGGCCTAAGTCCCTGAGGCAATCTTAGCAGCATGTTTTTTACGAAATAACACAACGTCTCTCCACCTCATCCTGAGGTACCCGTGAAACGGGCCTCGAAGGACGAGGTGGCCACAGCAAAGAGCAACCACAATGCAAAACGCAGATTTCGTTATCGTCGGTTCCGGTTCCGCAGGCTCTGCAATGGCCTATCGCCTGTCGGAAGACGGCAAATATTCCGTCATCGTCATCGAGGCAGGCGGTTCCGATTTCGGCCCCTTCATCCAGATGCCCGCTGCCCTTGCGTGGCCGATGAGCATGAAGCGTTACAATTGGGGCTACCACTCGGAACCCGAGCCGAACCTCAACAACCGCCGCATCACCGCGCCGCGCGGCAAGGTGCTGGGGGGCTCTTCCTCCATCAACGGTCTCGTCTATGTTCGCGGCCATGCGGAGGATTTCAACCGGTGGGAGGCGCTGGGTGCGCAGGGTTGGGCCTATGCGGATGTCCTGCCATACTTCAAGCGCATGGAAACAAGCCATGGCGGCGAAGAGGGCTGGCGCGGAACCGATGGACCGCTGCATGTGCAGCGCGGGCCGGTCAAAAACCCGCTCTTTCATGCCTTTGTCAAAGCCGGTTCACAGGCCGGCTTCGAATTGACGGATGACTATAATGGCTCCAAGCAGGAAGGCTTCGGCCTTATGGAGCAGACCATCCACAATGGCCGCCGCTGGTCCGCCGCCAATGCCTATCTGCGGCCCGCCTTGAAACGCGGAAACGTGACGCTGGTGCAAGGTTTTGCGCGAAAGATCGTTATCGAAAACGGTCGTGCCACGGGCGTCGAGATCGAACGCCGGGGCAGAGTGGAAACCGTGCGCGCAAACCGCGAGGTCATCGTCGCGGCCTCATCCTTCAATTCTCCCAAGCTGCTGATGCTCTCGGGTATCGGCCCTGCCCAGCATCTGCAGGATATGGGTATCGAGGTGAAGGTCGATCGTCCCGGTGTGGGTGCCAATCTTCAGGACCACATGGAGTTCTATTTCCAGCAGGTCTCCACCAAGCCGGTGTCGCTCTATTCATGGCTGCCATGGTTCTGGCAGGGCGTGGCAGGCGCGCAGTGGCTGGTAACCAAGGGTGGTCTGGGTGCCTCCAACCAGTTCGAGGCCTGCGCCTTCCTGCGTTCCGAACCGGGGCTGAAGCAGCCAGATATCCAGTTCCACTTCCTGCCCGTCGCCATTTCCTATGATGGCAAGGCGGCGGCGAAAAGCCATGGTTTTCAAGTGCATGTCGGTTTCAACCTGTCGAAATCACGCGGCAATGTCACGCTGCGCTCGTCCGATCCGAAGGACGATCCGGTCATTCGCTTCAACTATATGAGCCACGCAGAAGACTGGGAGAAATTCCGCCATTGCGTTCGCCTGACGCGGGACATCTTCAGCCAGAAGGCATTCGACGATTATCGCGGGCCGGAAATACAGCCGGGCGAGGGCGTTCAGTCGGACGAAGCCATCGACGCATTCCTGCGCGAGCATCTGGAAAGCGCCTATCATCCCTGCGGTACCTGCCGAATGGGCGACCGAGATGATCCGATGGCAGTGGTCGATCCCGAATGCCGGGTGATCGGCGTGGAGGCCTTACGCGTTGCCGACAGCTCGATCTTCCCGCATGTCACCTACGGCAACCTCAACGGCCCTTCGATCATGACGGGCGAGAAGGCGGCGGATCATATTCTGGGGAGACAGCCGCTGCCGCGCTCCAATCAGGAGCCGTGGGTCAACCCGCGTGCAGCGGTCAGTGATCGGTAGGGATTAGTGATAGTCGTCTTCGCGCTGGTGGCGGATTGCGAGGATGGTGATTTTGTCTGAAGTCTCTATTTCAAACAAAACAACATATCCCGACGAGCCGAATGGAATGATGAGTTCGCGCAAAAAGGGATTTTCAGTGTCCGCTTTGCGGCAACTCATCGGGAAGTCGCCAAGCGCACTGATCCCCTTTTCAATCGCATCATACGCACGCTTTGCAGCGTACTTATCGTAATCAAGAAGATATCGGTATAGGCGCTTAATGTCATCGCGCGCTCTGTCGGCAAGAAATATTTGATACGTCACTGCTTGTTATCTTCAGCAAGTTTAGCATCTAGCATGGATTTAAGTTCTGCAAGAACATCTTCAGCTCGGTGGTAGATTCCCGTCCGCTTCGATTCGTCCCTGGCGGCCAGCCCTCGCGCAATAAACTCCGCCTGCGATTTGCGAATTTCCACCTGCTTGCGAACTGCTGCTTCCATGAATGCGGAGAGCGTCTCGCCTTCGTTTAAAACGCTTTCCGCCTTGTCGCGAAATTCCGGCTCAACGCGTAGGGAAGGCAACGTGGCAGTCTTTAAGGTGCGGCTCATGGGCAACTCCATGCATTGCAATTGCGATGCGTGATCCTGCTCCTTTTCTAGCCAATTGTCAAAGATGCGGTTGAAATCGATGCCGGACGGGTCGATAACGGGGCTCTCCTGACACCTGTCAAATTCCCACCTCGAAATGTCTGGATCATCATGCCTGCCAAGTCCAAAAAGCTGAAAATGCTGCGTCGTACCCGTGTCGTGTGGGGATCGTGGCGCATCTGGAAGCCGCGGGCGGTGTTCTGGCTGGGTGCGCTTGCCGTTGGTGTCATCAGCGTTGTGTTTGCGATCTTGGCAGACCATGCTCAGCATCTTTTTTCCGTGGCAGTCTCGTCCGGGCAATATACGTATCTGCTGCCTTTGGTGATCAGTCCCTTGGGGTTCATGTTGTGCACCTGGCTTGCGTTTTCATTCTTTCCCAATGCGCAGGGCAGCGGTATTCCGCAGGCCATTGCGGCGCGTCACTTTCATGACGATGAGGATCGATCCCGTCTCCTTTCGCTGAAGCTTGCCTTCGGCAAGATCGTGCTGACGGTCGCGGGTCTCCTCTCCGGGGCCTCGATAGGTCGTGAAGGCCCGACTGTGCAGGTGGGAGCCTCGATCATGCTTCAGGCCGCACGCTGGGGCGGCATGGCGCAGGCCAGAGGTCTTATTCTTGCAGGCTCTGCCGCTGGCATCGCTGCCGCTTTCAACACGCCTTTGGCCGGTATCGTTTTCGCCATCGAGGAGATGGGCAAAGCCTACGAAACCCGCACCAACGGCATCGTGCTGACAGCCGTCATTCTCGCGGGCCTGTCATCGATCGGGCTCGTCGGCAGCTACAATTATTTCGGCACGAGTGCCATGATGGCGACCACCGCCATCGATTGGCTGCTGGTGTTGATCTGCGGTCTTCTCGGAGGCGTGCTGGGTGCGCTGTTCAGTTCAACCGCCGTCAAAATCATGGCGCGCATTCGCCGCTGGAGCCATGTGCTACCGCTGAAACGCCTGTTGATCGTTGCCGCAACCTGCGGCCTGCTGTCTGCCATTATCGGTATCGTCTCGGGCGGCACGACCTACGGTACGGGTTACGAACAGGCCCGCGCCGCCATTGAAGGCCACGCTGCTCCTGCCATCTTCTTCATCGAAAAACTGCTGGCCACATTCCTCGCTATGCTCTCCGGCATCCCCGGCGGTTTTTTCGCGCCTTCGCTCTCGGTCGGCACCGCGCTTGGCAGCACGGTTGCGGATATGATCGGCGCCAGCATCGGCCTCGGTGCCATTCTCGGCATGGCGGGATATTTTTCCGGCGTCACGCAGGCGCCGATGACGACATTTGTCATCATTCTCGAAATGACGGGAAATCACCGCTGCATGATCCCCATCATGGCAGCGTCCATGATCGGCTATCTGGCCTCGCGCATCATCATGCCAGAGCAGTTCTATCACGGCATGGCGCGTGTCTTCGTCGCCAACGTCATTCGCTCACGACGCGCGGAGCATGCACCGGACCATTGACGAGCGCTGGCGTCAGGCGCTGGTCGGCGGTCTCTCGGGGGCAGGCTCGAAAGAGTTGACGCCGAAATAACCGAGCCCTGGAATTTTGATGCCGGGCTTCATCACGTCGATGCCAGCCACGAGGCCGAGGAAGTTGACCTCGAAGCCGCTTCTGGCACCCGCCGAGACGCCGAAGAAGCCGCCAAGCGAAAGGCTGACATCCTTCCAGTCGTCGGCAACGTGGATGAACTCGCCATTGGGCAGGTAATCCCGACCCACGGCATCGGGCGGCAGAACAACGCCGAGTTCCGGCACGCTGCGCAGCACGTGGGCAACGAAGGTGTTGGAGTTGGGGCCGGGATAAATATGATATCCGCCCGCCTTGCCATAGGGATAGTCGGCAATGGCCTGCTGCACTTTCGGGATCAGCTTTTCGGCCTCTTCGCCATGCAGCTCTACCACCAGTCTCGGCATGTTGGAGTACCAATAGGCATCCGGCGCATAGGCGTTGCGGCGAATGGGGTTGCCCCAGCCGACCTTGTCATAGCGCTCATAGCTGTCCGCGCCCTGCGGCTTCATCACGATCCAGGCGTGGCTGGCGATCGAGCCTTTGAAGCCGCCGGTCATGGCGGAATAGACGTAGATGGCGGCGGGTTTGTCGGCGGGTGCCTCCGGTAAAATACCGGCGGAAGACCAGCGCGCATTGCGATAGCCGGTCGGATGTTCCTTCATGGCCCACAGCCCAGCCGAGGCCAGCGCGGGCAAGAGATAGATGATGAGGATGGCAAGCAGCAAACGTTTGGCAACTTTCAACGATGGGCCTCGTGCATCAATAAGAGAAGTTGGATAGAACGATCTCAATTTCGTATTTTTTGAGGCCGGACCCATGCACAACCCCGTTACCGTCGAAATCACCAGAGGAAATCTCGTCGAAAGCCGCCATCGCGGCATGGCCGTGGTGGTGGATGGCGATGGCTCCGTCGTGTTTTCCGCAGGCGATGTGGAAGGTGGCGTGTTTCCACGTTCCGCCTGCAAGGCGATGCAGGCGCTGCCGCTCATCGAAAGCGGCGCTGCGGATGCCTATGGATTTGGAAACCGGGAACTGGCTTTCGCCTGCGCCTCCCATTCGGGCGAAGACGCCCATGCGCAGCTTGCGGCCGCCATGCTGGCAAAGACAGGCAGGGACGTGGAGACACTGGAATGCGGCGCGCACTGGTCTTCCGACCAGAAGACGATCATCCATCAGGCCCGCACGATGGATAAGCCCACGGCGCTTCACAACAATTGCTCCGGCAAACATTCAGGCTTCGTCTGCACCTGCGTCCATTCAGGCATGGAGACGAAGGGCTATGTCGGTTACGACCATCCACTTCAGGCCGAGATACGCGCGACGATGGAAAGCCTGACCGGTGCCGTCTTGGGTCATGACAATTGCGGCGTCGATGGTTGTTCTATCCCGACATATGCGGTGCCGCTGAAAGGGCTGGCCCATGGCTTTGCTAGGATGGCGACGGGGCAGGGGTTGGACGCAGGCCGGGCCAAAGCCTCCCGCCGTCTGATCGATGCCTGTATGGCGGAGCCGTTTTATGTGGCCGGAACGGGCCGCACCTGCACGCGGCTGATGGAACTCGCACCCGGCCAGATTTTTGCTAAGACAGGCGCGGAAGGCGTGTTCGTTGCAGCCTTGCCGCAGCAGGGCATCGCCATGGCGGTGAAGTGCGAGGATGGCACCACGCGTGCTGCCGAAGCGATGATCACGGCGCTGCTGGCGCGATATTTCGAAAATGACAGCCATGAACAGCAGGCACTTTTGAACATGGCCAACCGTCCCATGAAAAACTGGAACGGCATCCATGTCGGTGACATTAGAGTGACCACCCGACTGTAGGAAGGTTCAAGCCGCTTCGTTGTTGCGGGCGTCCCACATGGCTTTGAAGGCAGGGCGAGACTGGCAGCGTTCCAGCCATGCCGTGACCGACGGGTTTGCATCGAACAAGGGGCCGTGGGCCTGTGCATACCGAACCACTTCGGCGGCGTTGATGTCCGCCACGCTGAAACGGTTGCCGACCAGATAGTCCTTGCCCGACAAATGCTGTTCGAGAACCTTGAACGGGCGGCGCAGCATGCGGGCGGCCACTTCGATCACGGCCTGACCGGCATCGGTACTGGCAAGTCCTTCCGCTGCGGTGGACGAAATCTTCAGCGCATTTGTCTCGATTTCGGTCGCGCTGAAAAAGGACCACTGCATCATCTGTGCGTCTTCCACCAGATCGGCCGGTGCGAGCGCGCTTCCATGCTTGCGGGCAAGGTAGAGGTTGATGGCCATGGATTCGTATAGAACCATGCCGTCATCATCGATGCAGGGAATGGTGCCCATCGGGTTGATGGTGAGATAGGACGGCGTCAGCGTGTTGAGCGGCGCATCGGCAGCCAGCGGATCGGACAGGCGTCTGGCCTGAATGACGGGTACGTGTTTGAATTCTATTCCCAGTTCTCCGGCCAGCCATAGGGTGCGTGTGGCACGAGAACGGTAAACTCCATAAATCGTCAGCATTCCAAATCCTCATCGGTTGCGTCATGTCAACCTATTGCTGCCGCAGGAAAAACGGAAGCAGCAATCATGCTTGGAAGCAGGTTTTCTCTCTAAGTATTACATCTTTTAATTGCACGTTATGGTAAATGGATATATTGAGGGCGTGGGGTGAATATAGTTTTAAGATATTGAGATTGTTATCACCCATATTAATTTCACATAAGTAAATTAGCGACATGATTACGCGAAGCGAGATATGTGGGAGACGTTGGTTTCCGGTTGTGAGAGCGCTGGCAGGTACGAGTAGGGATTAGGTAGAGGTCTTTAAGCAATGCGGGACGAGAACGGTTCTCTTGCATTCAATATGCAATCATGGGCAACAGATTTGCTAACCTCCGGTCCCACAGATCATCGGTTAATCTATCTTCTTGATAATATACCAGAAATTGTATTTCTTAAGGACGTGAACGGCGTTTATACCTATATTAATGCTGCAGGTCTCGCCTCGCTGGGGTACGATGCAGCTGTTCTTCGCCTCTCAAGGCCGACTATTTTCGACATGGCAGCTCCCGAAGTCGCCCGCAAGATCGATGCTCTCGATCGCAGCATTCTGACAACGGGTGAGGCGCTCTACGATGTGGAGGAGCGTTTTCCCACGGAAGACGGGCAGGTCCGCTGGTATTCCGGCACGCGTATTCCCGTTCGTGATGCGGACGGCGCGATTGTTGGGATCGCAGGTATTTCCAGAGATATCACCAATGTCAAACGGCAGGAAACGCTGCGGCGCAGCCACGCGGCGATCCTGGAAATGATCGTTCACGGTCAGCCGCTTCCCAGCATTCTGGAGGCTGTCATCCATACGGTGGAAGGCCTATTGGAGAATGTGTCGGGCTCCATCCTGCTTCTGGAGGAAAAGGAGGGCAGGCTCTGGCACGGTGCTGCGCCATCCTTGCCTGACACCTATACGTCGCTGATCGATGGTGTGTCGATTGGACCTGATGTCGGTTCCTGCGGCACGGCCGCATGGCGGCGCGAAGCGGTTTACGTCAGCGATACGTTTCAAGACCCGCTCTGGGGCAATTACGTCGAAATCGTCATGCGCCACAATCTGCGCTCCTGTTGGTCGACACCGATGATGGGCAATGGCGGCGTGCTGCTTGGCACTTTTGCTCTCTATTCCGGCACGGTGAGAATGCCATCTCCGCTCGAGCGTGAAATCATCGATATGGCAACCAACATTGCCGGCATCGCAATCGACCGCCGCCGCGCTGAAGAGCGCGTGCATTTCATGGCGCATCATGATCCGCTGACGGGTCTCTCCAACCGAAACCTGTTCTGGACCCAGTTCCGGCGCGCCATTCACGAGGCAAAGCGCGAAGACCGGCTGGTGGCGATCAGCTACATCGATCTGGATAACTTCAAACAGATCAACGATCTGCACGGACACGCCGTAGGGGATGAGGTTCTGCGCTGTCTGGCGGAACGGATCATGGCCTGCATCAGAGCGTCCGACATTGCGGTGCGGTTGGGTGGTGATGAGTTCGCCATTATTTTCAGCAACCCCAGACATGATGAGCAGGGTATCATGCGCAGGCTGGAGAGCATTCGTCAGCGTGCTGCCGAGCCGATCCCTCTCGAACATGGTTCGATCACCGTGACCTGCTCGTCAGGCACGGCATTTTACCCCAGCGATGGCGATACGCCGGAAGTGCTTTTGGCAAAGGCCGATGCGGCGATGTATGAGGCCAAGAAGGGAGGCCGCAATACAAACTGCGTCTCCGACCAATATTGGGGCGGAGGCATCTGACAGGCGAAGAGGGTGTTACCCATCTTCAGCTTTTCGCCGCCAGCGCCTCATTTGCATCCGGCGACAGCCGCTTTTCGAGCCGCCCGATGAAGCGATCGAACAATCTTGCAAAATCCGCCACGTCCTCGTCAGGCCAGTCACTCACCACTTCGTGGACGATGCTGATCTTGGCGCTGCGCATCTCTTCCAGAATGCTGTGACCCAGCGGCGTGATATCGATGACGCTGCGGCGTCCGTCTTCCTGGGATGCCTCGCGTTTCAACAGGCCTCGGGCCACCATTTCCGCCACCACACGGCTTCCGCGTGACGGGTCGAGACGCATGGCGTCTGCAATCGCACCGACGGTGGCTGCTGTTTCTGCGCGGTGAACGATATCCAGCACGTCGATATGCGACAGGTCGAGCCCCGGTGCGAGCTTGGCAATCGCCATGCGACCGATCACGCGCCGCCCGATCATCAGCCGCATGCGCGTCATCGTATGGCTGATGGCCAGCACCTCATCGCTGACGGTGTTTTCGCACGTTGGCGGCACTAAAGCCTGTTCGCTCATGGACCCTATACCCCGAATTTCGATGTCTTATAGCAGACATCAGTAAATGTGTCATTGACATATATGTGCGAAAAGCACATAAATCGCTGACCAATTGTGAGATCTACGATGGATATGTCTGTTAAGCCTGTGACGCCGCTCGTTCCGGACCGCCGTCGCAGGCTCGTTGTCTTCTTCTTTCTGATGTTTGCCATGTTTATGGCAACGCTCGATAATCAGATCGTCTCCACCGCGTTACCGACCATCGTTGGCGAGTTCGGTGCGCTGGAACGTTTCGGCTGGATCGGCTCTGCCTATCTTCTCGCCACCAGCGCCATCATGCCGGTTTATGGCAAGCTGGGTGATCTCTTCGGGCGCAAATACGTCATGATGGCCGCGATCGTCATCTTCACGCTCGGCTCGCTGGCCTGTGGGCTGGCATGGTCGATGGATTCGCTGATTGCCGCGCGCGTGCTGCAAGGTCTTGGCGGCGGCGGCATCATGGTGTCGATCTTCTCCGTCAACGCCGATCTGTTCGAGGCACGGGAGAGGGCGCGTTACCAGAGCTACTCCAGCCTCGTCATCATGGCATCGGGCAGCGTGGGACCGATCCTCGGCGGGACGATGAGCGATCTGTTCGGCTGGCGCTCGATCTTCCTCATCAACCTGCCCATCGGTATCATCGTGCTGACGGGCCTTGCCTTTATGCTGCCCTATCGTCGCCCGGAACGTCAGCCGAAGATCGACTATCTCGGTGCGGTGCTTCTGGCGCTGACGATTTCCAGCGTTGTGTTGTGGGCTGACAGTTCGCAGCTCTTCGGCTCCATCTTCGCCTGGAAGAGCCTCTGCATCGTCGTCTTTGCCGCTGTTACCGCCTATCTGTGGGTGCAGGTGGAGCGACGCGCACCGGAGCCCATCGTGCCCTTGCGGCTGTTCAAGGACAGCACGTTCCCGCTGTTCATGGTCATCTCGCTGGTCAGCGGTGGTCTGGGCATCGGCATGGTCAATTATTACGCGCTGTTTTTGCAAACGACGACTGGCCTGTCGCCATCGTCCGCAGGTCTGTTCTTTATCGCCGTCACAAGCGGCATCGTAATGGGGTCCTTGACCGCTGGTCGGTTGATTTCGATGACGGGCAGCTACAAGATATTCTCCGTCGTCAGTCTCAGCATCGCCGTACTTGCAATGCTGGCGTTTTCCCAGGTCCATGCGGGAACACCACTGCCCATCATCGCCATCATCATGCTTGCTCAGGGTCTTGGCGTCGGGCTTGGGCAGCAAGCCCCCATCATCGCCGTGCAGAACTCCGCGCCGAAAGCCGACATCGGTGCGGCAAGCGGTGCAGTATCATTGACCCGCATGGGCGGTGCTGCCATCGCGATTTCCATCTATGGAGCCATCGTCGCGTCCTATCTGAAGGGCGTGGCTGTCGATATCCCAGGCGTTGGCAAAATACAGGAACTGACACCGAAGATGCTGTCTGAGTTGCCCGCTGAGTCGCAGAGCGCGGTGGCGAACCTCTATGCCGGTGCCTTCACGCCGCTGTTTTACGCAGCAGCAGCCACGGCCGCCATCGGTCTGGTCGCGGCGCTGGCATTGAAGAACGTCAAGCTACCGGCAGCAGCCGTCGAAAAGCCTGCCGCGGCTGTCGAGTAGCTGGTTGCGCTGAAAATGCTGGTGGATGAGGAACGTGTTGCCAGGGCCACGCGTTTCTCCAGTCCACATCGCAGCCGATAGCGCACATGAAGCCTGAGAAATTGCTGAGCCCCACGCCGAAAGGGCTGTATTGCCCCGTTGGCGATTTCTACGTCGATCCCGTGAGGCCCGTGCCACGGGCGCTGATCACCCACGGCCATTCCGATCACGCCCGTGCCGGCCATGAGAAGGTTCTGGCGACGCGCCAGACGCTCGATATCATGCGCATCCGCTACGGCGAGGATTTCACCGGCAGCGAACAGGCGGTCGGGTTCGGCGAAACGGTTGATGTCAACGGCGTGACCGTCGGCTTCCATCCCGCTGGCCACGTTCTTGGCTCAGCGCAAATCTCCATCGAACATGGCGGCATCCGTATTGTCGCATCCGGTGACTACAAGCGTGGTATCGACCCAACCTGCGCGCCGTTCGAGCCGGTGCCATGCGATGTCTTCATCACCGAGGCGACCTTCGGGCTTCCGGTCTTTCACCACCCCAAACCCAGCGTGGAAATCGGCAAGCTTCTGACCTCCATTCGGCAATTTCCTGAGCGCACCCATCTTGTCGGTGCCTATTCGCTCGGCAAGGCGCAGCGCGTGCTGCGTCTGTTGCGTGACAATGGTTATTCCGAACCGGTTTACATCCACGGCGCGCTCGCCAAGCTGTGCGATTACTACATTTCGCAGGGCATAGACCTTGGCGAACTGCGTCCCGCGACGCTGGAAAAAAGCAACCCCGCCCAGTTCAAAGGCGCCATCGTCGTCGGTCCACCCTCCGCCTTTCAGGAGAAATGGGCCCGCCGCTTCAACGAACCGCTGATCTCGTTTGCCTCGGGATGGATGATGGTGCGCCAGCGCGCCAAACAGGGCGGCGTGGAACTGCCGCTGGTGATTTCCGACCATTGCGATTGGCCGGAGTTGCTGGAGACCATCAAGGAAGTTGCGCCGTCGCAGGTCTGGGTTACGCATGGCCGCGAGGAGGCGCTAGTGCGCTGGTGCGAGTTGCAGGGCATTCCGGCCAGACCGTTGCATCTGGTGGGTTATGAGGATGAGGGGGATTGATGGTGCAGAGTTCGCGGCTT
>NZ_BBJU01000021.1 GCF_000739935.1 Agrobacterium rubi TR3 = NBRC 13261 | reverse complement strand
TCCCCCCGGCGGCACGGGAGGAGGACGACACCGGTTTCGGACCGGCCGGTGTCATCCTCCCGATGCCCGACCTGGCCGCATCACGGATGCCAAGACTGACCGTCTTGGTGACCCGCGATGCATCCGCCAGGAGATTGGTCGCCGGGTGTACCGACAGCTCATCGTCCTCTGGTCGAACGCGACTATGGGGATTGAAGCGAAAGTCAGGCGGTACACAGGAACACGCTGCATCTGCCCCGCACTGTTGGAAAACAGCGCGGACGGATCGCAAGGGGCACACCTGGCCGGGGCTGGCGGGTGAAGAGCTTGCGAAAAACGGATCGATCCTTCCGCCCCTCGATTATCGGCGCGGAGGCAAATCGAAGGCAGATGCAGCCGAACTGGCAGGGCGATGATCTGGCAACAGGCCATCGCCACCCGGATGGGAAGGGTTGGACCTTGAACACGTCCGACCGGTTCTCCGGCAGGGTTCCCCCTTCGCCGTCCGGGCTCTGCCAGCCGTGGCAAGAGGATTGCTGTTTGGCCAAAAGAGCCGAACGGGGCGCTGAAAGGTGCCATTTATAGACTACCCAACGAGGCAGCTTGCAGCGCCCCGTCCGACATACCCGTGGCCGCGAATGGTTATGGGACCAGAGAATGAAGCAAACCACGGGCAGGTACTGCCGCGTGAACGGCGAAGCTTGCGTAAGCGGTGGCCGGGTTTTTGATAGGATTGGATTTGGTGGGTGTGGCTGGATGCTGCGTACAGGGTGCAAGGTACTGGGCTGCAGGCCGCAACAAAGCAACCCTCATCCTGAGGTGCCCCGCAGGGGCCTCGAAGGACGGGGGGTGCGGGCTTAGGGCAGAGTGCGCGGCGGATGCTTCGAGGCTTTGTCCTTCGGCCAAAGCACCTCAGCATGAGGTTGGAGGGTGCGGCTACCCACCTTGCTAGAAACGAAGGAGGGATGGTGCAACGGAGTTGGATGAGTGCATGTCGTCGTATGCCGTATGCTGGATGCAACGCAGCAATCCTCATCCATCATCCTGAGCCTGTCGAAGGAGAGGTGCGGAGGCAAAGCCGGAGCCTCGAAGGACGAGGGTTGCGGGCTTGAGGCAGAGTGCGCGGCAGATGCTTCGAGGGTCGCTTCGCTCCCACCTCAGCATGAGGGCGGTGAGTGTGGTTGCCCTTAGCCTTCGAGAGGGCAGAGTAAGAGGCTGGACATCGGGCACCACGCAGCAACCCGAAAGGTCAGACTACGCCGCTCACCCCCCTCTGGCCTGCCGGCCATCTCCCCCACAAGGAGGGAGATCGGCAAGAGGAGACCGCTCGGCCATCTCTGCCGCTGCGGATAAAACGGGGAGCGAGCCCCCAGCCGATCTCCCCACCTGTGGGGGAGATGGCCGGCAGGCCAGAGGGGGGCGATCTGGCGCCGAGGCTTGCCATCCCGCCAACAACACCCCACCCGCCCGATATTACCATTGTGCATCCACCGCAAATTTTGCTAGCAGAGGCCAACCGAAAATCCATGACACCGGAAAATAGATATGCCCGATCTTCTGCTTGAACTCCGCTCCGAAGAGATTCCCGCTCGCATGCAGCGGAAGGCGGCTGGCGATCTGAAGAAGCTCGTCACCGATGCGCTGGTGGAAAAAGGGCTGACCTATGAGGGTGCGCGCGAATATTGGACGCCGCGCCGCCTGACGCTGGATATTCGCGGGCTGAACGCACGCTCTGCCGATGTGCGCGAAGAAAAGAAAGGCCCCCGCACCGATGCCAATGAAAAGGCCATCGAAGGCTTTTTGCGTGGCGCGGGCCTCAGCGATATCGCGCAGGCGCAGGTCGTGTCCGACCCGAAGAAGGGTGATTTCTACATTGCCATCGTCAACAAGCCCGGCCGTGCGGCAGAAGAGATCATTGCCGAGGTGATGCCCGGCATTATCCGCAAGTTCCCGTGGCCTGTTTCCATGCGCTCCGGGCCAGCCTCCATGCCGAAGGGCTCCAGCTATGCGGGCATTGAAGGCAAGGGTTCGGAAAGCCTCAGCTGGGTGCGCCCGCTGCAATCCATCGTCTGCCTGTTCGGCCCCGAACATGACGAAACGCAGGTCATTCCCTTCGAGATCGATGGCATCGTGGCCAGCAACGTGACCTATGGCCACCGCTTCCACGCGCCTGAAGCCATCACCGTGCGCCGCTTCGAAGACTATGTGTCGAGCCTCGAAAAGGCCAAGGTCATTCTGGATGCAGAGCGCCGCAAGGACATCATCCTGCACGACGCCAAGGATCTGGCTTTCGCCAACGGCCTCGATCTCGTGGAAGACGAAGGCCTGCTGGAAGAAGTCTCCGGCCTCGTGGAATGGCCGCAGGTGCTGATCGGCACCTTCGAGGAAGATTACCTCAAAATCCCCGCCGAAATCATCCGCCTCACCATCAAGACCAACCAGAAGTGTTTCGTCACCCGCCCGCAAGGCGCGACGGAGGGCCTGTCCAACCGTTTCATTCTGGTCTCCAACATCGAAGCCAAGGATGGCGGCAAGGAAATCATCCACGGCAACGGCAAGGTCGTGCGCGCGCGCCTCTCGGACGCCAAGCACTTCTGGACCCGCGATCAGGGCGACCTGCCGGACCTGGAAACGCTGAAGGCATCAGCTGCAAAGTTCGACCTCGACTTGAAAAAGCCGCTGGACCAGCGCATGGCCAAGCTCGATGCGCTGAACGTCACCTTCCACGCCAAGCTCGGCACGCAGGGCGAACGCGTCGCCCGCATCCGTGAACTGGCCAAGCAGCTTGCCCCGGTTATCGGTGCCGATGCTGATCTGGTAGACCGCGCCGTGGTTCTCGCCAAGGCCGACCTGCGCACCGAAGCCGTCGGCGAATTCCCCGAATTGCAAGGTCTGATGGGCCGCAAATACGCCCTTTTGCAGGGCGAGGACGAGAGCGTTGCCGCTGCCATCGAAGACCACTGGAAGCCTAACGGCCCGTCTGACCGTCTGCCGGAAGACAAGGTAGGCCTCACCGTCGCCCTTGCCGACAAGCTCGACACGCTGGTCGGCTTCTGGGCTATCGACGAAAAGCCCACGGGTTCGAAAGACCCGTTTGCACTGCGCCGTGCGGCGCTGGGCGTTGTGCGGATGATTCTGGAGCGGAATGTTCGGTTGCCGTTACGACACGCCTTCAAAGCTACCTATCTGGAGGTGCTAAAAAAAGTAGTTCCCGAAAATGGTTACCTAGCTGGACCCGAGCCGCACGTCCGACCGTTCTGGGCTCTCCCTGCGATGAACGGGGAAGAAGGCAGGATGGCCTCGCCGTTTGACGATGATGCAAATGTCGTTAAAATATTTACTGAGGGAGAACCTCCTTCCTACCAAGAGGCATTTCCATCTACTCTGAAAATTAGTGTAGACCTCCTCTCTTTCTTCCACGACCGCCTGAAAGTCTACCTCCGCGATTTCGGTGCGCGCTACGATCTCATCGAAGCCGTGCTCACGCCTGAGACCGACGATCTCCTCATGGTCGCCCGCCGCGTCGAAGCGCTGACGGCTTTCGTGACGGATCAGGATGGCATCAACCTTCTGGCTGGCACCAAGCGCGCCACCCAGCTTCTGGCTGCCGAAGAAAAGAAGGGCACCGTGGTGGCGGATAGCGTGTCGGAAGAGCTGCTGAAGCTCGACGCCGAAAAGGCGCTCTACGCCGCCATCAAAACCGCCTCCGCCGATGCCGCCAAAGCGGTCGAAACAGAAGACTTCCGCTCCGCCATGCAGGCGCTCTCGACGCTGCGCGCGCCGGTCGACAAATTCTTCGAAGACGTCCTCGTCAACGACGAAGACACCGCCATCCGCGCCAACCGCCTGGCTCTGCTCAAGGCCATCCGTGAAGCAACGGGAACGGTTGCGGACTTCTCGAAGATCAGTGGCTGAGGTGGCCTTGCTCATGGTAGCATTTATGGTACTATAAGCGATGAAGATCGTCGAATACATCGACCGGAATGGCATCAGCCCATTTGGCCGCTGGTTCGCGAAAATCGAGGCCCGTGCGGCATCCAAAGTGACGATTGCCTTGACCCGCATGGGACAGGGCAATCTCTCCAACGTCAAGACCGTCGGCTCGGGCGTGCTGGAGTACCGGATTGATTATGGGCCGGGATACAGGGTCTATTTCGGTCGCGATGGCGATGAACTGGTGATCTTGCTGGTCGGTGGAACCAAAGCGCGGCAGCAGAACGATATCGAGACCGCACATGGTCTGTGGCGCGACTACAAATCCAGAAAGGGTATCTGACATGGCCCTGACACGGGACTTCAAACAGACGGTCAAGCTGCGGGCAGAAAATGACCCTGCCTTCAGGGCAGCACTTCTCTCGGATGCAGTCGAACTGTTTCTGGAAGGTGACGTGGACACCGGCAAGGCCGTGTTGCGTGACTTCATCAATGCGACGCTCGGCTTCGAAGCTTTGGCCATCGCGGTGGATATGCCGCCCAAAAGCCTGATGCGCATGTTCGGACCAAAGGGCAATCCGCGTGCGGATAATCTGTTCAGCGTCATCCATGCGCTTCAGAAAGACTCCGGCATTCACCTTGCTGTCGCCGCGGCTTGAGTGTGCCCAAAATCCTCATCAGTGCCTGCCTCCTCGGCCACGCCGTCCGTTACGATGGCAAAGGCAAGCCGCTCTCCCACCCGGCCATCGAGCGCTGGAAGGAAGAGGGTAGGTTGGTGACGATCTGTCCCGAAATGGCAGGCGGCATGGCGGTCCCGCGTCCGCCTGCAGAAATCGAAAATGGAGCCTCGGGCCTCGATGTGCTGGAGGGCCGGGCGCGGGTGATCGAAATCACCGGTGGTGACGTGACGGCGCAGTTCGTGGCCGGTGCGCAAAAGGCGCTGGCTTTCGCAAAGGACAATGGCTGCGGCTATGCGCTGCTGATCGATGGCAGTCCATCCTGCGGGTCAGTTTCGGTCTATGACGGCTCGTTTTCGGGCCGTAAGCACGCTGGCAATGGCGTTACTGCAGCACTGCTGGAGCAGGCAGGTATCGCAGTGTTTTCCGACCGGCAGATCGATGCGCTGGATCGGCTGACACAATAAAACACCGGAGATTTCTCCCCGGCGTTTGGTAACCTGCCATACTTCCCGACCACCCGGTCAGCTTGCCATCCGCATCTGCTGGCCCATGCCATGCAGGGAGGATGTCGAGGATTGCGAGACGCGGAAAGAGCGGATGAGGTTCAGCAGTTCCTCGGTGTCGGCGGCCAGCGCTTCTGCCGATGCCGTGGTTTCCTCGGCCATGGCGGCATTGTGCTGGGTGGCGGCATCCAGCTGGTTGAGCGATGACGAGATGGAGCGCAGCGTCGTGTCCTGCTCGGCAGCCGAATGGGCGATCTTGCTGACGATGTCGCTGGAAGACTTGATCTGATCGGAAATCCGCTTCAGCGCATCGCCGGCTTCCCCCACCAGGCGCACGCCATTTTCCACCTGCGTGGACGAACGGGCGATCTGTTCCTTGATCTCCTTGGCGGCGGCGGCCGATTTCTGGGCGAGCTCACGCACTTCCTGGGCGACCACGGCAAAGCCCTTACCGGCCTCACCGGCACGGGCGGCTTCCACACCGGCATTCAGCGCCAGAAGATTGGTCTGGAAGGCGATGCCGTCGATGACGCCGATGATCTTGGAGATTTCCTCCGAGGATTGCTCGATGCCGCTCATGGCACCAATCGCCTCTTCGACGATCTTGTCGCTGCGGTTGGCGTCCGAGCTGATCGAGTTGACGCGCTTGGCCGCTTCTGTCGCGCCATCCGCCGTCTGGCGTACGGCGACCGTCAGCTCGTCCAGTGCCGCCGAGGTTTCCTCAAGGCTTGCGGCCTGACGTTCGGTGCGCTGCGAAAGCTCGCTGGAGGCTTTGCGGATATCATCCTTGGAGCTGCCGATATCGATGCTCTTGATGTTGACCTTCGCCATGGCGGCGTCCAGCTGCGACAGCGCTTCGTTGAAGTTGTCGCGCAGATCGGCGTAACGGGACCCGAGGTCGGCGCAGCGAACGGTGAGGTCACCCTGCGCAAGTTGCACCAGCGCATCGCCAATGGTGGTGACGACGCGAGCCTGAAGCTCGGCTTCGTCGCGCTGCATGTCGAGATTGGTCTGGCGTTCGGTGTCCAGCTGCTGTTGCTGCTCGTCCTGACGGGCCTGCATGGTGTGGCGCTCGCGCACCTTGTGTTGCAGGGCCTCCGTTGCTTTCGCCATCAGGCCGATCTCGTTTTTCATGCCGGTGTGGGGAATGGCCAGATCGACATTCTCGTTGGCGACTTCGCCCAGCGCCTTGTGGATATCGTCCAGCGGCTTGGAAATGCCTCTGATCACGACATAGGCGGCCAAAAGACCCAGCAGGAACACGCCGACGCCGAAGGATATGGCATTGATGATGGTGGAGCGAACCTGCGCCTGGAGGTCGTCGACATAAACGCCTGTGACGACCACGACCTGCCAGGGTTCGAACGCCATGGCGTAGGAGCTCTTCAAATAGGTGTCGCCTTCCACGCCGGGCTTGGGGCCATAAAAGCTTGTTTCGCCGCCGCCTGCGCGTGCCAGCCGAACCAATTCGTCTCGGTAAGCAAAGCCCTGAGTGTCCGGCTTACCCTTGAAGCTTTGCCCGACACGCTTGGGATCGGGGTGAAACAGCATCTTCACATCGTAGTCATAGCCGAACATGTAACCGTCTGGCGTGTACTTCATCGCGGCGACGATGGCGAAGGCCTGGGCCATGGCCTGTTCGCGGGTCAGCGTGCCGGCCTTTTCCTTGTCGTAAAACGACTGGAAGATCGAAATCGACGACTGAACCTGCGTGCGCAGCATGCCGTAGCGCTCTTCATAGATGGCGTTGACGGACGATCTGATCTGGAAGTAGGTGGTCAAGGCAAAAGCTGCCATCAGGGCCACCACGAGCAGGATCAATTGTCGGGAAATCGGCAAGTTTTTCATGAGCGCTCACAGGGCTACGGTGCGTTGAGTAACAACAGGGTATTATTGATGTCGAGTAGAGATCAGCGCCTGATGCGCAATACAGATGCGCTCATCGCACCGTCTATTAGAAGATGAAGCTTGAGAACGCTGAATAAATATTTAAGTTTTAATCGAGAATCATTGTTTGATAGAAAAGAACTTGCGATTTATCAAAATTGCGGCAATGGTTTTCTATCGGTAGTTGCTATGGCGTCTATAAGCTGACTCAGGATGGTCGGTCTCAGTGAGATTGCCGAAGCAACACACCATCAAACGCCAGAGGTGCGGAAGCATCCGCCGCAACGGGAATAGCAACGTCTTTGACGACGTTTTCCACGGCCGATGTCTTCACCAGCGTATCGATCGTTGGCATTGTCTCGGCCAGCGCCGTGGCCGTGTCATCGGCGGGAAGCCATGCGGCATTTTTGCTGACAAAGGTCACGGGCGAGCCGCCAAGCCAGGATTCCGTGCGCACGATCTGCTTCTTGCCATCGACATCGCGAATGGAAATGTTTTGGGTGCCGGGGGAAAGGGTTGGGGCAGCTTCTGCGGGTTTGGCCTTCACGATCGCGATTGGGCAGGCCTCGCAAGTCACGGAGACCACGCTGCCGTTGCCGGTGCGGTTGCCGTGGATGACGTCGATGGAGGATGCCATGGCAGAACCGCTCGCCAGCACGATTGCGACTGTCAGCAAAGTCTTGCGCATAAAACCCCCGTTTCCCGCAGCCATTCTGCTGCTTAACGGGGATAATTTTACCAAGACTTCCTTTCCATCCGGTCAGGAATATTGGTAAATATTGAACGAAATCCGGCGTTGTTTACCGTGCTTTTTCGCGGGCTACAGCTTGCCAGCCTATATCCGTGCGGCTGAAACCATTGTCCCACTTCACCTCTTTGACCAAGGCATAGGCGCGGTTCCTCGCTTCGGTCACGGTCTTGCCAAAGGCGGTCACGTTCAGAACGCGCCCCCCGGTGGCAACCAGTTGGCCGTCCTTGTTGGATGTGCCGGCGTGAAAGACCTTGGCATCGGCGCGCTCGTCCGGCACATGCGCAATCGGCGTGTTCTTCTCATAGGAAGCGGGGTAGCCGTTCGACGCCAGAACGATGGTCAGTGCCGCATCGTCACGCCATTCGGCACTGACCTGGTCCAGCGTGCCGGTGGCCGTCGCATGGAGGATGGGCAGAAGATCGCTCTTCAGCCGCATCATCAGCACCTGGCATTCAGGGTCGCCGA
Source organism: Agrobacterium rubi TR3 = NBRC 13261 (assembly GCF_000739935.1). GTDB lineage: Bacteria > Pseudomonadota > Alphaproteobacteria > Rhizobiales > Rhizobiaceae > Agrobacterium > Agrobacterium rubi. The sequence goes on along the minus strand of NZ_BBJU01000021.1, from coordinate 3,420 downwards.
AACGGACATTGTATTCGATCAGCTCCGGGCCTTTTTTCGTAATCATCAAGCCTGCGAAAAACACGCCGGAAAACGGATTACCGTCCTTGGCCATGCCTTTGATCGTTGGCTCGATGATCTCCTTCATCGTCCGCTCGACCATGTCGGGCGTCATGACCGGGGCAGGGGAGTAAGCACCCATGCCGCCAGTGTTGGGGCCGGTGTCGCCATCGCCGACGCGCTTGTGGTCCTGCGCGGTGGCCAGCGCCAGCGCCGTCTTGCCATCGGACAGGCAGAAGAAGCTGGCTTCCTCACCATCGAGAAAGGCTTCGACCACGACTTCAGCACCGGCAGCGCCAAATGCGCCATCGAAACAATCGTCGATGGCTGCAAGCGCCTCGGCTTCCGTCATCGCAACTGTCACGCCTTTGCCAGCCGCCAGACCATCGGCCTTGATAACGATGGGCGCGCCCTGTTCGCGGACATAGGCCTTGGCGGGTTCGGCAGCCTTGAAGCGCTGGTAGGCGCCGGTTGGGATATCGTATCGCGCGCAGAGATCCTTGGTGAAGCCCTTGGAACCCTCGAGCTGTGCTGCCGCCTTGGATGGGCCGAAGGTCACGATGCCCGCTGCGCGCAGGTCATCCGCCAGACCCGCCACCAGCGGCGCTTCCGGGCCGATGATGACGAAGTCGATGGAGTTGTCCTGACAGAAGGCGATGACTGCCGGATGATCTTCGACATCGAGCGTGACCAGCGTCGCGTGGTCGGCAATGCCGGGGTTGCCGGGGGCGGCGTAGAGTTTCGTCAGCAGGGGGGACTGGGCAATTTTCCACGCCAGCGCATGTTCGCGTCCGCCGGAACCGATCAACAGAACTTTCATGGTCAACACCCCTGTCATCTCGCGTTTTATCGTATTGTTGGGGCGTTAAGGGCAGGGGCAGGAAAGGTCAAGGTCACCTGCGGCTTTTCTGTGGAATCGATAAAGCTTCCTGTTGTCATGCCATAATCAACATCTATGTTCGGGCAGATTTTTCAAACAGTTCAGAGAACCATATGTCCGCAGATAATGCCCGTATCGCCCCGACAATCGCTTCCGAGATCAATGCCCGCGCCGAACAGGTCAAGGCAGCGATCGCGCTGCTGGACGAAGGCGCGACCGTGCCGTTCATCGCCCGCTACCGTAAGGAAATGACCGGTGGGCTGGATGATACGCAACTGCGCACGCTGGCGGAGCGGCTGTCGTACCTGCGTGAACTCAATGCTCGGCGCGCATCGATCGTCGATTCCATCACGGGTCAGGACAAGATGACCGATGAACTGATGGTCAAGATCGTCTCGGCCACGACCAAGGCGGAACTGGAAGACCTTTACCTTCCCTACAAGCCCAAGCGCCGCACCCGCGCCGAAATTGCCCGTGAACGCGGGCTTGGACCGCTGGCGCAAGCCATCTGGGACGACCGCAGCGCCGACCCGGCGAAGCTGGCAGGCACCTATGTTCAGGGCGAGGTCACCGATGTGAAGGCGGCGCTGGAGGGTGCGCGCGACATCGTGGCCGAAACCATGACCGAGAACGCCGATCTGCTGAAGCGGCTGCGTGACTACATGCGCCACAATGCGACCTTCCGCGCCAAGGTGGTGGATGGCAAGCAGGCGACGGGCGAAAAATTCTCCGACTATTTCGACCATTCGGAAAAATGGGCAACCGTGCCGGGCCACCGGGCGCTGGCCATGTTGCGTGGCTGGAACGAGGAAGTGCTGACACTGACCATCGATGTCGATGCGGATGATCCGTCGCCGGTCAAACCCGCCCAGCGTACCATCGCCAGCACGTTTGATATTCGCAGTGCGGGACCTGCGGATGCTTGGCTGATGGAAGTTGCGGGTTGGACCTGGCGCGTGAAGCTGTCCATGTCGCTGTCGCTCGACCTGATGCGCGAGCTGCGGGAGCAGGCTGAAGAGGAAGCAATCCACGTCTTTGCCCGAAATCTCAAGGACTTGCTGCTGGCAGCTCCTGCTGGTTCCCGCGCCACCATGGGTCTCGATCCCGGCATTCGCACAGGCGTCAAGGTGGCGATTATCGATGGCACCGGCAAGTTGCTGGATACGACCACGGTCTACCCGTTCCCGCCGCGAAACGATATTCGTGGCACGCAGGCGGAGCTTGCGAGCCTCATCAAGAAGCACAATGTCGAGCTGATCTCCATCGGCAATGGCACGGGTAGCCGCGAGACCGAACGTCTGGTGGCCGATATGCTGGGGCAGCTGAGCGGCGCGAAACCCACGAAGGTCATTGTTTCGGAAGCGGGTGCGTCCATCTATTCGGCCTCAGCCAGTGCTGCTGCCGAATTCCCCAATCTGGACGTCTCACTGCGTGGTGCCGTCTCCATTGCGCGTCGTTTGCAAGACCCGCTGGCGGAACTGGTGAAGATCGAGCCGAAGTCCATCGGCGTCGGCCAGTACCAGCACGATGTCGATCAGGGCAAGCTGTCGCGCTCTCTGGATGCTGTTGTCGAAGATGCGGTGAACGCCGTGGGCGTCGATCTCAACACCGCATCCGCCCCGCTGCTGGCCCGGGTTTCAGGCCTCGGTAGCTCAATTGCCGATGCCATCGTTCTGCACCGTGATCAGACGGGACCGTTTGCCAGCCGTAAGGAACTGCTGAAAGTGCCGCGTCTCGGTCAACGCACATTCGAGCAATGCGCGGGCTTTTTGCGCATTCCCAACGGCAAGGAGCCGCTGGATTCGTCTTCCGTACACCCGGAAGCTTACGGCGTTGCCAAGAAGATCGTCGCCGCCTGCGGTCGCGATCTGCGCTCTGTCATGGGTGACAGTGCCGCGCTGAAATCGCTGGACCCGAAACAATTCATCGATGAGCAGTTCGGTCTTCCCACCGTCAAAGACATCATCACTGAGCTGGAAAAGCCGGGCCGCGACCCGCGCCCGAGCTTCAAGACCGCGACCTTTGCCGATGGCGTGGATGAAATCACCGACCTGAAACCCGGCATGCTGCTGGAAGGTACGGTCACCAACGTCGCGGCTTTCGGTGCTTTCGTTGATATCGGCGTGCATCAGGATGGCCTCGTCCACGTCTCACAACTGGCCGACCGTTTCGTCAAAGACCCGCACGAGGTGGTGAAGGCGGGAGATGTGGTGAAGGTGCGCGTGGTGGAAGTGGACGTGAAGCGCAAGCGCATCGGTCTCACCATGCGCAAGGATGGCGGCGAGGCCGCACCCCAGCCGATGCGCGAAAAGGGCAACGCCAATGCCATGCGCCATGCCAGCGCCAAACCGCAGACGCGTGCCGAGGCGGCGCAACCCGGCGGTGCCTTGGCGGCAGCTTTGGCGGAAGCCATGAAGAAGCGGTGAGTGGCGGTGACGCTTGATTTGCCGGAAGCTGGTGGTTCTTTCGTAAGCGGTAGCGGGTGCGGTTCACCCCCCTCT
>NZ_BBJU01000022.1 GCF_000739935.1 Agrobacterium rubi TR3 = NBRC 13261 | reverse complement strand
CTCTCGCTCCTGGCGTCCGTTCTCACCGGACTGGCTGGATGGCACGGCGGCAAACTGATCTTCGATCATGGCATCGGCCTCATGGTATCTCCCAAGGACTGATGTGCGAGATAAGTCGTTTGAGCGCGCCCGGCTCTGCCCATCCTGATGGCAAGGCAAAGGGTGCTTCCGGTCGTGCCAGTACCAGAAAGAGGATAGCTCCCACCACAAGGCCGCTGACGATGGTAACCAAAACAAAGCGCCATACCGGATAGACCTCACCATCGTTGAAGAGACGGATGATGACGAGGCCGGTCATGACGTGGATGACGACCATGATGCCGACGAATGCCAGCTTCATCGAAAACCACGCACTGAACGGGTTCTGCAGAAAAATCAGGCCCGTACCGGTGGCAATTGCGATGAATGCGGCAGGCGAGATAACGCGCACGTAGGAAAAACGGACGATCTTCTGAAGCCGGAAAAGGTCGTCATCCCTCACGATATGGGCGCGCTGCACATACAGCCCCGGCAAGCTGACGAGCCCGGCGGCCCAGACGGAAATGGCCATGATGTGCAGGAATTTGACGAATACCATCGCGCTCACTGCTCTGCCGGACGGGAATGAAGCAGCCGCGTGCGCATGCACCAAAGGACAACGATTGCGTATGGCGTAAAGCCCAGCGTCCACATTAACACGCCTGCCAGTTGCTGGTCCTCAAGTGGCGTCAGTCCGAAGGCCTGCGTTGTTGTGAAATGCGCTTCGAAAAGCGTTACAGGTGCGAATGTCAGGATGGCGCCGAGGAAGCCCATTTGCACCATGGTGCCGAGCGCAAGGCTGGTGGTGGCGACCACCGACGTGCTGCGCGAGAGCAGAGCGTGCCACAGCAGAATGGATGCGACGATAAACGCGATCTGCATCAGCCAGTATTGCCAGGTGCCTGACAGAGCGAAGGCATAACCAAAGGGCAAGTGCCAGACCCAGTAAATAGTGGTGTGTGCGACGAAGACGGCTTCCAAAGGAATTGTCGCGAGCCACCGCTGTGTCGGCCAGCCGATCATGACGACAAAAGGCGCGATCACCGAGCCGATGAGAATATGGTGGGCCAACCTTGCAGAAAAGAGAGCGCTGGTCATTGAGCAAAGCGGCGAGACGAATGCGGCAATCAATAGGAAAACAAGAACGCTTGTCTTCCATCCCCTTGGGTGCGGCGCGGCATATTGAAGCGCGACTGCCACGCCTGCGATACAAGCGATGAGAACAGGGTCAAAATTCCACGAGGATAGTGCATTTTGGAGCGTCGGTGCTGGGCCGCAATAGGGGTCAAGCGTGCTCGGCAATATGCTGTTTCCTGATTGATAGATGTGTGGGCGAACTCTGGTTACTTTATTCGCAACGCATATGAGCAGAAACTGTTCCACAAATTTTCCATCACCCTTTGGTTACAACTCCACGTGGCTTTTTAGGGAACTCTTACGCATTTTTTTCTATTGGCTGGTCAGGAGATGATACACAGCCGCGTGCGGCGCGCTCGATATCAGGCCGTTCTGAAGTTTTCGGAAACCGGCGAATTCCACATCTCGCAATCGCGAGAACGCGCCGTCGCGCGTGGGAACAACTGGGCTTGGGTGCGGTTAGGCATTCATGGATAAGAGCAAGGGTGGAACGGTGAAAAAAGTCAAATATGCGCCATACAACATGCCAACAGGCGGTTGGGGATCGATCAAATCCGTTGTCAAAAATGCCCTAACGCAAAAGGCTGTCAGGACCGCCCCGGGTCTGATGACCGATCACAATAAAAAAGGCGGTTATGCTTGTACGAGTTGCGCCTGGGCCAAGCCGGGCAAACCGCATCTGGCGGAGTTTTGTGAAAACGGTGCCAAGGCGACATTCTGGGACCTGACGGCCAAGCGCACCACGCCCGAATTCTTTTCCAAACACACCGTCACCGAACTGCTCGATTGGGCCGATTACGATCTGGAAAACGAGGGACGTCTGACGCATCCCATGCGGTATGATGCGGCGACCGACAAATATCAGGAAGTGAGTTGGGCCGACGCATTTGCAGATATCGGCCTCAAACTCAAAGGCTATGATCCGCAGTCCGTCGTATTCTATGCATCAGGTCGCGCATCGCTTGAGACCTCCTACATGTACCAGTTGCTGGCGCGGCTTTACGGTAACAACAATCTCCCCGACAGTTCCAACATGTGCCACGAAACGACGTCTGTCGCCTTGCCGCAGAGCATTGGAACCCCAGTCGGCACGATCCTGCTGGAAGATTACCAACACACGGATTGCATTCTTTCCTTTGGTCAGAACGTCGGCACCAATGCCCCGCGGCTGCTTCACAGCTTGCAGGAGGTGCGGGAACGAGGCGCACCGGTTGTGGTGTTCAATCCGCTGAAAGAGCGTGGCTGGCGGGAATTCGTCAATCCACAAAGTCCTGGACAGATGCTGACCAACAAGCCGACCGATATTGCCACGCAATATTATCAGGTCAGCGCTGGCGGCGATATCGCAGCGATGGTCGGCATGGCCAAGTGTCTGTTCGAATGGGATGACGAGGCGATTGCCGATGGAAGGCCACGCGTCCTCGATGTCGCGTTTATCGAGGAGCACACCCACGGTCTGGCCGAATTCGAAAACTACGTCAGAACCATGCCATGGTCCGATATTCTTGCCACGTCCGGGCTCAGCCACTCTTCCATCGAAGCAGCGGCAAGGACCTACTCTCGGGCCCGCAATGTCATCGCGATCTATGGAATGGGTCTGACCCAGCATCGTTATGGCATCAGTAACGTCCAGATGCTGATCAATCTGCTGCTTATGCGCGGCAATATCGGCAGACCCGGCGCCGGCATCTGTCCCGTGCGCGGTCACTCCAATGTGCAGGGCCAAAGAACAGTCGGCATATCCGAAAAAACAAAGCTGGTTCCGCTCGATCGTCTGGGCGAACAATATGGTTTCGAGCCCCCGCGCAAGGATGGTGTCAACACCGTCGAGGCTTGCGAGGGTATCATCGATGGCAGCATCAAGGCCTTCATTGGCTTGGGTGGTAACTTCGTGCGCGCCATTCCCGAGCGGACCTTGATGGAAGAGAAATGGCGCGGGCTCGATCTCTCGGTACAGATTGCAACCAAACTCAACCGAAGCCACCTGATCACTGGCGCCACGACCTATCTTTTACCCACGCTGGTCAGGACGGAAATCGACGAGCAAGCCACAGGCCCCCAGATCGTCACCATCGAAGATTCCACCACCTGCATTCATGCCTCACGCGGCAAATACAAACCCGCCGCCGAAAGCCTGTTATCGGAACCCCGGATTGTGGCTGAGATTGCGAAACACGCATTGGCGCCAAATCTGAAGGTGCCGTGGGATGAGTGGGTCGGCGATTACAGCCGTGTCAGAGATGCCATCGAAGCCACGTACCCTGAGCCCTTCAAGGATTTCAACAAGCGCCTCGATATTCCCGGTGGCTTCCCGCGCCCCGTTCCGGCCAGAAACCGCATATGGGAAACAGACACCGGCAAGGCGAACTTCAAGTTGCCCAAGGCGCTGTGTTCCGGCTTCTCGACCGGCGAAGATCGCAACGTGCTGAGCCTCATCACCCTGCGGTCCAACGATCAGTTCAACACCACGGTCTACGGCTATGATGACCGCCTGCGCGGCATCCACAAATCCCGTATGATCCTGATGATGAATGCGGACGATCGTGTCCGATTTGGGATCGCGAAGGATGGGTTGGCCAGCATCACCACTGCCGTTGACGATGGTATCGTGCGCGTGCTGAGCGGTATGCAGGTCATCGATTATGATCTACCACCCGGCAGCTGTGCGGGCTATTTCCCCGAATGCAATTCGCTCATTCCCTTGTGGCAACACGATGAGGAGAGCAAGACACCGGCGGCGAAGTCCATTCCTGTCAGGGTTGCTCCGGCATGAGCGCGTTTCCCAAACCTGCAGAATTGACGGAAGATGCATTCGAAGCGTTAGCAACCAAGGCCGGGCAGCCAGTGAAAACCATCGCCGTTCTGGGCGTGTTGGCAGGAGTATACATCGGCTTAGGTGGCGTTGCCTCCACAGTTGCACTAGCAGGCGCTGATGCAATGCCGTTCGGGGCAGCCCAAATCCTGGCAGGGCTAGTGTTCTCTCTGGGTCTGGCGGCGGTTGTAATCGCGGGTGCCGAGCTGTTTACCGGCAATACGTTGTTTCTTGGCCCGGTTATGTCCGGTAGGGTCTCTACGAAGACAGCAATCCGCGCTCTGTTGGTAGCCTATGTCGCGAACCTCCTCGGATCGGTTGCGCTAGCGGTGCTCGTCTTTGCCGCACGATTTCACGAAGCCGGGGATGATTCAGTTGGCGCTGCCGCCATCGACCTTGCAACCACAAAAGCCGGAAAAAGCTTCGTCACCGTTTTTGCAAGCGGCGTCATCGCCAATATTCTTGTTTGTCTTGGCGTTTGGTTCGCATTGGCGGGCAACAGTGTCACTGAAAAACTGACGGGGCTCCTCCTGCCAGTCACGGTCTTCGTTGCGGCAGGTTTCGAGCATTCGGTGGCCAATATGTATTTGCTACCATACGCCTATCTTATCGACCAAAGTCAGGTTGGAATATCCACGCTCACCCTATCGTCCATTGTCAGCAACATATCGGCTGCAACGCTCGGCAATATTGTGGGTGGTGGATTGATCGGTGTCGTCTACGGATATCTGTTCCGACGTGATATTTCGCGATCTTAGGGTTGCCAAAGCTAGCGACCTCCGATTTGTTCAGTCGGCAAGGCACGATTGGCTCAAATGGCGAAGGTTCTGTCGGCCAGTCTGGGGAGCATAAAGCGGAATGCGATGCTACGCGCGCTCTGGAACAGGATCATTGATATCCACAATCCGTCATTGCCGAAAAGTGGCTGCAGAATCGCCCATGCGGCGAAATAGACCAAGAGTGATCCCACCATCAGATTGCGCATCTGTTTCGACCAGGTCGCGCCGATATAGATGCCGTCCATCTGATAGGCGATGATGCCGAAGACCGGCAGGGCCACCACCCAATGCAGATAGTTGTGAGCCAGCACGGAAACTGCTTCGGTGGGCGTGGTGATGTCGATGACCCAACCGCCCGCAAGATAGAAAGCCAGCGACACGAGCGCTGCAAAGACAAGGCCCCAAAGCGTTGTCAGCCTTACGGTCTGGTCGAATGCGGGGCGATAGCGGGCGCCAACGGCGCGTCCGGCAAGCTGTTCGGCAGCGGTTGCCACACCATCGAGAAAGGCCACGCCAAAGAAATAAAAGCGCAGAAGAATGGTATTGGCGGCGAGTATCTCGATACCCAGCATACCGCTCTGGCGCGTAAAGAATGACAGGCCGATCAGCAGCGCGAAGGAGCGGATCATCATATCGCCATTGACCGAAAATGCGCGGCGGAAGGCCGCGAGATCGGGAAGGCTCCAGGCTTTCGGGTCGGTTTTCTTGATTATGAGATAGAGTCCGGCGAGCGCCGTCACGGCTTCGGCCACCAGCGATGCTACGGCTACACCTTGCAAGCCCCATCCCAGACCGATTACCCAATAGAAGGCCAGTGCCGCATTCATGCCGTTCAGCATCGTCTGCAGAACCATGCCCCACAGCGCCTCGCCGCGACCGATAATCCAACCGAAGACGACGAAATTGAACAGCACGAAGGGTGCCGACCAGATGCGCCAGTAGAAATAGGTCGATGCCGCGTCGGCGATGGCACCATCGGCGCCCATGGCCGCAAGGCCAAGCTCGCCTATCGGCTTTTGCAGCAGGAGAAGGGCTATGCCTCCGGCAAGCGCAATCGCAAGGCCGCTTGCCAGCATGCGTTGCTCTTCACGCGGATCGCCAGCACCAACGGCCTGGGCCGTGAAGCCCGCCGTCGCGGCACGCAAGAAGTTAAACGACACAAAGATGACGTCGAAAATCACCGCAGCCAGCGCCACGCCACCAATCAGGGTTTCATCGCCCAGTTGTCCGATCACGCCCGTCGCCACGAGGCTGACGAGCGGGGTCGACAGATAGGCGATCATCATCGGCAGGGCGATTCTCAGAACATCGCGATGGCCGATGTCGAAAGGTCGAACCGTGGGGCTGGTATGCGGAGAGGGTTGGGTCACTCAATCCTTCCGATGCGATTCACCGAGCGTATGCATCAGGCGGTTCGCCCATCCGAAGATGGCGACCGAATGAATGAGATCAAGAATTTCGAGGTCATCCAGGCCATGCTCCCGCAAGTGATAGAACTGGTAAACACCTACATCATCGGGATGTGCGGTCATATCGACGCCGAAGTTGAACAGCGCCTGCTCGAATTCTGGCAGATCGGCGTCCAGTCCCTTTTCATAAATCTCGCCCACCACTTCGGGCCGTTTTTCGATCTGAATATAACGATTGGCGTGGACGGCGGCGCAATAGATGCATTTGTTGACGAAGGAGGCAGCCAGGGCGCCGATCTCACGCCCGCCGCGAGACAGCCCGCCCTCACTATACATGATGTCGTTGAAGAGCGGGGTGCGCTCGTTGAGGATTTCCGCATCATTGGCCAGCACCAGCACATAGGCCGAAACCTTGGTGTTCGATGGCGTGACATTGAGTGCGGTCAGCTGGGCGGGCGTCGCCTCGGTGAGATCGATTGGTTTGACGTAGGGATGCCAGTCGAGTGCGTCGAGGGTGAATTCGTGTACGGCTTGCGACATTTCAGTTATCCCTCAGCATCTTGAAACCCGCCACGACCAGCACCTGATAATTAACGAAAGCGATGATGCCCGCCAGCGTGACGATATCGGCATCATCAAGCCCTGCGGCTTTGAGCTTTTCGATATTGGCGCGGGTCGCTTCCTTCGGCGACAATGTCACCAGATCCACATGGGCGAGGATGGTGGCAAGGCGGATGTCGCCATCGTCGGGTTTGAAATCGGGATCGGCTACAGACTGAAGTTCCGTTGCCTCGTCCTTCAGAAGATCGACATAGTGGGCGCGAAGCTCCGTCGATTTCCACAGGCCGGCCATGCGCGCAGCCAATGCGGCGCGAAGACCATAGGAAAAGTTGCGCGGCTCTGTGGGGTGAATGGCTGCGATGTAGCTCGTCTGGGTCAGACGTTTCATCTTGGCCCGCTGCTCTCGCAGTTGCAGGATATGGGGATATTTTTCCAGCCCGAGAACGGCATCGATCACGTCGATTGTGGAATGAATGGTCATGGCGTCATCAGCTTTCCGAAAGGGCTTCATCAAGGAAGTTCAGGCGATCCTGCCCCCAATAGAGCACGTCGTTATAAATCCATGTGGGAGTACCGAAGACGCCGCGTCTTCTCGCTTCCTCATGGCTGTCATGCCAGGCCTGAACGATGTCGGGCGCCTCTTCCATGGCCTGCAGTGTCTTGCCATCGAGTCCAAGCGCATCGGCCACCGCAATGCGCACTTCAGGCAGGGTTACATCCTGCTCCTCGCTCCACAGGGCGCGCAAAAGGCCATGGCTCAGTTCCAGCGCCGGCAAACCGAGGGTATTGGCGGCGATGACCATCCGGGCGGAAAATTCGTTGTTGGTGGGGTAATATTTCGGCTTCAGCACCAGCGGCATATTCAGCCGTTTGCGCCAGCGGTCGAGTTCGACTGCGTGGTAATCCTGCCGTGGCTGTGGGCGGCTGCGCAGCGGAACACCACCATTATCCGGCACGATGCGCGTGGGGCGCACGATCACGTTGAGATCGTGCTTTTCGATCAGTGACTTGAATTCCGGCCAGCCGAGATAGGCCCATGGTGAACTGAGCGCGTGGTAGTAATAGACGGTCTTCTGACCCATCCGGTTTCTCCTCAGGCGGTTTTCTGCACGGATGCGGGCGCGTCGGCATCTGTCCATTCGGAGCCGTCCAACTCCGGCTTTTCGTAGGCCTGAAGCGCTTCCCAGTGATAATCGATATCGCGGATGAACAGCGATGCGGCAATGCCGCGCGCCAGCCACAGAGCGCCTTCGCTGATCGCCGGAATATCGCCGCTGACCTTGCCGAGGCTGATGGCCGAGCTGTAGTTGAAGCAGTGAATATCCTTGAGCCACGGGGCCGTGCCCGGATGTTTTTCGGTAAAGGAGAAATCCTCCTCAAGCCATGGAAAGCGGCCAAGTCCAGGATTTCCCTCACCCGCAGGCGGTGTGTAACGGTCTTCCCAGCAGGCAATTTTATCCTGATAGGGGGAAAGCTCCGGGCGGCTGGCCGGATCGATCGAGAAACCTGTGCCGAGAATGACAAAATCGGTGTGGAAAACACGCCCGTTCAGGGTGGGTATGACCACTTCACCAGCTTCCTCCTTCATCTCGCGGATACCGCAATCGAAGTGGAAGAAGGCGTTGGCATGGCGGCTGACGCGCAATGTCGAGCCATGTGGCGCAGGTGTTTGTTGCCGTGTTGAATAGTCCATCAGCCGCCAGCGCCATTGCGGATCGATTTTTGCGAAACCGGCTGTCACGCCATAGGAGCCGATCCCCATCAGCTTGTTGACCGTTGGCATGGTCTTGCGGCGTGCGAGAAGACGGACTTCCTTCGCCCCGGCCTCAAGCGCTTCTGCTGCATTATCCATTGCGGAGGCTCCAACGCCGATGACCACGACGCGTTTGCCTTTGAGGTTGCTGAAGTCCACCGCATCGGCGGAATGCGCCCAGCTTTTGTGGCGTTGCAGACCCTTGATGAAGTCGGGGACGGTCGGCTCACCGAGGCCATCGCGGCCTGTCGCCAGAACCAGCTTGCGGGTTATGATGGAGGGGGCGTTTCCACCCGATATTTCAAGCTCCAGCAGCCCATCCTCACGCGGAATGACGCGCGTCACATGTGTATCGTTCTCGACTGGAACACCGAGAACCTCGCGGTACCATTTGAGGTATTCCATCCACATCGGGCGCGGGATGCGATAGAGGGCCTCCCATGCCTCTTCGCCATGTGTCGCCGTGTACCAAGCGCGGAAGGTGAGGGATGCAATGCCAAGGGCAGGACCGAGCAGGTTTTTGGGAGAGCGCAGGGTCTCCATGCGGGCATAGGTGACCCACGGTCCTTCCGATCCCTTCGGCGCGCGATCAACGATGCGCAGATTCGCGATGCCAGCGCGTGTCAACGCAAGCCACGCCACGAGGCCGCACATGCCGCCACCGATGATGACGGTATCGCTAACCTGCGATCCTTCAGTGGATGTCAGTGGCTTCGACCAGTTGGCCGCAGGATAGTTCAGAAAAGCGAGGTCCTGCTTTACCCGCGCATTCAGTGCCGCAAGCGCTCCCTGCTGTTGGTCGGTCATAACCCTTGTCTCCTGCAAATCGTGATTATCGTATCGCTGCGGTGGCGGACCATGTCTCAATCCGCCAGCAATACGGCATCCTGCTGACGCCAGCCCACCCAGACCTCATCGGTGTGGATATGCGAGAGCGCAACCGGATCGAGTTGCACGATAAGATCGGCGCCGTTGTCGACGGTGACGGTGAGTGACGTATGAGCCCCCTTGAAGATGCGTGCGCCGATGCGGCCCTTGAGCGCGAGCCGGTCATCAGGCTGTTCGCTCACGCAGTAGAGCGCTTCAGGTCTCAGAGCCACGGTGGCCTGACTGCCCATCTTGTGGGTCGTACCATTGACGTCGGCCTGAATAGTGTTGCCCTGCCAGTCGAGCGTGGCAATCGTGCCCTCGATCGACAGCACCTTGCCTTCGAGGAAATTGCTCTTACCGATGAAGTCCGCAACGAAGCGGCTGCGGGGGCGGGAGTAAAGCTCGTTCGGCCCACCCGTCTGCTCCACACGGCCCTTGTTCATGACGACAATGACGTCGGACATGGTCAGTGCTTCTTCCTGATCGTGGGTTACGAAAATGAAGGTCTTGCCGGTGGTTTTCTGGATGGCCTTCAGCTCGACCTGCATCTGCTGCCGCAGCTTTGCATCGAGTGCAGAAAGCGGCTCGTCGAGAAGCAGCACATCAGGATTGGGCGCCAGCGCCCGCATCAGCGCCACTCGCTGACGCTGTCCGCCCGAAAGCTGATCAGGCATGCGGTCGGCGAAATCCTGGAGTTCGACGAGAGCCAGAAGCTCCATGACCCGTTTGTGAATGGAGGCGGAAACCTTGCCTTGCAATTCCAGACCGAAGGCTATGTTGCGGCCAACCGTGAGGTGTGGAAACAGCGCATAATCCTGGAAGACGATGTTCACGTTGCGCTTGTTTGGCGGCAGATGCGAAATCGGTTTGCCATCCAGATAAATCTCGCCCGATGAAAGGTCCTCGAAGCCGCCCAGCATGCGTAGCGTCGTAGATTTGCCGCAGCCAGAAGGGCCAAGCAGCGTGACGAACTGGCCCGGCTCGATGGCCAGATCGAGATTTTCCACGGCCAGCGCGGTGCCATAATATTTATTGACGTCTTTGAAATGAACGATCGGCTGCATTGAATCAGCTCCTTGAACGGCGTGTGAAATGCTCGGCATAGAGGCCGACGATGGCGGTGACGATCAGGACGATCGTTGCGATGGCATTGATTTCCGGCGACATGCCGCCCTGAACTCTTGCGAAGATCAGCATGGGAAGTGTGGGCTGATAGCCGCCGAGAAAGAAGGTGCGGACGAAATCGTCCATACTGGTCAGCACGCAAAAAATCATTCCACCGACGAGTGCCGGCATCAGATAAGGGATGGTGACCCGCAGGAAAGCGATGAACGGATCGGCGCCGAGATCACGCGCTGCATCCACCAGATTGGCGGGCATGGAGCGCAGGCGCGTAAGAACCATGATGACCACGAAGGGCACTGCGTGGACCGCATGCGAGAGAATGATTGCAAACGTACCGGTGGGAATATCGACGGCACGAATGAAGATGCGCATCGAGATAGCGTTGATCAGACCCGGAACGACTGCCGGAAGACAGGCCAGCGCGAAGATCGTCGCCTTGCCCCAGATGCCTTCGTTGGACACCAGAAGTGCGATCCAGACCCCGATGATCGTGGCGGAAACGGTGGTAGCAAGGGCGATGCCCACCGAGTAGATCGATGCTTCGATGAACTGCTTGTCCTGCAAGACCTTTGCGTACCAGTCGAGCGTCCAGTTGGTGATGGGGAAGGCAATGAAGTTAGCATCCTTGAAGCTCATCGCCATCATCAGCACCAGCGGCAGCATGAGATAGATGACGAACAGCCAATAGGACGCGCCGAGTGCCGTCTTGGTAACATCGTTGAAATAGGGGCGCATCGGTTTCTCCTTACATCAGCCGGACGGAACGACCGCCGACGACCCGCATAAACAGGCCGACGGTGGTGAGCGAAACAGCGAGCATCAGCATGGCGAAGGCGGCACCTTCAGGCCATTTGTCGTTCGACGAATGGAACAGAGTGGCAATGACTTCAGGGAAAATGACCGCATTGGGTCCACCCAGCAAAAGCGGAGCGGCGAAAACGCCCACGGAAGTAAGATAAACCAGGCTGCAACCGGAGACGATACCATCCTTCGAAAGTGGCAGAATGACCCGTCGAAATCGCTGGAATGGCCCGGCACCCAGATCTGCCGCAGCATGGACAAGCTGTGGCGGGATCTTTTCGATGGCCGAATAGAGCGGCAGCAGCATGTAGAGCGACAAGAGATAGACGACACCGAAGCTGAGCGAAAACGAGGTGTAGAGCATGGGTATGGGGCGATCGATCAGACCGATTTCTCGCAGGAACACATTCACTGCACCGCGATTGGCCAGCAGCATGATGACGGAAAATGTGCGGATCAGTTCACCTGCCCAAAACGGTATCAGCAGCAGCAACAAGGCCCGCATGCGGTTTTTCGGCTTCACGACTTTTGCGACGTAATAGGCGACAGGATAGACGATTAGCAGCGTCGATGCCGTCACCACAGCCGCAAAGACGAGACTGCGGATGAAGGGAACGAAATAGAGCTTTTCGGCAAAAAACAGTTGGTAATTGGCAAGCGTATAGTTGCCATCACCCGTTGGCGGTGGCGGATAATCGGCCATGAAGCTGATATTTGCCATCTGGGCAATCGGCCCGATATGAAGTGCGATAATCCATACCAGCGGCACACCGGCAAGAACTGCAAGCCGGACAAAGCGGCTATTGGCAAGGAGCCCGATCGTATTGCGGTAAAGGCTTGAACCGGTCGCCCTGCCGATCCATCCGGCGTAGGAGGGGGCCACCAATGGTTTCCCGGATCCCGATTGCGTCATTGTTGTACCCACCATTATCTTGTCGTTCCCGGCTCTGGATAAGCTCTTGGTCGAGGAGACCGGCCCTTTCGGGCCGATCCCTGGCGTGTATTTTCGAATATCAGGAGGCCTTGATCTCGGCAGATGCCTTGTCGATCATCTCGTTCTTCATTGCGCGGTTGACGGAAGAGAAGAACTTGATGCGCTCGACCTGCTCCTGAGGCAGCGCCATGGCGGTCCGCTCCTTGTCGTTCAGCACCTTGTCGACACCCTCGATGGCCGAGGAGAAGCCCGACTGACGGCTCATGGATGCGCCGATTTCCGGCGAGGACAGGATCGCATCGAGGAATGCGTAGGCAGCATCGGCGTTCGGGCTGTTCTTGACGACGTTGAACGAGTAGAGGAAGCCGTAAGTGCCCTCTTTTGGAACGGACAGCGCGATAGGGTGACCGTCCATGATCAACTTTGCGGTCGGGCCTGACCAGGCCTGAGCGACATAGATGTCCTCGTTGACGAACATCTGCTGAACCTCGGAACCGGCGTCGTAATATTTACGGACCTTGTCCTTGTTCTTGATCAGGAAATCGCGCGCCTGATTGGTGGCGGCTGTGGCGACATCTGTCTTGCCTTCGTAAGTGACGTAGTCGCCGTCATTGCCCTGATAGAGCATGGTGATGGAGAGGAAGTCGCTGACGATATAGGATGTCAGGCTCTCGTATTCGTCATCGAACATGATGCCCCAGCTATCGGACTCTTTGGTATAGTCAGTGTTGCGCGCCAGACCTTCGAAGCCAGCGAGCAAGGGCAGGCCGTAGACCGAACCATCGATTGTCAGCTGCGGTGCGCCCTTGTACGCCGAAGCGAGATTACCCCAGTTCTTGAGGCGACCCGTATCCAGCGGTGAGAGCAGGTTGGACTTGATGAACTGAGATAGACGGTGGCCTGTGACGGTGACTATGTCGGTGGAAGGCGTCGCACCTTCAGCGGAAAGCAGATTGTACTGCTTGCCCTGGTCGTCGGTCAGGCGCACACGGACCTCGATGCCCGTGTCCTTTTGGAACTGGTCGATAAAGCTCTGCGGCACGAACTTGTCATAGGTCGTGATGTTGACGACCTTGCTCTGGGCATGAGCGGAGCGGATGAGGCCAGGTGCAGCCAGAACGCCTGCACCTGCGGCCAGAAGCTTCAATGTCGAGCGGCGGGTCGATGTGATCTTTTGCATGTTAGACTCCGTGTTTTGACTTGTGGTGACTGCTTTTCAGATGGAACGTCAGGCATTTCCGGCGATCGTATTTCAGTGATAAAGATTTAGACCCCACTGAATGGCTCGACTGGCGATGTCTCGCCGTTGAAGCCACCGCCATAGGTCATGTCCGCGACGCGTCCGATTTGCTTCGGGTCATGCGCAATGAAAACGGGCATCCGGGCCGATGCGATGCGGATGATCAACTGTATCAGTTCGCGCGATGTCTCCGACAACGGGCGTGATGCCGCTGAAAAGATTGCCCATAGGAATGGTACATCGACATCAAGCGGGCGCACCTCGACATGGGCCATTTGCAGGCCGTATGCGGTTGCCGGTTCGATGATTGCCACGCCAAGGCCTGTCGAGGCGATTTGCACCGCATTCATGGCGGCACTGGTGGCAATGATGCGCCCTGCGCTGACATTGGCCAGTTCCAGCGCCTTATCGATGCGCCTGCGAAGGCGGAAGGGATTTGCCATCGTTATCAGTGTGCGCCCGGCGAGATCGGAGATCGCGATGACCTTCTTGGCCGCCAGCGGGTCATCCGGCGCAACAGCTGCCACGCAACGGCCCTGAAAAAAGCCGTGAGCCTCAAGCCCGGGCTGATCTGCGGGCAGGGATGTGACGCAGAAATCTGCCGTCCGAGCCAAAACCGATTGCACAGCGGCTTCCGCCGGCATGCTGCGAAGATAGATCGTGTGGGGTAGAAGCTTTTCAGAAAGCTCGGCAAGTGCCAGCGGAATGATGCCGCTTGCGAAAGCCGAGGTCGCGGCAATTTCCACGGGCTCCGGCTCTTTGCGTGCAATGGTTTTTGCCCGTTCCCGCAAGTGCCCGATGCCGCTCAGAAAGCGCTCCGCATCCGCGTGAAAGGCGATACCCTTGTCAGTCGGTGTGATCCTCGGTCCATTGCGGTCGAATAGCGCGAAACCGAGTGAGGTCTCCAAATCCTGTATGAGCCGCGTGACTTGGGATTGCGAACGGTCGAGAAGCCGAGCGGCGCCAGTAATACTGCCCGCTGACATCACTGCCAAAAACACTTCGAGTTCGCGTATTTCCATATCTATCATGCATCCTGTGCATTATGATGAATGCATAGTGCATAAAGCGCATCTTATCCGCTAGTGACAAAGATCAATTTTCTATTTGTATCTGCTGATTTAAAAAATCTGTGCTTCGCCATATCGAGCTGCTGTAAAGCCCCATCTGCTGGTTGTTTTGGCAACTGCCTATAAGGTCTCACGCCTATTGCTCTTTTTTGCACGCCCTTGCTCAAACGCAGCCAAAACCATGCGCAAGAATGTGGCATGAAGTTCCTCAGATATGCAGGCGATGACTGTTTCAGTGGCTGTGGCGAAAATGACGCACTGTTTATCTTTCCTTGCTCATGTATCTGAACCATGCTTTTGAACGACGGGTCAAAGCGCAGCATATGCACCACGACGATCATCAGGCCACGAAAAGGAGACAAAAACTCGATGCGAATTGCTATTCTTGGTGCAGGCTCGATTGCCTATGGTATGGCTGCTTTCCTCGCAAAGGCCGGTCACGAGCCGGTTCTCTGGTCTCCTTCCGGCGCCCACGGCCTCGCACTGGCCAACGGCATGCCGTTGTTGGCATCGCGGGCGATTGAATTTTCCGGCACGGTTGCCGTCACCACAGATTGCGGCGAGGCGGTCTCGGACGCGGATGTCGTCATTCTTGCCCTGCCTGCCAATGGCCATCGCCTGGCCTTCGATGCTGCCGCACCGCATCTGAAATCGGGTCAGTCTGTCATCGTCAGTTCGCACAGCTCCTTCGGCGCACTTTACCTGTCGCGGCTGCTCGCCAGACGCGGCGTTTCGCTGCCAATTATCGTATGGGGCACGACTCTGCTAACAGCGCGCCAGCAGAGCGATGGCACCAGCGTTCACGTCAACACCATTCGCCAGAAGGTCGATTTTGCCACGGTGCCGAAGTCGGCGGCTGCCGCAGGCAAGGCATTGTGTACGGAGCTGTTCGGTGACCGTTTTGTCGAGCGCGATGGACTTCTTGCGATTTCGCTCTCCAACCTCAACCCGCAAAATCACCTCGGGATCGCGCTGCTCAACCTGACGCGCATGGAAAAAGGCGAGATATGGGGGCAGGGCGAGCATGTGACGCCCGCTGTCGGACAGTTGATCGAGGCACTGGATATCGAACGCCTGAGGATTGCCGAGAGCTTCGGGCTTTCAGTTAAAACAGTTCACGAACACTTCTCGCTGTCTTTCCACGTTCCGTCTGGCTCGGTTTCGCAGATGAACCAGCAGATGCATCTCGAAGGACGAGGGGGCCAAGGGCCAGCATCGGCTGAAAGCCGCTATATCTATGAGGATGTGCCATTCGGTCTGGTTCCCACCAGCCTGCTCGGTCGTATCTCCGGACATCCCGCGCTTTTGCACGAAGCCGGAACCAGTCTGTTTTCGGCCGCTATGAACCACGACCTGGCCGCAGATAATGACTTGCTACCGGAACTGGGTCTTGAAAGTCTCTCCCCAGACGAAATCAGGGAGATTTGTGACAGAGGCTTCACCGCCTGATCGGTTTTGGAAACGGCAATGAGTTCAAACAACCCGCTGTCACTTGTCCGATACATGACGACGGGGAAGTCATCATAACGCCAGCTTCGGTTTTTGATTTATCGATCATTCACGTGCCGGTAGAGACTGGTCGCTTTTCAAATGGAATGCACCGTCAGACGGCCCACTTCTCAACCCAGCCGTTACTCGGTTCTTTTCGAAAAGCCTGCCGCACTTCCTCCCGCGGCAAGCCTTTTCGTTTTGGGGTCTGGCTGATCGAATCCTGAGATCGAGCTGCGGTTCTTGCCCGCTTTCTTCTGTCTTGACCGTCGCCATTTGGAAAGCCAAACCTGGCATCTCAGCAGCATTCGCTTGAGCTCAAATTGGCGGCAGTCGTCGAAACCATGATCACTTGTAAACGATCACCTCGTCCGTTCTTCTATTTGCGAAAGGCCTCTATTCCACTGTCTACCTTTGGTCCTTCAACAACTTGAAGTTAGAATGTCAGGCTGAGAAATATTCGATTTTTTGTGCCATCTCCGCGTCGCTGAATTTTGCTCCCATCAGCATTGATAAGAGGATGCGCGCTTTTTGCGAGCTGAGATCACCGGCAAAAATGATGCCACCTTCGGCAAGCGTCTTGCCGCCGCCATTGCCGTATATCGGCTTGACGCGCCCGCGTTGGCAGCGGCTGGTGATGACCACCGGAATGCCGCTTTTGACGAGATCAATCGCTGCAGCTGTCACGGCAGGTGGTGCATTGCCTCGGCCGAAGCCTTCGATCACCACTGCACCCACACCCTGTTCAGTCAGGAAACGCAGATAGCGGTCACTAGACCCAATACCGAGCTTGACGATCTCGATATCCGTCTCGACGCGCCCGGTCGGTATCGTGTCTCGGATCACGGGGCGCCGGTGAAGGACGACCATATCGCCATCGACCTCTCCAAGTTTTCCATGTTCGGCGGAGATGAATGTGTCGGTACGTGACGTGTGCGATTTTGTGACGTCGCGGGCCGCATGAAACTCCTGCTCGAAGCAGAGCAGCACGCCAAGGCCACGGGCGACGGACGAGGCAGCGATACGGACGGAATCAACGATATTGCGGGGGCCATCCGCATCCGGTTCGTCGGCAGCGCGCTGCGCACCGGTGAAGACGACTGGCTTTTCGCTGTCGATCAGCAGGTCTGCCATATAGGCGCTTTCCTCCATCGTGTCGGTGCCGTGGGTCACCACGACACCGTCGATCTTCGGGTCTGCGAGATGGTCCTTGATCCTGCCGGCCAGCGCAAAGGCGTCGTCCAGCGTCAGTGCAAAGCTTCCGATCGTCATGAACTCATCGACGACGACATCCACCCCATCGAGACGACTGGAAAGCGCTGCCCGCAGGTCGTTGCCGCCGATTTGAGCCGTAACGTGGCCTGTTGTGGCGTTCATCTGCGATGCGATTGTTCCGCCCGTCGTGACGAGGCAAATTGTCTTGGTCATGGCTGTTCCTCGGTTGAAGTTTGACCTAACTTGGTCTGACCAAGATTGTCAAATACCCAGATTCGAACCAAAAATAGTTATTTTTGACGTTGACGGCCTGACCAAAATTCGATCTTCTCATGACAAGAACATGTTGGTCAGGCCATATAGGACAAGCGGACATGATTGAGGCAGCGACCATGAAGCGCGATACAGGGGATGTTGCTGGCGGAAGTGTCGTTGCATCGACGGTGCGAGCCCTGGTCGCGATGATCGGGGAGGGGCGCTGGCCGAAGGGCACCATGTTGCCGCCGCAACGTGAACTCGCAAAGCTGCTTGAGATCAGCCGCGCGACGTTGCGCGAAGCGATTTCCGTTCTTTTGACGACCGGCGAGATCAAGGCGCGCGACAATGGCCGTGGTTTTACGATTGCCGATGCCGCGGACCGGGCCGAGGGAGCCTTCTGGCCACATGCGGCCCGTTACTCACTGGGTGAAGTCTATCAGTTGCGCCATGTCGTCGAAAGTTATGCCGCACAACTCGCAGCCATGTCTCGGAACGACGCTAATCTCGCGGAATTGCGTCAGGCACTTGAGGCGTTTCGCGGCGCTGCGGTGTCCGGCGATCTGATGGCCTATGCAGAGGCTGATTTCGAGTTTCACCGTCATATTCTTGCGATCTCTGGAAACCGGCTTTTGATCGACATGCACCGCACGTTTGCGGGTGTGATGCTGGAAAGCCAACGGCTGCCAGCGCTACGGCCGGGCGATCTCTGGCCCGCGATCAAGGAACACGAACTGATCCTGGAGGCCATCGAGCGGGGCGATCCGGACGGTGCCAACTACTACATGCGCAAACACATCAGCATGGGGGGCAGCCGATCCGGCCTTGCTCCAACCGAACTGCCCTAACGTCAACCGGGCCGAACCGGCCGTCAGAAAAGGAAGAGATTATGTCGAAGGAAATACTGGTGTCCTACGGCATCGACGTCGATGCCGTTGCAGGCTGGCTCGGTTCCTACGGCGGGGAGGATAGCCCCTGCGATATCTCGCGCGGCGTCTTCGCCGGCAAGGTCGGATCCGTCCGCCTGCTGCGCATGTTCGAGAAGTGGGGCATCAAGACGACGTGGTTCGTGCCGGGGCACTCGATCGAGACCTTCTGGGACGAGATGAAGCAGGTTGCCGATGCCGGTCATGAAATCGGCATGCATGGCTACAGCCACGAAAACCCAATCGCCATGACACCCGAGCAGGAAGAAGCGATCTTCGACAAATGCGTCGACCTGATCACCAAGCTTTCCGGCAAACCGCCCCGCGGCTATGTTGCACCGTGGTGGGAGTTCGGCTCCAAGACCAACGAACTCCTGAAGCAGAAGGGTATTCTCTACGATCACTCCCTGATGCACAACGACCATCATCCCTATTACGTGACTGTCGGAGACGAATGGACGAAGATCGACTATTCGAAGCATCCTTCGCACTGGATGAAGCCTTATACGCAAGGTCCCGAAAGCGATCTGATCGAGATACCGGCATCCTGGTATCTCGACGATCTGCCGCCGATGATGTTCATCAAGGCGGCCCCCAACAGCCACGGTTTCGTCAACCCGCGCGACATAGAGCAGATGTGGATCGACCAGTTCGAATGGGTCTATGAGAACTACGACTATGCCGTTTATCCCCTGACGATCCATCCTGACGTGTCCGGCAAGCCGCATGTCCTCAAGATGCACGAGCGCATCTTCGAGCACATCCGCCAGTTCGAAGGCGTCAGGTTCGTCACCATGGAAGAGATCGCCGCAGACTTCGCAAAGCGCTATCCACGCAGCGGAACGGCACGGCCACAACCGTAAAGGAGGCGACACCATGTGCGGCCTGTGCGGTGCGCTCGGTGCAGCGGACCACTGGAGCGGTGGCGCCAATAGCGTCATGCCGATGACACCTACTGCCGAGCGGTATCGTCAGGCGGACGCCGTCAATGCTGTCGTCGGTCATTACGGCCTGCGACTGAAGGTTTGGAACGACCGCTATGTTCTTCATGGACGCACGGGCAAGAGTGCGGTCGTGGATCATCTCGGGCAGCTATGGCCGCTGGTCGAGGCTTTCGCCGGGATGGAGATCGATCCTCTCGATCCGGCGCTTGTATCCAGGATGGGGGCACCGTCATGACGACGGGTTCGGCACAACCTATTATCGTTAACGTGCTCACCGGGTTTCTCGGCGCGGGAAAGACGACCTTGCTCAATGGGCTGCTGTCGCAGCCCGATCTTTCCGACGTCGCTGTGATCATCAACGAGTTCGGCAGCATAGGCCTCGACCATCTGCTGGTGGAAACGATCGAGGAGGACACGGTGCTGCTGCAAAGTGGCTGCATCTGCTGCACCATCCGCGGCGATCTCAAGCAGGCGATCCTGTCGCTGTTCGAGAAGCGCAAGGTCGGCCGCATCGCACCGTTCACTCGTCTGATCATCGAGACAACGGGACTTGCCGACCCGGCACCGATCGTTGCGACGCTCACCGCTGATCTCATGCTGAAATATCATTTCTCGATTGGAAACATCATTACGGTGGTGGATGTGCCGAACGGGCGCACGAACATCGACACATACGTCGAAAGTGCGCGGCAAGTCGCGGTCGCTGATCGTCTCGTCATCACGAAGACAGACATCGCTGGTCCAGAAGCCACAAGCGGGCTGATCGCCACGCTGTCGGCCATGAACCCGATGGCGAGCATCGAGATTTCCGACCCGGCGAACGCGGCGGGAAGTCTTCTTATAACGGAAGATATCCACAATCTCGCCGCTCGCCCGCCTGATGTCCGCCGATGGATCGCCTCGGAACGGTATCATGACCACGCGCATAAGCCGGCTGACAATGTCAATGTGCACGGTGCGATCCAAGCCGTGTCGGTCACCACGCCCAATGCCGTTTCCTGGCCGCGCTTCTCAACATGGCTTTCCCTGCTGGTCAACCGCCATGGCAACCGGTTGCTGCGCGTGAAGGGGATCATAGCCATTGAGGGGCACGACACACCGGTCGTCATCCACGGTGTCCAGCACCTCATTCACCGGCCGGTGCATCTTGCCCACTGGCCGGGAGACGAACGTGGATGCGTTCTCGTCTTCATCATCGATGGCGATATTGGCGATATCCCACAATCGTTCACGGCTTTTGTCGATGCACGAAGCAATGCTCAGGCGGCACATTTGCACCAAGTGCGGCGATGACACGTCTTTGTCCGAACCTAGGCGTTGACTGCACCGCGAAACCACATGAAGGCGTTGCGAAGGTTCGGCTCCGGCTCGTCACGGCCCAGCTTGAGTTCTTCTGTGATATGCTTCAGGTGGTTGTAAGTCGGCAGGGGCCCCGATGCCGATACGAAAGATAACGCCTAGTTTGTTCTCACGTTAATGGGGTCATTTCAGTAGGCCTAATCACATCTCGCGAGAAATTCTTCCCCGCTCATCGAGGGTCCCCACGACAGAGGCGCTCGCCATCATCGTCCGCGACACTGAAATAGCCGTCGTGTTCGCGGTCGGATAAGTGGAATTTGGCGTCGTCAACCGGATTTGGCGGATGTCCATCTGATGGGTGAGAGAGTGGGGAGCAAACTTTGCTTCCCCACGATCTACGCTTGGCTCAGGTCTTCAAGCTTCTGGGGTCAAGTGCGTCTCTGATCGCGTCGCCCATGTAATTGACGCTGAGGACGGTGAGTGAAATGGCAAGCCCCGGCCACAAGACGCGTGATGGTGTCAGTTGAAGGAAGTTGGCGCCGTCAAACAGCAGCCGGCCCCATGTCGGAAAGTCTGAGGGAAAACCAAGGCCGAGAAAGCTGAGTGCGGACTCGGTGATGATGGCGGCAGCAATGCCCAACGTCGCCGAGACCATAATCGAGCTGAGGACATTGGGCAGGATATGCTTGATGATGATGCGGTACTCACGCATGCCGCTTGATTTTGCAGCCAGTATGAATTCCTGATTTTTGATCGAGAGCACGTCGCCGCGAACGATGCGGGCCGTGTGCATCCAGCTGGTGATGCCGATGACGGTCACGATCAGGATGAATATCCCTGTCTCAGGCCCGAAGGCTGCTCGCAACGTATCGCGGAACAGCAGCAAAATAACCAGCAGAAGCGGCAGGAGGGGCAGGGCGAGGAACAGATCCGTCAATCGCATCAGCGGCCCGTCGAGCCTGCGGAAGTAGCCTGACAGGACACCCACCAGCGTTCCGAGGAACAGGGCGAGCAGCATGGCTGTGATGCCGACGGCAAGCGAGATGCGTCCGCCTGCCAGAACCTGCGCCAGCATGTCCTTGCCCAGATTGTCTGTGCCGAAAGGGTGCGCCAGAGACGGCCACTGGTTGCGTGCTCTCACATTGATGGCGTTAGGAGCTACACGATGGATGTAGGGGCCGACATAAACAGCAAGAACAATAAATGTAAAAACAATCAGTCCAACCACACCGCCCTTGTGGGCGCTGAACTGTTTCCAGATATCGGCGAGTGCGGATTTCATCGGGCTGGAGGAGGCTGTCGGCGCAGCGGTTGTGACATCAGTCATAACGGATCCTCGGATCGAGAATGCCATAGAGAACATCGGCAATCAGGTTGAAGAGAACGATCAAGACGGCAAAGATGAAGGTGAGCGTTTGAACGAGCGGGATGTCGGCGCCCTGCACTGCCGTGATCAGCAACTGCCCAAGGCCATTCACCCGGAAAATTTGTTCGGTGATGATGGCGCCGGAAAAGATCGTCGGAACCCCAAGAGCGATGACGGTAACCACCGGGATGAGGCTGTTGCGCAGGACATGCACCAAAAGAACCGTCCGTTCCTTCACGCCCTTTGCGCGGGCAGTGCGAACATAATCCTGATGAAGATTATCTAGCATCGACGCGCGCACGAAGCGGCTGATCTGCGAGACATTGTAGAGTGTCAGAACCATCACCGGCAGAAACATCTGTTTGATCTGCAGCAAGAAACTGGACCAGCTGTTGACCTGCAAATTCGTATCGTAGACCGATGGGAACCATTGCAGCCAGGAACTGAATACCACCACCAGCAGAACCCCGGTGAAGAAGGTTGGAACCGAATAACCTAGCATCGAGATAAACGTGCCGATCTGGTCGAAGATGGAATATTGCTTATAGGCGGAAATGACGCCGATCGGGATCGCCAGAAGTGTGCCGAAGAGATAGGCGAGGCCCACGACCCAAAGCGTCTGCGGCATGCGCTGCACGACGAGATCGACAACCGGACTGCGCGTTGCCCAGGACAGGACGCGCATGCGCTGACCATCGCCGAACTGCCATCCTGTCATTTTTTCAATGATGTTGAGCGGTTCATTGATGAAGAATTGCTGGAGCCAGTAGAGATAGCGGATCAGGAAAGGCTGATCGAGGCCGAGCGAGGCGCGGATTTGTTCGCGAACTTCCGGCGGGATCGTCAACGGCAGGTCGCCGGTCGGATCATTGGGCGCGAGATCAAGCAGCGCGAAGATGACAAAGCTGATGACAAGCAGTGTCGGGACGGCGAAAAATAGCCGTCGCATCGTGAAAGCAAACATGAGAACGTCTCCGGACCTTCGAGAAATGCAAAGTCACCGGCTTCGTCGGTAAGACGAAGCCGGTGCGGCCTGCATTGTTATTTCTTGCGGGACCAGTCGGCGACGTTCCAAAGTTCGGAATCCCAGCCATTCATCTTGACGCCTTCCAATGTCACAGAGCGCGATGAGACCTGGCCGCGGTAGATGAGTGGAATATGTGCGCCTTCCTCGGTCAGCATGTCGTTGAGCTTTTTGGACAGCTCGATGCGCTTTTCCACTTCGGCGGTTTTGGAAAGCTCACCAACAAGCTTGTCATATTCCGGGTTGCAATAGCGCGGAATATTCTGTCCCTGCCAACCATTGGACGGCGCGGGGATCTTGTCGCACAGCCACTCGGCCAGGTATTTCTCAGGATCGGTGCCATCGAAGTTGTTGGTGTACATTTCAACGTCGGCATAGAACTTCTGGAAGGTGTCAGGGCTTGCCGGATCGCCGCCGAAAAACACTGAAGCGCTGGAATTGCGCAATTCCGCGTCAACGCCGATCTGCGACCACATGTCCTTGACCAATTCCTGTGTGGCCTGGCGAACAGAGTTGGTGGAGGTGGCGTAGAGAAACGACAGGCGGACACCATTCTTGGCACGAATGCCGTCTGGACCCTTGGCCCAGCCGGCATCATCAAGCAGCTTGTTTGCGCCATCGACGTCCGGTGTCAGGCACCAATCGTTGGCAGTTGAAGCATAGGCTTCAGGGCCGGGCACGATGTTGCAGGTGGGCCTGCCGGCTTCGCCGTAGGCTGCTTCATCAATGATATTGCGATCAATGGCCATGGAAAGCGCGCGGCGAACCGCAGGATCGGACAGGGATGGATGCGGGCCTGCCTCCTTGGTCGAGCGCTTATCGCCCAGCGCAGGGTCGGCATTGTAGTGGTTGAGGTTGATACGCTCGACCTGCGTGCCGAAAGCTGTGACAAGTTCGCCCTTGCCGGCAGCGACCATGGTGGAGAGGATTTCAGGCTCCACCTGCATGTTCCAGGCGTAATCGAACTCACCGGTTTCAAGCACCGCGCGGGCTGCGGAGGCGGCGTCACCACCACCCTTCAGCGTGGCTGTAGCGAAGGCGGGCTTTGCAGGGTCTCGGTAGTTGGGGTTGGCGATAAAGCTGATCACGTCGTTGGGCTTGAAGTCCTTGACGACGAAGGGGCCTGTGCCGATGGGGCCAAAATTGGCCGCTGTGCAGCCGGGCGCTTTTGCGCCGACGCAATTTTCGAACTGCTTTTTTTGAATGACGGGTGACTGGCCACCGACGAAGGCACTATAGGGATAAGGCTTCGGTTCAGTGAAGGTGATCTTGACGGTGTGCGCATCAGGAGCCTCGATCGTTTTAACGCCTTCATACTGCGCTGCCTGGGCGCAACCTCCGTCTGGTGCCGTGCAATATTTCCATGTAAAAATCACGTCATCAGCGGTAAAAGGCGTGCCGTCGGACCACTTAACGTCAGGCTTGAGCTTCCACGTCATGCTCAGCAAATCCTGCGATACGCCACCATTTGCCAGTGTCGGTATCTCGGTCACCAGCGTAGGGACCAGCTCGCCTTTTTCGTCGTAACGCGCCAGCGGCTCGATGATCATCGAAGCGCTATAGACTTCCTTAGTGCCGCCCGAGAGGTAGGGGTTCAGCGTCGATACCGCCTGCCAGAACAGTATCTTCAAATCGCCATCCGTGCCGCGTTGCGCGTGCGCGGCTTGTACGCCAAAGGCCAACGCCGCAACGCTGCCTGCTAACAAGATATTGGATTTTCTCATTTTATTCCCCGTTTTAGATTGTTTTGCGTTTGCTTGCCACTGGTGCTCCTCGACGCGTCCTTGCCAGATGTGATTTTTATAACCACTTGACTTAGCTAGGATTTATTCCGCTGCCTCCTGATGCTTGGGGTCAAACAACGGGTTTGCGTTTCAGACCGAAACCACATGTGACCAAATTTTGTGCCATCTAATCACGAGCCTATTTTTCGTTCAAGATACAAACTTCGCACTTGCAAAAAGAGATTTTACGGACGCAATATGTTGGTAGACCCAGCGGGGAACCATAAAAACAAGGGGTACAGGAATGCCGATTTTGAACCGTGTTGCCGAAATGCAGGAAGACGTTGCCGGTTGGAGACGACACCTGCACGAGACGCCGGAGCTGCTCTACGATGTCTTCGAAACCTCGAAATTCGTAGCGGAAAAGCTGCGATCGTTTGGCTGCGACATCGTCGAAACAGGCATCGGCAAGACGGGTGTCGTCGGCGTCATCAAGGGCAGCCACGGTGATGGTCCGACCATCGGTTTTCGGGCGGACATGGATGCGTTGCCAATTTTTGAGACGAGTGGAAAGCCATGGGCCTCCAAGGTGCCTGGCAAGGCGCATTCCTGCGGACATGATGGCCACACGGCCATGTTGCTGGGTGCCGCGCAATATTTGGCCGAGACCCGCAATTTCAAAGGCTCTGTCGCGGTCATCTTTCAGCCTGCCGAAGAGGGCGGTGCCGGCGCGCTTGCCATGCTCAATGATGGTTTCATGGACAAATTTGGCATTACGGAAGTTTATGGCATGCACAATGAGCCCGGCACGCCGGCGGGCAATTTCGCCATCCGCAAAGGTGCGACCATGGCGGCGGCGGACAGCTTCGAAATCAAGATCACCGGCCGTGGCAGCCATGCGGCGGCACCACATATGTCGATCGATCCGGTTTTGACATCGGCCCATATCATCATCGCACTGCAATCCATCGTTTCGCGGCAAATGGACCCGCTGAAATCGTTGGTTGTCACGGTTGCGACGACGCATGGCGGTACCGCGTCGAACGTCATTCCGGGCGACGTGACGCTGACGGGAACCGTCCGCACGCTGCTGCCGGAAACCCGCGATTTCGCGCAAAAACGTCTGACGGAAGTAGCACAGGCGACAGCGCAGGTGCATGGCGCCACCGCCGAGGTCATTTATCACCGCGGTTATCCCGTGACCTTCAACCACGAAAACGAGACCGATTTTGCGGTTGGGGTTGCGTCTGCGGTGGTGGGTGCGAATGCGGTCAATACCGATGCGCCCCCGCATATGGGTGCGGAGGATTTCTCCTACATGCTCGAGGCGCGCCCCGGTGCCTTCATCTTCATCGGCAATGGCGACACGGCTGGTCTTCACAACGCAGCCTATGATTTCAACGATGAAATTATCCCTTATGGCATTAGCTATTGGGTGGGACTGGCTGAAAAATCACTCGCTGCCTAATACGCCTATGCGGGCATAACGCCCGCGCCTTTATTCCCAGGAGATGTCCATGCTGCTTTCAGCCTCTTCACTGGAACAAACAGGCGGTTTGGTGAGCCCGGTGATTTCTGTCCAGAACCTGACCACCTCATTCCGTGTGGACGGTGGATTGAAATCCGTTGTGCGCGACATGAGCTTCGAGATCGCGCCAAAAGAGACGCTGGCCATCGTCGGCGAGAGCGGCTCAGGCAAGAGTGTCACCTCGCTGTCCATCATGCGCCTCTTGGACAAAAAGACCAGCCACATCGAAGGCAAGGTCATTCTGGGTGGGCGCGATCTTCTGACGCTACCGGAAGAAGAGATGCGCAAGGTCCGCGGCAAGGATATCTCCATGATATTCCAAGAACCGATGACCAGCCTCAACCCAATCTTCCCTATCGGCAAGCAAATATCGGAGGCGCTGACGGTTCACCAGAACATGTCGTCATCCGCTGCAAAGGCGGAAGTCATCCGACTTTTAGAAAAAGTGCGCATTCCCAACGCCAAGAACCGATACGATGATTATCCGCACCAGTTCTCCGGCGGCATGCGCCAGCGTGTAATGATTGCCATGGCGCTGTCTTCCAAGCCGAAGCTTTTGATCGCTGACGAGCCAACGACAGCCCTCGACGTGACAATTCAGGGCCAGATTCTCGATCTCATCAAGACCTTGCAGGAAGAAGAGGGCATGTCTGTTCTCTTCATCACCCATGACATGGGCGTGGTGGCCGAGGTTGCTGACCGGACCATCGTCATGTTTCGTGGCGACATGGCCGAAAGCGGCACGACCGACGATATTTTCCACCGTGGAAAACACCCTTACACCCGCGCTCTTCTTTCCGCAGTGCCGAGGCTTGGCTCTATGGCGCAGCGCGAGTTGCCGATGCGCTTTCCCATCATCGATATCAAGACTGGCGAAAGCCAGCCTTTGGTGGATGTGACGGATACCGTCAAGAAATCCATGACGCCCATTCTGTCGGTCAAGGATTTGACCACCCGGTTCGATATCCGGTCCGGCTTGTTAGCGCGCAAATCCGGTGCCGTGCACGCCGTGGAAAAGGTATCGTTTGATCTGCATGAGGGTGAAACGCTTTCGCTGGTTGGCGAATCCGGTTGCGGCAAGTCGACCACCGGTCGCTCGATCATGCGGTTGATCGAACCGACAGCGGGCAATGTCATGCTGGATGGGTACGATGTGATGCGGCTTGATCAGCCAACTCTGAGGGCCATGCGCCGCAGTGTTCAGATGATTTTCCAAGATCCCTTCGCCAGCCTCGATCCGCGGATGACTATCGGGGCTGCCATCATGGAACCCTTCCTTGAACACAAGCTCGGCACCAAGGCACAGGCTCGCGAGAAAGCCGCCGGCCTCATGCAAAAAGTCGGACTGACGTCCGAAATGATGCGGCGTTTTCCGCATGAATTCTCTGGCGGCCAACGTCAGCGTGTGGCGATTGCCCGCTCGCTCATGCTCGATCCGAAGATCATTGTCGCGGACGAGGCGGTCTCGGCTCTCGACGTGTCTATCAAGGCGCAGGTCTGTAATCTGCTGCTCGATTTGCAGCAGAGTCTCAACCTCGCCTTCCTGTTCATCAGCCATGACATGGCAGTGGTGGAGCGTGTTAGC
The DNA here is from genome assembly GCF_000739935.1 of Agrobacterium rubi TR3 = NBRC 13261. Lineage (GTDB taxonomy): Bacteria > Pseudomonadota > Alphaproteobacteria > Rhizobiales > Rhizobiaceae > Agrobacterium > Agrobacterium rubi. Next base: position 47,112 of record NZ_BBJU01000022.1, on the reverse strand, counting down.
CACCGTGTTGCGGTGATGTATCTTGGCGAGATCGTCGAAATCGGCCCGCGTTCTGCCGTGTTCGAGAATCCCCAGCATGATTATACGCGCAAGCTAATGTCGGCCGTGCCGGTGCCCGACCCGGCGAGACGCGCCATCAAGCGCAACATGACGACGGACGAAATCAAAAGCCCAATCAGGTCTGTGGATTACGTTCCACCGATGCGGCAGTACCGCGAAGTGTCTCCCGGACATCTGGTCCAGGACACGGTTTGAGCAGTGTCTCGTCAACGCACATCTGAGATGAGGCGAGGCGGTATCTAGTGCACTCCTAGATCGCTAAGCTTTCGATTGGTTTACAGCCTTTGAGACGGTCAAGTCTTGTCTTTAGTCACTATTGCGAGAGCAATGGGCTATTTGCTTTTGTGGAGAGGCACTTGGCGTTCAGCTGCCTTTCTTCCGCCAAAACCATTCCTCTCTATAAGCATTTATGAACACCTTCTCAGCCCACATCCCTGAAGGCAGCTATTCCACGTTGGTGATCGGCATCGCCGTCGTGATCGTGGTTTGTCTCATGATGTATGTCGTCCGCAAGCTGATTGGCATCGTTTTGGGAGCGGGCATTATTGTCGGCGCTTTTATGATCTGGCAGGATCCGGCTTTGTTGCGGACGGTGCAGCACACGGCCGGGGACTATTATTCCCAATGGCGCAGCGGAGCGTCGAGCCCGGAAGAACAGCAACGCTGCTAGCGTAATCTTGGTGATACAGTCTTGGAGGCCATTTCCAATATCTGTAAAACATACTCCGACTAAACGAGATCGTATTTCTTCAGAATATCCGTAATTTTGTCGTCCTGCTCGGCATTGGGCATAAGCGCCGGTTCGCGACTTGCGCCGACGGAGGCGTCCTGCAAATAAAGCGCGCGTTTGACCATGGCGGGAGGGAAGCCGTGGGCATAAAGGTCCGTGCGGAAAGCGGTGTAGATGGACTGCTGGCGTTCGGCTTCCGCAATATCTCCGGCATTAAAGCCGTTGACGATACCGGCGAGAACCTCGGGCATCGCGTTGCCAAGACCGGAGATGCAGCCCGCTGCGCCATTTTGAAGTGCCCAGAGCACGAGATGATCGGGGCCGGAATAGACCTCGAAGCCATCAAACTCCTTTGAGACCTGAAGATAGGCCTCCAGTGTTTCCTGCGCACCGCCTGAATCCTTGATCCCGGCAATATTGCCATGAGTTGCCAGCTTTCGTGCTGTTTCAGGTTCGATGTGGTTTTGGGTACGTGCCGGAATGTCGTAGAGATAGACCGGCGTCTTCACCGCATCTGCCACCGTCGAAAAGTGGCGGACCAGGCCGTCTTGCGTGCAGGCGATGAAGAACGGGGTGATGACGGCAATACCTTTGACACCGATGCGGTCGAATTCCTTGGCGAGTTGCAGCGTCTCGAAAGTCGCGGGCATGCCAGCGTTGACAATGACGTCTGCCTTGCCACCGACTTCATCGACCACTTCTTCCAGAAGCCTGATTTTTTCGGAATGGGTGAGCGCGGTGAAATCGCCGTTGGTTCCGGCGCACATGATGTTGTTGCCGGCCACCACCTGGCGGCGAACCTGCGCGCGGGTCGCTTCGTAATTGATGGTCTCGTCGCCGTTGAAGCAGGTCACGATCGCGACGAAGGCTTTCTTGGTCATCATGTATACTCCGGTCATTCAATCAGGAAACGCTGGCGAGACGAGCATTGCGGTTGGCCGCCTGAACGTCCGGGTCAGGGTCAAGGGTGGCGGAAATCAGGGCTTGTGTGTAGCGCTGCTGTGGGTTGTCGAAGACTTGCGCGACTGTGCCGAACTCGACCACCTCACCCTTTTGCATGACCATAACATAGTCTGCAAAATCGCGGACCAGCGGCAGATCGTGGGCGATGAAGATGAAGGCGATTCCCATCTCGCGACGCAGCTTGTCCAGCAGCCTCACCACCTGCGCCTGCACAGAAACGTCGAGCGCCGAAACAGCCTCGTCACACACGATCAGTTGTGGCTCGAGTGCGAGTGCGCGGGCAATGGCGATACGCTGGCGCTGGCCACCGGAAAACTGATGCGGGTAACGTCCCATGTGCTCAGGCGACAACCCGACCTGATCAAGCAATTCTGCGGCACGTTCGCGCCACTTGGCTTTGGGCAGGATTTCCGGGTGGATCACCCACGCCTCGGAGATCAACTGATAAACCGTCATGCGCGGGTTGAGCGATTGCGTGGGGTCCTGAAACACCATTTGCAGGTCGCGGCGCAGCTTGAAGAGTTCGCTGGGTGAAAGCGCAAAAAGGTCCTGGCCTTTCCAATGCGCCGTGCCGCTATCAGGATCATCCAGTCGTAGCAAAATGCGGGCAAGCGTCGATTTTCCAGAACCGCTTTCACCGACAACGGCAACCGTTTCGCCAGCCTTGAGATCGAAGGAAATGCCCTTCAATGCTTCAAAGCCGCCATAAGATTTGCGGGCATTCCTGACCTTCAAGATTGGCTCGCCATCGGTCGCGGGCTCATGGAGCTCACCCTTTCCGGGAGCAGCTGCGATCAGCTTCCTGGTGTAGGGGTGCTTTGGGTTGCGGTATACCTCACGAACGGTGCCGCTTTCGACCAGCACACCCTTTTCCATAACGACGACGCGATCGGCGACTTCCGAGACAACGCCGAGATCGTGGGTGATGATCAGCACACCCATGCCGGTTTCGCGCTGGAGTTCCTTGAGAAGCGCCAGAACATCCGCCTGAACCGTCACGTCGAGCGCCGTTGTGGGTTCATCTGCGATCAACAGATCGGGTTTCAGCGCCAGCGCCATGGCGATCATGACGCGTTGGCGCTGGCCACCGGAAAACTCGTGCGGATATTTGTCGAGCGCCTTTTCCGGCTCCGGCAAGGCGACGCGCTTGAACAGACGCAAGGCTTCGGCCTGAGCCTGCTTGTTGTCGATCCCATGCGTTTTCAGGGCTTCGCGCATCTGCCAACCAACCGTATAGACCGGGTTCAAGTGGCTGAGCGGGTCCTGAAAGATCATAGCGATGAGGCGGCCATTCACGGCCCGGCGGTCGTCCGCGCTCATTTTCAAAAGGTCTTTGCCGTTGAGCAGGATTTCACCAGATGAAATCTTGCCCGGCGGCATGTCGATCAGGTTCATGATCGCCGATGACGATACCGACTTGCCAGAACCGCTCTCGCCCAGAATGGCTAGCGTTTCGCCCCGGTCGAGATGATAGGAGATGTTGCGGACAGCGTGGACCGTGCCGGTTGCGGTATAGAAATCCACAGAGAGGTTGCGCACCTCCAGCAAATGATCAGCCATGTTTCGGTCCTTTCATTTCCAGGCGCCAACGTTGGACGGGATCGAGCGCGATACGCAGCCAGTTGGACAGAAGGTTGAGGGACAGCGTGGTCAGAATAATCGCCAGACCCGGCCAAAACGACAGCCACCAGGCGTTTGTGAGGTACTGTCGGCCTTGGCTGATCATCAGACCCCAGGTGATTTCAGGCGGCTGAATGCCGATGCCAAGGAAGGACAAGGCGCTTTCCGCCAGCATGACATAGGCAAAATCCAGCGTCGCCAGGGTCGTAAGCGTCGGCAAAACGACGGGCAGAATATGGCGGAACAGGATGCGTTTTGAAGACGCGCCCATCACGCGCGCCGCCTGCACGAACATGCGGCTGCGGATTTCCATCACCTCGGCGCGGGTGGTGCGCAGATAGACGGGAATACGGGTGATCGACAGGACCAGCATCAGGTTGAGGATCGAGGAGCCCAGAATATAGAGAACGATGACGGCCACCAGCAACGATGGGAAAGACATGATGACGTCTGCAAGCCGCATGATGATCTGGCTGGTACGCTGAGATGAAAAGCCTGCGACGAGGCCCAGCAAAGTTCCGACGACGGCAGAGATGAAAACCGCACCGGCAGCAACCATGATGGTGTTCTGTGTCGCAACGATAATGCGCGGCCACAGCGGCCGCCCCAGCGCATCGGCACCCAGCCACATGAACCATTCGCGGCTGAAATCGAACGGCGCGAGGTTGCGACCCCGCAGGTTCTGTTTGGTGGCGAGTTCGTTGAGAAGAGTCGGGCCAATGATCGCAAGGATGATGACGACGATGAGAAAGATCGCGGCGCAGAGCGCAAACTTGTCGGCCCACAGCATGCGCGCCATACGCACGATGGCGCTCGCTTCCTCTGTGACTGGTTCTTGTGCCGTGTTGGGTGATGGAGTGGCCATGGTCATATCCATATCCATCCTCAGTAGCGGATGCGCGGATCGAGCAGAGCATAGGCAAGGTCGATCACGAGGTTCATGAGGAAAATGGCGAAGGCGGTAACCAGGATTGCCGCCAGCACGACGTTGAAGTCACGCTGCAATATGCTGTCGATCATCAGCTTGCCGACGCCCGGAAAACCGAAAATCGTCTCAATGACAACCGCACCGTTGAGCAGGCTGGCTGCCTGATCTCCGATCACGGTGATCACGGGCAGCATCGCATTGCGCAGCGCGTGAATGAAGATGATCGGACCGGATTTGACGCCCTTGGCGCGGGCAGTCTTGACGTAAGCGGACGACAGAGCCGAAATCATCGATCCGCGCACGACCTGCACGATGATGCCGAAGGGGCGCACGAACAGGACGCAGATCGGCAAGATCCAGTGCGACAACGTGCCGGTGCCGGAGGTGGGCAGCCAGGAAAGCTGGATGGCGAAGACGACGATAGCGACAATGGCAAGCCAGAAGTCAGGCACCGATGCGCCTATCAGCGAGACCATCGAGGAGAAACGGTCGAAAAAACCGCCGGTGCGGAACGCAGCAAGCGAGCCGACGACGATGGCGCAGACGGTGACCAGCGTCATGGTAATCACGGCAAGCCACAGCGTCCAGGTGAAGGCTTCAAGGACGACGTCGAGGGCAGGGCGGGCCTTGCGCAGGCTTTCGCCGAGATCGCCGATCATGACGTTGCCGACATATTGAACGAATTGCACCAGAAGCGGCTGGTCCAGTCCGTGCAGGGCGCGAAACTCTGCCTTCATTTCAGCGGATGCTTCGACGGGAAGAAACAATGACGCAGGGTCACCGGTCAGACGGGACAGAAAAAACACCATGACCAGAAGCCCTATCAGCGAGATAAGGCTGGCGAGGGCGCGTTTGCGGATGAATCTGAGCATTGAGACCTCGATCTAGCTGGAATGGCCGGCAAAGGTTTCGCCATCCACTTCACGTCGACAGGACGATCAAACGCCCTCTGGTTGGATCGGCAGAGCGGCAAATGATGACGTGCCGCTCTGACCTCTGTTTAAGGAGGAATTTCCATCCTGCCCGCATGACCGTGACCCGATCAAGGCTGGCAGGATGGTGTCTTCAGGGCTTACTTTTTGAAGCCAATCTCCGAGAGCTGCAGCATCGAGTTGGTGGCGATGGTGGGCTTGAAGTCCAGACGTTCCGACACACGGGAGTAACCGACCATGTGGAACAGGAGGACATCGGCAACCAGATCGTCATGGACATAGGCGATCAGCTGCGACCAGAGTTTTGCGCGTTCGTCGCCGGTCGCGGCAGATGCGCGGGCTATCAGGTCATCGACATTCTTGTCGGCGAAACCAGACTGTGTGCCTTTGCTGTCGTACTTGAAGAACATCGTAAAGGATGGATCGCCCTTGGAATTGTCGTGCATGGCAGCAACGATCTGCGGACCACGGCCTTCCTTGAACGGCTTCGAGTAATAGACCTCATGCTCGGCCACTTCGACGAAGCGTAGTTCGACCTTGAAGCCAACGTCCTGTAACTGCGCCTGCACGGCCTCCATGATTTCCGTCACATTCGGGAAGTTGGCTGTGCGTGCGATGATGGTGATCGGGGTATCGACAGGAACGCCAGCGGCCTTGGCCTCTTCCAGCAGCTTCTTTGCCTGATCGGGATCGTAAGGGAAAACCTTGACGTCAGGGTTCCAGCCAAGCGTCGTTGGTGGCACCAGAGCGGTTGCGAGAACGGCATCCTGCGGGACGAGCGTGCCGATGAAAGCCTGACGATCAATGGCAAGGTTCAGAGCCTTGCGCACGCGAACATCATTCAAAGGCGCGATATTGCCGTCGAGGCGCAGATACACCGTTTCGCTGTCGAGATAGGAGAAATCCGTCTTGTCGTTGGTTGCATCAACCTGAGAAATCGAAGGAGCAAGATCGGCTTCTCCGGCTTGAACCATCGCTGCACGAACGGCTGGATCTGCACGGAAGAGATAGGTGGCCTTGGTGACGGCGGGCTTCTTGCCCCAATAGTCGTCACGGGCATCGAGAACGATCTGCTGGCCCGGTGTCCAGTTGGACAGTTTGTAGGGCCCGGTGCCGACAGGCTCGCGCACGAACTCCAGCGGCGTACCGTCAGGAACGATGGTGACGAGCGAGAGCAAAAGCGGCAGGATCGGCTGAACCGGATCGACCTTGAAGTCGATGGTGTTGTCGTCAACGACCTTCACGTCGAACTTCATGCCGCCGAAGTAACGGCGGGATTCGCAGATGTTCTTGTCGCTGAAAATACGATCGAAGCTGTATTTGACATCCTTGGCGCCGAAGGTCTTGCCGTCGGAAAACTTCACATTCTGACGCAGGTGAAAACGCCAGGCGCCATCGCCAGTCTGTTCCCACTTTTCCGCAAGGCGTGGCATGACGCCCTGTTTGCCGCGCACGTCGAGCTCGGTCAGCGTCTCGCTGACATTTTCCATGATGACGCGACCGATATTGGAGCGTGTCGCCATGCAGGGCTCAAGCAGGTCGGCCTCTTCAGGCAGAACGATTTTGATATCTGTCGAGGCAGCGTTGGCCGGCGCTACGCCGGAGCCGAATGCGAGAACGGAACCCAGAATGGCTCCGAAAAGACGCGAGGTTTTCATGTCATTCTCCTCCCTATAGGTGCAGATCGCACCGTTTATCGTTCACCTCGCGACGGCATCTCTGCGACGCGGTTTGAATGCATTCCTCCTGAAAGCTCTATGCACCACCAGAAACACTTCGTTCCCTAAGGTCACCATAAGCGAGCTGGCGCAGACCATCGGATTTCTCGGCAAGTTTGTCAAATTAAATATTGTCGTCCACATATTTGTACAAACTATAAACGCATAAAAACATTATTTTTCATATAGATAATTCCCTTAGTCGTGATCGAAATAGCAAGTTTATGAATTTTTCAAACTTGACAACTTTATAAATTTTGTGATTTTCGTTGGTGCAAGAGGAGACCCTGATGACGCCTGAACAGATTGCAACCGTCATGACCGGTAAGGTCGAAGCTGCTGGAAAGGGACGACATGAGGCCATGCTGGCTTCACCAATGATCCAGAACCATGCGTCCTTTTTGCATCTGGGCGATGATGGCGCGCTTATCTGCGCCTGGTTTGGCGGCACGCTGGAAGGGAAATCGGATATTTCCATTTTCGCTTCGGTCTTGACGGCGGGGTCCGATCAATGGGGCGGGCCGCAGCGGCTGAGTTTTGACCCCGATCATTCCGAGCAAAATCCGGTGCTGTTTACGCCACCAGATGGTACGCTATTGCTGTTCCACACATCGCAACCATCCGGCAATCAGGACGAGTGCCGTATCCGCATGGCGGAGGTTGTGCGTGACGCCTCGGATCCGACCAGGCTGACGACGGGAGAAGGGCGTTATCTCGATCTGCCGCGCGGCTGTTTCGTTCGTGCGCCGCTGACGGTGCGCGACGATGGCGCTTGGCTTTTGCCGATCTTTCGCTGCATCCAGCGTCCGGGCCAGAAATGGAACGGAAGCCATGATCGCGCCGCGGTCGGTATTTCAGAAGATAACGGCAAGACCTGGCGGCTGGAGGATCTCGATCAGTCAACAGGCTGCGTGCATATGAGCCCGGTTGCCATTGGTGACGAAAAGCTGGCAGCTGTGTTTCGTCGTCGCCAGGCCGATTTCGTCTATCGCACGGAAAGTGCCGATGGCGGACGCACATGGTCGGCACCGCAGCCAACGGATGTGCCCAACAACAATTCCTCCATTGCTGCGATCCGCTTGAGCGATGGTCGTATCGCGATGATCTGCAATCCGACCAATGCCGACATGTCGAGCGACCGTCGCGCCTCGCTTTACGATGAGCTGGGTGAAGATGATGATCGGCCAGATGCCGACCCCGATGGCGGCTGCGTCCCGATCTGGGGTGTGCCGCGTGCGCCGGTCAGCGTTTGGATTTCGGATGACGGCGCAAGACGTTTTCCGCAGCGGATCATCATCGAGGATGGTCCAGGCACGTGCCTTTCAAACAACTCCATCGACGGTCACAACAAGGAAATGTCCTATCCGTGGCTGGTCGAGGGCGCCGATGGCAGTCTTCACATCGCCTATACCTATTATCGGCGCGCTATCAAATATGTTCGTCTGGCTCCGGGCTGGGCAAGTGCGGCAGACGGGAGATAAATCATGAGCAATATCATTGGTATCACCATGGGTGACCCCTGCGGTGTCGGGCCGGAAATCACGGTGCGTGCGCTGGCGGAAATGGATGACGCGAACCGCGCTGCGACCCGGATCTACGGCAACCTCCCGACATTGGAAGCAGCCCGGAACGCGCTGAACGTCGATATCGATCTGGCGCCTTACGTCGTTGATCTGCCGATAGAAGGTGCGCCTTTGGCTTGGGGTCAACTGTCGCCGGTGGCCGGTGACGCGGCTTTCCGCTTTATCGAAAAAGCAGTACGCGATGCCGAGGCCGGAGCGATTGGCTGCATCGTGACGGCTCCCATCAACAAGGAAGCGCTCAATCTCGCGGGTCACCATTACGATGGCCATACAGGCATGCTGCGCAGCCTGACGAAATCGTCCGCAGCCTATATGCTGCTGGCGTCGGAAAAGCTGAAGGTCATTCACGTATCCACCCATGTCTCGTTGAAGGAAGCAATTCGCCGCGCAACGACCGAACGGGTTCTGGCGACCATCAAGGCGGGTAATGATCACCTGAAACGCACCGGTTACGAGCGCCCGCGCATCGCGGTTGCCGGTATCAATCCGCATTGCGGCGAAAACGGGCTGTTCGGCACGGAGGATGACGACCAGATTGCACCCGCCGTTGCCGCCGCCCGCGCCGAAGGCATCGATGCCTACGGTCCGATTTCCGCCGACACCGTGTTCCACCGCGCCTATTCCGGTGGCTTTTTTGATCTTGTGGTGGCGCAGTATCACGATCAGGGGCACATCCCGATCAAGCTCGTCGCCTTCGATACGGCGGTAAACGTCTCCGTCGATCTGACAATCGACCGTACCTCCGTCGACCATGGAACGGCCTTCGATATCGCCGGCAAGGGCATCGCCAATCACGGCAATATGCTGTCCGCCATCGCTTATGCCCGCAAGCTCGTGGCTAGTGGCGCTTCCAAGGGAGGACAGGCATGAGCATCGCTCCCATCATCACCCTGCAGCAGCCAAAACGACTGATTGTCGGTGCCGGAACAATAGGCGAAGTCGCAGACTGGGTCGGAGAGGTCTCCTCGACGTTGGTGATTGCCTCACCGATCACTGGAGGCTTCATCGACCGGCTAAGACTGCCCGGTAAAGTCGCTTTGTTCGACGCCATTCCCGGTGAGCCAGAAATCGCTACGCTTGATGCGGCGCTGGCAGCGGCGCGTGCTGCAAAGCCTGATCTCGTCATCGGCGTTGGCGGCGGGTCAGTGATGGATGTTGCTAAGCTGGTCGCCGCCCTTTGGCATGGTGAGCAGACGCTTGCCGATGTTGCAGGCCCCAACAAGGTAGCCGGTCGTCGGACGCTACTCGCGCAGATCGCCACCACGGCTGGCACCGGTTCGGAAGCCGGTATCCGCTCTCTGATCACCGATCCGGTCAGGGGCAACAAGATTGCGGTCGAAAGCCCCTATTTGATCGCGGATCTCGCGGTGCTCGATCCCGAATTGACCTATTCCGTACCTCCCGCAGTAACGGCTGCGACCGGCATTGACGCAATGGCCCATTGCGTCGAGGCCTTTACCAGCAAACGCTCGCATCCGATGATTGACGGCTTTGCCCGTATGGGGTTTCACCTCGTCGGTAAATATCTGGGACGTGCGGTGCGGGATGGATCGGATCGCGAGGCCCGTGAAGGTCTGATGCTGGCCTCCTATTACGGCGGCATCTGCCTGGGGCCTGTCAATACGGCGGCGGGCCATGCCATAGCCTATCCACTTGGAACGCTGCTGCACCTGCCTCATGGTCTGGCCAACGCAATCGTGTTCCCGCATGTGCTTGCTTTCAACCAGCCCTTTGTCGCCGCAAAAACGGCGGAAGTTGCTGAGGCGCTCGGGCTTGGTGCCGGTATATCGCAGGCGCAGTTGCAAGAGAGTGCGAGTGGTTTCTGTTCCGACCTCGGGATCGAGATGTCGCTCGCCAAACATGGTGCTACCGAAGGCGATTTGTCACGCTACGCTGCCGATGCGCATGCCATTCGTCGTTTGATGGACAATAACCCTGCGGATATGAGCGTCGATGACGTTTTGGCCATCTACAAAGCCAGCTTCTAAGCGATGTCACTCGCGCGAGAAAAGGCAGCACAATCGTGCTGCCTTTTGTATTGGCGGTCCACTACTGTGATGCCTGAAAAAGCCGTCCCCGCGATCCCTGAAGATGCTCGAACATCAACTTCCGTGCATCGTCTTCATGTCCGTCAGCAATGGCTTTAGCAATTGCCTCGTGTTCGGCAAACACACGCGTCAGGCCCGTGGCTTCTCGGCGGATCGACGCGCCGTGGAATTTCATGCCAACCGCAATATGGTCCTTCAACGCCTCCATAGCCGTGGAAAAATAGGTGTTTTGCGCCGCACGGGCGATGGCCAGATGGAACTGAAAGTCGGCGTCCTCGCGGTGCGATTGCCTGTTGGTGGCGTCGCGCAGAAGTTCCAGCGCCTGCCGGATGGCTTTCAGGCTGTCAGCATCGTGACGGGTAGCTGCTGCTGCTGCTGCCGCAGGCTCGAGCGTCAGTCGAAACTCGTAGCAATTCAGTAGATCAGCGACATTTTCCAACTGGCCGAAGCCGAGTGGCTGGCGCAGGCCGACGGAGCGCACGAAGCTACCTGCGCCACGCCGCGAATAAATCAACCCTTGATCACGCAGACGCTTGAGCGCTTCGCGAACGACTGGGCGCGACACTTCGAATTCAGCGGCAAGTTCGTGCTCGGTCGGTAAACGCTCATCAGACTTATACGCTCCCGACTTGATTGCGCGAAGCATGCGCTCGAACACGATATCGGCAAGGCCTTTGCGCGCGGTTCCAGCTTCCAGTCCCATGTTTCAGCATGCCTTCCGCAGAACCATGTCTGCAATGATTTTCAGGGTATCGGGATGCCCGAACCCGCCTGATTTGGCAATGATGGTGCGTCCATGTGTTGAGGCAACACCGAGGCCCGGCAGGCATTCACCATGCAGATGAAGCCGTGACACACCGAGGCTGCGCATGACAGCATCGGCAGTGGCCCCACCCGAGAGAAGCAGGGTGTGGTCGTTCGGAGATAAACTCTCTTTAAGGCTTTCGCCAAGAGCCTCGGCGACGGCCTGCGGGTTCACGTCCTGGATACCCTGTGTCGCCTGTACCAACGTCAGCGCAGCATCGACTTGGAGCGAACCGCTAGGCTGTCCATTAGGTGCAGCCACGTAATGTAGGTCGATGTCTGCGCGCAATGCGTCGATCTGGGTGAGTGTAATCGGATCGCGTGAGCCAATGATAAAGATGGCGCGGCCAGCGGGGATCGTCGCCACTTTCGAAGGTGTGCATCCCGCCATACGGCCTGCAAGCGCTTCGGCAAGGCCACGCGCGCCGATTAGGAGGTCGGTGCCATCGCGTTCAGCAGCCTCAAGGGCATTCTCCAGGTCGACATGCGTGCGCGCGTCTGGTGCGTTGATACGGGCAAAATGCGAACCGAAGCGGTCTGAAATCGAAATGGGCGTATCGATACCGTGACCAGTGACGTGGCCCGCCTCGACAATACGGTCAAATGCGGGAATGGCAGGTGCGGCGAGCGCCCGTGAATAGGGGATGGCATCGAGTTCAGCAGCAATATTGCCCTTGAGCCGGGAGTCGACCTTCTTGAACAGGCGCGTCCCCGACGGCAAGAAACCAATGGCTGCCGCTGTCATCACCCTCGCGTCGTCAGCACTGATTTCACGGGTGTTGAGGTTGATCGAAATCACATCCGGCGCATCTGCGACAATATCGGTAATGGTCCCCAAATTGAGCGCTATGTCAGCACGAAAGCCACGCGCGGCGAAGGGAGCTGCGGAGTCGAGCGCGCCGGTCAGATCGTCCGCAAGAATGGCGAGCATAAAATCATCCAGTCAAGTTGTTATCTTTATAATCTCGAAAAGTCCTTTATTGTCAATCATTCATCGTTATCTCTAAACAAATTCCGCATGAGGTTCACGGGTTGTAACAGAAGTGCCGCTGCTGCCGCTCGTCTCAAGGAAGTCAGATCTTGTAGGTCGAGTTCGTCGGTGGCATTGAAGCCCTCATCCAGTACAGTGAACAGCGGATCCGGCACAGGCACGCGCCGGGGGCAGCCGATTGAGCGAGCGGCGCGCGCTGCCGAGACGGTGCCCAAGGCGGGCTCGCGGCACACCGCTCAGGCACTCTTATAAATCCGGCTGGAATGACTAGGAGTTAAAATTTGCGCCAATACCGGCATCACCTTCTCCTTCCAAGGGTTGCAGCGCTTGCGTGTACCGATTACTAAAAATTCTCAGATAGCATGTAATAAGTTCCCGCACGCGACTCAGGAGCGTTTGAAGCCTATGCGACGCAGACCTTTCGTCTCGAACACCATTAACGTGTGGCGGAACTTTCAGGCACGTGAAGGGGATAGTGAAGACGTCAAGCAGGCAGTCGTCAGGGTCATCATCTCATTTGCGGCGGTTTTTTTCATTATCTCGTCGACGTTTGGCGGGCTGCGAATTGCCCCACAAATGGGCATACTAATCCTGTTCGCATTTTATCTGCCGTTTTCTTGCGTTGTTTTATGGTGGATGAAGAAACACCCTGGCGACCACCCCTGGAGGCGATCGATCGCAATCGTGTGTGACATGCCAGCTTTAACCTATACCATGGCAACTGGTGGCGCATCCATGTTGCCTATTTTTGCGCTTCTAATGTGGGTAACCGTTGGGAACGGACTTCGTTTTGGCCCAAGGTATTTGGTCGCCTCAACCGTGATGGCGCTGGCGTCGATTGCTGTCAGCACCATGTTTAACGCCTATATGCGTGAAAATCCCTATGTTGTGCTGACGCTGACCGCAACAGCCATATTAGTGCCTGCATATATTTACGTGCTGCTTGATAGAGTTCATCAGGCGTATGCAGCGGAGCAGGAAGCCAATCTGTCGAAGTCGCGGTTTCTGGCGCAAGCCAGTCACGATCTGCGGCAGCCCGTTCATGCCATCAGTCTGTTTACAGCATGTCTACGGGACGCAAATCTTCGCCCCGCCGAGTTGCAGATGGTCGACAACATTGATCGATCCCTACAAAGTGTTTCGCGCTTGTTCAAATCATTGCTCGATGTCTCGACGTTAGACAGCGGAAAAGTTGTGCCTCGATATGAAACTATCGCCATTCAGGACATTATCGATGACGTCCTTCAGCAGAACACCGAAGCAGCGCACGCCAACGACTGTAAACTCCGCGTGCAAGCATGTAAGGCATTGGTCGTCACCGATCGCGCGCTTTTGACGACGGTCCTTCAGAACGTGGTCAATAATGCCATCAAATATGCGCCTGGACGGGCTATCCTGATTGGCTGCCGGAAGCAAAACGGCGCGCTTGTTTTACAAGTTTTTGATCAGGGTCCAGGCATTTCACTTGAACACCAGGAGCGTGTTTTCGAAGAGTTTTATCAGGTGCGCGTGCGAGGAGATCGCGATGTCGACGGAGTCGGTCTTGGTCTACCGATCGTCAAGCGGCTAACACGTCTTATGAATTTGACGGTGCAACTGAGATCAGTTCCTGGGCGCGGAACATGCGTGTCCTTGTCCGGTCTAACAATAGCGCCTGAACAGCTGTCTCCCCAGCCAAGGAATGTTAGAACAAAACCGGAGACATTCAGTGTGAATGGGCTTCGCGTCCTTTTGATTGAGGATGATGAAGCAGTTCTTCGCGCGACGGCCAGCCTATTGCGCAAATGGGGCTGTGAGGTACAGGCTGAAACAAACATACCGGAGCGGCTTGCCCCCTGCGATCTTGTCATTACGGATTTTGATCTGGGAGAAGGCACGACAGGAAGCGATTGCATATCGTCTGTGAGAGCTATGGCAGGTTGGTCCTTGCCAGCCGTGGTGATGAGTGGGCACGACGCTGGTCGGGTGCGGGATGAACTGGCCGACGGCGAAATCCCGATCCTGTCAAAACCTGTACGTCCAGCAGAGCTTCGGTCGATCATCATGACGGCCGCGATTGAGGCGCATGGTCCGCTCGACCAAACGCGCGTTGGTTAGTTTAGCAGACTACGCCTTCAAACGCAGTTGCGCAGGAGTGGTCAAGAGACCTTCTCTCATCGCGTAAGTGACCGCGGCGACGCGTGACGCGACACCAAGTGCTCTGAACAAAGCGGTTACGTGAATGCGGACGGTGAATGGAGAGATGCCGAGCGCAATAGCGATCTCTTTGTTGGTCTTCCCTTGAGCGATCAACTGAAGGACGGCGAACTGTCGTTCACTCAATATCATCTGGTTCAACGTTGGCGCGCGCTTGTGTTCTGGTAGCGACACGACGAGTTCGCCAACACGCACTGCCTCGAGCCCCGTCAGCATAGTCTGAGGAGACACGGCTTTGTTAATGAAACCGTTAATGCCACAGGCCATCGCTGCATCGATTGTTGCAGCGTCGTCCGCCATTGTCACGATAACGATTGATGATCGGCTGAACTGTTTCCTGAGGGCTGGTAATGTGCCCAAGATATTGTGCTTTGAAAAAAAGAGATCAAGCACAAACATGGAAGGCGGCTCTTTACGCTCTCTGGCGACGTTAAGAGCCTCTTCCAGGGTCTCCGTACTTAAAACAACCGCTTCGGGAAATTTTCTGCGAATCAACGACGCCATTCCGTCCCTAAAGACTGGATGATCATCAACGACGACAATTGTTTCCTCGGCCAAACGTTGTGCCTCTCAAGGTCCTTGGCGCGATCTATAGCAGTGTGTGATTTCGATAACACTAGCACATCTGTGCTATTTTTTCGCACATGCAGCAAAAAAACCATAGAGAGAGAATTTCTAGGTCGCGCAACTAAAAGAAGAGTTTTTTTAGGGTTTGAAAATCCCATAGTCGAGGGCAATCCGATCGCGCCGTCGCTTATCTCTAAAGAGTAGCTTATAAATAAGAGTATATTATCGTTACATAATCAAGAAAATACTGAAAGCCTCGTTCCAAACAATGACGTGTTGGACTGAGCTTTCTTGATGCCGAGTTGAATCGAATTCTCTGATCAGAAACGTGAATCATACAAAAACCAAAACCAATTTTTTCGCTTACGGGTTTAGTTTGATCGAGTAGCACATCCGTACTAATAGCTTGGCTTTATCACCTGTGGTTAATCCTCGCTCCTAACCTACCGCATACGCATTGCGTTCGCTGGCATGATTATGGAGATAAACGATTGACCCCGAAAAGCAAAAACGGGAGCCTGTATCAGGCCCTATCAACCTCTACAGCGCTGACAGTGACCCGCCGTGCGGCGGTTTTTATTCCTGCCTCGCTTGCACTTTTCACGTCAACGGCGATGTCTCAGGACGCAAGAGACTTTATCCATGACAATGGCAGCACCACGATCAGTACGGATCAGGTATTCGAAGACGATTTCATTGTTGGCCTCAACAATAAAGGCGTGTCGTTGGATATCAACAACGGTGCCAAGGTTCTTGTCAATAACCGGGTTGTCATCGCTGGCGTGGACGGCTCGCAATCGACGGTAACAGTTTCAGGTCCTGGCTCTGAACTGAATGTGCGGCGGACGAACAGTGTTCTCGGCAACCTTTTGACGATTGGTGGCGGTTGCAATGGCTACTCGCTGATGTGCGTGACGGGCGGCGATGGTACTCTGATCATCGAGAATGGCGGAAAGGTCGACGCGCGGGAGGTGCACCTCGCCGAAGGGATGGAGTCACGCGGCACTCTTTTGGTGACGGGCGTCGGTTCTGTATTGACAACCGACACATTCACTTCAGCTCAAAGTGGAGACGAGGCGGATTCTATCACTGTCGAAAACGGCGGATCCATTTTAACAAACTACGCTGGCATCGGTCTACGTAACGCACCAGGTGGTACCTCTGCCATCAATGTGAGAGGTCAAGGATCAAACTGGACGAATACGGGCACATTTGACTTGAGCGGAAGTATGGCTGTTTCGGACGGCGGCACTTTCGCCACGTCAACTGCATCTCTCGATACCCATGCCGAGTTAATTGTCTCGGGTGCGGCGAGCACGATAAATGTCTCAGACAATATCGAAATTGAAGACGATGGCCACGTTGTCGTGGCACAAGGTGGTTCGCTGAACGTCGCCAATTCGATCGACATCGGAAACAGCGGTTACCTCGTTATTGGTGGGCAGATTGATACCGATTCGCTGGCTGGTGAACCCAAGATTATCAATACGCAGGCCGCAGGCAAAATTAATACAGAGGCTTTGGTCGATTTTGGAAAATCTGGCACCGGTCGGGTTGTTTTTAATCATAGCGATACAGCCTACGAATTTTCTAACAAAATAGTCGGTGACGGTTCGATTGTTAGTCTAGCGGGTGAGACTATTCTGACTGGAGACCTAACCGGCTTTGCATCGTTTGATTCCTACGCAGGCGGCGTTATTGTCGATGGTAACAGCAGACTGGTCATCAAGGGTGATCTTGGTACCGCAATCGCTGACGATGACACGGTGTCTCCGGATCGCACAAATTTTTCAGTGCGTAACGGCACACTGGTGATAGGCGGCCAAACCGGACAAATCGTCACGAATTTCCTTGGCAGCGAAATCTATACGAGTCGCGTGGACGTATGGGGCGATACGCTCAACTCCGCGAACGATGGAACCAGTGTCACTGGTAAATATGGCAGGCTCGCCGGCTTTGGAACTGTCGGCACGACACGCGTGGATAAGGGAGCATCCATCTCGCCTGGCGATATCGGTAATCCACTTGGTACAATCAAGGTTCGTGGCGACCTCGATTTCATAGACGGGTCCGTCTACGAAGTCGACGTTGCCGCAAATGGTGACAGCGATCGAATCGAGGTGGAAACGCTGAAGCAGTATGCCGGCTTCGACGCCAACAGCGATCCTATTACTGTGGACGGTCTTGGCAGGACAACGATCGGCAATGACACAGCCGTTCATGTCACGGCGCTTGATGCAGCGACCAGTTATCAGAGCGGTCAGACCTATACGATCCTGACATCCCAAGGAGGGATCACCGGAAGTTTTGCCGAGGCGATTTCTAAATCTGCATTTCTCGACGTTGCTCTCGATCAGAAGGAAAAGGAAATTGACCTGAGAATTTCCGTAAAGGACACGGGGGCTCCCCCTCCGACCAACCCGAACCCTGAGCCCCCTACCAATCCAGCTCCCGAACCCCCAACCAACCCAAATCCCGAGCCCCCCACCAATCCCAACCCTGAGCCGCCCACAAACCCAGCTCCGGAACCCCCGACGAATCCTGGTGCCGGTTTGTTCGACAGCGTGGCCGATACATCGAACCAAGTCGCGGTGGCTCGTTCACTCAACACATTGCAGCAGAGTGGAGAATCACTAGCTCTTTACAATCGCCTTCTCCTACTGAGCGCTGATGAAGCGCGAGGCGCCTTCGATCAGCTTTCTGGAGAAGCCCACGCAGCGGTGAAATCCGGTTTGGTGTCGAGCAACCATTTCATTCGAGATGCTGCCAACGACCGACTTCGCGCAGCATCTGGTGATGTCGCCGCAAAGCCTGTACCTGTCAGTAATTATTGGGATAATGGCCGCTGGATGAAGGAAGATCCAATGGCAGCTATTCTTCCTAAGCCGCTCGATCCCGCGTGGTCTGCATGGGGACAAGCCTTCGGTTCTTGGAGCAGTCTTGATGCTGACAGCGGACGGGCAAAGACAGACGTTGCGACTGGCGGCTTTGTGACGGGCATTGACACGCTTGTCGACCAAGAGGTTCGGCTCGGCGCATTCGCCAGCTACAGCCGCTCCAATTTCGAAGTGGATGATCGCACATCTTCTGGAGACAGCGATAACTATTCCTTCGGCATCTATGGCAGTAAGGAATGGGGTCCTCTAGCAGTAAGAACCGGCGCGGCCTACACCGTGCACCGGATATCGACTGACCGTTTCGTTAATTTTCCTGGGCTGTCACAACAGTTGAAGGCCGACTATGACGCCGCTTCGTTCCAAGTGTATGGGGAAGTAGGATATGAGGTCCAGACGACCGTCGCCGCTTTTGAGCCTTTTCTCAATGTAGCGCACGTTAATCTCCGGACGGATGCTTTTTCTGAAAATGGCGGTTCTGCTGCACTTAGTGTGCAGAAGGACACGACAAACACCACATTCACGACTCTTGGACTACGCACATCCTCTGACTTCAGCTTGGGCGGGGTTCTCACCAAGGCGAGCGGCACGGTTGGCTGGAGACATGCATTCGGAGATACGGATCCGTCGTCACGTATGTCCTTCGCTGGCAGTGACAGCTTTGTTGTAGATGGTGCGGCTGTCTCGCAAAACGCTCTTGTCGTGCAAGTCGGGCTAGATTTTGCTCTCTCTGCGGACGCTACTTTTGGCGTGTCTTATAACGGCGAATACGGCGGAGATGGTGTGAACAGTGGTGTTGACGCCAAGCTCAGCGTGCAGTTCTGATGAAATGCATCTCGCTAAAAATCTTGGCTCTGGCGGCGGTTTATTCCGCCGCCGTAGGTCAGTCTTTCGCTCAGTCTCCCAGCCCGGATGCCAGTCAGCCATCTTCTCTAGCGGAAAACTACGGTGATTGGAGCGTACGTTGCGTCACAAAAAATGAGACGCGTGAGTGCGCCTTTTCGCAGACGCAACTCAATACAAACTCTCAGCGTGTTCTTGTCGCAGAGTTGAGACCTCAAGAAGATGGCAGCCTGCGTGGAAGCTTGGTTCTGCCTTTCGGGCTAAGATTGGCGGACGGCGCAACATTTGCAGTTGACGATTTGCCACCAGGCAAACCTGCACCTTTCCGCACGTGTCTTCCTGTAGGTTGCTTGGTCTCACTGATCTTCACCGAAAAAGTAGCAACGTCTCTTCGCACCGGCACCACTCTGAAAGTCATAGCAAAGTCCAGCGATACAGGCGAGGACGTTGCATTCTCAGTATCGCTAAAGGGCTTCGACACTGCTTTGCAGCGAACGACCGCTCTGGGGAGACGATAATCACCGCGGTTTTCTTAAAAAGAGATGCCAAAGCTTTGACACTAGCTGGCAGTTAGGATTTCGTCGGTTAGGACTGAGGATATTGTGTGCGACACCATTCCCACAGCGCTCGCCTCACTGCAAGTCAGGCCATATAGACCCTTCGCGTTAGCGCTTTGTAAGATTCCTCACCACAGCCATGGTCCCACTCTCCGATGAGAGCAAGGGGAGCTAGCTGTACGCCGCTCGAATGGTAGCCTTTGTTAACCGCATCCGCTGATTAGCACATCTGTGCTAATGGGCCGACGCCGTCCTTCGTGCGAAGGAAATCCATTCTTTTTTCGGTTTTCACTTCGCCGGAAGGAGAGGAAAAAGCAAGTTTTTTGAGAGGGATAAGATGCTAAAAACATTTACAGTCGGGGTTTGTTCCCTCGTTATGGTGGTTGGATTGTCTGGGTGCCAGACCGCGCAGGAATCCGCCAGTAGCGCGCAGATGACATGCAAATCACAGGGCCTTAAGGCAGGCACGAAGCGGTATGACCGTTGTGTGAGCGCGACATACCAAAGCAATCGCCAGCAGGCTCAGCAAGCCGAAAACACCGCTGTCGCCGGAGCGGCCATCGGTCTCGTGGGTGGCGCTGTTCTGGGCGCCAGCTTGAACGATCATCATCATTACTATCGCCGTTGCGGGCCATGGAGCTGCTACTAAGGAGTTATTGAATAATAGCTTGTCTTCTGCTCAAGCCCTATCTGATCGACGTATCTGCCGGCAAATGCCGGCAGATACTCCGAAAGAGGCGACGTCGTCTGTCTGATCATTTTGTTTAAGCTAGAAGTCGAATTGTGCGTCGATCATGCCGCGACCATGACTTGTGTCCGAACGCTGCAACAATCATCGAACGTGAATGCCAGAGCGCATCACATAATCAAGGCTATGACGGCGGTAATTCGTATACCGTCGATTGCTCCGGTCGCAGCTAGCTCACCACCGTTGAGCTTCTATTTTTAGAAGCTTGATTATCTCGCGCTCACTCACGGCTGACCGCATGGCGGCGACTTTGGCTCGTGTTGCTGCAGCTACCTTTGCTCTCAAATCTGTGTCGTCTATCAAATTTAAGATCGTCTCTGTCCACACCGAGGCCTGGTAGGGCAGGAGTATTTCAGAAGTGTTCTCTGACCCTCCGTATGCCTTGGATATGGAAAATATCCCTGCGGCACCGAACCTGGCGACATCGATTCTTTTTGTCGGCGCCCGACAGTCGTTTACAAGCGACGGTGTCAGCGGAACGAGCATGATGTCGATCAGACGTTTGGAGGATTCCTCCAGATATTCGCTCCAACTCACTGGTGGTCGGACAGTAACACCCTCCATGTCCTTCCATATTTTTGCTGCATGTTTGCCCGCGAAGACCTCAAATCTCGTTTGGGGCCTCTGGATTAGAATTGATTCAATGATTGGGTGGAGGAAGAGATGCTCGGAATAATGAACGCCAGTGGCATGATATGCAATGCACACATCTCTTTTATCACCTCTCGGTTTATTGACCTGCCACAGCCGGGAAGGTGGGGCAGGTGGGACGACAACGGGCGCTAGATGGCGCATTGTGTCGCCGAGCGCCCGCGTTGACACCCAAACCGCGTCGAGAACGGTGTTGAGGCGTCTAAGTGGGTAAAGCGCCCGATAATAGAGAAAAATACGATAGGACAGCGTCGCATCTTCTCCCGCGACGACAGCAGGGATGTTGTCGTCCAAGAACAAGACAACGCCTGCAAGGCTGTCCTGATTAACCCTTATCCATTTCAGAACGCTGGCGGACGCGTAGCGGCATAGTATGACCAGCGCCCCGTTCGTTTCCAATGAGGATAGATCGCGATTTCTGATATCTACCAGCTCATAAGGATGTCTGGGATCATCGGCAAATCGTCCTTCGAAATAATAGTCTGCTGTTGGGTTCGGATGGCGGCCAAACAGATAAATTCGACGCACTGGTTTGCGCGCGGCATTTACCGCGCTGTTGCGAAGCCGAGGTTGTGGTAAAAGTTTCGTAAAATAATTACGCCATGATAAAGGTATCATCGGTCCTCATTCCACTTCGAAAGCCGTTTCGCCAACAACGGTATCCTTACGGCCAGATGCCCTATCCGGCTCTGGCATTGCGCCAAACCTTTGGTGTTCTGACATCAAGAGTTCGCGGCAAGGCGTCGAGGACATGATCACCGCCGGCAAGGGAGAGGTTTGGATTGTAGTGAGGATCATTTAAAAGCACCTCGCTCCACTCTTCATGCATGAATTGTTCTTCTGAGGCGAAGCGCCTTCGTTTTTCAGGCGTATCATCTGCTAGACGTGAAACCGATTCAAGGTGCGTCAAACGGGCGTGAGGTGTCCAGATTATTTTTTGTCCGGATACGCCGAGCTTAAGGCAGTAATCAACATCATTGAAGGCCACTGATAGCGTGCGCTCGTTCATGCCGCCGACGTTCATCCACAGTTTTTTTCTTGTCAGCATACAAGCAGCGGTCACCGCGCTTATTTCTCGCCTTTGAGAGATAAGCCCGTAGTCTTCGCCACCATCAGGATCACGGAAATGGAAGCTGTGGCGCGCAACCGATCCAGCGCCCAGTGTGACCCCCGCGTGCTGTACGAAACCGTCACGAAACAGGAGAAGAGGACCGCAGGCGCCTACGCGCTCGTCCTCAAGCTCCACGATCATCCGGTCCAGCCATTCGGGATGCAATGGGTCGACATCGTTGTTCAATAATAGAACGAGGTCATGTTCCGCAGCGCTCACACCGATGTTGCAGGCTTTTGCGAAATTGAACGGGCCGGGAAGTGGAATGCGACGGATGAGACCAGCATCCTCGTAGCGTGAAAAGAGCTGTAAGGTATCAGGCTCGCAGCTGTCATTGTCGATAACAATAACGTCCAAGCCATCATGCCTTGTTTTCTCATACAGGCCAGCGAGGCAAACTGAAAGAAGGTCGGCCCGGTCTCTGGTGGGAATAATGACGCTGACCTTGGATGGCGCGGCGGGAGACGAACCAGAGAGAATTGAGGCAGGCTGTCTAAAATCTCGCCTGTGAAGCAAGGGGGCAGGTAAGTGTCCGATCTTGCCATATTGCGACGCTGCCATCAGCAAAGCGGCCGCACCCATCTTTTGGGAATCAGGTATGTGAGCCAACGTCGTTACCCGGATCGCTGCACCATCTGGGGCGAGCCATCCTGATTGCGCCAATGGCGGATTCCATGCGGGTTTAAAAAATGGGTCGACACGTTCTCCTGCGGTATCAATTCTGTCTTCATCGCAATAAACAGCGACTAGGTTGGGATCATCGACAAGCGGCTTAACGAGCCGCTCGATGGCGTCGATACTCAGTTCCATTCCGGCTGTCAGACGGATCCAGACGCAATTTTGGTTGTGGGTAAAATCTTCGCCCCCGGTTTGGGCGGGCAATTCTTGAATGTGAGGATAGGTTTGAGCCGTAATCGAATCGCGCGTTTTCGATATCAGCCTCGGATCACCAACGATCGACACCAGGACATCGGGCGTATCTGGCCAATCCTGAAAATTCGATGGCTTGCGAAACGTCTCATTGACCTGGCGCCAATCCCGGTAGGATGGCTCATTCAAACTGTCGCAAAGACGGACAATCCGGAACTGAAAACCTCTTATATTTCGTCTTAGAAGGAGACGAAGAGCTTGCCACATCGTTTTCGGCGAGTGGCATGCAAGCCGGATTACCATTTCGAGATAAGTCATGGGGCGGGCAGTAAACTTTGCTCGCTGGTCAACGCCGTCGGGCAAAGCTAGGGAAATGGCTTGGAGATCGACAGGCATCCAGCCAAAGAATATCCCGTGCCCCCGCTCATCTAGCAGAAGAGATCTGGTAATCGTCTCAGGGATGCGATCTTTTCTGTGAAGTTTCACGATGCAAACGCGCTTTTTCCCGGTGCCCGAAGCATCAATCTTGATGGAAACCGGCATGTCGCCGAGCGCGTATGGTATTTTGGAGTTTTCTGCGGTCAACGAAATGTCCGTTCCTTTCATTTCGCGGCCACATGTCCTTTTGCCGAATTTTCTAAATGACCATCAACGTCATAAGAGCCGTGAACCTTTAGCGACAAGATTTGGCAACGACAAATGTCGTCGGTCCGGTTAATCGAAACGCTCCCATAATAAAATCCCGATTTTGTCAATTAGCATGTGCTTTCGATTATGCTAGACGATACCGATGGGCGACGACTTGAGAGACGTATTGTTGCAGTTGTACGACGCAGGGGCTGAGAATGTACCTGCGCATACGATCGCATGGCGCATTGACATGACTCCGGCGATCAATGTGGGGATGAACATGGGCTATATGCGCTACCGTGAACGCGATGGTGTGAGGTATTTCTATCTCACTGAAGCGGGATATAGCAAGATCGGGATACCACCGTTTTCACTTTGGAACTCTATGCTTTCATGGCTAAAAGGCTTGTTTCGGTAATCTGCCGAACGTTGAGTGAGGTCATGATACTTCGCGCTGTCAGTTGTTGAAGTTATTATAAACCCCAGCCCCGCCCGACACGATGCCAATAGGCTGCCCGATAATCGTAACGAACCGGGTGAAATCAACAGAAGGATGGCGTGATGCGTAGATAACGTCTCTCGCCTTTATATCAAAATTCTGACCAGTGAGCATGCTGCCCGCCTTTGTCATGTCGAAACGATACACGATCGGGTAGCGGCCCAATTTATCCGTGCGCATACCCTTGCTCACCAGTTGGTTGAAACGCTGTGGCCCTAGGAGGTCCATAACAATGTCGGGTTCTTCATATCGGAATACGAAGTAGCCCTTCATGTCGCTGGTTTCCGCCGATCCACCGCCTGCTAGGGCGACAGCTTCCAACAAATTCAGGTCATTCGCGCCGAACTCAAGCCGACTGTTGCTTTTAACGGAGCCGAGGACAGTGAAGGTACGTGGTTCGCGTGTTACAAAAATCTGGTCGCCGGGCTGGAGATAGACATTCTCACGTGGATTTTGGAGAAGAGTCTTTAGCAAGACTGTCCCTGTTTTACCCTGTCGGGTCAGTGTCACGTAGCTCTCGTATGGCTGGGCGCTTGGGCCTCCCGCCTTCGCGATAACTTCCATAATTGTCTCTGCAACCAGATTCAATGGAACGACCGCTGGACTGTTCACGGCGCCCGACACTGTCACATTGCGAGATGCCGTTGCCGCGCTGCTGATGATGACGTCGGGCTCAACGGCCTTGCTTTTCAAAGCACCAAGGATTGTTTGGCGAGCCTGCTCGAGCGTCTTGCCAGCGAAAGAAACAAGACCAACATAGGGTATGGCGGCCTTGCCGTCCGGTTGAACAACGATGTCAAGTGTCGTCTGCTTGGAATCGCCGGTTGAAAACAAACCGTCTGAGCCTGCTTCAAATATTGTGATTTTGAGCTGATCACCAACACCGATCACGGGCCGTTTAACGGAGCCACCAATCCCGAATCGGCTTTGCAGCAATTTCCCGTCAAACGCAGAAATAAGCGTGGCAGAGTTCACGTCGATGTCGACGATATCGAAGACAACGCTCTGTCTGGATCCAGTCTGATTGATCGATTGTCTGGATTGTTCCAGAACGTCTGATGCGAGGGGACCATCACCAGGCAAATTGTTGCACGAGGTTAGGCTCAGCCCAATCAATAAAAAACCAGCCTTCTTCACAGTCACTCCGTCACGCAAAATTCGCACGCAGCCACCCAATAGCAAGAAAGTGTTAAAGATGGCTAGCCTGCTTACCGACAGTCCATAAAAAACCTTTTCTGCAACCAGAAAATTTGACATGAGACGATCTTGGCCGCAGGAGTATTCGATGTTGCGAAGATTTGCTAACCTTTTCTCTTCATCGGACTACGGGTGCTTGC
This sequence comes from Agrobacterium rubi TR3 = NBRC 13261, assembly GCF_000739935.1. Taxonomy (GTDB): domain Bacteria; phylum Pseudomonadota; class Alphaproteobacteria; order Rhizobiales; family Rhizobiaceae; genus Agrobacterium; species Agrobacterium rubi. The sequence goes on along the minus strand of NZ_BBJU01000022.1, from coordinate 21,832 downwards.
TGAACCGAACTCGTGGTGGCGTTTGAGAGACACATGTGACGGCTGAATCCTGCTACCAACGAAATGTGTGCGTGTTGATATTGGACATTGGTAAAGTATGACTGTTGAGATTTTGGGGCGTTCTTGCATAGCCCCTTCGGCAAAAAACGTTGATCAGCTTTTCCAGCTTTTGCGGCAGGAAATCTGTGCAGTCAGTACCATTCCAGACGAGCGTTGGGCGAAAGCACGTTTCTGGCACCCAGCGCGCGGCATGCCAGGGAAGGCTTATACATTCTCTGCTGGAGTGTTGGCGGACGTCTATGATTTCGACCCGGCCGTGTTTGGTATTTCCGCACGTGAAGCATCCTACATGGATCCGCAGCAGCGTATTCTGCTCCAAACGGTTTGGCGCGCGCTTGAAGACGCATCCGTTTCGCTGGCAGAACTGCAGCAGGAACGCGTCGGGGTCTATATCGGTGCGTCGTCATTGGACAACGGCAATCTCCAGATAGAAGATCCGGCATCCGGCGGCCCGCACTTTATGACGGGCAATACGCTGTCGATCGTGTCGAACCGAATTTCGCATATTCTGGGTCTGAACGGCCCGAGCATGACAATCGATACCGCCTGTTCGTCATCGCTGGTGGCGCTGCATCAGGCTGAACGCGCGTTGCGTGATGGTGAGATCGATACCGCTATCGTTGGCGGCGTCAATCTCCTGTTGCATCCCTTCTCATTCATCGGCTTTTCCCAGGCTCGTATGCTGTCGCCGGAAGGCCTTTGCCGGGCTTATAGCGAAAATGGAGAAGGCTATGTTCGCTCGGAAGGTGCTGGCGTTGTCGTTCTGCGCCGTACCGACCGCGTCCTGACGGATGGAAGCAGAAGCCGTGCGACGCTTGTCGCATCAGGCATGAATTCGGCTGGCCGCACGAATGGAATATCTTTGCCATCGCGTGAGGCGCAGGCGGAGCTGTTGCGTTCGATCTACAATGGCAACGGGATCGACCCGGACACTCTCGCCTTTATCGAAGGTCATGGCACCGGCACGAAGGTGGGCGACCCCGCAGAGCTCTGGGCCATCGGATCGGTGCTGGGCCAGTTGCGGTCGAAGCCGCTGCCCATCGGTTCGATTAAGTCCAACATCGGACATGCGGAACCCGCATCGGGCATTCTCGGCCTAATCAAAGCTGTTTTGTCACTGGAAAATGATTATCTGCCAGCGTCTCTTCACGCGGAGACCCTCAATGCAAACGTGGATTTCGATGTTCTGAACATTGAGGTCAACCGTGCAGGGCGCGCGCTATCTCGTGGACCGGAGCGACGTCTTGCTGGCGTCAACTCCTTCGGTTTCGGTGGCACCAACGTGCATGTGGTCATCTCCGATCCGGCATCTGTTGCTGAGACAACTGTCGTGGACGAGGGCGGTACTTTCACCCTGTCTGCCCACACGCAAACAGCTCTCCACACGCTTTTGGAAGACTATGACGCAAGATTTGCGGCAGCATCCAGTGAAGAAAAAGCCGAGATCGTCTCTGCCACCCGCAACCGGTCGATGTTGAGACACAGGTTCGTGGCAGCCGGCGACAGTTCAGAAGAAATCGCCAATGCCCTTTCGTCCTATCTCGGTGAAGGGCGCGAAACGGACTCCCAGATTGGCGAAGTCCCGGGCAAAGTGGTCAAAACGGCATTCGTATATGCTGGAAATGGATCGCAGTGGGCCGGTATGGGCGTCGATGCTTATCGTGAAAGCAACGAATTCCGCACGAGGTTCGATCAGTTCAGCGCGCTTTTCGCTGAGCGCGCGAGCATTGATATATCGTCGCTTCTGTTTGCCGATGACCTTGATCAACAGCTCCGCGATACCCGCATCGCGCAACCCTTGCTGTTTGCGGTTCAGGCCGCACTGACGGATTGTCTGGCCAGCTATGGCGTAAAACCTGACCTCGTCTTCGGTCACTCCGTCGGTGAAGTCGCGGCCGCTTACGCCGCCGGTATTCTGAGTGCCGAAGATGCAACGACCGTTGTATCGATTCGATCCAAACATCAGCATGCTTTGGCAGGCATCGGCACGATGGCCGCAGTGGTTATGTCGGAGCCAGCAGCGGTTGCCTTTGCGCAGCGTCATGGCCTCGATAACATCATGGTCGCAGCCACGAATGCACACAACTCGGTTACGATTTCCGGTCCGGTCGAGGAGATTAAGGGTTTCAAGGCCGCGGCGCAGGCGAGCCGCACCGTCGTACACATTCTCGATATAAACTACCCGTTCCACCATCCGGTGATCGATGGGGAAAGAGATGCTTTTCTTGCAGAAATTCCCTCTCTTGCACCTCAAAGCGGACACACGACCTTCATTTCCACGGTTACCGGCAAGGTAATCGACGGACAGCAACTAGATGCCAACTACTGGTGGCGAAACGTCCGTGAACCCATCGCATTCGAAGCGGCTGTGAATGGCGCGCTTGAGGCTGGATGCAATATCTTTATGGAAATTTCGCCCCGCCCCATTTTGTCGACCTATGTTGTTGAAACTGCCAAACAGGTTTCCGCTTCCGCAGTGGTTCTCCCCACCCTTGCTCGTCCAGGCTTGGGTGATGGTATCGATCCGGTCAAACGGTCAGCACTTCGTGGTATTTCACATGGGGCACGGGTTGTATCGGCCAGTGGACGCGCTCTTGCCATCAGTGGCATAGACTTGCCGCCATTGCCGTTCGAGAACGCGACCTATCGTCCGCAGATCACATCTGACGGGATCAATGTGTTTGGCCGTGATGGCGCGGATGGACCCTATACTCTTTTGGGATGGCGGACCGATCCGAATGCCTCGGTGTGGAAAAACCATATCGATGCGCTCTTGTTTCCTGATTTGGCCGGACACGTCGTGGATGGAAAATCCATCATGCCGGGCAGTGCCTTCATTGAAATCGCCGTGCAGGCGGCGAGGGCGTATTACGTCACCCCTGAGGTAGAAATCACCAATCTCGAAATTTTCCGGCCTTTGGAACTGCGTGACAACCGGATGGCTGAACTGCTGACGCGGATATCGCCGGAAACCGGCATGGTCGAGATCGCCTCTCGCGAATACATGAGCGATGATGGCTGGACGATCCATGCAACGGCACGCAGTCGCCGTTCCGTTGGACTGTCTCGCAAGACAGAACTGAACGTTGTGCCACTTGGCAAGGCGCACGCGATTTCCTCCGCTGAAGCTTATGAGACCGCGCGACGCTTCGGTTTGGACTATGCGCCTTGCTTCCAGCTTCTGGAACGTGCCGAGGTTTTTGGTGATCGGCACATTGTCGTCAATCTGCGACCGGCCGCGTCCCCGGCCCATCCATATCTCAGCTACGGCATGGATCCGGTGTCCACCGACGCCGCTTTCCACGGGCTTGTCGCACTTTTCGGTACGTTGACAGGCGAAATTGATGGCGCGCCTTATATTCCCGTGCGGTTCGGAGCTGTCCGAACTGCGTCTTCCGGCCAGCCAATCGTTAGTGCTGTTATTCAGATACAGCGGTTCAGCGCAAACAGCCTGAAGGCACGTATCGAGTTGTTGGCTGAAGATGGCACACTTGTTGCCGCACTGGATGATTGCCGTTTCCGGCGGACATGGCTGCGTCAGCACAGTACGCTTGATACGGTCGCCTTCCATTATGAGGCTGTTGCAAGACAGCAGGTTTCATCCGACACGTCGTCTCACGCGGTCGCCGCCTTGCCTGCGAGCCTCTTCCCCAAAGTTGCCCAGGCGCAGACGGATGAGGCGACGTTGCTTCTGGACGCGGCTGTTCAGCGCGCCTGTCACGATATCGCGCTGCTCATAGCAAGCAAAGACCAGACAGTGTCCTTGTCGTCGCTGCCAGGTAAAACGGAATTCCAATGTTTCCTTTCGAGCAGTCTGTACACTTTGGAAGATGCTGGCATCGCGCAATTCGCCGATACGGGTTGGACCATCCAGCCTGATAGCGGCCTGCCACCCCTCAGCGATTTGTTGAACGAAATCTACCGTCGCTTCCCGGAACGCGTTGCAGAGACGGTGTTGATCAACAACGCCTATCAGGAAACGCTCAAACTTCTGGCGAAAGGCTCGCATTCCGAGCCGGTCCAGTCGTCGTCTTTCCTCAGCGACGCGACCCTCGACCATGTTCGCCACCACACGGCGCTTGGGCGTCGTCGTGAACAACTGGTCATCGATGCGGTGAATGCAGCTCTGGCTGATGTTCTGCCGGGTGATGGTTTTACAATCGTTGAGGCCGGTGCCGTCTCCACAGCCTTCAGCAATCGCCTTGCAGATATTGTTGCCCTCAAGGGTGCGCGGCTCGTCATCGTTGAACCATCAGACCATCTGCGTCGCACGCTTGAAATCGGGTTCGAGCGCAATCCATCTGTTGATTGCCTCGCCCCCGATGACGTGTCGCAACTGGATCGCGCTGATGTTGTCGTAAGTGCCAGCGGGTCTCTCTATGGACATTTCCGCGAGCATAGCGGCTTGAAAGACGTTTTGCGAACGGCTGCATCCAGCGCCGGTCGCGTCGCAATCGCAGAAACTTCGTCGTCGGCTCTGTCCGATTTCGTTTTCGGCCTCACGGAAAACTGGTTTTCCGGCAGCACGACGGCAGAATTCCCGACCGGCCTGTTTGCATCCTCCACCCAGTGGGAAGACCTTCTCAAAGAGTGTGGTTTTGGCACACCTGACGTCGCACAGTGTGACTCTGCCGAGGGTGGATTGTTGCTGGTTCAGGCCGCGACATTGACCAAGGCTGCTGCAGGCAATGTCGGCGCGTCGTCTTTCGCATCGGTGTTCGAGGTAACACAAAGCGAAGCCGATAGCCCTGTGCTGTGTGGGGCTTTCTCAAAACCGCTGCTCTGCCCGCCTGATGAGGCGCGCGCAGTATTCGACCAGGTGTTTACAGAGCGCCTATCCTATCCGCTTGCAGTCATATTTGCTCTTCCCGCGAGAAGCCGTGATGCGGCTGGCGTTCAGGACGCCGTTTTGACACTGAGCGCTTTTGCAGAAGCAGCACGCGCCCATCTGCGTGGACAAGGCAGTGCGCGCGTCCGCCTACTCGTCGTCGCGGCCGGCGGATCGCCTGCGGCATCCGATCAGGCCGATCCCGACGCAAGCGGCTTGTGGACATTCGCAAGAGTTCTGCAAAACGAATATGAAGAACTCGATGTCTTCCTGTTGGATGCGGCACTTTCTCAGGTGCAGACATCAAACGCCGTCATGTCTCTGCTCGCGTACGATGGCCCTGAGCGGGAATGGGTATGCAGCGCAAGGACCGGCTTGTTGTCGGTGGTCCGCGCTGTTCCGAGTTATATTTCCGATGCTGCCAGAAAAACGACGACGTTTGAAGCTGCGACCATCCAGCAACAAACCAGCGGCCGCGTCGATAGCATCGTCTGGACGCAGGACAAGATTCCTGTTCCCGGCGCAGATGAAATCGTAGTCAAAGTCGCTGCAACCGGTCTCAATTTCCGCGATGTGATGTGGTCGATGGGTCTCCTGCCCGAAGAGGCGCTAGAGGATGGTTTTGCCGGAGCCACAATCGGAATGGAGATGGCTGGCACAGTCGCCGCCACTGGCTCTTCGGTGACCGATCTTTCCATTGGCGATGACGTCATGGGTATTGGTCCCAAGGCGTTCTCAACACATATGGTCGTTGCCCGCGATGGCGTCACCAAAGTGCCGCATGGCATTGATCTGGCCGCAGCGGCCACGGTTCCTGTTGCCTTTCTGACGGCCTATTACGCGATGGTTGAACTGGGTCGTATCCGCGAGGGCGAAACGATCCTGATCCATGGTGCAGCCGGGGGCGTTGGTCTTGCTGCGCTGCAGATTGCCAAGCTCAAAGGCGCGAAAGTCATCGCAACGGCCGGTACCGTCGAGAAGCGCCGGTTCCTGACGCTGCTAGGGGCGGACCATGTGTTCGATTCGCGCTCGCTTGCTTTTGTGGGCGACGTTTTGCGTGTGACGGACGGGGAGGGGGTCGAGCTTGTGCTGAATTCTCTCTTTGCCGAAGCGATGGAGCGCAGTTTCGAACTTGTGAAGCCATTCGGTCGTTTTCTGGAACTTGGCAAACGCGACTACTATTCGGACCGCAAGCTTGCGCTGCGCCCATTCCGGCGCAACATCTCCTATTTCGGTATCGATGCCGACCAGCTGCTCGTCAAGGCGCCCGACCTGACGCGGCGAATCTTCGCCGATATTGGGACATTGTTCTCGGAACGCAAACTTACCCCGTTGCCTTATCGTGCCTTCCATTACGATGAGACAGGTGCTGCTTTCCGGCTAATGCAGAATGCTGGTCACATCGGCAAGATCGTCGTGCGCCCGCCCATCCAGGGTCAGGATCATGTGCAGCTGTTTTCCAACGAGGCGCTTAAAGTTTCGTCCGGCGTTTATCTCGTCGTCGGCGGTATTGGCGGATTTGGTCTCGAAACGGCAAAATGGCTTGGCAGCCGTGGTGCAACCCATTTAGCACTTTGCACGCGCGGCGGGATCGCAGATCGTGAAACGCTGGATGCCGTTGCCGCATGGAAAGCATCTGGCATAAAGGCCGCCGTTCACGCCTGCGATGTCACCGTCGAAGCGTCGCTCCAGTCACTGCTGACGGAACTTCGCTCGTACGGTCCTCTCAAAGGCATCGTGCATGCCGCCATGGTTCTGAATGACGGCCTGATTTCCAACCTCGACCGCGAGAAAAACCGTGCCGTCATCGACGTCAAGGCAGTGGGCGCGAGCAATCTTGATCGTCTGACACGGGCCGATGATCTTGAACTCTTCCTTTTGTTCTCGTCAGCGACAACGATGATCGGCAATCCCGGTCAGGGCAACTACGTCGCCGCAAACGGCTATCTCGAAGGTCTGGCGCGCGCGCGTCGGCGTGCCGGGTTGCCTGCGCTCGCCATTGGATTTGGCGCGATCGGTGATGTCGGCTTTCTGGCGCGCAATACGAATGTCAGCGATATCTTATCTCGCCGTCTCGGCAAAACCGCCCTCAAGGCACGGGGCGCTCTCGGTTTCGTCGAGCGTGTCATCGTGAACGATACGGGTGCGGTCGATCAGGCTGTCGTCATGATCGCAGAACTCGACTGGGCAAGCGCGTCGGCTCTGCCGATCACATCGCAGCCACTCTTTTCCGCAATTCCGCGCAATGCGGCAGGGGGAACCTCTGGCGGCGACGGTGATCAGGTTGATCTCGCAACGCTGGTGTCCGGCAAGTCGGATGAAGAAGCCTACGCCATCCTGCACGGCTTCCTCGCGGGCGAAATCGCGGCCATCCTCAAGGTAGCGGAAGACAGCGTCAAAGCCGACAAGGTGTTGAAGGACATAGGTCTGGACAGCCTCATGGCGATGGAACTGGGAGTCGGTTTCCAACAGAAAACGGGCATTGATATTCCGCTGTCAGGCATGGGCGACGGTGCGACCGTGGGTGATATCGTACAAAAACTGTATGAAAAGGTCACCGCCGATGATAACTCTGGTGACGCGGACGACGATGTGAACAGCACGTCGTTGGTAGAACAACTCACCGACAAGCACACCGCGACAGTCTCAGAGAGAAAACTCGGTCACAATGGTTGACGAAGCAGATCACAACGACCTGAGCGAAGCACCGTCGGAGAGCACGCTCGTGAGCGTGCTTCGGCAGCGCCAGGGAGAGACCGGCCAGAACCGCATGGCGCGCATCAATCGGCGCGCGCCGGAACGCGTAAAGCTGCCGAAGCGCTTCGATGAATTGCCCGAGTACAAGAAAATCGTCGCGCAAAAGGCCATTAGCGATCTGGCGGGTGTGGACAATCCGTTTTACCGTTCGCATGAAGGTGCCGCCGGAGCGACGACGCGTATCGACGGTCGTGAACTCATCAATTTCGCATCCTACGACTATATCGGCACCAATACGCATCCTGCAGTGCTGAAGGCTGCGACGGATGCCATCGGAAATTATGGGATTTCTGCGTCCGCCAGTCGTCTTGTGGCCGGCGAGCGGCCTTTGCATGCGGTTCTCGAGCATAAAATCGCATCCGTCTACGGCACGGAGGCCGCCGTGTGTTTCGTCAGCGGTTATCTGACCAACGCCACGATCATCAGCTGTATTGTGGGCCCCAAGGATCTCGTCATCCACGACGAACTGATACACAACAGCGTTCTGTCCGGCGTTAAGCTTTCAGGCGCATCGCGCCGTTTCTTCCGACATAACAATCCCGCCGATCTCGAGAAAATTCTCTCCAGCATCGAGGGGGATTTCGACCGCATTCTCGTCATCGTTGAGGGTGTGTATTCGATGGATGGCGATATTGCCGATCTTCCGGAGTTTGTCCGGTTGCGATCAAAATACGGCTTTTGGCTGATGGTGGATGAAGCCCACGCACTGGGTGTTCTTGGTGAAACGGGGCGGGGCACGTTTGAGCATTTCGGCATCGACTCATCCAGCGTTGATATCTGGATGGGCACTTTGTCCAAGACGGCGTCCAGTTGTGGCGGTTATGTCGCGGGAAGTTTGCCGCTCATCGAGATATTGAAGGCGCAAGCCGGTGGCTTCGTCTATAGCGTCGGCCTTGCTCCGTCTTTGGCCAGCGCAGCACATGCGAGCCTCCTCGTTTTGGAGAATGAACCGGAACGCGTGGCTTCGCTCCGCCGAAACGGGCAGCTGTTTTTGCAGCTTGCACAGCAGGCTGGCCTCGATACCGGACCCAGCGAAGGTTATTCGGTCGTCCCTGTCATTGTGGGTGACTCCCTTCGCGCGGTTCAACTGTCGAACGACCTGCTGAAAGCGGGAATCAACGCTCTGCCCATCATCTATCCGGCGGTTCAGGAAGGGATGGCGCGTCTGCGGTTCTTCTTGACAAGCGACCACACGCCCGAACAGATTGCGCATGCGGTGAAGCTGACGGACGAAATATTGCAGAATCTGAAGCAGCGAAATGTGGGCTTGGGCGCTCTCGATATGCAGCAGGTCGCGAAACTATTCATGTGATATTGCGACTGCTTTGGAAACGACTTTATGGCTCATGTTATCATAACAGGCGGATCAAGCGGTATCGGTCTTGAGGTCGCCCGGATATATCTTTCCAAAGGTCATCGCGTTTCTCTGATGGCACGCAGAGCCGACATTCTCCAGAGCGCGAAAGAGAAACTGCTCACATCCGACGTCATAAAGCCGGATGCCATCTTCCTTGTCGCCGTTGACGTTTGCAACGAGATTGAAGTGGCAGCGGCCGTTCGTGCAGCCGAAGCGCAAAACGGACCCTGCGACGTGCTTGTCACCTCCGCCGGCCGTGTCGATCCGCAGTATTTCGATGCGCAATCGTCTGACGTCTTTGACGCGCAACTGACTGTCAACGTCTTCGGCACTGTCTATGCGGTTCGCGCAGTCCTTGCCGGAATGAAAGAAAGACGAAGCGGTCGCATTATGCTGGTATCATCAGGGGCTGCCCTTATTGGTATTCCGGCTTACAGCGCCTATTGCGCATCGAAGTCTGCTCTCACGGGTTTTGCCGAAGCCTTGCGGCTGGAAGCGCGAGGCTACGGTGTGTCCGTGTCCATCTCTTATCCACCGGATACATTGACCCCGCAATATGAACTCGAAATAGGTCTTCGTCCCCACGCAGCGCAAGTCATGATGGGCGCGGTGCGACCCTGGAGGCCCGAGAAAGTGGCGCAGTTGCTCGTTGATGGCACTGAGCGGGGAAAACGGCAGGTCCATTTCGGACTAACATTGAAGCTTTTGTCGTGTTTTGCAGCATTCATAAAGCCCGTCATGTTCTGGCGGCTTGCACGCGTGACGGCATAGTTTAACAGGGCTGCATGGACATGTTGATACATGAGGATCATCCGATCGCACTGACCGTCGCTTCATTTATCGTTGCTGCGATCGTCGTCTATCTGACGGATCCCTTTGCGATGCCACAACCAGTTAGGCGAAAAAGCCGTCTGCCGCATGGCTGGGGGAGGGTTCTCGTCGAGCATATCATGCGGCTGCCGATCATCCTTTTCGTGTTCTCAATTTTCTTTGCGATCTCGTGGCGCCCGCTTTATTGCTGCCTGGGAACCATCAGCTTTTTCGTAATTTTCACGGGAATATCGCGGGCGAAATACATCTTCATTCGCGAACCACTGGTGTTTTCAGATATTGCGCTCGTTGTTGACGTGTTCAAATACAAGTCGATTTTTTATGCGACGAATCTCAACATCGTCTTTTGGATCATTGCGCTCGGTTACGTCTTTGGCGTGACGGCACTTTTCATGGTCACCGAACCCGCCATCATTCCGCAGAGCTATACGCCACTGTGGATACTCGTTGGTATCCTTGTTCCAACCCTGTCCATCCTGTTGCTATTTGTGAAACCGATCGGCCATCTGGCCGCGACGATTTCCCAGAAGCTTTTGACGACGCTCGACGTAAAATCCAACACGACCCGGTTCGGCACGTTCACCTCTGTCAGCTATCATTTCATGATGTGGCTTGGCATGAAGCGGGACACCATTATCGAGGAAATCGCCCAAGGCCTTCAAAGTGTCATGAACGATATGCTGGGCGAGCCAAACAAGGACGCGCCGCTGTTGATCGTCTGGCAATCCGAATCCTTCATGGATCTGAGAAACGTGGGCGAACTTGACCTCCAGTTGCCCACCATCGATCTGCTGAAGGAACGCGCAGCGCAATGGGGGCGTATGACCACCGTGTTCGAGGGCGGCTACACCCTTCGCACGGAATTCGCCGTGCTCAGTGGTCTCCAACCCAATGAAGTTCATGCCGACGCCAGCTACCCCTATCTGCGGGCATCACATTATGCCGACGTCGTTTGGCCCAACAAATTGCGCAAGGCCGGTTGGCTGACGCATTTCATCCATCCCTATGACCGGACCTTTTTTCTCCGCCACAAAGCCATGCCAGTTCTCGGCTTCAGCGAGATGACGATGCTTGATGATTTTGATCATGTTCTGGAAAGGGATGGAGCCTACGTTTCCGATATGCGTCTGACCCAAAAGGTTTTGCATATCGCTGATAAGATCGACAAACAGCGATCCGCACTGCTTTTCGTGGCATCCATGGCCAATCACGGGCCGTGGGAACCCGGTCGTTGCGAGGGGCTGACAGACCCCGTGGATATCTACAAAGAGCTTTTACGCAAAGCGGACGAGGCGTTGGCCTATCTGATTGACGAACTGGACAAATACGACCGTCCCGTCTGGCTTGCTTTTTACGGTGATCATGCACCACTGCTCAAACGTTACGCCGATCCGTTCCCGGATCCTCGAACAGATTACTTTATCGTTCCGTTGGCAAAGGCCAGACAAGACAAACACAAATCCACGGCCTCACGCATCGAGGCCCCATGGACCCTTTTCGAAACGCTCCTGTGGCATGCCCATCTTTACAAGGAACGCTTCAAGTGAGTGATCAAAAGGCATTCCTCTTTCTCCAAGGGCCTTCGTCACCCCTATTTGCAAAGATTGCAGAGCATCTCACCCGCGCCGGTCATGCGTGTTATCGCATCAATCTCAATGTCGGTGACCAGATTTTCTGGAGACGCGGTGGAGCATCCAATTACCGCGGCAGCCTTGAAAAGTGGCGTGCCTATATACGTTCATTTATAGACGATCGCAGAATCGGCACCATCATTTTGCTCGGCGAAGAGCGCCCTTACCACAAGGAGGCCGTGCAAGCAGCCAAGGAGCGTGGTGTCGAAGTCGTCGTCATCGAGATGGGTTACCTACGGCCTGACTGGGTAACGGTGGAGCTGGATGGCATGTCATCCAACTCACGGTTTCCGAACGATCCAGATGTAATCATGAGAGCAGCAGCAGATTTGCCGGAGCCTGACTGGACACGGAAATATTCGCAGACGTTCCTGAACGAGGCCTTAGCGGACCTCGCCTATTATCTCCCATCTGTATTTTTGGGTCTTCTCTATCCGCGATATCGGTTCCACGGCCTGTTTCATCCTCTAGCGGAATATGCAGGCTGGGTTGGGCGGTTGGCAACGGCTCGGCATCGAGAAAAGGAAGCGCGTGTGTTGACTGAATCATTGCAAAGTGGCGGAGCGCCCTGGTTCGTCTACCCTCTGCAGCTTGAAACAGACTACCAGTTGCGTGCTCATTCGCCGTACAAGAGCCAGCGAGATGCGATTGCCCATGTGATTTCTTCTTTTGCGCACGCTGCTGATGGATCAGCAAGATTGGCAATCAAAGTTCACCCCTTGGACAATGGGCTGATTTCCTGGAGCCGGGTTATCCAGTCAGCCGCTGAGAAATTTGGCGTGGACGAAAGGGTTTTTTACTTCGACGGCGGAGATTTCAACGCCCTCATGACAGGGTGTCGCGGGGTTGTGACTGTAAACTCAACAGCGGCACTTTCTGCGCTCAGCCAGTCCATTCCGACGAAAACGTTGGGAGCGGCCCTTTTTGATATCGAGGGACTGACAAATCAGGGTTCGCTCGATGAATTCTGGCGATCACCAATAGTCCCCGATCCTGAATTGAGAAGGGCCTTCTTCCGCCTTGTGGCGGCCTCCATTCAAGAGCGAGGGAATTTTTATTCCACTGACGGTGTTGCGGCGGCGGCGCTGTCGATCTCTAGTCGCATGGTAGAAGACAGACTTAATGAACCGGGGGGCAACGCTGGCTGTAGCCCAAGACCGACGCCACAAAAAGCCAGCACTGGAGGGCGGTAGTTTCGGTGGCGCGGGCGGGGTAGGATGAAGGCTGCTAGGTAAAGGATATTTGAGTGCGGGTATGTTTCGGCACCTAAAACCAGTTACCAGTAATTTGGCTCTTAACTGTTGCCGTTGCGCTCAATCTGGATAAAAGAGTGCTCGTGTGAAAAGTTGCAAGGCGAGATTGGCGTATTACGCGTCCCCGCTCGTAAATATTGAGGTACTAGATATGGGTGAAACTTTGCAGCATATTTGGCTAAGAATAGGTACAAGTATTTCAAGACTTTTGAGCAATCTGGGGAATTTTTGTTTTTCTATCTCTGGTGCGCCCGGGCTGCGAGCGGCTGCTAAAAATTCGAAAGACGACAATTCAGATAGTAAATCTGCCGCATTTAATCAGTATGAGATGCGCTTGCCTCACGCGCAAAACGCTATTGACACCTTGGATGGCTGGACGTCTGCATTTCCAATCGATGGATTAAATGCAGGGAACACGCCGCTTTTCGCTGACGACAGAGTTATAGGTGCTCTCAATGCCTACGGAGCGGTGGAGGGTTTGCAACTCCTCGAAGTAGGGCCGTTGGAAGGTATGCATACCTTTATCTTGAATCAGCATCGACCAGCTAATATCGACGTCATAGAAGCGAACAAGTCATGCTTTCTGCGTTGCCTGGTTACCAAAGAAATCTTGAAGCTGGACCGGGCTTCATTTTATCTTGGGGACATTCAGGAGTGGTTGCGCGTCGTCGATCGGCAATATGACTTCGCACTTGCATCTGGTGTTCTTTATCATATGCCTGATCCTGGTGAGTTTTTGCGCTTGCTGTCGGTGCGCGCAAACTCCTTATTCATCTGGACACACTACTACGACGACACAGCGATGCCCGTGCAAGATGTACGGCGGAAACCGTTTAGCGGAAATGTCGAAACGCGGTCGGTCTCGGGTATGGATGTCAACTATTATGAGCGTAGCTATCAGCATGCTGAAGCCAACGCGTCATTCTGTGGGGGGATGAAAGATAGGCACTATTGGCTACAGAGGGATGAAATATTAGATCTTCTTAAACACCTAGGATATTCCGAGGTAGTCGTTCAGGATGAGTATCCGGAGCATCCAGGCGGTCCTTGTTTCTCGGTATTCGCGAGACGCTAACACGGTTGCTGTTATTGGATTGAATCATTGCTCTTCAACATGGAATATGATCATGGGGACCTTATCGAGGGATATGTCATCCCTGATGGCTTCTCAGATGAAGCTACTGTCGTCGTCACGACAGATGACGGAACGAGAATACTGCTACCTTGTGATCAGTTGCGGCCTGCAGTCGTTCAGTCTGGTCGGCACGCGACCGGACTGGTAGGTTTTCGCCTCGACACAAGTCTAATCGCGAATCTCCACCAACAGCAGCGCCTTTCAATTTACGACCTCAAGTCTGGGCTGCTGGTCTACAGGCGAGTACCTGAAGAATCGACCGTCAACCTGAAAATATTGCGGCTCGAACTGAAAATGCTGCCCATGATCAAATTGGACGCATTCTGCGGAAATCGTTTCCAATATGCGATCTCATCAGTTGAGAGATTTGGACACGAGACGACATTGCAGGTTCTTCATCTTTCATCAGTGCCATCTATATACATAAGCGGACGAGTTCTTTTTCGGAACTACGAAGATTTTCTTGATAAAGGGTTTCAAGCGATCACTGATGTTCCTGATCCCTATTACGAAATGGCCAGCAGGCTTTTCATCATAAAACGCCTTGCTAAAGACCCTGTCACCTTTGTGAGCGATAGAGATAAGCTAATACTTGCGCCGGCTGCTGAGCATTTTAGCAATGTAAACCTTGAAGATGGATCAGAGATTAAGCGCGCCTTAAAAAAGTCGCCTGATAAAGTGAGAAGCGTTCTGGCGTCACCGATTACACGGCAACTTGTTTGCACTTATCCCGAACAGCGGGTAACACGAAGAGATGTTGCCGCTGCAGTTGGAACGTTGGCGCGCTTCACGGTAGTAGGTCACGGAAATCAGGACGGGCATTTTCAGGATGTGTTGGGTGAATTAGTTGGAGTGTCTTCAATGGATGTACCGATTAACTCGACGTACAAGATTATCGATGAGATCGCTGAACGTTTGCGCGAAATTCCGATTGCAGAACAGCTCTTGGAGGAAGATCTGATTCTTGACCACTATTTGCGTGAAGCTGTAGCATAGTGACCTAAAGCCGGTGCAAGCAAATATGAGTAAAACCGACACTAAGATCGTTTCTGACTTGGGTAGTATTGAAAATCTCGATAGTCCCACTGAATCTAGATGGTTGCGATTGTCGGCCGGATTGACAACTAGATTAACAGCTAGAAAATCAAACCAAATCACACCGCTAGACAAAGCGGTTCGCACCACTGCTGACGATCGCGGCCCCCCGTGGATGGTTATAACGTTCTTTCTGATCGTTATCTTTCCTTCCATACTGTCATTACTGTATTTTGTTTTTGTCGCTTCTAATCAGTACGTAGCCGAAGCGCGATTTGCAGTGCGTTCTCTAGCAGAAGATAGCGCGACGGAGAACGTTGATTCTGGTCTTATGAGTATGCAGGCCTCATCGCAGGATGCGAACATAGTCACGAGTTTCATTCGTTCACCCGAGATACTTCGCCGTCTTGACGGAAAAATTGATTACCGGGAAATGTTTGCAAATGAAGACGCAGATTTCCTCGCGCGGTTCGATGACCAAGCCTCTAACGAGGAGTTTTTGGATTATTGGCTGAAGCACGTGTCCGCTTTCATTGACGGACCATCTGGAATTGTAACTTTGACGGCGCAAACATTTCGACCTGAAGACTCAAAGAAGCTCGTTAGTGCGATACTGGATGAAAGCGAGAAGTTGGTGAACGAGATGACGGTTCGCGCCCGTGAAGACATGCTTTTGAGTTTTCGAAATGAGGTGACGAGAACCAGTAAGACTTATAGTGAGGCTCTTACGAAAGTGAACAGCCTTCAAAAGCAGTCAGGCTTGTTAAGCCCAACTGAACAGGCTGAGCAGAAAAGCAGTTTGTTAACCGGTCTTCTGGCACAGAAAATGGATGTCGACGCACGGATGTTTGTCGTGAGGCAATCCAGTGGCGCAAATTCTCCGAGCTATCGGCAGCTCAAATTAACGCGTGAAAGCCTTGAGGATCAGATTGCAGATCTACGAAATCAACTTACTGGCAGCGAAGGTGCCTCCATTTCTAACGTTATTACAGAGTTCACCGCACTCGAAACAGATCGCTTGGTCGCAGAAAAGCTCTATGAGTCTGCGCGCAGAAACTACGACCAAGCTCTTTCCGCGGCGCTTAAAAAAGCACTTTACATCACGGTGTTCGTGAACCCAGTTCTTCCTGAAGAAGCGATTTACCCCAAGCGGCTCGTAGCGCCGTTTCTAATTTTTCTTGGCCTGGTTGTTTTGTGGTCTACGCTGGCTCTTGTTTGGGCCTCAGTTGAAGACCACAGGTTGTAGAACTGTTATGATTCGCTTTACAAATGTCTCGAAATATTTCAAGACACAAAATCACAAAAAGATTATCCTTGATAAAGTCAACATCGATTTCCATCGGGGATACTCCTACGGCATTCTGGGAGTAAATGGAGCCGGTAAATCAACAACAATGAGAATGATTGCCGGGACAATTCTTCCCAACTCGGGTCGCATCAGCAAGGATGTTAGGGTTTCTTGGCCGCTTGGCTTTGCTGGTGGATTTAACACTGACATGACGGGGAAGGAAAATCTCAATTTCGTTGCTCGAGCCTATGGCGAGGATGTTTTACGTGTCTCTCGTTTCGTAGAAGAATTCGCCGAACTTGGCGACTACATAAACGCTCCTTATCGGACCTATTCATCCGGCATGGCGGCTCGTCTGGCGTTCGGTCTTTCGATGGCAATTCAGTTTGATTGTTACCTTGTGGACGAAATTACGGCTGTTGGAGATGCGCGCTTCCAAGAGCGGTGCAGAGAAGCATTTGATCAGAGAAGAAAAAATTCCGATATCATAATGATCTCACACGGAATGGACACGATAAAGACTTACTGTGATAAAGCCTTACTTTTGGTTGATGGACGAATGATCTTCTACGACGATGTCGAGCATGCTATTGAAGCCTACTACCGGCTCAACCGATGACATCGACGCGACTCACGAACTGTAGCTGCTAGCGGCTCCCTTAAATTGGTATGGAGATTGGTGACTTCGATGTCGCAGCACCACGAGGAAATTAGGTCCAAGTCTTTGGTTAGCCTTGAGGCAAGCCGGAAAATATCTGAGCGATTGACCGCATCCGCGCGAAAATTACGGTTTTCTACATCCTCGCGCAGTAACCTTTACAAAGTAGTCGGCCTCAGACCACGCCTCTCTGATCGTGTCTTCACCATTATTCTGGTACTTCTGACGCTGGTGCTCTTGATTGCCCCGAACGTGCTGGCGATTGCTTACTACGGTCTGGTTGCATCGGATCAATATCAATCCGAGTCTCGATTTACAGTGCGCTCATCGACACCGGCTATGGGAAAAGACCAATTCGCTCGCGTAACGGGTATTCCCTCAGTAAAAATCGTGCAGGATACCCAAATCGTGATTAATTTCATTAAGAGTCACGAGATGCTGGATTTTCTTCGGGAGCAAGGTGTTGACGTCAAGGAGATTTTTGGCAGGGATTCGATCGACCGGTGGGCACGATTACCGAAAGACGCTAATGGTGACGAGGTCAAAAAATATTGGGATACGATGGTAGACACGTCGGTCAGTGCGGCCAGCGGGATTGTTATAGTAAAAGTTCGCGCGTTCACCCCACAAGACGCGGCTACGTTGGTTTCGGAAATACTTAAGGCGTCTGAGCTTGTGGTGAACAGAGTAAATGATCGCATCTGGCGAGATGTGACAGCCACTGCTGAAAAGAATTTCGAGGATTCCCGGATCGCGTTGGAAACAGCAAGGAAGACGATTGCAGAAGGCAGAAATCGTGATGGGGTATTGACGGTAGAGGGGAGTGCACAAGTCATAAATAGTCTTGTCACCTCTCTAGAGACCGATCGGTTGAAGCTGCAACAGCGGTATGATTCACAGCGTGCGGTCGTTTCCGATAATTCGCCTCAGATGCGCGTTCTCCTGCGCGAAATCCGTAGTAAGGAGCAACAAATCGCGGATCTCAATAAGCAGCTTGCAGGGAGTGGTGTTGGTGGAGACGCGCAAGGGCGAAACCTCGCAGATATTTCTCAAGATTTATCTCAGCTTCAACTGACACTGGGTCTCGCAGAGCAGCAGTTTTCCTCGAGCGTTAGAAGTTTGGAGCAAATACGCTTCATCAGCCGCCAACAGCTACTTTATCTGGATAGTTTTCTAAGTCCACGAATACCGGATGACGCTCGCTACCCCAAGCGGACTTTGTGGATTGTTATAACCATTGTGGGCAGCACGCTTACTTGGCTTGTGGCGCTTGGTGTAGCTAGCATAGTACGAAAACGGTTGATGCAGTGAGATTTACAGCGAGCGAAGCGCCTTTTTGAGTTGAGGTTCACGCTAAGACTGGCGATCCTCGGCCGTCCTTTCAATTTCTGGCAAGTTTCTGTTTGCAGGTGTGACTTTGGGTACTGAAATTTTAACTCGACGTAGATCCGTGGTGGATGCTCTGAGTGAGAAAAAGAACGTGATGAGAGCCGTACTCTTGCGCGATATGAGAACTCGTTTCTTTAACCATGGATTAGGCTTCTTACTCGTGTCTATATGGCCGCTTGCACACATGCTGATTCTTCTCGCGTTGTATTCGTTCGCGGGACGGAAAAGCCCCTACGGCGAAAGCTTGAATGTATTCTTCGCTAGCGGGTTGATACCGACCCTTCTGTTCATGTATGTCTCGCGCTTCATGTCCCTATCCGTGCTTCTTAATAAATCTATGCTCGCGTTTCCGGTCGTGACAGTCGTTGATATTATGATGGCCAGGGCGTTCCTAGAGATTATAGCGGCATTCTTAACGCTAATCTTTATGTTTATAATTCTGATTGCACTTGGAGAGTCACCATTCCCGGTTGATCCATATCAAGCCGTATACGCGTATTTGGCTTCTATCCTGCTTGCGATAGGTTGCGGATTTCTCGCCGGCGTGATGGTAATGTTTTTGCCATTTTTTGCTACAATTTATGCGCTTCTGATGGTTGTTATCTATCTCGCGTCAGGCACGCTTTTCGTTTCGTCGTCGATTCCAGACCCGATAGCCTACGCGCTATCTTGGAACCCGGTCTTCCATGCCGTGGAGTGGATGCGTTTGGCATACTATCCCGATTATACTTCTAAGTGGATTGATAAGACATATTTGATTGTTACTGGTTTGCTATGTTTGTGCATCGGATTGTTGCTTGAGAGACTGCTAAGAATGAAAATGCTTGAGGGTTGATACACAAATGGTTATAGAAATTGTCCCAAGTAGTGATCTATCGCGCGTTTCTTCGCCTCAAGGCCAGTCGTGGAGCGCAAATGGCGATGATCCTTTTTTCGATGTCCGCTACAATTTGGTCAGGGAACCCATATTGGTTGCGTGTATTCGCTCGCAAAGCGATGTACTGAATCCTCGCGTGTATTTTAGCGAGGGCCGCGGGTACAACGAAAGCAACACATTTACTGTTGAGCCCAACCGTAGTTTTGTCATAATCGCCGATATTGGGCGGCTCGGCATGATAAAAGCAATGCGCATCGATCCAGCCTCTTACCCTTGTGAATTTGATTTCACTGTTGAAATGTATTCAACCAGGGAGGCGGCCGAGCATATAATTAGCGATAGACTTTCATCGGACATGGCGGGTGCGACCGTTTGGGATATCGGGCGACTTCGTCGGTTTTATGTACCTATGCCTAACATACGACGCAAAACTGCGAAGTCCGATACAGCAAAATTTATTGCGGCACATTATAGTTTGGCAAAGTCAGTGCCTGCCTTGGTTCCAGATGAGGGCATATGGCTAAGCGTTGTCGTTCCTGTATACAATGCTTCTGAGCGCTACCTCGACGATTTAGTTAGATCATTTGAAGAACAGAAAATACCAGGTACTGAACTTATCCTTTCTGACGACGCGTCGACTTCGCATGAGACTGTCGAGTGGTATAAAAAGCGGGCCCTTGATTCTAACATGCACGTCGTTGTCAATGAGGCTAACGGTGGCATTGCAAGTGCAACAAATTTAGGTCTGAGTAAAGCGCAAGGCACGTGGGTCGCGTTTCTCGATCATGATGACATGATTGCTCCTCACGCATTTAAGATGATTTTAAAAACTCTGTTAGATAATAGACAGTTGGAGTTTTTGTATACTGACGAGGTAGTGGTCGATGATAAATTGATGCCTCTTGGCTTGATGTTGAAGCCCGCATACGACCCCGTTTTGTTAACGGGAGTAAACTATATAAATCACTTTTCTATTTTTCGTCGTGATCGTCTCAAGGAACTTGGCTATTTACGCTCTGGTTTTGATGGCTCACAAGATTACGATATGCTCCTTCGTTACCTCGAGGGAATACCTACTGAAAATGTCTTGCATTTGCCTTATCCAGCTTACTGGTGGCGGCGATCAAATCAAAGTTATTCCCAGCGATTTTTGGATAAGGCCACCAAAGCAGCAAGGACTGCTATTTCGGATCGGTTCGACCGCGAGGGCAGAAGTGTTACTGTGACGGAGGCTCTTACAAAGTCGCTTCATAAAGTGGACTTCCTTCAATCAGTAGAGTGCCAATGGCCCAAAATTTCAGTGATTATACCGAGTCGAAATGGCTATCAGCTGATAAATGTCATATTAGATGGACTATACAACAGGACAGACTACAACAACTTTGAGGTTATTATCGTTGACAACGGTAGTACCGACGACCGCGTGCTAGACCTTTACGATGTCTACAGAAGAAAATATGACAATTTTGTTGTAGAGATGAAAGATGAAAGTTTCAACTTCTCCCGCGCAGTGAATAAGGGCATATCAATGGCCTTGGGAGATCATTACCTTATTCTGAACAATGACATCGAAATTGTTGATGATGGTTGGCTGAAGGAAATGGTTTCTTGTTTTGAGTTTGCATCTACAGGGATCGTTGGTGCCAAACTCTTATATCCTAACGGGAGGATACAGCATGCCGGTGTGATCGTAGGCCTGGGCGGTTTTGCTGGACACTGGTATCTCAACAAGCCATCCGACTTTGGTGGTCCCATGAATCGGTTGCATCTCCGCAATTCTGTAACATGCGTTACAGGCGCAGCAATGTTGATATCACGCGAGTGCGCCGAAGCCACGGGCGAGTGGGACGAAATTAACTTTGCCGTTGCTTATAACGACGTTGACTATTGCCTTCGAGCGCGAGCTAAAGGCTTTGGCATTATTTGGACACCGTTTGCGTCCCTAAAGCATCATGAATCCGCAACTCGCGGTTCGGATCTTACTCGGGAACATCAGGCTCGGTTTTCCCGAGAAAAAGAGAATTTGCGAAAACTCTATAGCACGAATGTTTTTCACGATCCGACATCGAACCCGGGATATGGACGTTGGACCTCTGTGCCTAGCTTAGAGACCCCTACAGATATAGCGGAACCGCGTTGTTCGAAAATTAGCATACCGATTTAGTAATTCATGTCATCTACATTGTGTAGACTCGTGAGCGCAACCAGATCCCACGTTGCTCCACGAGTTCATGCATGAATGAGAGTTAATGTGCTGAACAGCATTACAGGATTTATGCTGAAGTAAGACTGATGTGCCACTTATCGCTGCAGTTCCGCTTTCTCAAAGGTAACCGCCCGATTGGCACCGCCTGCCACACGAGTCCTTGATGGCCTAAGATACGTGTTTAACGACGTCGTTAGCGACGTGTCTTATGCGGGGATTGCGATGCGCGTTGAAATTCTTGGGCATGAACGTCGGCGTCGATTGACCTGCCACTGCGAATTTCCTCCAGGATGGATTAGAGTCCGGCCCATTAAAGGACGGACGAATGAAGAAGCAGAGATTTACGGAAGAGCAGATTATTGCGGTGCTGAAGGAGCAGGAGGCAGGCGCGAAGGTGGCCGACCTCTGCCGCAAGCACGGGATTTCAGAAGCGACGTTTTATAACTGGAAAGCCAAATATGGCGGCATGGAAGTCTCCGAGGCGAAGCGGCTGAAGGCACTCGAGGACGAGAATGCGAGGCTGAAGA
>NZ_BBJU01000023.1 GCF_000739935.1 Agrobacterium rubi TR3 = NBRC 13261 | reverse complement strand
AGCGCAAAAACAAACGGCCATAAGGCCAGTCAAAGGCCGCTCACTACGCGGCCTTTTGCGTTATAAAACGCAAAGACAATATCGGCGTATCATACAATCGTGCGCCCCTTACAGGAGACAAATCCTAAAGGATTTGCTCCGGCAGTATGCATCACAGCCAAGCTGTGATGCAGTCGCGATAAATCCCATAGGGATTTACGCTGGTAATAACGGTATTTTGCCTAAGGCAAAAACCGGATCGGATACGCAAACTCGGCGAGTTTGCTCTGTCGGTTTTTGCGAACGCAAAAACCTGGTAACGCGGGGTGGAGCAGCCCGGTAGCTCGTCAGGCTCATAACCTGAAGGCCGCAGGTTCAAATCCTGCCCCCGCAACCAACCAAACTTGTAACAGCTTCCATTCAGCCTCCGCTTCGGCGATTACGGCACGACAGCGTTTAAGATAAGCCACCATCTCAGACTGATTATCGAACTCACGCGCCCTGACCAAGCGGGCGAACTCGTTTCTATGCTGCTGCGTGAGACCGGCACTGTATTCCTGGAACGCCTGCATCGAAGCACGGATAGCAGCGAGTTGACAGTAAATTGTGAGCTCCGTCGACTTAGCAGAGGCCTCCCATTCCGGAAAAAAGTTGCCGGCTATAGAATGCAAGGCCAGCGGGTGCCACCCGTGCAAGTGCCACGGAAGACGTCGAAGGCCCTGTCGTGCGTGTCGAAACGCCATTTCTTGGCTTTCGCGCATATAGGCTCGGGCAAACATCATACGGCTGTGGAAAAGCCGGACATGTGCCACCTTTATGGTCGTCGTCACCCAGTTGATCAGAATGATCTCGTAGCTCCAATCAAACTGGTAGGCCTCGCCGGGCGCGTAGTAGAGTGGGACATAGGCTTCGGTCGTTAAGGTCGAGGGTGCCCTCGGCGTTCATGAATCTCATCGAACTCGCTGGACCTAGTCGGTGCGCGCTGGCACGCCAACCGGGCGGCCGCTCCCAGGCGAGCTGTTAAACCGCGCACCATTCCTGCCGCAGTGCAGCACATGTCTTTTCTTGGACAAAATGGCCTGATACGGTCAATGGAAGGCGCACAGAGAGGTGAAGTAATTGGCGACGACCGATGGTGACGAAATCGTCTTTGCACATCTCAGCGAGAATCGGTCCAGAGCGGCTCTCCGGGGGGCCTTCTGGTCAGCGCTCGATACTCTGATTCCGACTGCCCTCAACAGCCTCGTCTTCGTTGTCACATCGCGCTATCTACAGCCTCAGGATTTCGGGCTCATTGCGCTTGCCTTCGCTGTAGTCAGCTTTGCCGCAGGTTTCGGACCGACGGCCTTTGGTGACGCGCTGATTCAGCAAACCTCGATTCGCCGTAGCCATCTCGACACAGTCTTCTGGATGACGTTCATGTCGGCTGCGGTGCTCTACGCGGTGCTATTTTTCGCCTCAGCGCCACTCGCCAATTTACTCGGTCACGGAGAAATTGCCGGCCTCTTGTCGATTATCGGCCTGAAGGTATTTTTCGACATGATGATGGTTGTGCCGAATGCGCTTATTGCACGGACGATGTCATTTCATCTCGCTGCAGCACGAACAGCAATCGCCACTTCCGTCTCGGCGGTCATATGCCTGTCGTTGATTTTTGCCGGCTTCGGCCTTTGGGCACTTGCTATTGCCCAGATAGCAGCACCTGCCGCAGCCTGTATTGCTGCGTTCTGGGGCGCCCGCTGGCTACCAGGTTTTCATATCAAGCTCGCGAGCCTGCGTGAATTACTTCATTACGGAATATTCGCGTCTGGAAACCGCTTTTTGCAGACCATGAACCTGGACCAACTGATCATCGGCACGCTGATCAGTCCTGCTGCACTCGGAATTTACAACTTTGCGCGGCGACTGTTCGAAATGCTCAATCAGGTGGTAGCAGGAGGTCTGAACTCCGTCACTCATGTTCTTCTTTCCTCCCTACAGTCCGAAAAGGCGAAAGTTCGCGAAGCATTTCTGATGGCGACGTTCGGCTGCTCGCTCGTCTCGTTCCCTGTGTTCATGGGGCTGGCCGCGATTGCCGGTGACGCCATCCCCCTGATATTCGGTCAGCATTGGGACGGTGCCATTTGGCCGGTTCGCTTTTTCTGCGTCATCGGCCTAATGAGCGGAATAGGCATCGTTCAGGCTTCACTGATCAACAGCCAGGGCAAGTCAAACTGGTGGTTCTACTATCAGCTGGTTCGCAATATCGTAACGATTCTAACCATTCTGTTGCTCTACAAATACGACGTGGCAACGATTGTCTGCGCCATGATGATTGGCGTTTTTGTTCTCTGGCCGGTTACGCTCTACATGGTGTCCAAGCTTATCGACCTTAGCGTTTGGAAGTATTTTGCACAGTTCCTCCGCCCAACAGCTGCCTATATCGGTATGCTCATGGTCATATTAGCGATTTCTACTTGGCTTCACGACTGGCCACCGGCATGGCGGCTAGCGGTTGAAATCGTGGTCGGTGGGATCACTTACTGCGCTTTAATTCTACTTATGTGTCGACAAAGGATCATGTTCCTCGTGAACACGACGTTGCAGGCGCGGCACCGAAAGAGCCAGCCGCAGCCTTCCAGCGATTGATCTAAGAACCAATTTTGTAGCTCGGCCTGAAGTTCATCAAGGACAATTCCATGACTTTAGTCACGTTCATCATTCCAGTCCGCCACCAGGCCAACGCTAAGGACTGGTCGGCGCTGAAGTCGCGTCTAGCGCAAACAATCGCATCGATTTCCGGACAGACGCACAGCGACTGGCGGGCGATCATCGTCGCTAACGAAGGTGCTGACCTGCCGGACCTGCCTCCGCAGTTTTCTACCGTCCGGGTTAACTTTCCGCCTAACGAATTTTATGATTTAAACGATGCCAACCGCGAAAAGGCATATGACGCTGTTCGCTTGGATAAAGGCCGGCGGATATTGAGCGGCATGCTGACTGGATCAGGATCGAATTTTTTTATGGTGGTCGATGACGACGATCTGGTCAGTTCCAGAATCGCTGCGTTCATATCCGAACACCGGACTTCCGATGGCTGGAAGATCGACAAGGGATATTTATGGAGCGAAGGGGGTAACTTTCTACTCCACCACAACGACTTTTCTAACTTCTGCGGTACGTCTTTGATTATCAGCGCGGCACTCTACGGATTACCCGCAAGCGTCGACGAGGCCGATCCAGCCTATGTCAAGACGATGCTAGGGAGCCATGTGAAGATCGGCAAAATCTTGGCCGATGCTGGTCATCCCCTTAGCCAACTCCCATTTCGCGGGGCTATCTACCGTGTAGGACATAGCGGTGCGCACAGTAAATCGATCGGCATTTTAAAGGCACATTTCCTTAACAAGTGGGCGTTGCGAAATCCACACCACCTGATCGGCAACCTGTTAAAGGTTCGCCTGATCAGTAACGGGCTGCGAAAAGAATTTTTTGGCAAAGATAGTTTGCCTGAAAACCGGAGCGTCTGACCCAGCCTCTCGCAATTACCTTTGGTTAGGAGTGAGGGACATTACCTCTGTCGAAAGCGTTGACTTACCTCTGCTGTAGGGTCGTAATCAAGGCGACACCTTCTTCATCGCCTCCGCAGGCGTAGCCGACACCGCCAATCAGCGAGACTGACTATTCTGAAAGCGAAGCATTGTCGGCGGGGACGTTGCTTTGCGCAATAAGCAGGATAAGGCGACAACTAAAGGTGGCGAAGTCGTGTAATTTTGCGACAAACCATTAGTTCTGCCGGAAGCTTTTGACATCACGAGCTGGAGGTGTACCGAACATCCTGGTGTATTCACGTGTGAATTGCGACAAGCTCTGATAGCCTACCGCAAGAGCGACAGCGCCTACGTTTCCAGGTGATGCAAACAGCATTCGACGGCTTTCGTAAAGCCGGATGTGCTTCTGATACTTGAGGGGAGACAGACCGATGCTGGCTTTGAAGGCACGGTGAAAAGCGGATACGCTCATTCCAGCAATTCGTGCGAGATCATCTACTCGGAATGGTGCCCCGTAATTTTCCCTGATCCATATCTGGGCAGTTCTTATCCGAGAGAAGCGGCTATCGACACTCGCCACCTGTCGAAGGATCGCTCCTTGCGGGCCGAGAAGCAGTCTGAACAGGATTTCACGTTCCAGCATAGGCGCCATCACGCTGACCTCGTGGGGCCTGTCCGCCAGATGCAGCAACCGGGTCCAGGTGTCGAGCAGGTCTTCACTCGCCTGATAGACATTGAAGGTACGCGTGTCGCCCATCTCGGGCTGGGCATCGGCGTGCTTTAAAAGGTCTGCAACCGCTGCACTGTCAAAGGTCAGGCTAAGGGCAAGGTACGGCTCAGACGGACTCGCCTGGGCCACTTCACCGACAACAGGAAGCGCCACGGATGCGATGAACGTGTCTCCCGGTCCGTATTCCAAAACCTCGTTCCCGATCGAGAGCCGTTTCCTGCCCTGCAGGATCAGGCTGACTAACGGCTGGTAGATTTCCGGGAAGAGTTCGGTGGGCTCAGGAACGTTGAAGATGTCCACGCGTGGAATGGCCGTTCGAGTCAGAATACCCGTGGACCTGTCCAGCGCAAAATCCTTCAGCCTGTCCATGGTTTGGTTCATGCATGGCCCATCGCATGATGACATCGTCAAATCAATGCAGAAAGCAGGATCGTGCAAAAAACAAGTCGGATCGGACACGCGAAAACGGCTGCGTCGGCTTAGTTCTTGTGAGTGCCGGACCCGTGTGGGGAACCTGCCTTGAAGTGAATTGGATGTTTCAAATGGAATTGAGAGATGCCGTCGTTATGATCACGGGAGCGTCGTCCGGTATCGGCAAGGCCACGGCACGGGCGGCTTCTACAGCCGGTGCAAAGCTTATTCTGCTCGCCCGCCGAAAGGACCGTCTCGCGGCACTCGCCGCGGAACTCGGGACCGCGCTCGCAGTCGAATGCGACGTTACAAGGCCCGAGCAGGTGGAAGCCGCAGTACGAGCCGGGATCAAAGAGTTTGGCCAGATTGATGTTCTCGTCAACAATGCCGGTCAAGGGCTTTACGCCAACATCGGTGATATCGCTGCTGATGACTTCAAGGCGGCGCTCGATCTGAACGCTGTCGCACCGTTGGTCACGATGCAGGCGGTCATTCCGGGGATGCGCGAACGTGGTCGCGGAAGCATCATCAACGTCAGTTCTGGCGCAACGCTTGCAGTCTATGCGGGCTCGGCAGCATATACGAGCTCGAAAGCGGCACTCAACATGCTCTCACGTGTCGCGCGCCTGGAGCTTGCCGACGACGGGATTGTAGTCTCCACGATCCATCCCTCGATCACCAGCACGGAGTTTTACGGCTCCGTAAGGTCAGGCGGCGGCTTGGCAGAAACGCAAGAAGCTGACACCCGGTCGATTGCGCATTCACCGGATTTTGTAGCCGACGCAATCCTCGCACTTGTTCGCAGCGGCGAGGCCGAGCGAGACCTCGTCCCCGAAGAATTCGGTGGGAGTTTAAAAGGCTAGACGACAAGGTGCGCTAGGCTTTGTCACACTGCTCCGATCAAGCAAGTCCGGCTCGCAATATGCTGGCTTGCTTGGTCTTGGAAGCCAAGCAGCGGGGGGGAATACTGGAGCCTGCGCCGGTTGCCGGTGCTTGATGGGGCGACAGCTTCGGGCCAACCGTTGCCTTCGCAGTGCTACGCTACACACGGACATTGCCTTGATCGTTGCTGCTATATCGAAGCTCGTCAGGAGCAATGTTCGAGCGCAGCAAACTCCACAAATAACATGAAGTCGGGTCCCTGCGCTGAAACGTCTTCCGTATTCGTGGATCAGTGCCTACGCGAAAGCATATCGATGAAATGACTCACTCGCTCTTTGCGGAACGCCGCCCTTATCCGACCGTGCTTTTCAAGTTCTGCCAGACCATGAAGGGTAGCCCAGAAGGTCTCGGTGGCGACTTCAGCGTTTGTGCAAAATGGCTCAACGACCGCCATCATTGCCCCGAATGTATCGCGCATGGATTGAGGTGTATCGGACTTTGCAAACTGCAGACCGCTCGGAAGGACGAACATCGCTTCGTACAAAGCTGGCCGCTCAAATGCGAATTCCAGGTAGGCCATAGCAACGTCTTCCATTGCTTTCGCCGAACTTGCGCCGCGCCGGATCGATGCCCGCAGCACTGGCCCTAGCTCCCCAAATCCTTCCAGAGCGACCGCTCCGACAATCGCGTCGCGGTTTTGGAAATGGGCGTACAGGACGGGCTGGCTGTATTCGATCTCCTGAGCAAGTCTACGAACTGTTACCGAGGCCCAGCCGTCTTTTTCGGCAATCATTCTTGCCGCGCCGATGATGCGCTGCTCGCGCTCCACTTTCTGTCGCTCTTTGCGTCGAATATCGAAGAAGTCTTGGCCTTAACGTATAAAGCAGTCCAACTTTTTATCCGCACCCCCGTAAGTGGATGAGGACGGAAATGAAGACCACGTCACTGACGGTTTGCTCGCGCTGACGAAACAAGCACCGAAATCAGCGGACGTATTTATTCGAAAAAAATTGTCAAAGCTTGCGATCTCGATGGCGACCACGTCATGTGTTTGGTAGGTCGTTTCCAGTCTCTATTAGACCTATCGGTTTTGGATCTGATATTGCTTGGCATGATGGGTCTCCTCTTGCCATCTCCTTGCAAACCGTGAGAACTTGGTGCGCATGATCCTGACTATCGCCATTTCGGGTTATCGGTCCCTTCGTAACCTCGTCCTGCCGCTTGAAAAGCTGACCGTCGTGACCGGTGGGAACGGAGCGGGAAAGTCGAGTTTCTATCGTGCGCTCAGACTTCTTGCAGATGTCGCGCAGGGACGAGCTATCGCATCATTGGCTGCAGAGGGTGGACTGCAATCGACGATCTGGGCTGGGCCGGAGGCTTTTTCGCGTAGCATGAAGGACGGCACCGCGCCCGTGCAGGGGACGGTTCGGAAACATCCGGTCGCACTCAAGCTCGGATTTGCATCAGATGATTACGGTTACGCGATTGATCTTGGACTGCCAGTCGCTCCACCCCCGCCGAGCTATTTTGCGCTTGATCCCATTATCAAGGCAGAAGCCGTGTGGGCAGGCGAAGCGTTGAGCCGCCGAAATGTGTTTGTGGAACGTGCTGGGCCGGTTGTGACCGCTCTTTCCGCAAGCGGCCAACGTGAGGTTTTGCTGCACGATCTCGCATCATTCGAAAGCATGATGACGCAGTCCGCTGATCCGAAGAACTTGCCTGAACTTCTGTATTTGCGTGCCCAAATGAGTGGCTGGCGTTTTTACGATCACTTCCGAACCGATCCATTTTCGCCTGTGCGACAGATGCAGATTGGTACCCGAACACCGGCTCTGTCATCCGACGGTGCCGATCTGGCCGCCGCCATCGCGACTATCCAGGAAATTGGCGATGCGGCGGGCTTTGACGCTGCTATCGAAGATGCTTTTCCTGGCAGCACGATCGAGATCAAGACGGAGCGAGGGCGCTTCGAACTGCTGATGCGACAGAAGGGTTTGCTACGACCGCTTTCGGTTACAGAACTCTCCGATGGCACGTTGCGTTATCTGCTGCTGGTGGCAGCTTTCACCACGCCGCGTCCTCCCTCGCTGATGGTGCTGAACGAGCCTGAAACCAGTCTGCATCCCAGCCTCCTTGCACCCTTGTCTCGTTTGATCATCCGGGCGTGTGACCGGTCCCAACTGCTCGTCGTGTCCCATGCGGAGGAGTTGGTGTCGCACCTTGGCGCCGAGGGAAAAGGGTTGATGGTGCGGCTCTCCAAAGTGCTGGGCGAAACTGTGGCCGAAGGGATCGATGCACCTGCATGGAATTGGCCTGCACGATAAGGCGCTTCCTAGCGCTGATTTGGTGACGTCTTGCGCAAACATGGTCGATTTTGCGCTGATGTTTGAAGACACAAACCTGCGGCAGGGTAATGACATTGACGACATGGTTTCCGAACAGGTTTCTCCCGACCACGTGACGATGTCCCATGCTCCTAAAACGTCAAAGGCCACGCCAACTGTTGTTTCTGTCAGCGAAGCCGATGTGGTTCCTCACCTTTCAGAAACAGGCCGCTATCTCATCCTCAAGACATTGACGCTTCGCGCGGTGATGTCGTTCTCGCGGCCGGATTTCGCTTTCAATAGCGCTTTGGATTGATAAGGGAATATTCGTTTCAATCTGTGGAACGGCAGTACCGCACGCGACATCGCCTCAAGCATTGAACCAAAATCATCATCGCCGCGTTAATTCACCGCTTTCAGGAGTGGCTTGCATGAATAAACCTTTGGTTCGATTGTCTGCCATTGGTGGCAAATTTATAGGCCTGTCATTGCTGGCAAGCATCGTGGCTCTTCAATCCACATCTTCATCAGCGGAAGAACCGGCTCCTGTTCCCGTAACCGCCATAAAGGCAAGTGTCGAAACGATTGACCGCGTCATCAACGGTATCGGCACCGTTGCGCCTTTGCAGTCCGTCAATGTTCGCCCGCGCACCGATGGGCAGGTAACAGAAATTTCCTTCACGGAAGGGCAGTTGGTAACGAAGGGAAGCGTTCTTCTCAAGCTTGATGACCGTGAGTTGGGGTCTGCGTTGACATCCGCACAGGCCAAGCGGGCGCAGGATCAGGCGCAACTCAACAGCGCGCAGATGGACGCCCAGCGATATGCCGCCCTTGCCGAAAAAGGCGTGGCCTCGGCATCGACGCTTGAGCAGAAGAACGCAGCCAGCGAGCAATATGCCGCAGCCGTTCAGTATGATGATGCGCAGATCAAAAATGCCGAAACGCAGCTGAGCTTTGCCACCGTCATTGCGCCGATTTCTGGCCGCACGGGTTTCAAGCAGGTCGATGTCGGCAGCCTGATCAGTGCGCGCTCGACCGATGGTATCGTCACGATCACGCAGATGGACCCGATTGCAGTGTCCTTTGTCGCCCCCGGTGATCGGTTTGGCGAAATCCGCGATGCGCTGAAGGAAGGTCTTGCCGAGGTTCAACTCGTCAGCACGGATGGTAGTCGCGTTCTCGCCAAGGGTCAGTTGACCACAGTGGACAATGCGGTCGACGCATCGAACGGTTCTATTCACCTGCGGGCGACATTCGATAACAAGGATGGAGCGCTCTGGCCGGGACTGCCCGTCGCCACGATCCTCACCGTGGAGAAACGCAACGGCGTCGTCGTTCCCGACAAGGCACTCGCCCGAGGTCGAGACGGGCTCTATGCCTATGTGATCGGGCAGGACGGAAAAGTTCAAAAGAGGACCGTCAAGACCGCTTATGTGACGAATGCACGTGCGCTGGTGGTCGATGGCATTGGCGATGGCGATCAGGTCGTCATGGATGGCCAGTCGCGCATTGGCGATGGTGATAAGGTTCAGGTCACGCCCTGGACCGGATCCCCGACGGGCGAGCTTGCTGAAAAGGCAAATCCATAATGAGCAAGCCTCAGGACGCTGAAGACAAAATCAAGCCTGGCTTTTTCGATTTTTTCATTATGCATCCGGTCGCGACCGGATTGATCATGGCGGGCATCTTTCTTCTCGGCGCTGTTTGCTACCCGTTCATGCCGGTTTCCGCTTTGCCACAGATCGATTTTCCAACGGTCCAGATCGCCGCTAATCTTCCCGGCGCTTCGCCGGACACCATGGCATCCAGCGTTGCCCAACCCATCGAGGAAGCACTGTCGCGTGTCAGCGGCATAACCGAGATGACGTCCAACAGTTCGCTTGGTACGACATCGATCACAGTCCAGTTCGACCTGGACCAGGATATTCAGACGGCGGCAAGCGATGTGCAGACCGCCATCAGCGAAGCCGCAGGTGAACTGCCCAAAGACATGACATCGCTTCCAACGGTGAGAAAGGTCAACCCGTCCGATGCGCCCGTCATGCAGCTGTCGGCTAGTTCCGACACGCTGACTTTGCCGGAGCTGGACGAATATATCGAGCGCAATGTCGCATCGAAAATCGGGCAGGTGTCCGGCGTGGCCTTCGTTAATATCGGCGGCAAGCAGAAACCCGCCATCCGCATTGCGGTGGACCCGGGCAGGCTGGCGCAGGCAGATGTGACCTTGGAGGATGTGCGAACCGCGATCGGCAACCTCAGCCTCAGTGCGCCGAAGGGCAATATCGACGACCCCACCCGCACATTTCCGATCTATACCAACGACCAGATTGGCAGCAGCGCCGAATGGAACGATGCCGTCATCGCCTATCGCAACGGCGGACCCGTGCGCATCCGCGATATCGGTCAGGCGGTAAACGGCGCTGAAGACAACAAGATGGCGCACTGGACAAATGGCGAGCGTGGCATTGCGCTTGACGTATTCCGTCAGCCGGGGGCCAACGTTATCGCCGTCGTCAATGCCATCAAGGAACAACTCCCGGCCCTTCAGGCTTCGTTTCCGAAATCCATCAAATTGGAACTGGTCACGGACCGCACGACGACCATCCGAGCTTCCGTCGAGGATGTCCAGTTTACGCTGATGTTGACTATCGGGCTCGTGGTCGTCGTCATCTTCCTTTTCCTGCGCAATCTGCGCGCCACTATCATTCCCGTTCTGACCCTGCCCATCGCGCTTGTCGGGGCGTTAGCGCCCATGTGGGTGCTTGGCTTCAGCCTAGACAATCTCTCACTGATGGCGCTGGTTGTCGCGGTCGGCTTTGTCGTGGACGACGCAATCGTGATGCTGGAAAATATATCACGCCACATCGAAGATGGCATGGATCCGCTGGAGGCCTCGCGCAAGGGTGCGGGCGAAATCGGTTTCACCATCGTCTCCATCAGCCTCTCGCTGATTGCCGTGCTCATCCCGATCCTGCTGATGGGCGGCATCGTCGGCAGGCTTTTCCGCGAATTTGCGGTAACTCTCACCGTGGCGATCATCATTTCGGCAATCGTCTCGCTGACGCTAACGCCCATGCTGGCATCGCGCTTCATTCGCCCGATGGATAACAGCAAACGCGGGCGCTTTTACAAGGCGGGAGAGGCTTTCTTCGATGGCCTGACCTCCCTCTACATGCGCAGCCTGAAGCCGGTCATACGCCATAAATACATAACGCTGGTGGTTTTCCTGTGCACTGTCGCGGCGACCGGCTACCTCTTCGTCATAGTACCAAAAGGCTTCTTTCCGGAACAGGACACCGGCTTTATCGCAGGGCTCTCGCAGGCTTCGCCGGATATCTCCTTTACGGAGATGGCAAAGCTTCAAGAGCGCGTCAGCGCCATCATCATGAAGGACCCGGCCGTTTACAGCGTCTTCATGGATATCGGCGGCGGCAATGGCGGTAACGCACTCAACCAGGGCCATGTGAACATAACCTTGAAACCGCTGGATCAGCGTGACGCCAGCGCAAAGGAGGTCATCGACAGGCTGAGTTCCGCGTTGAACGTTCAGCAGGGCATCAAGCTGTTCATGCAATCGGCGCAGGACATCAACATCGGGGCTCGTCCTGCCAAAACCCAATATCAGTTCACCCTTCAGGATGCGAATATTCAGGAACTGGGAGACTGGTCCGGGAAGATCACCAGCGGTCTGCAAGGCCTGCCGGAATTGCGAGATGTCGGCAGCGACCAGCAGGCGCAAGCGCCCAACCTGTCCATCAAGATCGACCGCGCAGCAGCAACGCTCTATGGCGTCCTACCCTCCGCGATTGATGATACGCTCTATGATGCATTCGGCCAGAGACAGGTGGCCTCCTATTCGACGCAGACCGATACCTTCCGGGTGATTTTGGAAGTTCTGCCAAGCCTTCAGCGTGATATCGCGACCCTTGAGCGGCTGTCGGTGCGGGCGAGCAATGGAACGCTGGTGCCGCTTCCCGTCGTTGCCAAATGGTCGACGGATGGCGTATCGCCGGTGTCGATTTCGCATCAGGGTCAATCGCCTGCGGTCACCGTATCCTTCAATCTCGCCCCTGATGTCGCTCTGGGACAGGCGACTGCTGCGATTGAAAATGCGGTTTCAAACATGCAGCCGCCCGCGTCCCTGCAAACGAGTTTTTCCGGAAGTGCCAAGGCCTTCAAGGATTCGCTGGGAACGGTACCTCTGCTGATTCTCGCTTCCCTTGTGGTGGTCTACATCATCCTCGGCGTTCTCTATGAGAGCCTCATCCATCCATTGACCATTCTTTCCACGCTGCCATCGGCTGGCCTCGGCGCCTTGCTTGCTCTTCAGGTCGCGGGCTTTGATTTCGGTTTGGTCGCCATGATCGGCGTCATTCTGCTGATCGGCATCGTCAAGAAAAATGGCATCATGCTCGTCGATTTCGCAATTCAGGCGGAACGGGACGAAGGCCTCACCAGCGAGGAGGCCATCACGAAGGCGGCGCAGATGCGGTTTCGCCCGATATTGATGACGACCATGGCCGCTCTTCTCGGCGGATTGCCGCTGGCCATCGGTCATGGATCAGGCTCGGAACTGCGACAACCCCTCGGCTATGCCATCGTCGGTGGCTTGCTCGTCAGCCAGTTGCTGACGCTTTACACAACGCCTGTCGTCTATCTGCTGCTGGACAAGTTGAGAACGCGCAGTGGCGTTGAAACATCGAAAAACGGGCCAGCACCGGCAAGCGCTTAGGCAACGGTACAGAAACACGGGAAACGTTGCCGTGTCGGACAGACAACCCCAAAGTTTGCCATCAGCTTCGCCGACGCTCGGGTGTTCGTCGCCTTGCGTCATGCATGTGTCTAGGAACAGCGCCACACGTCTCGTCACTGTTACCTTTAGCGTGATCGTCTTTCCATCTGGGGTAGAGGCATGAGAGCGTCACTTCATCCCAAGAGTTGAATGATGCCTAGATCTCATTGACGGCCACTTGGCTTTAGTTTTCGTTTCCCGGTGGCTGATGTCACTTCTCCTTCAAGCGCAATATCGCGCTGCATTGCCTCGACCCGACGTATTTTGGCGCTGCCTATGTGGCGGCGCATCATGATCTCGGCGAGGTCGGCGTCACGGTCGGTGATGGCGTCGTAGATGCGCTTGTGTTCGACCACGGCGCGTTGGCGCAGAACGAGACTGTCGTTGCGGCTGCGGTAGAGACGGAGCAGCGGATAGAGCTCTTCGCAAAGCAGCTTTATCAGCAGATCGTTCTGGCTGGATTGGGCAATCTGAAAATGAAAGTCCCTGTCGACAGTGCCCAGCGCATTGTGCTGACCGGGCTCTAGTCCTGCCAGCCCGGCTTCGTGATGCTCGATGGTTTCGCGCAGCTTGAGGAAATCGGCTGATGTCATCTTGACCGCGGCTTCGCGAGCAGCGAGGCCTTCCAGCATTTCACGCACGGAAAACAGTGACGACAGTCGTTCCGGTGTTGCTTCGGTCACGCGCGCGCCCTGGTTGGCGGTGCGCGTAATTAGGCGGCGCTCCTGCAGGCGGTGCATGGCTTCGCGAAGGGGGCCGCGGCTGACACCGAAACGCTGGGCTAATGCGGGCTCGCTCATTTTCGAGCCGAGCGGAATTTCGCCCAGAAGAATGGCCTCGGTCAATTGGTGGAAAAGTCGTTCCGCCAGCGTTCCTTCCACTTCCATAGCGCGGTCTTGAATGCCTGCGCCCAGCGTGTCGATGCGATCCATGCTCAATGCCAACCTCGTTTATCTCGCGCGATACTAGCGCATCGGCCCGAAGACCGGAATGGATTTTCGAAGGCGGATGCGTCGATTCAATGGCTTAGAGTGTCATGACCGATCATGTTTCCCTGCAAGAAGACGGTGAATGAAGGGCCCCGCGAGAACGACGTAAATGGTGCGGAAGACGTGGCAGGTCACGACGAAGGCAACCTCGATGTTAGCTGCAAAGGCGATGATGCTCATCTCGGCAAAGCCGCCGGGCGCAAACGCCAGGAATAGTGCGGCAAAGGGTTGGTTGACCAGAATGCTGGTGATCTCTGCCGCTCCAAGTGCCAGAGCGATGAGGATCGATGTCCAGAAAACGCCCTGCATCAGCGCAAGTCGTGCCTCGTGAAACTTGATGCCAGCAAATCGCGCGCCGGTGATACAGCCGATGATCACCTGCATGCCTGCGACCAGCCATGAGGGCGGTGCAATGGCGGTGAGGCCGGTGCCATGGGCGATGGCACTGAACAGCAAAGGCATGATCATGATACCGCCGAATGATCGCAGCGGTCTTCCGGCCAGATATCCAAGGCACGCGCATAACAGCAAAATCAGCCAGTCGACTGCGCCGGCAATGGCGTGATCACCGAGGGGTGCAGCACCTTTTACCAGATTGACATCGGTCATCAGCGTCAAAAGAAACGGCACGGCTGAGACGACGATGATGATGCGCACGGAATGCACAAGCACCAGCTTGCGGATGTCGGCGCCGAACTGCGCGCCCAGCAAGGTCATTTCGCCCAGCCCTCCGGGCATCGAAGCGAATATGGCTGTCGAGCGGTCGTAGCCGAGCAAGCGAAAGAAGTAGAAGCCGCAGGTCGTCACCAGCAGAAAGAACAGGATCAGTATCGGCACCAGCATCCACCAGCCGGTGATAGTCTGGACGACCAGCGGCGTAAACGCGCTTCCGGCCATAACGCCGATCACCGGGCGCGCACCATCGCGAAAGATTGTGGGTAGAACTCGGCTACGGTCGTAAAACGAAAGAAGGGCCGCACCGAACATCGCCCCCAGCGTCCACGGCAGGGGAAGATGGAGCAGGCGGAACAAAATTCCGCCTGCCACCCCAGCTGCCAGCACCAGCATGACAGTGAGGATTTTTGCCCTGGGAGGCATCAGTTCGCAGCAAGTCCCAATTCACCCAGGATTTCCTTGGCGCTGTCAGTCTCTTTCTTGATGAAGACCTGATAGTCGGCCTCGTTCATATACATATCCAGCCAGCCGCGATCTTTCAGGATCTGCTTCCAGCGTAGCGTATCCTTCATTTTCTCCACGAAAGCGGCAATCGTCTTGGCCTGGGCATCATCGAGGCTCTTGTGCACCGAAATGCCGCGCCAGTTGGCGAACACGACGTCAACGCCGAGTTCACGCAGAGTAGGGGCATCGACGCCCGGCAGGCGCTCCGGCGCAGCAACCGCCAGAATTTTCATCTTCCCGGCCTGCACCTGTGTGAGGAAGTCCTGCAAGCCACCGCCGACAACGGTCGCCTGCCCGTTCAGCGCGGAGACGACGACCTCACCGGTGTTCGGGTGCGGAATGAAGTTCACTTGTTTTGGCTGAAGACCGGCCTGCTTCGCCAGACGTGCGAAGAAGATGTTTTCGGTCGATCCCGGCGATCCGCCGCCCCAGGCAACGCTGCCCGTATTGGCCTTGAACTTGTCCATCAGGTCCTTGAAGGAGGTGAGCTCGGAGTCGGCGCGGGTTGCGATGACCTCATATTCACCTGCCAATCGCGCCAGCGGACGTACATCCGCCAATGTCACCGGCGTCTTGTTGGTCAGCGGGAAGAATACCGTTCCGGCACCCTGCACGACAACGGCGTTGCCATTGCCTTCCTTGCTGGTCACGAATTGCGAGATGGCGACAAAGCCGCCGCCACCTGGGATGTTGGTGACCTTGACGGATGGCGCCAGCTTTTCATGGCGAACCGTGTCTTCGATGGCGCGTGCCACCTGGTCCAGCCCGCTGCCCGGTCCGCCCGGCACGGTTACGTCTAGGGTTCGGATGTTTTGCGCCGCGACGGGTAGTGCCGGCAGGGCGAGCGTGGTGGCAAAAGCTGCCAGTAACAGTCTGCGTGATATCATCGAACGTTTCCTCCCATGTCGATGGTTTCTGAAGAGTGTGTTGTAGAGCGCGTGTTATGGCGCTGGACGAGGCGCGTTGCCTCCTCCCGAAACTCGATTTCACTGGCCATCATGCCATTGAGATTGACGAGTTCATTATAGTCATCGAGCCGCATCAGCCCCGTCTCGACTGAAGACAGCGAGCCCGCCGTGGCAAGCGAACGCAAGGTCGTATCGACCGCATGGGCAGCGGCAAACAGTGAGATGGACGGCATGCTGATGGTGGCGACGCCCTGCGCCTTCAACTCGGCAATGTCGGTAAAACGTTGCTTGGCTGCCTGAGACAGGGTTGCCGCAAATTCGCAGGGGATTTCCTCCATGCAGCGAGCGATTTCCTCCGGCCTGTCGACGCCTTGCGGCTTAGCGAGGTCTGCGCCTGCTTCGAGATAGAGCTTGCAGCGCATGATCGCTTCATCCAACCCGAAATCGCTGCGGCTGTCGGTGCGCGCGATGATGACGAGATCGGGATCACGGCGGGCGGCGACGGCGCCACGTATCTTGGCGATCATTTCCTCGACGGAGATCACGTCCTTGCCCGGCAGATATCCGCAGCGGTTGGGAAAGCTCTGGTCGCCGATCATGATGCCGGAAACGCCTGCCGTTTCGAAACTGCGCACCATCTGCGTCACATTGTGCACATCGCCGAACCCTGTGTCGGCATCCACGGATACCGGCACGTTGACCGCCGCGCAGATGCGACCGTAGTGATCGGCATAATCGCGCATGTTGGATTGGCCCATATCAGCGCCGCCCAGCATGGTGCCGATGGCGGCAAAACCTCCGCCACCGATAAGCTTGAAGCCTGCGCGTTCGGCAATTCTGGCAGACAGGGCATCGTAAACGCCGGGCATGACGTGGCCTGCGCGCTCACGGATGAGTTTTCGATATTCGGCTCTCAGCGACATGGTCATTTCCGTTCTTTCAGGGCGCTTCGGCATTGCCGGAAGCCGGGTCGTTGGACCGGCGAAGGCGCATAAGGGCTGGAATAAAGATGATGGAGGCCGCCAGCGCCAGCATGAGTGCCGAGGCCGGGTGGGTCAGAAACACCGTCCAGTCACCCTGGCTGATGGCCAGCGAACGGCGCATCTGCTGTTCGATCATCGGGCCCAGTATGAGACCGAGAATGCACGGCACGATGGGCACATCCAGAACCCGGCAGAAGAAGCCGATGATACCGATGATCCAGAGCAGGAAGATATCGATTGCATTGCCGTTGATGCTGTAGGTTCCAAGCGATGCCAGCACCAGAATGCCGCCATAGAGCCATGGCTTGGGGATCGACAGCAGCTTCACCCAGATGCCGACCATGGGCAGGTTGAGGATGAGCAGCAGCACATTGCCGATGTAGAGGCTGGCAATCAGACCCCAGACCAGATCGCTGTTGCTTTCAAACAGCAGCGGGCCGGGGCGCAGGCCATATTGCTGGAAGGCGGCGAGCAGAACGGCGGCTGTCGTGGAGGTGGGAAGGCCGAGCGCCAGTAGCGGAGACAAGGCACCAGCCGCCGAGGCGTTGTTCGCAGCTTCCGGCCCGGCAACACCTTCGATGGCACCCTTACCGAACTCTTCGGGGTTGCGGGACAGCTTCTTTTCCAGAGTGTAGGACAGGATCGTCGGCAATTCGCTTCCGCCTGCCGGAATGGCACCGATCGGGAAACCGATGAGCGTGCCGCGCAGCCATGGTTTCCAGGACCGAGACCAGTCCTCGCGGCTCATCCAGATAGAGCCTTTCAGCGCATGAATCTTATCGGCCACACCGCCTTCACGCGCCGCCACGAACAGCGTCTCGCCGACAGCGAACAGACCAACTGCCACCACCACGGTGTCGATA
Source organism: Agrobacterium rubi TR3 = NBRC 13261 (assembly GCF_000739935.1). Classification (GTDB taxonomy): domain Bacteria; phylum Pseudomonadota; class Alphaproteobacteria; order Rhizobiales; family Rhizobiaceae; genus Agrobacterium; species Agrobacterium rubi. The sequence continues at coordinate 204,125 of NZ_BBJU01000023.1, read as the reverse complement.
CCATCCAGAAGCTCGATGATGCCGAAGGTAAAGCGTTCCTGTCCGGTCTGCGGATCGAGGCCGATACAGCCGAGGAACAGGCCGAAGCAGAGCGCCGCGATACCTTTGCCGGTGGAACGCCCGATGACAGTCGTCACCGTCGCCAGCGACAGGATCATCAGTGCGAAATAATCAGGTGCGGTCAAAAGCAGGGCGACATTGACCAGCAGTGGCGCCGCGAATGTCAGGCCGATGGTCGCAATCGTTCCGGCAATGAAGGAGCCGATGGCAGCGGTGGCCAGCGCTTGCGCCCCGCGCCCCTTGCGGGCCATCGCGTTACCATCGAGCGCCGTCATCATCGCGCCCGCTTCACCGGGCGTGTTGAGCAGAATGGACGCTGTCGAGCCGCCGTATTGCGCACCGTAATAGATGCCTGCAAACATGATGAAGGCCGAGATGGGATCGAGGCCGAGTGTCAGCGGCATCAGAAGTGCCACGGTGGTCGCAGGGCCGATGCCGGGCAGCACGCCGATGGCGGTTCCCAGTGTGACGCCCAGAAGCGACCAGCCGATATTGGCGGGTGTGAGAGCAACGGCAAAGCCGTTCATGAGATCAAAGAAAGTATCCATTTGAGCCGACCTACTGGTTGGCAGGAAGGATTGGCGCGAGAATGCCGAGTGGAAGATCGAGGCCGAGCCCCCAGTTGAAGGCGAAGAGAATGATGCCGGACAGCACGAGGCCGAACACAGCATTCAGAAGCAGCCTGCGATCACCGAAGGCCCAGGCGCCAGCCACGAAGACAAGCGTTGCCATGGGCACCCAACCGGCCTTCTTGATCAGCAGCGCCTCGATCAGCACGGCTGCCGAAATGACGATGACCGGCCAGATGTTTGTTTTTTCATCGCTATTAGTCGCGTCGGCGTCGACGCTGAGGCTTTCGAGGCACATCAAAATTGCAGAGACCATGAAGCCTCCACCGATGATCATCGGGAAGACAGCGGGGCCGACGGCGTCATACCCAAACCCGCCCTGAATGCCGCGGGCATTGAGAAACACCGCAATCCCGATTGCGAATATGGTGATGCCGAATGTGGCCAGTGGCCAGTTTCTGACAGTCATAGCTCCTCCCATGCCGTCATATTAATGTCATCTCACTTAAGCCCAAGACTTGCAAATCTGTCAACACTATTTGCAATAAAATTCGATTGGCGATGAATAAATGCGCAAATACCGATAGAATGTTGACATAAAATCCATGCTATGGAAAACATGCGGCAGTGTTTCAGGGAGGTTTCACATGCATCTTCGCCCAACCGTCATATCCGGTCGTATGAGTTCGGAGCTGCGGCGTCAGCTGCGGGAAGGCCGCAAGCCGCTGGTCGGCATCTCAGGCGCAACGCCGCATCATGCGCAACTGACGGAAGCGGCAGGCTTTCGTCTGTTCTTCCAGTCCGGCTCACAGGCAGCGGCCCACATCATGGGCATGCCGGATGCGGGCCTGATGACGCTGACCGAGGCGGTCGATAATATCCGCCGCATCTGCCAGTCCATTACCATTCCTGTTATCGCCGATTGCGAGACGGGATTTGGCAACGCGGTCAACGCCACACGCGCCGTGCACGAGTTCATCACTGCCGGTGTCGCTGGGTTCTTCCTTGAAGATCAGACCTTTCCCAAGCGTTGCGGCTTTACCAAGGGCGTAGAGGTTGTGTCGATCTTGGAGGCCAGCGCCAAATACCGCGCCGCCTGCGCCAAGCGCGATGAACTGGACCCCGATGTCGTCGTCATCGCCAGAACCGATTCGCGCGCAGCCGTGGGCGGCAGCGTCGATGAGGTCCTGCGTCGCTGCGAGGCCTATCTGGCATGCGGTGTCGATATGCTGATGGTGATGGCGCTTCAGAGCCGCGAAGAAATGCAGCGCGTGCTGGAAGCCTTCCCAGAGGCGGATATCTACATCAATGCGAGCTCGATCAAGCCTGCGCTCTCGGCAGCCGAGTACGAGGCCAGCGGTGCCGCAGTCTACAATATTTCCATCTCGAAGGTTTCCCAATTGATGATGGAAGCATTTTTGCGCGACTGTAAAGAGAGAAGCGCCGACGCTTTCAACGACTTCATGGAAACCCAGCAATCCTCGAAACTCGGCACCTTCTCCTATCTCGACCTCACCGGCTTCCCAGCGGTTCTGGACATCGAAAAGCGATTTTTGCCAGAAGAAAGCCTGGCTAAATATGCTGATTCCCTAGGGGAGTATGACCCGAGGGGATGACTGGTTAGGATCATCACCGTTTTGCGCAGCTTATTGTCTGCGCAAAACGCGTTTCCCCAACGTGTAGGAGCAACACGCCGCCCCTGAATGCGCCGAAATCACCCGATAAATAGTTTAGTATTTCTAAACAAAAACGCACTGCTGACGGGATTGCCTCTCATCGATGACCCGCAAATAATGATGGATATCACAGGGATGATCTGAGGTCGGGTAGAGGGGTGGCAAAGCAGCGACGACCAAATCGTCGGTGTCTTTTTGGACGGCCTTCTGCCGGAATCTTCGGACTTTTCGAAATTCAATCCAGTCGTTTTGAGCGGTCTCATGGGCGAGGCCAGCACTGCGATATCTATTGATCGCCCGACACTTCTCGCCGCGCCCCGTCATTGATATTCGAGTTAGCTTACTTGACGTGCAGTGGTGACGTGAAACTCTCAAAGGTGCCTTGGATTTCATGGGCCACGCTCTGGCGGGTTTTCCTGAATGGCCGGTACGTTCTTTTAATATGAAAGGTGGACCCGGCCGTCATAGAAGCCAATATGTAAGGCACGGGTGGGATATAAGTCAGTATTTCTTCTTTTTGATCATTTTATTGCCCTTCGGCCCGCTGGCCACGGGTGTTCTATCCTTGTTTTCTGCCAGCAGGCTTCGCCAGCGCTCCAGACGCTCGCTGTCGAGCGTACCATTCGCCACCGCTGCCTGAACGGCACATCCGGGCTCGTGCGCGTGGGTGCAGTCGCGAAAACGACAAAGCGGCGCGAGCTCCGTGATTTCCGCAAACAGGGTGTCGATACCGTCGCTGGCATCACTGACGAACAGCGTCCGGATGCCGGGCGTATCAATGATCCAGCCACCACCCGACATGGCGTGAAGCGATCGCGCCGTCGTCGTATGTCGGCCTTTGGCGTCCTGTTCGCGGATCGTCCCAGTCTTCTGCATCGCCTCAGGTCCAAGGCCTGAGAGGGTGTTGACCAGCGTCGATTTTCCAACACCGGATGAGCCGACCAGAGCCAGAGTCTGGCCAGCACCACACCATGGTTGCAACCGAGAGACCGCATCGGCTGACCGCGCGTTCAAGACGACGACGGCGAGATCACGCTGAAGGGTTTTTGCCTGCTGCTCGAATGCCGCCGCTTCGTCAGTGGTGTCGGCCTTTGTCAGGACGATAACGGGACTTGTTTCTGCCTGATTGGCCATGATGAGATACCGTTCCAGCCTTGCAAGATTGAAGTCGGCATTGCAGGAGGTGACGATCAGAAGCGTATCGACGTTGGCCGCGGCAAGCTGGTGGCCATGCCCGCCCTCCAGACGCCGCTGAAAGACGGTTTTTCGCTGAAGACGAGAAACAAACATGCCGGTCAACGGATCCGCCAGCACCCAGTCGCCCACTGCAAAATCCGCCGTGTTGGAGTTGGGAGGAAGCTCAAGCGGTAGAGGTCCTTCTACGCTAATGGCATCGATGCGCGCGCGGTGCACCGATGCGACACGCGCGGGCATGAGATGCGCCTCGTCCGGCTTGATCTGATCCGCGAAGAAATCAGACCAGCCAAGCATGTCGAGAGATAGAGGCGGGCTGGGAAGGGCCAAATGGTGATCCTCGGTCTGCGGCGTCTCGTCATGCGCCATCATTCTGCGGTTTGAGACTGCGTTCTATACGGAAAGCAGCGCCGTCGCCACAGGCCGATTGTAGTTCGTGACTTGGTTGGCTTGCGCACCAAAAAAACCGCCTGCAATTTAACATTTGGATTATCCGCAATGTGTGTGGGATATATGGGCATATTGCATTCATAAGACGGCCCGAAGCGATGGCGACAAATCTTAGTAGACGTGACTCGGTCTACGCTTCGGCCAAACTCACACGCTCCAAATGGCTGATCGACATCTCAGCCTCTCTATTTCGCTGTCCGATTAGGAGCATCCATGCGTCAGTCTGAAAACAGAGCTGCGCGCTCGAGGCAGGGCATGATCACCACGCCGCACGACGCGGCGAGTGAAGCAGGTGCCAAGGTCTTGTGGCGTGGTGGTACGGCTATCGAGGCGGTGATTGCCGCTGGCGCCGCGCTCACGGTTCTCTATCCTCACTTCTGCGGGCTAGGTGGAGACGCGATATGGATCGTGGCAGATGGCTCCGGTCGGCGACAGACGATTATGGGGATCGGCCAGGCGGCGGAACATCTGCCAGTGCTCGACGCCATCCCGCAACGCGGACCGCTATCGGCTCTGACGACCGCAGCGCTGGTCGACAGCTGGGGCAAAGCCTTACAGTATTCATCCGAGGCCTGGCATGGAACAGAGAGCCTGGAAACTTTGCTGGCCGATGCGATTGAGCTGGCGGCACGGGGGGTTCCGATCAGCCGGTCGCAAAAGCACTGGCACGATTTTCGTGCGGCTGAAATTCCCAACTGGCCGGGTTTCGAGGCACACTTCGTCACCGAGGGCATTCAGCGTCAACCGCAACTGGCCTCGGTTCTGGAGCGGATCGCGCTGCATGGCCACCGCGAATTTTATGAGGGCGAGCTTGCCCAGCGCATCGCCAACGGTCTGGAAGCTGCCGGCAGTCCGATCCGCCTGCGTGATATGCAAAAGACTGCTGCGCGGATGGTCGATCCTCTTTCCATGGTGTATCGGGGTGTGGAACTTCTGGCGCCGCCGCCGCCATCCCAAGGCATGACGACGCTGGGGATCATGGGCGTGTTGCAGAATTTCGATATGGCGAATGTGGACCCGTCATCTGCCGAGTTTTATCATCTCTGCGTGGAGGCAGTGAAACAGGCCTTTCTCGACCGGGGCGCTATTGCCGACCCTGATGTCGTGGCGCAGGCCTGCGGTGAGTGGTTGAACCAGACCGTTCTGTCACGCAAGGCGGCAGCAATCGACCGGCACGTTGCCCGTCTGTGGCCCGCAGTCCATCAAACCGGCGATACGGTTTATCTTGCCGCTGTTGATCACGCGGGACGTTGCGCCAGCGTGTTGCAAAGCACCTATTATGACTGGGGAAGCGGTGTCTTGCTCCGCGATACCGGCATTCTCTGGCAAAATCGCGGTGCGGCCTTCAGCACTGATCCGGCAAGCCCCAACGTTCTGGCACCCGGAAAAAGACCGTTCTATACACTCAACCCCGGCATTGGCTTGAGAGACGGCAAGCCGCATCTTCTCTATGGGACGCAAGGGGCGGATGGGCAGCCGCAGACACTTACCCTGCTTTTGAGCCGCCTGATCGACCACGGGTTCGATCCGCTCTCGGCGCTGTCTGCGCCGCGGTTTTTGCTCGGGCGCACCTTTTCCGACACCCGCGATAATCTCAAGATCGAGGCATCGGTGGGAGATGAGGTTATCGGCAAATTGCAGGCGATGGGCCATGAAACGATTGCCATTCCGGCACTGAGTGCGCTGGCCGGGCAGGCGGGCGTTATCCGATTGAACGGGGACGGATGGATCGATGGCGCGCATGATCCCCGCAGCGATGGCTGCGCCATTGGTATGTGAGGACTGACATGCTGTTTGATCTCGTTCTTAGAAATGCGCGCCTGGCAGGCCAGCACGGGTTGGTGGATATTGCGGTGAAGGACGGTCGCATTGCTGCGATCGGCGCGAATTTCCGCTGCGATGCCGTGACCGAGGAAAATGTTGAGGGTAACTTTGCTTTTCCCGGCTTTGTCGATAGCCATGTTCATCTCGACAAGGCGTGCATTCTGGAGCGCTGCACGATTTGCGCCGGAATGTTGGAAGAAGCCGTGCGCGAAACGGCAAAGGCCAAGGCTGGATTTTCGGAAGACGACGTCTTCGAGCGTGCCTCTGCCATCGTCCGGCAAGCCATTGCTCACGGCACCACCCGCATGCGTACCTTCGTCGAAATCGACCCGCGCGCAGGCATGCGCTCATTTGCGGCGATCAAGCGCGTGCGCGAGCGGTTTGCCTTCGCAATCGACATCCAGATATGTGCCTTCGCGCAGGAGGGACTGACACAGGAGCCTGAAACGGAAGAGATGCTGGACGAGGCGCTGCGCAACGGTGCCGATCTCATCGGCGGTTGCCCCTATACCGATCCCCGACCAGAGGAACATATCCGGCGGATTTTTGCGCTGGCCAGACACCATGATGTCGACGTGGATTTCCATCTTGATTTCAGCCTGGACCCAGCAAAAACCGATTTGCCGGCTGTCATCGAGGCGACCCATGCTAACGGCTATGGCGGCCGCGTGACAATCGGGCATGTGACCAACCTGTCAGCACTCGATCCGGCAGAACGGTCGATCATCGCGCGCAAAATCGCTTCAGCCGGAATAGCTGTCACAGTTCTGCCGGCCACGGATTTGTTTCTGATGGGACGCGATAACAAGTCGAACATCCCCCGCGGCGTCACGCCTGCGCATCTTCTGCTGGCAGACGGAGTGCAGGCAGCCATCGCCACAAACAACATCCTCAATCCCTTCACGCCGTTTGGTGATGCCTCGCTGGGGCGCATTGCAAACCTGTACGCCAACGTCATGCAACTCTCCCGAGACGAGGATATCGATGAGGTCTTTGCGATGGTGAGCAGGCGTGCGGCGGCCATCATGCGTGCAGACTATGGATTGGCAGTCGGCGCGCCGGCTGATCTCGTCATTCTCGATGCCCCTGACCAACGGGCGGCGATCCGCTCCATCGCACCCGCACATGCGGGTTGGAAGGCTGGCAGAAAGACATTCTTGCGCGCACGCCCCGAAATTCTCGAAGGGTGAGGGGTCAGGGTGTCAGTTGCTTTGGTCTCGAATGCTCAAAGCTGATGGGCCAAAGCAATCGCATCAGCAACCGCGTCTCGCTGATCTGTCAGCATGCTTGTTGCGACGCGAATGTGGCTGCTGGGCATAACGGAAAATTTCGATCCGGGGTTAACCGCAATGCGCCTGGCCGCCAGTGTGACGAGCGCAAAGGGTTCGGACTCTACGGGAACCCAAAGCGCAAGGCCTTGACCATTCTCGACGTTGACGCCTCGCTCGCGCAAGGCAGTGGCAAGTCCGGTGCAGCGTTCGCGATACTGCTCACGTGCGCGGGCTATTGTGTCCCAAGTCGATGATTGGTTGAGCAACCATGCGGTGGCGCCCTGCAAGATGCGGCTTGTCCAGCCGGAACTGAAGCTGCGGTAGGACTGTATCTGCTCGACGATACCCGCCGTGCTGGACAAAACAGCAAGCCGCAGATCCGGGCTCAGTGTCTTGGAATAGGAAACGATATGGATCGTCCTGTCCGGAAACCGTGTTCCAAGCGACATCGGTGGAGCAGGTGATATGTCGGCGGTGCCGTCATCCTCCACGATCAAGGTATCGGACCCTTCGAGAACGTCGCCGAGTGCTGCCAAGCGTTCGGGGCTCACCGACCGCCCTGTGACAGAATGGATTCTTGGCTGAAACAGGAACGCTGCAGGCTTATGCTCCATCGCGGCTTGAAGCGAGGAAGGGATAGGTCCGTCTATATCACACAGGACGGGCAGGATAACCACGCCGATATCCTCGAGAATATCCAGCAGGCGCATGGCTGTGGGATGCTCGATGGCCACCGTGGAGCCAGGCCGCACAAGCGCGTGTAACAGGGTGTAGATCGCGTTGTACCCTCCATTCGTTGCCAAGAACGCCTCGGCCGCATATGGCCATGTCTTTTCGGCGGCTTCCCTCAACTCCGGCACGATCCGGCTGCGCTCATAACTGTTCGTTCCGGTTGCCGATGCCCCGTGCGCCATGGCTTGCGCAAGTTCGGGCAAGAGAGCGGGATCAGGCACGGCGAGCGTGAGATCGATGGAGCCTGCGCCGTAATGGCCTGAGCTCGCCAGTCGTTCCGGCTTGGCAACGAAACGTTCACCGCACACCCAGGTACCGTTTCGCCCGCGGCCGGCAATGATTTTCTGCTGGCGAAGGTCGCTCCAGGCTTCCGAAACGGTGGCAGGGCTGACGCCGAGTTCATAGGCGATATCACGAATTGCTGGTAAACGCGTGCCTAATGGAAGGACACCCGCACGCACCAAGCCACTGGTTTCCATCGCTATTCCACGTTTCGTACGATTGGTTATTTTTTCAGCAAACCAGGCAGCCGAAATGACGTCGCTCATTTTTCAATCACCTTTAAATGTTCAATAACAAAATAACATTTGTGATGTCTCAAATGAACATTTAATTTCGGCCCCATCGACAGAAATTGTGAGCCTGCACATGCCTTTGAAACTTCGCCTCGCACTGCGCGATTGGGACTATATGACACCGCTGGTTTTAGGAGATGTTTCGTCTCCCCGCCTTCAGGTCGAGGTGGACCGCGTCGGCACGCTCGTGTCGAACATTGCGACCGACGAGCATCATGACGCCGCCGAAATGTCCTTTAGTCGCTATGCGCAGATGCGCCATGATGGCGATGACACTGTCATCGGTATTCCTAATTTCATCATGCGGGGTTTCCGCCACCGCTGCATTATCACCACCCAGGAAAGCTCCGTTCGTCACCTCAGCGATCTTGCTGGCAAAAAAATCGGCCTCACGGGCTGGCGGGATTCCGGCAATACATGGACGCGTGCTGCGGTTCGTCGCGAAGGTGTCGGCGTGGAAGACGCAATGTGGTATGCTGGCCGCCTGACCGCAGCACATCCGATCACCGATCGGCTTGACGGCTTTGGCCGGCAAGGTCGGATCGAGGCTGCGCCCGGAGAGCGCCCGATGGTCGAGCTTCTACGCGACGGCGGGCTGGATGCAATTTTCACGCCCTTCATGCCAGAAGGTTTCTTCGACAAGGCCTCGCCCTTCCGTCAGGTGCTGGCTGATTATCGCGCGTCCGAAATTGCCTATCTCAACGATGTCGGTTACGTCCCCGGCATGCATCTGATCGGCATCAAAGCGCAGATCGTTGCGGACAATCCATGGGTCATGGAAGAACTCAGCGATATGATTGACGAGTCACAGCGCATCTGGCTGGCCAAACGCGAAAAATACGCCGACACGACGCCGTGGATGATCGATGAGCTAAGCCGCTGCGCAGCCGATCTGCCTTCTGGCTGGAGCAAGAGCGGGCTGGCGGCCAATGAGAGGATGATCTCCGATTTCGCTGAAGAGCTATACGAACAGAAAATCATGCCGCGTCTTCTTTCGCCCGCAGACCTCTTTCCGAAATTTGCATAAACAGCCTAGAAAACGAACATACGAACAAGGGGAATGCTAAAAATGGCAATAAGAATGTTCACATCGACCATGCTCGCGGGTCTGCTGTCGGCAACGATGAGCTTTGCTCAGGGTGCGGCGATTCCGGCCCAGAAGAAGGACGAGGCGTTGCATGCGCGTTTGCCGGAAAAAATCCGTACCGCTGGCAAGATGACCTCGGTCAACAACGGCTCGTTTCCGCCCTATGAAATCGTGACCGGCACGGAAATGACGGGCGCCAGCGCCGATCTGACTGAAGCGCTCGGACAGGTTCTCGGCGTCAAGATCGACCATGCGACAGTGGGCGGTCTGCCAGCACTTCTTGCAGGCGTGAATTCAGGCCGATACCAGTTCGCATTTGGCCCAGTCGGCGATTTCAAGAGCCGCGAAGAGTCCAACGACTTCGTTGACTGGGTGCAGGAGTTCGTTGTCTTTGCGGTTCAAAAAGGCAACCCCAAAGGCATTGTGTCACTCGATACCGCATGCGGCCATCGCATCGCGGTGATGGCGGGCGGGTCGGCAGAACGTGTCATTCAGGCGCAGAACGAAAAATGCAAAGCGGACGGCAAGGCGCTTGAAGTCCAGTCCTTTAGCGACCAGCCAAGCTCCATTCTCGCAGTGCGCTCCAAGCGTTCGGACGCCTTCTTCTCGTCGCAGGCGCCACTGACGTATTTCGTCAGCCAGGCGAACGGCCAGCTGGAACTGACGGGCGTTGGTGAGAAAAACGGCTTCGATAGCCTTTATCAGGGAGCAGTGGTCCCTAAGGGTTCGCCGCTGGCAGAAGTGCTGCGTGATGGCATCAAAGTCCTGATGGACAACGGCACCTATGCCGCGATCATGAAAAAGTGGGGCCTTGAAAACAATGCGCTGAAAGAGCCGGGCATCAATCTCGGCGGGATGTTGCCACAATGAGCACCGCAGTGAGAACCAGCGCATCGCCAACCGGCGATGTGTCATCGAGAGATGTTGCCAATGCCCACACGCCCTTTCGCTATGACCGTTTTGCGCTGTGGGCGATCATCGCGCTTTTCGTCGTCAACTTCGCCTGGATCGTCGCCAATAACGAGAATTTTGGCTGGTCTGTCGTCGCGGCCTATTTCTTCGATCCGACCGTCATTCAGGGCCTTTATGTCAGCCTCGGGCTGACCGTGGTCGCGATGATCATCGGCGTGATCCTGGGACTGTTGCTGGCGATTGCGCGCATGTCGACCGATCGTCTGGCCAGTTCTTCTGCATCGCTGTTCATCTGGTTTTTCCGCGGAACGCCGCTGCTGGTACAGCTGATCTTCTGGTACAATATGTCGACGCTGTTCCCAGAGCTTTCCATCTCCATTCCCTTCGGTCCGACGCTGGCCAGTTGGGACACCAATTCAGTGATCACGCCGATGACGGCTGCCATCGTCGGTCTTGCCCTGAACGAAGCCGCCTATATGGCAGAAATCATTCGTGGCGGGCTGTTGTCGGTCGATCGCGGTCAGGCTGAAACCGCCCAAGCTTTCGGCATGACGCGGGCGCGCGCCCTTCGTCGCATTATCATCCCGCAAGCCATGCGCTCCATCGTGCCGCCCACCGGCAACCAGTTGATCAGTATGATCAAGGCGACCTCGCTGGTCAGTGTCATCGCGATGGCCGATCTGCTCTATTCTGTGCAGTCGATCTATAACCGGACCTTCGAGATTATCCCGATGCTGCTGGTTGCGGTGATCTGGTATTTGCTGATCACGTCCGTCCTCAATGTTGGTCAGGCCTATATCGAGCGGTATTACAGCCGCGGTGACCGTCGCAGTGACCCCACCGCCAAGCCTGCCGCACCGGCGCTTATCGAGGAGGCAAGCCATTGATCGCCGCTGAGACGAGAGAACCGCTGGTCAGGGCACACAATGTACACAAGTCCTATGACCAGTTGGAAGTGCTGAAGGGGATCGATCTCGATGTCATGCCGGGCGAAGTCGTCGCCATCCTGGGACCGTCCGGTTCTGGAAAGTCGACCTTCCTGCGCTGCATCAATCATCTAGAGACCATCAATCGCGGGTCAATCGATGTGGATGGCGACCAGATCGGTTATCGCATGCAGCGTAACCGATTGGTCAAGCTATCGGCAAATGCCATCGCCGCTCAACGCCGCAAGATTGGCATGGTTTTTCAGAGCTTCAACCTTTATCCGCATCTGACGGTGCTGGAAAATGTCATCGAAGCGCCTGTGGGCGTGCATGGCGAGACGAAGGCTGCAGCGACCGAGAATGCGATGCGACTGCTGGAACGGGTCGGTCTAGCAGACAAGGCAAAGAACTACCCGCGACAGCTGTCCGGTGGGCAGCAACAGCGCGTGGCCATCGCCCGTGCGCTTGCCATCAAACCGAAGCTGATGCTGTTCGATGAGCCAACCTCGGCCCTTGATCCCGAACTGGTGGGAGAAGTGCTGAACACCATGCGTGATCTGGCCAAGCAGGGTCTGACGATGATCGTTGTCACGCATGAAATCAGCTTTGCCCGCGAGGCGGCAGACCGCGTCGTTTTCATGGATGGTGGTCACATCGTGGAAATGGGCAAGCCGGATGAGGTGATCGGCAATCCGCAACACGAGCGGACGAAGGCTTTCCTGTCCCGCTTTCTATAGGGCAAGCGCCCCCGACTTCTCCCCAACTTGGCGCCGGTCTTTCGACCGGCGCTCTTTTTCCAGATATTGGAGGACTCACATGCTCAACGACAATCAATATGCCCGCGTTTCCGATATCGAGCCGATGGAAGCGGAGATGAAAGCAACGCGTCAATATCTGCATGCCCACCCGGAATTGTCCTTGGAAGAGGCTGAGACGGCACGCTTCGTGGCTGAAAAGCTGGAAGCCTGGGGCTATGAGGTCACCCGCAATGTCGGCGGTCACGGCGTGGTTGCGCGGTTAACCAATGGTACGGGCAAAAAGAGCATCGGCATCCGCGCCGATATGGATGCACTGCCTATTCTGGAGGAAACGGGACTGTCCTATGCCAGCAAGACGCCGGGGAAGATGCACGCCTGCGGCCATGACGGCCATACTACGGTGCTTTTGGGTGCTGCCGAATACCTGGCCAGGACACGCCATTTCGATGGAACGGTAACGCTGATCTTCCAGCCGGCTGAGGAAAACGGAAAGCCGAGCGGCGCACAACAGATGATCGACGACGGCCTGTTTGAACGCTTTCCCATCGATGCGATCTTCGGCCTCCACAATCATCCCGGTGCCGCAGAAGGAACCTTCATGCTGCGCTCGGGGCCGATGATGGCGTCATCCGACACGGTACAGATGACCATCAAGGGCAAAGGCGGTCATGCGTCCCGCCCGCATTTGACGGTCGACCCAGTGGTGGTTGCCTGTAATCTCGTAGTCTCGCTACAGACGGTGGTGTCACGCAACATCGATCCGACGCAGACGGCTGTGGTCACGGTTGGCACAATTCACGCCGGAGAGGCCGTCAATGTCATTCCGGAATACGCCAAGCTTGCTTTGAGCGTGCGCTGCTTTGAACCTGGCATCCGTGAAGTGCTTGAAGCGCGGATCACCAAACTGGCGCATTCGATCGTGGAAGGGTTCGGGGCGACGATCGAGATCGATTATGAGCGCGGCTATCCCGTCGTCGTCAATTCGGATTCGGAAACCGTGTTTGCCCGCACCGTGGCCGAAGAACTTGTCGGCGCCGAAAACGTATCCACCTGCAATCTTATCCCAGGTAGCGAAGATTTCGCTTATTTTCTCGAGCATAAGCCGGGTACGTTCCTGCGTTTGGGCAACGGTGTGAACTCAGCGACGTTGCACAGTGCAAAATATGATTTTGCCGATGGAAGTCTGACCGTAGGCGCGGCAATGTGGGCAAGACTTGCCGAGCGATTTCTTCAGGCTTGACGCCTTGTAAAGAGGGTGGCATTGGTCGCCCTCTGCTCTTTGGCTGGAAGCCGTGTCAGGATGCGGTCACCCGCACAGGCACGGATTTTGCTGCCGGTGTTTTGCTTTCCTCATCGTGCTGCCAAAGCGGGATCAGCGAATTGCATTCCGGAAAATAGGCGGCGCAGGTGCGGGGTGGCAGATCATAGTCGATGACCTGCATTCCGGGCAGCATGCGCTCCACGCCATCGTCTACCGCAGTTGTGATACGAAAGCGTGCGTCTTTCAAAAGACCCAAGCGAACCCGGTCATCGGCATTCATCATGATGATCATCCGCGATTTGCTGATGCCGCGGAGACGGTCGTCATAGCCGTAGACCGCGGTGTTGAACTGATCGTTCGACCGTAGTGTCACAAGCCGTAAAATGTCGCGGTCATCACTGGTCGAGAAGCTGGCATTGAGCGACTTTGGCAGTTTGAAGTTTGCCTTGCCGGTCTCTGTTTTCCACTCGCGGTGCCGTGCTGGCACAGGACGGGGAAGCCCGCCGGGAATATCGAGGCGCTCATTGAAATCCTGAAACTGATCCGGATACGTAGCCTCCATGGCGTCCCGCACTTTCGCATAATCGCCCACCCATTCGGCCCAAGGTATCCTTGGGTTTGGCTGAAGCGCATGCTTTGCAATTTCGGCGACGATGCGCGGCTCGGACAGCAAAGCGTCACTAGCTGGCTGATATTTTCCACGCGAAGAGTGGATACACGTTGTGGAATCCTCAATGGTCACAATCTGCGGTCCGGTCGCCTGTTCATCGATCTCGGTTCTCACCAATGTTGGCAAGAGGTAGGTCGTGGCTGCCGTGATGAGATGGCTGCGGTTGAGCTTCGTGGCAATCTGGACAGAAAGATCAAGGCCCCGCCATTTTTCTTCCATCAGCGTGCGCTCCGGCACAGCGCGCACGAAATTTCCACCCAGACTGATAAATGCTTTGATGTTACCGCGGATAATCGCCTCGCAGGCCTCCACCGTATTGAGCCCATCCTTGCGCGGTGGTTCAAAATCATATTGCTCTGCCAGGCGATCGAGAGGCACCAGTTTGGTCTTTTCCGATATCCCAACGGTGCGCTGTCCCTGCACGTTGGAATGGCCGCGCACGGGACAAATCCCGGTCCCCGGTCTGCCGATGTTTCCGCGCATAAGCAAGAGGTTGACAAGCATCTGGATATTGCTGATGCCGTAGCGGTGCTGGGTCAGCCCCATGCCGTAAATCGCGATGACGGCACGGGCTTTCGCGTATGTTTTGGCGGCGGCTTCAATCGATGCCTGGGTCAGGCCGGACGCGTTGAGGATGTCTGCCCATGCGGTTGAGCGAACATGGGTTTCGAAGGCTGCAAAATCATGCGTGTGTTCGGCGATAAACGCCACGTCGATCACGCGTTCCGTTCCGGTTGCCAAGGCTTCGTCGTCCCACTCGAACAGACACTTGGCCATTCCCATGATAACAGCGATATCGCCGCCTGCATTGACCTGATAATATTGCGTCGAAATATCGGTCGGCCTGTTGGTTGCCATCTGGACAGGGTTCTGTGGATCGACGAAGGCCTGCCAGCCGCGCTCCTTCAGCGGGTTGAACACGACCACCGGCGCGCCTCGCTCCCGTACTTCCTGTAGCGTATGCAGTAATCTGGGCGCGTTGGTTCCTACATTCTGGCCGAAGGATAGGATACAGTCGGTGTGTTCGTAATCCTCCAGTAATATAGTGCCGACCGGTGTTCCGATGCTTTGTGGTAAAGCGACCGATGTCGTCTCGTGGCACATGTTGGAACTGTCGGGTAGATTGTTGTTGCCGTAAAGGCGTGCCAGCAACTGATACATGTAAGACGTTTCAAGCGATGCCCGGCCCGATGCATAGAACACGGCCGCTTCAGGCTCGTAGCTCTTCAACTTCGACCCGATATCCGCAAAAGCCTCCGCCCAACTGACTTCGCGATAGGTATCAGATGTGGCGTCATATCGCATGGGATGTGTCAGGCGTCCCTCATTTTCGAGGTCGAAGTCTTCCCACGTCAAAAGCTCGGTCACGGTATGCAGGGTAAAAAATTCCGGTGTCGTGCGTTTGGATGTCAGGTCCCAGAACGTTGCTTTGGCGCCATTTTCACAGAATTCACCGAGATGCGGTTTGCCAGGCTTGGCCCAAGCGCAGCTGGTGCAGGTATAACCACCGAGCTTGTTGTGATCCTTGAGCAGCCCCGGCGTTGTTTTTACGGCTTTTTGTCGGACAGCGTTTTGTACGACCGATTTGATGGAGCCCCAGCCGCCCGTGGGCATGTCATAGCGCGCATATTTTGCTTTTTTGTCCATGGGTCACCTCTGTTTGATTGTCGAACCGGGCCAGGAGCGGGAAGTTCCGTCGCGACGGTGAGCGTCCCAGTTAGGAGGCGGTGGTGACGTGTGAGTGAGGTCTTGGGGTCATTTCGCTGAAGTGGTTTCGACAGCGATAATGTGTCACGAATGCGCGCTGCGACTATGTCGAGCTGCACCCTTTTCAGAAAGTAAGGGCGCACGACCATGTGGTCGTGCGCCCTCAGTATTATGCCAAGAACTCGATGAGGTCCTGATTGAGTCTGTCCGGAACGGTCGCAAACAGACCATGCGGCTCTCCATCATACTCGATGAGTTTTGCGCCCGAGATGCCGTTGGCCGCGGCGCGTCCCGATGGTTCGATGGGAACCGTCTTATCGCCCGTGCCGTGGATTACGAGCGTTGGGATCGTAAACGCCGCAAAGTCAGGTCTGAAGTCGGTTTTGCCGAACGCGTTCACGCACTCGATAGTAGCCTTCGGGCTCGCCATAACGCCGAGGATGAACGACCAATCGAGAATGCCCTGGCTGACGGGGCTGGTGACGAAGCCAACGCCGTAAAACGTCTTGGCAAAGCTCTGGAGGAATGCGAACCGGTCCTTGCGGATATCCTTTTTCATGTCTTCGAAGACGCTTTCGTCCACACCATGTGGATTGGTCCCGTCCTTGAGCAGGTATCCGGCCACAGATGCCACAAGAACCGCCTTGGAGACCTTGGACGCGCCGTGGCGTGACAGATAACGCGCAATTTCGCCGCCACCCATCGAGAAGCCGACGAGTGACACGTTTGGCACGTTGAGGCTGTCGATCACCGCAGAGAGATCATCTGCAAAGGTATCGTAGTCATATCCGGTCGCAGGGTGTCCGGACTGGCCGAAACCGCGGCGGTCGTAAGTGATGACACGAAAGCCTGCTTCGAGCAGCGCCACAGTCTGGTATTCGAACATATCGCCGGTCAGTGGCCAGCCATGGATGAGGATGACAGGCTTACCCTGGCCCATGTCCTTGACGTGTAACTGCGTGCCGTCTTTTGCTTCTACATATGCCATCTGGTGAAAACTCCCTTTATCGATGTCACGCGGTAAAGGGTTTTGCTGAGCAGGCGGTTCCGGCAGGAAGGCAAATATCTTAGGACATAATCATAAAGTTATGTCGATTGGTCTTGATCTTCGTCACGGGTGTCCATCGCCAGATCATGCAATGCCTGCGTATCGTCAAAATCGTAGTCGGCAGCCAGGATGACACTGAGAAAGGCGGCACGTGCGATTTCTTTTTTCGTCGCATGCGGGTGTTGTTGTTTTACGGCGTCGATCAGGGCTTTCGGCTTCATTCCCGGCGTTGCCAGCCCCTTGATCGTGTCGGCGATTTTTTCGATCTCTCGTAGTTTTTTCTCGTGCATGTACCTCTCCGCTTTCGACGTGCGGAGGAAAGGTCGCATTCTTTTATGAGCGTTGTGTGAAACACATCGGCTTGACGTGCGGCATTACCGCTTGCGCTGAACGTCATCCCGGTCGACGCCAAAATGGTCGAAAATCATATCGACGTTGCGACGGTGCGACTTGAAATAAAGGTCGAATATGTCGCCAAGCACCGGCACGCTGCCAACGACCGAATCCATCGCGACATTTCCAACCATGCGGGCCAGTTTCTCAGGCGGAATTCCAAGGCGGCGTGCTTCGTTGACGATGTAAAGGCCGACCAGCGCACCAGCGCCATCTCCCACCAGCGGGACAAGACCCAACACGGAGTCCGCGCCAAAACGAAGGCGTGTTCCGGGAATGCCAATGGCGGTATCCATCAAACGTGCGATGCCCGACAAACGCCGCAGGCGGCGTAGACGCGCGGCACTGTCATCGAAATCCTTTGCGTTGTGCGCGCCAGCGGTGCTGGTATTCCACGTTTTTGCGGCCATCGGTTGCTCCAACCCAGAACAGGAAAATATCTCGTCTACACATGAATGGGGACCCCGTGGCTTCCGTTCAAGTCCACGTGCGACGAATGTGGCGAACACCACGTTGATCTGGCCCTGTTTTGCGCTGCGGAACATCTCTTTCCTGAAAGCATTTCTTACACTACATTATGTCGCTCAAGGGATCGCCGCAGGGGCTACCCATAGCGGATGCCGAATTTGACACTTTACGAAACGAATGATCTGCGCCTTGCCGAGTTGCGGTCCTATGGCATACTGGACACGCCGCCTGAAGCCGGCTTTGATGACATTGTCACTCTGGCAACGCTGTTGTGTGATGCGCCTGTAGCTCTCGTGAGTTTCGTTGATAGTGACCGGCAATGGTTCAAGGCGCGCAAAGGGTTCGAGCCTTGCGAGACGAACCTGGAAAGCTCCGTATGTCGCCATGCATTGGGCATGAGCGAAATCCTGGAGGTCCCAGACCTTACGAAAGATCCGCGCACAGCAAGTAACCCTTTGGTCGTGAGCGCGCCTCATGTCCGTTTTTACGCAGGCGCGCCGCTCATTACGTCTACCGGCCAGGTGCTGGGGACATTGTGCGTGCTGGATCACACGCCGCGTTTGCAAGGCCTGACCGCATCGCAACGAACAGGGCTTGAGGCTCTGGCGCGCCAGGTCATGATGCAGCTTGAGTTGGGCAAACTGGCCGTTGATCGCACGCGTATGCTTGCAGAGCGCATAAAGGATCAGGCGCAGTATCAGGAAGTATCAGAAAAGCTGGCCGCTGCGCAGACGGCTGGCGGCGTTGGGCTTTTCTCCCTCGATATCGATGCCAACACCGTCAAGGGAACGCCGGAATTCTCGAGAACCTTCGGCCTCGATCATGTCGATGAGCGTCCGGCCGAAGATTTCGAACGCTTGGTGATCCCGGTGGACGATACACTGGTATCGCATCAGGCCAATCGTCGGACGGGTGAAGCGCCGACGGATGTCGAATATCGCATTCGCAAGGCAGATAGCGGTGAAATCCGCTGGATCGCGCGGAAGGGTGATTTTCAGTTCGATGACAATGGACGCCCCATAGGCTTCATCGGCGTCACGCGCGATATCACCGCGCGCAAGGAAGCCGAAGAAAAACTGCGCAAGGCGCAGGAGACATTGGAGCTGGCCCTCGACGCAACGGAGATGGGGACCTTCGATTACGACCTGATTGGCGATTCTCTGGTGTGGGATGACCGTTGCCGTACATTGTTCGGGTTGCCGCCCGATTCCCCCGTGGATTACCAAACCTTTCTAACCGGACTGCATCCCGATGACCGGGAGAGAACACATGAAGCGGTCATGGCCGCGATCGACCCTCAGAGCGAGGGTGGCTATGACATCGAATACCGCACCATCGGTCTGGCCGACGGGGTGGAACGATGGGTTGCCGCCAAAGGCAGGACATTCTTTCAGGGCACGAACGCGCTTCGCTTCATCGGCACGGTGAGAGACATTACCCGAGCGGGTGAGGCGCAACGGCGCTTACGCGAGACGGAAGAGCGCTATCGATTTGCCAGCCGGGCAACGAATGATGCGATCTGGGATTGGGATTTCGAAACCAATTTCGTTTTGTGGAACGAGGCTCTCACCACGGCTTACGGCCATCAACCCGAGACGGTGGAGCCGACCGGTGCATGGTGGATCGATCATATTCATCCCGATGACCGCCAAAGGATCGATCATTCGATCCACGCCATCATCGACGGGACAGAGACCGAATGGACCGATGGTTACCGTTTCAGGCGTTCCGATGGAACCTATGCTCCCGTCTTTGACCGGGGTCATGTCATTCGTGACGAACAGGGTCGCCCGCGCCGGATGATAGGCGCGATGCTGGATCTGACGCGGCTGCAAAAAGCAGAAGCGGAACTTCGCGAGAGCCAAAAGCAGCTTCATGTCGAACGCGGTCTGCTGGAAGCCGTAGTGCAGCAGGCACCGATCGGGATATCGATCGTCTACGCCGATGGCCAAGAGACGATCAACACTAGGCTCGAGCAGATGTTTGGTCTCCAGGTGAAGAAACAGGGCGGGGTCGCCGCGCTCGACTTGTTCGCTCCGGGTGAGACGGAGGTCGAACGCCTTATAGAGCATCAAAACGAACGGGGTGAAACCCGCAGATACGAAGTGACGACCACACCTGTGAAAGACCAGAACGGCGGCATTCTGGCGACGCTGGCACTGGTCATCGATGTCGAGGATCGCAAGCAGGCCGAAGAACGTCGCGCCTTGCTCAACCGAGAGCTTTCGCACCGGTTGAAGAATTCTCTCGCCATTGTGCAGTCCATTGTCAGTCAGACGTTGCGATCTGCGCCGGATGTCAAATCCGCGCAACAGACGTTGGCGCCGCGTATCAACGCGCTTGCCACGGCGCATGAAACATTGTTGACCGGACACCGTGATGCCGCCCCCGTTGACGAACTCGTGGCATCGGCGACATCGATCCATGCCGGGAGTGACCGGATCAGCGCGAACGGACCGGAAGTGCGGCTTGGCCCGCAGGCGTCGCTCGCTCTCTCCCTAGTCCTCCACGAGCTTTCCACCAACGCTCTAAAATATGGTGCCCTTTCGGTGCCCGAGGGACAGGTGGAGATTACTTGGAGCATCGAAAGGGACTCTTCGGACGCGCCCAGAATGCTGAAATTCAAGTGGACGGAAGCTGGTGGCCCACCGGTGACACCGCCGCAGCAACGCGGGTTCGGCACCCGGCTGATCGAAATTGGTCTCGGTGCAGGGCAGAGAGCATCGCAGATCGATTACCGTCCAGATGGGTTGCATTACGAGACGGAAGCGGAGTTATCGACGCTGCAGGCGAAGTGAGTCTCCAGACGTATCTGTTTGGTTGATGCGGCAGACATGTCTCTCACTCCCCAAGGCTCTCAACGATGTGGTGAGCTGGCTTTCGATATTCATCATATATCTTTCGCCATTATTCCAACATTTCTTGGTTTCAGAGATGAAGGAACGTCTGTGTGCTGTTCAACCGAAGACGTGCAGCTCCGCTTCTGTGGCTGCATCCTGCGTTGAAACAACAGGTAATCACAGACCTATCACACCTCTTTTATCGCCCGACAGAGGTTCCGAAGGCATATGACTTAACGCTTTGCAGAAAGCCGTGCTTGGCATATTCATCACATCCATCCACAAAGGTGGATGTTTTACCGTCCCTTGGTTGCAGTGATATATTAGCATATTAATTTCTTGTATTGTCTTATAAGTTGGGTTAACTCATCATTTGAGTTGTTGAGCGTGGTCTGTATTACGCTTGATCCGGGATGGATATGGGAGGTCTGAATGCATAAAAAATCCTTGCGAGCTTTGATGGTTAGTTGCGCCATGTTGTGCGCTGGTGCGGGCGTTGCGCAAGCGCAGTCCATCAGCGTCTGGTCTCGCCAGACCGACGAGTCCCTCAGTGTTTTGAAGGCGCTGACCGACGCATTCACCGCAGAAACCGGCATCAAGGTCGAGACGTTCAACACCGGCGTCGATTTCGAGCAGCGCTTGGCGCGCGCCGCAGCGGGCCGCACATTGCCTGATATCGTTCTGAACGATACGACGGCTATGGGGCAGATGCGCCAGATGGGTATTCTCGAACCGATCGACCCTGCAAAAATCACCGGAAGTCAGGACGTGTCGCAGTCGGCATGGGATGGCGCCAAGGCAAGCGACGGCAGCCTCTATTCGGTGCCGATTTCGGCGCAATCCTTTGCCATGTTCATTCGCAAGGATTGGCGTGAAAAGCTCGGCATGCCTGTTCCCAAGACATGGGATGACGTGCGCAAGCTGGCTGAGGCGTTCACAACCAAAGACCCCGATGGCAATGGAAAGGCCGATACATTCGGCATGGCGATACCCGGTTCCACGACACGCGGTTACGCCAGCTGGTTTATCAGCAGCTTCATCTGGCAGGCCGGTGGAGACTATGTGAAGCAGGTGCCGGATGGTTTCGTGCCGACTCTGAACACGCCGCAGGTCGCGCAGGCACTGACCTATGTGCGTGGCATGATCTGCGACAAGTTTGCCCAGCCCGGCGCGATCAACGCCACTACTGGTGATACGTTGCCGACTTTCAGGTCCGGCCAGACGGGAATTTTCATCTCTGGCCCCTACCACATTCCGCAGCTTGACGCCGAGCCCGGCAAGGATGTCGTGGAAGTTGAGATGATGCCTGCTGGTCCAGGCGGAATCGCTTCTCTTGCCGAGGGTACCAGCGCGTTTCTGCTGAAGAGCTCCAAGGATCACGACGCAGCCAACAAGTTCTTCTCTTTCCTGATTTCGCCCAAAGGCCAGGAAATCGCCATGGCGCAGGGTAGTGGGCGCACGCCGATCGTTCGACTGCCGGTCAATAGCAAAGTGGACGTGAACGCCATTCGCCAGGACCCGCGCTGGATGGTCTTCAAGGAGACCTTCGACAAGTCCAGCCATTATATGCCGCCTATCCCGAACTGGACGGCTGTGCGCACGCTGACCGGCGAGGGCTTCAACAGCATTCTTGCCAAGTGTGATGCCGATGTGCCGACCGAACTTGAGGCGCTGAATAAGCAGGTGGCCAAGGAACTGAGCGGTCAGGACGTGCTGTCCGCTTCTTATAAGTAAACAGCATTTTCCGGCGCCGCCTGAAAACGGTTGCGCCGGGTACCATGCCCTGTCTTTGAGGTGACCATGTCCGCAACGCAGACGTCCGTCGTTCCGCCGACCAGCCTTGCATCTCGCCCGAAACGTCGTAGGGGCAAGAAGCGCTTTGGATCGATGATGACACCATGGCTGTTTCTGGCCCCGGCACTCATCATCTTCACGTGGTTCAAGTTCTATCCGATGATTTCGGGCTTCTCCATGTCGTTTTACGATGTGCAGTTCTATTCCGAGAGCAAATGGGTGGGGCTGGATAACTTTGCCCGCGCTTTCAGCGACTTGGCTCTGCGCGACGCGGTTCTTCACACCACGATCTATGTCATCGTGGCAACGATCGGAGCCTCCTCCGTTGCGTTCTTTCTGGCGCTGGCTCTGGAAGGTCCCGCACGTCACCTCGGCGTCATCCGCACTGCCGTGTTTCTGCCCGCGATCACCAGCGTGGCCATCATTGCCGAGATTTGGCGTATCCTGTTCAATTCTGCCGATTATGGCCTAGTGAATTCGCTGTTGAGTGTCATCGGCGTTGAACCGCAAGGCTTCCTCAGCGATCCGAACCAGGCGCTGTGGGTGCTTATCCTGATGAGCATCTGGAAAAGTGCGCCCTATGACATGGTCATCTTCGTGGCCGGTCTGGTTGGCGTCAATCGCGAGCTTTACGACGCCGCAAGTGTGGATGGTGCCAGCCGGTGGCGCAAGCTGTGGCATGTCACACTGCCGGGCATTGTTCCATCGATCTCGGTGGTGCTGATGCTGTCCTTCATTCGTGGCTTCCGAGTCTTTGCAGAGGTCTATGCGACGACGGGCGGCGGTCCTGCGGGCTCCACCTCGACCATCATGACCCACATTTACAAGGTCGGTTTCGAGGAACTGAATTATGGCTATGCCTCGGCCATCTCCTTCATGCTGCTGGTTTTCACCGTGCTGCTGACGTTATTGCACATGAAAATCAAATCCAAAATCACGTCGTGAGGATGCGTCCGATGAAAACCGATCATCTTCTGAACTTTGCCCGCTACGTTCTCTACGCGATCATTCTGGTCATCTTCGTCGGCCCGTTCTGGGGTGCGTTGGTCACGGCTTTCAGCGGCGTCAGCCTCAAGCCCGGCGAACTGACGCTGATCCCCCATAACCCGACGCTGGAAAACTTCAGGATCGCCATTTTCGACATGAATGTCTGGCGCTACCTGACCAACTCCATCATCGTTGTGGTCGTCGGTACGACGCTTCAGGTTGTCGTCAGTGCGCTTGCGGCCTATGCGCTGGCCCGCAAGAAATTTCGGGGAGCAGCTATCGTCAGCCTGCTCATTCTGTGCACGCTGATGCTGCCGGAAGAGGTGATCGCCATTCCGCTTTATCTGGTCATCCAGAAGGAAATCCCGATCATCAATGTCTCGATCTATAACACCTATCTGGCGATGATCCTGCCAGCGGTTGGGTGGGCATTTTCGATCTTCATGCTGACCGAATTCATGCGCGCCATACCGCTTGAACTAGAAGAGGCGGCGCGTATCGATGGCGCGAGCGAATGGCAAATTTTCTTGCGCGTCATTCTGCCACTCGTACGCCCGGCACTTGGTACCGTGCTGATCTTCGGCTTCATTATGATCTGGGACCAGTATTTGCTGCCGCTCATCGTCGTCAACGACAAGAACATGATGACGCTTCCCGTGGCGCTGGCGTCCCTGCGTGTCGACGATACGATCACGCCGAACATTCTCGTCGCCGCGACGCTGGTTGCGATGGCGCCCAGTGTCATCGTTTATCTTCTGCTTCAACGCCAGTTCAACCGCGGCATCATGGCCGGGGCTGTCAAAGGCTAATCCGCACATCGTGCGCTGAGACAATTCAAGAGGAATGAGATGGGTGCAGTTTCCCTAAGGGGTGTTTCGAAGTCTTTTGGCGCGGTGGATGTCATCAAGGACGTTTCCATCGATATCGCCGCAGGTGAGTTCTGCGTTCTGATCGGGCCGTCTGGTTCGGGCAAGTCGACGCTGTTGCGCATCATTGCCGGCTTGGAAGAGGCCAGCGAAGGCACGATCCATATCGGCAACCGCGATGTGACCGATCTGGAGCCCAAGGAACGCGACATCGCCATGGTGTTCCAGAGCTACGCGCTCTACCCGCAAATGACGGTGCGCGAAAATATGAGCTTTTCGCTGCGGCTCGCAAATCGACCCAAAGACGAGATCAAGCGCAAGATCGATGACGTGGCGCAGATGCTCGACCTTGGAAAGTTGCTCGACCGTCTTCCCAAGGAACTGTCCGGTGGTCAGCGCCAGCGCGTTGCCATGGGCCGTGCAATCGTGCGTAACCCGGCTGTCTTTCTGTTTGATGAGCCCTTGTCCAACCTCGATGCGAAATTACGCGGCCAGGTTCGCGGCGAAATTCGCGACCTGCATCACAAGTCGAACACGACATCGGTCTATGTGACGCATGACCAGGTCGAGGCCATGACGATGGGACAAAAGATCGTCGTGTTGCGGGATGGTCGCGTGGAGCAGGCGGGCACACCACTTGAACTCTACGATTTGCCCGACAGCGTCTTTGTCGCAAGCTTTATCGGCTCGCCCTCCATCAATATGTTGAAGGCAAAGGTCAGTCCTGACGGCCAGACACTTGTGTTGCACGATAGCAAAGCGAACCTGCCTATCCCCGGCAACTATGGTGACGTGAGCGGGCGCGACGTGTTGATGGGTGTTCGACCGGAATATCTTGAGATCGTGCCTTATGAGACTGCCGGTGTCCTTCAGGCCAAGGTCCACGCCGTGGAAACAACTGGCTCCGATACGACCGTTATCTGCGATACATCGGTCGGTCAGGTGCTGGTATCGTCCAAGAGCCGTAGCCCGCTGCATATGGGTGATCAGGTCGGCTTGAGCATTGCCAACGGCAAAGCGCTGCTATTCGACAAGGCGACCGAACGGCGCATCGTGCCGCTGGTATAATCGAGGACTGTCAACAAGGTCAGGCTGGAATCATGGAACGCAATGGTAGACCGGTTTTTGTCGCCGAAAAGATTGCCCAACCGGGCTGCATCACCGGTGAAACGCCCGTCTGGGAGCCGGATCGTGCCCGTGTGACCTGGGTCGATGCGCCGGGTCTGGCGCTTTACCGCATGACCTATCCAGATGGCGCCCTGGAGCGGTTCGATCTGCCGGTGAAGATCGGTGCACTGGCTGTTAGGGCCAGTGGCGGTTTCATCGCTTCCACCGAACGTGGGTTCGCGAGGCTGACTTTTAACGGCGATGCCGTTGAACTTGAATACCACGGTGGACCTGATCTCAAGCCGGGCTGGCGGATGAATGACGGAGCCTGCGACCGGCAAGGGCGCTTCTGGTCCGGATCCATGGCCCCGGATACGTCGGCGCCAGGCGCATTCGGCAAGCTGTTCAGCATTGGGCCAAATGCTGACGTGGTTGAACGGGGTGGAAGCTTTCGCACCCAGAATGGTCTGGCCTGGAGCCCCGATGGCCGGACCATGTATGTCTCGGACTCCAATCCGCTCAACCCGCATGTGATGCGTCACGATTTCGATATCGAGACCGGTAATGTTGGCGATGGCCACCTGTTCGCTGATCGCGCGCTTCTTGGAGGGCGTCCTGATGGTGCGGCCATCGATGTCGATGGCTGCTACTGGATTGCAGCCAGCGATAGCGGACGCATCGTTCGCATGACGCCGGATGGGGTCGTTGACGCGGAAATTCAGGTCGATGTGCCCAACGCCACCAATATGTGTTTCATCGGCAAGGATTTGAAAACGGCCTTCATCACGACGTTGCGGGCCGGTGGCAATGGTCCCGGCGGTGATGTCTACGCTGTCGATCTTCCCTTCCAGGGGCTGACCGAGCCTCTCTTTCAACCCGAATAGCCAATGGCCTTGAAGGCCTCACCAACAGATTACAATCGGAGCATGTCAGATGTATCTCGGAACGCAGATCCCCGCCCGCAATGACGATGACTACAGGGTGATGAAGCAGCTCGGCGTGAGCAATATTTCAGCTACCCCGGACGGAGACTGGCGCAGTTGGGATTGTGCAACGCTGGAGGCCTTCCGCGAAAAGATCGAGAGCTTCGGCCTGACGCTCGACATGACGCAGTTGCCCATGCCGTCCACCCGCGTTGATCGCAATGTTCCGTGCAAGGACATCATGCTGGCGGGACCGGAGCGTGATGCGCAGATCGACGGCATCTGCCGCCTGATCGAAAATTGCGCCGCCGCCGGTATTCCCTCCGTGCGTTACAACTTTAACTATATCGGCATTCCCCGCACGCCGATGGAAGTGGGTCGTGGTGGCTATATGGCCGAAGCCTTCCGGCTCGATCTTGCCAATCCTGATGAACCGGCGCCCGTTGGTGTCGGCAACCTGGATGAAGACACGATCTGGGAGCGGGTCGACTACTTCCTGGCGCGTGTGGTGCCGGTTGCGGAATCCGTCAATGTACGCCTGGCCTGCCACCCGCATGATCCGGCAACACCACCCGGCTATATGGGCGTTACCCGCGTGCTTGGCTCGGTTGAGGGTATGAAGCGCTTTGTCAGCATGCATGAAAGCCCAGTGCACGGCCTGAATTTCTGCATCGGCACCTTGGGTGAAATGGTGGAAGATGTGTCCGAAGTGCCCAAAATCACCCGGTGGTTTGGTGAGCGTGGCAAGATCATGAACATCCACTTCCGCAACATCGTCGGCAAGCGTTACTCCTTCCGCGAAAGTTTTCCAGAGGACGGCGATATGGACATGCCTGCCGTCATCGATGCGCTGCGCGACACCGGTTACAAATACATGGTGATGCCAGATCACGCGCCGACACTTTCAGGTGAAAACCAGCAGCAGGTCGCCTTTGCATTTTGCTACGGCTATATCGCAGCGCTGCTACAGACCCGTTGCTGAAGATGACAGCGCTGGCGGCTCCACCCGCCGCCACGCCACGATGATATTTCCGATATGAGCAGGTTACATATCCCATGACGTCTCCTTCCGCCATTCGCATCGCGCCTCAACAAGAGGTTTTGACCACACGGCTGCAATCGCTGTTCGACACACATCAGGGTCACCTCCATGTTGTGCTGGAGCCGGGCATTCACCAGTGTGGCGGACTGAGGTTGCCGTCTGATGTGACGATCGAGATCGTCAAGGGTGCCGAGTTGCATTTCGTGCCCGACTACGAGGCCTATGCGCAGACCACCGTCGCCATCGTTGCGGAAGAAAGCGACCGCGCGATGATGACTGCCGTCGGTGAAAAGAACATCACGCTGTGCGGCGAGGGCCGAATTTTCTGCGCCGGTTCGACGCACTATTCCCATGGCGTCGATGGCGACATGGGAACGCTGGTGGCCCACCGCTATCGCCCACGCATTCTTGTTCTCGACGGCTGTCGGGATATTCGTATCGAAGATTTGCGCATCGATGACTCGCCTATGTGGACGATGCATTTCGCCGCCTGCGAAAACATCGATGTCAAACGTGTCAGCGTCGATAACGACCGTCGCATGCCCAACACCGATGGGATCGTGATCGACGGATGCCGCAACGTCGCCATCACCGATAGCACTTTCCGCACCGCAGATGATGGCATCGTGCTGAAAACCACCCGCCGCGAAGATGGCTCACTGACAGGGCCTTGCGAGAATATCAGCGTCAAGAACTGCGTCGTCGAAAGTCTCTCCTGCGCGCTGAAGCTCGGCACGGAAAGTTTTTCGCCGTTCCGCAACATTGCGTTTGAAGATGTCAAAATCGAAAAATCCAACCGCGGCCTTGGCATCTTTTCGCGCGATGGGGGGTTGGTGGAAAACATTCGCTTCGTGCGCATTTCCGTCGATTGCCACGAAACACCTGCCGGTTACTGGGGATCTGGTGAGGCTATCACGATTACGGTTCTAGACCGCCGCCCGGAAGAGTTCCCCGCAGGTATCGTTCGCAACGTTCTGATCGAAGATATCACCGGTAGTATGGAAGGCGCGATCAACATGGTTGCGGAACATGATGGCGGCATATCCGACATCGTCCTGCGCCGCATCGCGATCGAACAAAAGGCAGGACCGTTGAAGACTGGGCTGAGCTACGACATTCGCCCCACTATTGAGGATCGGTTTGACCGGTTTCCGATCGGCGACAAAAGTGCCGGTCGTGTCAATGCCTGGCGCTTCGGGCCAGATGGCAAGATCATCGGCCTCATCGAGTATCCAGGTGGAATTCCCGGTATCTTCACCAAGGGTGTATCGGGACTGAAAACGGACGACATTGCCATTGCCCGTCCTGATCCGTTGCCGGAAAGCTGGAATCCCGAGATCGTCGTCGTGACCAACGCGGCGGATTGAGTCGAGACGGCAATCAGCTTCCCATCGTCAGTCGCGGCTCGAACATTTCGAGCATGCCTTTGTAGGGCTTTGAGATCGGAGATGCATAGGCGCCGCTCTTTGCTGTGGTAAGGCCAAGCGTGATCAACGCTTCCGCCTGCTTGACGGCGGCGGCGACACCATCGACCACGGGCACGTTGAACTCGTTGCGCAATTCGGCGGTCAGGTCTGCCATGCCAGCGCAGCCCAGAATGATGGCCTCCGCCCGGTCGTCCCGCAATGCGCGGCCAATCTCGTGGCGCAGTTTGTCGCGGGCGTTCGAGGTTGGGTCTTCCAATGACAGGACCGGAATATCGGCCGCGCGCACGTTGCAACGGCTGGACATGCCATAGCGGTGGACGAGATGTTCCAGCGGCTGGCGCGACCGCTCCATTGTCGTCACGATGGTAAAGCGCTGGGCGATGAAGGATGTCGTGGCGAGGGCCGCCTCGCAAATGCCGATCACGGGAATATTGGCCAAAGCACGCGCGGCATCCAGGCCCGTATCGTCGAAACAGGCGATGATCGCGGCTTGCGCGCCGGCCATTTCACCCTTGGCAATCTCCACCAGCAAACCCGGCACGGCGAAGGCTTCATCGTAGTACCCTTCGATCGAAACAGGCCCCATGGATGACGTGACAGCGGTAATATCCGTCCCGGCATTGGCCACCCGCGCAGCCGAATCCGCAATCGTCGCGGTCATGCTGGCGGTCGTGTTTGGATTGGCGATGAGAATGCGCATGAATGTCTCTTTACGACCGCAGACGGCGACGGTTGAGGTGGACGATGAGGCCGAGTGTTGCGGCGATAACGAGGAAGGAAAAGACCGTGGTCACCGTGCCCAATGCATACAGCACCGGCGTCGTCACATTGGTCGTCATGCCGTAGATTTCGAGTGGCAGAGTGTTAAAAGTACCAGCCGTCATGAGGGTGCGGGCAAATTCGTCATAGGACAGCGTAAATCCGAACAGACCGACGCCGATAAGGCTTGGTGCGATCATTGGCAAAACCACGTGGGCAAAGGTCTGCCATGAACTGGCACCCAGATCGCGTGCGGCTTCCTCATAGGCCGGGGAAAACCGGTTGAAGACGGCAAACATGATGAGGACGCCAAAGGGTAAGGTCCAGGTCAGATGCGCCCCGAAAGCCGATGTGTACCAGGAGGGTTCCAGCCCGAGTTGCTGGAAGACGACGCCGATGCCAAGCGAAATGATGATCGACGGCACCACGAGACTTGCGACTGCCAGATAGAACAGCGCGGTCGCGCCGATGAACCGGCGACGGAAGGCGAGACCTGCGAGCAGTGACACGCCGACCGTGACCAACATCACCATGATGCCGAGGCTGGCCGAACGCTTGAACGAGCCGCCGAAATCACCTACAGCCTGGGTTTCGAAGAGATTGGCAAACCAGCGGAGCGATACGCCGTTCAGTGGGAAGGTTAGGCCGCCATTGGGACCTTGGAACGACAGGATGAGAATGGCGGAAAGCGGGCCGTAGAGGAACAGCACGAAGACCGCAAAAAAGATCGCCAGAAGATAAAACTCGCGGCCGCGCTTGTCGCTGTGCATCTCATAGCTCCTTGCGGATATCAACGATGCGCAGGATGCCTGCGACCATCATCAAGACGAGAACGAGCAACACCACGGCATTGGCAGCGGCGGCGGGATATTGCAGAAGCGACATCTGATTTTTCATCATCAGCGCAACCGATGCGCTTTGACCGCCGGACATGACCTGTACGGTCGAAAAATCAGCCATGACGAGCGTTACGACGAAAATGGTGCCGATGGCCATTCCGGGCTTTGCAAGCGGGAAGATGACATTGGTCAGTGTCTGCCAGCTGGACGCCCCTGCATCACGTGCGGCTTCGACCAGCGATTTGTCGATGCGCATCAGCGTGTTGAAGATCGGGGTGACCATGAAGAGCGTGTAAAGATGCACCATGGCAAGCACCACCGCAAAATCCGAATAGAGCAGCCATTCCACCGGTTGCGAGGTGAGGCCGGTGCTCATTAGCGTCGAGTTGATCAGCCCGTTACGGCCCAGCACTGGTATCCACGAAATCATGCGGATGATGTTCGACGTCAAAAACGGTACCGTGCAGACCAGGAACAATACCATCTGCATGGCGCTGGTGCGGATGTGAAACGCCAGAAAGTAAGCGACCCAGAAGCCGATGACGAGTGTGATGCTCCACACCAGAAATGCATATTTCAGCGTGTTGAGATAGGTTTTCCAAGTGACCCACGACCCCAGCGTTTCCGCGTAGTTCATGGTCAGAAAGTCGGGATACATCTGGGCGAAATCGTAATCCCAGAAGCTGACGACGGTAATCATCAGGATCGGCAGCAGCAAAAACGCGCCGAGAATGACAGCAAGAGGCGTGGCCTGAAGATAGGACACAAGCACTGGCGACAGGCGAAAGCTCTTGGCGTTGGCGTCGCCAATCTTTTCCATTTCCGGAGACGTCATAGTCGCCATGGTCTTTTCCTCTTGCAGCGCGTGCGGTGATGTCAACGGTCTTGAAAGGGGAGGGGCCGGTCGTACCCGACAGGCTCCTCCCACACTTTTCGCCAGGCTTAAGCTGCGATGAATTCGTTCCAGCGGCGAACCATGTAGCGGTCTTCATCCATGACGGAGTTCCAGCACGCGACGTGACCCATGCGCTCTTCGAACGAGCCGCCATCGCGCACCGCGCCCGCCTTTTCCATGACCTTGCCATCGGGAGCGACGATATCGCCCTGCGCTGGCTTGCCTTCAATCCAGTAGCCCCACTCGTCGGCCGACATATGTTCCTTCGCCGTGTCCATGGCCGCGGAATAGTAGCCCTGACGATTGAGATAGGCGCCGACCCAACCGGACGTGTACCAGTTGATATATTCGTAGGCGGCATCCAGCTTCGCACCGGTCAGGTGCTTGGCGAGACCAAGACCACCACCCCATGAGCGATAGCCTTCCTTCAGCGGCTGATATTTGCAGGCGATGCCCTTGGAGCGAACTGCGGCAACGGCTGGCGACCACATGGACTGGATGACCACTTCGCCTGATGCCATCAGGTTGACGCTCTCGTCAAAGGACTTCCAGAACGCGCGGAACTGGCCGGCCTGTTTTGCTTCGATCAGGAATTCGATCGTCTTGTCGATCTCTTCCTTGGTCATGTTGCCCTTGTCGGCATATTTGAGCTTGCCCATAGCTTCCATGATCATCGCTGCATCCATGATGCCGATGGACGGGATGTTGAGAATGGATGTTTTGCCCTTGAATTTGGGGTCCATGATATCGGCCCAAGTCGATATTTCGCGACCCACAAGATCCGGGCGAATGCCGAGCGTATCGGCATTGTAGATCGTCGGCATCATCGTGAACCATTCTGTTTCACTCTTGGCAAACGTCTTGGTGCCGGGCTTTTCGACGAAGCCAACGGTGTGCGGGGCCGTGCCTTGTGCAATCACGCTGTCGGGTTTCAGCTTGCCGTTTTTAAACAGCGGAACGACCTTGTCGTAATATTTGAGTTTCTTCACTTCCATCGGCTGGATGACGCCTGCTGGATAGACCTTCTTGAGGATCCAGTATTCGATGTCGGCAATGTCATAGGAATTCGGCTGGGTGACAGCACGCTGGGCGGCAGCGTCGGAATCGGTTGCCGTCATCTCAAGCGTGATGCCGAGGTCTGCCTTGCATTTTTCGGCAATGGCATTGAGGTTCGATACGCCCGTGCCGAACTGGCGCAGCGTGATGGGGTTTTGCGCCCAGATGGTCGGGAAGCCGGTGATGGCGCCGGAACCTGCGACAAGGCCTGCCGCGGCGGATGCCGTCTTCAACAGCGTGCGTCTCGAAATGCTTGTTGGTTTCTTGGTCTCGGTCATTGCCTGTTCTCCTCTGGTTGATTTTTTATGGATGGCATCAGTTCTGCAGGCGACCGAGAACGATTGCGTCCTCGCGCGCCCAGGAAAGCGGTATCGCTTCGCCAACCTTGACCGGGTTGGCAAAGAATTCTGTGTCGGTCAGGATGGCGGTGAAATCATCGATCCCGGCGCCGGTGACGGATAGTTTGACCGACGAGCCGCGATATTCGATATTGGTGATGGAGCCGGTGAAGCCGAGCCCTTTTTCCGACGGTGGACCAATCCGAACATGGTCGGTGCGCACGGCGATATCGGCCGTGTCGGTTAGTTCTCCCCGGTCGCCACTGGCCAGAAACTCTCCACCCGCGGGCACGGAAATCATCAAGGCATCGCCGACAACCTCGGTTATGCGGCCCGAGATGACATTGTGGTCGCCCATGAAGCGGGCCACGAAGGCAGTGGCGGGCTTTTCGAAGATAACACGCGGATGGGCGGCCTGCTCGATGCGGCCGTCATTCATGATGACCATGATATCGGCAAGCGCCATCGCCTCTTCCTGGCTGTGAGTGACATGCACGAAGGTGATGCCGAGAGACGTCTGGAGCTTTTTCAACTCTGCGCGCATGCGGATTTTCAGAAATGGATCGAGCGCTGAAAGTGGCTCGTCGAGCAGCAGTGCTTCCGGATCAGTAATCAGGGCGCGGGCCAGCGCGACACGCTGCTGCTGCCCACCGGAAAGCTGGGCCGGACGGCGCGTTGCATAGGCTTCGAGCTGCATCAGTTTCAACATTTCCATCGCTTTTGCGCGACGTTCGTCCTTGCCGACACCCTTCATCTTCAGGCTGAAGGCGACGTTGTCGATGAGGTCGAGATGCGGGAAGAGAGCGTAGGACTGAAACATCATCGCGGTGCCACGTTTGGCGGGCGGAAAGTCCGTCACCACGGTGTTTCCCAGGCGCACGTCACCGGACGTGATGCTCTCGTGGCCAGCGATCATGCGAAGGGTCGATGTCTTGCCGCAGCCGGAGGGGCCGAGCAGGCAACAATAAGTGCCAGCCGGAATCTTCAGGCTTATCGGATGAACGGCCGTGGTGGTGCCGTAAACCTTCGAGACGGATACAATATCGATTTCAGCAGCTTTGCTCATCCGGCGCTCCTTGCGTCGAATAATAGAAAGCATCAATCGTGCCAGTTTCACTAAACCATTAAAAATGCTTGATTAGTTTTGATAGCCTTAGACACTCTAGTGACGTCCGATTAAAAATGAAGCGATCGTTTTCGATCTATTGCGTAAATCGTATGCAATCTTAGACCATGATCAAAAACAATCCGCTTGGCATGGGGTGGCCTGTCGCTGTAGAAAGACGAAGTGTTTGGATCAAGCGATGACCATCAGCGAAAAACTCTTCATCTCAGATACCTCCCAAGAGGACCGTTCTCAGGCCATCCGCGAGTCTTTGCGCAATGCCATCATCGACCGGCGGCTGACGCCCGGCACGAAGCTTTCGGAAAACGAGGTCGGTGCGCTGTTTGATGTCAGTCGCACAGTCGCGCGTGCTGCGTTGCAGATGTTGACCTTCGAGGGGCTGGTCAAGACGGAGAGAAACCGTGGTGCTTTCGTGTCCAACCCCTCACCAGACGAAGCACGGCAGATTTTTGCGTCCAGACGCTTAATTGAACCAGGCATCGTCGCCGGTGCCGTGGAGCGTATCACGCCTGAAGATATCGCCAACTTCCGCCGCCAGCTGGATGAGGAAGCCCGCTATATGAACGAGCGCGGCCCGACAGCACGCCGCGGCGAGATAAAGGCGTCCGGTGACTTTCACCTGATGCTGGCGTCGGTGGCTGGCAACGTCATTCTGCAAAAGTTCATGGACGAGCTTGTCGCGCGCTCCTCTCTCGTCATCGCCTTGTATGGCCGGTCCGGTATATCGAGCTGCGGCCATTCGGAGCATTCTGCCATGTTGGACGCGCTGGAAAAGGGCGATGGCGATGGTGCCAGTGCGCTGATGATCCGGCACATCAATCACATCGAGGCCGATCTCGATCTCAAACCGCGACAGGGCCTTGGGCTGAAAGATGCCCTTGCGTCACCGTGAGCGCATCTTCAAGATGAGCGGCAGATAGAGTTGGCGACGAACTGGGAGGGTTTATTGCATGACGACGACAGCTGGAAACAGGCAGGCAAAGGTTGCGCTGGTCACAGGTGGGGGAACCGGCGTTGGCCGAGCCATCGCCAAGGCGCTCGGTATTGCCGGATACAAGGTCGTGATATCAGGCCGGCGCGAAGAGGTCGTCAATAGTGCAGCGACTGAACTCGGTAATGAGACCGGTGCGGAGTTTCTTGCCGTTTCTGCCGATGTCGGCAACCCGTCCTCGGTGCGCGCATTGTTCGACACGATCTCGGACACCTATGGTCGGCTTGACCTCCTGGTGAACAATGCAGGCATCAATGTCCCCAGTGTTGCCATCGAAGATCAGACCTTTGAAGACTGGAACGCCATCGTGGCCGCCAATCTCACCGGCGCATTTCTGTGCAGCCAGCAAGCGTTCAGGCTGATGAAGAGCCAGTCGCCGCATGGTGGCCGCATCATCAACAACGGCTCGATTTCTGCCACGACGCCACGCCCGAACACGGCGCCCTACACGGCCACCAAACATGCCATTACCGGATTGACCAAATCTCTGGCGCTCGATGGGCGCGACTTCGACATTGCCTGCGGCCAGATCGATATCGGCAATGCCTCGACCGATATGACCAAGAGAATGTCGAACGGTGTGCGTCAGGCAAACGGCGAGGTCGCCGTCGAACCCACTATCGACGCCACCCATGTCGCCAATGCCGTCGTCTACATGGCCAGCCTGCCACTTGATGCCAACGTGTTGACGATGACGGTCATGGCGACAAAAATGCCCTTTGTCGGCCGAGGCTGATCCGCCGTTCGGTAATGCGGCTCATCAATCGCGAGGAAGACCCGCCGGGCGCAGCAGGCGTCGCTGCGCACCGATACGGAAGGGCGCGTTCATAGCACCATAACCAGCATACTGACCACGTCGTTCGACGATTTCAAAGAAGAAGCCTTCGCCGAAGGTCTGGCTATAGATCTGAAAATATTCGCCATTGTCGTCGCGGTCATAAAGAATGCTGGAGGCGCGCAGCGCGTCCGACAGTTCCGGCTCTAGGCCGAAGCGTGCCTCGAGATCGTCGTAATAGTTGCGCGAAATCGGCAGGGCGCGGAAGCCGCGCTGCTGTAGAGCCTTGGCGGTGGCGAAAATATCGTTGGACGAAAATGCGATATGCTGGATGCTGGTGCCAAAACCTTCCGCCAGAAACTTGCCCGCAAATGTTTTGCGATTGTCAGCACCGTTCATGGTCAAACGAAAGTCTGCCTTTGGCAGGCTTTCGATGGCTTGGCTGCGAACAAGACCGCCGGGCTCCACCACGTCCACCATCGGTGTGCGGCGCATCGAGAAGATAGACGTGTAAAACAACAGCCACGTGAGCATCTCGTCATAACGTGTGGTCTGCGCCAGATGGTCGATCCGTGTGAGGCCTGCATCGCCTGGTACGTCTGGTTCAAGCGGCTTGAATTCCTGCTCCCAGATGGAAGAGAGGGCAGGGGAGTCGTCAAGGAAGTAGATGACCCCGTTGCCGACACCCTGAATGGCGGGAATGGCAATTTCTCCGCTCTGTCGGGGCTCGATGAAAGTCTGCGCACCCATGGCCGCCGCGCGCTCCAATGCCGCCTTGGCATCCGTCACCTTCATGCCAAAGGCATAGGCGTTGGTGCCGTGTACGGAATAGGATGAGCCAGCAAAGCTTTCGCCGGTGCTGTCGGTGTTGATGACGATGCGAATATCGGCTTGCGTATAAAGCTCGACCTCTCGGTTGAGATGACGCGCCGACTTCGCAAACCCGAGCGTGTCGAGCAAAGCCTCCAGTTCGGCCTTCTCATTGGGTCCTGTCGTGAACTCCACGAACTCGACACCCGAAGTCTCCACCGGGCTTGGCATGTCGGGCATGGATATGCGAATATCCGGCTCCAAACGTCGCACCTGGTCCATCAGGTAAATCAGCGACCGGTGTCCGTCTTCGGCCAGTAAACGTGCTGAACCGCCGCGGAACTGGTCGTTGAAAATCTCTAGAGACAGCGGGCCGGAATACCCCGTGGCGGCGACGGCGCGCATGAAATCCACCACCGGCAGATCGCCTTCGCCCGGCATATTGCGGAAATGGCGGCTCCAGTAGAGCAGGTCCATGTCGAACAAGGGCGCATCCGCCAATTGCACGATGAAGATCTTGTCGCCAGGTATGGAGCGTATCGAATTGGGGTCTATCTTGCGCGACAACGTATGGAAGCTATCGAGGATGATGCCGACATTGGCTTGATCGGCGCGGCGCACCACCTCCCATGCATCGCGATGATCGCTGATATGGCGTCCCCAGGCTAAAGCCTCATAACCCACGCGAAGCCCGTGTTTGGCGGCGCGTTCTCCCAACTCGTTGAAGTCGTTGGCTGCGCGATCGACACCACCCAAGGAAATCGGCGAGACATTGGAGCAGATCAGCATCAGATCAGTGCCGAGTTCGCCCATGATGTCGAATTTGCGCTCGGCACGTTCGAATGCCCGCTGCCGGTGTTGATCAGGCATACCCTCGAAATCGCGAAACGGCTGGAACAGGGTGATCTCGAGTCCGTGATCAAGGACCATCTTGCGCACTTCGCGTGGCGAAGCGTCGTAGGTCAGGAAATCGTTCTCGAAGATTTCGACGCCTGAGAAACCAGCCTTTGCAATGGCAGAAAGCTTCTCTGGAAACTCTCCGCTGATGGAAACTGTTGCGATGGAGGTCCGCATGGGCAGCTTTTGCTGCGGGGTGCCGGGGATGACCATATTGCCTTCCTTTCCAGTGTTATGTACTATTTGGTTAATAACGGTGGTAATGGCTGGGGATGGGCCAACCGTGGATGGGTGGACAATGACCAAAGCCGCGACCTCTATCAATGCCAGCGTTACGCGGCAGGCAAAACGCGACCCTGAAGGCGTGCGCCGCGACATTCTGTCGGTCGCGATGGAAGAGTTTTCGCAAAATGGTCTGTCCGGTGCCCGCATCGATGAGATTGCAGCGCGCACCCGCACGTCGAAGCGCATGATCTACTATTATTACGGCGACAAGGAGGGCCTGTATCAGCAGGTTCTTGAGGAAGCCTACGCCAAGGTGCGCGGCGGCGAGAGCGATCTTGACCTTGACGTCATGGAACCGCGCGCGGCACTCGACAAGCTGTGTCGTTTTACCTTCGAACACCATCGTCGCCACCCGTCGTTTATCCGCATGGTCATGATCGAGAATGTTCATCATGGGCGCCACATGCAGGGTTCTGAGACCATCCGTCAGCTCAACCGTCCGGCCATTGAAGCGCTGGAAAGTGTGCTGGCGCGGGGCCAGAAACAGGGCGTCTTTCGCACCGGCATCGACGCGCTGGAATTGCACTGGCAGATCAGCGCGCTGTCCTTCTTCAACGTCTCGAATGTCGCGACCTTCTCGTTCATCTTCGGCAACAGTCTGTTTACCGAAGACGGTCAGGAAGCCTTGTCGAAGCATGTCGCTGATATGGTGTTGCGCTATGTACTTCGGGTCGATCATATCGATGCTACCGAAAATGGCGGTTGATGAAACGGTTCATGCGATAACCTCGGCCTCGCAGAGTTCTTTGAAGTGCGCGGTCATGCGTGTCGGGTCAGGTTCTTGTCCTGAAAACAGCCTGAAGGCCCCAACCGCCTGAAACACGGCCATGCCGCCGCCGGGCAGCGTCTGACAACCTTTCCTCGCCGCAGCCGCCAACAAGGCGGTGATCAGCGGCATGTAGACGATATCGGCAACCCAATGGCGGGCTTCGAGCAAACTCTCCGGCACTGGTATTCCGGGATGCGCCGGCATGCCGACGGGTGTCGCGTGGATCAGGCCATCGGCATGGGGAAGCGACTGGGCCGGGTCCTCGACCGCAAAAGCCCTGATGTCGCCAAATCGCTCGTTCAGCTTGTCCGCGAGGTTTTTGGCGCGGTTGATGTCCTGATCGAAAATATCGAGGTGGGCGATATCCAGCTTCAATGCTGCATGGGCAACCGCCACACCTGCGCCACCGGCACCGATCAGAAGTGCGCGATCGCGTTTCGCATCAGGAAGTCCGCGCTTGAAGCTTTCGTAAAACCCGTACCAATCCGTATTGTGTCCGGTGCGTTTTCCATCCCGAAAAACCACCGTGTTGACGGCACCCAGCATGCGCGCATCGTCGGACAGTGTGTGAAGGTGCGGAATGACGACCTGTTTGAAGGGGTGGGTGATGTTCACACCCGCAAAGCCGCGCGCTTCAGCTTCATCCAGCAAGGCGGGCAGAGCGCTTTCCGCCACGTTGCGGGCATGGATATCGATCAGTTCGTAGGAATAGTCGATACCGTGCGCCGCACCCTCGCGCATATGCATCGGCGGTGTCTTGGAAAGCTGGATATCGGCACCGATCAGTCCGACTTTCAATGATGGTCTGTCTGTCATGGCTGAGCATTACTCATTGAATGAGGTGATGGGGCAGGGCGCGGGACGTGAAAGGCGCCCATCAGTGATGGGCGAGAATTTCACCCAGGAATGTGCGTGTGCGCTGGTGTTTGGGATCGCGGAAGAACTCTTCCGGCGGAGCTTCTTCGATGATCTCTCCAGAGGCCATGAAGACAACCCGGTCGGCCACTTGTCGCGCAAAGCCCATTTCGTGGGTCACGCAGATCATCGTCATGCCGTCGCGGGCAAGGCCGATCATGGTGTCGAGCACTTCCTTGACCATTTCAGGATCGAGCGCCGATGTCGGTTCATCGAACAGCATGGCCTTGGGCTCCATGCACAGCGCGCGCGCAATCGCTGCACGTTGCTGCTGGCCACCGGAAAGCTGTGCGGGATATTTGTCTGCCTGATCAAGAATGCGCACACGCTCCAGGTATTTGCGTGCGGTCTTCTCGGCATCCGCCTTGGACAAACCCTTTGCCCGCATGGGCGCGAGCGTGCAGTTTTCCAGAATGGTCTTGTGCGGAAACAGGTTGAAGTTCTGGAACACCATGCCGACTTCCCGGCGCACGGTGTCGATGGCACTGGCCGAACTCGTGAGCTTTGTTCCTTCGACGGTGATCGTGCCCGTCTGGATTTCTTCCAGATGGTTGATGCAGCGGATGAGCGTCGATTTTCCGGAACCGGACGGTCCGCAAAGAACGATTTTCTCGCCTTTGCGAACTGTCAGATTGATATTTTTCAGCGCATGAAAGGCTCCATACCACTTTTCCACGCCCTCAAGGGCGATCAGCGGAACCTGAGCGGCGTTGGTTTGCGGCATGGTGACCTCCTGCTTACTTTACGGTGAAGGGAACGTCTGGCAGGGATTCCGGGAAGGCCGGAACCTCGCGCTTCATCCACTTGGTGTAAATCTTCGCCAGTTCACCATCGCCCTTGATCTTCACCAGGAAGGCGTTGATGGTTTCATTCCAGTCCTTTTCACCAGGACGGGTGGCGGCACCGTTGTAAAGTGTCGTCAGATCGAACTTCGTCTCATACTTGTCAGGCGCAGCCGCATTCAGACGGTCGCCGTAGAACTGGTTGCCACCGACCACATCGACCTGACCGGAAATCAAGGCCTGAATGTTGGCTGCATCGTCATCGAAGCGCAGGATGTTGGCGCCCTTTGCGCCAGCTGTGATCGCCGTGTCCATCGCGCTGGACTTCGGCACGCCAACAGGAACGCCGGAGAGATCGTCGTAGCCAGCAATTTTCTTGTCCTTCGGGCCGTAAACAGAAAGGACGTTACCGGCATAAGGCTGGGAATACTGGATTGTCTTGGCACGCTCTGCAGTCATGCCCATCGTGGCGAACAAGACGTCGACCTTGCCGGTCATCAATGCGGGAATGCGGTTGGCAACGGCCAGCGGAACGAACTCTGCCTTGACGCCGAGATAGTCGGCAAAGGCCTTGCCGATATCGGCGTCGAGACCATCCTGCACGCCGCTGGAGTTGACGAAGCCCCATGGGGAGTTGTCACCCTGAATGCCGATGACGACCTTGCCCTTGGCCTTTGCCTCTTCGACGGTACCGGCGAATGCATCGACCGGTGTGACGAATGGCAGGGCAACTGTTGCTGCGGCAAGTGCTAGCAGCATACGGCGGTTCAGTTTCATGCTCTTGGATTTCATCTTTTGCTCCTCCTTACAAAGCTGATGATAAATTAACGAGATGCGGTTTGAAGCCGCTTCTCGACACCGGCGCCCCACAGCGAAAGCGGCCAGCAGATGAGAAAGTAGATGAGTCCGACGATCGCAAAGACCGTCAGCGGCTTGTATGTCTGGTTGGATACGATTTGGCCTGCGCGCGACAGCTCAACGAAACCGACGATGGCGGCGAGCGATGTGCCCTTGATGAGCTGGACGAGAAAACCGATTGTCGCAGGCAGGGAAATTCTCAATGCCTGCGGCAGAACCACATCCTTCATGCGCGAGACATAGTGAAGGCCAAGCGCCTTGGCGGCTTCCGTCTGTCCCTTGGAGACGGCTTGAATGCCGCCGCGCCAAATTTCACCGAGGAATGCGCTGGCATGCAGCGTAAACGCAATGGCCACCGCAATCCAGGCATCGATGTCCAGACCCACAAGTGCCACGCCGTAATAAACTACGAAAAGCTGCATCAAGAGCGGCGTACCTTGAAAGACCGTTATGTAGCCAGCGGTCACGCGCTGGCTGACCTTGTTCTCGGCCGTTCTGGCCAGCGCAACACAAAGGCCGAAGACGCCGCCGCCGATGAAGCCGATGACCGTCAAGGCAAGGGTCCATTTCAGACCTTGCATCAGGAAAAACAATTCGTTGGGACCGATGGTGAACATTGTTTTCGCCTCACTTGACCGGATAGCTGAAGGAAAGGCGCGAAATCAGTGCGAACACGCCCATCATCAGAGAGGAAATGACGAGGTAAAGCAGGGTAATGGAGAAGTAGACCTCAAATGAGCGGAAGGTCTCGGCCTCGATCCTTTGCGCGACCGACGTCAATTCATAGGCCGCAATCGACGTGCAGACCGATGTCGTCAGGGTCAACATGATGAACTGGCTGGTCAGCGATGGGTAAACCGCGCGTAAGGCGGGCCTCAGAATAATGTGGCGGAAGATTTGTCCGCGACGCAGCCCGAGCGCAAGCCCTGCTTCCACTTGCCCCTTGGGAACGGCATCTACGCCACCACGGATGATCTCGATAGCGTAAGCGCCACCATTCAGCGCCAGCGCGACAATCGCCGTCGTCGTCGGGTTCAAGCGCAGCCCAAGTTGCGGAAGTGCGAAAAAGATGAAGAAGATTTGCACGAGAAACGGCGTGTTCCGGATAAGCTCGACAAAGCTGATGACCAGCACGCGCAGCGGCTTGAAACGGGAGCCGCGGGCGATCACGCC
Organism: Agrobacterium rubi TR3 = NBRC 13261; assembly: GCF_000739935.1. Lineage (GTDB taxonomy): Bacteria > Pseudomonadota > Alphaproteobacteria > Rhizobiales > Rhizobiaceae > Agrobacterium > Agrobacterium rubi. Next base: position 162,290 of record NZ_BBJU01000023.1, on the reverse strand, counting down.
TAAGACGCCGATGATCGTTGCAAAGAACATTCCCGCAATCGCCAAGCCAATTGTGGCAAGGCACGCCAGAAATAGCTCGGGCAGGCGGTCATAGACTGCAGAAAAATCAAGCGCGTAAGACATCTATCCTCCCCTGTTCGGCCAGAACGTTTTACCGTTCTCCTCCAGCCGCTGCCGTCCAAATTGGGCGACAAAACTGATTTTTTCGACCCGCCTGCACTCGTGCAAGCTAAACGCCTCCCGCGTTTCGATGATCGCAATATAATGTTTGTACCAGTTAGTTCATTTGTGTCAAGCGCGTGTCAACGCAGTTTTGTATCGCTCAACAGAAGGTGTTTATCGGCCAAAAAGACGACCGCTGGGGCACCTTTTTGGCCATCGGTCCTTATTCCTATAATCCGCTATGCGCCGTCGCGCGTATTGTATAGAAACCTCTGGATATCTCCACCATGTCCGAATGTCGGAACCTCATTTTCATCCTTGGCGACCAGCTTTCCACGGCGATCTCATCGCTTCACGGCGCGGAGCCAGACCGCGATATCATCCTCATGTGTGAGGTGGCCGAGGAAACCACCTATGTCCGCCACCACCGCAAGAAGATAGTGTTCATCCTCTCCGCAATGCGCCATTTTGCAGATGAGCTGTCCGCACGAGGCTTTTATGTTCGCTACGTCAGGCTTGATGATGACGGAAATACCGGCTCTTTCACGGGGGAACTAAAACGTGCGGTGGAGGTGCTTGGCCCGCAACACATCATTGTGACAGGGCCCGGGGAATGGCGGGTTAGCCAAGCTATGGAAAGTTGGGAAAAGGAGACAGGCGTTCCGGTGGACATCCGGTCAGACAACCGGTTTCTCTGCTCCCATGAAGACTTCCGCCTTTGGGCCAACGGCCGCCGTCAACTGACGATGGAATTTTTCTATCGCGAGATGCGCCGTAAAACGGGCCTTCTGATGGAGGGCGATATGCCGGTGTCGGGTCGCTGGAATTTCGATAGCGAAAACCGTGCACCCGCAAAGCCGGATCTCTTTCGTCCCCGTCACCTCACGTTCTCGCCGGATGAAACCACACGCGAAGTCATGGAACTGGTGGATACCAGGTTTGCCGACCACATGGGCTCAGCCGGCGGCTTCTCATTCGCGGTGACGCGGGCGGATGCTGAGAAAACTGCGGATGCCTTCATTGCGGATTTTCTGCCGAAATTCGGGGAAACGCAGGATGCAATGGTGAAAGACGATCCCTATCTCAACCACTCGCTGCTTTCCTTCTATATTAATATCGGCCTTCTTGACCCTTTGGCCGTGTGTCAGGCGGCAGAACGCGCTTATCTGCAAGGTCACGCGCCCATCAACGCTGTGGAAGGCTTTATCCGCCAGATCATCGGCTGGCGTGAATATATTCGCGGCGTCTACTGGATGTTTATGCCGGACTATGCGCACCGCAATTTCTTCGATGCCACGCGTCCGCTGCCGGATTTCTTCTGGAGCGGAAAAACGGATATGGCCTGTCTGTCGACCGTCATCGGCGAGACCATAGACAATGCCTATGCCCACCACATTCAACGGCTCATGATCACCGGCAATTTCGCCATGCTGGCCGGGCTCGATCCCTATGCCTTGCACGAATGGTACCTGGAGGTCTATGCGGATGCCTATGAGTGGGTGGAATTGCCCAATGTCATCGGCATGAGCCAATTTGCCGATGGCGGGCTGCTCGGCTCAAAACCCTATGCCGCCAGCGGCGCCTATATTTCCCGAATGTCGGATTATTGCGAAGGCTGTCATTATGATGTGAACCGCAAAACCGGAGAGGGTGCTTGTCCCTTCAACGCTCTCTACTGGGATTTTCTGGATCGAAACTTGGACAAGTTGTCAGCCAATCGCAGGCTGGCGAAGCCCTATGCCAATTGGCGACGGATGAGCGTCGCGAAACGCGATGACTACAGACAAAGTGCTCGTGCGTTCCTGAAAAAACTGGACGATGGTGTGCCCGTCTAGAGCTGTCTTCTAAGGCGGTCACGGATGGTGGTAAGATGTAGACCCGTGCAATTTGGCCACAGCACTTTGGATATTTTTCCCCTTATCCACAACCAAATTTTTTTTGGTCTGGCCCTGACGCGCCAAGCTCTATAAACATGACCTATTAAGTCATGTTAAATTTATGTCTGACATTGTGGCCAAGGGTTGTGGTGATCGACAAAGAAGCTGTTGGATGTCGTCGGTTCATGAGTACAGCGTTGTTACACCTTTTGAAAACGGAGGAGAGCAACCGCCTTTTACGGTTCTTTCGCCACCGCCTTCGAGATCGTGAAGATGCAGCGGACGCGATGCAGGAAACGGCGTTGCGCGTTTTGCAGGTTTCTCAGACAACATCGATCGAAAACCCGCAGGCCTATCTCTTCCAGATCGCCAAATCGGTTGCGCGGCTGACAATTATCAAACAGTCGCGCGAACGCACGTTACTGGTGTCGTTGGAAGACGGGCTCGGTTTTGCCTGCGACAGGCCGGATCAGGAGCAGATCGTCACGGGCCGCCAGCATCTGGCGGTGATGGCCCGCGAAATCGGCGCGTTGCCGAAGCGTTGCCAAGAGGTTTTCGTCCTCAGCCGCATCCAAGGCTTGCCCAATGGCGAGATCGCGGCGCGGCTCGGCATCTCCCGCAATATGGTGGAAAAGCACATCATAAAAGCTCTGCTTCACTGCCGTCAGGCGCGGGCGAAAATAAACAGCCGGTAGGACGTCAGGCGCTCGCATGTTTTTCACTCAATATATAAGGATGCTGACCGAAACCTGATTGAGAATGGCGATCGCCCATGCGTGACACAGAAAGCGACCGAGCCGAAGACGGTCTTGCTGAACAAGCAGCACTTTGGGTCGCGCGCATGCAGTCGACCGATGCATCGCCATCCGATCACCAGGACTTCAAAGATTGGCTGGCGTCAGATCCTTCACACAAAGAGGCCTATGAGGATATGGCTGCCCTTTGGGGCGACATGCGTGATGTCCGGCTGACCTCACCTTCAGATCCGGGGGCAAAGCCGAGCCGAACGGTGCTGAAGACGCTCTGTCTCCTCTGTCTTTTGGGGGCAGCAGTGCTCCTGTCCCGACAAACCGGTCTGATCGACCGGTTGCAGTCCGACCATTATACCTCGGTGGGCGAAACCCGTGTGCTGATGTTGGAGGACGGGACTCAAGTCAGCCTCAACTCCGATACCGCTATCGAAACGCGCTATTCCGACCGCGAGAGGCGCATCGTCCTTTTGCGCGGGGAAGCGTTCTTCGATGTCGCGAAAAATCCGCAGCGTCCTTTCATTGTCGATAACAATGGCTTGAAGGCGCAGGCGCTTGGAACCCACTATGGGGTGCGCGCCGGAAATGGATCTCTGCCGCAGGAGGTGCAGGTTGAAGAAGGTGAAGTCGAGGTCGAGACGACGTCCGGCATTGAACGGCTGGGGGCAGGAGATGTGGCGACGCTGGATAGCGATGGAGCCATCGTCCGATCCCGGCAGGATGTCGCCAACAATACGGCTTGGCGTGAGGGAAAACTGGTTTTCTCCGGCCAGTCGCTGCGACAGGTGCTTCAGATCTTGGCACAATATCGCCATGGACGGATTGTCGTTCTTGATGACACCGCCGCACGCTTGAGCGTATCGGGCATTTTCGATCTTCACGACACCGATCAAGCGCTTCGGATTCTGGAAAGCAATCTCCCCGTTACGGTGACGAAGCTCTCCGACATGATGGTACTCGTCCGCTCGCGATAATTTTTTCGCAAAGCACGTCAGGATGTCAGGTCTCTTTTCACTCTAGGTCAACAGAGAGCATTGCGCGCTTGCGCGGTGCATTGCTGATCAGGCGTGAAGGGGCACTAAAATGATTTTAGCAAAGCGGGTAAAAAAGCGGCTTTGGCTGGCGACAACGGCGATGATTGGCCTGTCGATGGCAACCGTGTTGGGGACCACAACTGCGCAGGCGCAGACCACATCTACTGCACCCGCCGCCACCTTGTCCGTTCCCGCTGGCTCCCTGGAAAGCGCCATCCTCACCCTTGGCCGCCAAGCCAACCTGCGCATGCTCTACCCCTCTGCGATCACCAGGGGAAAGACGACGGACGGCGTTCGCGGCCCGCTCAGCGTTTCGGCAGCGGTGACTCAGCTTCTGGCAGGCTCTGGCCTGAATTTCACCATCACGGGCTCCAACACCGTCCGCATTTTCGATCCATCCACAGGCGCGCAGCAGGCTGGCGCTGTCAATGACGGTTCGACGGTTCTGGAAACAATCGTTGTCCAAGGTTCAGGCACCGGCGGGGCGACCGGCGTCATCGAGACGAACGGCTATGTTGCCAAATCTGGTCGATCGGCAACAAAGACGGACACGCCGGTGGCGGAAACCGCACAATCGGTATCGGTGGTTAGCCGGAAACAGCTGGATGACCGGCAACCGCAGAATGTAACAGAGGCGATCAGCTATACGCCGAGTGCGCGCGGTGGTCAGTATGGAGCGGAGCCGCGCTTCGATGCTTTTAAGCTGCGTGGCATTGAGCTTACATATACAGGTGTGTTTCGCGATGGATTGCGCCAGATCAGCAGCCCAAATGGCCTGTTCCGTATAGAACCCTACGGTGTGGAAGCGTTGGCCGTGCTGCGTGGCCCCGCAGCCTCCATCTATGGCGCCAGCAGCTCTGGCGGCCTTGTCGATATTATCTCCAAACGACCAACCGAAGAACCTCTGCGTGAAATCGAACTGCAATACGGCTCCTACGGACGCGTTCAAGGCGCATTCGATCTCTCAGGCCCTGTCACGGAAGACGGCTCGGTGCTTTACCGTCTGACGGGTGTCGGGCGTGATGCACGCAACGAAATAAAAGCGATCAAAGATGACCGCGTCATGATCGCACCTGCGATGACATGGAAGCCGGATGAAGGAACGAAGTTCACGGTTCTCGGGGAATACATGGATTCCACCACGGGTGGGACATGGGGATACATCAACGATGCCAATGGTGCGACGCCGGTCTATGGTGGAGACGCCCGTTTCAATGATTTTACCCAGAAGCAATGGCGCATCGGTTACGAGCTGGAACACGAGCTCACAGATTCAGTGACATTGCACCACAAGCTTCGTTACTCCGATCTCTCCACCAAACAGGAATACGCTTTTGCGGGCGTGCCAGGCCTTGTCTATGAAGACAACAAGGGTTTGGCGACCGACACCTATTTGGAAGGAGAGTTTGAGACAGGCGCAGCGCAGCACAAGCTCATTGGCGGTATCGACTACAGTTTCATGGAGTACGACTCTCGTCAGGGGTACGGTTCGAGCTCAGCCCCGTTCACGGACACCTTTACATATGTGCCCGACATTACGGTCTTCCAGAATCAGAAGCAGAATTCCATCGGGGTTTACGTGCAGGATCAAATCGAGATCGACGCATGGCGTATCGGTCTTGGCCTGCGTCACGATTGGCACGACAGCGAATATTCAGCAGGCGGCTTGAACTACTCGCGAAGCGATAGCGAGACCACCGGACGGGCGTCGATCGGTTATGTCACGCCTTGGAATATCATGCCCTATGTGAGTTATGGCACCTCATACGTGGCCAACCCCGGAGTGATATTGACATCCGCGAGCGGATCGTCCCAGGCAGAGCCGACACTCGGCAAGCAATATGAAATCGGATTGAAGTACGAAATACCCGATCAGAACGTTCTCATTTCTGCCGCCTATTTCAATATCGACCAGGAAAACGCATCCGTTTACGCCTATGATTCGGCTACGAGCCAGAATGTTTTGCGGCAGCTCGATATGCGCTCGCAGGGCATTGAATTTGAAGTCACGGCCTCGCTGGACAATGGCTTGAGCTTGACGGGTGGTTACTCGTATAATGACGTGGAAATCACAAAGCTGACACCGCAAACCGTCGGTCACCAGCTGAACTCCACACCTTACCATATGTTCTCCCTCTGGGCGGACTACGAAGTGCAATCCGGCGCTTTGGAAGGCCTAGGTGTGGGTGCCGGTGTACGTTACGTCGGTTCAAGCTTCGGCGATGATCTTCATACCCCGGTGTTCAACAATGGAGCGCGAACCTTTGTGGATGCAGCAGTTCGCTACGATCTTGGTAAACTGAATGACGCAATGGAAGGTGTGAAGTTGCAGGTCAACGCGACCAATCTCCTTAACGAAGTCAATCAAGTGTGCACCACGGGCTTCTGCTACTACGATGAAGGCCGCAAAGTTGTCGCCAGCATGAAGTACAGCTTCTGATGTTGCAAGCCACCCACGCTGACACAAAGCCGTCGCCCGTCTCCGTCTTCGCTGCGGTAGGCGGTCTTTATGTCGGGCAGAGCGTGATCGGTGGATTGACGTTCCTCGGGCTTCCAGCTGTTTTGAGAACGGCCGGGCTTCCGCTGGATCAGATCGGGCTTTTGTACCTGATCGTGCTGCCATGGGCGCTGAAATTTCTTTGGTCGCCGTTCATCGAACGTTACCGGCTGCCGCGCGTAGGGAAAAACAGGTCGCGGATCATCGTCGGCGCAGGTGTCGGGATTTGCGCGTGCGGCTTGGTCTTCCTTGCCTTCACAGGGCCGTCGCCTGTGAGTATGGCCATTGCCATTCTCTTCGTCGTCGCCGTCGTGACCGCGACGGTCGATATTGCCTGCGATGGCTACGCTGTCGAAACGCTCTCGGCGGAGCACCATGGCTGGGCAAATGCCGCTCAGGTGGGTGGCTCTTATCTAGGTTCCGCCATCGGTGCCGGTCTGTTCCTCGTCCTTGTCGATTGGTATGGATGGCAAAGCGCGACCTTGGTCATGGCGGGCCTCGTGGTTCTGTTGGCGTTGCCTTTCATTTTCGGGCCAGCCGCGAAAGCGAAGATCGAGACCCGCGATCAGATGCCTTCCATGCGTCGCGCGCTCAACCGACCACATATCAGAACCGGCCTCGTCATCGCTGCGGTCTATGTCGCGGCACAAAAATGGGGGCTGGCGATGCTCGGCCCGTTCCTCATCGATTATGGTTTTGACCTTGCAACATTGGGAACGTTCAACGGCGTTGGCAGCATGATCGTCGGCTTCGGCGGAGCCCTTTTGGGCGGGCTGTTGGTGCGTCTCTACGGTTCGTCGCGTGTGCTTGTTTTCTCGATTGTCGCGCAGACGGTTTTGCTATGCGCCTTCGCCGCCTTCAGTCTTCATCGCGACATCGCAGACTGGGTGGTTATGGCAGTTGCGATCACCAGTTCCTCCGGTGTCATGTCGATTGGTTTTGTCGCGCTCTATGCCTGCTTCATGGGCTGGTCCGACCCGCGACAGGCGGGCGTGGACTTTACCTTGTTCCAGTGCATGGATGGCATCGTCAGCATGGCGGGTGGAATAGGCGCAGGCGCCATTGCCGAGCGCTTCGGCTACCACACAGCGTTCTTTATTGCCGCAGCCATATCTGCCGCCGCCGTTCCCATCATTGCGCTACTTTCGAGGCGGAATGCGGCTCTGATGGCGACGTCGTGATGCTCTTATAGGATGTATTCAGTGGCGCTCTTTTGGCGCGCTTAGCAGTTGATTCCGCGACGAAACTTAATCTCATATGGCCGACGTTCGAAGCGTCGCTTGCACATGTGCACGCGTTGTTGCGATACTGTAAACTACAGATTTAACGGTGATATTTAAGGCGAAATTATGCCTGTCGTACGTCTTTCGCTACTTCAATATATATATTTTTACCCCTAAAAACTCATCAAATTTAATACTTGATTTATTTTATCATATTTATGAAAACTAGCGCCAACGTCGGAGGCGCCAATGGAAAATGCAATTTATGATTTTACCGGTGTCGGGCTTGGCCCGTTCAATTTAGGTCTGGCTTGCCTTGCCAGGCCTGTCCCTGAACTACGGTCTATATTCCTGGACCGTAACCAGGGCTTCAACTGGCATCCCGGAATGCTCTTGGAAAATGCGACACTACAGACGCCTTTCATGGGCGATCTCGTCACTTTGGCAGATCCGACCAGCCCCTTCACCTTCCTCAATTATGTGAAGGAACAGGGCAAGATTTACTCGTTCTATACGCGCGAGGACTTCTTCCTTCTGCGCAACGAGTATAATCTGTATTGCCAATGGGCGGCTGCGAAACTGGACAATCTGAGGTTCGGCCACACTGTCAAAGACGTCAGGTACGACAAGGCAGCCAGCACCTACAAGCTGACAGTCGCCGACCGTCTGGGCGGCATAAAAAATATAGAAACCCGCAAGCTTGTCGTGGGAACGGGAACGTCGCCATCGGTGCCAGCATGCTGCAAAAGGCTGGCCCAGCACATGACCCATTCGTCACAATATCTGACGAATAAAAAGCAGCTTCAGGCTCGGCAATCCATCGTCATCGTCGGAAGTGGACAGAGCGCTGCCGAAATCTATTACGATCTCCTGTCGGATATCGATAATCACGATTATAGCCTCGACTGGGTCACGCGGTCGCCACGTTTCTTCCCTCTGGATTTGACGAAACTCAATCTGGAGATGACATCGCCGGAATACGCACGGTACTTTCATAATCTACCGGATGACACGCGAGATCGGGTTTTGCAGGAGCAGTCGGCACTCTTCAAGGGCATCAATGCCAGCCTGCTAAAGGATATCTATGACCTTCTCTACCGCAAGAGCCTGAAGGGAAGTGTCGAGACCAATCTCATTCCCAACAGTGAGTTGGTGGATGTGCGCCATTCGCCCGGACGGCAAAATTTTTCTCTGGAATTTCGTCAGCGGGAACAGGACATTACGTTCACGCGCCAGGCAGGTGCGGTCATCCTGGCCACCGGCTACGACTACAAGGAACCGGAGTTTCTGGGCGGCATTGCCGAGCGCCTCAAGCGCGACAGCAAAGGCAGGCTGGATGTCGGCGCCAATTATGCGGTGGACTGTGCCGGAAACGAGGTCTTCGTTCAGAACCTGGATATACACACCCACGGCTTCGTCGCGCCTGATCTTGGCATGGCTTGCTTGAGAAACGCCACGATCTTGCGTGAAATCGCAGGATACGAGGTCTACGCCATAGAGCAGGAGACAGCCTTCCAGACGTTCGACGTGCGGGGTCTCAGCGAAGTTCCGTCCGCACGCGTGGTGGCCTGATGCTGAGAATAGCTCTGCTGGTGATGACGGCCATCGCCGTTGTCAGTGACACGATGCTTCTGCCGTATTATCCGCAACTCTTTGCGGCCCGCTTCGGCATTTCATCGTCATTTACGGTCGGGGCATATCTGGCGTCGATATCACTTGCCGTCATGCTGGCCTTTCCGGCATGGGTCACTATCGCCAAGCGGCGCGATACGATTGCGGTGCTCATCTGGACACAAGTGGCCGCCGCCGGCTTCAGCCTCGCCTGCTACATGGCGACAGACATTGCCAGCTTCTGGGTCTCATCGATTGTGATGGTGTGCTTCAAGGCAAGCTACCTGCTGATGTATCCTTACGTCATCGCCATGCAGCCTGTCGAAAAGCACGCAGCGACAATCGGTGGCCTAGCTGTCATCGTCCATTTCGGCGGTATCGTCGGCGCGGTGTCCGGTGGACATGTCGTTGCGTCCTACGGATATGCACTGCCCTATGTCATCATGGGTCTCGGCGATATCATCCAGGCGGCCATTTGCGCGGTTCTCCTCAAAACAGCCTCCGTGGCCAGTGCCCGGCAATCCAGTGTCGAGGATACCAAAGGCATCATCGCTGTGACGCGCGAAGAGAGGAAAAATTTCACGTCGTTACTGGTCGTGATGTTCTTCTTCTACTTCGGGTTTTACCTGTCGATGCCGTTCATGACGGTATGGTGGCAGTCCGTTGCCGGAAATGCCTCGCTTGATCTGACAGGGTTCGTCTACGCCATACCCGGCTTTGTGGCCATCGTCATCTTGGCGCACGGGTTTTGGCGCGGTGGTGCCAGCCAGGTCTGGCGCCGCAACGAAATTGGCCTCGTGCTCACCAGCCTCGGTCTGGCGATACAGGCCGTTCCCAATCAGGCCTGCATTATCATCGGTCGCATCATCTACGGCATCGGACTTTATCGCGTCACCATCGGTCTTGATGCACTGTTTTTCGAACGCGCCCAAAAGGCCCACTATGCGTCCGGCTTCAGCCTTCTCAACATTGCCCGCAACAGCGGTGTGATGCTGGCGGCACTGGTCAGCGGAATGCTGACGCAGCGCTTCGGGGAAGGCCTTTCATTCGTCGTCGCTGCCATATTCGTGCTCGCCACGCTGTTTCTCTACCGCGTGACCTTGAGACCAAGCCTAGGGTCATCAAGCCCCAGCCCACAACTCGCCTGAAAAGGGGATAACAGTGCTCAACACAAAACGTTCGATCAATACAGAACGCCCGGTCGTCTTCGCGCAACATCATGCGCAGGTGGGCGAACTCTCGCTATGCCCGCTTGAACCGGCGGCCGATAGCGCAAATCTGCATGACTGGTTCACGCGGGATTACGCCCGTTTCTGGAATATGGGTCATTATTCGCAACATGAAATCGCTGCCTTCTACGCGAAGCTCAATGCCAGTGGTCATGCCTCAAGCTACATGGGTTTTTTCGAAGGCGAACCCGCCTTCATCGTCGAATCCTACGATCCCCGGCATGATCAGGTCGGCAAGCATTATGAGGTGGAAGAGGGCGACTGGGGCATGCATTTTCTCGTCGCGCCCCCGCGTCAAAAAATCCCCGGCTTCACACTTGCCATCATCCGCACGGTCTTGAGCTTCCATTTCGACAATCCGCTCATCAAACGCCTCGTGGTCGAGCCCGATGTTCGAAACGAGAAGGTTCACGAACTCAACCGCAAAGTTGGCTTCGTCAGCGCACGCAACATAGAGCTTGAAGAAAAGACAGCGCTTTTGTCTTTCGTCACCCGCGATGCGTTTTACAAAACTCTCGAACAGGACATAAACGAATGAATATCTCCGCGTTCCCAACACCTTCCTTTTCGCCTGAAAAAGCATCTGCACATCTCGGTCCACTGGTGTGGGAGGATGTCAATCGGCACCTTGTGCATAAGGCGCTGGCAGAGTTTTCCCACGAGCTGCTTCTGTCTCCCCAGCTTATTTCAAGCGAGGGCGACTGGGGGCTCTACGAGGTGCGGCCCGAACAGGACAGTGCGGCCGTCTATCGCTTCAAAGCGAGACGCCTGGCATTGGATCATTGGTCCATTGACTCTGAGACCATCGAGAAAACGATTGCGGGTGAGGTGGCAGCGCTGGATGCACTGTCTTTGATCCTCGAATTTGCGCAGACGTTGGGCATTAAGGAAGCCATGCTGCCCACCTATCTGGAGGAGGTGTCCACGACATTGTACGGCGCATCCTACAAACGCGAGGAGCGCCATATATCCTCCAGACAGCTTTCCGTGGCTGATTATCAGACGATTGAGGCGGGCATGACGGAGGGGCATCCGACCTTCATTGCCAACAATGGACGCATCGGTTTCGATGCCATCGATTACCGCCTTTACGCACCTGAAGCGGCTCACCCCGTTCAGATCATATGGCTGGCCGTCAGCAAGGAGCGGGCGACCTTCACCTCGATTACCGCGCTCGATTATCACAGCCTGATTGCAGCAGAACTGGATGAAGCGACGCTACAAGGCTTCGAAACGCGTCTGACGCGGCTTGGTCTCAACCCGGATGATTACTGGCTGATGCCAGCTCACCCGTGGCAATGGTTCAACAAGCTGGCGATCACCTTTGCTGCCGATGTCGCACGTCGCTACATCGTGTGCCTCGGTTACGGCAACGACAGCTACAATGCCCAGCAGTCGATCAGAACGTTCTTCAACGCCACCGACAATCGCAAGCACTATGTCAAAACCGGAATTTCCGTTCTGAATATGGGCTTCATGCGCGGCCTGTCACCCAAATACATGCTGGCAACACCGGCTATCAACGAGTGGCTGGATGATCTGGTTTCTGCCGATGACTATCTGCGCCAGAACGGTTTCAGCATTCTGCGTGAAGTCGCCGCCATCGGTTACCGCTATCCTTATTACGATCAAGGGCTGAAGCTCGATTCGCCCTACAAGAAGATGCTTTCGGCACTGTGGCGGGAAAGCCCCCTGCCGCGACTGCGCGCCAATGAGCGCATCATGACGATGGCTGCGTTGCTGCATAAGGACAAGGATGGCGTCTCGCTTGTTGCGGAACTGATCGCGGCCTCGGGTCTCGATGCACAGGACTGGATAGCGGCTTACCTCAAAGCCTATCTGGCGCCCCTCATTCATTGCTTCTATCGCTACGATCTCGCCTTCATGCCGCACGGTGAAAATCTCATCCTCGTGCTGGAAGACAATCTCCCGGTCCGCGCCATCATGAAGGACATCGGCGAGGAGATCGGCATTCTGAATGGGTCGATCGAGGTGCCGGAAGAGATATCCCGCATATCCTATACGCTGGACGAAAAGATGAAGCCGAACTGCATCTTCACCGATGTATTCGATTGCTTCTTCCGCTATCTCTCCGCAATACTTCATGAAACCGACACGTTGCATGAAGACCGCTTCTGGAGCCTGGTTGCCGAATGCTTCCGCACCTATCAGGCCGAACATCCTCAATACACGGACAAATACCAGCGCTACGATTTCTTCGCGGACCGCTTCGTGCGCAATTGCCTAAACCGACTGCAACTCAACAACAACCAGCAAATGCTGGATTTGCTCAACCCGGAAGACAGCCTCCAATATATTGGTGAGCTTGAAAACCCGCTGGCGCGCTTCCGCTAAGAATCATTCGCTGGCGAAATGAGCGATGAGGGCTGCGGTGTTTTTCAGCCCGGCAGCCCTCATCAGCCGTGCACGATGGGACTCGATGGTACGCTGCGAAAGGCCCAGTTCGGCGGCAATCGCCGCATTGGTTTTGCCTTGCGAGACCAATGTTACGATCTGTCGTTGCCGGTCCGTCAGGTTCAGGCGTTGCTGGGCCACGGGGCGCGCAATGGGCTGGAAACAATAGAGCGCCTGCGCAAACGGGTCCGTCGTGTGGCGTGTTCGTCCGTGCACCTGGCACCAGAACCGCCTGCCATCACTCGCCGTCATGATGCGCTCGTCATAATAGACATCGCCGCCCGGAAGGTGGGCCTTCCACATGCGCCCGGTCTGTACGAAGTCGGCATGTTTGGGGTAGAGGCGGGCAAAGCTCTGGTCGATCAGCTCCGTGCGCGCATATCCGAAAAGCCCGGCAAATTCCTCGTTGCAATCTCTGATGATCCGATGCGTGGCATAGACCATCGGCACCGGTATCTCGCTCAACAGAACGCGCGTTTCGTGATGGTCTTCCTTCAACTTTTGCTCCCCTCCGCTGCCGTATAAATACGGCTAACTTCACCTCATAATCAAGCATAGCGTTGAGGTCTCTGCTGCGCGACTTTGCGGCGGAAAAGGAGGAGATATGAGGAAAGTAAAAGCAACAGCGGTGGAGGCTCTTGCAGGTGCTTTGCACGACGGCATGACGATCATGTCCGGCGGTTTCGGGCTCTGCGGCATTCCAAACAGCCTGATCGAAGCCATTCGCCTGTCTGGCGTCAAAGACCTGACGGTGATTTCCAACAATGCCGGTGTCGATGGTTACGGCCTTGGCGTTTTGCTGGCAACGAAACAAATCCGAAAGATGATTTCGTCCTATGTGGGCGAAAACAAGCTTTTTGCCGAGCAATTTCTGTCCGGTGCTCTGGAGCTCGAGTTCAATCCGCAAGGCACCCTGGCCGAACGCATTCGTGCCGGTGGTGCTGGCATACCTGCCTTCTACACCAAGACGGGCGTCGGCACCCTGATTGCCGAGGGAAAAGAGGTTCGCCGCTTCGGCGATAGCGATTACGTCATGGAAACCGGGCTGGTTGCGGATCTGGCAATCGTCCATGCCTATATCGGCGACACCGAAGGCAATCTCGTTTATCGAAAAACCGCACGCAACTTCAATCCCGTTATGGCAACGGCGGCAAAGCTGACAGTGGCCGAAATCGAACACTGCGTGGCCACTGGCGACATTGATCCCGACCATATCCATACGCCGGGAATTTTCGTCCAGCGCGTGGTCCATGTTCCCAACCCTGAAAAACGGATCGAGCAACGCACTGTTCGCAAGATGCAACAGGAGAACGTCTAAGATGGCCTGGACCCGTGAACACATGGCGGCACGCGCCGCACAGGAATTGCAGGATGGGTTTTACGTCAATCTCGGTATTGGCATTCCCACGCTGGTCGCGAACTATATTCCGCCGGGAATAGAGGTGACGTTGCAAAGCGAAAACGGAATGCTGGGCATGGGGCCCTTCCCGTTCGAGGGCGAGGAAGATGCCGACCTCATCAATGCCGGTAAGCAGACGATTACCGAACTTGCCAAAACCAGCTATTTCTCCTCGGCCGATAGTTTTGCAATGGTGCGCGGCGGCCATATCGATCTGTCGATCCTCGGCGCCATGCAGGTTTCCGAAAGTGGTGATCTAGCCAACTGGATGATCCCCGGCAAGATGGTCAAGGGCATGGGCGGCGCGATGGACCTCGTCGCAGGCGTCAAGCGTGTGGTTGTCGTCATGGAACACGAGGCGAAGGGCGAGCCGAAATTCCTCGGGGAATGCAATTTGCCGCTGACGGGTAGGCGGGTGACGGATCTCCTCATCACCGACCTCGGCGTCTTCACGCTCGAACGTCAAGGACATCCAAAGGCGAGGTTGATCGAACTGGCCGATGGCGTGTCGGTGGACGAGATACGATCGAAAACCGATGCGTCGTTTGATGTGGCCTTGACCTGAGCAGGCTCACCGCCATCAAAGGCTTGCGATGAACGCCATGATTTCGGCCTCGGAGATGACGTCGGCATATTTGGCGTTCATGTCGAACAGGTTGGCCTCGTGCGGCGCGGGATGACGATCCCCGCAGGCATCGCGCACGACAGTGGTGATGAACCCGTGCGACATGGCGTCAACGCAGGATGCGCGGACACAGCCGCTGGTGGTGAGGCCGGTGAGGATGACGTTATCGACGCCCATCACGGCCAACATCGGCGCGAGCGAGGTGCCGAAAAACGCGCTGGGATATTGTTTCGTCACCACGAATTCATCCGAAAACGGCTCCAGCCCCTTCGGCCATGCACCGAGAGGATTGCCTGCGGTAAAGCACGATAGCGGTTTGGCTTTCTGGAAAAACCGCCCGCCATCGAGCCCGCTCGGATGAAGCACAACGCCGGTCAAGATGACGGGGATTTGCTTTTCCCGCGCACAGGCCCGTATCCGCAGTGCGCTTTCGAGGGCTGAGTCAACGCCAGCAAAAAGCGGGCTATCCGGTTCGAAATAGGCTTGAACGAAATCGACTAGAACCAGCGCAGGCTTTTTACCGAAGCCAATGCGATTACTATAGGCGCTGGCGTAGTTTGCCGTCAGTTCCGCATCGCTCATGGCGTTTCATTCCGGCGCGTCATAGTTGTCCTTCAACAGTGATCACAAACCCAACCCCGGCGGGGTCAGCTGATGGTGAAAGGTGGAGCTCTGAAAAGCAGCACCTGCAAGCAGGCACAGCGCATCGGCATTGGGTCGCCCGACGATCTGGATGCCGGTCGGCAAGCCGGAGCGGCCACGACCCGATGGCAGCATCAAGGCGGGGAGGCCCGTCACATCAAAGATCATGGTGTTGCGGGAGATGATCGATTGAAACGCATGTCTTTCATCGTTCACGTCGACCGTCAGCCCATCGAGCCATCCCGCCTCCCCACCTAATCCCGGCGTGATGACGAGATCGACATGATCCATAGCGCTGAGGAAACCCGCCTGTGCCTGTGCCCTTATCTGCAGCGCCCGCGCACAATCGACCGCCGAAAACGCAAGCCCGTTTGTCAGCCGGTGAAGCAGTCCCGGATCAAACAAATCGGAACGGTCAAGCCTTGGTGAATGCAGGGTGGCCAGCTCGCTTTGAAGGATGATCCAACCGGCCTCATGCCAGGGCGCTATATCGATCTTGGGTAAGGGCACGAGCGTGCAGCCAAGTGATACAAACGTTTTCAGCGCCAATTCCCAATTGGTCAGCACCGCATCATCGACCAGTTCTGTAAACCAGTTCACCGGTACGCCGATCCGTAAACCATCGGTGGTGGCATCTGCGAGCACAGACGCACACTTCTCCGCAAGGTCCGGTTCGGCCTGCGCCGTCATGAACGGCAGAACGCGGGCGATGTCTTTGGCCGAGCGCGCCATCGGCCCGACGTGATCGAGCGTCCAGGATAGGGATGCGACGCCTGCACGCGAGACGCGTTCGCGGCTGGGTTTCAGCCCCGTCGTGCCGCACCAGCAGGAGGGGACTCGGATGGAACCGCCGGTGTCGGTGCCCAGCGCAAGCGGCATCAACCGCGCGGCAAGCCCGGCACCCGACCCGGTGGACGAGCCGCCCGTCCAGCGGGTTTTGTCCCAAGGGTTGGTCACGGTGCCGAAGCGTGGATTGTTCGGTGAGCCCGTCGCAAATTCAGTTGTCGCCGTCATCGCGAATGGGATCGCACCCGTCGCGCGCAGGCGTGCCACAACGCTGGCATCGGCTGGCGCAATCCGCTCCCCCGTGAAATGCGAGCCTGACGTGACGACGGCGCCTGCGACATCGATAATGTCTTTTACCCCAAACGGTATGCCTTCCAGCGGTCGGGCCGCGCCGCTACGCCATCTGGCATCACTTTCCAGAGCAGCGGCTTCTGCGTCCGGTACAAAACGAAGAACAGCCTCAGCACCCGTCGTGCTCGACCCTATCGCTTCTTTCAGTTCTGCCAAAACATCCGAAGGCCATACGCGTTTACCGGCATAGGCCGACAGCAGCTCTTCGACGCCCGCTGTCCGCCACGGCAAGTCCGCAGATGACAGTGTTATTGGTGCTGCTGTTATTGGATTATCCGACACCCGTGCCACGTCAAAGGCACGATCCGTCAGACTAGGGTCTATGAGTGTAAGAGGATCGAACCCTTCGGCGATCCCGACCTGGGGGTCGGTGATCGCGAGGGCGGGACGCATCCGGTTCATTTTATTCGGCTGCGATTTGCATTGCGTTTCGCGACGCCATCAGCGGCTGAATGCGCTCACCAAATTTATCCAAACCGACCAGGAAGTCGTCGAATGTCAGCATGATGCCCTTTGTGCCGGGCACGCTGCCCGCTTCGTCCAGCATGCGCGCGACAGTGGCGTAAGAGCCGACCAATGTTCCCATGTTGAAATTGACGGCACCCTCCGGCAGGTTGATGTGCTTGGCGGTGGAGTTGCTGTCGGCGGTCGCATCTTTGCTGCCCTGATCGGCCATCCACGCCAAGGCGTCGACATCGGCACCCTCGCGGTAGCTTTCCCACTTTGCCTTGGCTAGTTCGTCAGTCTCTTCGGCAATCAGCATGAACAGGACGTAAGCGCCGACATCGCGGCCGGTCTTGGCCGCAGCCTCAAGCAGTTTGGTGTTGTTGGGCGCATAGGCCGTGGGCGTGTTGATGCCGGCACCCATGACAAAGTTGTAATCGGCGTATTGCGCGGCAAATTCCATCCCGCGTGGGCTTTGCCCGGCCGCAACGATCTCGATCTTGTTTTGCGGCGTGGGCTTCATCATGCAGTCCTTCATGGTGAAGTGCGTACCTTCGAAACTGCATTCGCCGTTGGCCCAAAGCTCTTTCATGATGTGAACGTATTCGGTCGAGTAGTCGTAGCGGTAACCGAAATAATCATTGCCCGGCCATATGCCCATCTGATCATACTCGGCCATCTGCCAGCCGGACACGATGTTCACGCCGAAGCGGCCCGGCGCAACGCTGTCGATGGTGGCCGCCATGCGGGCGACGATGGCAGGCGGCAGGGTCAGAACGGCGGTCGATGCGAACAGCTTGATGCGCTCTGTCACCGCCGCCAGGCTCGCCATCAGCGTGAAGCTTTCCAGATTATAGTCCCAGAACTCCGCCTTGCCACCAAAGCCGCGCAGCTTGATCATCGATAGGGCAAATTCCAACCCGTATTTTTCCGCTTTTTGGACGATCTGCTTGTTGAGTTCAAAACTGGGCATGTATTGCGGCGAGGTCGTGGAGATAAGCCAGCCATTGTTTCCGATGGGAATGAAAACACCGATATCCATGTGGTTCCCCTTTTTATCTGGTGAGCATTTGGAGCAGTATGTACGAACTAATGCAAAAATATTTGGGGCTGTAAAGTCAAAAATGATATAAGTTTAGGCTTGCCTATTTATTGCTCATTTGGTGTTTTTGGGCGCAAAAACGCACTGCCGCTGAAATCGTCAAACGGCAGGCAAGAAGGCATATCGCCAATCAAATCAGCAGATATTTGCGCCGTGGTGCATCAAATGTACGGTCATCAGCTTTCGGCGCGAAGCGTCGTTGTGAAAGTGAAGCGTTCGGCAGGCAACACCTGAAACGCGTATTCCAGCAGCCGCCGACCAGACCCGTAATAGCGGCGTGTTACGACGAGTGCGAGGTCGCCTGCCTTGACGCCAAGCTTGCTAGCGGTGACCTCGTCCAGCATCAGTGGCTTGATATCCTGCTGTATCTCCTGGATTTTTTCACCAGTGAACTGTTCGATGTAATGGAAAATAGCGCTGCGGGCGATGGAGATATCTTTGACGGCAGCCGTCAGCTTGGCATCGACGTAAACTTCGTTCCAGGAAAAGGCTCTGTTGCCACCGCCGGAGTAGCGGATTCCGGCCATATGATAGAATTTACGACCCGGACGGCAGCCAAGTTCCACGGCCAATTTGCCTTGCGCGGAGATTTCCTCCTTCGTGTCGATGACGAATTCCGTCTCGGCAGCGATCTCGAACAACTCGGAGCGCGAATGGGCGATGAAGCGCTTGTTCTCAGGATCGAACCCCGCTTCCACGCGTGTTCCGACGCCTTTGCGCGCAGACAGGCGGCCTTTGTTGCGCAACGTGCCAATCGCTTGGCGCACCGTCTGGCGGCTGACGCCGAGGCTGATCGCGATCTCGTTTTCGGTGGGGAGCAGGGAGCCAACAGGATAGTCGCCCTTGTTGATGCGGCTTTCCAGATGGTGTGCGACCTGCAAATAGAGAGGCGCCGTGTCAAGTTCCGGCTTCCAGTCAGTGCCTTTATGATCCAAGCCAGTCTCATCCCATGTCAGTGCGTGTCGCCGCATTCTTATAGCCAAATGTTCAATCCTCTTTCCCTTGCAAAGGCAAACAAAATTCGGTCCTCGGTTTGCGCAGTCGGGCGACGCTTGCGAGGCAACGTGAAATCAATTAGTACGTACATATACCGGACGTAAACTTCCCAGGATATTGATACGCATGTCGGATTTAGTCGCCGAACAGGTTCCGCCAACACACCGTGCATCCTCGCTCGCACAGACATTGATTGCAGCAACGCTCATCCAGATCGTCGCGACAGCCAGCGTGCTTGCCTTGACGGCGATTGCGCCGACCGTGGCGGCGGATCTGGATATCGGTGCCTACTGGATCGGCTACCAGATCAGCCTCATCTACGCCTCCGGCATGTTTTCATCCGCCGTTGCGGGCACGCTGGTGCAGCGCTTCGGTCCCATCAGGATCGAGCAGATTGCGCTCACCTGTTTCGTCATAGGCTTTGCGGGCATAGCGACAGCCAATATTCCGCTGATCATCCTGGCTTCACTGTTGATCGGCATTGGCTATGGCCTGAACAACCCGGCCTCCTCGGAGATGCTCAGCCGCGTCACGCCGCACAACAGGCGCAACATCGTCTTTTCCCTGAAGCAGTCGGGCGTGCCGCTGGGCGGTATTCTCGCCAGCTTCGCCTTTCCTTTTCTGTCGCGATATGTCGATTGGCATGTGGCTTTGCTGATCGGCGCTGCTGCTCCACTTCTGACGATGGGTTTGTTGGCGATGACCCATGCGGCGGAGCCCAAAACGCAAAAGAAAGTGCCGTCGCTTTTACGAGGGTTGATCGATGAGCAATCGACGATCTGGCGAAATCCACGGCTGCGGGCGCTGAGTTGTCTCGGTTTTGCCTATTCGGCCATGCAGCTTTCCGTGTCCGCCTTTGCGGTGGTCACGCTCGTGCATGATGCCGGCTGGTCGCTTTTGGCCGCGGGATCAGTTGCTGCTGCCATGCAGTTTGCCGGTGCCTTCGGGCGTATTTTCTGGGGCGTCGTCGCAGACCGCATTGGCGGTGGGTATATCACCCTGTCCCTTCTCGGACTGCTGGGTGGCGTGGGGTATGTTCTGCTTTATTGGCTGCCGGACCTGCCAGTGGTGGCGCAGGTGGTGCTGTTTATCGCCATGGGCGCTGTCACGATTGGGTGGAACGGCGTGCTGTTGGCCGAGGTCGCGCACAATGCGCCAGAGGGCAGGGTAGGCGCCATTACTGGCGGCGTCCTCGTCTATACATTCATCGGCGTTATCGTTGGCCCGTCCTCCTTTGCCAGCGTTTATGCGCTGAGCGGACATTACGGCACGAGTTTCCTGATCTTCTCGCTCTTTGGATTTGCCGGGATGATTATCGCATGGCGCGCCAACGTCGCTCGCCACTAAACAATCGCCGTATGTGCAGACATAAGAACTGGCATTCCTACGATCGGGCATCTTTGTGCGTCGATCGCAGAGGCATTTCGGCGTCCAAATGATCATAATAGACGCACTGCGTTGTCAGGCTTTTCGGCATTCGCCGCTTTAGTGTGCAGTGCAAAAAAATAGGCAAAAAGCGATTGACGATGGTTTGAATATGTACGTACATTACCTTCGCTGGTCGCTTACAAGCGGCCTTGAAAACACCGGGATGCACCGGGATCAAAGAGGGGAATGTTTGACATGCGCCTGCTTGCCGTCAGTTCTTTTTTGGCCGCCTCTGCCCTAGCGGCCCTTGCCAGCCCAGCCTCCGCAGACTCCATGGCAGATGCCAAGGCCATCATCGAACAGCACCGCGCCATGCCGGTTTTTACCCCACCGGGCGAAGCCTTCGATGCCAAGTCCTGCATGGCGGGCAAGAAGGTTCTTTCGATCCCGATCTCGATGACGATTCCCTTCAATGTCGAGCTGCAAAAGGCCATGTCGGACGCAGCCAAGGAGGTGGGATTTACCTACACAACCTGGGACAACCAGCTGAAAATCGACCAATGGGTTCAAGGCGTTTCGCAAGCGATTAGCCAGAAATACGACGCGCTTGATCTGGCAGGCGGTTTGAACCCCGAAGTGCTGGGCCCACAACTGGGTGAGGCGCGCGCTGCTGGGTTGAAAATCTCCACCACGCATTTCTACGACGTCACGCAAAAGGCCGTCCCAAGCGTCGATTATTCCGGCAAGGTGGATTTCTCAGGTGCGGGAAAACTGCTGGCAGCCTGGGCCTATGTGCAGACGGAAGGCAAACCCAATGTGCTGGTGATCGGCTCTTCCGATGTCTTGCCGTCCATCCCGTTTGTCCAGGCGATCAAGGATGAGCTGAAGGCGCTTTGCGCCGATTGCAAGGTCAAGCATCTCGACGTTCCCGTCTCCGAATGGGCGACGAAAATACAATCGGGAACGCAGTCCGCTTTGCTGGCTGATCCATCGATCAACTATATCCTGCCGATCTACGATTCCATGTCGCAATTCGTCATTCCCGCCATGCGCATCACCGGCGCGGAAGGCAGCGTCAAACTCGCCAGCTTCAATGGAACACCCTTTGTCCTCGATATGGTGCGCGCGGGTCAGGTGCAGATGGATGTCGGCGAGAGCCTTGGCTGGGCGGGTTACGCCGCCATCGACAACATCATGCGCATGCTGTGCGGCAAGCCGGAGGTGGCCAAGCTCAACGTGCCGCTGCTGGTGTTTGACGAAAGCAATATAGCCACCGCTGGGACGCCCGCTAACTTCAATGATGGCTATGGCGATGCCCATCTCGACGGGTTCCGCAAGCTTTGGAAACTCAAGTAAGCCAACGTTGAAGCAGGAGCCGCATCATGACCGATAATGCCGTGCTCACCATGAACAACATCCGCATGCGGTTCGGCAGTTACGATGCGCTGAAGGGCGTGTCGCTGTCTATCAAACGCGGCGAAGTGTTCGGGCTTCTGGGTCAGAACGGATCGGGCAAATCCACCATGATCAAGGTCCTGGCGGGTTTCCACCAGCCGGAACCCGGCAGCGAAGTTATTCTTTGGGGTCAGAAAATGCCGCTGCCGCTCGATCCCATGGAGATCAAGAAGCGCGGCGTGGCCTTCGTCCACCAGCATCTCGGCCTGGTGCCATCGCTGACGGTGCTGGAAAACATGCGGGTCACGGCACTCGGTCAGAAATCGCCCTGGTTCGTCAACTGGAGACGTGAGGCGGCGGCAATATCGAGACTGTTTGCTCAGTTCGACCTGTCGATCGATCCGTTTCAGATGGTCGCGACGCTGTCGCCGGTGGAGCGCGCTTTCGTTGCACTCCTGAGGGCGTTCGAGGATTTGAAGGCATCGGACGCAGGTTATGGCGGTGAGGGCATTCTGGTGCTGGATGAGCCGACGCCGTTTTTGCCTGCCGAGGATGTCCAACGGCTGTTTGCCCTCATCCGCTCCATCGTCAAAACTGGTGCCTCTGTCGTCATCGTTACTCATGACATTGATGAGGTGCGCGACATCACCGACCGAGTGGCGGTGCTGCGCGACGGCGAACTCGTCGGCATCATGGACACGCGCAGCTCCGAGCGCCAATCCATCCTCGATACCATCGTCGGATCACGCATTGATGCCTTCGAGAAAAGGCGAATGCCACACAGCGGCGTAGCGGCAGCCGTCAGCATACGTGGGTTGACGGATGGGACGACCCTGCCATTCGATTTCGAGATCCGCGAGGGCGAAACACTTGGCGTCACCGGCTTGATCGGCTCTGGCTTTGCCAGCGTTCCCTACCTGCTTTATGGCGCAAAACAGGGCAAGGGCGAGATCGTGCTGGGCGGAAAAGTCTCCAGCATCGGCGCAATGACGCCGTTTGCAGCACAGCGGATGGGGATTGCGTTTCTGCCGGGTGACCGCTTAGGCGCCGCCGGTGTCGGAAGCCTCTCCGTCACCGACAATATCACACTTCCTGTTCTGGACGATCTGCTCAAACCTTATGGGCTCGACCGTCCCGCCATGACCCGCGAGGCAGCACGGCTCGCACAAATCTACGATGTCAGGCCGCAGAACCCGCATTTGACGCTGGGATCCCTGTCCGGCGGCAACCAGCAGAAGATCTTGCTGGCCAAATGGCTGCAGATCAAGCCAAAGCTCCTGATGCTGGACGAACCAACACAAGGCGTCGATTTCGGTGCGCGTCAGCAAATCTTCAAGGCGCTGGACCAGGCAGCGGCAGATGGCACCGCCATCCTGTGCGCCTCCACCGACAATGAACAACTCGAACAGATATGCGACCGCATCATCGTCTTTTCGCGCGGTCGCCCGGTGATCGAACTCAAAGGCTCGGACATCAGCCGCCGCGTGATCACTGAAGCCTGTTTTCACAGCCATGAAGCGGAGGCCGCAGAATGACGACGCTCGACGTGCTGACAACGAAAATGGCATCGCCGCCAAAAAGCCGGTTCACGCTGAAAACGGAAGGCGAACGCTTTGCGCTTGTGGGCGCGTGGCTGCTGCTCATCATCATCTTCGGCGTGCTGATGCCGGATTCCTTTTTGAGCTGGCGCAGCTTTTCCACTTTGTTTGGGTCGCAGGCCATTCTGGTGGTCTTGACACTCGCCATCATCATCCCGCTCACCTCAGGCGATTTCGACCTGTCGGGTGCTTCGACACTGACGATGAGCTGCATGCTGATCGCCGTGTTAAATGTGAAGCTGGGCTGGCCAATCGTTCCTGTGATCCTGATTGCGCTCCTCAGCGGTATCGTCATCGGTGCCGCCAACGCCTTCTTCGTCCTTTATTTCCGCATCCATTCGCTGATCGTGACGCTCGGTGTCGGTACCTTCGTCAACGGATTGATCCTCTGGGTCAGCAATTCCCAAACGATCTCGGGCGTTTCCATGGACTTGGTCAAATGGGTCATCATCAACCGCTTCCTCGGTATTCCCTTGGCTTTTTTCTACGCCATGATCCTTGCCGCCATCCTTTGGTATGCACTGGAATTTACCATCGCCGGTCGCAAGCTTCTGTTCGTCGGGCGTGGTCGTGAAGTGTCACGGTTGAACGGCATCAATGTGGACCGTGTACGCGCCACGTCCTTTATCCTGTCAGGCCTGATCTCGGCCTTCGCAGGCATGCTTTATGCGGGAATGACCGGCTCTGCCGATCCGCTTTCGGGTCTCAACCTGCTCCTCCCAGCATTCGCAGCCGCCTTCCTGGGCGCGACGACGATCACGCCTGGCCGGTTCAATGCCTTCGGCGCCGTCATCGCCGTTTATTTCCTCGTTACCGGCATCACCGGGCTGACGATGCTGGGCGCGGATGCATACGTGCAGAACCTGTTTTACGGGGGTGCGCTCGTCGTTGCCGTGTCGCTCAGCCAGCTTGTGCGCAACCGCCAACCGCAGGATTTCAGCTGATGGATAACAAGGAGATCGTCGCGGCGTTGGCGCAAGCCTATTGGGCGCGCCCGGCCGTAGAGGCGGAACTGGTCGCCATGGCTGGCGAGGTAGCCCGCGACAGCGCGGCCATCGCCCCGTCGGCGCTCGGCAAAGGCGGGGCACTGTTCAATATCGAACCCGCGCATTTCGATGCCCTCTTGCTCGCGGAGGCAGAGCGATGAGCCTCGACAATCCCAGCTCATTGAAACAGGCGGCAGACGCGATCCGCAGCGGCAAGATTAGTTCGCTGGAGATGACGCAAGCTGCATTGGACCGCGCAACCGCCTGCAAGACGCGGTTGAATGCTTTCATCGAAATAGAGCGTGGCCCGGCACTCGATGCCGCAAAAGCCGCCGACGCCGCGCTGGTATCCGGCCAGAAGCTGGGGCCGTTGCACGGCGTTCCGCTGGCCCACAAGGATATGTATGACCGGGCCGGTTTCGTCACCAGTTGCGGCTCGAAAATCCGGGCGGGACACGTCGCTACAGCCACCTCGACAGTTATGGAGCGCTTGCAGGGCGCTGGCGCGCTGTCCATCGGCCGTCTGAACATGAGCGAATTTGCCATGGGGCCGACGGGCCACAATTTCCACCATGGCCGAGCCTTCAACCCGATAGAAGCGGCGCGTATCACCGGCGGCTCGTCTTCTGGCTCCGGGTCTGCCGTAGGTGGCGGCGTTGTTTTGGCCGCGCTCGGTTCCGATACCGGCGGGTCGATCCGCCTGCCTGCCGCCTGCTGTGGCGTGGTCGGCATCAAGCCGACGCAGGGCCGTGTCAGCCGTCACGGCGCAATGCCATTGTCCTTCTCGCAAGATTGTATTGGCCCTTTGGCTCGTACTGTCGAAGACGCCTATCTGATTTTGCAACTGATTTCCGGTCCTGATGGTCGCGATACGACCTGCATGAATGTGGAAAAGCCCGGCGCATTACACACCGACCTCTCGTCTATCCGCATTGGCGTCTCTTGCGGTCTCTTTGCAGACGGATTGGACAGCGATGTTTCCAAGGGCATCGAAACAGCCATCTCTGCTCTGACATCGGATGTTGCCGGTATCATCAAGGCTTCCATACCCGATCTCTCGACTGTCGCAGAACTTGCAAATGCCGTTGCCATGGCGGAGGCGGGGGCTGTCCACTTCGACTGGATGCGCGAGCGACCAGACGATTACGGCCCGCAAATCCGCATGCGATTGTCGCAGTCCCTGGCGATACCAGCGCCGATCTATCTGCGCGCCTTGCAGATACGCTCCGTCATGCTCAAGCAATTTCTCGATACGGCATTCGCTGAAGCAGACGTGCTGATCGCACCCACAATGCCCTTTGTCCCACCGCTGTCGTCGGACGTGGATGTCGGCACGA
The DNA here is from genome assembly GCF_000739935.1 of Agrobacterium rubi TR3 = NBRC 13261. Taxonomy (GTDB): domain Bacteria; phylum Pseudomonadota; class Alphaproteobacteria; order Rhizobiales; family Rhizobiaceae; genus Agrobacterium; species Agrobacterium rubi. The sequence goes on along the minus strand of NZ_BBJU01000023.1, from coordinate 136,464 downwards.
GCCCCACAATGAATGCAGTGGTCAGTGCCATGACATCGTTCACGCGTCCCTTCAGCTACCTTGGCTTGCCAGTGGTGACTGTTCCGGTGTCGATTTCCGCTGGCGGCTTGCCGGTCGCTCTGCAAATCGTGGCGCGGCCTTGGCGGGAAGACCTTGCCGCAAGTGTTGCCTTGAGGCTGGAGCAGGCGCTGGCTCTTCCCGCAATGGCGCGCATCGCATCGGCGGCGTGAGCTGCGATACGAAATTCGAAATAAAGGACAAAGGACGTTCAGATGAACACCGTGCCACATCTCTCAGCACCGCTCGAGGCCATTGCCGATGTCAATCAGCAAGACTTTAGAGATGCCATGTCGAAAATGGGCGCTGCCGTCAACATCATCACCACAGATGGCCCGGCAGGCAGGGCAGGCTTTGCCGCAACGGCCGTTTGCAGCGTGACCGATAGCCCTGCAACGCTGCTGATATGCCTTAACCGAACAGCCTCCGTCTTCAACGCCGTGATGGAAAACAAGGTGCTTTGCGTCAATGTGTTGACCGCCCAGCATGAAAAACTGTCATCGTTATTCGGCGGCAAGACGCCGGTCGATGAACGGTTTGCTGCGGCCAAATGGCACCTAGGCGTTACCGGCGCTCCGGTGTTGGATGATGCTATGGCATCGTTCGATTGCGTGATTTCGGATACGCAAGATATCGGCACGCATCGCGTTCTGTTCTGCGCGGTGAAGTCCATTCGTGACAGTGGTGCCGATAAGGCATTGATCTACTACAAGCGCGCCTATCACCACCTTTAGAACGATGGCGATCAGGGCTGTAAGCCTGCACACCGTGCGGTATTGCGGATATGCGTTTCCATTTCGCTGCGCGCCAAAGCGGCGTCATTGGCTTTGAGAGCCGCGATAATGCGACGGTGTTCTGCAATGGATTGCCGCATTCTTTCCGGGTCGGTGATCGGGATTGGCTGGCGCTGCGTTTCTGTGACTTGATCCCTCACGGTCTGATAGAGTGCTTTCAGCATGGTGTTGGAGCAGGCAGACACGATGGTGCCGTGAAACTCCAGATCGGCATCGACATTAGCGAGCAAATCCTGATTGGCCCAGCAATCTTCCATGGTCTTGGTCGCCTTTTCCATTTTCTCCAGCTGTGTCTGGGAGAGTCGCCCAGCGGAGAGACGCGCGATTTCGCCCTCCAGCAGAATGCGGGTCTGGAAGACATCGAAGACAGAATAGCTTTCCGAATAACGCCAAGGTGCCATGCCCGATTGGCCAGCCGCTCCATCACCAGCAGCCACGAATGTCCCGCGTCCAGCTTCTGTTTTCAAAAGGCCTAGCGTTTCCAGGGTCAGCAGTGCTTCGCGTAACGACGCCCGGCTGATGCCGAATTTCTGAGAGAACTCGCGTTGCGATGGGATTTTCTCGCCTGCCTTCAATTGCCCGGCCTGAATCATGGCCTGGATTTCGCGGGCAACCGATTGTGGCACAAGCGTTTTGTTGAGCATTCGATCCCTGTTCCTGAAAGCCGCCCCGGCCCTTCCGATATATTTTTTAAGTAACATCTTGCAAAGCATAAAAGCGCGTGCTTGTTTGGCCGGACTGGTCTGACCAGTTAGACCAACGTAGATTGGCTTAAAACATAAAACAAGGGGTTCTCGCATGCACCACGTTTCGCGCATCAAAAGCACACTTCTCGCAGGGCTCGTCTCAGCGCTTGGTGTGTTCAACGTTCAGGCTGCCGATCTGACAGTTGGTGCCAATATCGGCAACGTTCCATGGGAATTCGAAGACGCCAGCGGCAAGGTGACTGGCTTTGAAGTCGATCTCGTCAACGAAATCGCCAAGCGCCTCGGCAAGACGGTCGAATTTGTTAACACGCCGTTCAACGGTCTGTTTCCTGCCGTCCAGTCCGGCCGCATCAACATGGCCATCTCGTCGATCACCATCACCGAAAAGCGCTTGGCATCCGTTACCTTTGCCCAGCCTTATTATGACAGTGACCAGTCTTTGACGGTGACAGCCGCCTCCGGCATCACCAGTCTCAAGGGCATGGGCGGCAAGGTCGTCGGCGTCGATACCGGATCGACCGGCGATATGTGGGCCGAAGCCCATAAGGCCGAATACAAGCTTGGCGAAATCCGCAAGTTCGAAGGCTTGCAGCCTGCCATGCTCGATCTCGTGGCTGGCCGAGTCGATGGCTATATCTCCGACATTCCGGCCCTGCTGTATTACGCCAAGGACAAGCCGGAGTTAAAGGTTGTCGAGCGCATTCCGACGGGTGAAAAATACTCAATCATGTTCAACAAGGGCGACCCTCTGGCCACCGAAGTCAATAAGGTCATCACCACACTCAAGGGCGAGGGCTTCATCGCCAAGCTGCATGAGACATGGTTCGGCGCAAAGGCCGAGGACACGACCTCGACGGTTGCCGTTCTCGACATGCCGAAGGCCAAGTAAGGCTTGAACCGCATCCGGCGGGACCAATCGCGTCCCGCCAGATTGCCAAGGGAGCCTCTCCGGCATGAACCTCATCAACACTTTCTTCAATGTTCCCGTGTTTCTCAACAGCCTGCCGCAGCTGCTTTGGGGTCTGGTCGTCACGATCCAGATCGGCGTCACCAGCATTCTTTGCGGCCTTGTAGGTGGTTTGTTTCTGGCAGTGGCACGCCTTTATGCACCCGCATTCTTCAAACTGCTGATCCGTGGCTATATCGATATCTTCCGGTCGATCCCGCTGCTGGTGCTGCTGATCGTCGTCTACTACGCGCTGCCCTTCGTCGGCATCCGGCTGTCGCCATTTCTTTCTGCTGTTACGGCACTGTCGTTGGTCTCCGCCGCCTATACAGCCGAAATCTTTCGCGCAGGCATCGAGGCTGTGCCCAACGGGCAGTTCGAGGCATCCGCGGCACTTGGCCTCTCCAACCGCAACACGATGGTCGATATCATTCTGCCGCAGGCGATCCGCATCGTCATTCCACCGCTGACCAACAATTGCATCAATGTCATGAAGGATACGGCCCTCGCTTCGGTCGTTGCGATGCCGGACCTGTTGAAACAGGCAACGCAAGCACAGGCGCTGAATGCGAACCCGACGCCGCTGATTGGAGCCGCCCTTATCTATATCGCGTTGCTCTGGCCGATGGTTGCCGTCGTGGCGCGTCTTGAAAAACACTTCAGCCGGGGGAGGCGTTGATGGAAAAGACCGCGCCCCCCCTCATCTCCATACGTGGGCTGACCAAGGCCTATGGCACCTTCACCGTGCTCCACGGCATCGATCTCGATGTCGCCGAAGGCGAAGTCGTCTGCGTTATCGGCCCCTCTGGCTCCGGCAAATCGACGCTTATCCGCTGCATCAACCATCTGGAAGCCTTTTCGCCGGACAGCACCATTACGGTGGACGGCATCCGTGTGGCACCCGGCCCGGCGCTTGCAAAAGTGCGGGCTGAAGTCGGCATGGTGTTCCAGTCGTTCAATCTTTTTCCGCATATGACGGTTCTGAGAAACGTCATGATAGCGCCCATGCGGGTGCGCAAGACGCCCGAAGCGGAGGCTGAACGCAAGGCGCGCGAGCTTCTGGCCCGCGTCGGCATTTCCGAGCAGGCGGAGAAATTTCCCGGCCAGCTCTCAGGCGGCCAGCAGCAGCGTGTGGCCATTGCCCGGGCGCTGGCTATGGAGCCACGCGTGCTGCTGTTCGATGAGCCGACATCCGCGCTCGATCCTGAGATGGTCGGAGAGGTGCTGGATGTCATGCGCAAGCTGGCCGGCACCGGTGTGACCATGGTGATCGTTACGCACGAGATGGGCTTTGCCCGCCAGGTGGCTGACCGCGTCATTTTCATGGATGGCGGAAAGCTGGTCGAATCCGGTACGCCAGCGGAAATTTTCGATAGCCCACAAGAGGCCAGAACGCGCGGATTTCTTCGCGCCGTCCTCAACCATTAAACAAAAATACCATTCGGGAGACATCAGGGATGACCACCACTTCACCGCTCAACCTCGATTATGTGCGCAGCCAGTTTCCGGGGCTTTCACTCGGCTGGACATATTTCGACAATGCCGGCGGATCGCAGATCCTCAAAGGCGCGCTGGAGCGCATCAATACGTTTCTGATCGAAAAAAACGTGCAGATTGGCGGCTCCTACGAGGTTTCACAAAGTGCGGCCAATGCGCTCTATGAGGCAAGAACTGCGGCCATGCATCTGGTCAACGCGTCGAGACCGGAAGAAATCGTGTTCGGCAACTCCACCACGGCACTACTGCAAAATCTTGCGCGTGCCATGCAGAGCCAATTGTCTGCAGGCGATGAAATCATCGTCACCGTCAGCGACCACGAATCCAACATAGGCCCCTGGGACCGGTTGCAGGATGCAGGCATCACGCTCAAATTCTGGCCGCTGAACAAGGAAACACTGACGCTCGATCTGGCCGACCTCGCACCATTGATGAGCGAACGCACCAAGATGGTCTGCATCACCCATGTCTCCAACATTCTCGGCTCGATCAATCCGATCCGTGAGATCGCCGATTTCGTCCATGCGCGTGGCGCAAAGATTTGCGTCGACGCCGTGGCCTATGCTCCGCACCGCGCTGTCGATGTGCAGGCGTTCGATGTCGATTATTACGTCTTCAGCCTCTACAAGACCTATGGTCCGCATTATGCGCTGATGTACGGCAAATACGATCTGCTGATCGAGCTCGACACGCTTTACCATTATTTTTACGGCAAGGACAAAGTGCCGGGCAAGCTGGAACCGGGCAACCCGAACTACGAGCTGGCCTATTCCACCTGCGGCATTGTCGATTACCTAACGACACTGGGTGAGCAGGCTGGCGAGACCGGCTCGGTGCGCCAGAAAATCGAGGCGGCCTTTACAGCCATCACGGCGCAGGAAAACCTTCTGACGGAACGGCTGCTGAGTTACCTGCGCTCCCGCAACGATTGCCGGATCGTTGGGCAGGTCTCCAACCAAGATGAGACACGCGTTCCGACGATTGCCTTCCGCTTCGATGATCGCGAGGCCGGTGAGCTTTGCAAGGCAATGGACGGCGAAAACATCGCAATGCGCTTTGGGGATTTCCATTCGAGACGGCTTGCCGAATATCTCGACCTGACCGACCATGGCGGCATGTTGCGTGTCTCCATGGTGCATTACAACACGCTGGAAGAGGTCGATCGCTTCACGGCAGTGCTTGACCGTATCCTATCCGGCGATGCGGGATTTGCGAAAGCAAGCTGAGCTGTGAACGAACAGAAGGACATGGAATGATGCGTTTCGATACGGTGATCAAGCACGGAACCGTGGTGACGGCAAGCGATACCTTCGTCAGCGATGTCGGCATCAAGGATGGTCGCATCGTAGCGCTGGCCGCTGAGCTGACCGATGCCGGCGAGGTGATCGACGCCACCGGCCTCTTCGTTCTGCCCGGCGGTATCGACAGTCATGTCCATCTCGACCAGCCCTCCGGTGATGGCATCGTCATGGCCGATGATTTCGATAGCGGCACGCGTTCGGCCGCCATCGGCGGCAACAGCACGGTTCTGGCGTTCTGCATGCAGGAAAAGGGACAGTCACTGCGAGAGGCTCTGAAAGTCTATCACGCAAAGGCCGAAGGCAAGTGCCATGTCGACGTTTCCTTTCACCTCGTCATCACCGATCCCACGGCAGAGGTGCTGGGACAGGAACTACCTGCGCTGGTCGAGGATGGCTATACCTCGCTGAAGGTCTTCATGACCTATGAAGGCTTGCGGCTGCGCGACGACGAAATCCTAGCAACGCTGGATACGGCGCGCCGCACTGGTGCGCTCGTTATGGTCCATTGCGAAAACGAAGATGCCATCCGCTATCTTATCGGTCGCCATGAGGAAGACGGTAAATTCGAACCCAAATACCACGCGACGACGCGGCCCATCGCCGCCGAGCGCGAGGCGACGCACCGGGCGCTGTCATTGGCCGAAATCGTCGATGTCCCCATCGTCATCGTTCACGTATCAAACCGCGAGGCGATGGAGGAAATACGCCGGGCACGACAGCGTGGTCAGAAGATTGCCGGCGAAACCTGCCCGCAATATCTGATGCTGACCGCCGATGATCTCGACCAGAGCGAGATGGAAGGTGCCAAATATGTCTGCTCCCCGCCACCACGAGACAAGGCCAGCCAGGACGCCTGCTGGGAGGGGCTGGAACAGGGCGTGTTCGGCCTGTTCTCCTCCGATCATTGCCCGTTCCGTTTCGATGATCCCGAGGGAAAACTGAACGAGAAAGGCAAGCGGCATTTCCGCTGGATTCCAAACGGCATACCCGGCGTTGCGACACGTCTGCCGATCCTGTTTTCCGAAGGTGTGATGAAGGGCCGTATCGACATCAACCAGTTCGTTGCCGTGACCTCCACCAACCACGCCAAACTCTATGGCCTCTATCCGCGCAAAGGCACGATCGCCGTTGGGGCGGATGCGGATATAGCCTTGTGGGACCCGAACAAGCGCGTCACCCTTACCAACGACATGCTGCACCATGGCGCGGATTACACGCCTTACGAGGGGCTTGATATCCGTGGCTGGCCAGTACGCCTGCTCTTGCGCGGCAATACCATCGTGGAAGATGGACATTTCGCTCAGCAGATGGGGCAGGGTGGTTATCTGCGCCGCGATCGCTCATCTCTCACACGCAAGCATGCCAACCCCGTTTGATGGGTTCGGGCGCGGAGCCGGGCATAGATAAGACACAATCACAGATGGAGGCTATCCGCGCATGTCTTTAGGCATTCCGCGGACTTGATCGTGTGCTTGCAGCGCGCTACAGACTGTTTTTATTGAAATATTTTCCCGTCACTGGAAATTTGAAGGTGGCGGCATATATGTTATTTTTAGATATGACAGGACCGATATATACACATGATTGCAGATATAATTTTGAAACGAACAGCAACGCCTGACCAGATATTGCAGGCTTTCGACGCACTTCAGGCGACGAATATCGATTTCATGATCGGTCGTTGGCGTGGGTTTGAAATTCGCACCGGTCACGGCCTTGACGGACTTCTGGAGCCCAGCGGCTGGTACGGGAAAGTGTTTGAAAGTGCCGAAGCCGTTCATCCCCTGATGTTTTATGGATCCGGCAAGAACAGCCTTTATGCTGTTGATCCCATGCTCGTGCCACTGTCTGCACCTCTGCCGCGGTCTTCGGCCCTCGGCTATGCCATGAAAATCCTGCGGCCCGTGCTGCAAACGAGATTGCCCAAGGCCCGGTTGCGCATGATCGAGTATCGAGGCCGGTCCACGGCGACCATGGCCTATGACAGCAAGCCGATCTTCGATCATTTCGCGCGCATCGACGACCAGCGGGTTCTCGGCATCATGGATCTCAAAGGAATGCCAGGCCCCTACGCGTTTTGCCTAGAACGCGACAATACTCCAATGACATGACTGGCGTTACACTCATCACCGGCGGTGCCAGTGGCATCGGGCGTCTGCACGTATTGCGCCTGGCCGAAAAAGGAAAGACCGTCGCCATTGTCGACCTGAATGAAGACGGGCTTTCGGAGGTCAGTGGACAGCATTCCAGCATCAAGGCTTTTTCCTGTGACGTAACCGATCACGATGCGCTGGCACAAACGGTTGCGGACATTGAGCAGACTTTGGGTGAGATCGAAAGTCTCATCGTCTGTGCGGCCATCATGCCGGGCGGCGAGCTTGCAAAAACAGACCCTGCAAAGATCGTCAAAGTCATGCAGATCAATTATGGCGGCATGGTCAATGCAACCAGCATTGTGCTGGCGAAAATGCTGCCGCGCGCTCGCGGCGACATCATCATCTACGGATCGACGGCGGGTATCGTTCCTATCGATCGGTTCGGTGCCTATGGCGCGACGAAGGCCGCCGTCAATCATTATGCCAAAGTGCTGATCAGCGAAAACCGCAACAAAGGCATCCGATTTCAACTTGTTTGCCCGCCCGCGGTCGACACGCCACTCATCTCGCAGGCGGCGTCCGATGGCCCCGGTATCTTGCAAAATGGCCGAACAGCGATATCGCAGATGGTCACGCCGGAGGTTGTCGTTGACTCAGTGGAGCGTGCTCTGGAAGCGGGTCGTGAGGTGAATTACCCCGGCCGTGGCAAGTTGATCGAACTGGCCTATCGCGCGTTCCCGAGCATTGTGCGCCGGGTTTCCAACAGTTGATTGTTTTGGGACCGTCTCAGCCGGCATAGCGATGGAACGCTGTGCCGACTGATCTGTTTAGATTATGCTCGCGCTATCTCCTTAAATGGAGACGTTGCCCACTTTGCCCAACCATAGTGCAGGGTTGGTGATTGCGATGCGGCTGCGGATATCGCCAGCATTGGCGGCAAGCACCAGCTCATAGTCACCAGCGTCCGAGCGGAACGCCTTTGCCTCGACATCGAAGAAGCTCAGGTCGCGCACTGACACCTTCATGACAGCGGTTTTCGTCTCGCCGGGCTCAAGTTCAAGCTTGGTAAACGCCCGCAATTCCTTTTCCGGTCGTGACACGGTGGAACCCAGTGTTCGCACGTAAAGCTGCACGACGTCGGAGCCCTTGCGTGCGCCGGTATTCGTCACATCGAGCGTGACAGTGATGCCGTCTTCGCCCATCTGCGTTGACGATGCCTTGGCTTCACCCCACGCAAATTGCGTATATCCCAGACCGAAACCGAACGGGAAGAGTGGCTCCACGCCGTGGCTGTCATGGTGGCGATAGCCAACGAATACGCCTTCGTCATAGCGCACATGGCCGTCCTGTCCGGGGTAAACAAGCGGATTGTCGGTGATGGCGGAATTGTCTGAAAGCGACTTCGGGAAAGTCTGTGGCAGGCGTCCACCGGGCTCGACATCGCCGAACAGCACATCGGCGACTGCGTTTCCGAGTTCCTGGCCCGGATACCACATTTGCAGAACCGCTTGAACCTTGTCCAGCCAAGACATTTCCACAGGGCCACCGGTTTGCAGCACGACGACCGTGTTTGTGTTGACGGCTGCGATCTTTTCGATCAGCTCTTCCTGTCGACCGGGAAGACGCATATCGGGCAAATCGAGGCCCTCGGTGTCCCACTGGCCATCACGACCAACGAAGACAAGAGCAACATCACAAGCCGCCGCCTTGGCAACGGCTTCCTCTATGGCTGCATCGCCCAGTGGCTTTTCGACACCGAAGCGAATCGCCGTCAGGTGAATGCCATCGGTCGTATCAGCTGGCGAGCAATATTCGATGATGATGGTGTAGCTGCGCCCGGCCTCCAGCTGCAGCGCGTGGCGCTGTTCGGTGTTGGCGGTGCCGAAATAATTGTCGCCCGGTGTCCAGTCGTCGTAACCATTGACCACCAGCTCGCCATCGACATAGAGCTTCGCAAGGCCGGCATTGGTCATCCCGAAGACATGCTCGCCGCTATCGGAGGGCACGAAGCTTGCGATGATCCGTGCGGAGAAGTTTGCCGGATCGAGCTCCGGTGAGGGCAGGTCGAACCAGAAGAACTCGCCTTTGGTGGCAGGCTCGCTATGAACCGGCCCACCTTCCAGCTGTCGGCCCTTGAAATAGTCGACATGCATATCACCCGCAAACACATTGATGAGGCGGTTGTTGTTGCATCCGGCAGCGTGATGCACGCTGTTGGCGTTGGAAAGCGCTGCCTTGATACCCTGAAGCGGGCTGACGGTGTAATGCGCTGCAATTTGGGCACTGCCACCGCCCATGACGCGCGCTTCGGCAGCATTGGGGCCTAGAACCGCGATGCTGTCCAGCGTTGTCTTGGCCAGTGGCAGTACGCCATTGTTTTTCAACAATACAGCCCCTTCGGCACCGATCTGGCGGATAAGGGCGCGGTCTTCGGGCAGATCGAGCGAGCTTTCGGTCAGATCAGGAGCCGTCTCGAATGCGCCGACGCGTTCCAGTAGGGTTAGAATGCGGCGTGCCGCTTCACGCACGGTTTCGGCTTTTACCTCGCCATTCTCAACAGCATTGACCAGCTTTTCACCACGGTCACGGCTTGGGCCCGGCATTTCCAGGTCAAGCCCGGCATTGACGGTGGCAGCGGTTGAATGAGAGCCGAACCAGTCGGACATCACAATGCCGTCGAAGCCCCATTCCTTGCGCAAAACATCTGATAGCAGCCACTCGTGTTCGCTGGTATAGGTGCCGTTGAGACGATTGTACGATGACATCACCGCCATCACACCCGCCTTTTTCACCGCGTGTTCAAACGGCAGCAGATAGATTTCGCGCAGGCTGCGCTCGTCAATATCCGAAGACATCGTCTGGCGCTCGATTTCGGACTCGTTGCCGGCGAAATGCTTGATTGTCGCCGCGATACCCTTGCTCTGCACACCCTGAATATAGGCAACTGCAAGTGCTGCCGTCAGCAGCGGGTCTTCCGAATAGCACTCGAAATTGCGACCGTTGAGGCCCGAACGATGAATGTTGACGGTGGGTGCCAGCAGAACCGATGCGCCCTTGCTTTTCGCCTGGCCTGCGAGTGCCACGCCCATGCGCTCGACCAGCTCAGGGTTCCAGGTGGCACCCAGCGCGATGGCCACTGGAAAACAGGTGGCCTTGACGCCGGCGACCAGCGATCCGGCGCCCCGCGCGCCGTTCGGTCCGTCCGTAACTTTGATTTTGGGAACGCCAAGGCGCTCGACCGGTACGGTTGTCCAGAAATCGGCACCGGCCAGCAGCGAAACCTGCTCTTCAAGCGTCATCTGGTTCAGGATATTCTCGATCATACGAGCCTCCGATATTATGTGTTTTGTGAAGAAAAGACGCGCCATCTCTCAGCGATGGCGCGTTCGATGTCGTATCAGCGAACCCCGCGCACGGGTGCGATGGCCAGCGCACCGAGGAAGGCGCAGACGGCTGCCACGGCATAGAGAACGCCATAGTTCTGGCCACCTGTGTTGCCGATGGCCAGCAGGAAGGGCGCGACGGCGGGTGCGATGGATTGCGGAACGGCATTGGCGATGTTGAGAACCCCAAGGTTTCTCGCCGCATGGGTTTCCCGGTCCGGCAGGATATCCACGACCAGCGCCTGATCGACGGCCATATAGACGCCAAAGCCGACAGAGGTGACCGCGATGCCGCTATAGAACATGGTCAGATCGCTTGCGAAAACGATCACAACGATACCAAGTGCATAGGTCATGGCCGCAATCAGAACGAAGGCCTTGCGGCGGCCGATGCGATCGGAAACGTAACCGGATACGAAGGACGAACCGACAACGCAGATGGCGGTGATCAGCGTAGAGATGAACATGATGTCGCCGATATCGGCTTCAGCAATCTTCAGATGGTCCATCAGGTAATAGACCTGATAGGATGTTAGAACCGCAAACCCAAAGAAAACCAGAAAGCGGCTGAGCCAGGCATAACCGAAATCCGGATGCTTGATCGGGTTGACCCAGAAACTGCCCATCAGCTCGGAGAAACCCGGAAGAATGGCCTCAGGCGCATCGGTCAGGGGGCGATCCTCGATTACCAGAACAAAGACGAGAACCGACACAAGGCCAATGGCTGTGGGCACGAGAAACATTGCGTTGCTGGTCGTGCCCGTCAAGGCGAGAATGGCACTGCCGATCAGAAGAGCAATATAGATCGACATGCCCGCAAGGGCTGAAACGAGGCCGCGTTGATGTTCCGGCACCTGGTCCGGCACAGTGGCGACGAGTGCTGCCAGCATGGCGTTATACGCCGTCTGGATCACGCACCAGGCGATGCCGATAACGATGAGGCTGGACGTATAGGCCATGAAAATTTGCGCCAGACTGCCGACGATCACGCCACCGACCAACCAGGGTTTACGCCGCCCGAAGCGCGAGCGTGTGCGGTCGGAAAGCTGACCGAAAATGGGGTTTGCCAAAAGCGCAAACAGCGCACCAAGGCCCAAAATGGTGCCAAGGCTTGCCCCTTTGCCAACCGGATCGAGTGTGTTGACGCGAATGGCCAATGTCATGGCGACCGGCGTCATGACGGCCGTGAAAAAGCCGACACTGGCAAGTCCGTAGGTGAGAATGAAAGGTAGGCCAACCGATGTCTGGACCGTTTTACCGGACGAACCGGTGGCAATAGCTGGTGCTGTAATACTCATATTTAAAACCTCCACCGCAATAATTTCACAACAACGTCGTCCCCCGCCGAACTTCGTGTTAAACCTACCGACTACTCGGTAATTCAGATTAGTCAATGTTTTTGTGCTCTGAATGTGTGGAGAGGAGGCGCATATCGCAGATGGTCGAAATGGAAATTTGCGCTAAAAGACATGGAAATATGGGGTAGGGAGCGCCTATGAACGACGACATGAACGCAAGCGTTTCTTTAGACGCTGCAACGCCTCGGCGCAGAAAATCGCCCAAGGGCGCGGCGCGGCGCGAGGCCATTTTGGCAGCTGCCATGCAACATTTCGCAAAAGACGGCTATCAAAGCGCATCCTTTGCATCCATTGCCCTCGATGTCGGTTTGTCCTTGCCGGGCCTTCTCCATTATTTCCCGACAAAGGTCGATCTGCTGCTTGCTGTTTTAGAGAAGCGGGATATCGATAATGCACCGCATGTCGGAGAAGATTATCTCGACTGGCACAAAGTGCTGCATGGCCTTGTCGGCGTCGCTGAGACCAACCAGACGATACCGAATGTCGTTCAGGCCTTTGCCGTCCTGAACGCAGAAAGCCTCACCGCCGATCATCCGGCGAGCGCCTGGTTCGCGTCACGCGTCGGCACGTTGAAGAAAAACCTCGTCGGCTGTCTGCAAAAGGGAATTGCAGACGGCGAGATCAGGCCCGAGACCGATCCCCATTCCATCGCCGCCGAGTTGATCAGCATGATGGACGGTCTTCAGATGCTCTGGCTGAGATCACCCGAAGAGTTCGATATGGTCACGGTTTTTTCCAATTATATCAAGCGTCTGATCGACGCAATCGAACTTCGTTGAGATATTGGCTATAGCGCGTTGTAATAACCCAAGGCTTCTTCCAGTTCGGTCTGCTCATATCCAAAATGTGAGCGGACGACCTGATCAAGCAGAACGAAGGTTTCCCTCGCTTGTGAAAAGGTCTCCGGTTCTGGCTGTGTGCGGATCGCAGCGGCATCTTCGGCCAGCTCGACAAGCAATTCGTGGATGACGACGTGTTCTTCGCCAAGCCGCTCGATCACGCGCTTCAAGCCATCGCTTCCGTTCTGGTGAAGGATGGGAAATATCTGCCGGTCTTCTGCCGTGTGGTGATAGTTCAGATATTCACATTCTCGCCCGCACAGATTTCCGAACTTTGCGTAATTGCTCATCATCTCAAGTGAGGCGATTTTGTCCGCAAGCTGGTCGCTGCCCGCCTGTCCAGCCTCGACCTTTTCCATCACCGCTTTCGTTTCGTCGATGGCTTCGAGGTGCATCTTGTGTATGAGCGCAAGTCTTTTGCCGGCGATGCGATCTGCTGGCGTGGCACCAGGAATAGCTGGGGCTTTCGGCCTTGCGCTGTCGTTGAGAAGATCAAATATATTCATGAAAATTCTTGCCTGTGACGGCGGCCATCAATGCGAAGATCGCAACTAGGCCGCACTTAATGCCTGCAGCAAGACCATTTAACATTGCATAGGTCAAGACGGCTCGCAGTGATGTGGTGGGCGAGAGCGGCGATCAATCCGCCGCTCTCGCAAGATAATCATCGTCGCCCACACATCTGAACAGACAGCGTCTCGCCTATTTCCCGGTCTTTTCGCGCCATGCTTCGTAGCGCTTCTGGTACTCGTCCTTGGTGCAGGGGTATAGACCGATGATGGCCTCACCGGCATTCACCTGTTCTAGAACGAATGCCTCGTAGCTTTCCATGCTTGTGCATTCTTCGGCGATTTCCTCTGCCAGATGAGCTGGAACGACCATGACTCCATCATTGTCACCGACGAGAACATCGCCAGGAAAGACGGCGACATCACCGCACGAGATCGGCACGTTGATGTCCATCGCTTCGTGCAGTGTAAGGTTAGTGGGGGCTGATGGCTTGGCGTAATAGGAAGGCATGGCCAGCGCACCGATCCCTTCGGCATCGCGAAAGCCGCCATCGGTCACGACACCGGCGGCACCGCGAAGCGCCAGTCGCGTGATCAGGATCGAGCCTGCGGTGGCAGCGCGCGCATCTTTGCGGCTATCCATGACCAACACGTGGCCCGCCGGGCATGTTTCGATGGCAACGCGTTGCGGGTGGTCTGCATTGCGGAACACGGTAATCGGGTTGCGGTCTTCGCGTGCTACGATGTAACGCAACGTGAAAGCCTGGCCAACCATAACCTCGGTTTTCGGCGCAACCGGCACAACGCCTTGAATGAACTGGTTGCGCAAACCGCGTTTGAACAGGGCGGTGGCGATCGAGGCGGTGGAAATTTTCTTGAACTTCTGGCGTGTGGCTTCGCTCAATACATAATCGGTCATAGCAGTCTCTTTCCTGGTTCAATAAATATCCGGTTCGCCAGCGGTCTTTCCGAAGCTGGTTTCCAGAAAATCGAAGTCGCAGCCCTGATCGGCCTGAGTGACATGGCGGGAGAACATCCAGCCATAACCGCGCTGAAATCGTGGCTCAGGCGCGATCCACGCGGCTTTACGCTTCGCAAGCTCGTCTTCGCTGACCAGCATGTCGAGGGTGCGATTGGGCAGGTCGAGGCGAATGGTGTCGCCGTTTTTGAGAAGTGCCAGCGGGCCGCCGACAAAGCTTTCGGGCGACACATGCAGCACGCAGGCACCGTAGGAGGTGCCGGACATGCGTGCATCGGAAATGCGCAACATGTCGCGGTGCCCTTTCTTGATCAGGGCTTTGGGAATGGGCAGCATGCCCCATTCGGGAAAGCCAGGCCCGCCTTGCGGCCCAGCATTGCGCAAGACGAGAACGTGTTCCGGCGTCACATCGAGGTTCTCGTCGTCGATGGCCTTTTTCATCTCGGGATAGCTGTCGAACACCATCGCCGGTCCTTCGTGCACATGGTATTTCGGGTCGCAGGCCGCAGGCTTGATGACTCCCCCATTGGGGCAAAGATTGCCGCGCAGAACGGCAAGTGATCCCTCATGATAGACCGGGTTGGACAACGGGCGGATGACATCGTCATTGTAGACTATCGCGCCCTCCAGGTTTTCGCCCATGGTCTTGCCGGTTACCGTCAGTGCCGAGAGCTCCAGACGATCCTCGATCTGTTTCATCAATGCCCGCAACCCACCGGCATAGAAGAAATCCTCCATCAGGTAGTCTTTGCCAGATGGGCGAACATTGGCGATCAGTGGCGTGACGCGACCCAGCGCATCGAGATCATCCAGCGTCAGATCGACCCCAGCGCGCCGCGCCATGGCAATCAGATGCACGACGGCATTGGTGGAACACCCTGTCGCCATAGCCACGATGGCGGCGTTGCGACAGGCAGCCTCTGTCACGATGCGGTCCGGCGTCAGGTCTTCCCAGACCATCTCCACAATGCGCCGGCCGCAATCGGCACCCATGCGCTGGTGGTTGGCGTCCACGGCCGGAATGGAGGATGCACCGGGAAGTGTCAGGCCCATGGCATCGGCAATCGCCGTCATGGTGGAGGCGGTGCCCATCGTCATGCAGGTGCCAGCGGACCGCGCAATGCCGCCTTGCACGCCCAGCCATTCCTCGTCGGAAATGTTTCCAGCGCGGCGTTCGTCCCAATATTTCCAGGCGTCCGAACCGGAGCCCAAAATCTTGCCCGCATAATTGCCACGCAACATCGGCCCAGCCGGCAGGTAGATCATCGGTACGCCTGCGGAAATGGCTCCCATCACCAGCCCCGGCGTGGTTTTGTCGCAACCACCCATCAGCACCACGCCATCCAGCGGGTGGGAGCGGATCATCTCTTCCGTCTCCATCGCCAGCATGTTGCGGTAAAGCATGGAGGTCGGCTTGGTGAAGCTTTCGTCAACGGACAGCGATGGCATCTGCACCGGAAAACCGCCCGCTTGCATGACGCCGCGTTTGACGTCCTGCACCCGTTCCTTGAAATGAGCGTGGCAGGTGTTGAGCTCCGACCATGTGTCGAGCACGCCGATGATCGGCTTTCCGGCAAAATCCTCTTCGGAATACCCAAGCTGCATCATGCGTGAACGGTGTCCAAAGGAGCGCAGATCATCTGGCGCAAACCAGCGCGCGCTCCTCAGGGTTTCAGGTGTTTTTCTGTCTGTCATGGCATGTGACCTAATTGCGAGGCGTGAAGGCAGCGACAGGCTATTCCTTCATGCCCCATTTCTGGATGGTGTGGCGTTCAAGCGTTTGGAAAACGAGGTTTTCAACGATCAAGCCGATGATGATGACGGTAAGAAGGCCAGCAAAGACGGCGGGAATATCCAGCAGGTTGCGGTTTTCAAAAATGAACCATCCAAGCCCACCTTGGCCTGACGAGACACCGAAAACCAGTTCGGCGGCAATCAGTGTGCGCCAAGCAAATGCCCAGCCAATCTTCAAGCCTGTAAGGATGGACGGGAAGGCGGCGGGAACGAGAATGCGCAGCACATAGGATATGCCGGTCAATCCATAGTTGGCGCCGACCATGCGAAGCGTTCGGGACACACCGAGAAAACCGGAATGGGTGTTGAGCGCAACGGCCCATAGAACCGAATGGATCAGCACGAAGACAAGGCTGGAAGCGCCCAGACCAAACCAGATCAGCGCCAGCGGTAACAGGGATATGGCGGGCAGGGGGTTGAACATCGCCGTCATCGTCTCAAGAAAATCGGTACCGATGCGGGTGTTGATCGCTAGCACGGTCAACAATGCGGCGAGCACGGTACCGGCGGCATAACCCATGAAGAGGATCTTGAGCGTCGTCCAGATACGAGCTGGCAGCGTACCGTCGGCAAAGCGGTCGATCAGTGTGAGGATCGTGTCGCTCAGGGTTGGAAAAAGCAAGGGGTTGTCGAGATAAGAGGCATAGACCTGCCAGATGATGGCAAGCGTCAGGATCAGAAGCGTCTTGCGCAGCGCGCCTATTCCCCACAGTGTTTCGAAGGCGCTCAGCTTTTGCTCGACGGCTTTGACATTGTCATAGGGCTTGGTGGCCTCCACATCGGAGGCAAGAATGATGTTTGTGGACAACATTGTGCTATTCCTTGTGATCGGGCTCATGGGAAAACAGAAGATTGTGAATGTCGCGCTCAAGCGCTGCAGCACTTCCATCTTCGTGACTGACCTTGTCGACATCCACGACTTCTGCCTTCACCCGGCCGGGATGCGGAGACAAAAGCAGAATACGGTTGGAAATCTTGATCGCTTCGGCAATCGAGTGGGTCACGAAGATGACGGTGAACTTGGTATCTTCCCACAGTTGAAGCAACTCGTCCTGCATCTGACGGCGGGTGAGGGCATCCAGCGCAGCAAACGGTTCGTCCATCAGCAAAATATCCGGTTGCATGGCCATGCCACGGGCGATGGCCACGCGCTGTTTCATACCGCCCGACAGAGTGTGTGGATAACTGTCGACCGCACGCGTCAGCTTGACCTTGTCGATATATTGACGCGCCAGTGCCTCGGCTTCGTCTTTCGGTAGTTTGCGCGCGACCAAGAGTGGGAACATCACGTTTTCCAGAACGGTCTTCCACGGCATCAACTGGTCGAATTCCTGAAAGACCATCATCCGGTCAGGCCCCGGACATTTCACCTGCCGGCCATTGATGTGAATGGTGCCCGCCGCGGGCGTCATATACCCACCGACGGCTTTCAGCAGCGTAGACTTGCCGCAACCGGATGGCCCCAACAGCACGAAGCGGTCGGATTCGCGAACTGTGAAGCTCACATCTTCGGTGGCGGTGATCAGAAGATTGGGTGTCTTGTAGCGCAGCGTGACCTGATCGACGGATAGAAGAGGCGCCTTTTGTTGTGCCTGTGCGACCGGTTCGGTGGTGGCGACTTTTGCCTGCAGCATGAAATTTCTCCGTAAAAGGAGCAGCGGCGGTGGCGCCGCTGCGGTTTCATTTTTCGCCAGTCAGTTACCGTTGAGGTAAGCGCTGTCGGGCAGGTAATAATCGGTCCAGGCGGCAGGCATGGTTTTCAACACGCCTACCTTGTGCAGGTGCTCGGCAAATTTCATCGTGCCTTGCGGATCCGTGCGCCATTCGTCCATGCCGGGCTCCTTGAGCATGGCCATGAGGTCGTCGAGGCTCGTCTTGTCACCCGACACGCTCTTGTAGGCTTCAAGGGCAGTTTTCGGGTCTTTCTTGATAAAAGCAACCGCTTCTTCCGTTGCGGTGCGCAGTGCTTTCACAAGTTTCGGATTGGCTTCGGCAAACTGTGTGGTCGTGAAAAACGTCGCCTGCGTCAGTCCGCCACCAAGAATTTCGCGCGAATCCGTGACCTTGTGAACGCCCTGCTGCTTCAACTCCAGATACTGGAAGGGCGGCGCGGAGAAGTGGCTTTTCACTTCATGGCTTGGATTGGCGATAGCAGCGACAGCATCGGGATGACCAAGCTGAACAGTGTTGGGATCGAATTTCTTGACCTGGTCATCACCGAACATCTTGGCTGCCGCGATCTGAAGCAGGATGGCCTGTGTGGACACTCCAACCGTCGGAACCGCGATCTTATCGGTCGGCTGGATGTCCGCAAGCGTTTTGATTCGCGGATCGTTCGACACCATGATCACTGGTTGGGCCGAGCTGGTAATGATCCCCTTCACCCGGCCTCGGGTACGATCCCATAGGAGAAGCAGATTGCCGGTGCCGGTATTGACGACATCGACATTACCGGCCAGCAGCGCGTCGGTCTGAGCGCCGCCACCGCTAAAGGTGCGCCATTCGACCTTCGTATCCGAAAGACCCTCGGCCGCTGCCTGCTTTTCAATGAGTTTCTGCGTCTCCATCACATGGCTGGCAAGATAAAGAATGCCGGGCTGTCTGGTGATCGAAAGCGTGGTCTTTTCCTGTGCCTGGCCTGTCGCGGCAAGCCCGAGCACGACAGCCAGGGCTGTGATGCCACCGATAAATAAGCGCATGTTTTCCTCCCAAGGATAAAGAGCTTTTGCAGCTCCGCCCGCTTCACTCCCAAAGCGAATAATTCATTGAAGCACTAAAACATCAGTGCATCAACCCTCAATCTGTGATTTAATGAGAACACAAGAACGACGGTGGGGAAATGCATGGTTGGAATGATCAGAGGCGGGCAGTTGGATCGATCACGACAGGTGGCGCTTCAAATCCACGAAATTCTGCGCGAACGCATCCTCAAAGTTGAACTGGTGCCGGGAACGGTTCTGTCGCGGGCGTCGCTGCAAATGGAATTCGGTGTGAGCCAGACGCCCGTGCGGGACGCGCTCATGCGGTTGCAGGAAGAAGGGATTGTAGATGTCTATCCGCAATATGCGACTGTGGTTGCGAAGATCGACATCGACCATGCACGGCAAGCTCAGTTTCTCCGGCTTTCCATCGAGCTCGAAGCGATCAAGCGACTGACGGAAGAGGCCCCTGCGCAGACAGCTTCGGAGCTTGGCGAGATATTGACGCGGCAAAAGGCCGTCGTCTCTCCTGAAACCTACGACATCTTCGACAATATCGACCGGGAGTTTCATCGAAAGCTGTATGAGAAAACGGGCATTTTACAGCTCTGGACGAATGTCCGGCGCCAAAGCGTCCATCTTGACCGATTGCGGCGGTTGAACCTGCCTATGCCTGGCAAGTTGCAGACTGTCATTTCCGATCATGAGGTTATCGTAGCGGCAATCTCGTCCGGTAATCCGGCAGCAGCACAAGACGCACTCCGGCGACACCTGTCCGGTACCTTGTCGATCGCAGATGTCATAAGTGCCACTTTTCCGAGCTATGTTGAGTAGACCTGACGGTGAGCAATACAAAACGCTCCCCAAGTTCTGCCTGTCAGACGACGCATGTCGATTTGATGCTCCCGCGTTGAAACCTGTGCGGCCCCGCGTCGTTTGCTAAAGTAGCTTATGATAACAGGAGAGAACGTCATGGCAGACAACAGCACCAACACCATCCGTGCCACCTTTGGCACGCGGGCCGCTGCGGACCTTGCGGTCGAGCATCTCGTCCAGCAACACGGTGTGTCGCGACCGGATATTTTCATCCAGTCCACGACAGCGAAAAACACAGTCGGCTCAAAGCCATCCGGCGGTGATGTGTCACAGACCGAGGGCGTGCGTGACGACGCACCGCTGGAGGGTGAAATCGAAGTTTCTGCCGATGTGTCTGGTAGCCAGTTCGCTGCCGTCCAGCGCAGTCTTGGCGAAGCGGGTGCCATCCGCGTTACCGGCAAATGAAAAAAGGGACCGGCGTCAGCCGGTTTCCTTTCCACAGTTGTTGGATCAGCGCCCAACGGCTTGCAGCGTCGTAATCAGTTCTTGTGCATCATAGGGCTTCAGGAGCCGTGGCGTGCTTGCGAACTCCTCGGGCATCGAAATATTGTTGCTGCCCGTTACAAAAACGAATGGTTTGCCGTGTTTGGCCAGGAGTTCCGCAGCCGGAAAAATCAACTCTCCACCCAAATTGATGTCGAGGATTGCGGCATCCACGGGAAAACCGGGATCGGAAAGCACTTCCATTGCACGGGTCACGTCCGATATCGGCCCTAAAACCCGGGCACCTGCGTCTTCCAGCGTCATCATCAGATCGGATGCGACGAGGTACTCGTCTTCGACAACGAGATATTGGCGTCCTTCAAGTGCGAGCGGCATGATGTTTCCTCCGTCGTCTAAACTAGCAACGCGGTGGAAAGTTCTGCGCCACCGTAAGGATTTTGTCGTCACAGACGTGCGCGGGTCGAGCGCGGCGTCGAGAGCAGCAAGCTTGTCTCGCTTCCGGTGATGCCGGGAACGAGACGGATACGGCGCAAAACGGAATCGAACTCGGACAAGGTCGAGGCGCTGAGTTCTGCAATGAGATCCCATCGGCCGTTGGTGGTGTGTACCTCCGACACCTCTGGAAATCCGCCCAGCGCACGGATGACCTTTTCGGTCACATGGCCCTGAATCTCGATCATCATGATGCCGCGCACAGCCTCCTCGACAGCGTCCGCTCGCAAGATGACGGTGAAACCTAAAATGGCGTTGCTCTGCTCCAATCGCTCGATCCGCGCGCGCACCGTCGCCCGAGAAGAACCTGTTTCAATCGCCAAGTCAGAGATGCTGCGGCGGCCATTGTGACGCAACAGCGTGATCAATTTCGTGTCCAGATCGTCCATCATCTATCGCTTTGGTTATTGAAGCTATCAAAATGATAGATGGAGCTATCAAAATTGCCAATATTGGTTGTTCAATTGGCCGCATCACTATGATTGTATCACATAGATCAATTGGGAGATGGATGGATGGACTGCACGCTGATCGGAGTGCCCCTGCAAATTGGTGCCGGGCAACTGGGTTGTGAGATGGGGCCAAGTGCGTTGCGGATCGCCGGGCTGAAAACCGCCTTGGAGGAACTAGGGCACAAGGTCGTCGATGTCGGCAACGTCGCACCAGCCCGGTTTCTGGACCTCAATCACCCCAATCCGGTCGTGCATCATCTCGATGAAACCGTCGCGTGGACAGAGGCGCTGAGCGAGGTCGCATACCGCGAAAGCGAAAATGCCATGCCGATATTTTTAGGCGGCGATCATGCGCTTTCCGCAGGTAGCGTTGTTGGAGTCGCGAAGCGTGCGGCTGAAAACAACCGGCCCCTCTTCGTCTTATGGCTGGATGCACACACGGATTATCACACCCTGGAGACCACCCGCAGCGGCAACCTGCATGGCACGCCCGTCGCCTATTACAGCGGCCGCGAAGGATTCGACGGCTACTTTCCACCCGTCCCTCATCCGGTCGATCCCGCCAATATCTGCATGATCGGCATTCGCAGCGTCGATCCTGCCGAGAGTGCAGCGCTTGGGCAAACCGGCGTTACGATCCACGATATGCGGATGATCGACGAACACGGCGTGGGCGTTTTGCTGCGTGCCTTTCTGGAGCGCGTGGCAGCGGCGGGTGGCCTTCTGCATGTCAGTCTCGATGTGGATTTTCTCGATCCCTCCATCGCACCGGCGGTCGGTACCACCGTCCCCGGTGGCGCAACGTTCCGCGAGGCGCATCTGGTGATGGAGATGCTGTGCGACAGCGGGCTGGTCTCCAGTCTCGATCTGGTCGAACTCAATCCATTCCTCGATGAACGTGGCAGGACGGCCCGTCTGATGGTGGATCTGACCGCAAGCCTGATGGGCAAGCGCGTGCTGGACCGACCAACGAGAGCAGGGTGAGGGCGCCGACATGACATCTCATCATCACCTCAATACGGTCCCTTTCGTCAGCGTCGATCACATGATGAAGCTGGTTCTGACCGTGGGCATCGATACCTTTCTGCGAGAACTGGCCGACGTCATCCAAGAAGATTTCCGGCGCTGGGACACATTCGACAAGACGCCGCGCATTGCCTCCCACTCCCATGATGGCGTCATTGAGCTGATGCCGACGAGCGACGGCACGCTTTACGGCTTCAAATATGTCAATGGTCATCCGAAGAATACGCGGGACGGCCGCCAGACGGTCACGGCTTTCGGCGTGTTGTCGGATGTCGGCAATGGTTACCCCATGCTGCTGTCGGAGATGACCATCCTGACCGCCTTGAGAACTGCAGCAACCTCGGCTGTCGCTGCCAAATATCTTGCCCGAAAAGATGCGCGCTCTATGGCGATGATCGGCAATGGTGCGCAGAGCGAATTTCAAGCGCGCGCCTTCAAGGCCATTCTTGGTGTAGACACCCTGCGGCTTTTCGATATCGATCCCGCCGCCAGTTTGAGATGCCAGCGCAATCTTGAAGGTCTTGGCTTTGCCATTGAGATTTGCGACAGCGCCGAGCATGCCGTCGAAGGTGCAGACATCATCACCACCGTCACTGCCGACAAGCAATGTGCCACGATCCTCACGGACAACATGGTCGGTCCCGGTGTGCATATCAACGCTATCGGCGGAGATTGCCCCGGCAAGACCGAACTGCACCGTGATATTCTGCTGCGCTCGGATGTTTTCGTGGAATACCCGCCGCAAACCCGGATCGAAGGCGAGATTCAGCAATTGGATGCCGCCCACCCGGTCACCGAACTTTGGCAGGTTATGGTAGGCTCTGCCAGCGGTCGAACATCGGATGGCCAGATTACGCTGTTCGACAGTGTCGGCTTCGCCATCGAAGACTTTTCCGCGTTGCGCTACGTCAGATCGAAGCTGGAAGCCACCGGCCTTTACGAAGACCTCGATCTGCTGGCCGATCCCGACGAGCCGCGCGATCTCTACGGCATGTTGCTGCGGTGCGAGGCGTCGTTACAGGCGCAACCCGGCTTGGCATTATAGCCCCATTTGACGGTTCTTGCGGGCCACCATTTGCTCGCGCCAGATGGTAAACAGGCCCGCAGCCACCACGATGGCCGCGCCGATGATCATATTCGTCGTCAGGATTTCGCCAAAGAGCGTGATGCCGACGATGGAGACCAGAACGAGCTGATAATAGGAAAACGGTTGGACCGATGCCGCATCGGCCAGTTCGAAGGCGCGGATCAGCATATAGTGGCCGGACATGCCGGTTACACACAGCGCCGCCATCCAGCCCCAATCGCCCGGTGCCATGTTAACCCAGTAAAACGGACCGATGAACGTTAGCGCAATCGCCCCGGGGACGCCGGTGTAGAAAAAGCTGGTCATCGCCGGATCTTTGCGGCTGGCGAGCCGCGTCATCACGCCGTAAAGCGCAAGTAGCACGGCGGCGGCGAATGTAATCAACAGCGTCGCGTCAAAGCCGTTATCGTCCGGCTTGAGAATCACGAGCACGCCCAAACAGCCCACCAGAATGGCCGACCACCGCCGCCAACCCACCTTTTCGTTGAGGATCGGCACAGAAAGTGCCGCCACGATCAGCGGCACCGACGCGAAGATCGAATGCGTATGGGCAAGGCCCACGAGCGAAAACGAGAAGATGGATAAGACGATCTGAACCGCCAGAACCACACCACGGCTTGCCTGAAGCCACGGCCGGTCTGTCGATATGGCTTGGCGGATGCCACCGTTCGATCTCATGGCAAGAATGATGACGAAAATGGCGAACGCCCAGTAACGCAACATGGTGACGAAGACGGGCGGGTAAATTGAGCCTAGATGTTTCGATATGCCATCCTGCGCTGCAAAAATCGTAAAGGCGGCAAGCGCGTAGAGGTAACCGACGGACTGGGAGGGCATTGAAAAACTCGAATGGTAGGCAGATGGGGACAGGATGCCGTCCCTCGTATTAGACGATTATCATCTGATTCAACACCCACCACGGCATATGAAAGTTTTTCAATCTGGATTGAGGGCCCGATAGCGCTCCACCACAGTCGTCAGAACATGATCTATCGGCTTGGAATTCCAGGTGTTCGAGAAGATCTCCACTTCCTGCGGGCCATAAAATCCGGCCTTCTCGATCATCTGCCGGAAACCTTTGAGATCGATCACGCCATCCCCCATCATGCCGCGATCATTAAGCGGATCGGTGGTGGGAACGAGCCAGTCGCAGATGTGGTGTGCCAGAATCTGTCCGTTTCGACCGGCACGGGCAATTTGCGCCTCCAGGTCCGGGTCCCACCAGACGTGGTAGACGTCGATAGCGACCCCAGTACCTTCACCGAGCCTGTCGCACAGATCGAGCGATTGGCTGAGCGTATTGAAACAGGCACGATCGGCCGCATAAAACGGATGCAGTGGCTCGATGGCCAGCGGCACGCCAGCCTGTCTGGCATAGGGCAGCAGTTCCGCCATGCCGTCTTCCACCATTTGGCGTGCCCCACGGATGTCCTTCGACCCGGCGGGCAGGCCGCCCACGACGAGCACAAGACAATCGGCCTTCATCGCGGCTGCCTCATCGACGGCGCGTTTGTTGTCCTTGATTGCGTCTCGTCGTCCCTGAGCATCGATGGCAGGGAAAAAGCCGCCACGGCAGTGGCCGGAAAGCTTGATGCCGTTCTGTGCGACGATGCGGGCTGCTTCATCGAGACCGACGCCATGCACCTGGTCTCGCCAGGGCGAAATCGTCGTGATGCCGTGATCGAGACAGGCATCCACCAATGTTGCGAATGATCCGCCCTGTTTGATCGTGGCGAAGTTGATGGACAATCCTTCAAGGCTCATAGGACGGCCTCCTCATACAGTGTCGGTGCGCGCTCCATGGCTCAGTCCACACCCCGCAAGCTCAAAAACGTCTTCATGCGCCTGGTCGCAAGGTCGGGGTCATCAAGCACATTGGCCTTGTCCGCCAGCCGGAAAAGCTCGGAAAAATGCAGGGTCGAGCGCGTGCTTTCCTGCCCGCCGATCATGGTGAAATGGTCCTGCAAACCGTTGAGATAGGCGAGAAACACGACACCGGTTTTGTAAAACCGGGTAGGTGCTTTGAAGATGTGGCGAGACAGGGCAACGGTCGGTTCGAGAATATCGAAGAATTCTGTGTCGGCGCCCCGGTTTAGGCATGACAGAGCCTTTGAGGCAGCCGGTGCGATGGCATCGAAAATGCCGAGCAACGCATCGGAGTGTCCCTGCTCATCGCCTGCAATCAATTCGGCATAGTTGAAATCATCGCCCGTATACATGCGCGCACCAGACGGCAGGCGCCGGCGCATCGCGATTTCCTTTTGCATCGACAGAAGCGAAATCTTGATGCCGTCGATCTTGTCGGCATTGGCGGCGATCATGTCGATGCAGGTGTCCATCGCCGCCATGTGGTCGGCTGAGCCCCAATATCCCTCAAGGGCTGGATCGAACATTTCACCCAGCCAGTGAATGACGACCTTCTCGTTGGCTTGGGCAAGCACGCGTGCATAGGTTTCCAGATAGTCGTCAGGTGAGGCTGCACTCGCGGCCAGTGCGCGGCTGGCCATCAGAATGACGCGTCCGCCTTGCCCCTGCACAAACTCCAATTGTTCGAGATAGGCATCGACGATCTGGTCGAGACTGTAGCCGCTGCCGGTCAGATGGTCGGTGCCGACACCGCAGGCAATCAAGGCATCCTTGCGGCTCGCCGCTTCCTTCAAGGCCCGCGTGATCATCTCCTGCGCCTGCGGCCACGCAAGGCCCATACCGCGCTGGGCAGTGTCCATGGCTTCGGCTACGCCCAAGCCCAGATCCCATAGCCGGTGCCGGAAGCGAAGCGTGGCGTCCCAGTCGATGGCCGGTGTAAGCCACGGGTCGTTGTCGGCAAACGGGTCGGCCACCACATGCGCAGCGGCAAAGGCCACGCGGTTGAAATCGGCAGCACTGCGCTTTTCCAGCGCAATGGGCGTGCCGCTTAAGCGGTAGGTCTCGATGGAACGGTCATCTCTCGGTAATCGAAGCTCTGTCATCCCTGCACCTCAGACGATGGCGGGAACGTCGAGCCAGCGGCGTTCCTTCCAGGATTTCAGGCCGAGTTCGGCCAGTTGTACGCCCTTGACGCCTTCCATCAGCCCGTACGACCACGGCTCGTTATCGGCCAGATGGCGCACGAACATTTCCCACTGCGCCTTGAAGCCATTGTCGTAGACGACATTGTCGGGCACTTCCTGCCAGGTCTTGTAGAAATCGATCGTCTGCGGTTGATCCGGGTTCCATACCGGCTTTGGTGTGTTGGTGCGGTGCTGCGTCCAGCATTTCGTCAGCCCCGCCACCGCCGAACCGTGCGTGCCATCCACCTGGAACGTCACCAGATCGTCGCGACGAACGCGCACTGCCCAGGACGAGTTGATGTGCGCGATGACGCCGCCCTCCAGTTCGAAGGTGGCATAGGCCGCGTCGTCGGCATCCGCCACATAAGCATTACCCTGTTCATCGAAGCGCTGCGGAATATGGGTTGCGCCAAGGCAGCTGACGGCTTTGACTTCGCCGAACAGATTGTCCAGCACATAGCGCCAATGGCACAGCATATCGAGAATGATGCCGCCGCCGTCTTTTGCGCGGTAGTTCCAGGAGGGGCGCTGCGCCGGCTGCCAATCACCTTCGAACACCCAGTAACCGAACTCGCCGCGCACGGAGAGAATTTTGCCGAAAAAGCCGCTGTCGCGCAGCATCGCCAGCTTGCGAAGACCGGGCAGGAACAGCTTGTCCTGCACCACGCCATGCTTGATGCCAGCGCTTTCAGCCAGCCGTGCCACGGCAATGGCTTCCTCCATATTGTCGGAAATCGGCTTTTCGCAATAAACGTTCTTGCCAGCCTGAATAGCCTTGGTCAGCAGGCTGCCACGCATCTGCGTTGTGCCCGCATCGAAAAACAGCGTGTCCTCTGGGTTGGCGAGGGCCGCGTCGATGTCGGTCGTCCAGCGCTCGACATTGTGCTTTTTGGCGATGGCCTCTATCTTCTCGCCGTTGCGACCCACGAGGATCGGGTCGAGCATGACCTTCTCGCCGCTTTTCAGCGTGACGCCGCCTTGATCGCGGATGGCGAGAACAGAGCGCACCAGGTGCTGATTATATCCCATGCGGCCGGTGATGCCGTGCATGATGACGCCGATACGTTGCATGAACATTCCTCCCAAAGCATCCCACTCCCGTCAGGACGCAATTTCATCGTTTCCAAAAATTTGTAACCGTTTGGTTATTTGTGATTGTCAAACACGGTTTCTGTCAAGCGGTTTTTGATATGAAAACGTCCGAGTAAACCGAACCGGAAATCTGTGTGCGGGATAACGAGATGTCACAAATCCATCGCGCCTTCGCACATGCGAAGGTTGCGGCGATTGTTCTTGTTGGATAAATTGAAACGAGGCGTCAGAACGGCCGCAGTGCAGCAATGACCGTGCTGACGATGTGCTGGCCCCAGCGCTCCAGTTCGGCTGGCGCAACCAGATCGCGCTGGAAGATCGTCGACAGCGTATATCGGTTCGAAAGATAGAAAAATCCAAGCGACGCGATCGTCAGATAGACATCGACGGGATCAAGGCCCGTGCGAAAGTCGCCGGTCTTTTCGCCGCGCAACAGCACGTCCTTCAGTTCGGAGATAAAGTTCGAATGCATTTCCGTGATCGTTGCTGATTGTCGCAAGTATCTGGCTTGATTGAGGTTTTCCGTCGCCAAAATACTGAGAAACTCGGGATGGTCGAGGAAATAGTGCCAGGTGAACAGGGCCAGTTCCCGCAGTCCCTCCACCGGTGGCTTGCGGGCCAGATCCAGCCTGTGCTCGGCATTGCGGATGTGTTGGTAGGCATCTTCCAGCACTGCCAGATAGAGCGCATCCTTGTCGCCGAAGTAGTGATAGATCATCCGTTTGTTGGTACCGGCGCGCCTAGCCACCACATCGATACGCGCACCGGCCAACCCCTTGGCGGCGACTTCGCGACGCGCTGCCTCGAGAATGGCTGCACGCGTTCTCTCCGGATTGCGAGATTGCGTTGCCGCCTTCTTTCGTGTTGAAGTTGGCTTGGCCCCGGTTTCTCCGTTTGTGTCTTCGGTCGCCGGTTTGCTGGTTTCATCCATCTTCAAAGGTCGCTTGACAATGATGTTGATCGGTGTTCCCATGTAACCAGATAGTTATAAAACGGCAAGTCTTGTTTGCCGTCATCATTCAATTTGGCATTCAATTAGGGAGGAGTTGCCAATGTCCATGATGCTACAGAGACGTGCCGTACTTTCGGCAGGTCTGGCCGCGCTTTCGCTGGCGACGGTGGGTGGAGGACCCGCTTTTGCACAGGCTGCGCGCATTCGTTTGTTGTGGTGGGGCTCTCAGGAGCGCGCCGACCGCACCAACAAGGCCATCGCGGCCTTCAAACAGGTGAAGCCCGACCTCAATATCGCCGGTGAATTCGCCGGTTGGTCCGACTATTGGCCTCGTCTGGCAACACAGGTCGCCGGGCGCAATGCACCTGACCTCATCCAGATGGATTACCGCTATATTTTCGAATATGCCCGCCGTGGCGCTCTGGCGCCCTTGGATGACTATCTCGGGAAGTCGCTGAAAATCGAGGATTTCGGCACGCCGAACATCGATTCCGGACGGGTCGACGGTAAGCTCTACGGCATCAATCTCGGTGTGAATTCTTCCGCCGTGTTTTATGACGCCAAGGGCTGGGAAAAGACCGGCGCCAAGCCGCCATCGGCTGGTCAGACCTGGGAAGAGTTCGCCAAGAACGCGGCGGAATTTGCGAAGAACAAGCCTAAGCCTGGCTATTACGCGACAGCCGATGCCAGCGGTGTCGAGCCGAGCTTCGAGAATTGGCTGCGGCAGAAAAACAAATCCCTCTTCATTGAAGGCGGTGGCCTGGGTTATGATGCCAAGGATGCGGGTGAATGGTTTGCCATGTGGGCAGCCATGCGCGAAGCCGGTGCCTGCGTGCCTGCCGACATTCAGGCGCTCGACCAGCTGAACATCGAAAGCAATGCGCTGACCACCGGCAAGGCTGCAACCGCCTTTGCTCACTCCAACCAGTTTGTCGGTTATCAGGCCATCAACAAGGCAAAGCTGTCGATTACTTCCTATCCGAAGGTGTCGGCTGACAGTCCGTCTGGTCATTATCTGAAGCCCTCCATGCTGATGAGTGTGGCCAACGGCAGTGCGGGGATCGAGGCGGCGGTTGATTTCATCAACTTCCTCGTGGCAGTGCCGGAAGGTGTGGATATCCTCGGCGTCGAGCGTGGCGTTCCAGCGTCGGAATCGATGCGTGATCAGCTTAGCCCCAAACTCAATGAGGTCAGCAAGGCGATGGTCGATTATATCGCCGAGATCACGCCCAAGGTCGGTGCCTTGCCACCAGCACCGCCTCCGGGTGCGGGCGAATTTGCCTTCGTGCTCAAGCGCACCTCGGAAGAGGTCGGTTTCGGCAGAATGACGCCTGAACAGGGTGGCAAGCAGCTGGTGACCGAAGCGGAAACCGTGATCAAACGGAAGTAACGATCCATGACGTTTCGATCCGAACCGATAACAGGGGAGGGCCGCTCTGCGGCTCTTCCACAGCAGGGCCGTTTGCGAAAAGCATTTGATCGCAATGTCCACGCCTATGTCTTTCTGCTGCCGTGGCTCATCGGCTTTTTCGGCCTGACGCTCGGTCCAGCGCTGGCATCGCTGTATTTGTCGTTCACCAATTACGATCTGCTGCAATCGCCCGATTGGGTGGGTGCGTCAAACTACGTGCGCATCGCCACGGCAGATCCGAAGTTTGCAGCCGCCATGAAGGTGACGTTTACCTACGTCCTTCTTTCTGTGCCGCTGAAACTGATGTTCGCTCTCATGGTCGCCATGGCGTTCAACCGCGGCATCAAGGGGCTGACGATGTATCGCGCCGTCTTCTATCTGCCCTCGCTGCTGGGCTCCAGCGTTGCGATTGCGGTTCTGTGGCGTCAGCTTTTTGCTTCCGACGGTCTGGTCAACATGGTTTTGTGGCAGGTCTTTGGTTACGAAGGACCAAGCTGGATTTCCAACCCGGATTATTCGATCTACACGCTTGTCATTCTGTCGGTCTGGCAGTTCGGCTCGCCGATGATCATCTTCCTTGCCGGTTTGCGCCAGATTCCACAGGATATGTATGAGGCCGCCGAGATGGACGGCGCTGGCAAGATGCGGCAATTCTTCCGCATCACCCTGCCGCTGCTGACACCCGTCATCTTCTTTAACGCGGTTATTCAGACGATCGATGCCTTCAAAGCCTTCACCCCTGCCTTCATCATCTCGGAAGGCTCCGGCGGGCCAATCAATTCGACGCTCTTCTACACGCTCTATCTCTATCAGGAAGCGTTCGGCTTCTTCCGCATGGGATATGCCTCGGCTCTGGCCTGGATTCTCGTCGTTATCATCTCGCTCTTCACGGCATTTTCCTTCCTGAGCGCACGTTATTGGGTGCATTACGATGACTGATGCCGTCTCTTCGTTTCGCCCCGGCCAGGCCGCGCAGCGTCCTTTGTGGAAATCGGTTCTGCTCCATGCTGCCCTGATTGCCGCTTCCATCGCCATGATGTACCCCATCCTGTGGATGATCTCGGGTTCGTTTCGCCCGCAGGACGAACTCTTCGGTTCATCCTCGCTCATCCCCTCGTCGGTAGATTGGGGCGGATATATTAGGGGCTGGACCGGTCTCCAGGTGTCCTTCGGACAGTTCTTCTGGAACTCGTTTTTCATCGCGGTCCTGGCGACTATCGGCAACGTAGTCGGATGCTCGCTGGCGGCTTTCGCCTTTGCGCGGCTTCGCTTCGGCGGACGGAACTTCTGGTTCGCACTCATGCTGGGTACGTTGATGCTGCCCTACCACGTGGTACTCATTCCGCAATATATCCTGTTTCTGGAGATGGGCTGGGTCAATACATCGCTTCCGCTGATCGTGCCGAAATATCTGGCGACCGATGCCTTCTTCATCTTCCTGATGGTGCAATTCTTCCGGGGCATTCCGCGGGAGCTGGATGAGGCGGCGGTCATGGATGGATGCAGCCCGTTCCGCATCTACTGGAAAATCATGCTGCCGCTGTCGTCGCCGGTTCTGGCCACGGCTGCCATCTTCTCCTTCATCTGGACATGGGATGATTTCTTCGGGCCGCTGATCTACCTCAACGACATCAACACCTACACGGTCCAGCTCGGCCTGCGGTCCTTCGTTGATAGCACCGGCAGTTCGGACTGGACGGCGCTTTTTGCCATGTCCAACCTTTCGCTCATTCCGGTTTTCCTTTTCTTCCTCTTCTTCCAGCGCCTCCTCATAGAAGGCATTGCCACCACCGGCATGAAGCGCTGACATCAAGGCATGCACCATGAAGCCCGTTCGGTTCGCGACAATCGGTATCAACCACAATCACATCTTCGGGCAGACGAACTGCATGCTTGCAGCCGGTGCCGAGCATGTAGGTTTTCACGCCATCGAAGATGATCTGGCGCAAGAGTACGCGCAGGAGTTTCCCAACGTTCCCCGCGTCGATGACAAGCGCCGTCTGCTGGACGATCCCACAATCGATCTCATCATCAGCGCAGGCATTCCTGACGAGCGGGCGGCGGTTGCCACTGAGGTCATGCGTGCAGGCAAGGATGTCATGGTCGACAAGCCCGGCATGATAACGCTGGCCCAATTGGACGAGGTCAAAAAGGTTCAGGCGGAAACCGGGCGCATCTTTTCGGTGCTCTATTCCGAGCATTTCGAAAACCGTGCCACCGTCAAGGCAGGCGAACTGGTCGCAGCTGGCGCCATCGGCGAGATCGTCTCCATGGCGGGCTTCGGGCCACATCGGCTGCGGGCTTCCACCCGCCCGGCCTGGTTTTTCGAGCGGCAACGTTACGGCGGCATTCTGGTCGATATCGCGTCCCACCAGTGCGAACAGTTCCTGTTCTTCACCGATGCGCAGGAGGCCGATATTCTCTTTGCAAAGGTCGCCAATAAGGCCAATCCGCAGACACCCGGCTTGCAGGACAGCGGTGATATGCACCTGTCCACCAAAGGCGTCGACGGCTTCATACGCGTCGATTGGTTTACCCCGGATGGCCTGTCGAGTTGGGGGGATGGACGTCTGTTCATCACCGGCACGCAAGGCGCGATCGAAATCCGCAAGAATGTCGATGTGGCCGGACGCGATGGTGCCAACCATCTGTTCCTGACCGACAAGACCGGCATGCATTATGTCGATTGCTCAGACGTGCCGCTGCCCTACGGCCCACAGCTTCTGTCCGATATTCGCAATCGCACAGAAACGGCAATGCCGCAGACGCGCTGTTTTGCAGCGATGGAAATCGCTCTCAAAGCTCAACAATTTGCAGAGGGTAACCACAATGGCTAAGCGTTACAGGGTCGGCATCATCGGCTGCGGCATCGGCAGGACGCATATCGTCGAAGGCTACGCCGCCCATCCCGACAAATACGAAGTCGCCTATCTGTGCGATCTGGATGAAGCGCGTATGACTGCCGTTGCCGACGAATTCGGCGTCGAGGGCCGCACCCGGTCTTCCGATGAGCTAATGGCCATGGATGATATCGACATCATCGATATCTGCACCCCGCCCGCCATTCACACCAAGCTCGTTCTTCAGGCGCTTGCCGCTGGCAAACACGTTGTGTGCGAAAAGCCTCTGACCGGTTCGCTGAAGGAACTGGACGATGTGGCGGCTGCCGAAGTCAGCGCCAAGGGCGTGCTGATGCCGATCTACCAGTATCGCTATGGAACGGGCGTGCAACAGGCCCGCCGCATTATAGATAGCGGCCTTGCCGGCAAACCCTATGCCGGAACCGCCGAAATATTCTGGAACCGTGACGCCGCCTATTACGACAACCCATGGCGTGGGCGTTGGGCGACCGAACTGGGCGGCGTGCTAATGACGCACGCCATCCATATCCATGACATGTTGACCTATCTGATGGGTCCGGTCGAGCGCGTCTTCGCCCGCACGGCAACCCGCGTGAACGCCATCGAGGTCGAAGACTGCGTATCGGCCAGCTTCCTGATGGAAAGCGGGGCGCTTGTGTCATCGACCTCCACGCTTGGTTCGCAGGAGCAGATCAGCCGCCTGCGACTGGCGTTTGAAAACGTCATGTTCGAAAGCAACACCGAACCCTATTCGCCGGGCGACGGCCCTTGGAAGATCGTCCCGGCCAATGACGAGATCGCCGCCAAGATCGAGGCGTTGTTGGCAGACATCGTGCCGGTCGGTCGTCGCTTCACCGGCCAGATGGAAGCCTTTTACCACACGCTGGAAAGCGGCGAAAAGCCACCGGTGACATCGGAAGACGCGCGCCGATCTTTGTCGCTGATTGCCGCGATCTATCACTCCAACGAAACGAAAACGGATGTCGCCCTGCCGATCACCCGCGATCATCCGAAATATATGAGCTGGCGGCCTTAAGTGCCGGATGCGAGGAACGAGATGGCTAGCAGCATTACCCTTGAGAAAATCGTCAAGCGTTTCGGCGCTTTCCCCGTCGTGCATGGTATCGACCTTCAGATAGAGCCGGGCGAGTTCACCGTTTTCGTCGGCCCGTCGGGCTGCGGAAAATCGACCCTGTTGCGCATGATTGCCGGGCTGGAGGAAATTTCCGACGGCGAGCTTCGCATTGATGGCCAGCGCGTCAACGACACCGCCGCCTCCAAGCGTGGTATCGCCATGGTCTTCCAGTCCTACGCGCTTTACCCGCATATGAGCGTCTACAAGAACCTCGCCTTCGGTCTGGAAACAGCCGGCTACAAGAAGCCGGAAATCGAGGCGCGCGTTCAGAAGGCGGCAGACGTGTTGCAGATCGGACCTCTGCTGCAGCGCAAGCCCAAGGCGCTGTCGGGCGGGCAGCGGCAGCGCGTGGCCATTGGCCGCGCCATCGTCCGCGAGCCGAAAATCTTCCTCTTCGATGAACCGCTGTCTAACCTGGATGCCGAACTGCGCGTACAGATGCGCGTGGAAATCGCCAAGCTTCACCAGAAGCTCGGCAGCACGATGATTTACGTGACGCACGATCAGGTCGAGGCGATGACCATGGCCGACAAGATCGTGGTGTTGCGCGAAGGCAAGATCATGCAGGTGGGTCGTCCGCTCGATCTCTACAACAGCCCAGACAATCAATTCGTGGCGGGCTTCATCGGGTCGCCGAAAATGAACTTCCTGTCGGCAAAGCTTGTCGCGTCCGATACTTCACGCCGCACCATCGAGATTGCCGGGCAGCACATCGTCTTGAACCAGCCGCTGGATGCCAAGCAGGATGAAGCGCTGACATTCGGCATTCGTCCCGAACACATCCAGCCGCAAACGCAATCGGCCACGCTGGGTGAGGGCGATATCCAGCTGGTCGAGCATCTCGGCGGCTCGACCGTCATCTATACCAACACCGCCGATGGTCAGCCCGTGACGGTGCTGCTGGAGGGACAAAAGCAGTTCCGCATGGGAGAAAAAGTCCCGCTCTCCTTCGATCTCGCCAATGCCCATGTCTTCGGGAGTGATGGGCGCCGGGTCTAAAAGCGTCATCGCACCGCCGATCAGAATTTGCGGCTGAGAAATCGAGAGTCCGCCAGCCCGAAACGCCAGGGCTGCTCGATGCCCTTCGATATGCCGATGCGTGGACCTTCAATCGCCGTGATGGTTCCCGTATGGTGTGTGACAGTGATCGGCTCGCGCGTCACCGGCAGACCATCCATATCCCGTGTGATCCCAAACGCTTGTGTCAGTTTCCCCGGCCCTGAACATAAATTGACAATGTCAGCCGTGTTACGCCGCAGTTTCATCAGGTCGATTCCATCGGTTGGCTCGATGGCGCGGATTAGCACGGCAGATCCCGGTGTGCAGACGATGTTAGCGCACCAGTGCAGACCATAGGAACGGTAGACATAGAGGTGTCCGTGGTCACCGAACATGGCCCGGTTGCGCGGGGTCGGGCCGCTGAAACTGTGCGATGCCGGATCGTCGGTGCGGTAGGCCTCGGTCTCAACGATGATGCCTGCCGTATTGTGCACGCGAAATTCGCAGCCGATTAGGTCTTTGGCAACGGCTACTGAATCTCTCAGATAAAAGCTTTGCGAAACGAGATTCATCTGTACTCGGTCTTGAGGGAACAACACGGAGAACGTGTTGTTATGGTCTTGGGATAATACCGAACACTCGGATCGCAAGGAGAACAGAATGACGGACGCGAAAGTTGCACTGGTCACCGGCGCGGGCTCTGGAATTGGCAGGGCCACCGCATTCGCCCTGGCGAGAGAAGGCTATCACATCGGCGTCCTCGGCCGCACGCAAGAAGAGCTCGATGCAGTCGTTGATGAGCTCGTCGCGCAAGGGTTCAAGGCTGTCGCACTGCTCGCAGATGTCTCCGACGAAGCCCAGATGGACGCGGCCACCGCGAAACTGGCAGGCCATTTCGGCA
Source organism: Agrobacterium rubi TR3 = NBRC 13261 (assembly GCF_000739935.1). Lineage (GTDB taxonomy): Bacteria > Pseudomonadota > Alphaproteobacteria > Rhizobiales > Rhizobiaceae > Agrobacterium > Agrobacterium rubi. The sequence continues at coordinate 100,727 of NZ_BBJU01000023.1, read as the reverse complement.
GGATCGATGTCGTCGTTGCCAATGCAGGCATCAACGGCGTGTGGGCACCCATCGAGGATTTGACGCCGGATGAGTGGGACAAGACCATGAGCGTCAACCTGCGCGGCACCTATCTCACCATCCACAAAACCGTACCGCATCTCAAAATCCGTGGCGGATCGATCATCATTATCTCTTCCATCAATGGTACGAGAACCTTTACCTCGCCGGGAGCGACAGCCTATAGCGTCACCAAGGCGGGCCAACTGGCGATGGCCCAGCAGCTGGCACTCGAGCTTGCCCGCTATGACATCCGGGTGAATGCCGTCTGCCCCGGCGCCATTGAAACCGATATCGATGACAACACTGATATCCGTGACCGGCACGAGACGGCCATTCCCGTCGAATGGCCGCAGGGCGAGATTCCCATTTCAAAGGGTCGCCCCGGCACCAGTGAGGATGTGGCAGATCTCATCGTGTTTCTGGCGGGCACTAAGTCGCGCCACATCACCGGCAGCCCGGTCTGGATAGACGGCGGGCAGGGATTGCTGGTTTAATCATCCTCACATGACTTAAGGTTGTAACCATTACACCTTGAGTCTTGACGTGGGTTTGATGTACTTGGCTTTTCGGGTGCGATGGGTGATATGCGTGAGCGGTGACAACGGTGATCCGAAAGGATCGAATGAGGAGCGCGGTCGCTTGGCAAAAACGCCTGGCGAAATACCGTTGCGTGGCTATCGCGACGTCTTCTGGCGGGTCTTCTCGCAGTTTTTCGACGATCGGGTCACGCTGATTGCCGCTGGCGCGACATATTATTTGCTTTTGGCACTGTTTCCGGCGCTGGCAGCACTCGTGTCGCTCTACGGTGTTTTCTCTGATCCAGTCACGATCGCAAAACACATCGCGTTTCTATCGACCGTACTGCCTCCAGGTGCATTCGATCTCATCGTTAGCCAGCTCGACGGGCTGTCCCAACAGAAGAATTCCACGCTGAGCATTGGTGTCATAACCGGCTTTCTGGTGGCGCTTTGGAGTGCCAACAACGGCATTAAAGCGCTTTTTGAGGCCATGAATATTGCCTACGGTGAAAAAGAAAAACGCGGCATCATCTGGCTTAACTTGAATTCGCTGGTCTTTACCATCGGTGCTCTGGTGATTGCCATTGCCTTGATCACGGCGGTTGGCGTTATTCCCGCCGTTCTCGCCTATCTTTGGCTGGATCAGTGGACCGAGTTTCTGGCCAAGTTCGCCCGCTGGCCGCTTCTGCTTCTTCTGGTCGGTTGCGGCATCACGATGCTGTACCGGTATGGTCCCAGCCGCGAACAAGCAAAGTTTCAGTGGCTGACCTGGGGAGCCATCTTCTCGACCACGCTCTGGGTTACCGCATCTATTCTCTTCTCCTTTTATTTGGAAAAATTCGCGGACTATAATGCGACCTACGGGACTCTGGGAGCGGTCATCGGTTTGATGGTGTGGACCTGGATATCCGTGATTATCCTGATCCTGGGCGCTGAGATCAACGCCGAGCTGGAACATCAGACAACGATCGATTCAACCACAGGCCATCCACTGCCAATGGGCAGCCGCGGCGCGCATGTTGCAGACACTGTGGGTGAAGTTCAGGAGTAGGATACGGCACTCCGACCGCCGCGACTTAGAGCGATTTCGTCACGTATCTTTATGACATATGTCGAGAAGCGTTAGCGCAGCTTTGCTGGCATGCCGTTCCTTGTGTTTGAGAAGACGAAATTCGCGGGCGGGTGCGGGGAAGTTGACCTCGCATAATTTGCCGCTCTCGATATATTGTTGCGCCGCAAGTCTGGATACGGTCGCGACACCGTTGCCTGCCAGCAAGGCGCAGAGAATGGATTCATTTGATGGCAGGACCAGCACGATATTGAGCGCGTCTGCCTTTATGCCCATGTCACTCAAGGTTTCCTCGAAGGCGGACCGGGTGCCGGAGCCGACTTCGCGCATGACCCATTGACCGTCTTTTATGTCATCGGCAGTCAGGGCTTGTCTGCCTGCCCAGGGATGGGTAGGACCGACGACAACGACCAGTTCGTCATGCGCCACGATAGAGGCTGCGAGCGCGGGTTCGTCGAGTTCGCCTTCCACAAAGCCAATGTCGGCCTCGCCGGTGATGACGGCATCCGCAACCGTGCGCGTATTGCCGATCGTCAACTGCAATTCGATGCCCGGAAAATTGTTATGAAACGCCATCAGGCGCGGCGGTAACCAGTAGCTGGCGATCGTCTGGCTTGCAAAGACGCTGAGTGAACCCCGTTGCATGCCGCCAAGCTCGCTGAGCATAAGCTCGACAGATCGCGACCGCGCAAGGAGCGTACGCGCCTCATCCAGGAAAATGCGCCCTGTCGCTGTCAGTTCAATGCGTCGACCGATCCGGTGAAACAGTTCGACGCCGTAATGTTGTTCGAGGTTGCGGATTGATGCGCTCACGGCAGAGGGCGTCAGATGGATCGCAGCCGCCGCCTTTGTCAGATGCTCGCGTTCTGCCACAGCGACGAATATTGCAAGTTGTTCAAAGGTCATAGGAAATCGTTCTGTTTTTCCGAATGAAACGTAGAATTTTATTCGATGGAAGTAAGTTAAGTTAGGTGAAAAAACTGTCTGAAGCATCAGTTGAGACAGTCTATTATGAATTTTTCCCGACCACGTCAGATCATCCCCGGCCTTGCGGTCTGTGTCAGTGTGGCAGGTGCCGCCTATGTCCTAGCACATATCGAGCACTCCCTGTTTGGCGCAGGATTTCTGGAACCTTTGGTGTTTGCAATCATCATCGGAATCATCTGCCGTACGATGTTTTCCGACAAATGTTCTTGGCGGCCCGGCATCCATTTCAGCTCCAAGACTTTGCTGGAGATCGCCATCGTTCTTCTCGGTGCGTCGATCAGTTTTGCGACCATCAAAAATGCCGGACTGACGTTGATTGTTTCGGTGGTGGCTATCGTCACCCTGTCGATCTATGTGAGCTTCGCGGTTGCCCGGTTGCTGAGGCTGCCGCCTAGGCTTGCCATGCTGATTGCTTGCGGAAACTCCATCTGTGGCAATTCGGCCATTGTCGCGGTTGCGCCTGTTATCGAGGCCAATTCCGACGAAGTCGCCTCCGCGCTGTCCTTCACGGCAGTACTCGGCGTTGCTTCTGTTCTTCTTCTGCCGCTCCTCTACACTCATGCAGGCATGGGGCCCGCGCAATATGGCGCCCTTGCCGGCCTGACGGTCTACGCCGTTCCGCAAGTTCTGGCCGCGGCCACACCTGCCGGTCTGGTTGCAGTGCAGACTGGAACGGTCATCAAGCTTTTGCGCGTTCTCATGCTTGGCCCGGTCATTTTCACGCTGGGTATTCTTCAGGGCAGGGCTGCCCGGCGTGCAGGCCGCACGAGCTCCTGTCGTCATCTCGTCCCTTGGTTCATCATCGGCTTCATGGTTGTCGTGGTCATCCGGTCTCTTGGCCTCATCCCGCTCAACGTTGTGAGTACATTGCTGACCGTCTCCAGTGGATTGACCGTCGTTGCCATGGCTGGGCTGGGGCTCTCTGTCGATATCCGCACCGTGGCCAATGCAGGCGGTCGCGTCATTCTTGCTTCAACGATTTCGCTGCTTCTGCTCATCGCGGTGAGCTATTTCGTCGTGATAGCCGCGCTGCACCCATAGCCGAATTTCGCGTCTTAAGAGGCAACGGCAAATCTGCCCATTGCCCCACGTGCAAAGCACAGCGGTTCTCCGTCGCGGTGGGCCGCACGCAGGACACGACCCAGAAGGATCGAGTGATCGCCGCCGTCATAGACAGACGCGCGTTCGCATTCGAAACGGCTCAATGTGCCCGCTATGATCGGAACGCCTTCCGGGTTCATGTCCCAGGCGAACTCTTCGAAGCCAAGGCCACCGCGCGTAAACCGGCTGCTCAGCTCGCCCTGATCGGCACCCAGCACGTGGATTGCGAAATGCGTGGCGCCAGCGAAGAGATCATGCCGCGACGATGTCTTGGCCGGGGACCACAGGATCAACGGCGGATCGAGCGACACAGACGAGAAGCTGTTGACGGTCATGCCGATCGGCCCGTCAGGCGTCTGCGCTGTTACGACTGTGATACCGGTCGGAAAGTTGCCAAGCGCCGTGCGGAAACTGCGGGTGTTTGTCGCGTCTGGAACGAACATGTGTTCGTTATGGGACTGCATGCTGCTAAGCGATGTCATCAGGGCACCTCGTGGCCTTTTGCGAGCGTGTAGAGTTCGAACCACATCTGCCTGTCCATAGTGACCTGGTTTGCCTGCGAAATTGCGGCGATGCGCTGAAGATTGTTGGTGCCGAGCACGGGCAGGATTTTTGCCGGATGGCGCAGCAACCACGCGATGGCGACTGCGGCAGTGTCGACACCCTGATCTCCCGCGATTTTCGCCATGGCATCGGCCACCGCACCGCCTGCGCTCATCAGCGCGCCACCCCCTAGCGGCGACCATGCCATGACGGCAAGGTTGCGCTCCTGAAGATAGGCGAGATCGCCATTCGTGAAGGCCGAGGTTTCGGCAAGGCTGAGCTCGATCTGGTTGGTCACCAGTTCGTTTTCCATGTGCGTCTGCAACAGGGAAAAGTCCCAGGGGCGGAAGTTGGAAACACCGACGCTGCGAACTTTGCCAGACGCGACCAGCTCGTCGAGCGCAGCACCCGTTTCATCAGGGTCCATCATCGGATCGGGGCGATGGATCAGCAACAGGTCGATGTGATCGGTCGCCATATCGCGCAGCGATGCCTCGACGGCAGCATTGATATGCTCTGCCGACGTATCGTAATGCTTGACGCGGGCTGCGGAATGCCGACCAGCTGGAGCGACGATGCCGCATTTCGTGACGATTTCGACCTTGTCGCGCAGCGATGGTGTAGCTTTGAACGCTTCACCAAGAATAGCTTCTGCCGTGTAGCCGCCGTAGATATCGGCCTGATCGAGCGTGGTTATACCCTGCGCAAGGCAGGCTTCGATCTTGGCTTGAACATGCTTCGCAGATGTATCGGCGTCATCGCCAACGCGCCACATTCCGTAGACGATGCGGCTCAGTGACAGTTCGGGTGTAAGTTCGATGCGGTCCATCAGTGACGGTCTCCGTTTCCAAGAGGTGTTGCGGGTGTCGCTGCGGGCACACGCCCGTGGACATGCGGCAGGGAACAAGTCTTCAATTGCGGCAGGACTTTGCTGCCGAAGTGCTCGGCCTCATCAATATGTGGGTAGCCGGATAGGATGAAGGCGCGAATGCCCATCTTCTGATACTCTTCCAACTTGCTCAAAACCTGGTCTGTCGAGCCAACCAGTGCTGCGCCGCAGCCTGAACGGGCGCGTCCGATGCCGGTCCACAGGTTCGGCTCGATATAGCCGAACTTGTCAGCAAGTTCCCGTGCCTTGGCCTGATGCGCAACGCCCAGCGAGATACTGTCATGGGCACGGTTGCGGATCAGTTGGCCATATTCATCATCCAGCTTGGAAACGAGATGCTCGGCATATTCCTGCGCCTCTTTTTCAGTATCGCGAACGATCATGTGAACGCGCAGGCCGTAATCGAGCGTTCTGCCATGCGCTTCGGCGCGGGCGTGGACGGCACGCATGCGCTCGGCAAGCTGATCCTTCGTTTCCGGCCACATCAGATAGACATCGCACTGTGCACCACACAGCTCCAAAGCATCAGGAGAATAGCCGCCGAAATAGAGCAGTGGTCCGCCGTTCTGCTGATAGGGGCGGGCGGGTTCGGTCGAAACGCCCTTGAACTGGTAGATTTCGCCGTCGTGGTCGACGGTTTCGCGCGTCCATGCCTGACGCAGGATTTCAACCACTTCGTGGCTGCGCTTATAACGATATGCACTGTCTGCAACTTCGCCCGGAAAATCGGAGCTGATGACGTTCAGCGTTAGGCGACCCTTCAGCATGTGGTCGAGCGTGGCCACAGTGCGGGCAAGCATGATGGGCTGCATTTCGCCGCAGCGGATTGCAGCCAGCATATTGATCTTGTCGGTGATCGGCGCGCAACCTGCAACGAAGCTCAGCGTATCCTGTCCCACCTGATAGGAGGATGGGCACAGGATATTGCGAAATCCAAGCTCTTCGGCTTTTTTGACGATTGCGGAGCAATGATCCCAACTGGAGCGCAAAGAGCCATCGGGAACGCCAAGATAGGCGTAGTCATCGGAGCACAGCGCCGAAAACCAAGACACCTCGGCGGCATCCAGATCAGCAGATGTTACGGGAACAATCGTCATGAAATCCTCCTCACAGGACGTTGCTCAATTAACTAACATCAGGTATTGAGTAAATCAATAATGTATCAATTATTTCTCCCGCGCACAGGAAGGCGTTGAAAATGCGGAGTTCCAAAGGAAGTTTGCCGGTGTATCTCCAGATTGCGGAGACACTGGTGCGGGACATTACGGCCGGTCGGTTGATCGATGGAGAGAAGCTTCCGCCGGAGCGCGAGATGGCGACAACGCTGGGAATTGCGGTCGGAACGCTTCGAAAGACGCTGGCCGAACTCCACACGCGCGGACTGCTGGAGCGCATTCAGGGATCAGGCAATTACATCCGCGCCGTTACCGATCCTAAAAGCGTCTACGCCATGTTCCGCCTTGAACTGGTGGCGGGCGGCGGCTTTCCGACGGCGGAAATTCTGAGCGTCAGCCGTGAGGTCAAGCCTGCGGCATTGCCAGCCTTCGGCGCGTCACAGGAAGGCCACCGCATTCGTCGGATCAGGCGCATTGCCGGACAATTTGCGGCGATTGAAGAAATATGGCTCGACGGTTCCTACATCGAAAAGGTCGCAGCCGAGGATCTGTCGGAATCGCTCTATCTCTATTATCGTACACGTTTGGGGCTATGGATCGCAAAAGCGGAAGACCATATTGGCCTCGGCCATGTGCCGGATTGGGCACCGGAGGCGTTCGGCCCAAAGGCCGGTGAGCCCGTTCCTCACATATTGCGCGTCAGCTATTCTCACGAAGGCTTGGCAGCCGAGGTTTCGCACACGTGGTACGACCCCCGCGTTGCGCGTTATGTAAACAGGCTGAGATAGAGTTCTCTCATTTGCTCATTCGACAGAAAAATCGAGTTGCCTCACTCCATAATTTAAAAATAATAGAATTTATGCTTGCAAATCAACGCATCGAATTTAAATTCAAACGGAATAAATTAAATTGATACACCATTGATTTCCTTAAATCATTGCGTATGCTGATTTTAAGAGGAGCCCGGAGCAATGTCGCCGAGGGTTGGGTGGTTTAAGAATGGCATCAGTTACGCTCACCAAGCTCGAAAAGAGCTATGGCGCATTGCGCATCGTCAAGGGTATCGATCTGGAGATCAACGACGGGGAGTTCGTGGTTTTCGTCGGTCCTTCCGGCTGCGGAAAATCCACGACCTTGCGCATGGTCGCCGGTCTGGAAACCATCACCGGCGGTGAGGTGAGGATCGGGGATCGCGTCGTCAACCGGCTGGCCCCGCGCGAGCGTGATATCGCCATGGTGTTTCAGGACTACGCGCTTTATCCGCACAAGACCGTGCGGGAAAATATGGGTTTCAGCCTCAAAGTGCGCGGTATCGCGGCAGGCGAAGCAGCGGCCCGTGTCGATGACGCTGCCAACATGCTCGGCATTTCCCATCTGCTGGATCGACGGCCCGGACAATTGTCGGGTGGCCAGCGCCAGCGCGTAGCCATGGGTCGCGCCATCGTGCGCCGCCCGCAAGTGTTTCTGTTCGATGAGCCGCTGTCCAACCTCGATGCCAAATTGCGCGGACAGGTTCGCACCGAAATCAAGAAGCTGCATCAAGCTTTGGGGACGACGATCATCTATGTGACCCACGACCAGGTCGAGGCCATGACGCTTGCCGATCGCATCGTGATCCTGAAGGGCGGCGAGATCGAGCAGGTTGGAACGCCGGATGAGGTCTACAATCAGCCAGCCAGCGTCTTCGTTGGCGGTTTCGTTGGTTCGCCAGCCATGAACTTTGCGAAAGCCAAGGTAGAGGGCGGCAATCTGGTTTTTTCCAATGGCGATAGCCTGCCGGTTTCGGCAATCCGCTCGTCTGGTCAGGCCGGTGCCATTGACGGACGAAATGTCATTGTCGGCATTCGCCCGGAACATTTTAGTGCAGATGCGTCTCAGGTGTCACTGACCTGCCAGGTTCAGGTTGTCGAACCGCTTGGCTCCGATACCCTCGTTCATTTCGCCATCGGTGGTGAGACGTTGACGGCGCGTATGCCACCGGAAACGCGGATCAAGGCGGGCGAGACGTTGAAAATCGGCGTAGACCCGGCAAAAATCCATCTCTTCGACGCAGAAACAGAACGCGCAATTTAAGCGGCAATGCGTGCGGGGGAACAGGACCGCGCGAAACAAACATCAAACGGGAGGAAATAATGACGTTTACGAAATTCACCGGCGCACTCTTCTGCGGCACGATGCTGGCCTTCGCCATGCCAGCCGCTGCCGAGACGACACTCAGCATCTACATTTCCAGCCAGCACCAGCCGCAGGTCTGGCGTCAGGCGCTCGACAAATATGAAGCCGCCAATCCTGACGTGAAGGTCAAGATCGAAACCGGTGGCAACACATCCGAAGCGCAGGCGCAGTATCTCAATACGGTCATGTCCGCGAAGGACACTTCTCTCGACGTGCTCATCCTCGACGTCATCCGCCCTGCACAATTTGCAGCCGCTGGCTGGACCAGCGATTTCGCAGATAAGGATATGTCGGCTTACCTTCCAGCCTATGCCGGTGCCAATACCGTCGATGGCAAAGTCATCGCTCTGCCAGCCTTCGCGGACTCGCAATTCCTCTATTACCGCAAGGACCTGCTTGAAAAATACGGCATCCAGCCGCCGAAGACTTGGGATGAGTTGAAGGCCGCTGCCAAGAAGATTTCCGAAGGGGAGGGCAATGCCAACCTTCAGGGCCTCTCCTTTCAGGGCAAGGCGATCGAAGGCGCGGTCTGCACCTTCCTGCTGCCTTACTGGAGCCAGGGCAAAAATCTGACCGAAAACGGTAAGCTGACCTTCGACCGCGATGCCGCGATCAAATCGCTGAGCCTCTGGAAAAGCTTTGTTGATGACGGCGTGTCCAAGAAGAACATCGCCGAAGTCGGCACGGATGATACCCGTAAGGAATTCCAGGCTGGCAACGCCATCTTTGCGGTGAACTGGTCCTATGCCTGGGCGCAGGCTCAAGGCAAGGAATCCGCCGTTGCCGATAAGGTCGGCGTTGCGCGCCTTCCCGCTGTGACTGGTGGCGAGCAGGCGACCTGCCTTGGCGGTTGGGAGTGGGGTGTTTCTGCCTATTCCCAGCATCAGGATGAAGCCAAGAAGCTCGTGGAATATCTGTCCTCTCAGGACGTTTCAAAGTTCATGGCCATCAACGGTTCGCTTCTGCCGACCTATGCCGGTCTTTACAAGGACGCAGACGTTCTCAAAAGCGCGCCATGGTTTGCCGATGCCCTTCAGGTCGTCGAAACTGCCAAGCCTCGTCCTGTGACCCCGCGTTATAACGAAGTCAGCGAAGTCATCCGCACCACGGTCAACTCGGTTCTGGCAGGTGTGTCCAAGCCGGAGCAGGGTGCCGACCAGATCGAAGCCCGCTTGAAGCGTATTCTGCGCTAAGCTGCTACATGTCTCTCCTTCCTGCTTTCGGGGAGGAGAGACCTTTTCTTAAAATGGCCTGACCTCTGGAGGCGACGCTTTGCATCGCCGCTAGAACTTTCAATGTCTCGGAACGAAGCCATGGCAATGACGACCCCATTCAAAGCTGGAAATGATCAGTCAGCACCATCGCCAAGCTGGACGCGGTGGCTCGACCTCAGCGACCGTTCGCTGGCGGTCCTGCTTCTGGCACCGGCGGCGCTGCTTCTGGCATTGATCATCGTCTATCCGGTGTGCCGACTTATCTATACGAGCTTTTTCAGCCTGTCGCTAACATCGGGCCTGCCTGCCGCCTTCGTTGGCTTTGAGAACTACCAGCTGATGATCGAAGACCCGGTGTTCTGGGAAACGACGTGGAACACCGTTCTGATCACGTTGATCACGGTGCCCGGTGCGCTTTTTGTCGGTCTTGGTCTTGCCCTGATGGCGAACCTGCCTTTTGGCATGCAATGGCCCGTTCGGCTGTCGCTGCTGATTCCGTGGGCCCTGCCCTTATCCTTTGCAGGCTTGATCTTCGCCTGGTTCTTCCATTCCGAATATGGCGTCGTCAACGATGTCCTCAACCGTTTCGGCTTTGAAGGCATCATCTGGTTCAATTCGCCCAATTGGGCCTTTGCCGCCATTTGCCTCACCATCATCTGGAAGACTTCCTCTTTCATGGCGCTGATCATTCTGGCCGGTCTGCAAACCATTCCCCGTTCGCTATACGAAGCTGCGGATGTGGACGGCGCGGGGCGACTTCGGCAGTTCTTCGAGATCACCCTGCCGTTGCTAAAGCCTTCGATTGTCGTAGCCCTAATTTTCCGCACCATCACCGCGCTTCAGACCTTCGATATTCCCTACATGATGACAGGCGGCGGGCCGGGCACATCGACCGCAACGCTTGCCATGTATATCCACCAAAACACGGTGTCGTTCCTCGATCTCGGCTACGGCTCGGCGCTCGCCGTCGTGATGTTCGTGATGTCCATGTGCGTGACAGCCGTTTATCTGCGCATGATCAGGACGAAGGAATAACGCGATGAGCACACAAACCGCCTCTGGCTCCATGTCCTTTCTCTCCGGCAAACCGCTGCGTTTCATCGCCGCCGGGATTCTGCTGATCAATGGCCTGTTCCCAGCACTGTGGATCCTTTTCACTTCGCTGAAAACAGAAGCGGAACTCACCGCAAAGCCGATTACCTGGATACCGCATGCGCCGACGCTGCAAAACTACATGCAGGCGTTTTCGGATCAGCCGCTGCATATCTTCCTGTTCAACAGCTTCATGGTGGCACTGCTCTCAACGGCGCTGACATTGCTCGTTTCGGTCCTTGCGGCCTATGCGCTGGCGCGGCTCAATCTTGCCTATCGCGGGCTGATCCTGTCGCTGATCATCGCCGTCTCCACCTTTCCGCTGGTTACGCTGCTGGTACCGCTGTTTGAAATCATGCGCGCACTCAATCTTCTCAACAGCTGGATTGCGCTCGTGCTTCCCTACACGGTGCTGAGCCTACCGGTCTGCACGTTGATGCTGGTCTCGTTCTTTGAGGGCATTCCGCGGGATCTGGAAAACGCCGCCATGATCGACGGCTGCACGCGAATGGGGGCTCTGTTCAAGGTGGTGGTGCCGCTTTGCGCGCCCGGTGTCTTTACCGCCGGCATTCTTGCCTTCGTCAATGCGTGGGACGAGTTCCTGTTGGCGCTGTCCTTCAACTCCAACCCGTCCTTGCGCACGCTGCCGGTGGGCATCCAGCTTTATCAGGGCGAGTTCGCGTTTCCTTGGCCCGTCATTTCCGCGGCCCTGGTCGTTGGTATCGTACCGGTCGCCATTCTCATCGTCATCTTCCAGGAGCGTGTCGTCTCCGGCCTGACGGCAGGCGGCATCAAGGGTTGAGCGGTTTTGTGCTGCGACCAACTGAAATCGAAGACTTTGAAAGACAGTGTTATGAAACTCGAGCAGACTGAAACCGGCTTCACGCTGTTCCTGAACAACCGTGCTGTCCTTAACCACAGCGACGCATCGCCTGCGATCTTTATCGGCTCCGGCCAGGAACGCATGGATATGTATCGTGGCAACTTCGAGATCGAAGACTATGTCATCGAACGCCGCGCGCTCGCCCACGCCCAGGTCGAAGGCAACCGCATACTGCTCTCCGACGCAACAGGACAACCGCCTCGTCTCATCCTGACCGTCGTTGATAATGCCATCACGTTTGAGGCGACAGACCCCAAACTTAACCGCCTCTGGGTCCGCATCAAAGCCGATGAGGACGAGCATGTCTGGGGCGGTGGCGAGCAGATGTCCTATTTCGACATGCGTGGACGCCGTTTCCCGCTCTGGACATCCGAGCCCGGTGTCGGTCGCGACCCGACAAGCGAAATCACCTTCAAGGCCAACGTCAAAGACAAGGCCGGTGGCGATTACTTCAACACCAATTACCCGCAACCGACCTATGTTTCTTCGGCGCTCTATGCGCTGCACGTCGAAACGAGCGCCTATTCCGTCTTCGACTTCCGGCAGAAAGCCTTTCATGAAATCGAGATATGGGCGATCCCCGACCGTATCGAACTCTTTGCCGCAAACACCTTCGTGGGCTTGGTCGAGACGCTGTCCTCGCGCTTCGGTCGCCAACCGCCCCTGCCTGATTGGGTCTATAATGGTGCTATCATCGGCCTCAAAGACGGCGCAAATTCCTTCACTCGCCTTGAGACGATGCGAAATGCCGGTGTGGAAGTTTCCGCCCTTTGGTGTGAGGACTGGGTTGGGCTGAGACAAACATCCTTCGGTTCCAGATTGTTCTGGGACTGGCAGGCAAACGAGACTCGCTATCCTGGATTGCGCCAGAAAATCAGCGAACTGCGCGACAGCGGCATTCGCTTTCTGGGCTACGTAAACCCCTATCTCTGCGTCGATGGTCCGCTATTTGAGATCGCAGACAAGGCTGGTTATTTCGCCACAGACGGTGCGGGAAAAACGGCGCTGGTGGATTTCGGCGAATTCGATTGCGGTGTCGTGGATTTCACGAATGAGGCCGCCGCCGAGTGGTTTGCAGAAGAGATTGTCGGTAAGAATATGCTGGATTTCGGTCTGTCCGGCTGGATGGCGGATTTCGGGGAGTATCTGCCGATCGACGTACACCTGTCGAATGGTATCGATGCCAAACTGATGCACAATGCCTGGCCGACCCTGTGGGCCGAAGTCAACGCCAAGGCCGTGGCCTCGCGTGACAAGACGGGTGACGCCCTGTTTTTCATGCGGGCAGGCTTCACGGGCGTTCAGAAACATTGCCCGCTCCTCTGGGGCGGTGACCAATCGGTCGATTTCTCACGCCATGACGGGCTCGTCACCGTCATATGCGGGGCACTGTCATCAGGTTTGCTGGGCAATGCCTACCATCATTCCGATATCGGCGGTTACACCAGCCTTTTCGGCAATGTCCGCACGCCAGAGCTTTTGATGCGCTGGGCCGAAATGGCGGCGTTTACGCCCGTCATGCGTAGCCATGAGGGAAATCGCCCGCGTGAAAATGTCCAGATTGATCAAGACCCGGAAGTCCTTGCGCATTTTGCCCGCATGACGCGGATTTACCGATATCTCGCGCCCTACCTCAAGTCGCTCTCTGCAGAGGCCGTGGACCGCGGCTTGCCCGTTCAACGCCCGCTTTTCCTGCATTACCAGGACGATCCCCAAACCTACGCCATTCAGGATAGCTATCTCTACGGCGCCGACATGCTCATCGCACCGGTGTGGCAAGCCGCACAGGAAAATCGCATCGTCTATCTTCCACAGGGTGGGCAATGGGTTCATGTGTGGACGGGCGAATGTTTTACGGGCGGTGCAGAGGTGAATATTGCCGCGCCGATCGGCTCACCACCTGTATTTTACCGAACCGGTTGCGCGAGTGAGGCACTGTTTGCAGGTCTACGACACCTCCAATGATCCGTTCAAGCCGTAGCCGTTTTCATGTCTGCGCCGGAGCAATAAGCCCGCCAGCCTCCATAATCCGTTATGTCCAGCGCGCCTTTCAATGCAACCGGTTCGACAAGGAAACCCTTTGCGGATGTTCCATCCGACAGCGTGATGGTTCCAATGCCGAGCGGCGCGGGTATTGCTGATACGAAGAGGCCGAAGGCTGATGGAGAGAGTTTCCAAACTTCAATGTCTATCTCACCTCCACTTCCGCCATCGACACGCAGCATCCCCGGCTTTGGTGGCGTGGTGCCTGAGAGGGCGTAGAGCCGATAGCAGTCTTGCGTTTTCGCTTTTCGGCTGAAAATAGCGTTTAAGTCTTTGAGTTGTGGGTTGAGAGGCATGCCGGACAGGTGTGCGCCCACGACAACGAGGTCGATGAGATCGCTGATTGCTTCGATCACCGGTTCGGGTGCGGCCGTGGGTTGCGGCCATCCGGTGGCGCCAAGTGAAAGGCCGCTGGCTTGGTGAAGCACGCGTGCGAGCGTCGCGGTCAGGCCGTCTTTGCCGGAGGGTGCAAGCAGTGTGACGCTGGCGGGTAGGCCATCCTCGCGCGTGCCAGTGGGAACCGCAATGCCGCACATATCGAGCAGGTTGACGAAGTTGGTATAGGTGCCCAGGCGAGAATTCTCGCGGATCGGTTCTGCCTCAAGCTCTGCCAGCGTATAGTGACGCGGCGCGGTCGGCACGCAGAAAAGATCGATCGAGGCGATGACGGGCGCGAGCTTCTTCTTCAGCGCTTGCAGGGCATAAAGGCCGTTAAAGGTCTCTGCTGCCGTCAAAGATTTCGCGCCCTTGTAGATGTGTCGGGTAACCGGGTGAAAGCTGTCTTCTTTCGTATCGAGAAACTCTTGCACCGCGGCGTAGCGTTCCGCGACCCAGGCGCCTTCGTAAAGCAGGTTGGCGACGTCATAGAAATCGGCGAATGGTAGTTCGATGAGCTGATGACCAAGCCCTTCAAGCGTCTTCAGTGCGTCGGAATAGGACGAGGCCATGGCCTCGTCGCCGAAGAACTGCAAATCTTGTCGTGTCGGAACGCCGATCTTCAACACGGGCGGAGCAGACCCGTAGCCGTTGGCTGCGACGGATTTCGAATAGGCGTCGCTTTCATCGTGCTGTGCCGCAACGGAAAAGACCCTCCATGCGTCATCGACCGTAAGCGAAAAGATGGAGACGCAGTCCAGCGTCCGGCAAGCGGGCACAACACCTGTCGAAGACAAGGCGCCGACGCTGGGTTTTAGCCCGACAATGTTGTTGAGACCCGCCGGAACACGACCAGAGCCCGCCGTATCGGTGCCGAGCGCAAAGCTGACGATGCCATGGGCCGTCGCAACCGCCGAACCGGATGACGAACCGCCCGGAATGAGCGTCGGGTCGATGGCATTTTTGGGAATGGGATAGGGCGAGCGAACGCCGACGAGACCGGTCGCGAACTGATCGAGATTGGTCTTGCCGATGACGATGGCGCCTGCATCCTTCAGCAGTCGAACGACGGTCGCGTCTTTTTCCGGAAGAAAGGTGTAATCGGGGCATCCCGCAGTGGTCGGCATGCCCGCAACATCGATATTGTCCTTGACGGCGAAGGGAACGCCGAAGAGCGGCTTGCTTTTATCATACGCTCCGAGTTTTTCGGCTTCCACAAGCAGAGCTTTTTTGTCCGCCAGATGAATGAAGATGCCGGGATCGTTCACTTCCGAAATATGGGCGAAAACCGCTTCTATGATCTCGGAAATGCGGCCACCCTGTTGGTAGAAGCTGTGCAGCGAGGTGATATCGAGCGCAGGTGTCGTTCGCATTAAACCATGTCCTCTTTCAATATTGTCACGGGCCGATCCCACTGGATCAGCACCACGCATCCGGTTGCGCTCCAGACGGAGTGTTCAGTGCCTGGCGCATTGACGATGTAACTGCCGCAATCATAGTCACCGGTCTCGTCGGACTGGATGCCATCGATCACCAGAATGGTTTCGAGGCCTTCGTGGCGATGACGCGGCACTGTTGCACCGGGCTCGTATTTGAGAAGCGCCACGCCAGGCTGATCGCCCTCAAAGCGACGAATCCAGTGGATCGTCACGCCATCGCGAAAGGCGTCGAAGGGCAACTGTTTCCATCCGCCCGATGTCAGTGATGGGCGTGTTGTCTCAGCCATGGGCTATCCCTTCCAGAATGTCGTCTATCATTGCCGTCCAGCCGACGATGGCACCCTGGGCGCGGATCATCGCGATCGTGGTAGCTTTGAATTCGGGGAAATAGCTTTCCGTCGCGTCTTCCACGAGGAGACATTCGAAACCGCGGTCATTCGCTTCCCGCATCGTCGTCTGCACGCAGACCTCGGTCGTCACGCCGGCGAAAACGAGCTGCGTTATGCCCTTGTCTTTCAGCACGCCGCTCAGATCTGTCGCATAGAACGCGCCTTTGCCGGGCTTTTGAATCACCACTTCGCCTTCGATGGGTGCTAGTTCCGGCAGGATCGCGGTTCCCGGTTCGCCGGCAATCAGCACGCGCCCCAGCGGGCCGACATCGCCAATCCTCATTGAAGGATTGCCCCGGTCGCGCTTGGCTGCCGGGAGATCGGAGAGGTCAGGCCGATGGCACTCCATCGTGTGGATGACCGGCAGGCCAGCTGCGCGGAAGCCTTCGATCAGACGCTTGACGTCGGGGACGATCCTGGCGATGCCGCTCACATCGTTGCCGAGGCT
This sequence comes from Agrobacterium rubi TR3 = NBRC 13261, assembly GCF_000739935.1. Classification (GTDB taxonomy): domain Bacteria; phylum Pseudomonadota; class Alphaproteobacteria; order Rhizobiales; family Rhizobiaceae; genus Agrobacterium; species Agrobacterium rubi. The sequence continues at coordinate 84,405 of NZ_BBJU01000023.1, read as the reverse complement.
TGCCCCAAAGCCGCCCGGCTCTGCGAAATCGCGCTGCATATCGATGACGATGAGCGCCAATTCTTGGGGGCGGGCTGGAAAGGCAAAGGGTAGGGCTTTGATTTCGACCATCAGTGATGTCCTGCCATGTGAGCGCCGATGACGCCGATATCGGCACCGAGCGCCGGCGTTTCATAGACCAGCCTTCCCTCCGAGATGACTAGGATGCGATCCGACATTTCCATGAGTTCATCGAGGTCTTCCGACAACAGCAAAACGGCGGTGCCGGAATTGCGGGCCTTCATGATGCGCGCGCGTATCTCTGCGACTGCCGAGAAGTCGAGACCAAAGCAGGGATTGGAAACGATGAGCAAATCCACGTCCCCGGTCAGCTCACGTGCCAGAACCGCCCGCTGGACGTTGCCGCCAGAGAGTGCCGCAATTGGAGAAGACGAGGACGCGGTCTTTATCTTGAAATCGGAAATCAGGGCCGTGGCTTGCTTGCGCATATTGCGCCTGTTCAGCCACATGGCGTCCTTGCCGCTGGCTTTGAGATCGAAGCTTCGAAACGCCAGGTTTTCGCTCACCGTCATTTTTGGGGCGCAGGCGTTCTGCAAGGGTTCTTCGGGAATGAAGCGAACATTGTTCCTGCGGGTTTCAGCGCGTGTCGCACCATATGTCTCGCCGTTGACGATGACGCGACCGGTCGTGGTTGGCCGCTGCCCGGCCAGAATTTCACCAAGCTCCTTTTGCCCGTTACCCGAGATGCCGGCGATGCCGACGATTTCGCCGGAACGAACGGTCAGATCATCGATGTCGATGGTCTTCAATCCGGAACTATCCGGCGCTGTGACGCCATCGACTTTCAGCACCGGCTCGGCTGCTTCAAGCACGGGCAGACGGCTATCGAGTTCGGCAAGCTTCACGTCGCCGATCATCATCTTGGCCATATCGGCCTTGGACAGATCGCCGATCTTGCCGGTTCCAACAAGCTTGCCCCGCCGCAGGATGGAGACGGAATCGGCAAATTTCGTTACCTCGTGAAACTTGTGGCTGATCATCAGGACGGTCAGTTCGCCACGCTCTGTCATGCCGCGCACGAGGCCCAGCATCTCGTCGGCTTCTGCCGGTGTCAGAACAGAAGTCGGCTCGTCCAGCACCAGAAAGGAGCGGCCAAGATAGAGCTGCTTGACGATCTCAAGCTTCTGCTTTTCGCCAGCGGCAAGTTCGCTGACCGGGCGGTCCAGCGGAATGCGAAACGGCATACGCTCCATGAAATCTGAAAGATCGCGACGCTCTTTGGCCCAGTTGATGACTGTAGGCACGTCCGCCCGGCTTATAACGAGATTTTCGGCGCCCGTCAGGGACGGCACCAGCGTAAAGTGCTGGTAGACCATGCCGAGACCGTAGAGTGCCGCATCCTTGGGAGAGCCGACCGACACCTCGCGACCGTTGACCGAAAGCGAGCCGGAGGTGGCGTGATAAAAGCCCATGATGCATTTGACCAAGGTCGATTTGCCAGCACCGTTTTCTCCGAGCAGCGCATGGAAACTTCCAGCGGGAATGTCGGTCGAGACATTGTCGAGCGCGGTGAAACCGCCGAAGCGCATCGTCATAGCCAGGGTCTGGATGCCGATGGCGCGGCCAGCCTGCGGAAGGGGCGTATCGCGAATGACGCTCAACTCAACTCTCCTTTTCAGCGATGATGGCGACGGGGCCGCCGCCGGGTGGCCCCTGATGTTCGGCACCGCCGGATACGTAGAGGTCGGTCATGCCGAAGACGCCTGCCAAAACGCCACCGACGAAGGCACGCGCATGGCGGGTGCCGGAAATGTCGGAATCGTCCAGCATCGTATGCCGCTTGCCGCCGACCTTGCCGGACGGGTCGGGCTCGGCTTTGGCAAGGACCGCCGCAAGCCTCCCACTCTCTGGCAAACGCGCGCGGGCCGCATGCACCGAAGCTGTGTCGATTGCACTTTGCATGACCGCGTGATCCATGACGAAAGGACCGGACCAGCCGTCCGCCATGCCCAGCACGATGATCTCGTGATCCGTCAGTTCGACGCCAGCCGAGGTGGATGCGCAGCCGGAAAACAGGTCTTGCCGCGTGCCGATATCTGCGTCGGCTATGTCGCTGGCTTCGATCTCGCCCAATGCGACCGCGACACCCAGCGCCGATGCCCCTCGCGACAGTCCCATGGATTTCAGTGTGTCACGCGTTACTACGGTCTCTCCGGCTGCCTGCGCCTCTTCAATGCGGCGAAGGGTGAGCAACGGGCACTTGATCTGGACGAAATGAACATCTGCAACATCATCGATCCCAGCGTCGCGCATGGCCGCACGCACGCCCTCTGCCACCATCATCACCTGCTCGCGACGGCCAAGATGGTGAAAGGGTAGGGAGGGTGTGCGGGATGTTCCGATGGCGAGCGCTCTTTCGCCTGAGGCCTCGACCGGCTCGCGGGTGAAAATCGTCCAGTGCGGAGACAATGCGCCTTCGGTGCCGCCCGACATCACAGTTGTTACGCCTTCGATCCCGTAGCGGCGAAACAGAGCCTCGAAACTCTGGCTGGCATAACCACGCGTGAAATCATTGACGCAGCCATTGCCTTCGGTCTTGCCGAGGACGGCAACGATGGTTTCCGGATCGAGACCTTGCGCAAACAGAGCCTCGACACCGGACATGTCGTCCGGTCCGTCGGCTGCGACGCGATAGACTTGGGCGCGCATGGAAGGCATCAGGGCAGGGCCTCCACCAAGGTTTTGGAATTGGAGACCGCGCCAAAGACGCCGCCTTGCATCTTCACCATCTTGATGGCTGCCAGGTGGTTGCCGTAGTCGGTTGCGCCACAGCAATCCTCCAGCAACAGGCATTCAAAGCCGCGATCATTCGCCTCGCGCATGGTTGTGGATACGCAGACATCGGTGGTGATGCCGGTGAGAATGAGGTTTTCGATCCGCTTCTGGTGCAAGATCAATTCGAGATCCGTTGCGCAGAAAGAACCCTTGCCGGGCTTGTCGATGATTGTTTCACCATCAATCGGGTAAAGTTCCGGAATGATATCCCAGCCCGGTTCGCCACGCGTGAGGATACGGCCGCAGGGTCCGGCGTCACCGATGCCCGCACCGATGCGCTGCGAGCGCCAGCGCTTGTTGGCCGGAAGATCGGCAAGGTCAGGTCTGTGTCCCTCGCGGGTGTGGATGATGTGATAGCCCTTGGCCCGCATGGCGGCGAGCACTGTTTTGATCGGCTGGATCGGTGCCTGCACCATGGCCAGGTCGTAGCCCATATGATCGACATAACCGCCCTTGCCGCAAAAGTCGGTCTGCATGTCGATGATGACAAGTGCTGTATTGTCCGGTCTCAATGCGCCGTTATAGGGCCAAGGATAGGGATCGGCGCCGATATAGTGTCCTGCGGTTTCAACCATCGCATCCATGATGTCTCTCCTATTTGCCAGCCGGTTTTGAGGTTTCACCGTAACGCCTCGTGGGCTTGTCGAAGCCGCAGGACGTGCCATCCGTCACCTTCACGGCATCCTCGTAGGGAAGGCGGTACTGTCCGGCGATAAGGTCGTGCATGTAGGTATAGGGCGCATCCTGCGCGCCGCCCGCCACGGCCACGTAACCGCGATGCCCGAACTGATAGATGTTGTTTTCCACGCCCCAGCCGAGGCGAGCCTCGCGCACGAGGTCTGGTCGCACTTCAGCGGTGATGATCTCATTGACGCGGCCAGACGTGCCATGGGCGATGATCGAACCATCGAAGTTGCAGATCATGCCTTCACCCATGGAATCGAACGTGCCATCGGAGCCGCACATGCAGACATTGGCGGTTACCATCAGATTGCAAAAGGCATTGGACTGGTTGGTAAAGCGCCAGCTCTCACGGATCGGGGCGGTGTAGCCCGCCGTGCGGATCATGATTTCCGCACCTTTATAGGCGCATTCCCGGGCCATTTCTGGGAACATGCCGTCGTGGCAGATGATGAGCGCCAGCTTGGCACCCTTCGGCCCGTCGATAACCGGAATGCCGAGATCGCCCGGCTCCCAGGGCTCGACCGGCACCCACGGGTGCATCTTGCGGTAATAGAGCTTCAGCTCGCCGGTATCATCGATGACGATGCCGGAATTGTAGGGCATGCCGCCGGGGTTCAGCTCCATGATGGAGAAGCAGCCCCAAATTGCACTATCGCGACACGCCTGTTTGAAGGCTGCGACCTCGGGACCATCCAGCGTGCACATAATGTCAGGGTTGATATCCATCGACAGGCCATGCAGGGCGTACTCCGGGAACACGACGAGGTCCATGCCGGGCTGGTTGCGCCGGGCCTTGGCGACGAGATCAACGATGACCTGCGTTTGTGCGGCAAGATCCGCCTTCGTCACCGTGACGGGCAGTTGCAGTTGGACGAGACCGATGCCGACACCGTGTTCGGATTTGTTGAGACCACCAAGACCGTTCATGATCGTGTTCCTTTCATTTTGTCAGCGATAACGCGCCCGGCGCACCGGCCATGGACCGCAGAGGCGAGGATGTGACGATCAGAATGACGAGCGTCAGCACGTAAGGTGCGGCGTAAAACAGATAGTAACCTTGGGTGACACCCACCGATTGCAGCGCCGGGCCTAATGCACCCGCACCGCCAAAGAGCAGGGAGGCAAGGAAGCAGCCGATGGGATTCCAGCGCGCGAAGATCACCAGCGCGACGGCCATGAGGCCCTGACCAGACGAAATGCCTTCGTTCCATGAGCCTGGATAAAACAGCGAGAGATAAGCACCGCCGATGGCCGCCAGGGCGCCACCGGATGCAGTCGCTAGCAGTCGAACACGATCCGGGTTGATGCCCATGGCGCGGGCGGCATCGGTACTATCGCCGACAACGCGCAGGATCAGGCCGGTCTTCGTGTTCTTGAAGGCCCAGTGGAGAAACAGGGCAAGAGCCGCGCCGATGAAGAACAGGACATTGATGTTGAGCGCTGCCTGCACTTGACCCAGCGATGACCAGCCGCCCAGCGGGATTGATGGCAGCTTTGGCGCGACCGGTTGGATGAAGGATTTGCCCAGAAAGAACGCCAGCCCCAGCCCGAACTGCATCATCGCGATGCCGATGGCGATATCGTTGACCTTCGGAAATTTGCAGATCCAGCCGTGCAGCAGCCCGAACAGCGCACCGGCGGCCATGGCGGCGAGAACGCCGAGCCATGCAGAGCCTGTCATGACAGCAACGCCATAGGCGGTCATCGCGCTGAAGACGAGCGTGCCTTCCAGCCCCAGATTGATGCGGCCAGAACGTTCGGTGATCGTTTCGCCAAGGCTGACGAAGATGAAGGGCGTCGAGACGCGGATCGCGCCCGCGAGGATCGCCAGGGGCACACCCCATATGCCGATACCTGTTTCGTCCATCGTCAGCTCCTTTTCCACAGATCGGGATTGAAGACCTTGAAACGGCCGTAAAACATCTCGCAAAACAGGATGACGACGAAGAGCGTCCCCTGCAGCACGAGGACCGTCGCGTCCGGCAGCCCCATGCGTCGCTGGATCAAGCCGCCGGAGGCATCGATGCCGCCCAGCAGGATCGCGACGGGTATGATGGCCAATGGATTATGGCGAGCAAGGAAGGCAACGAGAATGCCCGTGTAGCCATAACCAGCTGCGATCGTGGCATTGGCACTGCCTTGAACAGCAGCCACCTCGATCATGCCTGCAAGGCCTGCGAAAGAGCCTGCAACAGCCGTGAAGCCGACGATCAGTTTGCCAACCGGAAGCCCCTGAATTTGCGCAGCCCGCACATTGCCCCCGGCGATACGGGCCGCAAAGCCGATGCTTGTGACTTCGATCAGAACCCACGAGACGAAGCAGGCGACGACGCCGATGACGAGCCCCCAGTGAACATCCATGCCGGGCATGTGTCCCATCATATAATCGGCAGGTAGAGGCGCGGTCGACGGCTTGTTGAGGCTTGCCGGATCGCGCAATGGCCCTTCGACAAGCTGGTTCATCAAAGCAATGGCGATATAGGCCAAAAGCAGCGACGAAATCGTCTCGTTGACGCCCCGGTAGTGACGGAGAAAGCCAGCGAAGCCGATCCACACGCCACCCATGATCATGGCCGCAGTCGCCATGACGACGAGCACCACGACCGGCGGTGCCGCACCCACCAGAGGCAGGGCCGCAGCAGCGGCAGCGACGCCGCCGAGAACGACGGCACCTTCACCACCGATGATCGTCAGCCCCAGCCGCGCGGGCAACGCCACGCAGAGCGCCGTCAAAAGCAGCGGAGCGGCGCGACTGAGGCTGTTCTGCACCGAAAACCAGCTGCCGAAACCGCCGGTGTACATCAGCTGAAAGAGCATCAGCGGCGATTTGCCGACCGCAAGAATGAAAAGCGAGAAAAGCGCCAACCCGGCGACAACCGCGCCCACGGTAATCGCTACGGGCTCGGCCCGTCGCGCCAACCAGGCGAGAAGCGGCCGCGGCGCGGAGGGATGTTCGGGCGTAATGGACAAGGCGCGATGGTTCGCCTCTAAGGTCATGGTGCTTTCCCCGCTTGCCAATCAGGAGGTGGAGCCGATAACGCCTTCCACCAGATAGGCCATGCTTTCCAGTTCGATTGCATCTTCCGCAAAGGCCTTTCCGGCGCCGACGACTTCGTTGCCCTTGTTGTCCTTCAGCGGACCCTTGAAGACGGAGAACTTGCCAGTCTTGATCTCGGCGAGCGTCGCTTCAAATTGAGTCCGTGCTTTTTCCGACACGCCGGGGCCAAGTGGGCTCATCTTCACGAAGCCGTCCTTCAGGCCGCCACGTACGAAATTGCCGAGGGGTTCACCGGCCTGCGCCTGTTTGATGAACTTGCTGTAGACATTGCCCCAGTCCCATTCTGCGCCCGTCAGGTATTTTTCCGGGGCGAGGGGGCTCTGGTTGGCGTGATAGCCGCAGACGAAGGCACCGCGTCCAGCCGCCGTCTCCACGACGACCTTCGGGCTATCGACATGGCAGGTCACGACATCGGCGCCCTGATCGACCAGAGCGTTGGTGGCTTCCGCTTCCTTGACGGCAAGCGACCATTCGCCGGTGAAAATTACCTGGCACGTGATGGCTGGATCGACGGAACGGGCGCCCAGAAGGAAGGAGTTTATGTTCTGCACCACCTGCGGAATTGGCTTGGCGGCGACGAAACCGATCTTCTTGCTCTTGGTGGCATGGCCAGCCGCAATACCGTTCAGATACTGGCCTTGGCTGATATAGCCAAAATAGGAGCCTGTGTTCTTCGGGTGCTTGCCCTCCTGCCACAGACCACCGCAGTGGCGGAACTGCACGTCTGGATATTTGGCGGCCATGGCCAGCATGTGTGGGTCGAAATAACCAAACGATGTCGGGAAGAGAAGCGTGGCGCCGTCGAGGTTGATCATCGATTCCATGGTCTTCTGGACATCGACGGTCTCGGGAACATTTTCCTCCTCCACAAGCGTAATGCCGGTCATCGCCTTGATGACGGCAGCGCCTTCTGCATGCGCCTGGTTATAACCATAGTCGTCCTTGGGGCCGACATAAATAAAGCCCACCGTCAATTCGGTTTGCGCAGAGGCGGTGGCGCCGAGAAAGCCCGGAGCCAACCCGGCGACAGCGCCAGCAACCGAGGTCTGGAGAAAATGGCGGCGATTGAGATGCAGGAATTTGGTCATCGAGATACTCCCTGGGGCTAACGGCAATTGGACACGCATAAAAGTGCATGCAATGTGCGTGCCAGAATCCAAACTGCTGAATTTCATGGATAAAATTCTGCGGATTGCCGCTAATTTGAAAAGTGCATACAGATTAATCACTGTCAGAGATGAATAAATGAGCGTTTCAGAGGCCATGCACGCTCCATGACCTTCGAACGAACATGTCACCCAAGTGGCTCGATTTTGTGCTTAACCTGGGTGACATCAGCTGTGAATTTGACATCGCATTTAGCGGGCGTCATCTGTATGTAATGAGGGAAAGCAGGCGAGTGTCGTGAAACAGGTTAGACGTAAAGAGGTCATTCGGACCGGAACAACCGTCGAGCAGATGACGCGCTCGATTGCCGATATGATCGTCACCGGCAAGATGCAGCCCGGAACAAAACTGGATGAGGGCTCGCTGGCAGCACGTTTTGAAGTCTCAAGAACACCGGTGCGGGAAGCCTTGAGAGAACTGGGCGCCATGGGTCTGGTGGAACGCGAGCCGAACCGCAGCGCGGTGGTCACCACGGTCACCGGCGTCTATCTTCATTCCATGTTCGAGGCGATGGCCGAACTGGAGGCCATCTGTGCCCGGCTTTGTGCTGAGCGGATGACGCCTGAAGAGCGGCACGCATTGGAAGCCGAGCATCGCCAGTCGAAGGGGCTCGTCTCGGCTGAAGCCGATGAGGACTATGCGGCTTACAACACCGAATTCCACAACCGCCTCTATCGCGGTGCCCATAATGATCACATTGCAGAGATGGTCATGCAAACCCGTGCTCGCCTTGCGCCGTTCCGTCGGGCGCAGTTTCGCCTGCCAAGTCGCCTTGCCAAGTCCTTTGAGGAACATGAGACAATCGTCGCTGCAATCCTTCAGGCCGATAGCGTGAAAGCAGGCGAAGCGGCCTATCACCACGTGGAGATCGTCAGCGATGCAAGCGCGGTCTTCGCTCACTGAGCGTTTTGCATTGGTCGGCTTTGAGTTGGGGAGAGTGCAGCTGAGGAGTAAATTCGCACTTCACTGAACTCAATATAAAATCCATTTGCACGTCGCCTGGCGGATAGCGCCGTCAAGTAAAAACGCGCCAAGATGATACGTAAGTTGGAAAACGTTCAGCGCGTTTCTCTGAGGCGCTCGAGAAGTGTCTCAATATGTTGAGAGTTCGGCAATTCAGGAGGGTGGTCCAGTTTTGCGCGTTGTCGGTAAGCGGGACTTGTAGAGTACCAACTAATCAACGCCGACGCCACTTCGATGGCCCTGGGATCGGTTTTCTCTACATTATTTTCTTCGCACCACGCAACATGGAACCGATTGATCTCTTCGAGATCATCGGATGACAGCATTGTTGGCAGGCAGGTGGAAGAGTTTGAACCCATTTGACACCGGATATAAGCAATTTCTGGTAGCGGATATACAACAATCTCCAGACTGCTTTGTTCCCTCGTCGATAAATTCTCCTTGAATATCTTGGTCTGTTGCAGAAGAGGCCCGTGGGCTTGAATATACTGTAAATTGAAATTGTGTCTCACGCGCCCAGTTGTTGGTTGAAACTGTTTATGGTCCAAGCTCCAATCTCTGCGACATCTACGGGCTCGGTCGTTTTAACTTCCAGAACGGGTCCAATACGACATGGCTGCGCATTGCGCGCAAGTTCGATGAGTTCTGGCACATAGGCCAGCCCCGGATGTCCGGGCAGCCGTCCAACGCTTCGTTGGCCATAGCGCTCGCCGATAACATCAGGTGGAGCGTGGCACCAGATTTCCGCGATTTCAGTGATGCCCGCCATGGCGATGTGAGAGCGTAGGACCTCAATGGGTTGGAAGCCGAACCATGCATCAACGACGAATGTCGAGCCTGGCGCTGATTCTTTGATGATCGAAAAAATCGACTTGTAACTGGCGCGACCCAGAATTCGGTTGAACGTTCGATCGACATCTTCAATTAGTTCAAGAAACGGGTTTTTCACGGTATCGAGCGTCAGAACTGGCCAGCCTGTCGTTTCGCACAGCGCATGCGCGATGGCGCTTTTTCCAGACGCAGGAACGCCGTTGACCATGACGAGACGTCTTCCGGCCTCACGGTTGGCACGCGGCACCAGATCGAGTGCAGCGAGGCCAGAGCCGATGACGCCCGCATCGTCGCCCAGTTGCGCAAGGCGTACCTCGACGCCGTACCAGGTCTTGAGGGGAGGCAGAAAGCTCAAGGCGTGCATCGCTGCCTGACCCATTCCCCCGCCAAGAATGACAACATCCGGATCGAACGCTGCGGAAAGCGTGTTGATTGCAGCGCGGAGGGGGCCGCACCAGGCCCGCATCACACCTAAAGCTGTGGTGTCGCCAGCTTCAGCTTGTATCGCAACGTGCTCGAAACGAATATCCGGCCCGTACCCGGCCTCATCGAGATGCCGCCTAAGTGAAGTGCCGGAGGATTCTGTTTCAATGCAACCGCGCTGCCCGCAGAGACAGGGACGCCCATCAATGTTCACGACGAGATGGCCGAGCTGGCCCGCACTTCCTTTGCCATTGACGATCGCGCCGCTTTCGATAATGGCGCCACCGATGCCGGTTCCAATCGTCATCATCACCGCGTTGCGAAGGCCTTTTGCCGCGCCGCGCCGTGATTCACCGATGAGAGCCATGCTGCAGTCATTGGCGACCACAGTGGGACGCGCGAACGTCTTCTCAAACCTGCCTTTTAAATCGATGCCTGACAGATCGAGGAAGCCACCGGAAAAGACTTCACCGGTTCGCCCGTCAACACGTCCAGGAATGCCGATACCGATTGCCTTGGCATTGTCGACGCCCATCTCTCTCACGAGGTCATCGATAAGGGCAAGAGCGACCGCCGGATCGCGACTGCCGGCGATAGACTGTTTCCTGAGGATTTCCCCGGTTGGGGAAATCTGTGCCGCCCGCATGTTCGTGCCGCCGACGTCGATGCCGATCGCAAAATCTTCAGGTGACATCTTTGCAACCCTCAGGCTGCGGCCTGTGAGCCGCGATAACGTCGAATGATAGTCTGAATATCCTTGAGGCGGGAGACAGCAATCGTTGAAAGTTTTTCCTTCGAAACAGCGCGATCAAGCGAAATACAGTCTTTCCAAAGCGACCGTCCGGCAATGACACCAGAAGCGCCATTCTTCATTGCAGCCTCGACCTGGGGAAGAAACGTCTGGTGGTCGACACCCGCCGAAAGCACGGCCCATGGTACGTCGCCTGCAATTGCGGTGACGTCGGCGCATGCCTGTTCAGAGCCTGGATACGGGATCTTCAAAACCTTGGCGCCGAGGTCTAGGCAGGCGCGCGACCCCTCAACGATCAGGGATGGAATCTTGGACTGATAGTCTTCCTTGCTCTCGCCTTCCAATTGGTAGGTCAGGAACTCGACGACGAGAAGAGCATCTTCGCGCGCGAAATCTTCGATACTGGCTTTGAGCGTCTCAAGATTCTGAACATTTGCCGCGGGCGTATCCATACGCAGATACACCATGATCTTGCCGCCGGTGGCGCCGAGTTCCCTGACTTTGCGGGCATCGATGCCATCGACCATCTTCGAAATGCGGTAGCCTTCAGGCGACGTGTCCCAGCCCGATGCGTCAATGCCGATCAGAAGTGCTGTATCGCGTGGCAAGATGTCGTTGTCGATCAACCCTGGAACGGCGCAAATCGGATCGACCAGCACGCAGCCTGCCTTGGAGGCGAGATAGCGGGTGATGTCTCCTTTCGTGTCGCCGAGGACAGCGTTGCTGATCTTCGCTTGTTCCTCGGGCGTGGCGGCGAGCACGGATCGCATGCCGCCTCTCTGGTCACAGGCAATCACCATCATCGAGCCGCTGGCGTCACAAATCTGATGGTAAGCACGGCGCTCCGCGGTCGTCATCGCTTTCATACTCTTCCTCCATTTCCTTAGTTTTTCTGGCTTTATGGCGAGCTTCAGGTCACAAGAGGCCACAGGTCTGCATTTCGGCACCTGCTCATTTGCGGGCTCGATCCGTGGATTGAATTGTAAACCTGTTCAGTGTAACTTTGAGTAACGTGTAACACGTTGCAGAAAGGAATTGCAAGCTGCTTCCGCAAACTTCACAGGACACTGCGTCCCGTGCAACCCTTCATATGGTTGCCAAGCTTCACTACCAGAGCGATATGCCGCAGGTGGAAATCGCCCGGAAATTGGGTGTTTCAACCGCGACCGTGTCGCGTTTGCTGACGCGTGCCCGTGCCCTTGGAATCGTCAAAATCGAAGTGATGGACTTAGCTGTCCCGGACGAGGTCCGAGATCGCCTGATCGAAGCTCTCGGTCTCAAGCGCGCCGCTGTCATCGATACCCCGTCGACCGGTGTTTTGGGTGCGCTCGCAACGCCGCTCGGGAATTTGTTGAAAGACGAAGATCTTGGAAGAGGCGCCACGATCGGGATCGGGTGGGGCCGGGCAGTGCGCGAGGTCATTCAGGCGGGCCTGCCACGTCTTCCCGACGCGCGTGCGGTGGCGCTGAACGGCGGCATGCAACAATCCGCACCGCATTTTCAGATCAACGAGTTCGTCCGCCAAGCTGCGGAACAATTCAGCGGTACCGCGCACTTTCTTCACGCGCCCTATGTTTCGTCCGTGGAACTCAGGGACGCGTTTCTCAGCGATCAGGTCGTGAAGGAAACAGTTGGGCTTTGGGATGAGCTCGACTGCGCAATCGTCGGCATCGGGCTGCCCCATGCCATCAATCCGCCTGAGGCGAGTGCTGCAACGATCAGCGAACAGGCCATCGGTGGAGCTGTCGGCGACGTTATCCGGCACTATGTCGGTCCTAACGGAGAGTTGCTTCATTGGGACGGAGAGGAGCGGATGCTGGCAGCCTCCGTCGATCAATTGCGAAAGGCTGGTTTATGTATCGGCGTTGCAGCTACCGTCGAAAAAGCCGCTGGCATTGTTGGGGCCGTTCGGTCCGGCATGATCAACGCGCTCGTGACAGACACGGCTACGGCACTCGCCATTCTCGACATTTGTAACGACAATACAGATAGATAGCGCAATGAATCTAGTGTCGCTAAAGGTCGTGAAATAACTTTCAGGAAAAAATTACTTGACGTTTTGTTTGCGTTAGCGTGAATATCGCCCTGCTCGATGATTGTGAGATGGAGGAGCTTCTCACGATATTTCAACCTGGGAGGGTATCTTGGAACGTCGCTCATTTTTCAAGGCGGCCGCAGTCGCCACTCTTGCTGCACCAGCAATTATGACCACCAAAAGCGCCAGCGCGCAGGATAAGAAGTTCACGATTGCCCTTGTCCCTGGGCTCACGACGGACGCCTTCTACATCACCATGCGCAAGGGTGCTGAAGCGGCGGCCAAGGCGGTCGGTGCAACACTGGTCTTCCAGGGTGCACCCGATTTCAACCCTGTCACCCAGGTCCCCGTGCTAGACGCGGTCATCGCAAAAAGCCCCAGCGCCTTGCTGATCGCGCCAACGGACACCAACCAGCTTATCCAGCCGCTGAAGCGCGCCGCTGACGCGGGCATTCCGGTGATTACCGTCGATACCTATATCGGAACGGGTGACTATCAGACTGGCGCAGGAGACGCAGATTTCCCACTGTCCTATATCGCTTCCGATAACGTCGCAGGTGGTATGATGGCTGCGCGGTCGCTTGCGGCGGCGATCGGAGACAAGGGCAAAGTCTACATCTCCAACAACAAGCCGGGCATTTCGACCACCGACCAGCGTGAACAGGGCTTCAAGGCCGAAATGGCGAAGCATCCGAACATCACGGTGCTCGAAACACAGTTCAACGAAAACGATGCCAACCGGGCCGCATCGCAATTGCAGGCGGTCTACGCCCGCAATTCGGATTTGGCAGGTGTCTTCGGAGCAAACCTGTTCTCGGCCATTGGTGCCGCAAACGGCGTGCAACAGGCGGGCCAGAGCGGCACCATCAAGGTTGTCGCCTTCGATGCGCCAACGTCGATCATCGACAACCTGAACTCCGGTATTGTCGATTTGGCCATCGCCCAGCACCCAGCCGAAATCGGTTACTTCGGCGTCATGGCCGCCTATGCCCATCTGACGGGACATTCCATCCCGACGAAGATCGGTACCGGCTTCACGGTCATTGACAAAAAGAACGTCACCGATCCGAAGATTTCACAGTTCATCTATGCGGACTGAGCGCCTCCCGAGCCTCGTTAGCGCCCGGTCGCAAATGACCGGGTGTCGGATCGTTATCGCAGTTTCACCAACAACTGCCCGTTACTCGGAGCAATGAATGGTAGACCACGCTACTCACACGCACAGCAAGCCGCAGGCCGATCATGCCGACGTTCGTAAAAGCGTTGTCCAGAAGATCGCTCAGCTTCGTGCATGGCTGTTTCTGGCCGTCCTTCTCGTCGTCTTCGAGATTTGGGCACGCACCGATTTCGGCGGCACGTTCATCGGGTCGTCCTTCAACTGGCGCTCTGTCGCCGTGTTTGCTGTGGCACCGTTACTGCTGGCGATGGGCCAGACTTTCGTGATTATTTCGGGCGGGATCGATCTGTCGGCCGGGTTCATCATGGGGCTTGCGGCGGTCGTTGCCGCTCACGCTATCAATGTGCTTGGTGGTTATGTTCCTCTTCCACTCGCCATGGTCCTCGGTATCTGCATCGCCGTCTTGGCGGCTATCATTCCCGGCATGATCAACGGATTGCTGATTTCCCAGCTGAAAGTCCCGCCCTTTATCGGCACACTCGGCATGTTCGGGGTGGCCAGAGGTGCGGCTTTCCTCCTTGCTGGCGGAACGACCGTTCCGGTGAAGAACAGCTATCTCGCCGCTCTCGGCAACGGCCAGTTGTTCGGCATTCCCTATCTCATCATGGTCACGGCGATCGTCGTGCTTATCATGCATTACATTTTGAGCCAGACTCGCTTCGGGCAGCACAATTATGCCATCGGTGCGAATGCACAGGCGGCGCGACGTGCAGGTATTGATCTCAAATGGCACTTGCTTCGCCTCTATATCCTGTCGGCAATTTGTGCGGGCCTCGGAGGCGCCCTTTATGCTGCGCGATTTACGGCAGGTGCGGCACAGGCTGGCGAACCACTTCTTCTCGATAGTGTCGCTGCGGTCGTCATCGGAGGTGCCAGTCTTTTCGGCGGTTCCGGCACGATCATCGGCACCATCGCCGGTGCTTTGGTCATCGCAGTCATCCAGTACGGTCTCGTCTTCATGAATGTCGAACCCTTCTGGCAATTTATCGCCGTCGGTGTCGTCATCATCATCTCGGTTCTCATCGACCAGGCCCAGCGTCGGTTCAGCGGAGCAAAGCAGGATGAATAGCTCAGTCCCCCTTTTGGAAGTTCGCAATCTTTCCCGGCACTTCGGGGCGGTCAAGGCGTTGGAAAACTGCTCGTTGATCGTTCACCCGGGCGAGGTCGTGGCCCTTGTCGGTGACAATGGTGCCGGCAAAACGACGATGATCAAAACTGTTTCCGGCGTCTATCCACCGTCTTCGGGAGAGATTTTGATCGAGGGAAAACCAGCTCTGTTCTCGTCACCGGAAGACGCGCGCGAAAAGGGGATAGAAACGATCTATCAGGATCTGGCACTCGCAGACAATCTGTCGATCGGTGCCAATATCTATCTTGGCCGCGAGCCCATGAGGCGTGCCTTCGGCTTCGTTCCCGTTCTTGATCGCAAGAAGATGGCCAAGGCTGCCGAAGACACGATGGCGCTTCTGGACTTCCATGTGAAACGCCTGGAGGCACCCGTCAGCAATTTTTCCGGAGGACAGCGCCAAGCCGTGGCCATCGGGCGTGCAGTCTTCTGGAACGCAAAGATTTTGATTATGGACGAACCAACAGCCGCGCTCGGTGTACCGGAGCAGAGAAAAGTCATCTCACTGATCAAATCCGTAAAAGCACAGGGCAAGGGCGTCATTTTCATCTCCCATAACCTCCAGGACATTTTTGCCGTATCCGACCGAATCGTTGTTCTCAGGCGCGGTATCGTTGCGGGTGTGCGAAACATTGCCGACACGAACCACGATGAGGTGGTGAAGCTGATGATTGGGGGGTGACGTCCGGGTTTCCATCGGGCGTTGAACAACGACAAAGGGAATTGTCATGCACAATCTGGAAGGTAAAACAGTCCTCGTCACCGGTGCCAGCGGCGGCATTGGCGCCGCAACGGTTCGCAAACTTATAGAGGCGGGCGCCATCGTCATTGCGGGCGGTCGCGATCAGGAGAAGCTGTCGAAGCTCGGTTCCGAGACCGGATGCGCGGTTCTCGCTTTTGATTTGAGCGATGAAGCCAGCATTCGTGATGCGCTTGATGGGCTTGATCTGTGGGGTGTCGTGAATTGCGGTGGCTTCGGTGGAGAGATTGCGACGCCAATGGACACCGACATCTCGGTGTTCGACAAGGTCATATCTGTGAACACCCGCGGCGCCCTGTTGGTCACCAAATATGCTTCGCAGACGATGGTAAAGTCTGGTAAGGGAGGCTCAATCGTTAACGTCTCCAGCCAAGCAGCTCTCGTCGCATTGAGCGGCCATATTTCCTACGCAGCATCAAAGGCTGCATTAGACAGCATCACGCGCGTTTCGGCACTGGAGCTCGGCAAATACAATATCCGCGTCAACAGCGTGAACCCCACCGTCGTCATGACGGAGATGTCGGCATTCTATTGGGGACGCCCGGAAATAGGTGAGCCCTTCCTCGCGCAGATGCCCTTGCGCCGATGGGCCAGCGAAGAAGATATCGCTTCGCCCATCGTCTTTCTGCTTGGCGACGGTGCGGCGATGATCACCGGTGTCAGCTTGCCGATTGATGGTGGCTTCACCGCCCAGTGAGCCTCGTTGCCGGCATCGACTCTTAAATATTCAGAACCCGCTTACCTGTTTTCTTTAGCAAAAGATTGAATATTGTGGCAACGTCTCCTGCAGTTGTTGCAACGACAGGGCATCATTTTGACTACCGAAGATAAGCTCGATGATCACGCTTGAGCAGGTCGCTTTTCGTGCGGGATGCTCGGTCAGCACTGCGAGCCGTGTGCTGAACAGAACCGGACCGGTGAGTGCCGAAATGGTGCGTAAGGTGCGTCGTGCCGCGGCGGAAATGGGTTACAGGCACGTCAAAAACAGAGCTGGAGATGGTCGTCGGTCAAGGCCGGTCGTGGGTGTCCTTGTGCCGAGCATATCCAATCCGGTGTTTGCCGCATCGCTTGCGGGAATACAGCGTCGATTGCAGGCCGCAGGGCAAAATGTGCTGATTGCGCAGTCCAATTATGAGCCGTCCAGCGAGGCTTCGGCTGTAGCCTCGCTGCTTGAGGAGCATCCGACTGGCTTGATCCTGACGCTCTGCGATCCGCGTTGCAGCGACGTCCTGTCAGCGGCATTGCCTCCCACCGTTCTTCTCAACAATCTGCCAATGCCGCGGTTTCAGGCGGCGGTGACTGTCGATAATTTTCAGGCCAGTTACGAGTTGACCCAATTCTTGTTGGGGAAGGGGCACCACCATATCCTATTCGTCTCCGGCCATTTTATCTCATCGGATCGCGCTCGACTGCGCTACGAGGGGCATTGCCAGGCGCTGGCCGATAAGGGTCTGAGACCGCTCGAAGCGTTGCAGATCGACTTTCTCGACGGATACGAAAACCTCGATCTGCTGGATGTGGTGGAGAATATCAGGCCGAGTGCCATTATCGCTTCCAACGATCTTCTGGCGCTGGGCGTCATCGGTGCGTTGAGACGACACGGACTTTCGGTGCCGGATCATATCTCGGTTTGCGGTTTCGATGGCATTTCGATCGGACGGTTGCTCGACCGGCCTCTGACCACCATCAGAATGCCGGACGCAGATATGGGAACGGCAGCGGCTGCGCTGTTGCTGGACATTGCCGAGAATGCCGCAGCACCAAGGCATCTGCGCGTGGGACATCAGTTGTTTGCGGGAGCAACGGTCGCTTAATCTTCCCATCTCTGGCCGCAAATTGACATGCTATGACTGATTTCAGGAAATATAAAAAGAGGCGGCCAAAGCCGCCTCCCTGCGTTTCTGTTTGGTGCTTTCAAGATCTGCGCGGCAGAAGCTTTTTCACTTCATCGGCAGCGTCGTTCAAAGCTTCGTCGGGCTTGGCGTTCTGTTCAACGATGCGC
Source organism: Agrobacterium rubi TR3 = NBRC 13261 (assembly GCF_000739935.1). Classification (GTDB taxonomy): domain Bacteria; phylum Pseudomonadota; class Alphaproteobacteria; order Rhizobiales; family Rhizobiaceae; genus Agrobacterium; species Agrobacterium rubi. The sequence goes on along the minus strand of NZ_BBJU01000023.1, from coordinate 66,593 downwards.
GACAGGTTTTCAACGATGGTCTGGGTCACCTTCACGCCGTTGGTTCCTGGGAAAGCGTACCAAGGCACCATGCGTGACATCTGCGAAAGTCCGGCCTGGAACAGCTGATTTTCCTTGTAGAAGTTGCCGAGATATTCCGGGGACTTCGCGGCCAGCTCATTGTTTGGAACGTAGCCGGTGCCGGGAACGACAACGGATGCGCCGTACGGACCGGCAGCAAACTTGGCGAATGTCCAAGCGGCCTTCTGTTTTTCGGCATCCTTCGTGAGGATAACGACGGCGTTTCCGCCGGTTGGCAGCTTGCCATTTTCAGGGTCGATCAGCGGAATTTGCGCAGTGCGCAGATCAAACTTGTCGCCGACATTCTTGATGGTGTTGCGCAGTGCACCGGTTGTCTGGAACGCAAATCCGATTTTGCCAGCGGCAAAGGCCTGCTCACCAGCCTGCTTGGTCAAGACGGGCAAGCCGCCTTCCTTCACCATCTTGTCCAGAACAGCAACTGCCTTCTGGCCTGCTTCGCCGTTGAAGGTAACCTTCGTTTCGTCCGCATTCAGCATGGTGCCGCCAGCGCCGAACAGCAGTGCGGAGAACATCCAGTCGTCACCCTGCCAGCGGAAGTCGATGCCTTCATTGCCATCGCCGAGCGCCTTGATCTTGCCGCCGAGCGCGATCACTTCGTCCCATGTCTTTGGCGGAACATCGGGGTTGCCACCGGCTTTGCGAACCAGATCGGCATTGTAATACATGATCGGATTGGAGGTTGCGAAGGCGAGGCCAACCTGCTTGCCGTCCACCTGGGCGAGCTCCAGAATGTTGTCCGAAAAGCCCTGTTCGGCCATGTTGCCATCGGCTTTGACGAGTGGTCCGAGATCGACGGGAATGTCACGCTCACTGACCATGCGCAGGCGGTTGAGACCGATGAAGGTCAGGTCCGGCATTTCGGCCGTTCCGGCCTGGCGCATGATGGTCTGGATGCCTTCTTCGTAAGTCGCGGAAGGATTGGCGAACTGGATTTTGATCTCCGGGTTCTCTTCCATGAACTTCTTGGAGATGTTGTCCATCACATCCTTGAAGAAGCCAGGCATGGGGTAATGCACGGTGAGCACCGTTTCTGCCTGGGCAGGAATGGCGGCGAAGGCAGCTGATACGGCAAGCGCCGTCAATGCGTGTCTGATGAGGTTCATGGCACGTTCTCCATTGGTGAATATAGGTTGTGTTTATGCTGTCCGGCTCAGCCTTTGAGACCGGTCATGGTGATGCCTTCGACGAAGCGTTTCTGGGCAGCCAGAAAGGCGATGACGAGAGGAAGGGTGATGATGAGAGTTGCCGCCATCAGCGCGCCGTAGTCGTCTCCGGCTTCCGCAGCTCTGAAGTAGAGAAGGCCGAGCGGCGGTGTCGCATAGGTTTGGTTGGTCACGACGATCAGTGGCCAGAAAAGATCGTTCCAATGGGCCACGACCGAGAAAATCGCAAAGGCCGTAACCGCGGGCCAAGCATTGGGCAGGATGACACGGGCGACGATGCCCGCCTCACTCATGCCATCCAGACGGGCTGCATGGATGAGATCATCGGGCATGGCGCGAAAGAACTGCAGGAAAAGGAAGATCGCAAAGACCGAGATCGAGAATGGAGCGACCAGCGCCATATAACTGTTGAGCACCGACATGCGATCAAAGGCGACGTAGAGCGGCAATGCCGTAGCGTGGATCGGTACCAGAAGTCCCAGCATGACCATGATCATCAAGACGCGGGCCGCCTTGAATTTCAGCTTAGCCATGGCATAGGCGCAGGGAACCGCGACGACGACCTGAATGAACAGGATCAGTGCACAAACGATGGCGCCGTTCAACAACAAGCTCGGCATGGACACCCGTGTCATGGCCTTGGTGAAGTTGGCCATATAGCTCCACGTCTGCGGAATGAGGGACAGGGACGAGGAAAAGATTTCGCTCTGCGCTTTGCCTGCCGTCGAAATCATGAAGATGTAGGGCGACAGAAAGACAAGTGCGCCAATTGTTAGAATGGACAGGCGAATCACGCGGCCCAGTGTCATGGAGGAAGGGAGAATGGCGGACTGCGTCATGAGTAATGCACCTTGCGGTCAAGAACGCGGTACTGGAGGAACATCAAGACCACCAGAATGGCGAGGAAGATTACCGTCATGGCGGAGGCATAACCGACGCGCAGATAGACGAACCCTTCCTGATAGATGGTGAACAGCAGCACTTCGGATGCCTTGTTCGGTCCACCCTCGGTCAGGGCCTTGACGGTTTCGAACACCTTGACCGAGTTGATGATGCTGATCGTGACGACGAACAGGGTGGTCGGCCCCAGCATCGGCCATGTGACGAGAAGAAAACGTTCAAAACCGGAGCGCACGCCGTCCATTTCTGCTGCCGCATAGAGATCGCGCGGGATGGCGGTGAGGCCAGCCAGAAACAGCACCATGTTGAACCCGACCGATTGCCAGATGCCGATGATGGCAAGGCTTGGCAAAACCGTGCTGGAGGAACCGAGCCAATTGGGACCCGCGATTCCGAAGAAGGCCAGCATCATGTTCACCGGGCCGATGCTCGGGTGCAGCATATATTGCCAGACCGTTGCCATGGCCACCAAAAGGGAGGCGACGGGCAGGAAGTAGACGGTGCGGAAAAACGCCTTCGCCCGCGGTTCGGCCTCAATCAGCATGGCAATGCCAAGGCCTATGAAGATGGAGAAGGGCGTGACGATGGCGGTGTAGACAACCGTGTTCCACAGCGACTTGCGGAAAGTGCGGTCGCTGAAGAGTTCGGCGTAGTTCTCGAAGCCGACAAAGCGGAAACCGGAATAACCGAGTTCGAAATCTGTAAAGCCCAGCACGATCACGGCCAGCGTAGGGATGATGATGAACAGCATCATCAATGTGATGGCCGGGGCGGCCAGCAGCCATGCCGTGCGACTTTCGCGCCGGGCAGCAATCTGTTGCTGCGTGGGTGCAGAGGCGGTGAAGATGGATGCGGTGAGCTCAGCCATGAAGTAACTCCGGCGCGCCGACGATGGAGACTTGCGTCATGATGCGCTCGCCATCCGCGCCGAACAGCATGGCCTTTTCCGGCTGGATTGCCAGATGGACCGGCTTGCCGGTGCCAAGATCGGCTGCGTCAGATGGCGTGAGCTTCACGACCACCGTCTCGCCCATGCCGTTGAGCCGCGCAAAGAGAATGACTTCCGAGCCGAGGAATTCGAGGCGTTCAACGGTCGCTGCCATCGTGTCTCTGGACTGCGATGCCAGTGTCACAAATTCCGGGCGAATACCGACGGTCACATCATCGCCATGCGACAGGCTGGATGCGGCGATGGTGATGCCACCAAACTGCACCATGCCATTTGCCGTTGCCTTGGTGGGCAGAAGATTGATGCGTGGCTGGCCGATGAACCGTGCAACCTCGATATGCGACGGGTCCTCGTAGATCACCTGCGGGGTGGCAAGCTGCAAAAGCCTGCCGCCGATCATCACCGCCACGCGGCTTGCCATAGACAGGGCTTCGGACTGGTCGTGCGTTACGTAGAGGGCGGGAACACCGGACTTGCGGTGCAACTCTACGATTTCTCCGCGTGCATGCACACGCAGGTTGGCATCGAGGTTGGAGAGTGGCTCATCCATCAGAAACAATGCCGGCTGGCGGACCATGGCACGGGCAAGCGCCACACGCTGTCGTTGGCCGCCCGACATTTGGCCGGGCTTGCGATCCAGCAGATGCCCGATCTTTAGAGACGCAGCCATCGCCTTGACTTCTGTGAGAATGCCTTGGCGGATGGCTTTCTGACCGGGCATGAGATTGCCGATGATCGGCAGACGCTGCGTTGCGGTGAGGCGACGCATGGCAAGCGGCACGGCGACATTCTGGCCAGCCGTCAGATGCGGATAGAGCGCGTAGGACTGAAACACCATGGCTATGTTGCGATCCGCAGCCGTCAGGTTCGACAGGGTCTTTCCGGCAAGACTGATCTCGCCGCTATCGGCATGTTCCAGTCCTGCGACGATGCGCAAAAGCGTGCTCTTGCCACAGCCGGAAGGGCCGACGAGCGCAATGAACTCGCCGGGCTCAGCCTCGAGGCTGACACCTTTGAGAATATGGTTGGCGCCGAACGACTTCGTAATATTGGAGAGAGAAAGTACGCTCATTCCGCGGCTTCCTTCTTCACGGCGGAGGGATAGACTTCGGCCAAGACATCATCGAGATAATAGGGCTTCAGCCCTTCGACGGACACCAACTGGCTCTCAACCGTCTCACCAAGATGGTGAATGGCAGCACCGATGATACGGGCACCCGGCATTTCGCGTTCCATCTCGCCCAGAATGAAAGAGGAGGGCGGCGCCCAGACCAGGCTGGTGTTTTCATGGCGGCCTATCCAGCTCCAGTGCAGATGACCCGACCCGAACAGGGCCACGTCATGTCTGGCGATCATCTCAAGAAGGCGCATGCGCGGCTCGAACGGTGCGCTCCAGTACCCGGCTTCCGGCTCGTTGGCATCATCGACGAAAAGAGGTTTGTGGGTGAAGATCGCGACCCGGCGACCATCGCGGCCCTCAAGCATTTCTTCCAACCAGCGTTCCTGCGCTTCCTCTTCCGGACCACCCAGTCCGATCAACAGGCTGTTGAGACCGATGATCCGCCAGGTGTCCGTGTCTTCCACCCAGTAATCCGGGCCGACGAGGCGGTGCCAGCGCTCTAGGCGTTCGGCATTGACCGGCTGGGCGGAACCATGAAAATGCCCGACATCGTGATTTCCTGGAACGATCAGCACCGGCATCGACAGTTGTCGCATCATGTCCATGGAAAAGGCGAGGTCTTCCTCATAATCTGCGCCATCGATGCTGAGATCACCCGTGTGCACCACCAGATCGGGTTTTTCCCTCTCGATCCAGCGGACGAGCGGTTCCCAGTTGTCGTTGAAATGCTGTTTGTTAGGGCTGAGATGGGTGTCGGTGATCTGGACGATTTTCAAGACGAAACTCCGGTAACGTAATTTTCCGGAGAATGCCTCAAAGCACGACCGGCTGTGGTTGCCGCAGTCTTTAGTCCTTGATGATGTCAGTGTAGCTACAGTTTTTGTCAGCCGTTTTTCAGTTTTGTTGCAAAACCTTCATAAGTGCGACGCACTGTCCAGCCATATCCTTAAAAGCCGTAGACTTGCTCAGCTCGCTCACTGGTCAAATATCCCCCTTTGATATCATCGGCGATTGCCTGCCTATCGCGTTTTTTGGGGTCGCCGTATCCGCCACCGTTTGCGGTAACGACCCGGATGACATCGTTTTTGTTGACGGAAACATTGGTGGCAAAAGCGTAACGCTCTTTCGACCCATCCTTGCGCAAAACCTCGACATAGTTCGTTGATCCGTCATGACCGCCAGCCACACCCCACGGCGGAATTCGTGACCGCGTGTAGCCGACTGAGAGGAAATTATTATCGGCTAGAACGCGGTAGTGCACGTCGATGCCCTTTCCACCGCGCCATTGACCCTCGCCGCCCGGCTCTGCATTGAGTCTTGCCTGATCGACACTCAAACCGTATCGCGCTTCCGCGACTTCAGCGGGGCAATTGAAAGTCTCTCCGTGGAAACCGGAAAATTGTCCACTGGGACCGTCCGTGCCTTCCCACGCGCCCCAGCCACCGACCTGAGGTTCCACGATCGTGTAGTGGCGACCGGTGAGCGGATGTGGTCCTCCGACAACGGTGCCGCAGATCGAGGCAAAATTTCCGGCTGGAACGCTACCCGGGAAGTGCTCTGCCAGCGCTCTTAAGACCATGTCGAAAAGTCGAATTTCAACCTCGGAGTAGTAGCCGAGCGCGCCGGGTTCCTCGACATGAAAGACGGTGCCGGGCGTTGTCAGCACTTTGAGGGGACGGAAAAAGCCACCATTGCCGGGCGCCTCTGGGTCGGTAAACGACTTGAAAGCAAGCTGGATCGCAATCTCGGTGCCTTCCCGGCTTGAGTTCGACGATCCTTTTTGTAGCGGGTTGTCCCGGAGATCAACGATGAATTCATCGTCGGTTATCGTCAGTATGACCTTGTGGATTGCGCCAGTATCTTGCTCTTCCTTGAAGCTGTATATGCCTTTGCTTATGGCCTTGAGGGCTGTGCGTGCGCGGCGCTCGCCGAAATCCATGAAATCCGCCACCGCTGCCTCGAATGTGTCCTGACCGTATTTGGCCACCAGCTCAAGAATGCGTCGTTCGCCGATCCGAAGGCCTGCAATCCCCGCCCACAGATCACCGCGCAGGAAATCAGGCAACCGTGTGTTCACGTATAGTATGTCGAAGACGGCCTGATTGGCGCGGCCTTCGTCAAACAGTTTGACCGCCGGAATACGAATGCCTTCCTGAAAGATTTCGGTGGCTTCCGATGACATGGAGCCCGGCACATTGCCACCAACATCGTTCCAGTGGGCAATATTGGCTACCCATGCCACCAACTGCCCGGCGTGAAAGACTGGCAGGGCAAGCACCATATCGTTCAGATGCGTGACACCGCCATAATAAGGGTCATTTGAAGCGAAGACATCACCGGGCTTGATTTCCTCCAACTTGAACTTTTTTAAAATACCCGCGATGGCCTTGTCGAGGACGCCGATAAAGGCAGGAATACCTGCACCGGAGGCTGCCACCTGGCCGTGCTTGTCGAGGACGCCCGAGGAAAGATCCAGCACTTCATAAATGATGGCGCTCATCGATGTCTTGCGTTGCGCCACGAACATTTCATCCGCGACGGCTTCTATCGCATTCTGGATAATGTTGAAGGTGACGGGGTCGAATTCGCTTGGTTTCATCTGGGTCATTGTTCGTTCCGAATATCGATATGGGTATTGCCGAAGTCATCCACGAAAACCGCATTGCCCGGATGCACGACGATAGTCATACCAGGGTCCTCGATGATAGCGGGACCGTGGAAGCGCATCCCAGGCTCCAGCTTCGTTGCGTCGTAAATCGTGGCGTCATGGGCGCCCTCGGTTGCGTAGTCTACCGATCGACGGCCCTTTATCGCCGAGGAAACATCCGCACCGCTTTTGGGCAACTTGACGAGTTCAAGCTTTCCAACCTCGCTTGATGCAATAAGATGCAGGCCGATAATCTCTACGCCTGCGTCCAGCCGGTAGGTGTACTCTCGCTCGTAGACATCATGAAAATCCGCAGTCATGCGAGCCATTTCGTCAGGCCCGATCGTGCCAGCGGGAACAGGAACCTCGACGGCAAACTCCTGGTTCTGGTAGCGGCAGCGCACCAACGGGAGCATTGTGATCGTATCGGCGCTGACGCCTTCTCGTAGAAATTCCGATCTCGCCAGTTCCATCGTCTTCGACAGCAGGTCGCTCAGGGACTGGTGTTCCGTTTCGTCTATGAGATGCGTGACGAAATAGTCGCGACGCAGATCGCTCATCATCATGCCCCAGGCAGAAAACACCGCTGCACCACGCGGGATCACGACTTTTCTGACGTTGAGTTCCTGTCCGAGCGCGACTGCGTGCATGGCCCCACCACCGCCGAAAGCCACCAGCGTAAAATCTCGGGGATCAAAGCCGCGATTGACCGACACGAGCTTCAAAGCATTGACCATGTTCGAATTGGCGATCCGCACGATGCCACGCGCAGCTTCTACCGCTGCCGTTCCCAATTTGTCTGCCAACGCAGCCATTGCATTGTCCAGCGCAGGGATGTCAGCAACCATGGACCCGCCGCAGAAATAATCTTTATTGATACGCCCGAGGACAAGATTGGCGTCGGTCGTCGTGGCGTGAGTGCCGCCCCGGCCGTAGGCTGCTGGACCCGGCGATGCGCCTGCCGACTGTGGTCCGACATGCAGTTTGCCAAAATCATCGACCCAGGAAATCGACCCGCCACCATTGCCGATTTCAACGAGATCGACGACGGGAACCATGATGGGATAGCCGGCCGACTTCCGGCTTCTTTCAATCCAGTAATCGGTCTTGATCTTGACCTGTCCGTTTTCGATCAGCGAACATTTGGCGGTGGTGCCGCCAATATCAAGAGCGAGGACATTCGGCTCACCAATGATGCGTCCAAGTTCTGCAGCCCCCCAGAAACCGGAGGCGGGACCACTTTCGACCATGGTGATCGGCACTGCCTTCACCGCTCCGACAGAATCGACGCCGCAGTTCGACTGCATGATGAAGAGATTGCCCTGAAAACCACTTTCTTTCAGGCCGCTTTCCAGTTTGTCCAGATAACGCTCTGCCTTTGGCTGAACGTAGGCAGATAGGACCGTGGTGTTCGTGCGTTCGTATTCGCGCCATTCACGGGTAATCTGATGGGAGGCGACAGCTGAAATCTCAGGCCACCGAGCGCGAAGCGCCTCCAAAACGGCTGTCTCATGCTGCGGGTTTGCATATGCGTGAAGCAGGCAGATCGCGACAGCATCCACACCTTCTGTCCTGAAAGTAGCGATGATGTCGTCAAGGCCGGTGAGATCGAGCGGGGCTGTCTCCTGACCACGATAGCTCATTCGCCCCGGCACTTCGAGCCGCAGATGTCGCGGTACGAACGGTGTTGGCTTGCGGTACATGAGATTGAAAAAGTCCGGGCGATTGCCACGACCGATCTCAAGCGCATCGCGAAAGCCTTGTGTGGTAATCAATCCCACCTTGGCACCTTTGCGCTCCGTCAATGCATTGATGACGACCGTTGTCCCATGCGCAAAAAAGTTGACGGACCTTATGTCGACCTGCGCCTTCTCGAGAACATTCAAGACACCTCGCTCGAAATCAGGTGGGGTCGTATCGGATTTTTCCGTTCGAACAGTTTGGATTTTGGTCACGGGATCGGTCTCGAAATAGACCAGGTCGGTAAACGTCCCTCCGACATCTGTCGAAACGCGAATGATCTTTTCAGTCATCGAATGCCTTTCATGAACTTTCATGCGTCCGGTCAAACCGGATGAAATGGAAGCGTGCGATATCGAGCGTTCATCAGCGTCGTGACCTGTTGGCTGCCAGAGCAACCGCGATCACGATGATCACGCCGGTCGTCAAATCCTTGAAGAAGGGATTGACGTTGAGAATGTTGAAGCCGTTTCCGATCAGGGCCATCAGCAGAACACCAGCCACGGAGCGCCATATCGCACCCGCTCCACCGGTGATTGCCGTGCCGCCGAGTATGACGGCAGCGATGGCCTCCAGTTCAAACCCGGCACCTGCCTGCGGTTCGGCCATGGAAAGTCGCGAGACTGTGATGATGCCCGCAAGACCGGCTGCCGCGCCACTGATGGCAAATGTCGCGGTTTTTACGAGATTGGTGCGGATACCCGATAAGATCGCGGCCTCCTCGTTGCCACCGACAGCAAAGACGCGCCTGCCAAAGGTTGTTCGATTGAGAAGGATCATCATTATCGCTATGAAGATGACGAGCACGATGATGGCGATATTCACCATCCCGATGCGCCCGCGTCCCAGCCAGGAAAATTGGTCGATACGAACCGGGATCAGTGATCCACCAGTGATGAGGATGGCGATACCGCGATAGACAAGGCTGGTTGCCAGTGTGACGAGAAAGGAATGGACGTTGAACGTCGTAATAATCAAGCCGTTCAAGATGCCGAGGACAAGGCCGATGACTGGCCCCGCGATCAGACCCAGATAAGGATCGATATTCGTCGCGATCCAGCCCGCTGAGACGGCCGCCACACCGAAAATAGCGCCGGTGGAGAGATCGAACCCTCCGCCGATGATGACGAGCGTCAAGGCGCAGGCGATGATCATCAAGGGCGCGCTTTGATTGATGATGTTCAAAAGATTGCGCGGTGTCAGAAAGCTGTCGGAGGCGAATGTCAGAAGAATGAGCAGCAAGCCGATAATGATGAGAACCCCGTACTGGCGTAACACGGTCGTCAGGCTGAAGGTACGGCCGTCCGGTCTTGCGGTGGCGATGCGGGCATCGTTCATCGAACTTCCTCAAAGTGTGTTTGTTTTTGGCTTTGGACGTTGAAGATAGACTTCAGGGCCTTTTCAACGCTGAGGTTGTGACAATCTTCTTCGGCAAATATGCGCCCTTCACTCATCAGGTAACCGCGATGAGACAGGTTGATGACCTCTTCCAATTCCGACGAAATCAGCAGGACCGCCGTCCCCGAGCGCGCCATCTCAACGATGAACTCGTGAATGCGCTGGCGCGCGCCAATATCGACCCCACGGCTCGGCTCATCTAGGATGAGGATTTTCGGTCTCGCAATCGCCCATTTTGACAAGAGAACCTTTTGCTGGTTACCCCCCGAGTAAAAGGCCACGTCACCATCGACCGCGGCAGGCACGATGCCGAAGTGGCGGATCATGTCCGATGTGCGCTCCCGTTCCAGCCTGCCCCGCAAAAAGCCTAGTCGGTCGATGGCATCAAGCGTTCCCAGGCTGATGTTGGTTCGGGTGTTCTGCGTGAGGACGAGCCCTTGCTTTCTGCGATCTTCCGGTACAAGCGCTACACCCTGCTGGATCGCTTTGCGCACGGTCAGATGGCGTTGCGGCCTCTCGCCGATGAAATATTCTCCAGCCGCTATGTCATCGGCGCCGAACATGGCGCGTGCGACTTCTGTCCTGCCAGAACCAACCAACCCGATCAGGCCGACGATCTCGCCCGGTCGAATTTTGATCGAGATGTCGTGCAGCCCTGTACTTGTATAGATATTGCGTAATTCCACAGCGGGCGTTGTTGCGATCTCAGGCGCTTTTGGCAAAGTCGGCCAAATGATCTCCGATGCCTTGCCCAGCACGGCTTCTACGAGGCTTTGCTTGTTTTCCGAGCTGATTTCGGATGACCGCACCACATTTCCGTCGCGCATGATTGTGACGCGATCGCAATTGGCGAGGATGTGATCGAGAAAATGGCTGACATAAATAATCGCAACACCACGGTTTTTTAGTTTCGCGATCAAGGCGTGAAGTCTTTGCGCTTCGTCTTCGGTCAATGAGGACGTCGGCTCATCCATGATGATCACGCGGGCATCGCGGGCAATCGCGCGCATGATTTCCACTTTCTGGCGATCTGCGATCCGCAGATCAGCGACCTTGGCATTCGGGTTCAGCCCGAAATCGCATGATTTTTCGAGATCGGCAAAACGTGCCAGATCGCCTTTGACCAGGAGACCGGCGCGATTGCTTTCCTGTCCCAGAAAGACATTTTGCGTGACAGTCAACTCTGGCACGAGTTGAAGTTCCTGATGGATCATCGCTATGCCGCGCAACAGAGCTTCGCGCGGTGAATAGCGACTCATTTTTTCGCCGAACACGAAAACATCACCTTCATCGGCAGAGTAATAGCCACCGATGATTTTCCCGACGCTCGATTTTCCCGCGCCATTTTCACCCACAAGGGCATGGACCTCGCCTGCGCGGAAATCGATATTGATGTCGTTGAGAATACGCGTTCCGCCGAAGCTCTTGGCGACGGCCTCTACCCGAACGGCGAGTTCGCGCTCACCCATGGCTCTACTCTCTTATGCAATTTGAAACGAGAAACAGCACTTAAGTCTTTGTTTTGTGCCAACTCAGCCCGGCCATTCGGCCTTGAAATCCGGATGTGCGTCCAGCCATGGCTTGTCTACGATCATCGGGATATCGCGCAGCTTGGATTCATCGATCCACACGGGAACCTGTTCGCCCTTCAAAGATTTGACGATTGCGTCGAGCGCAGCAGAGCCCATTGATTCTGGAAAATTCGCGAGCGAGGCTTTGAATTTGCCTTCACGGATTTTGTCGATGGTGATCTGATTGAGGCCCCCGCCAATCAGGTAGATCGAGGAGGGATCAATTCCCGCATCCTCCAGAGCGATCTCGACACCCAAAAGGTGTTGATCCGCATTGGAAAGCACAGCGTCAATCTCCGGGTTTGCCTGTAGGATGTCCTGCATCGCTTTGAGCGAGGTGTCCGGGCTGTAATTCCCTTCGCCTGTCGCTACAATCTTGATGTTCTTGTGCTGACCAAGGACCTCCTTGAAGCTGTCATTGCGAAGGTTGTCGAAGGGGTAGATCAACTGGCCCATCATGACGACGACCCGGCAGGGGTCTTTGCTTGCGCAATATTCGACAATCTTTTCCGCTTGTGCTTTGGCACCAATCGATGGATCGCTGGCGACAGTCGTCGTCAAATCCTTGATCTGCGGCTGCATGTTTTTCAAATCCGGACCGACTGGAAACAATGTCGTTGCCACTTTGATGCCAGCCGCTGTCGCGTCTTCCAAAGCCGTTGCGATGCCGACGGTGTCATTGGGTGACAGAATGATGGCATCGAAACGTTTCGACGCCGTCAAATCCTCGACCTGGCTGAATTGCGTTGGTGCGGAAAATTTGCCGTCGAATATTTCCGTGGTCACGTTTGGATAGGCTTTGGCCGCCTTTTGGATTCCGGAGTAAATCGCCTGATTAAAACCGTTCTGGCTGGATGCAGCGAGAAACGCAATTTTAAAAGGCGTGTCCTGCGCATGCACAGGCATGGACATGAAAGATGAGCCAATGGCAAGCGCGGCGGCGGTCAGGATTCCCAGTTTCATTTTAAGCTCCATACTGCTCTGAAAGGTCAGTCCGGCCTTTGCGGCTCTCGTTGGTTTTCATGCTGCAGGCGAGGCGATTATCCGCCTTCGGTCTCAGCTTTGAATTCTACATCCGCTGACGGATCGAACGTCGCAAACTCCTGACCTTGCGTGTTCAGAAGCAGGAACGCCAGCGTGACGACGGGTTGCCAACGCAAGGCTTTTTCGACGACAGCGCGCGTATAATGGCCTTTTTTCGCCAGCAGATTGACAGATCCGATGACCTGATCATCGGCAATCGCGGGGATGTTGAGATTGGACTCGAACCCCAGGTCACGGATTTTTTCCCAATCAAAAAAGACGACCGCAATTTCCTCGATCGTCGTGGAGGAAAAGTGCTGTTTTTTGACGATGACCTCTTCGAAATACAGGTTTTTATCGAGACGCTTGAAGTTCCCAACCGGGTAGGCGATTTGATTTTCAGAAAAGACACGACGCGATCGCATCTGTTGCAGATCATACACAGACGCCGTCATCAAACCGCAGCCAATGTCGGTCTGTAAGCCGTCTCGGAGATAGGAAAAAACCGACGCCGCAGCCTGCGGACCTGCGGCTAACCGCCATATTTTTTCGTCGTCATATGGCTTGTCCATGGCATAGCCTTAGAAATGCACACAAGATTTGTATCTGTCGTCCCCGGTAACCAAAACGAGTTTGGTCCCTCTAAACAATTGTTAACACGTAAATACCATTTGTCGACAAGAAATATGCGATCAAAGCTCTAGCAGCAAAATTAATGTATTTTATTTGTCGACTGGATGGACCGTTGATATTATGATTGAGGAGGCCGTATGCAACAGTGTGCCCTTCAACCCATTCGGGAGGTAGCAATGAACCCGTCAAATCTTAACGGCTTACTGGAAGATGCAATTGAAAAGAGCTTTGACGACCAGGTTCAATGGTTGTCGAAACTTGTCTCTTTCGATTCCGTGCGCGGGAACGAGGCTGCCTGTCAGGACTGGCTGGCGCAGGAATTTTCTGCGCGCAGGTGGATAGTGGACAGGTTTGCCATTGCGGACGTGAACATTGAAGGAAAGCCCGGCTTTTCGCCCGTCGTGGACGTTGACTACACCAAAGCCATTCAAGTCGTTGCCACAGTCGATGACAGCGCTTTACCGGGCCGCAGCCTCATTCTTCAGGGGCATATTGATGTTGTTCCGCCAGGAGCTGATGAATTGTGGGAGCGTCCCCCGTTCGAGCCGCGTATCGAAAATGGATTTATGTGGGCGCGCGGCGCAAACGACATGAAGGTGGGCGTTGCGGAAATCGTGTTCGCCCTGGACGCGCTAAAGCGCATTGGATACGTGCCAGCTGGTAAGGTTTTGGTGCAAACGGTAAGTGAGGAAGAGTGCACTGGTAACGGTGCATTGGCAACACTGGAACGAGGCTACCGGGCCGATGCCGTTTTTATTCCGGAATCGCTCGACAACAGATTGATCCGTGCTGAATTGGGTTCCGTCTGGTTTCGGCTGCGTGTGCTTGGAAAACCCGGCCATGTCTTGAATTTCGACCGAACGTCCAACGCAATTCTTGCAGCGTATGAATATGTTCAGGCTCTGGAATTGCTGACGCAACGCATCAATGAAGAAGCAAAATCGCATCCATGGTTCAACCACATCGAAAATCCGGTCAAATTCAGTCTCGGAAAAATTCAGGGAGGCGATTGGCTGGGATCTGTCCCGTCGTGGTGTGAGATCGAATGCAGACTTTCCGTCCTGCCAGGACATCCATTGTCTCAAGTGCGTGAGCGTATCGCCGAGTGTGTCAGGGATTGTGCCGCTCGGCTTTCTACCGAACGCGTGCCGACACTAAGCTGGATCGGTTTCCAGGCAGATGGCCACGTTTTCGAACCCGGAAGCGAAGCAGAGGCAGTCCTTGCGCGTAGCCATTTCGCGGTCTTCGGTTCAAATCTCGAAAGCTTCAGCATGACGGCCACCAGCGACACGCGCCAATACAATCTCTATTATGACATTCCCGCACTTTGCTATGGTGGGCGAGGGCATGACAGCCATTCTCCTCGCGAGCGTACTGATTTGGCCAGCATGAAAGAAACAACGCGGGTTCTGGCGTTGTTTATCGCCGAATGGTGTGGTTTGAAGAATCATGAATAGCTACCCCGTAATTCGGTATGATTTCTCAAACGGATTAAAAAACATGAGCGTTGTTTTTCGAGAACCACTGTCGGCGTGAAAACGTCGCTCGCCCGTTACAGCAGAAGTAATTTTTGTTTGGCTTTTCTTATATTTATTCGGAACGGATGTCGGCCGCTCCCCGTTGGGCTTTGCATTATAAATATACTGGGAGCAAACATTATGAGCATATTCAATAAGATCAAGGACGCCATTTTTGGCGGATCGGCGAACGCAGCCCCTGCATCACCTTCGGCGGCAGAACCCACACCCGCACCATCATCTGTCTCTGAGCCATCGGCTCCGACCACGTCGTCATCTCAACCTGTCGACGTTGCAGCGCAGCTTGATGCGGCGGTGAAGAGCAGCGGTCAGACGTTGAACTGGAAACATTCTATTACGGACTTGATGAAAGCCCTGAAAATGGATGCCAGCCTTTCCGAGAGAAAAGAACTCGCGCAGGAATTGGGTTACACAGGCGAGCTCAACGGTTCCGCCGAAATGAACACATGGCTTCACAAGGCGCTCATGAAAAAACTGTCTGAAAACGGTGGCAAGGTGCCCGCAGAATTGCTGGATTAGGTTATTCGATAGGCAAGCGGTAAGGGCGCCCTTGCCGATTCAGAGCGCAAGCTGTTGTGCTCTTCATAAGCTTAGCGCGCAGCGTTTGCGCGCTATTTACCTATGTTGAGACTACTTGATTATGTAATGCCGATGATTTCCCCTGCATCACTCTAGCAGACGTCACCTTACCCACTGCATTCCATCGATTTGGATATCCTGGCCCGTCAGAAAATTGGGCTCTGACGTTGCGAGAAATGTCACGACGCTTGCAACATCCTGCGGCGTGCCAACTCGTTTCATCGCTATGCCTGCTGCGAGCTGCGCTTCTCGCGCGTCGATCATTGCGTTCGAGCGCTCCGTCTTGATGACGCCGGGACAGATGGCATTGACGACGATCTCAGGAGCAAGCTCCTTCGCAAGGGCTTTGGTCATTCCCAATATGCCAGCCTTGGCCGCCGTGTATGAGAACTTGCTGACGGCACTGGTGACGCCGCCTGTATGCGCGTTCATGGACGACATATTGATGATCCGCCCGCCACCATTGCGGCGCATCAAGGGCACTGTCGGCTGGATGTAGTTAAAAGCACCCTTGAGGTTGATGTCGATGGTGGTATCGAACTCCTCCTCCGTGATTTCCACGATCCCCTTCGGCATGGGGCGACCGGCATTGTTGAAGAGAACGTCGATCCGCCCCCACGTCGCATCGACCTCCGCCACGATCTCAGCAGCACGCTTGTGTTCACACACATCGGCGACGAAGGTAAGTGCTTTGCGCGACAGGTCGCGGATTTCTGCTGCGGTTCGCGCCAGATCGTCCTCGATCAGATCGACAAGAACGATATCGAAGCCATGCTTTGCGAGATCCAGCGCACAGGCGCGGCCAATGCCACGACCACCGCCGGTGATGAGTGCCACTTTGCGGGTCACGTCAGTCATCAGCATTCTCCTTGGCGTAACGGGCAATGTCGGCATGGGTACCGAACCACACGTCGTCATGGCTTTGGATATGCTGGATCAGCTCTTCGAGGATGAAGATACGCGAGCGGTAACCGGACACGTGCGGATGCATGGTCAACAGGAACAGGCCACCTTCCTGATAGGCGCGGTCGAACTCGCGCTTGAAAATGTCGAGCACGGCAGGAGGTGGTGTATAAGGGCGGTGGGCGGTGAAACGGTTCATGTTGAAATAAACCGCATCGTCCCTGATCCATTCCACCGGCAACTCCACCATGCCGGTCGGCTCGCCGTTCTCGATCAGCTCATAGGGATCATCATCTGCCATCAGAGAGCTGTCATAGAGAAGCCCGAGTTCGCGCTCAATCTCCAGCGTGACGGCCGAGAAATCCCAGGATGGGGTGCGCATGCCCACGGCGCGGACGCCGGTGATCTTCTCAATCGTGTCGGCGGCGCGCAGATGAAGTTCGCGCTCCTTTTCAGGAGGCACTTTCGTATTCACCTCGTGAATCCAGCCGTGCAGACCGATCTCGTGACCCTCGGCAATGACACGTTTCTGCTCGTCAGGGTAAAGAAGCGTAGCGACCGCGGGGACGAAAAAGGTGGCGGGAACGTCTGCTCGTTTCAGGGTTTCCAGAATGCGCGGCACGCCCCGGCGGTTGCCATATTGCCCCTGCGAGAGACGACCGATGGATTCCCCACCGTCACGCAATTCATTGGTTTCGTGGTCGCTATCGAAAGAGAGGGCAACAGCGCATCGGGCACCGTTCTTCCAGGCCTTCGGCTTCAGCGAACGACCGGCCCGTACTTTTTCGACCTTGCCGCGCCAAGTAGTCTCGTCCCATTCCCACGGTTCCATATCTCGTTCTCCCTCGTATTTTATTCGGCAGCTTGCGGCAGGACTGGAACGGCAGCCAGCAATCGCTTGGTATAATCGTGCTGCGGATCAGTGTAGATTGCGCTTGTTGCGCCCTCTTCAACGATGCGGCCCTGATACATGATGGCTACGCGGTCGCAGAGATGACGAACCACCGACAGATCGTGGCTGATGAACAGCAGCGAAAGATCGAGCTCTGACCGCAGGCGGATCAGCAGATTGATGATCTGCGCTTGTATCGAGACATCCAGCGATGCGACGGGTTCATCGCAGACGATCACGTCAGGCTGCATGGCCAGCGCGCGGGCAATGGCGATGCGCTGCCGCTGACCGCCGGAAAACTGGTGCGGGAAACGGTTGGCGAAAGCAGGGTCCAGCCCCACCGCAGCCAGCCATCGCCTGACGTAATCCGGTGCCTCTGCGCGGCTGACCAGCCGGTGTGCCAGCGGGCCTTCGGCAACGATATCGCCAATGCGCATGCGGCCGTTGAGCGAGGCAAATGGGTCCTGAAAGATGGTCTGAATCCGCGTGGTGATTTTCGACGGGCTGCGCCCGGCACTCATGACAGGCTGACCATTGAGGCGGATCGCGCCAGCCGTTGGCACGGTGATACCGGCTGCCATGCGCCCAAGCGTCGATTTCCCGGAGCCGGATTCGCCCACCAGCCCCAGCACTTCGCCGCGATTGACGGTAATCGAGACCCCATCGACGGCTTTGACAACAGCTACGGGCTGTGAAAGGCCAGACTTGATGGCCAGACCGTGCAGAATACCCACCGGCTTTTCGAAGCGCTTTACCGCGTTATCGATGACCAGATAGGGGCTGCCAAGCGGAGGCAGATTGGCGGTCGCCGCTTTTCGTGGCGGCGGTGCCGCATCCGTAATGCCGCTGCCGCGCAACAACAGCTCACCCGGTTTGGCGCGCGACGGCAACGCTTCAAGCAGGGCCTTGGTGTACTCGTGCTGCGGTTTCGTCAAAACGCCCAGCGCCGGGCCGATCTCAACGATCTTGCCGGACTTCATCACGGCCACGCGGTCGGCAATGGAGGAGACGACCGCAAGGTCATGGCTGATCCAGATCAGTGCGGTGCCGAGGTCAGCGACCAGTTCTTTCATCTCCGCCAGAATTTCAGCCTGGATCGAGACGTCGAGCGCCGTTGTAGGCTCATCGCAGATAATCAGCTTGGGCCGGTGAAGCAAAGCGATGGCGATTGCCACGCGCTGGCGCATGCCGCCGGAAAACTGATGTGGGAAGAAATCGACCTTGCGTTCGGGATCGCTGATCCGCACCTGAGCCAAGGCCTTGATCGCCCGTTCACGTGCGTCCGAACTGCTGATGTTTTCGTGGGCTTCCAGTGCCAGCTTGATCTGCGTGCCGATGCTCAGAACCGGGTTCAGCGTCATCATCGGGTCCTGAAAGACCATGGATATGACTTTACCGCGAATGGCGCGCAATTCGTGGGCAGGCAGGCCGACGAGTTCCCGGCCCTCCAGCTTGATCGAGCCCTCAACGATACGGCCGGGTTCATCAATGAGGCCGATGATGGAGAAACCGGTGATCGATTTGCCCGAGCCGGATTCACCAACCAGACCCAGCACTTCACCGGGCGCGACAGAAAAGGAGATGCCATCGACGGCCTTCACTTCGCCTCGCCCACTGGGGAACCACGTCTTCAGATTGGTGACGTCGAGAAGCGGTGTCGCAGATGTTGCGGTCGTTGTTGGTGTCATCTGCGAAGCCTCGGGTTGAGCTGGTCGCGTATCTGGTCACCGACGATGTTGAGCGACACGATGAAGAGGATCAGCGCGACACCGGGATAGATCGAAATCCAGTAGCGACCCGACAGCAAATATTGGAAGCCGTTGGCGATCAGCATGCCGAGCGACGGCTCGGTTGGCGGCAGTCCAACGCCGAGGAAAGAGAGTGTGGCTTCGAGCGAAATGGCACTCGCTACCTGTACGGTCGCAACAACGATGAGCGGCGGCAGAGAATTTGGCAGGATGTGTTTCAGGACTACGCGCCAGGAGGAAAGCGGAATGGAGAGCGCTGCCTCGACATAATCCTTCTGCCGTTCAGCAGCGGCGGCACCATGGGCGGTGCGGGCAAAGTAGGCGTATTGCGCAAAGATCAGTGCGAGGATCAGCTGGTAACGACCTTGTCCCAGCACGGCAGCAATGACGAAGGCGAGCAGGATAGCCGGGAACGAAAGCTGCAAGTCCACAATGCGCATGACGAGGCTTTCGAAACGCCCGCCAATATAGGCAGCCGCGCAGCCGACGACGGCCCCGATGACGAAGGCGACGCCACCGGCGATGATGCCCATTTGCAGCGAGATGCGCAGGCCATAGATGATGGCTGACAGAAGATCGCGACCTTGCGAATCCGTGCCCAGCCAGTGGGTGTAACCGCCAGTGCCGACATAACCTGGTGGACGGCGAGCGTCGCGCAGCACCAGATGCGCAAGATCGTAAGGGTCTTGTGGCGTGACAAGCGGTGCAATGAGGGCGATCAGCACGATGATGAACACCATCACGGCAGCACCAAGAGCGACCTTGTTGCCGCGAAATTCATCCAGAAACCGGTAGAACGGAGTGTCGCGCATTAGGCACGCCCCTTTCTCAAGCGCGGGTCGAGCAGCGCATAAACGAGATCGACCACGAGATTGATGACGATGAACAGAAGGGCGACGAACATCAGGTAGGCGACCATGACGGGACGATCAAGCGAGGTGATGCTGTCGATGATGAGTTTGCCAAGCCCCGG
Organism: Agrobacterium rubi TR3 = NBRC 13261; assembly: GCF_000739935.1. Lineage (GTDB taxonomy): Bacteria > Pseudomonadota > Alphaproteobacteria > Rhizobiales > Rhizobiaceae > Agrobacterium > Agrobacterium rubi. The sequence continues at coordinate 46,735 of NZ_BBJU01000023.1, read as the reverse complement.
CCACGAGAAGATCGTCTCGGTCACGACCGCGAATGCCAGCGTCGAGCCGAGTTCCAGTCCGAAGACGGTCACAAGCGGGATTGAGATCAGTCGCAGAACATGGCGGCTCAGCACCGTAAATTCCGAAAGACCGGCGGCACGGGCAAATTTCACCGTATCGCTCAGCATCAGTTCACGCGTACCGGCACGCGCAAGACGGATCATCAGGGAGAACTTGAACAGCGCCAGATTCAGCGCGGGCAATATCAGGTGGGAAAGTCCATCGCCGGTCAGGAAGCTGAAATCGACACCGAAGAGGCTCGCCGTTTCCCCCCGCCCACCAGCAGGCATGCACCCGCATTGAACCGCAAAGACCATGATCAGCATCAGTCCGAACCAGAAGGTCGGCACGGAAAAGCCCAGAATGGACAGCGTCATGATGGCGCGCGAGACTGGGCTATGCGGGCGGTAGCCGGCATACATGCCGATGGGTATGCCAACCAGGCTGGCAAACAGCACGGCCGCCAGCGTCAATTCCAACGTTGCCGGCAGGCGGGTCAGGATCAACTCGCTGACGGGCATATTATAGACAAAGGACCGTCCGAAATCGCCGTGCAGGATGCGGCCGACGAAGGTGAAATATTGCTGCCACAGCGGCTGGTCCAGACCATATTGCGCAATCACGGCGGCGCGGATGTCCTGCGTCGCGTCGGGAGAGATCAGCACATCGATCGGATTGCCGACAGCGTAGACGCCGCAGAACACGAGCGCCGACATGGCGATGACCACGATGAGCGCCTGCCATAGTCTTTGCAGGATAAAGCCAAACATGCGTTCCCAGTTCTCCCGTCTTGTGCGGGTTTTCCCGTCGTTTTAAAGATATCCGTGTGGTTGTCAGTGCCAGTCGGCCTCCAGAAGCGCGCGCGTTTCCCTCACGGCCACATCCCAGATATCAAGCATGTCTTCATCCGGTCGCTGGTAGAGCCCGTGATAATTGCCATCGCCCAGCAATTCGCGTTTGCGTGCTGCGCCGACACGCGCCAGCGCTGCGTAGTCGATTTGCGGTTTGGAGGTGTCCGGCTGGCGTTGATCCGTCGTGCGCGTCCATGGAAAATTCTCCATCCATGAGGCATGCGAAGCGGCAGGATCGATCTCCTGCACCTTGGCCAGCGTCTTTGGCGCTCGCCACCAGTCATGGAATTTGACGGATGCATCGGGATGCGTGTTCAGCCACTCTGAGATAACCGTGGTGGCTGGCACATTGCCACCGTGGCCGTTGACGACAAGGATGCGGCGGAAGCCTGAACGGTACATGCTGTCGAGCAGGTCTCTGATCACGCCGATATAGGTGGAAAGCGACAGGGTCAGCGTTCCCGGAAAGGTCGCAAAGGACGACGCCAAGCCATAGGGCATGACCGGAAACACCGGAATGCCCAGCGGCTCAGCGGCATCCACCGCGATCTTCTCGGCAAGGATCATGTCTGTGGCGAGGCTGAGATAGGCATGCTGCTCGACGCTGCCGATGGGTAAAATGCAGCAATCGTTTTCCGCGACGCGCTCTTCAACCTGCATCCAATTTATGTCGGCTATCTTCAATTCGCTATCCTCATTCTCATTTGCGGCGCAAACGCGCAAAGAACGTCCACCATTTGGCGTTTCAGCACAATATTTGTGCTTTCTGCCTATCTGCGCCTCATCAAACAAAGTTCTAAATGGAACTAAAAAAAGAAATTGACAGCCATTTAATCCGGCGTCAAGTTCCATACGGGACTAAAATGAATTTTAACGAAGCGAGGGTTGATTGAGACAGTCACGGGGACCAACACTGGATGCTCTGCTGCGGGAAGGCGGCAAAGTCGCGGCCGGAAGCCACGGCGTGGAGGACCTTGTCTCCGTCAAACTCTGGCAAAATCCCTGTTGGCTGTCGTTTCGCTTCAACTTTCTGGCGCTGCAATTCAACGAGCCAATCTATCGGCTGATCGAAAAGGAACACGGCATTCCGCGGCCGGAATTCGTTGTTCTCTATTCGCTCGGCCTGTCCGACGGGCTGACCGCGAGCGCCATCTGCAGTTCTTCCGGATTTCCCAAGAACACGATCAGCCGGGCAATCCAGAAGCTCATCGACAAAAACATCATCCGCCGTGAAATCGATCAGGCGGATTTGAGGAGTTTTGTCCTTTACATCACCGACGAAGGCAAACGCATCGTCGAGCAAGCCATGCAGCCGATGGTCGAGCGCGAGAAGGCGATGGTCTCATCGCTGACGCCTGCCGAACAGCTGATGCTGTCGGAACTGCTTGCCAAGGTCGTCGTGGATTCACCGAACTGGCCCCCTATGACAACGACAGAGGAGAACGAAGAATGATAATCTCGAAAACATTCCGAACAGCCGTGCTTGCAACGGCGTTGCTCGGCGGCGTTTCAAGTGCCGCCCTTGCCGCCGATCTGACAATCGGCGTGCGTGCCGGACCGCTTTCTATCGACCCAGACTTCACCGCCGCCGGCACCCACGCCGAAGCGATGAAGCATATTTACGACTCGCTCATCAAATCCGGCAACAACCTCGAACTCGAGCCTGGCCTTGCGACCAGCTGGACTGCGATTGACGACAGCACCTGGGAATTCGAGCTGCGTCCGGGTGTCAAATTCCATGACGGATCCGACTTCACCGCCGAAGACGTGAAATTCTCCATCGAGCGCATTCCGCGTGTTGCCGGCCCGAACCCGACCACGATCTATGTGCGCCGTGTGAAGGGCGTTGAGATTGTCGATCCGCTGACCATTCGCGTCAAAACCGATGGCCCAGCTCCGAACCTGCCGAATGATTTCATCCGCCTGTTCGTCGTCTCCCACATCGCCGCCAAGGATTATTCCGACAGCGCCGAAAAGGCCTCCGAGGGCTTCAATTCCGGGAAGGCCGCCATCGGCACCGGCCCTTACAAGTTCGTCTCGTGGACGCCGAAGGAACAACTCGTTCTGGAACGTTTCGATGGCTACTGGGGCGGCAAGGAGCCGTGGGACAAAGTTATTCGCAAGGAACTGCCGAACGATGCGGCCCGCGTTGCACAGCTGAAGGCCGGTCAGGTCGATCTCATCGCCCGCATTCCTGCCTCTGACGTGCCTACACTTGAGCAGGATTCAAAGCTCACCATCGTTCGCCAGGACAGCGTCTACCTCTTTAACATCGCTTTCGATTTCCGTGATAAGTCACCGCAGGTCAGCGCCAAGGACGGCTCACCGCTGCCGAAGAACCCTTTTACCGATCCGAAAGTGCGTGAAGCTTTCGATCTGGCCATCGACCGCGAAACCATAACCGAAATCGCCATGGAAGGCATGGGCACTGTACAGTCACAACTCGTGACGCCGAACATTTTTGGTTACAATCCCGATGTGAAGCCGACCAAGTCGGATGTGGACAAGGCAAAGGCTCTGCTGGCTGAGGCGGGTTATCCCGATGGTTTCAAGGTGACCTTCTCCTTCACCAATGACCGTCTGCCAGGCGACAAGGATGCCGGCACCACGATTGCGCAGATGTTGACGGCGATCGGTATTCAGGTGGAAGCCAATGCCCAGCCCGGTGCCGTCTATTTCCCCGCCAACACGCGCGGCGATTACTCGCTGACCATGTCCGGTTGGGGAACGCTGACCGGTGAAGCCAACTATACGCTGTCGTCGCTGGTTCACACCAACGAGCCGGCCAAGAAGCTCGGCGCCTTCAACATTCGCGGTTACTCGAACCCGGCACTGGATAAGTTGATCGAGCAAGCTGGTGTGGAAATGGATGCCGCAAAGCGCGAGCAGTATCTGAAAGATGCCAATGCGATCGTGGCTTCTGACCGCCCCAACCTGTCGATCGCCTCGATCATTTCGGCCTGGGGCATGAAGAAGACCATCACCATCGTGCCGCGTTCGGATGAAGACACGCTGGCGATGAATATTCGTCCTGCGAAGTAATCCGCGCAGACATCACAGACACGGCCGGGCAAGATTTTTGCCCGGCTGATTTCGTTAAAGGGAAGGAAGAATGATGGGCAAGATCGCACTGGCAATTCACGGTGGTTGCGGCGTTATGGCAAAACTCGGCCTCACCGAGGCAGAATGGGAGGCAGCTCGTGTCGATCTCGCTCATGCGCTGCGAGCGGGCTGGGCTGTGCTGACGGCCGATGGTTCAGCGCTTGATGCTGTGCAGGCAGCGGTCGTCGTGATGGAAAACAGCCCGCACTTCAATGCCGGTTACGGTGCGGCGCTCAATGCCGATGGTGATCATGAACTCGAGGCCTCGATCATGGACGGGGCCACGCTGGAGGCGGGCGGCATTACTCTTGCAAGGCGCATCCGCAATCCGATCAAGGCCGCACGGCGCGTCATGGAAAAAGGCGATGCCGTCATCATGGGCGGTTCAGCTGCAGACGATTTTGCCGAAGCAGAAGGACTTGAAATCGTTGAGAACGCCTACTTCACCACCGAAAAGCGCGTCAATGCACTGGCTGCTATGAAGGCCCATGCCGAAGCGGGTACGGCGGCGGTGGCCAGCGAATCCGAAAAACACGGTACAGTTGGCGCGGTAGCTCTTGATGCGGCTGGACATCTGGCGGCTGCGACCTCAACGGGCGGTTACAATAACAAGCCGGTCGGCCGTATCGGCGACACACCGATCGTCGGCGCGGGCACCTATGCGCGCGATGGGCTGTGCGCCGTATCAGGCACCGGCAAGGGTGAGTTCTTCATTCGCTACGCAGTTGGCCACGAAGTGGCAAGCCGCATCGGATACCTCGGAGAAACCGTTGAAAAGGCAGCCTCCAAGGTCATCCAGGAGGATTTGAAACCGCATGGCATCGGTGCGGGGCTGGTTGCTGTCGGCGCGGATGGCTCGATTGCCGCGCCCTATAACACCGATGGCATGTTCCGCGGTTGGGTGACCTCCGAGGGACAATTCTTCGTTGCCACACATGACCAGGTGTTTGCGATCAAGTAATCGGAAATTGGCTTCACACTGCGGGATTGGCGGATACCCGGCGGGTCCTTCAGATCGTGGGGCGGCAAGGCTGCGTCTCCACGATAAACACTTAGCTGATCCGGACTTGGCTCAAGTCTTCAAGCTTCTGGGGTCACGTGCGTCTCTGATAGCGGCAAGTGCAACCTTCGCATCGAAAGCCTAGCTATGGTTCAGGCGCGCTCGTGTTGTCACGCTATTTAAGCCGAAGTCAGGCAGAAATTCCACTTGTCCCCGCCATGCAGATTTTCCGAGCCACCTCTGTTTGGATGCGTGGCTCAAATTAAGCGACTACTTAAAGACGAAAATAAGATGGATTTCGTTTGAAATAGACACCCTAAGGTTGATGAAAAACCACAAAAAAGACACAATCATTCATTGAAATAATTTTGCACGACCGTACAGAATATCAGTTTAATATCGCTTTATTTAAAGATGCCTTTCGCAAACGACGGCGAGAAAATTATTTTACTAGAATAGGTGCCTGACCCTATTCGAGCATAATTAATATGACATACTGGAGAACCAATAATGTCTGTGAAATTCACTTTTGATAAAAAGGGTTTTCCTGAAGCATTAATTAGATTGGATCAAATATTAGAAAGCGAAGATAATATACCTCATTTTGCGCAAGGTGGCTGGAAATCTCAAGTCTGGACACAAATTTCCACGCATTTGAAGGATGAAACTTTTCCTTGTATTTTTGCTAAGAAGGCCATGTAGGAATGCTATCTTTTGCTGACGTTCATTGATGGCTGGCAGGAAACGAAGGATTTGGACCTCTTGTGTAGCCACATGACGCAATATTGTGATTACATTAAAAGCTCTCATGGTGCTGGCGAAATATGCCCGCCGCTGATGGTAATATTCCACCCACAAAGAAAAATGGATGAGCTGTATCACTACTCAAATGCGTCCTGGTACATCCTTCAATACCTGCATTATCGTGATAAACACGCATGGCCTAACGAAATTCCGACGGATCCTGACGACCCTTTGTGGAGCTTTTGCTTCAACGGATGTCAGCTATTCATCAATATTACGTCTCCGGTTTTGGGCAAACATAGAAGCCGCGTGCTTTCGAATTCGTTGGTATTCACCATTCAACCAAGAACCAACTTTGACATCGTTGCGGGCAGGAACACATCATTCGGCTTGAAAGTGCGTCAGAAAATTCGCGAGCGCTGGATGAAATACGACGGTCTCGATAGCGCTGACCAACTCAGCATGTACGGGGATGAGCATAATCGCGAGTGGCTTCAATATTTTCTGTACAGCGATCAGCATCCTTCACCTTCGCGATGCCCATTGCATATCAAATCCAAATAAATTTCTTTTGACTGTTGAAGAACCTGAAAAATGACAAGCTCCCAAACGTCTGATTTATCCAAGGCCATCGATCAACTTTACGATCCCGAGACATTTTCCAGAGCTGGAGAGGCCGTGCTGAAACAGATTGCTGAATATCTCAGCGATGCACAGGCGCGTGTCGGGTCCGTTTTGACTGCTAGACCGCCTGAACAAAATATGCAGGACGTGCGTGCCAGACTGAAAGCGGATCGGAACGTTGACCCAGCAAACAGCGCCGAGATAGCAACTACGACTGCCGCAATGATCGGCCAGTTTTTCGCCAACACCCAAAGGCTTCATCATCCCGGATATATCGGCCACCAACTGCCACCGGCTATTCCGATCGCAGCTCTTTTTGAGTTTGCAGCTGATGTTGCCAATCAAGGAATGGCGATCTACGAACTCGGTCCATGGGCGACCGCCGTGGAAAAAGTGATGGTTGAAAGGCTAGGCGAGCAGCTCGGCTTCGAACCGAACAGCTTTTCCGGTCTTGTTACATCCGGCGGCACGCTGGCCAATTTGACTGCGTTGCTCACAGCTCGTAACAAGCTACTAGATGATGTTTGGAAAAAAGGGCTGTGCAGAGGTGCAACCCCACCCGTCATCATCACCCATATGGAATCACATTATTCGGTTGAACGGGCGGCGGGCATTCTGGGTATTGGCTCCGAGCAATGTCTCTATGTTGCCTCCGACCGCTCCGGTAGAACCGATCCAGTTGCACTTGCGGAATTGCTTGAGAGTTTGAAGAAGAGCAACACTCCGGTGATTGCGGTCGTCGCTTCGGCTTGTGCAACCCGGACTGGCTCCTTCGATCCCCTGCACAAAATTGCCGATCTTTGCGAAAAATATGATGTATGGCTGCATGTTGATGCAGCACATGGCGGGGCCGTCAGCTTTTCATCAAGGCATCGTCATCTCATCGAGGGAATCGAGCGAGCGGATAGCGTAATATGGGACGCACATAAGATGCTGTTCATGCCAACGCTGTCGACCTATCTGTTTTACAAGCGTCCGCGCGATAAATACGTGGCATTCAGCCAGGATGCCCCTTTTCTTTTTGTAGAGAATGGCGATGGTGCGCATGAATATGACTGTGGTTTGGCGACGGCAGAATGCACCAAACGTGCCGCGGCACTTTCGCTGTGGGGCGTGTTATCGATCTACGGCACTTCTATTTATGAGACCCTGATAGACCGAATCTTCGACATCACCGCCATGTTCGTTGATAGCCTGTCCAAGATTTCCAAAATTGAAATGCCGGTGAGCCCAGAGTTCAATATCGTGTTGTTTCGCTATGTGCCGAGTGATGCAAGCATCAATGCGGACGCTTACAACAAGGCTTTGCGGGTATATATCGTCGAACGCGGTGGCCTGTATTTGACAACGACTACCTATAACGGGGTACTCTATCTTCGCTTCGTCGTCATGAACCCAAGAACTGATGACACCGAATTAAATGTCTTGGTCAGCGCCCTGCATTCCTTCGCGGAAAGCTGGGAAACCACACCGCCTCCATACAAGGGCTTGCACCCAGTGTTGGAGGTATAATCGTTTACATTGGCAAGCGGGGCGCACCGATGCCAGCAACTGATAACGCTACAGTCAAGGCAGTACGCCGCGCAGTAGTATGTTGGTCAAATCGCGTTTAGCTTCGGCCCATTGCTGATCCGAATATTCCTTATTGCCGTTCAACGTAGTAATCTGGTGTCGAAAGTCGGCATAGTGTTGAGTTGTTGCCCAAATCGCGTAAAGAAGATGCTTCGGTTTCATAGGTCGCATCTTGCCTTTCTCGATCCAGATATTCATGACGGCTTCACGGTCTTCGGTCCATGAACGCAGTTCGGTTTCTAGATAATCCTGAACATATGGGCCACCCTGAATGATTTCGTTGGCCCATACCTTGGAGCCGTCGGGCCTCGATCTTGCTAGGTCCATTTTTATGTCGACATAGGCAGCTATTGCTATCGCCGGATCGTCTTCGGCGTCCAAGCGCTCTGCAGCGACCCGCCAGACATTGAAAATGTCTCGAACGACGTATTTATACAATCGTTCTTTCGTCTCAAAATAATAAACGATGTTGGATTTGGGCAATCCAGCCCTATCTGCAATCCGGCTGATGGAAGCGCCGACGAACCCTAACTCCGCAAATACTTGTTCGGCTGCCTTCAATATCTTGGCGATATTGTCCTCCCTGTTTTGCTTCTGGATACCCTTGCCCGTTCTTGCCATATTCCCCCCGTTCCGATCCGAATGCCCAGCGTCTCTCGCTGCCGTTTCGTTTGATCGTTCGGCTGCCTTAAAGCGTTTCCATTTAACAACGGAAACGCTCTAACAGAAGTTTGGGGCAAGCGCTATCGCAACGCTTATGCACGAAGCGAGCAGGCTCAATCGGGGGTAGTTGAAGCGCAAAACGCACAGAACATCATGCTCATGCGCTACAACAGATTGTATATTTGACGTTTATTTGAGCGCAGCGTCCGTGATTTCGGTCGTAAACGCGCCTGTTGGCTCCTTGGTGATGACGGGATCGGAACCGCCGCCCAGAAGCGTTTTGACGGTGCGGTCGTAATCGGCCTTGTCGAGCGCGCCCGTGGAGCCCGCCGTCAGCTTGGCGACTTCGGTCATCATACCCTTCTGATGTGCTTCCGTCTGTGCGCCGGAGGCATCGTTTTCAAGCACGATATCGGCGGCATCATTGGGGTTCTCTTCCGCCCACTTCCAGCCCTTCATGGAGGCGCGAACGAACTTCACCATGTTTTCCTTAAACTTGGCGTCCTTCAGCTTGTCTTCCAGCACGTAAAGGCCGTCTTCCAGCGTCGCGACGCCTTCATCTTCGTATTTGAAGGTGACGAGGTCGCTGGCCTTCACGCCCGCTTCCAGCACCTGCAAATATTCATTGTAGGTCATGGTGGAAATGCAGGCCGCCTGCTTCTGCAGCAGCGGATCGACGTTGAAGCCCTGCTTCAGCACGGTCACGCCATCGGCTCCACCGGTGGTCGGAATTTTCAGATGCGCCATCCATGACAGGAAGGGGTACTCGTTGCCGAAGAACCAGACGCCCAGCGTCTTGCCCTTGAAATCCGCCGGTTTGGTGATGCCGCTTTCCTTGAGGCAGGTCAGCATCATGCCGGATCTTTTGAAGGGTTGGGCGATGTTGACGAGCGGCACGCCTTTTTCGCGTGTTGCTAGCGCGGACGGCAGCCAATCAACGACAACGTCTGCGCCACCGCCTGCCAGCACCTGTGCCGGGGCAATGTCCGGGCCGCCGGGTTTGATGTCTACATCGAGACCTTCGGCTTCATAAAAGCCTTTGTCCTTGGCGACGTAATAACCGGCGAACTGGGCCTGCGTGACCCATTTCAGCTGAAGCGTGACTTTTTCGGCGGCTTGTGCGCCAAACGCTGTCATCAGCGTTGCCCCGGCCAGAAGCATGGATGCAAGTCTGTTTCTCATCGCTGTTCCCTTTTTTCGTTGTTTACGTGCGTCCACTGCGGACGGACGGATGCCAGAAGGTGACGGCGCGCTCTGCCAGCGCCACCAAACCGTAAAAACCCGAGCCAGCGATGGCCGCAACGGCAATCTCGGCCCAGACCATATCCACATTGCTCCGGCCCATTTCGGCGGAGATGCGAAATCCCATACCCACGATGGGCGTGCCGAAGAACTCGGCCACGATGGCACCGATCAGCGCCAGCGTGGAATTGATCTTCAATGCGTCGAAGATGAACGGCCATGCGGCAGGCAGGCGCAGTTTCACCAGCGTCTGCCACCAACTGGCGGCATAGGTGTGCATCAGGTCACGCTCCATGTGGCTGGAGGCGGATAGCCCCTGCACCGTGTTCACCAGCATGGGAAAGAACGTCATAATGACGACGACGGCGACCTTGGACTGCCAGTCGAAACCGAACCACATGACCATGATGGGCGCGATGCCAACCACCGGCAGCGCCGAGACGAAGTTGCCGATGGGCAAGAGACCGCGTTGCAGAAAGGGCGAGCGGTCGATGATAACGGCAACGGCAAAGCCGAGACCGCAGCCCAGCACATATCCCGTCAGCACCGCTTTCAAAAAGGTCTGCCGGAAATCCGCCCAGAGAATAGGGACGGAGCTGATGAGCCGCAGGAAGATGGCGCTTGGCGCGGGCAACAGGATGGAAGGAATGGCAAAGCCGCGCACCATGCCTTCCCACAGCACGATGATGGCAGCGCCGAAGATGAGCGGGATGACAATGCTGCTGGCGCGTTTTGCGCCGGGTGTCTGAAAGCGCTGACGCACCAGCCATTCGTTCAATGCCCAGGCAGCAAGCCAGAACAGCACCGCGCCAATAACCCAGCCGGGATTGCTCATGGCCGCTCTCCCATTCTTTTCAGTACGGCGGTGTGGGCCATGCCGACAATCGACACGAGAATGGCCGCGACTGCGGCGGCCATGAACAAAGCGGCCCAGATTTGTACCGTCTGACCGTAATAGGACCCGGAAAGCAGCCGCGCACCGAGACCCGCGACGGCACCGGTCGGCAACTCACCGACGATGGCGCCGACCAGCGAAATGGCGATGGCGATTTTCAGCGAGGTGAAGAGATAGGGCAGGGCAGACGGCCAGCGCAGCTTCCAGAAGATTTGCGACGGTGCGGCGTGATAGGTGTGCATCAAATCCAGCTGAATGGTCTCCGGGCTGCGCAGCCCCTTCACCATGCCGACCACGATGGGGAAGAAGCTGAGATAGGTCGAAATCAGCGCCTTCGGCAGCAGGCCGGAAATGCCCATGGAATTCAGCACCACGATAATCATCGGTGCCACAGCAATGATGGGGATCGTCTGGCTGGCAATGATCCATGGCATGACGGAGCGATCCATGACGCGGTTATGGACGATGGCCACCGCGAGCAAAATGCCAAGCGCCGTGCCGATCGCAAAACCCAGCAGCGTTGCCGAGAGCGTGATGCCCGCGTGATAGACGAGGCTGCGCTTGGAGGTGATGGCCTTGTTGACGGTCGTATCCCACAGCTCCGCGATGATCTGGTGCGGGGCGGGAAGGACGGGACGTTCTTGCGCGAAGGTTTGTGGCAGGAGTTCAGAGAAGCTCAGTTGCTGGCCTGCTCTGGCGGCCTGGTCACGCGCGAAGGGCAGATTGAGATAGACGACGGCAATGTGCCAGATGACGAGAATGGCGAGGATGATGGTGAGGACCGGAAGGATACGGTGACGGAGGGTGGTCATGGGTGGTCACCTGTTCCGTCGTGGCCGTGGCTACCCCCCTCTGTCCTGCCGGACATCTCCCCCTCAAGGGAGGAGATCGACTCGCAGCGATCTTTCGGCCAACTTAAGGGCTGAGCAAAGAGCGGCGTGGGTGAGGCTTTCCGATCTCCCCCCTTGAGGGGGAGATGCCCGGCAGGGCAGAGGGGGGTAGCCACACGTGCGAAGGACAACGGCTCACCCCTCATAACTATGCCCCGCCTTCAACCCCTCGCGCACCCGATGCGCAATCTCCAGAAACTCCGGCGTCTCGCGTATCTCCAATGGCCGTTCACCGGGCAGGGTCGATTCAATGATGTCAGTCACCCGGCCGGGACGTGGGGACATGACGACGATTTTGGTCGAGAGATAGACGGCTTCGGGAATGGAATGGGTCACGAAGCAGATGGTTTTGCCCGTCGTGCTCCACAGTTTCAGAAGCTGCTCGTTCAAATGGTCGCGGACGATTTCGTCCAGCGCGCCGAAGGGCTCGTCCATCAACAGAAGGTCGGCATCGAAGGCGAGTGCGCGGGCGATGGAGGCGCGCTGCTGCATGCCGCCGGACAGTTGCCAGGGGAATTTTTTGGCAAAGCCGCTGAGGTTGACCAAATCGAGCGTGCGTTCGATCCGCGCCTGCTGCTCCGCCTTTGTGTAGCCCATGATTTCCAGCGGAAGCGCGATGTTCTTCTCGATCGTGCGCCATGGGTAGAGGGCTGCGGCCTGAAACACGTAACCGTAGGACCGGTCCTTGCGCGCGTTTTCTGGCGTCGTGCCATTGACGGTGATTTCGCCGGACGTGTGCTTTTCCAGATCGGCGATGACGCGCAGAAACGTCGTTTTGCCGCAGCCGGAAGGCCCGATGAAGGAGACGAACTCGCCCTTCTTCACCTCCAGATCGACGTTGGAAAGCGCATGCACCGGACCGTCCCCGGTTTCAAAGGTCAGGCCGAGATTGCGTGCCGACACAACGACGAAACGGCTCTCTATTTTCTCATTTTCTGCGGCTTTCAAAATCATTGTTTCCTGTCGTTATCGCAAAGGCTTATCTGTAGCCCGGCTTTTCTGGGCTTGCCTGTAGAATATCAGTGCTCCAGCTAGGCCTCCTGGAAGGAGTAAAAAGAAACGCCTAATGTACAGCCATATGTTTTCTGACGAGGATCTGAAACTTTCACCTGGGTCTGGTAAGAGTTGGTAAAGAACATATGTCGTCATAACCGCCATTAGGAAGCCGAGGGCGAGATAATTCGTGACTGTCGTTCGGATAAACCTAGAAGAAACGTGAAGTACCACCGCTGGAATAAGCGTGGAGGGTAAACCGAAGAGCAAAAGCAAGGCGAACCTCCCTAACAGAATCAGTGGGTTAAAATCAGCTAGTTTGGGATCATCCGTGACGACGTAAATTTGCATGACAAGCAAGACCGCCAGAGTACCCACCGCTATCGCAACCAAATATGTTGCAATGAACTGGCCGATGGCATTCAGTATTTGCTTAGTCACGTTGAGGTGCCTTCCTCGCTTCAAACATCACGCATGTCTTCCGTTGTAGATATTCTTCGCTGGTTGGTTTGCAGCCTCTTTTGAAGAAACAATTCTTAATTTCGGACTTCGGTCATCATCACACTCCGCTCGCCGGAATGCCCGTGCGCTCCACTTTGCGGGGTGCGACGAGTTCTTTCCAGGTAGACAGCGCTTTGCTTACCGCAGGGTAGGGCTCACGGGTCACGAACTGGCCGTGGCCTTCGCGGGTTTTGACCGTGCCTTCTTCGATTGCCACGACACCGCGAGAGAGCGTGAAGCGCGGCAGGCCCTTTACCGTCTGGCCTTCGAAGACGTTGTAATCGATGGCGGATTGCTGGTTTTCGGAGGTTATTGTCTTTTCGAGTGCCGGGTCCCAGACGACGATATCGGCATCGCTACCGACGAGGATCGCACCCTTTTTCGGATAAAGATTAAGGATCTTGGCGATATTGGTGGAGGTCACGGCGACGAATTCGTTCATCGTCAGGCGGCCAGTCACGACCCCATGGGTCCACAACAATGGCATCCGGTCTTCCAATCCGCCGGTGCCATTGGGTATCTTGGTGAAGTCACCGATGCCATAGCGCTTCTGTTGCGTGGTGAAGGCGCAATGATCCGTCGCCACGCATTGCAGCGAGCCTGCGCCGAGTCCTGCCCAGAGGCTATCCTGATGTTGCCTGTTTCTGAAGGGCGGCGACATGACGCGGCGGGCGGCGTGGTCCCAATCGGGGCTGGCGTATTCGCGCTCATCGAGGATCAGATGCTGGATCAGCGGTTCGCCATAGACCCGCATACCGTTCTGTCGTGCCCGGCGGATCGCCTCATGCGCCTGTTCGCAGGAGGTATGGACGACGTAAAGCGGTGCGCCCGCCATATCGGCGATGATGATGGCGCGGTTGGTGGCTTCGCCCTCGACGGAGGCGGGGCGGGAATAGGCATGCGCCTCCGGACCGTTATTGCCCTCTGCCAGCAGTTTCGCCTGCATCTGCGCGACGATATCGCCGTTTTCCGCATGCACCATGGGCAGCGCGCCGAGTTCGGCGCAGCGTGAGAAAGACGCGAACATCTCGTCGTCATTCACCATCAGCGCGCCCTTATAGGCCATGAAGTGCTTGAAACTGTTGATGCCCTTGTCATGAACAATCGTCTTCATATCGTTGAAAACCTGCTCTCCCCACCATGTCACGGCCATGTGGAAAGAATAATCGCAAGTCGCGCGGGTTGCCTTGTTGTCCCAGCGGTTGAGTGCATCCAGAAGCGACTGGCCGGGTTCCGGCAGACAGAAATCCACCACCATCGTCGTGCCGCCGCTCAACGCCGCGCGGGTACCACTCTCAAAATCATCAGCCGAATAGGTGCCCATGAAGGGCATTTCCAGATGCACATGCGGATCGATCCCACCGGGCATGACATAGCAACCCGTGGCGTCCAGAATGGTACCGCCGGAAAGGTTTTGCCCGATCTCGATGATGACCCCGCCATCGATTTTGACATCGGCCTTGTAGGTCAGGTCGGCGGTGACGATGGTGCCGTTCTTGATGATGGTGGTCATTCCACGATCTCCGCAGTTTCCAGCACCGCGTGCAGCAAAACGTTGCAGCCAGCGGCGGCCCATTCCGGGGAAATGTCTTCGGCTTCGTTGTGGGAAAGGCCGTCGACGCAGGGGCAGAAGATCATGGTGGAGGGAGCGACCTGGGCTGCCCAGCAGGCGTCGTGGCCTGCACCAGAGATGATGTCCATGTGGCTGTAGCCAAGCTTTTCCGCCGCATCGCGCACGCGCTCGACGAGTGTGGAGTCAAAGGTGACGGGGTCGAAATGGCCGATGGCCTCGATGGTGCAGCCGACGCCGAGTTGTTCGGCAATGAGCGGCACTTCGCGCTCGAAGATGGCGCGCATAGCATCAAGTTTTTCCTGCGAGGGCGTGCGCAGGTCGATGGTGAAGACCACCTTGCCGGGAAGGACGTTGCGGGAGTTGGGGGTAAAGATCATCTGCCCGACACCGGCCACCGCGCCCGGCTGGTGCGCCATGGCAACCTCTTGCACTTTTTCCAGAATGCGGGCGGCGGCGAGGCCTGCATTGACGCGCATGGCCATCGGCGTCGAGCCGGTGTGAGCTTCCTTACCGGTCAACGTCACCTCCAGCCACCAGAGGCCCTGGCAATGGGTGACGACGCCGATCTGTTTGTTCTGCGCTTCGAGGATTGGGCCCTGTTCGATGTGATATTCGAAATAGGCGTGCATCTTGCGCGCGCCGACCTGCTCCTCGCCCAGCCAACCGATGCGTTTCAGCTCTTCGCCATAGGTCTTGCCGCTAGTGTCGGTGCGGCTGTAGGCGTAGTCGAGATCGTGGATGCCTGCGAACACGCCGGATGCCAGCATGGCAGGGGCAAAGCGCGCGCCTTCTTCATTGGCCCAGTTTGTAACAACGATTGGGTGTTTGGTCTGGATATCGAGATCGTTGAGGCTTCTGACGACCTCAAGCCCGGCCAGCACACCCAAGACGCCGTCGAACTTGCCACCGGTTGGCTGGGTATCGAGGTGGCTGCCGATATAGACGGGCAGGGCTTCGGCGTCCGTGCCTGGGCGGGTGGCGAACATGCTGCCCATGGCATCGACACCGATGGTCATGCCTGCGGCCTCACACCATTTTTTGAAAAGGTCGCGGCCTTGCGCATCCTCATCCGTCAGTGTCTGGCGGTTGTTGCCGCCAGCAATGCCTGGGCCAATCTTTGCCATGTCCATCAGGCTGTCCCAAAGACGATCAGCGTTTACATTCAAATTGTCTTGTTTTTGCATGATTGAAATTTCTCTAATTTAACGCTTTGGAAGTCTCGCACCGCCGCTTGAAATGGATACTGACCAACCGACGCAAGCTTGAGCGCTCTTGAATGGCCGAGCTGAAAGGGGCCAAGCATCTGTCGTAGGGCATGCGTCATCGACACCCATGAACAGCGGCTGTTCCTTCTTAGATAGCGAGTTCATGGTAACAGCAAACGGAAGGCGCTGATCATTTGGCATCTTGCTCCTCAGTGTTGTCCTGTCAAAAAATCATTACCTGCACGATCGGTCAATAAATATTTGGATGGTCATGCGGATTTTTTGTTAGCGCGATGAGATCGGGCGTTTGTTAAGGGATCATCGCTCCACATCCCTCTTGTGGTTTTGATCGTCGGCACATTCATATTGGATTGACCTATGTCCTTAGTCTGTCGTTTAAGGCGAGATCTATCCGGGTCGTAAGCAGTTCAACCGCGCAGCGGATAGGGCTGATGATCGGTATGGCAAAACCGTTCTGTAAGCTTTCAGCAGCAAGTCCGAGTGGCCCTCCCCCAATGATGACGACTTCGGCACCATCGTCGTCAATGCACTTTTGGGCAGCACGTTCGAGCGCCAGCAATAATGCTGCCTGATCGGCCGCCAGTCGCACAGGATCACCTTCAGTGAGGCGTGTACCGGTATAATTTACGTCAAATCCCATGCCGCGTGCCTTCTCGGAGAAACACTCAACAAGATCTGGCGTGACGGTCGCTATGCCGAATTTTCTGCCATTGCGCGCGGCTTCGATCATACTAGCCTCGCACAGCCCCACGACAGGGATACTGATGCGTGCCCGCAGTGTTTCGAGGCCAGGATCACCGAAAGCACTGATGATGATGCCCTGTGCCGTACTCGCTTGCGAAAGACCCATCTTGATGACTTCGTTCTCCGACGCCTTCAATTGCGCGACATTGATGATCATTGGAACTCCGCTCTCGGCCGTCAGTGCAGTGATCGAATAATCCTTCGGCACGTAACGTCTCGCGATGTCGGTCATGAGGGCCGTTGTTTTGGCGGATGTATTGGGGTTAATGAGGACGATATGTTTCATTGTCTTTCTGGGAAACTTGCGGTCGTTTTCCGTCTGACCCGGGTTTATTTTTCGGGTGCGGTCCGGTCAGTGACGGTTAGGCTACAGCACGGCCTCGAAAATACGGTCCGGCTTTCGGAATGCGGAAATCTTGCCCTCGTTTCAACCATAATGCAGACAGGCCACCCGCCCGACACGATCCGGTTCAACGAGGTCGGGTATCTGAACATGGCATTGCGCGAACACTTGAGGGCAGCGCGGCGCAAAGGCGCAGCCGGGCGGTAGTGCCGTCAGGTCCGGCGGGGCGCCAGGAATGGTAACCAGCCGGTCGCGACCATGAGCGAGTTCGACACGGGCACCGAGCAGGCCCTTGGTATAGGGATGCTTGGGGTCCTTGATGATATCGGCGACCAGACCCTCTTCGACAATACGGCCAGCATACATGACAGCGATGCGATCTGCCACTTCAGCGGCAACCCCGATATCGTGGGTGACGAAAATGACGGACAGGCCATATTCCTTCTGCAATTCGCGTATGAGCAGTAGGACCTGAATTTGAACGGTGGCATCGAGGGCGGTGGTCGGTTCGTCGGCGAGTAAAATCTTGGGATTGCACGCGAGCGCCATTGCAATCATCGCGCGCTGCAACATACCCCCGGACATTTCGTGTGGGTAGTTCTGAAGCCTACGTTCGGCGGAGGGGATACGAACCTTCTGAAACAGCGCCAGCGCTCTTGCCGCAGCGACTGATCGGCTCACCTTTTCGTGACGCATGATGGTTTCCTCGATCTGCTGGCCGAGTGTGTAGACCGGGTCGAGTGCCAGCCGTGGCTCTTGGAACACCATCGAGACGATTGCGCCACGCAGATTGCAGAGTTCATTCTTCGACAGGCTAGTCACATCGCGGCCATCGACTGTCATGGTGCCGTCGATCTTGGTGCCTTTGGGATGTAGGCGCAGCAGCGAGCGCATGGTAACGCTCTTACCGGACCCGGATTCCCCGAGCAGGGCCACCACTTCGCCGGCGCCGACCGAAATGCTGACGCCGTTGACAGCCTTTACGGACTGCCGGTCACGAGTGAAGGTGACGCAAAGGTCGAGGATATCGATCATCGGTTCTTGCATGGCGTTCGACATAGGAGCGGTCGTGGTCGTTGTTTGGGACATCTCAGACCTCCATGGAGACGGATTGCACCGACGGGATGTGGGTAACCAGCGATCGTGGGGCATTGCTGTGGCCGGAGCCAGGAACAGACATGAGACAGGCAGTGGACTGTTCTGGCGAAACAACGGACAGCGGCGGGACCTTTTCGCTGCATACGGATTCGGCGAAAGCGCAACGGGTGTGGAAACGACAGCCGCTCGGCGGGTCGATTGGATTTGGTGGATCTCCCGAGAGCGGCGGCTCTGTAGCGCGTTGCGCTGGATCCATGGTCGGCATGGAAGCAAGAAGAGCTGCCGAATATGGATGTTTGGTGTTGTCGTAGATGGCGGTACGCGTGCCAATCTCTGCGACTTTGCCGAGATACATTACCATGATGCGGTCGCACATGAATTTCACGACGTTGAGATCGTGGCTGATGAAGAGGTAGGTCAGGCCGAAATCACGTTTCAGATCGAGCAGCAGGTTCAGTACCTGCGCTTCCACTGACTTGTCGAGCGCCGACACAGCCTCATCGAGGATAACGAGGCGCGGTTCGACAGCGAGCGCGCGTGCGATATTGATGCGTTGGCGCTGGCCGCCCGACAGTTCGTGTGGGTAACGGCCGGCGAAACGTCTCGGCTCCAGGCCGACGCGGTGCAGTAGGTCATGGGCGCGCGAGATCGCTTTGCCGACTGGCAAGCCATGAACACGCGGCGCAAAAGAGATCGACTCTTCGATGGTCAAGCGCGGGTTAAGCGAAGCGTAGCTGTCCTGAAACACCATCTGCACCTGGCGACGGTACTCCGAAAGCGACAGCTTGCCGCCGACCGTTTCACCGTCGAACAGGATATCGCCGCGATCGGGCGCGATCAGGTGCATCAGCAGGCGGGCCGTCGTCGACTTTCCGCAGCCACTTTCGCCAACGACACCCAGTGTCTCGCCCTTCAGAATGTCGAAATTAACGCCATCAACGGCGCGCACCAACTTTTTCGGCCTGAACAGGCCACTGCCTCTGACCGGAAAATGTTTTTGCAGACCGGAGACGGAAATCAGTGGTTGAGCAGGACCACCGCGGTCACCAATCTCGAATTTGGGGGCTGGAACTGGATCGATCACACTCATGATTTCACGTCCATTGCTGAGCGCAAGCCGTCTGAGAAGAGGTTGAACAAGATCGAGGTGGTGAAGATCATCACGCCGGGAAGAGCTGCGACATAAGGGTTGTTGTAGATTGCGGTGCGCAGCGTGTTGAGCATAAGCCCCCATTCTGCATCCGGTGGGCGTACACCAAGGCCGAGGAAGGAGAGGCCCGAGGCAAGGATCATAGACACCGAGATCAGGCTTGTGGCGAAAACGAAGATCGGGCTCAACACATTGCCTAGGATATGAACGCGGATGATCGTATGCGCGGATGCACCTGAGGCACGCGCGGCATCGACATAATCGAGCTTTCGAACCTGTGTGGTCACACTTTCAGCAACCCGGGCAATCTGCGGGATGAACACGATGGTGAGCGAAACAAGCGCATTGAAGAGACCGGAGCCCAGAGCACCGGCCAGTGCGACAGCCAGCAGCACTGATGGGAAGGCATAGAAGACGTCGATAGTCCGCATGATCAGCATGTTCGTGATGCCGCCGGCATAACCGGCAACGATGCCAATGGTAGAACCGATGATGAACGCGATTGGCACCGGCACCACACCCATAATCAGTGACAATCGGGTGCCGTAGATCAGCCGCGATAGCATGTCGCGACCGAGTTCGTCAGTGCCGAGGATATAGCCGGGTGTGCCAATAGGCTTCAAGCGGCGGATGACGCTGCCCTGAGCCGGATTGTAAGGAGCAAGATAGGGCGCAAAGATCGCCATCAAGAGAAGCAGAATGATGAACGCGAATGCCATTACGGTGACCGGGTCTCGACGCAGACGACGGAAGACGACGCTCCAGAAGCCGGGCGACCTGGCAATGATTTCGGTCTCGGGGACCCTGTCAGCGGTGATGATGGACATGGGTCAATTCCTCTGAATGCGCGGATCGATGGCGCTCTGCAACACGTCCACGATCAGGTTGAGCAGGACGAAAAACATGGCCAGCACCAGGATCGTACCTTGCAGGATTGGCAAGTCGCGCGTGAAGATCGCACCGTTCAGGAGAAATCCGGTTCCGGGCCACGAAAAGACTGTCTCGATGAGAATCGAGCCGCCAAGCAGATAACCAAGCTGCAGGCCCATCACGGAAATCGATGTGGGGGCTGCATTGCGGATGACGTGCTGCAGAATTTGGCGGTTCATAAGGCCTTTTGCAGCCAATGCCTGAGTGAAGTCCTGGGATAGGATGTCGGCGACCAGCGAGCGGATCGTGCGTGCGATAATGCCTATCGGAATGACCGACATGGTGACAGCCGGTAGGATCAGAAACTGAAGATATTCCCAGCTCAAGCTGCGGCCTCCTGATCCACCGGGACCGCCGCCCATGGCCGGAAGCCAGCCGAGTGTCACGGAAAAGGCGATGACAAGAACCATACCGAGCCAGTAATGGGGCACGCTGACGCCAATCATCGAGATGGCTGAGGCGAACCGGTCGAGCCAACCACCACGGAAGACGCCCGAAACGAAACCGAGCACAGCACCGAACGTAAAGCCAATGAGGGTGGCCGCAACGGCGAGGATGATGGAGTTGACCGAGGCCGCCAGAATTTCATTCAGGACAGGACGGCCTGTTGCGATGGAATGGCCGAGATCGCCGTGCAGCGCGCGCCATACCCACATGGCGTATTGCACCGGAAGAGGTTGATCGAGACCGTAGAAGGCGCGCATTTGCGCCTGCATTTCGGCAGACGCATCGGAGGGCAGGATCGCCGCCAGTGGGTCGCCCGGTGCGATATGGATCAGCATGAAACAGACGATGCTGACGCCGATAGCGACCGGAATGACATGAAGGAGTCTGTGCAGTCCGTAAACCAGCATGGTTGTCTCCAGATTGAACAAGGATCGACGACATGGGCGGTGCGCCCTGTGTGTGGGCGCACCTGGGACGTTTTGATATCAGGGCTCGATGTTGATGGTTGAGAAGTCCTGAAACCAGTTTTGGGCCTGCACGAAACCCTTGACCTTGGACGTCATGGCGCGCGGATTGACGTCATGGGTAACCATCAAGAACAAGGCGTCGTTGACGTACTTCTCGTGAACCTGTGCCAGAACCTTGTCCTGATCGGCTGCATCGAACGTGTTGCGCACCTTTTCAAACAGGGCATCCATTTCCGGGTCGCAGTAATATCCCCAGTTGGTGCCGGTCGGCGGCGTCAGATTGCACTGCGACTGACGGATCATCGCGCTGAAGGGGTCCTGAATGAAGTAGCTGTAGTTGACAGCGGTGGCACCCTTGGCGCTTGGATCCTTGGCTCCCGCACGCCAGACGTTGATGACCGTGTTCCAGTCCATCACCTCGTATTCGATATCGATGCCTATTTCAGCCAGCGTCTGCTGAATGTACTCGTTCATCTGCAGCGGCAGCATCTGTCCCGAACCCGAGGACGAAATGACGACCTTGGTCTTGATCCGCTTATCAGGGCCGTAACCTGCCTCTTCCATCAGCTTGGTTGCTG
Source organism: Agrobacterium rubi TR3 = NBRC 13261 (assembly GCF_000739935.1). Lineage (GTDB taxonomy): Bacteria > Pseudomonadota > Alphaproteobacteria > Rhizobiales > Rhizobiaceae > Agrobacterium > Agrobacterium rubi. The sequence continues at coordinate 25,062 of NZ_BBJU01000023.1, read as the reverse complement.
CTGCCACATCGTAGGACAGCTTGAACGTCGGATTGCCAAACCACGGGTGACCCGGCGGCATATAGCCTTCGGCAGGAATGGACAGTCCACCCAGCAATTCGTTTAAGCCTGCCCGATCCACCGCTAGGTTTGCGGCCTTGCGCACACGAATGTCGTTCCACGGCGAACCTTCGACGCGCGACAAGTGCCACGTCCAGTTGTGCGGATAGGAATTGGTAACGATCGTATAACCGGCATCCTTCAACGACTTGACGCTGTCCGGGGCAGGGGCCTCGATCCAGTCCACCTGGCCGGAGCGAAGTGCGGCGATGCGAGTGCTCGGCTCGGGCAGCGGCATCAGGACCAACTTATCGAGTTTCGGCACGCGGGCTTGATCCCAATACTCTTTGTTGGGCGTAAGTTCGGCGCGTTCACGCGGGACGAAGCCATTCTCCATTTTCCACGGTCCAGTGCCGGACGGCTTTTGGGCTACTTTGTCCCAATTCTTGTCCTGGGCTTCCCAATTGGCGGGTGAAGACATCAAAATCCAGCTTATTTGGTAGGGCAGTGTGGCGTCCGGGGTCTTCGTGACGATCTCGACGGTCGAAGAGTCTATGACCTTATAGGACGCGACCGAGGGGATGCGCGAGCGACCCTGGGCCGCTTGGCGCTTGTCGAACTGTGGTGCATCCTGCTTCAACAGCTTGTCGAGATTCCAGACCACCGCATCGGCGTCGAAAGTGCTTCCATCATGAAATTTTACGCCTTCGCGCAACTTAAAGGTCCATTTGGTCCGGTCTTTTTCGTCGACATACCAGGAGGTAGACAGTGCTGGAATGAGGCCGGACGCCTTGTCAGCTTTGGTCAGATCCCATTCGATAAGAGAATTATAGATCGTGTAGCCCATGAAACGCTGGCCTTCTCCACCCTGGTCGGTCTGGCCGGTGGTCAGCGGAATGTCTGACGCCGTCATGCCAATACGAAGAGTGCCTGCGGCTAACGCCGTGGATGTTGTGGTCAAGCAAACTGCAATGGCCGCACCCAGCACGCCCATCCAGCGAGTGCGCCGTGCAATATTCGCGATTTGCGAGTTCGGCGATCGAGCTCTGTTCATGATGTTCCCTTCTTTGGCTTATGAAGACACTTTTGCCTTTTCAAATAGCGGGAAGCAGATTTCATGCCACTTCGGTCAAAGTTTCAACAGCACAGCTATAAGACCCTTTGCTACCATTTGGCGAAGGCGGCGATGCCTACATGGTGAGCATTTCTGACCGATTGTGCAAAAACTAGGCCCTGTTGAAAAATCCCGTTGACCCCTGAGAGGACGACAGTGGTTGTCAGCGAGACTTTTGATGGGCGATTTTAAGCGGCGTTATTTTGAGGGCGAGGTGATCTTGTGGGCGGTTCGTTGGCACTGGCGGCGGCCTCAATCAACGAGCTGACGCGCCGATGAAACCTATGTGAAAGTTCGTGGCAAATGAACGTATATGCCGGCCAATGGCCGTGTAAGAACAACAGCGACTTAGAGTCGTCGCGGGTTTGGCGTTTATCTTCGCCAGCATGTTCTCACACTAGCGGAAAATGACAGGCGACGGAGCGCTCGGGCGAGATTGCTGAAAGTTTCGGACGAACCTGCTGGCAGAGGGACTGCGCTATTGGACAGCGGGTGGAAAATTTGCAGCCTTTAGGCGGGTTAAGCGGGCTCGGAATTTCACCCGACAGCAGGATGCGCCCACGTTTGCCACGGTTGTGCGGCTGCGGAATCGCTGAAAGCAGCGCTTGTGTGTAGGGGTGGCTTGGCTTCGCATAAAGCGCGTCTGTTTCTCCGATCTCCACGATCGACCCGAGATACATGACGGCCACGCGAGTGGAGACCTGACGCACGACGGCCAGATCATGGGCGATGAAGACATAGGTGAGATCGAGTTGTTCGCGTAGGTCGCTGAAAAGATTGACGATCTGCGCCTGTACCGAGACATCGAGCGCAGAGACAGGTTCGTCCGCTACGATCAGCTTCGGTTCGACTGCCAGAGCGCGCGCGATGCCTATGCGCTGCCGCTGGCCGCCGGAGAATTCGTGCGGATAACGGTTGAGATAGTCACGACGCAGGCCGACAAGGTCCATGAGTTCGCCTAGCCTAGCGTCGATGGCGGCTCCCTCGCGAATGCGGTGGACCTTCAGCACTTCGGCGAGGATATCGCGCACGCGGCGGCGCGGATTAAGCGAGGCGGATGGGTCCTGGAAAATCATCTGCATCTTGCGTCGCACGGGCTTTAGCGCTCGCGTATCGGCTTTGGTGATATCTGAACCGTCGAAGGTCAAGGTGCCACTATCGATATCATAAAGCCGGGTCAGACACCGCCCCAGCGTCGATTTACCGCTTCCAGACTCCCCGACCAGACCGAGTGTTTCCCCTGGAAAGACATCGAGAGTGATATCGTCCACCGCTTGCAGGATGCGGCCTGAGCCGGGCCTGATGGTCTTGCCGACGGTAAAAGTCTTGGTGATCGATCTGGCCAACATTAGAGGTTTGTCGTCACGTGGTATTACAAGCGGCGTCATGCGAGCTCCTCCGGTGTCAGGACGGATCGGCGCAGAAGGCTTCGTTCCGGTTCCTCCAGAACACAAAGCGCCGCCTGTTCCCCGACACGCCGCAGGGGAGGCCTTTCCAAACAGAGCGGCCGGGCGAAGGCGCAACGCGGCGCAAAGCCACAGCCTTCGCCAATTGTCTCCGGTGTCGGTGGCATGCCGGGAATGGATTTGAGGCGGGCAAGCCGCTGCCCGGTCAACGGTGGAATGGAGGCCATCAGGCCCCAGCTATAGGGGTGAAGGGGGCTTGCGAACATTGCTTCCGTCTCCCCGCGCTCCACAATGCGGCCGGCATACATCACGGCGACCCGGTCGGCGATCTCTGAGACGACGCCCATATCGTGGGTGATGAGAATGATGGCAGAGCCGAAATCCTTGCGCAGGCGCAGGAGCAGATCGAGCACCTGTGCCTGAACCGTGACATCAAGCGCCGTGGTCGGCTCGTCGGCCACCAGCAGTGCCGGATTGCACGATAACGCCATAGCGATAACGGCGCGCTGGCGCATGCCGCCGGACAGTTGGTGGGGATAGCGGTCTACTGCTTCTACCGGATTGGAAAGGCCGACCTCTCCCAGAAGCTCGATTGCCCGTTTTCTCGCTGCACGCGCAGAGACCGCCTCATGCGCACGGATCTGCTCGGCGATCTGAGAGCCGATTGTGTAGACGGGCGTCAGTGCCGTCATCGGGTCTTGAGAAATGAGACCAATTTCCTTGCCGCGAATGCGACGCAAGTCATTTGCGGGCAGTTCAAGGATGCGACGCCCCCTGAAGGCGACCACGCCATCGACACGCGTGGTCTTGGCGTCATGAAGGCCCAGCAGCGACAAAAGCGTTACGGATTTTCCCGAACCGGATTCGCCGACGATGGACAGGATTTCCCCTTCCCGCACATTGAAGGAGACATCGCGGATGGCCTTGACCATACCGCGATCGGTCGCAAACGATACTGAGAGACCATTCACATCGAGAAGAACAGGTTTTTCCGGAGCGATCATGGACCTAGTTCTCCCGGACGCGCGGATCGATAAGGACATAGACGACGTCTACCAGCGCATTGGCGAGAACGACGAAGAAGGATGCATACATGACCGTTCCGAGTACCATCGGCAGATCGAGATTGAGCAGCGCCTGATAGGTGAGCCGACCGACGCCATTCAGCCCGAACACCACCTCCGTCAACAGCGCCGAGCCGCCGACGAGCACGCCGAAATCGAGCCCGAACATGGTCACGAACGGGATGAGCGAGGTGCGAAGTGCGTGGCGTATCATCACGCGGGCGGGGCTGAGGCCCTTGGCGCGCGCGGTGCGGATAAAGTCTTCCTGATAGGCTTCGACCAGATTGGCACGCAGGACGCGGCCGTAGATCCCGATATAGAGGGCGGCCAGCGTAAACCAGGGAATGATGAGCGTCTTGAACCAGCCAACAGGGTCCGTCATCAAGGGTTTGTAGCCCAGCGCTGGGACCCAGGAGAAGAAGATGGTGTCGTGAAAGCGACTTTGGGTGGTGAGGTTCATGACCTCTCCCAGCCAGTAGACCGGCATGGATACCCCGATCAGCGCCAGCGCCATCAGCCCCCGATCAAGCAGGGTATCGCGCGCGAGCGCCGCGACGACGCCCACGAAAATACCGCCGATCACCCACAGAAATGCAGCGCCCGCGACCAACGAGAGCGTGACGGGAGCGGCGGAAGCGACGGCGGGAACAACGCGCATTCCGCGATTGACGAAGGATGTCAGGTCCTGCGTCACGAACAGGCGCTTCATCATGATCACATATTGCACGGGCAAAGGTCGATCAAAGCCGAAATCCTTGCGGATGGCCTCCACCGTTTCCGGCGAGGCGTTGCGCCCCGCAAGGCGCGCGGCCGGATCGGAGCCGGGCGTTGCAAAAAAGATCAGGAAGACGAGCGCAGAAATACCGATCATGACGAACAGCATCTGGCCGAGGCGCTGGATAACAGCAAGGATCATTACCGCCTCCTCACACCAATTTCGTGCGCGGATCGAGCGCATCGCGAATGCTGTCGCCCAGCACGTTCAGCGACAGCACGGTGAGCGCAATCGCGATGCCGGGACACAGCGCCACGGCAGGCCGCGTATAGAGCAGGGACTGCCCATCCTGGATGATGGTGCCCCAACTCGCATCCGGTGCCTGCACACCGATCGAGAGAAAGGAGAGCGAGCTCTCCGTGATGATATTCAGCGCCATCATCAAGGGTACGAAAACGATCAGCATGGTCGAGACGTTGGGCAGGATATCGTTGAGAAGAATGCGCCAAGCCGGAATGCCTAGGCCGGTGGCCGCCAGCACGAACTCGCTCTTCTTTAGCGCCATCACGCGTCCGCGCACGGGGCGCGCTACGTAAGGCACATAGATGATGCCAATGATGAAAATCGGCAGAAGCAGACTGTCGCCAGTGATCTCGATGGGGCCGATGACGATGCCCTGAGAGAGAAGCACGATGGAAAGAGAAATGGCGAGCAGATAGACCGGAAAGGCCCAGAGAATATCCAGAACGCGCGACAGAATCTGGTCGGTCACCCCACCGAAGAAGCCTGCCAAAATGCCGATGAGAGCTGCGAGAACGAGACAGATCGCGGTGGAGGCGGTGGCGATCAACAGCGAATTGCGTCCGCCATAGAGCAGCCGTGCCGCAACATCTCGCCCTTGCGTATCGGCGCCAAGGAAATATTGCGCATCCCAGGTCGGCCCGATTGGCGTAACGCCGAGACCGAGACCTTCGGTGGACGCCTGCATCACCTTCGTTCGTTTGCCATCGATGGTGATGCGAGCCGAGAGGTTCGAGCGGAACGGATCACTGCCCGCTACGTAACCGGCATAGAGCGGAGCGGCGAGGCTCGACAGGATGATCACAACCAGTACACAGGCAGCGATAACCGTCGGCTTGTCACGCTTCAGCAGATGCCAAGCACGTTTCCAAGGGCCTGTGCCGATATGTTTGACCGCAGGTTCGGGCAATCCGGCATCACCGATAGCCATTTCAGAAGGGGTGGTCATAACGGCTCCTGCTGCGCATGCCGGTCTGGCGGAAGGAGGCGACGGCAAGGCTTTGGGGCCGCGCCGTCGTCTGTGTTCGAAGCATTGTTTTCCTAGCTGGTAGAAACGCCAGCTAAATGCGCGCTACTTGACCCATGCCTGAGAGGTGATCCAGCGGTTCTGCTTGTTGAACAGGTAGTTGCCCAGCCGCGCCGAGGTGAAGTTGACGCTTTTCGGTGTGATGAGCGGTGCCATCGGTGCCTGTTCCATGAAAGCCTGATCGACCTTGGCCCAGATAGCGTTGGCGGCGTTCTGATCCGTAAGAGCCGTGGTCATCGCTGTCTTCATCTGCGCGTCCAAATCCTTGTTGCAGTAGCCGGCGATGTTGACGGATGAATCGCTGCCCTTGTTGATGGAACCGCAAGACAGAAGCACATTCAGGAAGTTCGAGGCGGCAGGATAGTCCTGATACCATTGCGATACGCTGATCTGGACGTTGTTGTTGGTATTCTGAATGTAGGTGAACTGAATGTTGGGCGAAATCGCCTTCATCGACGCATCATAACCAAGCTCGGTCAGAACACTGGCAATATAGGTGCCGATGCCGCGTGATGCTGCATTATCCTCGGCGATGACCGTGATCTTCTGGCCCTTGGTGCCGGACTCGTCTACCAGGGCCTGTGCTTTTTCCATATCCGGCTCGCTCCAGGTCGGGCCGGGGTTCTTGGTGTAGATGCAATTGTCGACATGACCGGGGAAGTCCGGCGGCAGGATCTGGCAGACCGGCTGGCCAAGCACTTCGCCGCCGAAAAGGCCGACGACCGCATCCCGGTCAACCGCGTAGTTGAGCGCTTGGCGCACCTTCACATTATCGAAGGGAGCAAGATTGGTGTTCATCGGCGCGTACCAGAAGGCCGCCAGCGGATCGATATGGATCTGACTGGCGTATTTCGTGCCGATTTCGGGCAGGCGGTCAGCTGGTGGCGTGTCGAACAGCCAATCGATCTGGCCGTTGATGATAGCATTGATCGCGGCCTCCTCGGTCAGACCGAACTTGTAGACCACCTCGTCGGCATAGCCGTCGGGCTGTGCGTCCACGCTCCATTCCTTGAAGTTGGGGTTACGCTTCAACACCATTTCGGAATTGGGGTCGTAGCTTGCAATCATGTAGGCACCGGTGCCGGGGAGCGGAGTGGTGCCCGCATCGGTCAGGGGCGCATCGGCTGGCAGGATCGAGGCGTGGGGAACGGCGAGCTTGGAGAAGATTTCCGCGTCAGGGGCGGTGAGGTTCAGTGTCACCGTCCCGGCTGCATCATCAGCGATCACGCCACCGTCGAGCGTGCAGGTGGCGGAATCCGCGATGCATTTGTCGGCACCGACGATGCCGTTGTAGAAGCTGCCCGTCGTTGGGCCTTTGACCTTGAAGATGCGCTGAAACGAGGCAACGACATCGGAAGGCACCAGCTCGTGTCCGTTGGAAAACTTGATGCCTTTGCGGATTTTGAAAACATAGGTCTTGCCGTTATTGGTCGGCTCAGGAACGGCTTCGGCCAGCGCTGGAACAATGTCGAAGCCTCCGGTGCCCGCAACCTGCTTGAACTTGACGAGGCCGTCATAGGTCATCTGGAAAAGCTGCCAGAACTGAGCGGTATAGTTGATCATCGGATCGACGGTGCCGGCCGCAGACACGGCTGCCATCGTGATCGTGCCGCCGCGATGCTGTTTCATCAGGGCCGCACGGTCTTCCGCCTGCGCCACGCCGGATAAAGCGGTCTGGGCAAGAAGGCAGGCTACAATCAGCGCGCCCGTGCGCCGGGATAGATGTCTCAGAAGAATGCTCATGCTTCGTTTCCCTCTGTTTTCTCTTGGTTCAGGCTGTTTCTTGTTCGATTTTATCGGTTTTCAGGCGGTCGTTTCATCAAGGAAGGCCCCGACGACAGCCATGCAGGCTTCTCGCTCTTCCACATGCGGCATGTGACTGGATTGCTCGAAAATGGTCCAGCGCACGTTGGGAATTTCGTCGGCATAGGGCTGTACGCAGGCTTCGGTTGCCTCGTCGAAGTGGCCGGAAATCAACAGTGTCGGCACGTCGATGGTTGCAAGCCTTCCGACGATCGACCAATCCTTCATGGTCCCGATGACGTGGAATTCATTGGGGCCGTTCATTGTGTGGTAGACGGTGGGGTCTGCGGCAATAGCGTCGAATGTGCGCTGCACCTCCGGCGGCATCGGCACGACGCGGCAGACGTGGCGCTGGTTGAAGACGTCTGTCGCGGCCATGTATTCAGCGCTATCAGTCGTCTCCGCTTTTTCATGACGCAGAAGGGTTTCCTGCACATCCTGCGGAAGCTCGCGGCGCAGGCGGTTTGCCTCGGAAATCCAGGTGTTCATCGCGGCTGGTGAATTGGCGATCACGAGTGCCTTCAGGCCAGCGGGCTGATCGACAGCGAATTCGGCACCCAGCATGCCACCCCAGGATTGGCCCAGCAGGCAATACGCGTCGCGGATGCCGAGATGGTCGATGAGGTTGTGCAGTTCTGCCTTGAAGAAGGGGACAGTCCAGAAATCCCCGCCCTTCTCGGGCAGGTGGGTAGACCGGCCGTTGCCCACCTGATCGTAGTGAATGACGGCCCGACCCGTGGTCGCTATGTCCTTGAAGCTGTCGACATAGTCATGGGTGCATCCTGGTCCGCCATGCGCGACGATCAGCGGCGGCTTGGGTGACGAGAGGTCTCCCGTGATGCGGTACCATGTGCGGTACTCGCCATAGGGCGCAAATCCTTCTGTGATCTTCATGGGCATCGCTCCTCTGTTTCAGCCACCGCTTCGCGTGTGTTTGTCGTTGCGGCAGATGGCTTCCGCTGCATCTTCGATGGTCATGCCCCAGTCCATGGCCACGGAGCGCAGTCGTTTCCACGCTGCCGTCTCGCTACCGCCTTCGTTCTGAAGCAGATGAAGAATGGCGCGCACGACGATGGGCCGTTGGCGCAGCCTGTCCTCAAGCGTACGGATATCATCGGCCTGCGCCCTTACTTTCTCGTAGGCCTCGGCTGCGATCAAAAGTGCACTATAGGCTCCCGTGGAACCGATCGGCTTCAGGAGATGAGCGTTGGAGCCTTGGTCCAGCGCCCATTCGATCCGCCCCGGCGCTTCTGATCCGATCAGGGCAATCATGGGCATGGGTGCGAACCCTCTGGGCCATGGAAATTGCCCGTCATGTCCCATATCCGCGTCGAAAAAGATCACGTCTGCCTGCGCCTGTGTTTCCTCCAGATGCGGCCAACAGAGCGTGACGCGGATATGCAGGAGTTCGAGTTGGCGCTGGAGCGCATCGACCGAGGGATGGTCGCGATGCAGAATAACGGCATGCCACTGGGCAAGAAGCGGTCTGTTCCGGCGCGTCATTTGATCACCTTCAGCGTTACCGGGTGAGGCATTGCAACTGACTTCTGCAGGGAGCGGACAAGATAGGGATCGGCAGGGATTGCCTCGTCTGCACTTTGGAGCAAGGCAAACCCACCCTCTTCGTCCGAGATTCCCAAATGCGGCCGGAGTGCAGCATGATGGGTACGCGGATCGATGCCGACAGGTCCGGCGGGCGTGTCGAACAGGCGGGCAGTCGCCACCTTGCGAACGGCCTCCGGTGCATCCGTACCCGCATCCGCGATAGACCTGGCGAGGATCGACATCGCCGTGTAAGCAGACATGAAGGGTGTGGTGATCCGTCGGTTGGCACCATGCCGCGCCGTCATACGTGCCTTGAAGGCTTGGTTTTCGAAAGTATCAAGTCGCTCGAAATAGATCGATGTCGAGATATGGCCGCGCCGCGCCTCGTGGCTAAGGCTCTCTAGATCGCTCTCCGACATGTTGCAGGCAACGATCGGTGGCGCATCGGGCTCGCCTTTTCGAAATGCGCCATAGGCCTCGATGAACGCTGTCGCCGACTGACCGACCAGATTGCTTAAGATGAAATCCGGCTTTCTTTGCCGTATCTCATTGATGAGGTGATCGACCTCGGTTGAGCCGAGCGGAACGTAACGGTCCGACACGATCTGCCCGCCAGCAGCCTCGGTGATTTCACGGGCAATGCGGCTGATCTCCCAGCCCCAGATATAGTTTGAGCCGACAATGAAGGCACGGCGACCATAGAGGGGAAAGATATAATCAAACAACGGTAGCAAATGCTGATTCGGGCAAGCACCGAGATAAATAGCGCTGTCGCTCGCCTCATAGCCCTCATAGGGAAAGGCGTACCACAAAAGTGCGCCATGGCGTTCCACGATGGGCAGCACGTCCTTGCGGCTCCACGATGTGATGGTGCCGATGATATGGCGACAGCCACTGTCGCGGATCGCGGATTGAGCCAGCGCCGCATATGCCTCTGCTCTGCCACAAGGATCGTCTATCTTGACAGCGATGCCGAAACCGTAAACGGGATCTGCGTTAATGTCGGCGATGGCTGCCAATGCCCCATCGACCGCCTCGCGACCCAGCGCAGCATATGGCCCTGTCGTGGAATAAAGAATGGAAACGGGCACACGGTCACGCATCATCTCAAGGGCCGCCCCTTTGCATCGTCATGCTGCTTAGTGATCATCACGACCTATCAAATCCAATTGCGCAGGCGTTTGAAACAAAAAAAGCCCCGAACTGCGTGAAGCAGTGTTCGGGGCCCGATTGCCATCGGCGTCTAACGCCATGTCTTAACCTCACGCTATGATAAGCACGGATTTCAGTCAATCTTATTTTTTGCTCAATTTTTGCTCAATTACATCTTGAACTGTCGATAGACGAGGAGATTACTGAGCACAGACGACCTTGTTTCGCCCTGACTGCTTTGCGCAATAAAGGTGGTGATCGGCGTCTTCCAGGACCGCTTCTGGATTTTCAGCATCCTTCGATACGGCTAATCCTATGCTGACGGTGACACTCAGTTCGCCTGCTATCCGTGACCAGTCGTGCCGGGCAATTTTCACGCGTATCCGTTCGCAGGCCCGCTTGGCCTGCGCCATCGTTGCGCCGGGCATCAGAATGACGAATTCTTCTCCGCCAAAACGAACCGCAAGATCTTGCTGACGTATCGACATTTTGATCAATGACCCGATTTGCACGAGAACCCGATCACCCGTGATGTGAGAGAAGGTGTCATTGATTTTCTTAAAGTGATCAACGTCCAGCATCGCCAGCGCATATGGGCTGCGCGAAATGTCGACATCGTTCAATATGGCTTCCAGACGCCGACGATTGGCAAGGCCTGTTAGCGGGTCTGTGTTTGCCGCTTCTGTCAGGATATTGGTTTGCTGTTGGAGTGCCGCAAGCGAGCGCGCCATTTGGGCCGAACTTTCAGCTTCTGTGTCCAGCGATGTCTTGAGTTTCTTGGTTTCATAGTGGATTTCGACCATGCGGGCGTTTTGCTGGGTCCGTTCCGCTGTGAACTGCTGATGCAAAGAGTGGTATCGTTTATAAAAATGCAGCGCAGGTTCAAACGCGCCTAAATGTTCATGTGCCTTGGACAGATACAGACAGGCATTCATCAGTGTCTCGATATTGGTGTTCTCTTTGGCGAGGGCGTGGGCCTGTTTCAGTGGAACAAGGGCCTCCTCGTATCGCTTCAGCGAAATCAGCGTGCGACCAAGAATATCTAGATAATGGCCATTGCTCCTGGCGTCGTCGTTACCCGGAACCGCGCGGTACTGCGCAAGATACTCTTCCGCGATAACGAACTCGTCGAGCGCATTGGAATATTCCGCCAGATTCCCAAGACACAGTCTTTCCGCCCAGGCATCTTTCAAAGACTGGGCAATGGCATGGGCTTGTTTCGTGGTCTCGATTGCCGCTTTCATCGATGTTTCGGTGGATTTTCTATCTTCCGTTTCCGACGCGAGATAAGCTGCTTCGGAATGAGCGCCGCCAAGATTGATCAGCCACCAGCACTCGAAGGAAAGATCGCATGCTTCTCTCGCAAGCTCTACGGCGCGACCGCAATAGTCAATCGCTTGACTGGGTTGCCGCGTCATCCAGAATATCACGCCGATGACATTGATGGCCAAAGATCGGGACCGGAGGTCGCTGCTTTGGTCGGCGATATTCAGCGCTTCCGCGGCGAACTCAATGGCGCTCTCTAAACTGCCGAGTTCTAGGTGCAACCAGGCCCTGATGCTGAGCGCCTGGGCCTCAAAGGCTGGCTCCTCCAGTTGCCTCCACAAGGCGACCGCTTTTTCTGCGTAGTCCAGACCCAGCTCGGCTTTGCCAAGTTGAAAACAACACCAGGCACTTTGCTGGGAACTGCGTGCTATGAGGTATTGATCACCCCGCTGCTCGGCAGACGCCAAGACGGAACCTGCTATCGAAAGCGCCTGAATGGAAAGGCCTGTGCACGCGAAATGCCAAGCTTCATCCAACGCGGCCACGGCATCATTTGAATCGAAGGTCTTTTCAAAGATCAACAAACTGGTGGACCCAAAACTTGGCTCGACGTTGCGTCACAACGCAGCCACATCCCGATTATGGCGGTATTTCCTAATTTTCTTAAGCGTGACATTCAAAACTGAATCTTGCGCTAATAACGTTCGCGCATTCGCGTGGTCAGCGTGGCCCGGCTTCTTTAATTATACTGTTGCTTAAAAATATATTGCAGATTTGGAGGGCTGTTTAGTAATGCAGTTGTGGTTTTAATGAATCTCTTGGATGGGGAGTTAACCACGAAGCCAGGTTAACGGTTCTCGATGCAGCAACGGCTTGGCGGTTGGTCAGACCGTCGCTAACTCCCAAGCGATGAATTTGGTGCCCGGAGCCTCTTAGGCCGGAAATGCAAGCTGAACCTTCAGCGTTTTTTCGGGATGGTTATCGATCAGATCAAAGGCTGCTTGCGCATCTGCTGCCGGGAAGGTTTGTGTGATCATATCAGCCGGTTTCAGATCACCGTTTTCGAGCCATCCGATGACCTCTGGAATGAAGCGGCGATTGAGGCGCGAGCCGACGAGGGTAAGTTCCTTGCGAACGATCTCCTGCTGGCTGATGTTGCAGGGTGCGCCGGAAAAGCCGAGCAGACCAATGCGTCCAGCGGGTGCTGCAACTCGGCAGGCCTCTTCCAGCAAAGCCGGAATTCCCGCCCCGTCGATCACCACGGAAGGCCCCAGCCCCTCCATCTCGCCTCCCACTATCTCGGCAACAGATTGTCGCTTTGAGTCGATAAGCACATCTGCACCGAACGACCGCGCCCGCTCCAGTCGGTCCGGGTCGATATCGGCCACAATGCAACGAGCTCCTCGCATTTTCGCAACCTGAATAACCGTTAGACCTACCGTGCCTGCGCCATAGATCAGCACGGTGTCCCGTGTGTCACAGCCGGTGCGCCACAGGACATTGGCTGCGACCGCCAAAGGTTCTGCAAGAGCTGCAATGTCGAACTCAAGGGAAGGGTGGATTTTCACGGCGTTTTCCTGCGGAATTACTGCTGTCGAGCGGAAGCCGCCATCGCGGTGCACGCCGATGACCTGCAGATGGGCGCAGACATTGGAACGTCCGACAAGGCAAGGATAGCAGCGACCACAAGAGATCACCGGATCGGCGACAACGTGATCGCCAACGGCCAGATTGGAGACGCCTGTGCCGAGTGCTGATACAATCCCTGAGAACTCATGACCGATGATCCGTGGATAGACCACAAAGGGGTTTGACCCGTGCAGGATATGCATGTCGGAGCCGCAGATGCCAGCTCGCACGACACGCATTGCGATTTCGCCAGGACCGGGAGAGGGCGGCTCGCGGTTTTCAACGAGCAACGCGTGCGGTTCACGTACAGATATCGTTACCATGTGCTGTCCAAATTACTCTCAGATCTCGGTGGAGGGCGTGCCCCAGTGCGTTGTGCCGTTGGGTCGCGCCATGATCATGCCAGTCCGTACTTTGCGTGGGAGAGTGTTCGCTCGATGCCGCGCAATTCCGCCAGTCCCTTGAGGCGGCCGATGGCGGGATAGCCCGGTTGGGCACCACGCGTTAGATCGTCGAGGATTTCCTGGCCGTGATCCGGTCGCATGAATATGGGTCGGTCAGTGATACCTTGCCCTGTGCGGCGATGTTCTTCGGCGACGAGGGCGGCAATCACAGCGACCATATCGGTGTCGCCTTCCAGATGCTCATCCTCGAAGAAGGAACATGGCGTGCCTTCCGTCTCGCGGCGCACGTTGCGCAAATGAGCGAAATGAATTTTCGGTCCCAGGCGTTTGATCATGGCGGGCAGATCGTTGTCGGCACGTGCGCCGAGCGAGCCAGAACAGAAGGTCACGCCATTGGCGACGCTGTCGACGGCTTCCAGCACCTCGATATAATCGGTTTCACTGGACAGGACCCTGGGAAGTCCCAGCAGCGGCCAGGGCGGGTCATCGCCATGGGCACACAGGCGCATTCCCAATTGTTCGGCCAACGGCACGACTTCCGAGAGAAAGGCGATCAGGTTTGTGCGCAGGCGTTTGGCGTCGATATCGGCGTAGCTTTCAAGAGCCTCGCGCAGCTCGCCAAGACTGTATCCATCCGCCTGCCCAGGAAGGCCAGCACCTATATTGCGGGAGAGGGCCATTTTCTTGCTCTCGGGCATTTCGGCGAAACGTCGCGATGCCTGCTCCACGAGGTTGGCGGAATAATCATTGGCTGCCGAAGGGCGGGCAAGAATGTGGATGTCGAAAGCGATGAAGTCGATCAAATCGAAGCGCATAGCACGTGCACCGCCTTTGGTTTCCCATTTCAGATCGGTGCGTGTCCAGTCTAGGACTGGCATGAAATTGTAGCAGACGGTTACAATACCGGCGCTGGACAATGCCCTGAGACTATCCTTCCATGCTGCAATATGTGCTTTCCAGTCCCCGGACATGGTCTTGATGCTCTCGGATATTGGTATGCTTTCGACTAGTTCCCATTCCAGACCGCCAGCACGAACTTCCCATTGACGCTTGGTAATTTCTTCTGCGGTCCAGGCGGTGCCGGTCGGAACGTGGTGAAGCGCACTCACAATGCCTTGCGCTCCCGCCTGCGCAGCGTCGGTCACGCTGACCTTGTCGATTGGGCCAAACCAGCGCCACACATGTCTCATGCTTTGGTCCTTAGAATGCTGCCGGCTTGCGCCGGATTAGATGGATCTTGTCTGAGGGACGAATGGGTTGAAGACTCTACCAAGGCCACGGCCCTGACGGGAGATCCGGAGCCTCCAGCGATGGCTAAGGGCAGCGCTATCAAAGAACAATAGGGCGGCAGCCGACCGAGATTTGCAAAGTTCTCGCCAACGAGGATACCAGCGCCCAGCAGAACGTTGTGTGCGGGGAAATCGGTGCTGCCATAATGATCGATCGACAAGCAATCGGAGCCGACAATGCTGACATCTCGGTCCCACAGATATTCACTGGCCTCTTGCGACAGGCCCGGCCAATCGCGAAGGAACCGTTCGTGTGGCGCTGGATCGTTCCAATATTGATCCCATCCAAAATGAAAAAACACCGCGTCACCCGCCTGAATGGCGCCATGTTTCTCTTCAAATTCGATGATGCGGGCTACATCGACAGCTTCGCATGGTGTGCAGTCCCGCGCGTCGATCGTGGCCATGCGGCCGAAGAAGTGGCTCAAGGCTATCTTATCGATCGATTTTCCATTCGGCACGAAATGCGAGGGCGCATCGAAATGGGTTCCTGAATGCTCGCTGAGGCAGAGCGCGTGGTTGCATGCGAGATCGCCGCGCTCGAAGCTCTCGACTACCTCCTGACAAAATGCCGGATGGGTCGGCCAGACCGGCATTCCTACTTTCATCGGGTGCGTCAGGTCGATGAAATCCGTCACATCTTTATCGAACAATGCTGTGAAATCGACAGTCTTCATTCAATTCACCCGTGGTCGCGGCGCGATCGCCACAATGAGGATGATGAGCGCTCCGGTCAGAACGAAGCGGACGCCAGCCTGCATCTGGAACGTGTTGAGCATTGTCGCCATCAGGTTGAAGAACAGCGCCGCACCCCATATGCCGATGGCATTTGCCTTGCCGCCTGCCACGCTTGTGCCACCGAGCACCACGACGGCGATGGATTCCAGAAGATAAACGTCGCCCATGTTCAACGCCGCACCGCCTGAAAACCCGGAGAGAAGAAAGCCCGCCAGTGCCGCGCCGACGCCGCAGAGGCAATAGGAGATCAGACGAACTCTGCCGACAGCGATGCCGGCAAGCCGTGCTGCGGGCTCGCTCTGGCCTGTTGCCAGAAGGCGCCGGCCCCAGACGCCGCGGGTCAGAACGACCATGGTGATAGCCGACAGGACCATGACGGCGATGGGCATAGCGGGCAGTCCGGCAACCGACCACAGCGTAAAGGACGACAGCAAGGCCGGAGGCTTCAGTGTCGCTTCGCCACCCAAATTGTAGGCAAACGACTGGAAGACGAAACTGGCAGCGAGCGTGGCGATGATGGGGGGCAGCCGCAGCAGCGTGATTGCCATAAAATTGAAAATACCGGCGGCTGCCCCCACGGCGATGGCGGCTGCAAAGCCTGCAAAAAGCATACCGTCATTGCCCTTCATCACCGTCATGGAGACGTAGGCCGCGAGGGTGAGTACCGATGGCACCGAAAGATCGATATTGCCGGGGCCGGAGGTGATGACCAGCATCTGGCCGGTACCGACAATGACGCTGAAGGCACCGAAAGCAAGGGCTGCCGACAGTGTTGCCCCGGCGCTGCCGATGCCGGCATAGGCGGTGGTGGCGATCCACATGGCGAGCGCCACAATGAAGCCGTAGGTCCAGGGAGCGATGGATAGACGTGTCATCGTGTTTTCTCCGACACGAGAATTCGACCGGCGAGAACCAGAAACAGGATGAGGCCCTGTGCGCCGATCTGCCAGGTTGGCGGCACTTGCAGGAAGCTCAGCAACGAGCCTGCGAGCGAAAGTGTCAGGGCGCCGATGACGGTTCCGACCGGCGAAACGACGCCGCCCGTAAACGAGCCGCCCCCAAGGATGACGGCACCGACGCCGAGCAGGGTATAGGCAGGCGCAATATTCGGGTCGCCGGACGTCGTCAGCCCCGTCAGCGTGATGCCCGCAATGCAGGCAAGACCACCCGCTGCGGCATAAACCAGGACGCGTATCCATGTCGTTGCCCACCCGGCGCGCTCAATGGCGCGGGGATTGGCGCCCGTCCCTCTTAGAACGGCACCATAGGATGAGCGGGTGATGACCAGATGCCCGGCAATGGCTGCGAGAACCGCAAGCAGGATCGGCAGGGGCACGAAGCGAGGCTGCCAGCTCATGAAGCCCGCTAGCCAGTCAGGTATCGAGCCACCCGGTGACGGCAGGATGAGAATGGCGGTGCCGAGCCAGATGAAAGACATACCCAGCGTGACGATGATCGACGGCAATTGCCGCAGGTGGATCAAAAGCCCGACGCTAGCATAGATCGCGATGAGGATGAGGTAGAGCATAATGGCAACGAACGGCGCGTTGTCGAGATAAAGGGCAGTAATGCAGGTTATCAGGCCGACGAAGGCGCCGTTCGAAAGATCGATGTCGCCGAGCATGATGACAAGCATCTGGGCAAGGGCCGCAAACACCAGGGGTACCGAGAGCTTGAAGAGCAGCGTGAAGCCGAAATAGCTCATTGCTGCGGGCCGAATCCAGAAAATGATGGCCAGCATGGCGACAAGCGTGACCGCTGGCAGGCCGACCTGAATGGCAGGCCCAAACCAGGCGGCGCGTCGAACGGGACGGACGGGAAGCATTGCCGCATCAGCCATGTGCGCCTCCAAACGAAGCTTCGAGAATACGCGCCTGGTTAACCGCATTGCCCTCGATCTCCTCGACCGCACGGCCTTCACGAAAAACATAGAGCCTGTCGCAATTCTTCAATTCGTCCAGCTCCGTCGTGTACCAGACGAAGGTTCGGCCCTGCGCAGCTTCGTTGCGGATCAACTGGTAGACCTCCTGTTTGGTGCCGACATCGACGCCACGCATCGGATCGTCGAGGAAGATGACGCTCGCATCGGAAGCAAGCGCACGGGCGAACAGCACCTTTTGCTGATTGCCGCCACTCAGCGACAGGATCGGCGTGTCGATTGTGGGCGCCTTGATTTTGAGACGTTCAAACCAAGTTTGCGCTAGCGATCGCGCTTCGCCGAAAGAGATGAAGCCGTAGCGTTGCAATACATTGAAGCTGCGGATGGTGAGATTGTCAGCGATGGACCACAGCCCAAAAACGCCTTCAGTGCCTCTATCGCCCGCCACATATGCCACCGGTATTTTGCCGGCTTTTTCGATGGCGGTGAAAATCGCGCGCAGCCTTTCGCGCTGGCCGTGTCCGTCCAGCCCCGCAAAGCCAATGATATCGCCAGCAGCGGCCTGAATGGGTCTGTCGTCGCCATCGATGCCGGAATGATCGATCAGGCGAGGCCCTGCGTTTGTCTGTTGAGTTCGAGCAGTGCGTGCATCCGTGTTTTCGATGCTGCCCATCAGCGAGACCAAGGCTGAGCGCGACAAGCCTGCCGTCGGCCTTTCGCCGACGACGGCCCCGTCGACCATGACGATAGCCCTGTCGCAGACCGCGAGGATCTCATCGAGGCGATGAGTAATCAGAATGCAGGCCACGCCGCGAGAGGCAGCATTGCGTATATAGGCCAGCAACTGCTCTGTTGCCTGATGACCAAGCGCAGATGTTGGTTCGTCCAGAATCACACAGCGTACCGGTATGTCTGTCTCCGTGAAGGCACGTGCGATCTCGACCATCTGTCGCTCGCCGATGGCGAGGTCGGATATTTTTGCGTCAGGATCAATGCCGTGGCCGGGGAAAATGACGTCGAGCGCGCGGGAGATCATCTCCCGCGCGCTCCTGCGCCAGCTTGGTCCGCGAAGCTGGCGGTGAATGATACGGGTATTCTCGGCTGCAGAGAGGTTCCCACAGAGCGACAGCTCCTGAAAAATACAGCGCAACCCTCCGGCTTGTGCTTTGGCCGTTCCCCATATGTCGATATCGTTTCCGGCATAACGAAACGATCCGGAAGTGCGCTGCACGGCACCAGACAGCACGTTCATCAGCGTGGATTTGCCCGCCCCGTTATGCCCGACAAGGCCGACGACCTCGCCACGGCCGAGATGAAAATCCACTCCGCACAAGGCCTGTACCGCACCATACGACTTGCTCACTTCCCGAACCTCAATGAGGAGGTCCGGAATGAGAGAAGACGCAACCTTGTCAGGGTGAACCATGAGATCGGCCATCGCTTGTATCCGTCTTACTTCGGTGCCGGAACCGCAGGGAGAGGCGTCTTGTTCACGTTGGCATCGATGATTTTCGCAACCAGTTCCTGCGGATATTCGGCATTGACGACACCGCCTTCAGGAACCGTCTTCAGCCAGGCATCTAGATCGGGCTGATTGATCTGGAGAAGCGGGACTTCGACGAATCTAGGGACTTTCTTGCCGGCGAGAAGCTGCTGTGCGACCCAGAAGGCTACCTGCGAGACGGAGGGCGTTGCGCCAAGCGAGAAGGTTTCGTAGCCGGACGCATCATGCTCCTGTTTCCAGAGCGCAAGTTCGTCCTGCCGGTTGCCCATGATGATGATGGGCAATGGCCGGTTTGCGGCCTTGAAGGCTTGTGCGGCACCATAACCATCGCCGCCTTGAGTCAGAACGGCATCGACCTTGGGCAGCGAAGGCAGGATACCTGCGACTTCCTTTTGAGCGACTGTTGCCGTCCACTGACCGTAAACCTCGCCCACGCTCTTGTAGTTCGGATGGGCGGCGAAGGCCTTGACGACGCCTTCGTGAAGTCGCTTGTCGAAACCATCACCGGCCATGCCACGGATTTCCAGGATGCTGGCCGGCTTGTCGCCCAGCTTTCCGGCGATGAAATCCAGCTCGGCCTTGGCATAGGAATCGAGATTGTAATCGACAACGTAGGCGCAGGGCTCTGTTACGCCGCTGGCAAAGGCGACGACAACGATGCCGGCATTGCAGGCATCCTTGATAGAGCCGTTGAGCGCCGTATCGGATCCTGCCAAAACGATGATCGCATCATAGCCCTGAAGGATCAGGTTCTGAATCTGCGAAGCCTGTTCGGTAACGGAATTATTCGAGCTGACCACAGCGGTCCCGCCGATCTTGCCATCCGTCTTCGCTTTGGTGCCCATGTCCTCAAAGCTCTTGATCATCACCTGCCGGAACGAGTTTCCGGCATATGAATTGCTGAAGGCAATCTTTTTGGCACTGGTATCGCCGGATGCAATGCCGTCTTGGGCTTTTGCACCTATCGACAGCGTTGTGCTGGCAAGTAAAGTGATGACAAGCGTCAATGCGCTCGCCGAATACGCAGTCCTCATAGCGTTCTCCTCCGCTGTCATTGAAGGGCCGCACTCCGTTCCCGCGTCCCGTCGCCAATATTATACTACCATGGTAGTGTGTCAATATCCGTGATAGACCGTGTGGACAAGATATGCGATCTGCAATCCAAACGACTGGCGGACAGAGAAAAGAAAGGTCTTCAGATGGGCGAAACGAAGAACGTCGATCGCAGGATACCGGGGTTTGGTGGTGACGAAACGTCAGATGCCATCAACCTCCGCCTGCCGATCGCGCCGCAGATCTACGAGCGTTTGCGTCGCGCGATCACGACGCTCGCAATGCTGCCATCCGAAGCTTTGAGCGAAAAGGAATTGTCGCTTCAACTCGGTGTCAGCCGGACGCCCGTGCGCGAGGCCTTGATCCGGCTTGCGGATGAAGGACTGATCGACATCCTGCCGCAGCGGGGAAGCTTCGTCGCGCCGATCCGGATGAAGGATGTCGAGGAGGCCCAGTTCATTCGTGAATCCCTCGAAGTGGCCGTTGTCAAACGCCTGGCAGGTCGCTGTTCCTCTGCATTCCTGTCAGAGCTTGATACTAATCTTGTGCGGCAGGAGCGTGCGGTCTCGCTTGAAGATCATGATTTGTTTCTCGACCTCGACGAAGCATTCCACCGGAGCTTTTGCGAGGAGGCAGGTCTCTCCAAAAGCTGGCGCGTGATCCAGTCGGTCAAACTCCAGATGGATCGCGTCCGCTATCTCAGCCTTCCTGATCCCGATCATTTGAATACGCTTTTGGCGCAGCATCGAGCCATTTTCGATGCTGTTGAAAAAGGCTTGGCTGTCGGGGCTGGGGCGGCGATGTCAACCCATCTTCAGGAGGTCCTTCGCACGGCAAAGAGGTTGAGTTTGCAACGGGCGGATCTTCTGGAGATTTGATGGCAACAACCCAAGTCGAAACCATCTCGCCTTCCCAGCTAGAGAAGTATGGAGGATCGACAAGTAAGTGCAGCTGTTTCACGCGATCAAGATCGATGGTTATTCACATACTTTCAGGCTTTGGGCTTCGCTGCGGTCTACATTGAAAGGTTCTTCAGCATTCCCGGCATATCGAAATACAGGTTTTGTTCGATATGCATGGCAATGCCGTGTGGCTGGGCATGACGATTGCCCGATGCAGCGCCGCCATCAGAAGATTTTGAAAGAAGCGCCAGCGTCAGGTATTTCGGAACGTGATCCGCGGTGCGTGAGGCCTCAACACAATTCCAGCCACAAAACGCCCGGTAATAGGATTATTGTCGAGAAAAGACCCGCGGCTGCGCAATAGCGCCCGATCTTCGTAATCGCCAATTGCTCGCTCTCTATTCGTCCGGCCAGTACATACATTGCCCCCGACAGAATGGCTGATGCACCAAGAATTGAGACAAGTATCAGTCTCAACATCGGGACGCTGGCGATAAAAGTCGTGTCCCAGCTCGCCCTGCATCCCACGGCCTGAACGCCATAAAGGGTGATGAAATAGATACTCCATAAGATGAATGGTCCGATAATAAGGAATATCAGGCGGCACCGCATGGCTCATCCCCCCGACGCCAGTGTTGTGAGGAGGTGCGGATACAGCCATGCGATCAAGACAATACCAAGACAGTAGCGGTGCCAGAGGGAGCCGATCCGCAGATCGTTCTGCCGAGCGTCGGAAACATATTGGCCCATGCGCCACAGTCCAAAACTGGAAAACACCAGACCGAGAACAAGGTGGAGAAGCAGGTAGCAGGAGACTGCGAATTCGATGGCGTTTAGGGCTGAAGACGTTGCGACCGCAGAACGTCCGTGTAATTCCACAAGCAAAAACGTCGCCGCCAAACCATAGGCGATGAGCGATGCGAGAAACATCGAACGAAATGGCCGCTTTTTTGTGCCAGATGCAGCGCCCAAACATGCTGCAAAGATGGCTATGGGTATAATCCATGCAGCACCCGCGGTGGATACCACATCGGTGAACGGCTTCGGACCAAGATTGGAAACCCACAGAAAGAGTCCGCCGAACAGCAGCGATGCAAACAGCGTGGCATTGGCGATCAACACCAGACGCATTGCCAGAATGGCGGGCGCGTCCCGGCTTTCGAAATGCAACGGGAGGCGGCAGTCGCTGGAGGCGTCGAGCAGAGCACGGTCCATTTTGGCATCCGGGTTCCGGGTCCACAGCAGGAACAAGCCAAGCGTTGCCAGCGCGAACATCACCGCGAGCGGATAGAGCTTTAGCAGCAGCGACACAAAGACACAGCCGGTTGTGATCGCCGTGAACAACGGTAGATAGGTTGGTCTCGGCAAAATAATGATTTGATTGGGTTCGCCGGAGATCGCATCGACACCCAGAGTCTCCATCCAGCCGTTGCGGGAAAAGCCCAGATAACCCTTGCCTGCCGCCAGTTCGGCCCCGAGCTGGTTGATCGGTAGATTGTCGGCTCGTTCGGAAATGTGAGGGATCGACGCGAAACTGTAGGATGGGGGAGGTGTGGGCATGGCCCATTCCAGCGTTCCCGCTTCCCATGGATTGCGCCTAAACCGCTTTCCGAAGATGAAGATCAGCACCATGTCGAGTGCAACGAGCATGAAGCCCATGGCCATGATGAAGCTGCCGAAGGACGACAGCAGGTTCAGCCATTCCCATGGCGAACCCTCAGGGTATGCATAGATTCTGCGCGGCATGCCAAGCAGGCCCGTCAGATGCATCATGAAAAAGGTCAGGTTGAACCCGACGAAGATCATCCAGAAGGCCGCATGCGACAGATGCTGGACGGGCTGGCGTCCGCTGATGTGGGGTATCCAGTAATAAAGGCCTGCAAGCATGGGAAACAGGAAGCCACCCACCAGTACATAATGCAGATGCGCCACCACGAAATGCGTATCATGTGCCTGCTGGTCGAAGGGTACCATGGCCAGCATCACGCCGGTTAAGCCACCCATGACGAAGACGACGAAGAAGCCGATGATATGCAGCATCGGCACGTTCAATTGCGGGCGCCATTGGGCAAGCGTCGCAAGCCAGGCGAAAATTTGGATCGATGTGGGTATGGCGACGAGCGCGCTGGCGGCTGAGAAGAACGACAATGCGACATGGGGAATGCCGACCGTATACATGTGATGCACCCACAGGCCGAATGAGAGAAAGGCCATGGCTATCAGGGCTGCGATGATGATCTCGTAGCCGGTCAGTGTCGTTCTCGCCAGCACCGGGATGATGGTGGACAAGGCGCCTGCGGCGGGAAGAAAGATGATGTAGACCTCCGGGTGTCCGAACAACCAGAACAGATGCTGCCACAGCAGCGGATCACCGCCCCGGTCGGGATCGAAGAACGGAAGGTCGAAGGCGCGCTCGGCTTCCAGCAGGATCGAGCCGAGGATGAGCGGCGGAAATCCGACGAGCATCATGCCGCCGACCACCAGCATGTACCAGGCAAAGATCGGCATTCTCACCAGCGACATTCCCGGCGCGCGCATGCGAATGATCGTAACCACGATTTCAATGGCGGCGCTGATTGCGGAAATCTCCACGAAGGTGATGCCCAGCAGCCAGATATCGGCATTGATGCCAGGGCTGTATTTGGATGATGAGAGCGGCGTGTACATGAACCAACCGCCATCCGGCGCGATGCCGGTCACGAGGGCGAAGATCAGCATCGAGCCGCCGAAGAGATAACACCAGTATCCGTAAGCGGATAACCTGGGAAAGGCCAGATCCCTCGCGCCCAGCAACTTCGGTAGAAGATACATGGACAGTCCTTCGAAAAACGGGATGGCAAACAGGAACATCATGATGGTCCCGTGCATGGTGAAGACCTGCGCATATTGCGCAGCGTCCATGAACCCGTTGGTAGCAGTTGCCAGTTGTGTGCGGATCAGCATGCCGAGGAAGCCACCGATGGCAAAAAACACCAGCGCCGTCACCATGAAACGTTTGCCGATGACGTTGTGATTGACCGCAGCAAAACGCTTGATGCCCGAACCAGCATTCCAGATCGCATCAAGCTGCCTGTGCAGGGCGATGGGAGACAGCTTCTGTGTGGGTATGGATCGGTCCATCACGGGGCTAAATTCCTCACGGTGTTTTCATAATCGGGCAGGCTGTGTGTCTGGACGCGGAACGTCATGGCAGCATGGCCTTGACCGCAATATTCAGAACAGACGCCCCCGAAGGTGCCCTCGATATCTGCCAGCAGCGTGATCGTGTTGACCTGGCCGGGAATGGAATCGATCTTGCCGCCTAGCCGTGGCACCCAGAAACTGTGGATGACATCGACGCTCGTCGTGTCGATTTTCACAGGCAGGCCGACCGGTATGTGCAGAACATCGCGGGAGACCACCTGTCTGCCATCGATTTGGTAGGCGAACTCCCAGCTCCACATTCTGGCTGTTGCCGCAATCGTGACCGTAGGGCGGGGTGTGTTTGCACCGAACATTTTCTCACCCTGATAGAAGGTATACCCCAACAAAGCGATGAGGATGGGGATGGGCATGATGATGCCGCCCAATACGATCCAGCGCTTCGGATCGATGGATTTGAAACGCCCGCGCGCCATCAGGACCATGAAGAGCAGGCCTATGACGAGCGCGAATATCACAGCCGAACCTGCCAGCATCGCCCACCAAAGCTTGGCAAAAGCCTCGGTCTGGGGCCCGGTGGGATCAAGGGTCGATAGGTCTCCCTGACAGCCGGAGAGCATGGCGCCGGCAAGGAAAGGAGGGATCAAACCCCGGAACCGGAAAGCGGATCGCCGTGTTGATAGCCAAACAGGAGCCGATGGATGCCAGAAACAGACAAGCCGAACCCAGTGATTTCCAAAGTGGAAGAAAAGACCACGAATTCCGCTGTCGCGGTTGCCGGTCATCCCCTCCATGCCATGACGGTTCACTTCCCGATTGCGCTGGTGATCGCCACTTTGGCTGCGGATGTCATGTTCTGGTGGAGCGGTGATCATTTCTGGATGAGGGCGGCACTCTGGGCTTCGGGCGGCGCCTTCTTCAGCGGCATTGCCGCGGGGCTGATTGGCACAGCGGAATTGTTGCTGGTGTCCGGCATTCGGGCGCGGGTCGCCAGCTGGGCGCATGGCATTGCTGCCATGTCGTTGATTGCCGTTGCAGGTGCCAACTGGGGCGGGCGTGTTACCGATACCATCGACGTTCTTCCGCACGGGC
>NZ_BBJU01000024.1 GCF_000739935.1 Agrobacterium rubi TR3 = NBRC 13261 | reverse complement strand
CAGCATGGCCGCTTCCGAAGTTGAGCAGGGTCACTCCAGGCGCGAGTTCTCTTTCTCTCTCATCGCGACTGACAAGATCCCAGTTTCGTGGGGCCGCAAACCACGCCTCGATATCCTTGACGATGTAAGGCGACGAATGATCCCCCGTCGCGAAATACCGGACTGCGGTTGCGAATTCATCTTCATGTGCAATCAGCCTCGACTTTCCGAAATACTCGACGCAACCGGCGTGATCATTGTGAAGATGCGACAGGACCACCGTCGAAATATCGTCCGGTGAAAGGCCGAGCTGCCTCAGCCGTTCCGGCAGATTGCATTCCGACGCCCCGATATAGGGCGCGTTCAGTTGCGATTGCGCGGGCCACCGGCCATTCGTTCCCATGCATTCCGGGTGACATCCTGTGTCGTAGAGGACCGTGGCATCGGTGCATTGGATGAGGTAGGCGGAGACCGGAATGTCGATCAGACGACTACTCACCGTCGGCTTCTGCGGCGTGACAAAAGTGGAGTTGGCGATGATGAAGTTTTCGTCGACACGAATTTCACCCAGGTCGAGAACGAACAGCTTATTTCCCATAAGATCTCCTAATTAAGTCACGCGATCTGGTTCAGCGCCGGCTGAGGTGAGGTTGACCAGCCTCGACGCGAAACATCCGCTAGGCCTTTCCAATGCCGGTGGTCCAAAGATCCGGCGGCAGGCTGCGGTTAACCGCGAAATCACCGATCTGACGCTCCTTGTAGATGACCGGATTGTGGGAGGAGATGGCGCGGGCGTTTCGCCAATAGCGATCCAGCCCCAACTCGTTGCTGAGCGCAGACGCTCCCAGTCCGTCGAAGAGGACGGTCGTCGCATCGAGGATGAGTTGGTGGACGACGACCTGTGCCTGGTAAATCTGCACCTCGAGTTTGCCGATCTCCGTTCTTTCCCTGCAGCCTTTAGCAACAGCGCGGTGATAGGCGTCGGCGGCTGAAAGTACGATCGAGTTTGCCCCGTGCGCATTGGCAAACACCTTACCGACGAGCTGGAGCACCTGCGGATCGTCGCTCGCGGTGCTGGCAGCCGCGTGGGAATATGTCCGTTTGCGTGACCGCACATAGTCCGCAACGGCAGTGGACGCCCCCCGCCCGATTCCGACAAGCGTTGCCAGATGGGCCAATTGAGCGAAGGCCGTCAGGAACGGCCACCGCGATGCCGATGGCGCAATATCGTCATCGTGCAGAAGGACCTGATCGAATACGGCGGTCCCACTGGCGGTCAGTCTCTGTCCGAAACCGTTCCAGTCATCGACAATGGACGTTCCTGGCGCCGTCGTTTTTATAAGCGCTATGATCAGCTCGTCAGCATTGTTCAAGCCGCTGACAGTCATCCATTCCGAGAACAGAGCGCCGGTCGTATAGAATTTCTGGCCGTTGAGACGATGGCCCTCATTGGTTTTTATGATGGAAGTCGAAAATTTGCCAAGCGTGGCATTTCCAACCTCCGTCGCTGCAGCGGAGATGATCTCCCCGGATCCGATGATGTCGATGCAACGCCTCGTCCAGGCGTTGGATGGTTCGTCGAGAAGCTGTCCGAGCAATCCGAAATGGGCGCGGAAGATCTGCGCGACATTCGAGTCTGCCTCTGCAAGCTCGACGAGCAATGCAAGGAGTTCCAGCGGTGTCGCTCCCAAACCGCCTTTATCTTTGGGGAGAAGCAGCGCACCGAATTTGAGCGCTTTCAGCCTTGCGACTTCATCGCGCGGGAGTGTGCGTGTCGCATCTCTTTGGCGCGAGCCTTCGGCGATTTCGGCGAACACCGGCCGGAAAATTGCCACGAGTGTGCGGAATGCGGGTGTGTCGATTGTCGGCCAGGTATGAGGATGATGGGTCAAGGGCGTTCACTTACAATTTGGAAATAATGACGGTGTTGTCGCGCTACGTGGCAGGCGGCGCCTGTGGAGCCCGCCTGCCGGATAAAGCTCAGCTTCCCAGCCACGCAGCGGCGAAGTCGACCGAATGCCCGGACGAATCCTCGGTGTGGTTGTGCAGCGTCTTGCGATAGAGCGTCAGGTTCTGGAACTGAACGAGGTTTACCGCCGGCAGATCGCGGTGAAGGATGTGTTGGAACCTGACGAAGTATTCTTTGCGCTTCGCCGGATCGATTTCGATCGATCCTTTCTCGAAGATCTCATCGACCTCGGCATTGCTGTAGCCGGAGTGATTGGACCACGGCACGCCCTTCTTGATGTTCTTCGACCAGTAGCCGCGCTGGATGCCGTCCGTCGGATCATAACCGTTGGCAAGATGCTGGAGGTCGATATCGAAGGCCGCGTCGGTATAGACGCTCTTGATGTAGGTCGCGTAGTCGTAGCTCTGGATCGCCACGTCGACGCCGATGTCGCCGAAGGCGGATCGGAGGAATTCTGCGCCGACACGGGTTGGCCCGTAGACAGGATTGTAGGTAAGGCGCAGCGCGAACCGTTTCCCATCACCACCACGCTTGTGGCCGGCCTCATCAAGAAGCGCTTCCGCCTTGGCCTTGTCGAAGGCATAGAAGCCGATACTTGGATCGTGATATTCTGCCATCGACGGTGCAATCGCGGTCGGGGACGGCACAGCATATCCCTTCCAGACGAGACGGATGTAGTCGTCGATATTGATGGCGTGAGCGAAAGCCTGGCGAACACGCAGATCGCTGAGAATCGGATGATCCAGACGGAAAAACAACTGGTTCAGACTGCCTTCAAGCTCGTAACCGCGAGTCTCGACGCCGAAGCGCGGATCGTCGCCAAGGCGCTTGATCTCGTCGAGCGGCACGGGTGTGTGATAGCCTACATCGACGTCTCCCGCCTCGAAAGCCGCCCCGCGGGCGCTGACATCAACGATAAACCGTGTCACCACAGCATCGAGCAGGGGCAGATCCTTGATCCAGTAATCGGGATTGCGTTCGAGCAGGATATGGCTGCCGCGTTCCCACTCCTTGAACACGTAGGGGCCCGTGCCTATCGGTTTTGCGTTATAGGGGTTCGCCCGAATATCCGTCTCTTCGTAGAGGTGTTTCGGGATGATGGGCGAAGCGATGCCGGAAAGGGCCGGCAACAGGAATGGAACCGGTGTCTTGAACTGGGCGACGACCGTCAGTGGATCGGGCGTGTCGATCTTTTCGAGCGATGCAAACGTCACACGCCGGCGCGGATGGGTTTCCTTCAACGTCAGCAGCGAGAATGCAACGTCCGCGGAGGTGAACGGTTGACCGTCATGCCACTTGATGCCCGGGCGCAGGTGAAAAGTGTAGGTCTTTCCATCCGCGCTGATATCCCAGCTCTCCGCAAGATGTGGTTTGAAGGTCCGGTCGAAACTGACCTTCAACAACCCTTCGATGACACGGGAACCGACGCCGGCGTTGCCGGTGTTCTGGAACAATTCGATGAGCATGGCGGGTTCGCTGGCGGCGACGATGCGGGCGGTACCGCCACGCACCGGCGTAGTTTGAGCGAACGAAATACCGGGTATGGCGGTACCCAATGCGCCGATTCCGAGGGCGGCGTTGAACGTCCGGCGCGACAGTTTGATCATGAAATTCTCCTGGCTCGTGAAGTTTCGGGTTCTGTTGTTTTAGGGAGTCCGTTGCCGTTACGAAGCTGCTGCGATCAGCTTCCTCGTGTATTCATGGGAGGGATTGCTCCATAGATTTTGGTGGTTGCCGCGCTCGATGATGTGTCCATCCTTCATGACCATGATCCTGTCCGAGATGTATTTCACGACAGCCAGATCGTGGGAGATGAAGAGATAGGAAAGACCGGCTTCCTCCTTGAGATCGGCAAGCAAGTTGAGAATTTGCGCCTGAACGGACACGTCGAGTGCCGATACCGGTTCGTCGCAGATGACGAGCGAGGGCCGCACGATCAGGGCTCTGGCAATCGCGATCCGTTGACGCTGCCCACCGGAGAATTCATGGGGAAAGCGCTCCACCGCCGAACGTGGCAGGCGGACCTGGTCGAGAGCTTCGCTTATGCGCGATTGCCTGTCGGCGGAATTGCGATACTTGTGTGCATGCAGCACGCTATCGAGAATATCTCCAACGGTCCGGCGCGGGTTTAGGGAAGAATAAGGATCCTGGAAGATCATCTGCACGCGCCCGCGGAAGGCGCGCAGGTCGGCTCCACCTGCGTGGGTGATGTCCTGACCTTCGAACAGGATCTGTCCGCCGGCAACGGGTATCAGACGGCTGAGCGCCTTTGAAAGCGAAGACTTGCCGCTACCGGATTCTCCGACCAGCCCGAGCGTTTCGCCGCGCAGGAGTTCGAAGGTCACACGATCGACGGCAGGCGGTGTCTTGCTAGCGGGGTCATAGCGAACCGTGAGATCCTCGACTTCCAGAAGCGCATCTGCCGTTGCATTGGTGCGCGGTTCCGCTGCAACCGGCGGGCTACGGATCTCGAAGCTGGTTGTGCCGTTGCTGTTCCTGTGGGTCCGGATCTCGTTCAGCCGCTCCGATGAAGCGTGGCGCCCATCGCCGAGACGGATCGATGCGCCGATCAGCCCTTTCGTGTAGGGATGCTGGCTCTCCTGAAACAGATGCTCTGCCTTGAGCTCTTCCATCCTTTTGCCGTTGTGCATGACGACCACGCGGTCGGTCCAGCGCGACACCAGTGTCAGATCGTGGGAGATGAGAAGCAGGCCCATGGACAGATCGCGCCGAAGACGATCGATCAATTCGAGGATCTGGCTCTGGATCGTCGAGTCGAGAGCCGTGGTCGGTTCGTCTGCGATCAGCAGGAGCGGCGTGAGCGCGATCGCCTGGGCGATCATGGCACGCTGTCTCTGGCCCCCGGACAGTTCGTGTGGATAGGACGCGATACGACGGTGTGGTTCCGGCATTGACACCAGATCGAGTAATTCCAGAACCCGCGAACGTGCAGCCTTCCGGGACAGCCGTTCATGGGCGTGCAGTACCTCGGCGATCTGGTCTCCGACCGTATAGACCGGATTGAGAGCGCTCATCGGCTCCTGGAAGATCATGCCGATCCGGGGTCCGAGAATGGGCCGCCATGCCTTGGGTGGGAGGCGGAAGAGATCCAGGCCATCGAAGGTCACCTCGCCGCTGCTGGACGCTTCGTCCGGCAGGAGGTTGGACAGCGCAAGGGCAGTCGTGCTTTTCCCGCAACCGGATTCGCCGACCAGAGCGACAGCCTCGCCGGCGGCGATGTCGAAGGAAAGGTTCTCGACGGCAACCGCTTCACCGCTCCGGCTGTGATATCGGACTGAGAGGTCGCGGACACCAAGCAAAGGTATCGCCATCATTCCACTGCTTTCCGCGAGCGGACTTTGCGCCTGATCCGCGGGTTGAGCGCGTCGTTGAGGCCATCCCCGATGAGGTTGAGCGCCAGCACGGTGAGGACGATGCACCCACCGGGCATGAGCGTGAGGTACCAGTGGCTGCGGATCACCTCGCGGCTGGCGCCGATCATTGATCCCCAGGTGACGGTATTCGGATCGCTAAGCCCCATGAAGGACAGCGCAGATTCCATCAGGATCGCCGAGGCAACCATGATCGATGAGACCACGATGAGCGAGGGCAGGGCGTTGGGCAGGATTTCCTGCAGAATGATCCGTGGCGCCGAAATGCCAGACGCCCTGGCAGCCATGACGAAATCCTTCTCCCGGATCGAGCGGAACTCGGCGCGGGTGAGACGCGCGATCATCGCCCAGGACACAAGTGCGATGCCGACGATGACCGTACCGATTGTCGGTGTCGCGAAGGCGACGAGAACGACCAGCAGGACGAAGCTAGGAATGGTCTGGAATATCTCGATGAACCGGACGATGAGATCGTCGATCCAGCCGCCGCAATAGCCGGCGATGGCTCCAATAAGTCCACCGAACACCAGACCGAGAATTGTTGCGGAAATCCCCACCAGCAGCGAGACACGGGCGCCATGTACCAGTCCCGCCCAGACGCTTCGACCGAGTGAATCCGTGCCGAGTAGAAAGTCCGGATTTTCTCCGGGCCAAAGACGCTCAGGGCCGACAATCGACTGCGGATCGCCCGGAGCCAGCCACGGGGCCAACAGCGCCAGGAGCATTATAATGCTGAGTGTCATGAGACCGGCTGTCGCGCCCGGGTTCGAGAGAAAGTCGCGCAGGACCGAGCGCGCAATGACAGGATTGCCGATGTTGCTCCAGGGGGCTTCACCGGCTGCCATGCGTGCGGTTGAGGATTCGATATCGAAGCCGCTCATCAGCGCACCTCGATTCTGGGATCGAGGGCAGCCTGGATGATGTCGACGATAGCGTTGACGCAAATCACCAGGACAGACGAGACCAGCATGATGCCGAGCAACAGCGTATATTCACGCGCCATGACGGCATCAAAGGCAAGCCGACCCATGCCTGGCCAACTGAAGACCGTTTCGATGACGATGGCGCCGCCAAGAATGCCGGCCACGTGGATACCGGCCACCGTGGTGATCGGGATGAGCGCGTTGCGCAGCACGTGGCGAAGGACAACCTGTCGTGGCGCCAGACCCTTCGCCTTTGCGGTGCGGACATGATCCTGCCCGATGACCTCAAGGATAGAAGATCGGGTGAGACGTGCGTAGATCGCCATGTAATAGAGCGCCAGTGACGTCGCGGGGAGCAATGCATAAGAGGCGCGGTCGATAAGCCAGCCAAAGCCCCCCGAGGAAGCGCCGATGGTTTTCATGCCGCCAGCCGGTAGCCAGCCGAGCTTCACCGAGAAGACGATGATGAAGATCAATCCGATCCAGAATGTCGGGACTGAGTAGAACAGCAGCGATGCCACCGAAAGAATGCGATCGGCCGCGCGCGTTGCGTTCAGTGCCATGATCGTGCCAGCTGCGATCCCCACCAGCAGGGCGATGACGATCGCAAGAACCATGAGCGTCAGGGTACCCGGCAGACGCTCCATGATGAGATCGGCGACGGGGACACCGTAGCGGGGAGATATGCCGAGACTGAAATGCGCCAGACTTGTATAGTAGTTCGCAAGCTGATCGAGCAGCGGCAGATCGAGCCCGAAAGCCCGGCGAATGTCGGCCACCGTTTCCTGCGTGGCGGCACCGGATTCGGCCGCCATGTAATCGGCGGCATCCCCAGGCGCGAGCTGCAGCACGAAGAAACCGAGCGTGACGATGACGAACATCGTCGGGACCGCCTGAATGAGGTTGCGTAGCAGACTGCGGCCAACCCGCGTAAGCCTCTTCATGGAGCTGCCTCCCAAGGTCCGGAGACGGGTGAGGGAGCGACGCGGTCGACCGCGATGGACGGCCCGAGGCTCGCAAGCCGCTCGTAGTCCGCGCGAGCATGGATAAAGAGTGAGCGAGCGACTGCCGCGATCAGGCGGGGCAGTGCGATCGCGGCGCTGCCGATATCGCCAGCATGGATGCCGTGACTGATGATCGCCGCGAAGGTATAGACATGGATACGCTTAAGCCATGGCGCCGAACCAGGCTCTATCTCCTGCAATTCAAAACCTTTCCCAAGATAGGGATGCGAAGACCAGCCGCTTTCCCTCTCCGCCGCCGCAACGCGGTCTTGCCAGAGGAGAATGTGGGGAGCCGCGGCGGTCAGTTCCGGCCGGGCATAAACGTTTTGCCTATAGCCGGTCGCGGCAATGACCGTGTCCAGCATTATATCGCCCGTCGTCGTTCTCGCTACGATATCGTCGCCAAGAGCTACAATCTGTTCTGCCGCAACGTTGAAATGGAGATAGTGGTTCGGATGCTGGCAGGCCCGGGCGATGGCCGCATCCGGCGCGGAGCTGCGTCGCCGGCGCTCCAAAATCAAACGCCATCGCATTGCATCATCGAATTCCGGAAAGAACAGCTTGTCAGCCGAGGGTCTGGCGGCAGCCTGATCGTTGGCCTCTACGAGATCGCCGTGTCGGACGAATTGATGCACACTCGCTGCACCATGTTCCAGCGCGACAGCCGCTGCGTCGAACGCGGATGCGGCCGCTCCGACCACACCCACGCTCAAGCCGCGAAGGCTAGCGAAATTAATGAGGTCGTTCGTGTGGACAAGGCGGTCGGGAGGAAGAGTGTGGGAAAGAACCGACGGTATATAGGGTTCGCCCAAGCCGTCCAGGCCAGTTGCCAGTACGATCGTCTGTGTTGACAGATCTATCACGCCCTTGTCCTGCAGTTCAAAGCGCAGATTGAGCGGTGCGTTTTCGGCGTCCGAACGCGGATCGATCGAAATCAGGCGATGCTGCCATCGCACGTCGATCCCCGCCGTTTCGCGATACCAGTTGAGATAGTCGAGCCAGACGGTGCGGGGTATTTCCGCCATTGCGGCAAATGCGGCGTCACCATGAAGCGCAACGTACCAGTGCTCGAATGTCAGTTCAGGGATGCCCTGTTCGAGACCGGTAAATCCCTTGCCCGCGCGAAGCGTGTGCATCCTGGCTATGGTATTCCAGACGCCCGCTGTTTCCGGCGTGGCGGCATCGAAAACCTGCACCCGTCGGATGCCGGCACGGCGCAGTCCAAACGCAATGGCAACACCACTCTGACCACCGCCGATGACGGCAACGTCCATATCTGTGGCGACCGGAGCAACCCAATCCAGAGTGACCGGTTCGAGCTGCGCGATTGCGCGACGCGTCTGTTCACTGAGCTGGTTGAGACGCTCTTGCGACACCGTTCTCCCGCTTGATCGGCCCGACGCGATTTTTTGTTGAACTGTCATCTCATCACCCCTAGAGCCGCAAACCGGCTGCCCGCATCAGCGGGAGAACGGTTCGTCCGAAATGGGTGAGGTCGGGCAGGTAGTCGAAGAAGGAGATGTGGAAACCGTCCACTCCTTCGGCATGCAAAGCGGCAAGCTGTTCGACGATCCGTTGAGGCGAGCCGACGAGCCGGACATTCCCCCCGACAGCGATCGCATCGACCGAGTTTACATCGTTGCTCTTCGCCCACGCCTGCGCGTCGCTGACCAGCCGTTTGTCGAAATCCTTCGTGTCAGCAATGTTATGCAGCCCGCCGACATTCCTCTGCTCGACGGCGGCAACAATCGCGCCATAGTATTCCTGAGCTTCCTGATCCGTGTCGCGACAGACGATGATTGGATTGAGGATGACGCGGATTGTGCGCCCGTTTCGAGCCGCAGCTGCCTTGACGGTGGCGGTATGGGCGCCGAGCGACGCCCGCGCTGCCTCGAAACTGCCCCCGCCGGGGCTAGTGACAAAGACGATATCCGATTGCCGCGCAGCGAAGTCTATGCCGGCGGGCGAGCCTGTCGCGCTGATCAGAAGGGGTCGGCCGAAACGCGGCTTCGGCGTGATGAAGCCCTCTTTGATCCGCCATGGCGATTTACCGGAAAAGGTGACGGGCTCGTCCGAGCGCCACAATGCCTTCAGCGCATTGACGAATTCGTCGGCGAGCCTGTACCGCTGATCGTGCTCGATCTGCGAGCCGCCGAACATCTCGTGTTCAATCCGGCGATGACCGGTCACGACATTGAGGCCCCAGCGGCCATTTGTGATGTGATCGAGGGTGGCGCCGGCGCGCGCCAGATGAAGCGGGTGCCAAGGTCCATACAGGATATGCACGGTCGATGCGAGCAGGATATTCTTCGTCTCTGTCGCCAGCGCAGCCATGGTGACGAAGGGGTCGAGAGAGGTGCCGTTCAGTACTTCGCCGAACCCGCCTTTCGGAAGCCATTGCGACAGTCCAAAGACGATGTCGAAGCCGAGTTCGTCAGCGATTCGTACGAGGTTGCGGTTGTAGCCGAAATCCCATGACGTCGTGCGTGGCAGATGCGACGCACTCCAGCCACCGGCATTGAGTGGCAGAAAGAGGCCGAGCATCGTCGGCTGCCGGAAGATGCGCGCGACTGGGCTTTCGTCAAAATCAGCGGGTGACGGGACCGGATCGTTCTGCGTTAGTTCCGTGGATGTGAGCGTGTGGTGAGGGTCGCGCGTCATTCACCGAGCCCCAGGTTTCCGCGCAATGTGCTGTGCCGATATTCCGACCGGAAGATGCCACGTCGCTGCAGGATGGGGATGACGCTTTCCGTAAACGAACTGAAGCCATCGGGAAAATGCGTGGCGCTGACATTGAAGCCGTCAGCCGCACCGCTGCGGAACCACAACTCAATCTCATCGGCGACCTTCTCTGGCGTCCCGGCAATAAAGCGGTTGCGTCCCTGCGAACTGAGCAGGATTTCCCGCAGCGTCGCGCCGGGCCGCCGCTCGATCATCTGCCAGGTGGATTCCGAAATCCCGGTTGAAACCGCAGGTGTGAAGTCAGCCTGAGCGCGGGTCGGAGCCGGTTTGTCGAGGTCCTCGCCACCAAGAGGGACACCAAGACGAATCCCGAACCAGCGCGCATCGGCGGCGAGGTCGCGAAGCGCGTCGAGTCGTTCAACTTTTCTGAGCGCCTCTTCTTCGGTTGAGCCAACGACCGGATAGATTCCAGGCATGAACAGCGTCCGGTCGGGATCGCGCCCCGCCTTGCGCACCGCATCCTTCGTCCTTCTGTAACCCGCCTGGGCCGCCTCGAGGTTGGTCTGGAGGCTATAGATCAGGTCGGCGTGCCTTGCGCCGAAGCTAAGGCCGACCTCGGAGGATCCGGCTTGTACCAGGATGGGCTTTCCTTGCGGGCTGGTCGGCACCTGCAAGGGCCCACGGACTTTAAAATGCATTCCAACATGGTTGAGATGGCTGACCTTCTTCCAGTCGACGAACGTGCCGCCAGCCTGGTCGAGTAATAGCGCACCGTCTCCCCAGCTTGCCCAGAGAGCCTTTGCAACGCTCACGAACTCCTCCGCACGGTCGTAACGCTCGTCATGCGTCGGCAGGTCCATGCCGAAATTCCAGCCTGCTTCCGGAAGATAGCTTGTCACAATATTCCAGGCAGCACGGCCACCGCTGATATGATCGAGCGAAGAGAGCTTGCGGGCGAGTTCGTAGGGCTCGGAAAATGTCGTGGAAACAGTGGCGATCAGTCCCACGGATTCAGTTCTCGCCGCTATCGCCGAAAGTGCCAGCAATGGATCGAGTGCGTGCCACGGTTCGACTGGCGGCTCCATCGGAAGGCTTTGGAAGTCCGATAGAAAAACAGCGTCGAAACCTGCCTTCTCCGCGATCTGCGCGACCTCGATGTGAGCGTTCACATCGAGAAACTGCGCGGGGTTGTCGATGAGGCGCCATCGCGCTGGGTGCAAGCCGAGGCCAAGATTGTAATTTGCGGTGAAATGAAGTTCTCGTTGCATATCGTTCTTTGCTTCAGGAATAAGGAGGTGCCGCGCCCATGACAGACGGTTTCAAATTGCGGGCGGCGGGCCTATTTAGGAAGCAAAAGTCTACTAATTCTATAGACGTTGGTGCATATTCCTGTCGATTATATGTTTGTTTTCGATTTCACTATTCGAGAGGTTCGAAGAATGCGGGGCACCGACTTTGGCAATCTGCGTGCTTTTATGATGATCGTGGATTCCGGCAGTTTCGTTCGGGCCGCAGCAGCCCTGAAAATCGCGCCTTCCACTCTCAGCTACACAATCCAGGTTCTGGAAGGGCGGCTTGGGACGAAACTGCTGCAGCGTACGACGAGAACGGTCAGATTGACCGAAGCTGGAAGTCGATTGGCCCGGCGCCTCGGGCCAATGATGTCCGAATTCGACACCTTGATGGAGGACCTGACGGAGCCTCGGGAAAAGCCCTCCGGGACGCTGAAGCTTTGCGTCCCGCGTATGCCGATGCGGCTTTATATGGAACCGCTTCTTAATGGCTTCGAAGCCGCTTACACGGACATTACCATCGATCTCACGATTGGAGATGTGCTCGTCGACATCGCGGTGTCCGGGTTTGATGCTGCGGTCATCCCTAACCGGAGCATCCAGGACGATCTGGTCTCTATTCGGTTAGGACCGGAATTAAAGCGCATTGTCTACGCCTCACCAAGATATCTCGCCCGTTTCGGGGCGCCCTCTGAACCGGGAGACCTCGTTCATCATAATTGCATCAACTTTCGAGGCCCCCACACCGGAGCAATCTACCCCTGGGAGTTTCAGCGCGGTCAAGAACGCTTCGAGGTTGCTGTCAGCGGTTCGCTCATCGTGTCGGATTCGACCTACACACTTTCAGCCGCTCTCAGCGGCAAGGGCATAGGCTATGGCATAGAGCCAATTTCGAAGCCTTTTCTGGACGACGGCAGTCTGATTTCACTCCTGGAAGGCTGGGTCGCCCCCCATCCGGGGTTCATGCTGTGTTATCCAAAGAACCGGAATATCTCCGCCGCACTCAAGGCATTGCTTTCGTATGTAAGAAAGCAGAGCCGTGCCGGCAGTAGACTGAACGACGACCGTGTGAATGGTCGCCTTGGATCTACTCATATTGTTCGAACATGAAGCGCGCTCTTGAATGTCAGAAAAATATAGCCTAATTTCTGACGCATGAAACCCCTCGCGACATCAGTTCCAGACCTAATTATGAAGCGTGCCCGTGCCGGCGGGCGCGGCAGTGTCTTCACGCCCAGTGATTTCCTGGACGTGGCCGCGCGCGCGGCCGTCGACCAAGCGCTTTCTCGGTTGGCCAGGAATGGAAAGCTTCGGCGCCTGACGCGAGGCCTGTACGACTTCCCAAAGGTTCATCCGCAACTTGGGGCCCTTTCGCCTAGGCCTGACGATGTGGCGAAAGCGTTGGCGCGGGAGACCGGATCTCAGGTGCAGATCGCCGGTGCGCGCGCGGCGAATGCCCTTGGCCTGTCAACACAGGTCCCCGCACATAGCATCTATCTGACTGATGGCCCGTCGCGCCGTGTTGTGCTCGATAAGCGCGTCGTTGATCTGCGCCACGCTTCGCCCAAGCACCTTATTGCTCCGGACAGTGCTGCCGGCACAGTTGTTCAGGCCCTTCGTCACGTCGGGGCGGTGCGTGCCGCCGACGTTGCGCAGATCGCCTCGCGTCGACTGTCGGCCAGCGACAAGAAGACGCTAGCATCCAATGCGGTCCGGGCTCCCGCTTGGATGCGTTCGACGCTGGTCTCGATCGCTAACGCAATGCCGAGTGAGATAGATGGATAACCATGCGAATGTATCCATCAAGCTGATAGGAAAGAATTTGCTCTCGTTGCAGTCTCAAATGTTGGGAACTGTTGCTCCGTTCAAATTGCTTTTCGCTATGGCGATCATTAAACTGGATTTTAACCAGTTCTTTGGGAGAGGCGTCTATCTCTCGAAAGTGCCAAAAAGTCACCGCGAGAGGGACACGATGACGCAAATGTGGACCATTCAATCAGAAGGAGCTCGATCTATGAACCGAGCTCAGTCGTCATGACCACGGCGCAGCAGTTGATCTCGCTGCTGAAGAGCCACGTCGAAGGCGACGACGAGCAGTTCCTGACGATTGCATTGCAGGCTGCAGCAAGTGAGGCCCGCAGGGGTCATGGAAAGGTGGCTGTGCAACTCCGCGAGCTTGTCGATGCAGCGCGCGCCAACAAGGATCGTACCTCCGGGCGCAAGAAAGCCCCTGTTCCTATTGCGCAGCCACGCGGTGATCTCGCGAACCTGGTTGCGGTGCGCTACACTGACGTTCGGTTGTCGAGCATGATCCTTCCTGCGGAGCTCGAAGCTCGTTTGAAACGAGTCATTCTCGAGCA
The DNA here is from genome assembly GCF_000739935.1 of Agrobacterium rubi TR3 = NBRC 13261. Classification (GTDB taxonomy): domain Bacteria; phylum Pseudomonadota; class Alphaproteobacteria; order Rhizobiales; family Rhizobiaceae; genus Agrobacterium; species Agrobacterium rubi. Next base: position 204,818 of record NZ_BBJU01000024.1, on the reverse strand, counting down.
GCGACAACAGCATAAGCTTCGCAGCCATGGGCTGGCCCCACGGCGCAAACTGTTGCTCATCGGTCCCCCCGGATCCGGAAAGACAATGACCGCGGCTGCGCTCGCCGGTGAACTCCATACGCCGTTGTTCACCGTGCAGCTCGATGGCTTGATGACGAAGTTCATGGGGGAGACCGCCTCAAAGTTGCGGCTGGTGTTCTCGGCGATGGCTGAAACCAAAGGCGTCTACTTCTTCGACGAGTTCGATGCGATCGGCGCGAAGCGCGCGGAACGCAATGACGTGGGCGAGATCCGGCGTGTCCTCAATTCGTTCCTTCAATTCCTCGAGGAGGATGAGAGTGACGGTCTGGTGGTGGCGGCGACTAATCACCCGGAATTGCTCGATCCAGCGCTCTTTCGGCGGTTCGATGACGTCATCGAGTATGCATTGCCGAGCGTTGAAGTCGCGACCGGCATTTTGCAAGCGCGCCTTTCCAGCTTCGACACCCGGGATATCAACTGGACAAAAGCGGTTACAGATGCTGCCGGTTTGAGCCAGGCCGAGATTGCTCGCGCTGCGGCCGACGCCGCGAAACTCGTCGTCCTGTCCGACCGGGACCGCATCACCCAGAACGATCTGTCCCTCGCGATAGCCGAACGCAAAGGAGCGGCGTCGCAATAATCGATGGCAGAAGAACCACCGCGTCCACTCCCACACGTTTATTTGCCCGGTCACGGGAACATCCAGGACTACACCGCCAGAGGCGGAGGTGGCGGCACAACCGTGCCGGTGCGCGATAGGGCTCAGCATGCTGTAAAGCTGACAGAAGCCCTTACCCGGGCAGTGGCAGACGCGGAAGCGCAATTGAGAGCCCGCGAGCCCGACCTTGCGGGTGGAACGCCAGGTTTCTATCTTGAGTTCGAACTCCCTTCATCCCAGAGCGAGATCGTCGATAAGCTCGAAAACCGCCAGGGCAGGTTTCCGATCGAACTTGTTAGCGTTCGCCCGATAGGGGAGGGAGGGAACGCGATTGCCGCCACCGTCTTCGTCCCCGAGCGCCAGCGCGACTATTACCTCAAGAAGGTGGCCGAATATCGCGACCAGGACCGGATCCAACGGGTCGAGGTGGACGGTGAGATCGTCGAAAGAAACAACGGACCCAAGAATGAAGTGCTCGTGGCCTCACTTGAGACCGCGCGTCTTGCGGTGGCCAGATCCCTCTATACGGATGACGAGGCGTTCTTTCCGGTGCCCGGTACGGCCATCTGGTGGGAGGTCTGGCTGCGTCTCGGGACCAGAGATACCTTTGCGACGGCGGCTGAGCGACTGGAGCTTCCGGTGCGTGAACATGCCCTTCAGTTTCCGGAGCGCGAGGTGTTGATCGTCCACGCGAGCGCCGAAACCCTCGGGCGGATCATTGCGCACACCGACACGATCGCAGAGCTACGAACCGCCCGCGATACACCGGCCTTCTTTATGGAGATGGACGGCGCCGAGCAACGCGCCTGGGCTGCGGAGACGGCGGGCCGCATTGTGGCCCCCGATGGTGACCGTCCCGCCGTCTGCCTTCTCGATTCAGGCTCTACCCGACGTCACCCTTTGATCCTCCCGGCGCTCGCAGCAGTGGATCAGCAGGCATTCGATCCCGGCTGGAACGTCGAAGACACCAGTAATCAGGGGCACGGCGGACATGGCACCCAGCTTTCCGGCGTCGCCCTATACGGTGACCTGACCGATGTTCTCGCCGGAGCCGGGCAGATCATCCTGACGCACCGACTGGAGTCGGTAAAGATTCTGCCCGACCATGGCGCGAATGACCCCGATCTCTTCGGCGCCATCACCGCCCAATCAATCGCCCGTGCCGAGATCGTTGCGCCGAACCGGCCTCGCGCGATCTGCCTTGCCCTGACCAGTGACGGCGATCACTGGCGCGGCCGTCCGTCGTCATGGTCTGCGGCTCTCGACGCACTTGCCTATGGCGCCGACAATGCGCCGCGCCTGATTGCGGTTTCCGCCGGCAATATTCGTGAGGATATCCATCAGAACGATTATCTCGTCCGCAACGATATCATGCCGATCGAAAGCCCTGCTCAGGCGTGGAATGTGCTGACGGTCGGAGCATTTACCGAGAAGACGACAATCACCGACCCTGTCTTCAACGGGTGGGGTGTCATGGCCCAGGTCGGCGATCTTATGCCACGTAGCCGCACCTCCGTCACTTGGAACTACGATTGGCCCCTCAAACCCGATGTCGTCTTCGAGGGTGGCAATCTGGGCGTAGATCCGGCGACGCTCATTGGTGATCACCTTGACGATCTCGCGCTGCTGACGACCTATCGGACGCCTGAGAACCGGGCGTTCACGACGACCGGCGAGACCAGTGCAGCAACTGCGCTCGCGGCAAGGATGGGCGCGCAGATCCTGGGGCAGCGTCCTGATCTGTGGTCCGAGACGGTCAGGGCGCTGATCGTCCATTCGGCGGAATGGACACCGACGATGAAAGCCCATCTTGGCGGGATCAACAAGAATGCCTTGATGCGGCGTTACGGTTTCGGGGTTCCATCACTGGTGCGCGCCCTTGGAAGTCTCGATAACGATGTCACCATGGTCATTGAGAACGAGATGCAACCATTCAAGACCGTGGGCAGCAGGATCGAGACCAAGGACATGGTCCTGCACGCGCTTCCCTGGCCGACGGAGGAGCTCGAGGCTCTTGGAGAAACCCAGGTCCAGTTGCGGATCACGCTCAGCTATTTCATTGAGCCCAATCCTGGGGAGCGTGGCCAAACACGCCGTCACAGCTACGCTTCGCATGGATTGCGGTTTGCGTTGAAACCGGGCGACGAGCGCCCCGATGTCTTCTTGCGTCGCATCAATGCCGCGGCCGGGGCAAGGCCGCCGGCAAGGGCGGCGGGAGACACAGGCTGGACGCTTGGTCCCGTTCTTCGCAATCGAGGATCGCTGCATGGGGATATCTGGGAGGGAAACGCCGTCGAGCTCTCCCAGCGTGACGCTATCGCCATCTATCCGACTGGCGGATGGTGGCGGGAGAATACGGGTCAGAGAAGGGGTGATACAGCAGTTCGTTATGCACTTGTCGCAACGTTGCGAACTGCGGCTGATGTCGATCTCTACACCCCGATCAGCACCCCCATCCTTCCAGAGGTGGCGCCCGAAATTCTGATTGAGACTTAAACCCTCCCGCGTGGGGCATTGGACCGTGTACGTGCCAGACGAGGGGGCCTCCCAGTCAGTCATCCGACTCGGCAGCTCATATTGGCGGGTTCCCGCCCCACCGCCTTGAAGGAGGGATGTGTGGCTTTCCCCAACAGATCAGGACACGCGTGCGACAATTTCGACGTCATCGTGGTAGGCAGCTATTCGCGAAAACTGTTGCCTACGAGGAAACTGTTTCCGCAAACCTCAGACAATTAGACCCCTGAGGCTTTCTTTCGATACCAAGCATTATTCCATTATTTCTATATTGACGGTAGATTTTATATAAATAGTCTTTCTGAGAATGATTATCTCAGGAAGGCGTACGGATGCATCTCGCTCTTTATCTCGAGGCCGGCACACATCTCGGCGGTTGGCGGCTCCCGGAGTCGGCCACCTCAGGCGGCGTCGACTGGGCGCTCTACAAGACCGTCGCCCGCCGCGCAGAAGCCGCGAAGCTGGACATGCTTTTCGTCGCCGACAAGCTTTCGATCGACGACAACTATGGCCAGCACTTTGCCGACACTGTGAAGTATCGTCTCGTCACCAGGCCCGAGCCGTTGACCACACTGGCGGCGCTCGGAGCCGTCACCGATCATATCGGCATAGGCGGCACGATCTCATCATCATATGCCTCGCCTTATGCCGCCGCCCGTATGTTGGCGAACATCGACCATATCAGCGGCGGTCGCGCCGCCTGGAACCTCGTCACCTCCGTCAGCGATGGCGAGGCGCGCAATTTCGGCCGGGAGCAACATTTCGGACACGAGGAGCGCTACCTCCGCGCCATCGAATTTGCGGACGTCATGGGCAAGCTATGGGATAGCTGGGAAGCCGATGCGCTCGTCCTCGACAAGAAGTCCGGCGTCTTCGCGGATCCCACCAAATTCCATTACATTGACCATGAAGGCGACTTCTTCAAAATCCGCGGCCCTATCAACGTACCCCGCCCACCGCAGGGTCGTCCGGTCCTCATTCAGGCTGGCGTTTCGGACCGGTTCCAGGGGATCGCGGCGCAGAATGCCGAGGTGATCTTCGTCGTCCATGCTGAACTGGAGCGCGCACGAAGCTTCTACAAGAACTTCAAGGAAAAGGTAGTCGAAGGCGGCCGCTCGGAGAACGCCGTAAAGGTCCTCCCCGGCATCGTCCCCGTGGTCGGCCGCACCCGTAAGGAAGCACTGGACAAGGAACGAGAGCTCAAGGAACTCATTCTGCCCGAGGCAGGCCTCAGCTTCATGTCGGCGAGCATGAACTTCGACCTCGCCCAGTTCCCCCAGAATGCACCCTTCCCCGATATCACCGACAAGATCACCGGCAGCGTCGGCCGCTTCCAGTACGTCATCAAGCGCGCCATTGAACAGAAAATGACAGTTGCCGAGGTCGGAAAATGGTATGCGGAAAGCCTGTCATTCTTCGCGCCCGTCGGTACGCCGGAGGAAGTCGCCAGTCAGTTGGCCCATTGGTACTCCCAGCGTGCGTGTGACGGCTTCGTCATCCTGCCTCCCTACATCCGTCGCGACGAGGACCTCTTCCTCGAAGGCGTCGTCCCGGTTCTCCAGGAGCGCGGACTTTTCCGTCGGGAGTATCCGGGAACCACCCTGCGCGAGACCCTGGGTCTCGAACGGCCAGCCAATCAATTCGAAACACGCGAGACAACCGAGAAGCGGCGCGCTGCGCTCTGACCTCGCATCAAGGAGTATTGTGATGAAGACCAAGTCAATCATTCGCCTCGCACTGTCAGTGGCGATCTCCGTCGCCGCGACTGTCGCCTCCGCCCAGGAGGTTCTTCGCGTTGGCGACCAGCGCGGCAACGCGCGCGCTGTCATGGACGCTTCCGGCGTGCTTAAGGACGTCCCCTATCAAGTCGAGTGGAGCGAATTCGCCAACGCCGCCCCTCTGCTCGAAGCTCTCGCTGCCGGAGCTCTTGACGCTGGTTCGGTCGGCGACGCGCCACTGACCTTTGCCGCTGCGCGTGGTGTCAAGGCAAAGGCCATCTTCGCCACAAAGTACGAAGGAAACGCCATCATCGTAAAGAACGACGCACCTTATCAGGGCATCAAGGATCTCGTCGGCAAGAAGGTCGCTTTCGTGAAGGGTTCGGCGGGCCACGCCCTTATCCTTCAGTCGCTCAAAGAGGCTGGTCTCAAGGAAGACGCCATCACGCCGGTCTTCCTGCCGCCTGCGGAGGCGACGCTCGCCTTGACGAACGGATCGGTCGATGCCGTCTCGCTCTGGGAACCCTACATCTCCTTCACGACGCTCAAGTCCGGGGCTCGCATCATCGTCGATGGCAAGAACTACCCCAGCCTTTCCTATTTCATCGCCTCCGAGGCTGCTATCGAAGGCAAGCGCGATATCCTCAAGGACTTCGTCGCCCGCAGCGCCAAGGCTCGCGCCTGGGGGCTCGAGCATCCGCGGGAATACTCGAAGATTATCGCCCAGCTCGTCAAAATTCCCGATGACGTGGCGCTCGGCAAGCAGACCCGCGAAAGGCACGCTCCCCAGCTGATCAACGCAGACGTCGAGAAGCTCCAGCAAAGCACGATCGATCTCTATTATGGAGCCGGGATCATCGACAAGAAGCTGAACGCCAGCGACCTGTTGGACGACTCCTTCTCTCCCAAGCAGACGGACTGACGAACGCAGAGGCTGACGATGATGACGACCAGCGCGAAGACTCCAATCACAGCAGGACGGTATCTGGCCCAGGCATTTGCTCCGTGGGCGTTTCCTGTAATCGTCGTCATTCTCTGGCAGATCGCCTCATCGGGAGGACTGCTCTCCCAAGGCATTCTACCCTCGCCGCTCGCCGTCCTGGAGGCCGCCTGGTCTCTGGCGGCAAGCGGCGAGCTTGTGCAGCATATGGCAGCCAGTTTTTGGCGAGCGGCCGTCGGCTTCGGTATAGGTGCGGCTCTGGGGCTGTTCTTCGGTTTTGTGAACGGCCTTTGGCGAACCGGGGAAACGCTCTTCGACAGCTCGCTTCAGATGCTCCGCAACATTCCATCGCTCGCCATGGTGCCGCTCGTCATCATGTGGTTCGGAATCGGCGAGGAAGCCAAGATTTTCCTCGTAGCGTTCGCCACCATGTTTCCGATCTACCTCAACACCTTCCACGGCATCAAATCAGTCGATCAGGGTCTGATCGAGATGGGGCGGAACTACGGACTGACACGAACCGGTCTTCTACGTGACATCATACTGCCTGGAGCCATGTCGTCTATTCTCGTTGGTGTGCGGTACGCGCTCGGGGTGGCCTGGATCGTGCTGATCGTCGCCGAGACGATCGCAGCGAGTTCGGGTATCGGCCTTCTCGCTACGAACGCGCGCGAATTCCTTCAGGCCGATGTCGTGGTGCTCTCGATCATCCTGTACGCGCTTCTCGGCAAGCTGACAGACTGGCTGGCGCGGCTCGCGGAGAACCGTTGGCTACGCTGGCATCCATCCTATCAGAAGTAAGAGAGGTCTCTGGTGACTTTAGTCTCCTTGAAATCGACGCGGCCGAACGTGGCAAAAGAGGTTTCGTTAAGCAACACCTCCGCGGGCGGAGCCGCGCTGGACATCCTCGGCCTGTGGAAGGGCTTTGACGGGACGGAGGTTCTCAAGGGCCTTTCGCTCAACGTACCCGCCGGTCAGTTTCTTTCGATTGTCGGCCGCTCGGGCTGTGGGAAGTCCACTCTACTGCGGCTGATCGCGGACCTCGAAACTATCGATGGCGGGACAATCCAGATCGACGGAAATCCCCTGTCCGAAATCTCCGGTGAGGTGCGGATGATGTTCCAGGACGCGCGCCTCTTGCCCTGGAGAACCGTTCTCCAAAACATCGGGATCGGCCTGCCCAATCCATGGCAGAACCGCGCACGCAAGGCGCTTGCCGAGGTTGGTCTTTCCGAACACGCTGACAAATGGCCGTCCCAATTATCAGGTGGACAGAGGCAGCGCGTTGCCCTTGCCCGTGCCCTTATACACCGGCCGCGTCTCCTGCTGCTTGACGAACCGCTCGGCGCACTGGATGCACTGACGAGACTTGAAATGCAGAACCTCATCGAAAGCATCCGTGCGCGCCACGGATTCACTGTCCTTCTCGTCACACACGACGTCGAGGAGGCCATTGCTCTTGGCGATCGCGTCATCTTGATGGAGAAAGGCGAGATCGTTCTCGAGCTGGATATCGAGCTTGCGCATCCTCGTGTGCGCAGTTCGCAGGCGTTCACGTCAATTGAGGAGAAGGTTCTTTCCAGGGTACTGAACTCCAGAAATGCACCAAGCGGAGACGATTGCAAATGAACCTCGACGACATCGAAGCTTTCATCGCCGTGGTCGGAGCCAGGTCGCTCAGCCAAGCGGCGGCTATTCTTTCGTTGACCCAGTCGGCGATCTCGAAGCGCATCCAGAACCTCGAGAAGGACCTCGGTGTTACCCTGCTCGACAGAAGCGTCAAGCCACCCGTTCCAACCACCGTAGGTCTCGGCGTCCACGAGCAGTGCCTCAATATCCTCAAGGAAGTCGACAAGCTCCGCTTGACGTTGAGTGCCCGCTCGAACCTGACGGGTGGTGCGCGCTTGGGACTGACCCAGGCGGTCTGCGATGTGATTCTTGCCGACATAGTCCATCTGCAACGGGAGCGATGGCCGGAACTGTCTATACGTGCCACCACAGGCTGGGCGAACCAGATTGTTGAAAAGCTCGTCGACGGCCAGATCGATGCTGCGATCGTATTGATGCCCACACGGAAAATCTTTCCGCACAAAGTGACCGCCGTTTCGCTGGCGCAGGTCGAGATGGCGATCGTGGGGCCGCTCGGATCGGGCGGAGACCGTGCCCAACGCCTTGGCACCCTTCACAAATCCGGGTGGATTCTGAACCCCGACGGATGCGGTTTCCGGGCGGAACTGCAGCGGGCGCATGCGGCGCTCAATCTTCCGTTCAAAGTCAATCTCGACACCTTTGCTCGAGAGACGCAGTTGGAGATGGTTGCCGCAGGTCTCGGACTTGGACTCGTTCCCGTGCCCCTTCTGGAGATGAGCCCCCACCGTACCAAACTGGAGATCATCACGGTCAGCGACTTTTCGTTGCGCGCAGAACTCTGGCTCTGTCACGCGCCGACTCTCGGTGCTCTCGAACCACCCATCAGCGCTTTTGGAGCGAGAGCCGCAACGCTGTTTCAGGGGGCGGCAGCTCCGAGCAGGCTGGTCGACTTTGAAGCTGCCAACCAGACCATCACCTCGTGAATAGCTCACGAGATCGATAGCAGGAGAAAATATGTCAGCCCCGACAACGAAGCACAGCCTCAGGTACGACGAAGTGCGGCAGCATCTTCTGGCCCGCTCGGAAATCCTTCTCGCCGACGTCCGCGAAGAAGATCCTTTCGCGCAAGGGCATCCCCTCTGGGCAGCCAACTTTCCCATTGCCCGGCTTGAACTGGATGCATGGCGCAGGATCCCACAACGCGATACGCTGATCGTTCTGTATGGTCACGATGGCATACGAGACCTCGCTCCCATCGCCGTCGAGAAACTGAAATCGCTCGGCTACACGAATGTCCATATCCTCGAAGGGGGATTGGAAGCGTGGAAGGCCGACGGCGGCGAACTGTTCATTGACGTCAACGTGCCGAGCAAGTCATTCGGTGAACTGGTCGAAGCGAAAAGGCACACGCCGCTCTGGGACGCGACCAAGGTAAAGGCGCTTCTAGATGAAGGAGCCAACGCGGTCGTTTTCGATGCACGCCGTTTTGACGAATATCAAACGATGAGCATTCCAAAGGGTATCAACGTTCCCGGTGGTGAACTCGTCCTGCGCGCACGGGACCTTGCTCCCGATCCCGAGACCCTTGTGATCGTCAACTGTGCTGGCCGCACACGCAGCATCATCGGAACGCAGTCTCTCATCAATGCCGGGATACCGAACAAGGTCGTCGGTCTTCGCAACGGAACAATTGGATGGACTTTGGCAGGTCAGACACTGGAACATGGAGCGAGCAGGAGCTTCGCTGACGTCGAAGCCAGGGACCGCTCGGAGGCGCAAAAATCCGCTGCAGCCGTCGCCGCGCGCGCGGGTGTTCGGAGCATTGCTCTGTCGGACATCGGCAGCCTTCAAACCCCGGACCGAACGACTTATCTGATCGACGTCCGCACCGAACCAGAATACCTCGAAGGCCACCTGCCGGGCTTCATGCACGTGCCAGGCGGACAGCTTGTACAGGAGACTGATCACTACGCGCCTGTCCGTGGTGCGCGTATCGTACTAAGCGACGACGAGACAACGCGTGCCAATATGGCAGCGTCGTGGCTCGCGCAGATGGGTTGGGAAGTCTATGTCGTAGAACAGGCTCCGAGTGATGCCATCAGCGAACAAGGATCCTTCAAGAGCATATCGCCCGAAGTCGAGCCGACCCCGACGATCTGCGTCCGCGATCTTTCTTCCGCGATCTCCAATCCGAATTCCGATATCGTCGTGCTCGATTTCACGACCAGCGCGAACTACCTAAAGGGGCACATCCCGGGTGCGTGGTTCGCGCTACGCTCCCAGCTCCCGGAAGCGATCAAGCGCGCGCCTCCCGCAAAAACCTACGTCGTCACATGCGGCACAAGCGCGCTCGCCATTTATGCCGCCGTCGACCTTAAGAAACTGGTCGATGTTCCAGTCCTCGTTTTTGAGGGCGGCAACGCTGCCTGGAAGGCTGCCGGTCGAATCCTGGAAACCGATGAGTCCCACCTCGCATCACCCCGCATCGATCGCTATCGTCGGCCCTACGAAGGCACGGACGCCCCCGTGGAGGCTATGCAGGCCTATCTCGACTGGGAATACGGACTGGTCGCGCAGCTCGATCGCGACGGCACGCACTTCTTCAACGTCATCTGAGCAGGACCGCACCATGAGCGACGACCATCACCACGACCACCATCACTCGGACCATTGGAAGCACAACGGGATCCGTGTCATCAAGGGCGACCAGCTCGATTCCAACACGGCCCAGACGCCTGGCATGTTCCGGCAGGCAGCCGTCAATCATGCCCGCGTCGGCGCACAGAAAATCTGGGCAGGCACCGTCGCAATCGAGCCGAACGCCAAGACCGGGGTCCACCACCACGGTGCGCTCGAAAGCGTTATTTTCGTGATCCGTGGCAAGGCCCGTATGCGCTGGGGGGATCATTTGGAATATGTCGCGGAGGCGGGACCAGGCGACTTCATCTTCGTGCCGCCTTACGTACCGCACCAGGAAATCAATGCCGATCCTGACAACGTGCTCGAGTGCGTCCTGGTGCGATCGGACAACGAGGCAGTCGTCGTCAACATCACGGATGTCGATCCTGTAGAGAAGCCGGAAGAGGTTTATTGGGTTGATCCAATACACCGCCATCCGGATTGACAGAGAGAAACCGGCCCACCATGGGCTGCTCGCATGCCGGACCTCGTCCAGCGACGCTTCGGTGTTGACGGCCGTGAACAAGTCGACAGGGAAGGTTTCCTTGGCCGTAAACCGGCCGGCGATGATCAAAAGCGGACCGCCGATTGCTCCATCGGGCAGTCCGCCCCCATGTTGGACTGCGGCGCGTTGACTCTCCGTTCAATTTTTCCAGATGCGTCGCGATCATTCTAACTCTACGAGACTCCGGCTGCGGGCGACGGTTGGTGTCAGAAATTCGTTTGATTTTGTTGGATACCGTCCATCCGGCAAACCGACTCGGCGAACTGCTGCCGTGGAACTAGGGGCTCAATTATCGCGCCGCGGCCGACGTCCGGCGGGCGGAGCGAAGCATTGCCGTCGTCGCCTCGACGCCTTGATATAACGCAACCCGATCTTCAGCCAGACCTGATACAAGCCAGGAAGAACATAGCCATAGAGGGCATAGTTATGATTGACCATATGGGCATCAGCCCCCCGGACATCGAAAGCGCACGGCAATTTTACGATGCTGCACTCAAGCCGCTCGGCATTACGACCGTGATGGAAGTGAAGCCCGGACAGACCGGCGGCTATCACGGCATAGGCTATGGAACTGGTCGAAAGCCTTTCTTCTGGCTGTCCAGCGACAGCCGCCATGCCGTCCCGGATGGTCCGCGCGGGACGGGCATCCACATCGCGTTCGAAGCCGAAAGTAGAGCAACGGTCGATGCCTTTTACGCGGCGGTGATGGCGCAAGGCGGCCGTGACAATGGTGCGCCCGGCATCAGGCCCCACTATCATCCAGCCTATTATGCGGCGTTCGTGATCGATCCGGACGGGGTCAACGTCGAGGCCGTGTGTCAGAAGTCGGAGTGAGGTCACGACCGGATCGAAGTCGGTACCGATCCGGTCATGCTGGTCATCCACCAGGCCAATCCAATCGGCGGAATACAGAAGATATTGGCGCTCAGTCACAACGCTACGTCCGACGTGTGAGAACCGGACGGATACGTACTGCCAGACAGCCTTTCGCGGGTGCGTTTGAGAGTCGTGGCGGCGGGTGTAAAATTTCGCTTCAGCCGCTCTTGTGCTTGCGAGGGCACCCCGTCTGCTTCAGCGATGGGTCGGCCCAGCTAAAGCAGCAGTTTGTGCTCTAGTGGGTCGCCCGATTTCGAGACGATCGAAGATCCGTATGGTTCGCGCGACGAAATGATCAACGCATCATCTGGCAAAGGCCGTGCCAGATCTTTGGCTTCGTCCCATGGCGCCTGCATCCACACCTCGGTCTCCTCTTCGGTCAGGAGAAGAACAGGCATCGCCTTCTCATGGATAGGCTTCACGAGATTGTTGGGATCAGTGGTCAAAAACCCATAGAGGTCGTCGGTCGTCGGCCCATCCTTCACCTTGCGGACGCTCTGCCATTGCGGGACATGGATGCCGGCGAAGAACATCAGCGACTTTTCCTCGTCCCGTGCAAACCAGGCGTTCGGCACGTTCCCCCCGGATTGCTGGCTGGCGGGATCGGGTTCGGCGAAGCTGGTGACCGGGACGAGGCATCGGTGCTCAACACCAAACCATCGTTTCCAGTGTGGGAAGGTGAGCTTGCGGACGTTGGTCGTGCCGCGGTCCGCCTCCATGCGGATGAGCTCTTCAAGATCGGCGGGCTTCCCTTTGGCTTTCAGTTTTTCGGCCTTGGCTTTGGCGGCCTTTTCCAAGGTGAACCGCGGCGAGGGAAGACCCCATCGCGCATGTGCCAATTGTTTCCTCCCATCAGCGGTGTTGCGGACAATCGGTCCCATCTGATCGGGGTTCATTTGATAGGCTGGCATGAGGTTGATGAGGCTCTCGGCGTCCTGAGCCCATTTTGAAACCCAGTCCTTGTCCTCCATCCGATAGAGATTACACATGCGACCCCCTCCGCTCGACCAAATACGGCTACTCTAGCGCATGTCGCTTGTTTCGCTAGTCGAGCTGGTAAACGTCGGCATTGTCTTGCCGTTCCCGCAGGCCCTTGTACGACGGATGACGGAGTTTCCCGTCCGATGTCCAGGCGCGAAACTCGATCTCGGCGATCAGGGTAGGCTGGACCCAGACAATGTCGGCAGTTCCGGAATGGGGCAGGGGCGGCTGCTTTCGCTTCCATCGCAGCGTGTCCAGTATCTTCCGCAACCGGATGATCTCGGCTCCCTTGAAGCCCGTGCCGACGCTTCCGACGTGGACGAGATCGCCATCGCGGTAGGCGGCGAGCGCTAACGAGCCGAAGCCGGCTGGGTACGATGCGGACCTCTCATAGCCGACGATGAAGAAAGCCTCGCTCTGGATGCATTTGACTTTTACCCAATCCCCGGTCCGGCCCGAACGATAGGGCTGATCGAGGCGCTTGCCGACGATGCCTTCCAGGCCGAGGCGGCAGACATGCTCAAGCAGGACAGCTGGCTCGGCATCGAATGTTTCTGATATCCGAATGGCGCTGGCTTCATTCGTTGGGCCGTTTATCGTGTCCTCGAGAAGGTGTCGGCGCGAACGGTATTCAACACCGCGCAGATCGTGCCCATCCAGATAAACAAGATCGAAAGCGTAAAGAACGGCGTGGGAGGCGCGCCTGCCAGCTTGTTTGCCGAATGCACCCAGCGATTGCTGCAGCAGCCCGAAATCCGGCCGCCCCTCATCGTCGAGCACGACGGCTTCCCCATCGATAATCATCGTCGCCGGCCCCAGCGCTCGGGCGGCCTGCTCTATGGCCGGAAACCGATGTGTCCAGTCGTGGCCGCCGCGAGTAAGGATCCGGATCCGCTGGGGCTCGATATGGACCGCAAGGCGATAGCCATCCCATTTCAGCTCCCAACTCCATTCGTTTCCGGTGGGAGGCTTAGCCTTCAATAGGGCCAGCGCCGGCTCGACGCGATCAGGTATGGGATCGAAGAGGAGCTGTGGTTGAGCTGGATTACGCTTCCTGCGCGGCTTTGAGCGGATCGGCGGCTCGGTGTCGCGAAGGAGGGGTTTTGATCTCGGAGGCCTCGTCATCCGGCCAGTTCATCAGAAAAACCTTAATAATACTGTGACTATCCCTATATTGTCCCCGCTATTCACCGATCAGGAGATAAGACTGCAGAAGCCAGCGAAATTTCTTGGTCGCAGCTATTCACCTGATTCTCATGAAGAATCTCGAACTTCTAATGTTCGGAACAATACTCGTACGTTTTTGCCGCCTTGACTCCTTTCTCATATGGGAACAAAAACAGAACATTGACATTTGCACGACATGAAGTCGCCCTGCCAACACGACCTTGAAGGGAGCCGTGAACAATGACTGCTGCCCGCGAAAGGGTAATCTGCGATCTGCGGGAGCGTATTGCATTGCTCGAAACCAGCACGGCGAAAAAAGCCGGTTGGTTGCCATTTGGCGTGCCGGAGATGGATGGGGTTCTGCCTGGCGGCGGCCTTGCTCATGGCGCGCTTCACGAATTTGCCGGTGGTGGATCGGGCACCGTCGATGGTGCGGCCGCTGCTCTTTTTGCAGCCGGCATAGCGGCACGGACGAAGGGGCCGATCGTGTGGTGTCTGACGCGACCAGATCTGTTTTTCCCCGCGCTTGCGCAGGTCGGACTGCATCACGACCGGATAATCTTCGTCGAGTCCGACAAGGAGGAAGACGTGCTCGCCAATATGGAGGAGGGGCTGTCCTTTGGTGGGCTCGGCGCCGTCGTCGGTGAACTCGTTCGCCTGCCGATGGTCAGCTCGCGCCGCCTGCAGCTGGCGGCCGAGCGCACGGGGACAATGGCATTGGCTGTGCGTCGTTGGAGGCGGCAGACAGAGGCCAATGATTTCGGGCAGCCGACGGCGTCGACCACGCGGTGGCGGGTGAGCGTGATGCCATCGGAGGATTTGCCAGTGCCGGGTGTGGGGAGGGCCCAATGGTTGCTGGAATTGATGCGCGTGAAAGCGGGTGAATGTGCTGAGTTTCTCGTGAGGGCGTGCGATGACAAGGGTTGTCTCGATCTATCTTCCGGATCTGCCGACGGATCGCATTCGTCGCGCCGATCCATCCATTCCGCCTGAACAGGCGATCGCGGTGATCGCCAGGAGCGGCTCGAAACGCTGGGTATCGGCGGCCGACGCAGCCGCCAGACAAGCCGGCGTTCATGTCGGCATGCCGGCTGCGAAAGCACAGGCGCTGTTTCGCGGCCTGATGCTGGTCGATGCGGATCCTGCTATGGATGCCGCAGCGCTCGAACGCATCACCCTCTGGGCGCTGACGCTTTATTCCCCGATCGTCGCGGTCGATGGGATCGATGGGATCGTCATGGACACAGAGGGTGCCGATCACTTGCAGGGCGGAGAGCTGCCGATGGTGACGAAGATCGCCAATCAGTTCCTAGCAAGGAAACTCACTCCCCGGGTCGCGATCGCCGACACCTGGGGTGCAGCACACGCCTGCGCCCGTGCCATCAGCCGCGAAACGGTCATAGTGCCTTCAGGTGAGACCGTCCGCGCCGTCGAGAAGCTGCCGATATCGTTGCTGCGCCTTCCCGGGAAAGTCATCAGCGATCTGCGCACGCTTGGCTTCCAGACCGTCGGCGAATTGGCCAACACGCCGCGCGCGCCGCTGACCCTTCGTTTCGGCCCCGAGATTGGCCGGCGGCTGGACCAGATGTTTGGCCGCGCCTGCGAACCGATCGATCCGATCCGCACCGCCGAGCTGATCGAGGTGAGCCGCGCCTTCGCCGAACCGATCGGTGCTGCCGAAACCATCAACAAATATGTCGGCCGGCTGGTCGTGCAACTGATCGAGGAGCTGCAAAGGCGCGGCCTTGGTGTCCGGCGCGCCGACCTGATCGTCGACAAGGTCGATGGCACACGGCAGGCGATCCGCGCTGGCACCGTGAAGCCGGTGCGCGACGTCGCCTGGCTGACGAAGCTGTTTCGCGACCGGACGGAGAAGATCGAGCCGGGCTTCGGGATCGAAAAGCTCACTCTGGTCGCGGTGATGGCTGAGCCCCTGGAGGAGCGCCAGAAATCCTCCTCGCTGGTCGAGGAGGAAGTGAAGGACGTGACGCCGCTGATCGATATCTACGGCAACCGCGGGCAGCGCGTCTATCGGGTGGCACCGGTTGCCTCCGACGTTCCAGAGCGCTCCGTCCAGCGCATCAGTCCTGCTGCCGATCCGGTCGAGGTTACCTGGGTCAGCCATTGGCGCCGGCCGGTCCGGCTGCTGGCCCGTCCGGAGCTGATCGAGGCAATCGCCTTGCTACCGGACCGCCCGCCGGTTTCGATCACCTGGCGCGGCAAGCGGCGGAAGGTCAAGCGGGCCGACGGGCCCGAGCGGATCTTTGGCGAGTGGTGGCAGCGCGACGCGGAGATGGAGGCGGTGCGGGACTATTTCGTCATCGAAGACGAGGCCGGCGAGCGCCTCTGGGTGTTTCGCTCCGGTGATGGCATCGATCCTGAAACCGGAAGTCACCGCTGGTTCGTGCACGGGATCTTCGCATGAGCTATGCCGAGCTGCAGGTCACGACCCATTTTTCGTTCTTGCGCGGTGCAAGCTCGGCGCAGGAACTGTTCGAGACCGCGAAGGCTCTCGGCATCGAAGTCCTCGGCGTTGTCGATCGCAATTCGCTTGCCGGAATCGTCCGGGCGCTTGAAGCATCGCGCGCCACCGGCTTACGCCTCGTTGTCGGTTGCCGGCTTGATCTGGCCGACGGCATGTCGGTGCTGGTCTACCCGACCGACCGGGCTGCCTATTCCCGGCTGACCCGCCTCATCACGCTCGGCAAGTCGCGCGGCGGCAAGAACAACTGTATCCTGCACTGGGACGACGTCGTCGCATACAATGACGGCATGATCGGCATTCTTGTGCCGGACCTACCGGATGACACCTGCGGGATCCAGCTGCGCAAGATGGCCGAGGTGTTTGGTGATCGCGCCTATGTGTCGCTTTGTCTGCGCCGTCGGCAGAACGACCAGTTGCGCCTGCATGAGATTTCCAATCTTGCGGCGCGGTTCAAGGTGCGGCCGGTCGTCACCAATGATGTCCTCTTCCATGAGCCGGGCCGCCGGCAGTTGCAGGACATTGTCACCTGCATCCGAACCCGCACGACGATCGACGAAGTCGGCTTCGAACGCGAGCGCCACGCCGATCGCTACCTGAAGCCGCCCGAAGAAATGCAGCGGTTGTTTCCGCGATACCGGCAAGCCCTCGCGCGAACCATGGAGATCGTCCGTCGCTGCACGTTCTCGCTCGAGGAACTCACCTACCAATATCCGGAGGAGGCGATCGTGCCGGGCAAGGATGCTCAGGCCTCACTGGAACATTATGTCTGGCAATGCGTGCCCGACCGCTATCCGGAGGGACTACCGCCCGACGTGTTGAAGGTCGTGCGGCACGAGCTCGATCTCATCCGTACCATGAAATACGCCCCGTATTTTCTGACCGTCTTTTCGATCGTGCGTTATGCTCGGTCTCAAGGCATTCTCTGCCAGGGGAGGGGCTCCGCCGCCAACAGTGCCGTCTGCTACATCCTCGGCATTACCAGCATCGATCCCTCGACCAACGACCTTCTGTTCGAGCGTTTTGTATCCCAGGAGCGCGACGAGCCGCCGGACATCGATGTCGATTTCGAGCACGAGCGGCGCGAGGAGGTGATCCAGTGGATCTATCGAACCTATACCAGAGAAAAGGCAGCGCTCTGCGCCACCGTGACGCGCTACCGGGCGCGCGGCGCGATCCGCGATGTCGGCAAGGCGCTCGGCCTGCCGGAGGACGTGATCAAGGCGCTGTCATCCGGCATGTGGTCCTGGTCGGAAGAGGTCTGCGATCGCAATGTCCGCGAGCTCAATCTCAATCCAGACGACCGGCGTCTTGTGCTGACTTTGAAGCTCGCACAGCAACTGATGGGCGCCCCGCGCCATCTCGGCCAACACCCCGGCGGTTTTGTCCTCACTCATGATCGGCTCGACGATCTCGTGCCGATCGAACCGGCGACGATGAAGGACCGCCAGATCATCGAGTGGGACAAGGACGACGTCGAAGCCCTCAAATTCATGAAGGTGGACATCCTGGCGCTTGGAATGCTGACCTGCATGGCCAAGGCCTTCGATCTGATCCGCGAGCACAAGGACCGCGATCTTAATCTCTCGAAAATCGAGCAGGAGGATTCTGCGACCTATGCGATGATCCGCAAGGCCGATACGCTCGGCACGTTCCAGATAGAAAGCCGCGCGCAGATGGCGATGCTGCCGCGGTTGAAACCCCGGACCTTCTACGACCTTGTGGTACAAGTCGCAATTGTCCGGCCCGGTCCGATCCAGGGGGACATGGTGCATCCCTATCTGCGCCGGCGAGAAGGCAAGGAGGCAGTCGAATATCCGACGCCGGAGCTGGAAGCGGTGCTCGGCAAGACGCTCGGCGTGCCGCTGTTTCAGGAGTCGGCGATGCGCGTCGCGATGGTCTGCGCCGGCTTTACCGGTGGCGAAGCCGACCAGCTGCGCAAGTCGATGGCGACTTTCAAGTTCACCGGCGGCGTCTCGCAGTTCAAGGACAAACTCGTCTCCGGCATGGTGAGGAACGGCTACGCGCCGGAATTCGCCGAAAAGACCTTCTCCCAGCTCGAAGGCTTTGGCTCCTATGGTTTTCCGGAGAGCCACGCGGCTTCGTTCGCGCTGATCGCCTATGCCTCGAGCTACATCAAATGCCATTATCCGGAAGCCTTTTGCGCGGCGCTCATCAATTCGCAGCCGATGGGTTTTTACGCGCCGGCGCAGATTGTCGGCGACGCGAGAGCCCACGGCGTCGAGGTGCGGCCGGTTTGCATCAACCGGTCGCGGTGGGACTGTACGCTGGAGCGGATCGGCAATTCCGATCGGCATGCTGTCCGGCTCGGTTTCCGGCAGGTGAAAGGACTGGCGGTCGCTGATGCGGCGCGCGTCGTCGCGGCACGCATGAACAATGCCTTTGTCTCGGTCGACGACATGTGGCGTCGAACCGGCGTGCCATCGGAGGCGCTTGTCCAGCTTGCCAAGGCCGATGCCTTTCTGCCGTCCCTGAAGCTTGCGCGCCGCGACGCGCTGTGGGCGATCAAGGCGCTGCGCGACCAACCCTTGCCACTATTTGCGGCCGCCGCCGAGCGGGAGATGGCTGCGATCGCCGAGCAGCAGGAGCCGGAGGTGGCACTTCGGCAGATGACGGACGGGCATAACGTCATCGAGGATTACAGCCATACCGGACTGACATTGCGGCAGCATCCAATCGCCTTCCTGCGCAAGGATTTATCAGTGCGCAACATCATCACCTGTGCCGAGGCGATGAATTCGCGGGACGGGCGTTGGGTTTATACCGCCGGACTTGTCCTGGTGCGGCAAAAGCCCGGATCGGCCAATGGCGTGATGTTCATCACCATTGAGGACGAGACCGGGCCGGCCAATCTCGTTGTCTGGCCGACGCTGTTTGAAAAACGCCGGCGGGTCGTGCTCGGATCCTCGATGATGGCCATCAATGGTCGGATCCAGCGGGAAGGGGAGGTCGTGCATCTTGTCGCCCAGCAGCTGTTCGACCTGTCAGGCGATCTGACCGGTCTGGCTGATCGCGATGAAGAGTTCAAGCTGCCGGCCGGCAGGGGTGATGAGTTCGCCCACGGATCGCCGGGAAGTTCGGATACGCGGGACAAGTCGAAGCCTGTTGTAGCCCCGCGCGACATTTTCACGCCCGATCTTCACATTGATACGCTGAAAATCAAAAGCCGGAACTTCCATTGATTTTCCCCATCCTGAGGCGCGGTGGCGCCCAGGGAGTTGTCAGTCCGCTCGCAGCAATTTTAAAGCAAAATAAAGCTTGAGCGCAATTTCCAGAACAAAATCGCTGTCTGCGCCCGAGGTTAAGTTTAGAGCATCAGATTATTATACAGGAGAGGCCAGTGGAAGCTTGGTATCGACAAGAAGACCCAGATTTCGGGACCGAGAATTCACGCAGAGCATAAAACAGAGAACCTCATGATACGCGCTTTCAAATCGTCGTCGAACTCAACCGAAATTATCAACCTCGACAGGGATGCCATCCGAGAAAACCATCGGAATGGTCGACAAACCAATATTATGTTCGACACCAATATCCTGATTGCAATCGAAAGCGCCTATAAGACTGGCCAGCGACACCAGGAACTTAAGAATGCTGGTGTTCTGGAACTGGCGAGACTCATCGAGAAAACCTCCAGGTATGGCGTATTCATCTCGCCTGCAGCGGCTTACCAAGAACTGCCCCCAGCGCGTCGAGGCGACGTTGAAGCAGCGTTCGACAGGTTTCTTGCAGACTATCTGCCAAATTTCCGTGAGGACCCAAACTCGATAAAGGTTCCGTATGCTGGTGCAAAGATGGACCCTGAGCATTTTAGCGCGCTGTCGCTGGAGCGTCAGAAGGCAATCTCGTGCTCATATGCTTCGCTGCTCGCTATGAACGTCATACATCGATTAGAGGCGTTGAATGGCCTGGAAAAATTCGCCCTCTACATCGATTATTGCGCCGAGGTACTGGATCTCATCAGTCTCAAGGAACTGACGATCGCTCGATATGTCTTCGCCCCCGAAAATGGCTTAACTGACCAACTCAGGACGCGGAAAGTAGCTATCACAAACAACTTCGTGAAACTGAAAAAGGGTGGCGGCAAAGGCTTGACACCCGTCAAAGTACTGGAGCGCATCGCTTTGAATGGAGCCAACGACCTGAAGCTGATTGCTGCTGCAGATATCGTGAACAATTCGCGCGAGCAGTTCAACTTCGGGATCATCGAGCATGATGTCTGGATCGCAACGAGCGACGATAAGCTCTACGAGTTTTGCTGCGCCTGCCCGGGCTACATGGGTCGGGAACGTGGCGGTCCCTTGGCTAGATATGTCGAGACACATACTGACGTAAAGGGAACCCGCTACTGGCGGGATTCCATCGAAATACAGCAGCGCAGACTTGAGGAGCGCTATTTCACAGTAGATCGCGAAAAGGAAATGGACTCAATTGTGCAGTCAGCCTTTGATATCGAGGCTGACCTGCTGAACGGTAAAGCTGACGATTATTTCAGACTAAGGTCATGGCGATCTGCGCGAGTGATGCATGACTAATACGGGTCCTCGCCCCGGGCCTCTAGACGCAAGCGTTCGAACCCATGCTTTCGCTCCTGCCCCTTTAGCTGTTGAGGCAGTACGGCAATGTCCTCGCTTTTCATCACGCGTTCCAATTTCTTCCTCTGTCCTGGGACCAAGAACACCAGTGCGTGCGATGGCCCTGTTACCAACACCCCAACGCGCGCACGCTGTTCTCACCAGCTCAATCTTACCGCGCCTCTGAATTGATACCAAAACCGGCCTCTGAGGAGAGCAGATCTCGGCGAGATCCGCATTCGCTATAAGGTTTGCTCCCGCATGATCATTGTCGGTTGAACGAGGTCCATAGGAGACGTCCCACCGCTCTTGATGGATGGCTTCCTGGTCCGGCCCCGGATCTCCGACGATCAACCCGCTGCGGGGTCGGCTAGCAAGCTGCCGCCGCTCGGCTACGCCCTCGCGGTGATCGCGACCGGTTCCGGACACTGACGGGAGCCATCGAGCGGGAATGGCCCGCTCCAAAGATGGAGCCTTCAGATGAACACCGATCTTTCCCTTGCGCAGAACCATGCCTTCCAGCTTTCCCGCACCCTGATGGTTCCGGTCACGCTCTTTAGGTCCGGTAACGAGTTCGGCGTTCTGCCGAGCGACGAACTCGACGACGAAGACGATCTGGAGATCGTGCATGAATACGTTCCGGGCGGGTCTCATTGAGACCCTTCTCGCCTTTTTGGTGCCGCTTGCGAGCCGCAGGCGGCAAGGGAAGCTGCGCCGCTGCTGGCACCCCGGCGGCGGCGCAAGGTGCAGATTGTCATCTTGCCAGCCGCGCCCTTGCCTCCTTTGCTCTTCGCGGCGTCCGGAGCAGGCCCCGCAAGGTGTGGGGAAAAGAAACAGAAGGAAAGGCGGGCGCAAGGGTGCGTCGGGAAGAAAAATGGAAAAGAACGAACTGGAAAAACTGCGGGACCGCGTGCAATGCGCCGCGGTGCTGGAGCAGGCAGGGTTTGCCATCGACCTGAAGGAGAGCACCCGCAGGGCGGTCAAATTCCGCGGCGGCGGGGCCATAATCATCGTGATTCACGAGGGCAGGGGCTGGTTCGATCCGCTGTCCGATGCCAAGGGTGACGTGTTCGGTCTTGTCGAGCATCTCGACCGAGTGCCCTTTGTCGAAGCCCTCGACCATGTCGCATCGCTGGTCGACTTCGTCCCGAAGGAGCCGGTCTGGACCCACGCTGCGCGCGAGATCGATCTGCCGGCCGGAGTTTCAGAACGATGGACGAAGCGCCGCAAGCCGTGGCCGGGTTCGATGACCTGGCGCTATCTCTGCGAAGAACGCTGCGTTCCTGAAGCAACCATCCGCGCAGCGATCCGGCATGATCTCGTGCGCGAAGGTCCGCGCGGCAGTATGTGGGCCGCGCACCGTGACAGCGAGGGCGCCGTCACCGGCTGGGAGGAACGCGGGCCGGAATGGCGCGGCTTTTCGACCGGAGGCGCGAAAGTGTTGTTCAGGTTCGGCGCGATCCTTGCGCCGCGCGTTTGCGTGACGGAAGCTGCGATCGACGCCATGAGCCTTGCCGCGCTGGAGAGTAATCGTCGCGATAGCCTCTATGTCAGTACCGGCGGCGGCTGGGCTCCCGCCACCGATGCGGCGATCCGTTTGTTGGCGGCGCGGACGGGTATGTCGGTGGTCGCCGCCACTGACAATAACGCGCAGGGCGATATCTACGCTGATCGGTTGGAAGCAATTACCCGGGACGCTGACTGCGGCTTTGAGCGCCTTCGTCCCCACCACGAAGACTGGAACGAGGACCTTTGCGCTCAGCTGCGCGCGAATTCGAGGAGAGGCGCGATGTCGTGATTATCCGCGGCCTGCAGTGCCGCGACGTACCGCGTGCGCAGATCTCCCACGTCGCCCAGGCTCCCGCTACCCCAGCTGAAGGGCTCGGCGCCCAGTTTTTCCACGAGCAGATCGGCGGCCAGCCGCGCGTGACGTCCGTTGCCGTTCGGAAACGGATGGATGGCGACCAGGCGATGGTGGAAACGTATTGCGATCTCGTCCGGCGCGAATGTCTCATGCTCGACCCAATACCGAACGTCATCGAGCAGCGCCGTGAGTTCGACCGGAATTCGGTAGGCCTGGATGCCGATATTGCGCTCCGTCGTTCGGAAGCTGCCTGCCCATTGCCAGACCTCGCCGAACATGCGTCGGTGCAATGTACGCATGAAGTCTTCGGTCAGCATCCTGCCGACCGGCATGCGCCGTCGTCCGCGAGCCCAGGCTGCGCCCTCGACGATGTTTTCCTGTTCTGCCTCGTTGAGATCCTGCCTGTGGGTGATCCAGCTTTGAAGCAGGCCCTCGCGCTCCTGCGGCTCGAGAGGTGTTGCGTCCTCTGGTTCCTGGAAAAGGTCAGTCATTTTTCTGACCAGAGATCGCGCTCGGAAAGCTGGTCGCGAATATAGGTCTGGACGCGGGCCTCGAGATCGCCATCGTCCGTTCCCTGTGCCTCCAGACGCATCGTATGCGCGACCCGCTGGAGTTCGCGCATTGCGATCTTGCGCGCTCGCTCATCGACGGTGGCCTCGAGCGACGTATTCGGGACCAATGCGTAGACCAGCGTGCAGTCGAGCGCCTCTGCCGCACGCCGCAAGGTGTTGAGCTGGATCGTTCCGGATGCCTCCGACTTCTCGATCGCTTCGACGGTCTGGGGCCGGATTCCCATCCGCGAGCCGAGCTGCGACCCCGTCATGCCAAGCGCGTCGCGCAACGCCCGGACCCATCCTTTCGGAGGTGCCCTGAAGCCTTCCGCCGGCTGCAGTCCGCAAAGACGCTCGTCAAGCCTCTTGCGTGCTCGTTTCCTTGCATCGTCCTTCATCGTTTATCTTTCCTCCGCCGCTCGTCATCAGACAACAGGCTGATTGCTGCGCTCAATCTATCAGGTTACAACCTGATAATCAATTCCGTTTGATCAGCCCAAAGTATGATAGGACAAGCGATTGAACCAGCCTGTAAGCTGATTTCATCTGAATGAAATAGCAAGGAGGGGAAGGAAGGAGGGGAAGGGGAAGGGGAAGGGGAAGGGGAACGCCGGTTGCCGCATGCCCGCCAGCCGCGTCAAGGGTAAAGCTTCGCCCGCTGCGCGGCCCTTGACCCGTCCGGACGGAGAGGCGGCGCCAAGGAGGGGTCAGGAAGGGCTGAAGAGGATGGCGACATCGCGAGGATGAGCCGCGTGTCTTTCCCGACGAGGCTGAAAGGAGCCCGCCCATGACTGTCTCTCCGATCCGAAAAGTCCTTGAAGGCATTGCCGATCGCCGGCAGATGTTCCGCATGTTCGACCGCCACGCGCAACGCCCGAACCGTTGGGAGGGTGACGACAGCGCACTTTATCGAGGCGAATGGTTCGAAGTTGCCCAGGCGCAACACGATTACATGTTCGAGATCCTGCCACCGCTGTTCATGCGGGGCGACATGTTCGCCATGCGCGAGTTCCTTACCGACAGCATCACCAGCATCTTTTTCACGCTGAAGATCGACGACCGGATGCGGTATTTCCATGCCTATTGCGACCTCGCTGGCAAGGGTTCGCCCGAACGGATGCGCGATGCGATCATCGAGCGCGAAACCCGGCCCGTTCGGGCAATGACGCGCGAGGAACGCCTGGACCACATCTGGTCGAGCACCCATGATGACTATCGCGGCTATGCCGGCGAGCGCTGGCCGGAACACGACCACGGCAAGCGGACCGTGCTGTTCTACGGCGGACGCCAGGGCACCGTCCTGAAGCTGCTCGACGACCTCACGGATGCGCAGATCGCATCGAAGCTGCCGGTGCACCTGCGCTACCTCCCTGACGCGATCGCGGCGTAACGGGAGGCGGCGATGTTCACCTTTTCCGTGACGGACATCCACGTCGTCATGATGCGCGGACGCCTAGACGCGCACCTCAATGGCGGCTTCCGCAATCCCCACTACGGCATGTTTCCGGGCCGCGATGAGAAGCCCGGTCTTTGGCTGGTCGGCGACGAGAGCGTGTACCTCATGTCCAACGGCAAGCTCGCAGAGGGGCAACGTCCGTTTGTCGTCTATGCCGAAGAGTGCGATCCGAAGTCGAACCCCGACTACTGGCACTACAAGCGCCAGCATTTCGGCGGCGATGACGGGATCGAGTTTCTCGACGGTGCCATGCTCGTGAAGCTAATCGCTGCCAGCCCCGCCTGCACGCATCTGAGGATCGCCTTCCACGGGGATTCGATGCAACTCACCGTGATCGCGCGAGACTAGCGATCCGCAGACGCTCGCCGTCCCGCGGCCGTCCAGCCCACCCAGTTCTCTTCATCCCCGCACGTCGTCAGCCGACTGGAACCTTCCAGGGGGGTGGCGACGCGCGCCTTCACCCAAGGAGATTCCAGCATGTCACATGACGATCCCTTCACCATCGATCTTTTCGGCAACACCGGGCTTTCGTCGGGCCTTGGCCTTGGCGTGACGGCCTTCGCCAGCAACTTCGAGCCCGACGATGATCCCGATCCTACAACTCCAGCGCCGGCCTTGCCGATCGCCGCGGTCGTGCGGCCGTCGTCCCCGGCGGGCCGTGCCCGTGGTCTGAACTTCCATCTCGCCGATGACCGTGGTCTCGCCCGCAGCTGGAAGGACCGTGCGCGCGACAATATTGCCGCGATCCGGCTCGCGGCCGAGATCGAGGCGGACGAACGTCCTGCGACGCGCGAGGAACAGGAGATGCTGATCCGCTTCACCGGCTTCGGCGCGTCCGATCTTGCCAACGGCGTCTTCCGCCGTCCCGGCGAGCTCGAATTCCGCAAGGGCTGGGACGACATCGGTTCCGATCTCGAGGATGCGGTCGGCGAGACCGACTATGCCTCGCTTGCCCGCTGCACCCAGTATGCCCATTTCACCCCGGAGTTCATCGTCCGGGCGATCTGGTCTGGCCTTCAGCGTCTCGGATGGCGCGGCGGCCGGGTGCTGGAGCCGGGGATCGGCACGGGCCTGTTTCCGGCGCTGATGCCGGAAGCGCTTCGTGATCTGTCGCACGTCACCGGCGTCGAGCTCGATCCCGTAACGGCACGCATCGTACGGCTTTTGCAGCCGCGAGCGCGGATCCTCACCGGAGATTTTGCGCGCACGGAGTTGCCGGCGAGCTTTGACCTTGCCATCGGCAATCCGCCTTTCTCGGACCGGACCGTCCGTTCCGACCGCGCCTATCGCTCGCTCGGGCTGCGATTGCACGACTATTTCATTGCCCGGTCGATCGACCTGTTGAAGCCCGGGGCTTTCGCAGCCTTTGTTACCAGCTCCGGCACGATGGACAAGGCGGATTCCTCGGCGCGCGAGCATATTGCCAAGACGGCGGACCTGATTGCCGCCATCCGCCTGCCGGAAGGCAGCTTCCGGGCCGACGCGGGAACCGACGTCGTCGTGGACATCCTCTTCTTCCGTAAACGCAAGGTCGCCGAGCCCGAGGGCGATCTTTCTTGGCTCGACACGGACGAAATCCGGCCCGCCACGGAGGATGAGGGCGCCATACGTGTCAACAGGTGGTTCGCCCAGCATCCGGAATTCGTGCTCGGTACCCACGCGTTGACCGCCGGTCCTTTCGGCGAGACCTATACATGCCTTCCGCGTGACAGCGAGGATCTCGCCGCGGCGCTGTCGGCCGCCGTCCATCTTCTTCCGGAAGGCCGCTATGACGGCGAGCCCACCGCGATCGATCTCGATCTTGAGGGCGCGACCGAAGATATTCCTGCCGATCTTCCGTCCGGCCAGCATGTCCGCGAAGGCAGCTTCTTCTTCCACAACGCCCGAGGCCTCATGCAGGTGATCGATGGCCAGCCGGTCACTATTACGGTCCGAAAGGGCCGCAGCGCGGACGGTATCCCGGAGAAGCACGTCCGGATCATCAGGAAGCTGATCCCGGTCCGTGACGCGGTACGTCAGGTGCTGAAGGCCCAGGAGCTGGACCAACCCTGGAAGGATCTGCAGGTCAAGCTGCGCATTGCCTGGTCGAGCTTCGTGCGCGACTTCGGCCCGATCAACCACACCACGGTCTCGATCAACGAGGATCCGGAGACAGGCGAGACGCGCGAGAGCCATCGCCGGCCTAATCTCCAGCCGTTCGCAGACGATCCCGATTGCTGGCTGGTCGCCTCGATCGAGGACTATGACCTCGAAAACGATACGGCAAGGCCCGGGCCGATCTTCACCGACCGTGTCATCTCGCCGCCCGCGCCGCCGGTGATCACCAGTGCGGCGGATGCGCTCGCCGTGGTGCTCAACGAACGTGGGCACGTCGATCTCGACCATATCGCGGAACTTCTGCACCGTAATCCCGAAGACGTCGTCACTGAGCTTGGCAGCGCGATCTTCCGCGACCCCGCCGACGGGTCCTGGCAGATGGCCGACGCCTATCTGTCCGGTCATGTCCGCGAGAAGCTCAAGGTCGCGGAAGCTGCGGCCGCGCTCGAGCCCGCCTATGAGCGCAACGTCTCGGCGCTCACTGCCGTCCAGCCGGTCGATCTGCGCCCGTCGGACATCACCGCGCGCCTCGGCGCTCCGTGGATACCGGCTGGAGATGTCGTCGCCTTCGTCAAGGAGACGATGGGAACCGATATCCGGATCCATCACATGCCCGAACTGGCGTCATGGACCGTCGAGGCCCGCCAGCTTTCCTACCTCGCCGCCGGAACATCCGAATGGGGAACGGACCGCCGCCATGCCGGCGAACTGCTGTCCGATGCCCTGAACAGCCGGGTGCCGCAGATCTTCGATACGATCAGGGACGGCGACAGCGAAAAGCGGGTTCTCAACGTCGTCGATACCGAAGCGGCCAAGGAAAAGCTTCACAAGATCAAGCAGGCCTTCCAGCGCTGGATATGGTCCGATCCCGATCGCACCGACCGGCTGGCACGCGTCTATAACGACCGCTTCAACAACATCGCGCCGCGAAAGTTCAACGGCGATCATCTCAAACTTCCAGGCGCCTCAGGCGCCTTTGTTCTCTACGGGCATCAGAAACGCGGGATCTGGAGGATCATCTCGGCCGGCTCGACCTATCTCGCCCATGCCGTCGGCGCCGGCAAGACCATGACGATGGCAGCAAGCATCATGGAGCAGCGGCGTCTCGGCCTGGTCGCCAAGGCGATGCAGGTCGTGCCGGGGCATTGCCTTGCGCAGGCCGCGCGCGAGTTCCTGGCGCTCTATCCCACGGCTCGCATCCTCGTTGCGGACGAGACAAATTTTTCGAAGGACAAGCGCGCCCGGTTCCTGTCGCGCGCGGCGACGGCAACCTGGGATGCGATCATCATCACGCATTCCGCCTTCAGGTTCATCGGTGTGCCGGCGGTGTTTGAACAACAGATGATCCACGACGAACTGGAGCTCTACGAAACCCTACTCCTAAAGGTCGAGGATGAGGACCGCGTCTCTCGCAAGCGCCTCGAGCGCCTGAAGGAAGGGCTGCAGGAGCGGCTCGAAGCGCTTTCCACCCGCAAGGACGATCTCCTCACCATCGCCGAGATCGGCGTCGACCAGATCATCGTCGACGAGGCGCAGGAGTTCAGAAAGCTCAGCTTCGCAACCAATATGTCGACGTTGAAGGGCGTCGATCCGAACGGCTCGCAGCGGGCCTGGGATCTCTATGTGAAATCCCGTTTCATCGAGACGATCAATCCCGGCCGGGCGCTTGTCCTCGCTTCGGGCACGCCGATCACAAATACGCTCGGCGAAATGTTCTCTGTCCAGCGGTTGATGGGCCACCCGGCGCTGATGGAGCGCGGCCTGCACGAGTTCGACGCCTGGGCGTCAACCTTCGGCGACACCACCACCGAGCTGGAGCTTCAGCCTTCCGGCAAGTACAAGCCGGTCTCCCGCTTCGCGAGCTTCGTCAACGTGCCAGAACTGATCGCGATGTTCCGCAGCTTCGCGGATGTCGTGATGCCGGCGGACTTGCGCGAGTATGTAAAGGTGCCGGCGGTCTCGACCGGCAGGCGCCAGATCGTCACGTCGAAGCCAACACAGGCGTTCAAGCACTACCAGATGGTGCTGGCCGAGCGCATCAAGGCGATCGAGGAGCGCGACCGGCCGCCCGAACCCGGCGACGACATCCTGCTTTCCGTCATCACCGATGGCCGGCATGCGGCGATCGACCTGCGCCTCGTGGATGCCGACAATGACAATGAGGCGGACAACAAGCTCAACAGTCTCATCTCGAATGCCTTCAATATCTGGAAGGCGACCGAGGGCAGCACCTATCTCCGCCATGATGGCAAGCCGTTCGAACTGCCAGGTGCTGCGCAGATGATCTTTTCCGATC
The DNA here is from genome assembly GCF_000739935.1 of Agrobacterium rubi TR3 = NBRC 13261. Lineage (GTDB taxonomy): Bacteria > Pseudomonadota > Alphaproteobacteria > Rhizobiales > Rhizobiaceae > Agrobacterium > Agrobacterium rubi. Next base: position 175,828 of record NZ_BBJU01000024.1, on the reverse strand, counting down.
TGGGCACCATCAGCGTCGAGAAGACCAGAGGCTTTTCCGCCTATCGCTGGATTCGTGACGAACTGATCCGCTTAGGCGTGCCGGCATCGGAGATCGCCTTCATGCAGGACTTCAAGAAATCGGAGGCGAAGCAGCGGCTGTTTGGCGACGTCCGGGCAGGCAGGGTCCGGTTCCTGATCGGCTCGTCGGAGACGATGGGGACCGGCGTCAATGCGCAACTGCGGCTAAAGGCACTCCATCATCTCGACGTGCCCTGGCTCCCTTCCCAGATCGAGCAGCGCGAGGGCCGCATCGTGCGCCAGGGTAACCAGCATGACGAGGTCGATATCTTCGCCTACGCCACCGAAGGCAGCCTCGATGCCACGATGTGGCAGAATAATGAGCGCAAGGCCCGGTTCATCGCGGCGGCCCTTTCCGGTGATACCTCCATCCGGCGTCTCGAAGATCTCGGCGAGGGGCAGGCGAACCAGTTCGCCATGGCCAAGGCGATCGCCTCGGGCGACCAGCGCCTGATGCAGAAGGCGGGGTTGGAGGCCGACATCGCGCGGCTGGAACGCCTGCGCGCGGCACACATTGACGACCAGCACGCCGTTCGCCGCCAGCTTCGCGACGCCGAACGCGATATCGAGTATGCCACGCGGCGGATCGCAGAGGTTGGCCAGGATATCGAGCGTCTGCTTTCGACCGCTGGCGCCGCCTTCTCGATGACGGTCATGGGCAAGGTCTATGCCGAGCGCAAGGAGGCCGGTCGTGCCTTGATGAAGGAGATCCTGACCCAGGTACAACTCCAGCAGGACGACGAGACGGTGATCGCGTCGATCGGCGGCTTCGATTTGGAATATCGCGGCGAACGCTTCGGCCATGACAATTATCGCTACACCACCATGCTGATGCGCACCGGCGCGGATTTCGAGATCGATCTGCCCGTGACGGTCACGCCGCTCGGTGCCGTCTCCCGCCTCGAGCACGCGCTTGATGATTTCGAGGGTGAACGCGAGCGCAATCGCCAGCGCCTTGCTGACGCCCGCCGCAGGCTCGCGTCATACCAGACGCGCGACGATGGCGGCGACTTTGCCTTCGCCGGCGAGCTGGCCGAGAAACGCTTGCAGCTTGCGGAGGTGGAGGCTTCACTGGCCGCGGATGTTGAGGGCGCGGCACCGCCAATGGCGGCGTAAAATTTTAACAGTGAGACAAAATCGCCGGCGTTGAATTTTCATGGGAGTTTCTATCGCGCAAGTGAAAGTCTCGCGACAGTCCGACCTTGATCGCCCTATGCGTTTTCCTCGTTTCTTTGAAGTCGCTCTCCCCAATCCCGCATCGCTATCAGGACGGGAGCAAGGGAAATGCCCGACGCGGTGAGTTCATATTCCACCTTCGGCGGCACCTCCGGGTAAACAATCCGGTTGATGACCCCATCCGCTTCCAGCTCGCGCAATTGTAAGGTCATCATGCGGGGGGTAGCGGCCGGTACGAGGCGACAAAGCGCATTGAAGCGCAGCTTTCCTTCCAGGAGGTGAAACAGGATAACCGGCTTCCAGATGCCGCCGATGACCGACAGGGTTGCCTCGACCGCGCACCCCGTCTTGTCGGCGCGGCGGCGTGTGCGCTTAATGGGGATACTATCATTCATGATACTACATGCGTAATTTGTGTGTACTTCATAGATATGACTTGTATCCCTATGGTGGATCTCTCAAAAGGAGATATCTCACATGCACCGATACATTCTGACCGGAAACGAAACCCGCCGTCTCAAGCTCACGCAAGGCGACGTGCGCCAGCCCGAAAAAGGCGAGGTTGCCGTAGACGTGCGATCTGCTTCGCTGAACTACCGGGACCTGGTTATTGCCAGGAACTTCAAGGACGTTGTTCCGCTCTCGGACGGCGCGGGCGTCGTAGCAGCTGTTGGCGAAGGCGTGGAAGACTGGAAGGTCGGCGATCGCGTCGTAATCGGCTTCATGCCCGGATGGGTGGAAGGCCCGATCACCCCCGCGAAGAAGGCCACAAGTCTCGGCGGCCAGACGATGGACGGCGTGCTGACGGAACGTATCGTTGTTCCATCGAACAGTATCGTGCGCATTCCCGATGCCATGACGTTCGAGGAGGCCGCGACCTTACCATGCGCCGGGGTGACCGCATTTTCGGCCCTGTTCGAGCGTCGGCCCTTGCAGCCAGGTGAAACGGTCCTCCTGCTCGGAACTGGTGGCGTTTCGATCTTCGCCCTTCAACTCGCAAAACTGGCGGGCGCCCGTGTCATCATCACCTCCAGTTCCGACGAAAAGCTTGAGCGTGCCCGCGCGCTCGGGGCGGATGAAATGATCAACTATCGCCGCACAACGGCCTGGGAGGACGAAGTGCTGCGTCTGACGGACGGTGTCGGTGCTGACCTGGCGGTGGATGTGGCAGGCCCCGCGACGCTCAGTCAAACGCTCAAGGCCACCCGGTTCGATGGGCGTATTTCACTCATGGGCGTGCTGACCGGCTTTGACGGTCATATCGATACAGGGGCGATTCTGGAAAAGAGGATCACGCTGCAAGGGATCTATGTCGGTCCGGTCGCGACACTCGCCGCCTTGGTGAGAACCGGCATCAAGCCGCAAGTCGATCAGGTCTTCCCGTTCGCCGAAGCCGAAGCTGCCTATAATGCACTTCGTGATGCAGGACACTTCGGCAAACTGGTCGTGAACATCGCGTAAAAACACCAGCACCCGCAGAAGGCTCAAAGCGCCTACCGCATATCTCAGGTCGATTTTCTGTATCCGGTCTTCGCAAATCGCGACCGATTATTTTGAATTTATATAATCGCTCTCCTGAAATGAGAAAATAGGGAAAGGGGGAAGCTTGCTCGCAGATCGGGCAGGCCGCTGACGCTTGCGCTCAACCGCGCCACTCGCGATCCCGGCCCGTCGCCCTGCGCAGGGCTGTCAGCCCTGCTTGACCAGCCGGGCAGGGATGCTCAGCCGCAGTTGCACCGGCCCGTCCGCTCCGCGGTCTGGGAAGTGTCTTCGGAAAGAACTGAAGACGAAAAAGGGGCTGGCAAGGCGCCGGCTCAGCAATCCCCGAAGGAGCCAATCTCATGCAAATCCTTAAACTCGACCCCCGCGGGCTGAAGGACAATCCCGACGATGCGCGCCGCTCGAAATCGTCCCCACAAGCCGATGCACTGCTGCTGGCTACGGTGAAGGCTGTCGGCATTATCCAACCTCCAGTGGTCTCACCCGAAACCGATGGCGGCAACGGCTATATCATCCAAGCAGGCCATCGCCGTGTCCGGCAGGCCATCGCCGCTGGCCTTGAGGAAATCGAGGTGATCGTCCGCGAGGCTGCCAACGACAATGGCGCCATGCGCTCAATGGTCGAAAATATCGCGAGAGAGCCTCTTGGCGCCGTCGACCAATGGCGTGGCATCGAACGTCTCGTCGCTCTCGGCTGGACCGAGGAAGCGATCGGTATCGCGCTCGCCCTGCCGGTCCGGCAAATCAGGAAGCTTCGGCTTCTGGCCAACGTGCTGCCGGCCATGCTCGACCATATGGCGCTCGGCGATATCCCCAACGAGCAGCAGCTGCGCACCATCGCGGCCGCTTCGCTCGACGAGCAGAGGGAGGTGTGGAAGGCGAACAAGGCCAAGAAGACCGAGCGGGCGGACTGGTACAACATCTCCCGGTCTCTTTCAAAGACGCGCATGTTTGCCAAGGATGCGAGCTTCGGCGACGATCTTGCCAGCGCCTACGGAATCGAATGGGTCGAGGATCTGTTTGCACCAGCTGACCAGGACAGCCGATACACCACTAACGTGGAAGCGTTTCTCGGCGCCCAGCAGGAATGGATGACGACGACGCTTCCGAAGCAGGGGTCGATCGTCGAGGTCAACAACTGGGGCCAGCCGGAGCTGCCCAAAAAGGCGGAACGCGTCTACGGCAAGCCTTCGAAATCCGACCACGTCGCCATGTATCTCGACCGTGACGGCAAGGTGCAGTCGGTCGCCTTCCGCATGCCCGAGGACAAGAAGAAGGGCAAAGGCGGCGCGGCGACCGCGGGCGGTCTAGCCGAAGCCGATGATGCAATCGTCGACACGCCAAAGCCGCGCCCGGATGTGACCCAGAAGGGGCAGGACATGATCGGCGACTTCCGCACCGACGCCCTGCATGAGGCGCTTGGACGCGCCCCGATCGAGGACGACATGCTGATGGCCCTGCTCGTGCTTGCATTCGCCGGCCTGAACGTCCGCGTGGATTCCGGCGCGACCGATACCGTGTTCGGGTCGAAGCGCTTCAAGCGCCACGCCGCCCGGCTGATCGGCGAAGACGGCAGGCTCGCCTTCGACGTGGAGACACTGCGCGTGGCCGCGCGTTCGATGCTGATCGATGTGCTGTCGTGCCGGCGGGGTATGTCCAACAGCGGGGTGATCTCCAGGATCGCAGGTCACGCGATCGGCGCCGACAACTTCCTGCCGAACATGGGCGCGGAGGACTTTCTGCTGTGCCTGTCTCGCCAGGCGATGGAAGCAGCGGCGAAGGAGGCGAACGTGCTTGCGCGCCAGAAGGTGCGGGAGACTCGTGCGGCTCTCGTTGATCATTTCAGGCAAGAGCGCTTCGTTCACACGACCGCACTCTTCGCGCCCGATCCGCAGGACATCGTGGATCTCATCAAGAGTGGCGAGGTTCTCGATGCCGACGACAGCGCGGAAGAAGCAGACGTCGATGAGTCCGACCTTGATAGAGAAGAGGGCCTCGCCACCCCCGAAGACGAGGCCGACCTTCCAGACAGCGCCGACGATGCTCCCGAAGCCGTCGATCCTGACGAAGAGCAGGATGCTTACGGGATCGCCGCGGAGTAGCCGCGTCCCTCCTTCTCCTTCCGAATGATTGTGCGCCGCCGGTGATTTCCACTGGCGGCGGCTTCGTTTCCAACTCTAAAGATCAAGGAGATCAACATGTCCGCACATCTCGCATTCCTGGCGCCGATCGGCACCGTTCTGGCGTGGTCCAACGGCCAGCCGCGCCCGCCGGAGCGCCATCGCAAAAAGCTCTCCGCGTGGAAGACCAACAACAGCAGAGGCCGGCTGATACGCAAGCAGGACGAGCGCGGCGCCGGCAACATCAGCCTGCCGCCCAGCTTCACGCTCCACGAAGGCGACTATGGCAGCGGCGGTGTTATTGCGATCCGCGTCCACCGCACATTTTCGCTGGAAACCAGCCTGATGTTCACCATCGTCGAACGTCCGGCGGTCGGCAGTTACCGTGTCTTCGACCGCCCTGGCGACAGCGCCGAGCTCGTCCATCTCGCGGCGAGCCGGCAGGCTGCCGAGGAATGGCTGACCACCCATGGCTATCCGTTCGCCGTTCTCGAGGACGTCACGGCGGATGAGATCGCCGCCGATGTTGTGGAAGGGAGGGCTGCCGCATGATCGATCTTCCCAACACGAACATGCCCGACTGCACCCCCGGATTTCCGGGGGTTTTCTTTGGTCTGTCCTGCGAAGGGTTCCCCGTCGCCCGCGTCGGCGATCACGCCTTTGCCATGCTGCCAGGTCAGGCCGGGCGGCATTATCTGGCCACCGGCTGGAAGATTGGACGTCCGCTTCCCGAGTGGCGACGGGGAGACTTCTACGGTCATTGCGGCGAACTCGCCGATGAGGCGGCTTTTAGTGCACACGTCCTCGAACAGGCCGAACATCAGCGCGAAATACAGGCGCTCGGACGTCGGAATACCGCCCCCCATGTGCATACGCCATGGGGTTCGGCCCAGCACTCGACAACCTATGCCGAGGGGATCGAATTCCACTCCACTGCAAGCCACGGCGGCTTCAGGCTCTCGGCCGACCGAAACCGCGCGGTCCATCCGCTGCTCCGGGCGGACGACGGGTTCTACGAGGAGGATTGCGCTTGGGCTGCCGTGGCGCACACCTTCCCTGAACTGTTCACCAGCTTCGAGAAGCGTTGCGCCAGCGAGACGCTAAAGGATTGGGAGCCCGATGCGTGGGAGGCGATTTTTGCGACTGTGCTTGCTCACGGCGAATCTCATGTGAAGGATCGCCGCGCGTTCGAGCTCGAGCACGCCAGCGACTGGATCGTGATCTCGGCACTTCGATCGGATCATCATCCAGGCATGACCGAGGTAATCGCCACGCGCGCAGGCAGGCGCGATCATGGCGGCGAGGAACGGCGATTTCTCGTGCCGTCACCCGAATACGAAGCGGGCCGTTTCGGCTTCATCATCGATGAAGCGCGCCACGCAGCCTACGACGGTCCATCAAGCTTTGCCTCATGGACGAGGAGGACGGCGGCATGAACCGGTCCATCGATCGACAGGCGGAATTGCGGCGCATGGAAGAAGCGTGCCGGCAGACGCGGCATCAGCTCGACATGATCGACCGCCAGATCATTCGCAGGATGACCGCGCTGATCCCATCGCTTGGACGGCGCAAATACGGATATCGCCGCGTCAGGCCTCCTGAACCCGAAGCCTTCCTCACCCGCTACCGCTCCAATCTTGCGGCGATCACCGCGCAGCGCCAGCCAGAGATCGATGCTCTGGCGCGCAAGCTTATGCGGCAGCAGTCCGCGATTGCGGCATTGCAGGAGACGATACCATGAAGCGCCATGAACCGCTTCCGTCCCTCACGGATCAGGAGGTAAAGGCGCTTCAGCATTACGCAGCGAGGCACGGCCGATCATGGAAGCGCATCCTCAACACCGTCTGGATGGGCGAAGCGCGCTGCGATGACGGCCAGATCCTTCGCAAGCTGCGCAACACGCACGGCCCGACCTGGCTGGACCGCTATCGGCTGCCGAAACCTTGAGCAATCGGCACAGCCCTGATCAACGCTTGCGCACGAACTCGGTGCGCAGGACCAGGCCTTTGATTGCATCATGCCGGCAGTCAATCTCTTCCGGATCGTCTGTCAGCCGGATCGAGCGGATGACCGTGCCCTGCTTCAAGGTCTGGCCGGCGCCTTTGACCTTCAGGTCCTTGAGCAGCACGACGGAGTCGCCATCGGCCAGCACGTTGCCGGAGGCGTCGCGCACTTCTGCGGCTTTTGCTTTTTCGGCGGAAATCTCGGATGCCGGACGCCATTCTCCGGTTGCTTCGTCATAGACATAATCGTCGCCGCTATGATCGCTCATCTGCGGTGTTCCTTTCGCGAATACTGTTGGTCGGTCGTAACGCCAGATGCGCGTCTATCGGGGAAAGGCGGGGCAAGCAAATCAGAGTGATCTGACAGGCACATCGGGCATATCGGCGATCCATTCTGGCGACGTGGAGCACCAGTGACGTCAGCATGGAAAGACCAGCTTGCAGGTGCGGGCCTGGCGCGCATTTTGCATGACCTCCTTTCCGGCTTCGGCATCCGGGATCAGCCCCTTGGCCGTTCTGTCCTTCGGTTTCGTGGCGGTCTGAACCAGCGCCCGTCCGGTTCAAGGCCGCTGTCGCGCCGCGGGACGGCCGGTCATGCCGCTCTCGACAAAACAGGAACGCGGGCTTCGCAGAACCGTGGGTTCCGCTTGCCCGCCCACCTGCTTCGCTCGATCAGGCCTGCCCGGACCCTGAACCGCCCGGCTTGCGCCGGTTCTTTTCGACCGCACCGAAGGACAGAACGGCCAAGGGGCCGATCGCTTCGGGCAAACCGAAAAGGAAACCATCATGGCAAAGCCCGCAACCTCTTCACGTCAAGCTTCTCGCCCTGCCGCCCGTGTCGTGCAGCTCCGCAAGGGCGCCACGATCGAAATGGTCCGCCTAACATGCCCCGATGAAGCGCAGGCGCTCCGGATCGCCGAAAGCTTCGGAACGGCCATCCTCGACAGCGACGGCATCCGCGACATGCACGAGCGCCTTATCGTCGAAACCGCGACTGGCCTCTCCGAGGGCCTCGGCGAACGGGCGATGCAGATCCATCTCCAGCGCATCGTCGGCGCCTATGTCGGATCGGCCCATGGCGCTGGCCAGTTCTACAGCAAGGCCGTCACCGAAGCACGCGATGCGACCGCCAAGGGTGCGTCGGACGCTCGCGACGAGGATATCGATGGCCCGGTCGGTTACGACAGCGCCGCCCAGCGCAAGCGCGAGTTCGCAGCCGACATGGGTATTCAGGCCCACGCGCTCCGCCTGGCAGCTGAAGGCGCCGTCGCAGCCTACGAACAGATTGTCGGCGAAGCGTGGAAGCCTTTCGATCGGCCGGTCGACAATCCCGGCCAGACGCTCGACCGCAAGGCGGCCGCAGCGCAGATGGACGCTCTTGGCTGAGACGTCTCCGGCGGAGCATCCAGCTCCGCCTTCGTCGGGACGAGGCCGTCTCACTCCGAGGCGGCCATTTTTTGTGTCGCCGTTGGAGTAAAGCTCAATGGGGAAACAGAGGAAAGACGAAGAGACGCGGGGCGACATCGCTGCCCCGTCCCGTTCGTCGGTCCTGCAGGATCCGGCGGCAAGCCGCAACGGCTGCGCCGTCCTCCACTGGCGTTCCGGCCGTTCCGGTGCGCCTTCCCCCTGATCGCTCCTGCTTTCGGCCCTCCGCGACGGGGCCGCGATGGGCGCGGCCTCCTGAAACGGAGGTTTGGAAATGAGCAGGAAAACAGCAAACACGCGGACCGATATCTATGCACGCATCACCGACAGGATCGTCGCCGATCTGGAAAAGGGCGTGCGCCCATGGGTGCAGCCGTGGAGTGCGGCCAATCTATCGGGCCGGGTGAGCCGGCCGCTTCGTCACAACGGACAAGCTTACACCGGCCTCAATGTTCTGCTTCTGTGGTCGGAGAGCGTCGCCAGTGGTTTCATGTCGTCAACATGGATGACGCTGCGCCAGGCAAACGAACTCGGCGCTCACGTGCGCAAGGGCGAGAGCGGCGCGACCGTCGTCTATGCCAGCCGCTTCACCAAAACCGAGACGGACGCGGGCGGCGGAGAGGTCGAGCGCAATATTCCCTTCCTGAAGGCCTATACAGTTTTCAATTGCGATCAAATCGATGGCCTTGCAGATCATTATTACAGTCGCCCCGAACCGATCGCGAAACCGCTCGAGCGTATCGAGCATGCCGATCGCTTCTTCGATAACACGGGCGCTGTCGTCCGTTACGGCGGCGACAAGGCCTATTATTCTCCTGCCTCCGACCACATCCAGCTGCCGCGGCCCGAACAGTTCCGGGACATGGCCTCTTTCGTTGCGACGAGAGCGCACGAAACCTTGCATTGGGCGGGCGGTCCCGCCCGACTGAACAGGGACCTGAGCCGCTACCACAAGGATCGCCGTGAGAGGGCGTTCGAAGAGATGCTGGTGGAGCTTGGGGCAGCGATGATCTGCGCCGATCTGGGTATCGTGCCAGAGTTGGAGCCTCGGCCGGATCATGCCGCCTATATCCAGAGTTGGGCCGAAATCCTCGGATCCGACAAGCGGGCGATCTTCAATGCGGCGGCGCATGCGCAGCGCGCTGTCGCCTATCTGCACGACCTTCAGCCGCAGGCAGCTTCCGGAAAGGAGGCGGCCTGATGCTCCAGGTGTCGAACTTTACCGGGGATGGCGCGTCCTCCCCGATCCGGCTGCGGGCGCTTTCGCTCGGCGCCGGCGTCCAGTCCACCACCATGGCGTTGATGGCAGCGCATGGTGAGATCGGGCCGATGCCCGATTGCGCGATCTTCGCCGATACTGGTTGGGAGCCAAAAGCCGTCTACGATCATCTTGAATGGTTGATGTCGCCGAATGTCGTTCCGTTCCCGATCCATGTCGTCTCGGCCGGCAATATTCGCGACAATCTCATGGACGCCGCTGCCGGCAAACGGTGGGCTTCGATTCCGGCTTTTGCAAAAACCGTGACGCCAGCCGGGAGCGCACGACCGGTTCTCGATGAGGACGACGACGGCGAACTCGTCCAGATCGGTTCCCGCGCGACATCGCGCGAGACCGTATCGATCGGCATGATGCGCAGGGCCTGCACTGCGGATTACAAGATCGTGCCGATCCGGAGGAAGGTCCGGGAATTGTTGGGCCTCACGCGCAAGCGATCACCTGATCATCCCGTCGCGGAGCAGTGGATTGGCATTTCGACAGACGAGGCCAGCCGGATCAAACCCTCGTTCGAGGACTGGCAGATCAATCGTTGGCCGTTGATCGAACAACGCATGAGCAGGCGCGATTGCCTGGCCTGGTTGCGCCGTCATGATTATCCGACGCCCCCGAAATCGGCCTGCATCGGATGCCCGTTTCACGATAACGGACGCTGGCGCCACATGCGTGATCATGATCCGGAAGCCTGGGCAGACGCGGTGAAAGTCGATCGAGCGCTGCGGACCGGCATTCGACGCATCCGTGGCGAAGTTTATCTTCATCGCTCATGTGTTCCTCTTGACGAAGCCGACCTGTCGACGGCCGCCGATCATGGCCAACTCGATCTCTGGCCCATCGAATGCGAAGGCATGTGTGGCGTCTAGGGCAGCCTTCCGGCGCTGCGGTAACGGCTGACCGCTCCATTTGGAGCGGAAGAGGCACCGCCATATGGTGGAACTCTGCCGTGAAAGACGCCGGCCCAGTCAGTTTCTGAAGTGGGGGACACGTTCCATGCCGACCAGCCGTTGCGGTGTGGGGCGCTGAGGGCAAGGGGGATCGCAGCATAGCGGAGGCCCTTGCCGGTTGGGAGGAGACACCATCCAGTCGAAGATGGCTCTGATGTCGAACGGTCGGTAATGCAGACGCACCCATCGGCGATGGCGTCGAAGGGAACGGCAGGTCCGCAGCCGTGACGTGGTGTGAGCATGGTCCCGAAAACGATTGTGCCAGCGGCGTGCTGGTGGTGAGTTCAACGATTGGTCTCGCGGCATGTCGTGGTCGATCCGGTTCGGACAGGCCACACCCACGCAGACCTCGATGAATCTGTTGTGACCGAAGGACGCCTTCGTCTCGATCGCCTTGGCCGCAACGGCCATACGCAACTTTCTTCCCCTGCGAACAGGTTCGCATTCCTCGCGGGCCAAGAAAGCCGCTCCCGGCCGTCCTCCACTTCGTTCCGGCCGCCAGCGGTGCGGCGTCGATCGCCGTCGGTCTTAACACCGTCATCGAGGACGCGATGGGCGCGGCCCGAGCAAACCGGAAAAGGAACACGACAATGGCAGTCATCGGCGAATTCACCACCAACGGCAACAACTCCATCATCGGCAACGTGCGCACGCTCACCGTCAGCATGAAGGCCCGCCTGAACCCCATCGAGCGCGTCTCGCGCGACGCTCCGGACTTCCGCATCACCGCCGGCAACGGCGTCGAGGTCGGCGCGGGTTGGAACAAGGTCTCCAACGACGGCGAGCCCTTCATCTCCGTCAAGCTCGACGACCCGAGCTTCAATGCCCCGATCACCGCAGCCCTTTGGCCGGGCGAGAAGGAAGGCGAATACGCCCTCATCTGGAACCGCCCGAAGCGGGAGGCCTGAGCACCCAGAGGAGCTCCGCTCGACAAGGCGGGGCTCTTTTTCGTCTTTTTCTCACATGGTGAAGCCGGAGGTGGGCATCGAGCCCATTTCATCACTCGGTCGCGATGGATTTCACAGCTGAAGCGACGACGGCGAGAGCATTCTCATCAAGGCCGATCACACCATCCTGTTTTTCGCCGATCAGCTTGGGCGTCGCACCGCTATTGTCCCAAATCCAGGCTCTGTCAGCTCGTTCGAGAAACCACGGAAGTTGATCGAGCGATCTTGCGTAACGGGCACGCACTTTATCAGCCGGAACGTCGTGTCCACCCTTCGCAACGCGAAGTTTGATACGTTCGATCGACCGCTCCGGGCTGTCCAAAACGGTGTAGAAAAGCCAGATGGCAAATCCCACGGCTTCAGCCGCCTCAACCAGACGGCGGTACTTATCCGTCGATAAAACGGTCTCTACCCCGATCGTCTTATGAACGGATATCGATGACTGAATCCAGGCCTCAATGCGCTGAACAGCAACCAAGTTGGCTTCCGGAAGTGGTTTGTTTTCTACCTCACTGATCCGGCCGGCGAGAAGATCGGGGTTGACGATCCATACGGAGCGCCCTTCCAACTCGAGATCCGCATTTGCGTAGACGCTGCTCTTACCGGATCCGTTCGGGCCAGCAACAATCAGAAAGACGGGCTGCTCAAGCTTTTTCAGGCGCACGATCGACAACGCCAGTCACGGCCTTATTATCACGGCGGGCCTTGGCGACATTCCTGCTGAAGACATAGGTAAGATCTTGCCCGAAAGTTTGGCTTTTTGCGTCGATCGTCCGCACAGTGACGAACTGCCCGCTGCTCGAATCCCGAACCCGTTTCTCCGTAACCGCTTTGCCACGCACTCCGGACTTAGGGCCATTAAGCTTTTTGACGACGACTTTTGCCATGTCTGCTCCAATTTTTCACCTTAATATAGCAAGCATCATAGAGCACGAAAAGACCAGTCCTCCTAATGCGTACTCTCGATTCATCCGGTGTCGCCGAGCAGGTTGCGAACAGGATCGCTGTTCGGTAGCCGACCGCTTGGGAGGCGAGAGACGAGACTGCAGAAGCATCGCGCAAACGCTGCCTGAGCACGTTCTACGTTCGCGGCTTGGCCAAGTTCCCCCGTGTGAACGATGCTGCCGCGGGCGTGGTAGAGTTCAATGATACTTTGCTGATAGGAGGAAACGCGGGGAACGCCTTTCATGCAAATTCCAGCCCGGCGCTTGATGCGTTCCGCCACGCCTGGCTGATAGTGGTCGGTGAGCAACGTTTCGAACGCCACCGCAAGAGCGACAATCGCCTCCGACTCGTTGGCATGTGAACCGAATGACTGTCGGAACCAGTCGAGCGCGGTGACGATGCGCTTGTAGAACCTCGCCTCCATCTTTGAGCCGGCCGTGAGATGGACGTGCCGGAAATATCCCTGCTCGACAGTCTTGAGCGCAGCCACGATTTGTCTTTCGAAACGCTTCATCGTGTTCGTCTCCATCGCCTCTGTCGAGACTACGGCGGCGACATCCGACAGTCTCGCGAGATCCAGCGCCGACACGTTCATGGGGACGCGCCGGGTGGCAATCTTTCCAGAGCGTCGACCTTCCCCGATCAGATAGTGGCGGATGTCGAGTGTTTCCCAGTTGTTGACGTGAGCGGACGAGCTGAATTTGTCGATCGAGCCGTCCCGCTCGACCGACAGCGCGTGAAGCATCAGTAGCGCGGACGCAGCCGACCGGATCTTGAGAGTGTAGACAAACTGGTTTTCATACATGTCTCCCGTGTGCGATGTCAGCTTGACGAGCAGCAACGGGTTAGTTTTAAGCCATTGCGCAGCATGCGAGAAATGTTCGATGTCGCCTCGCTCTATACGTTGCCGTATGCCCAACCCGCGTGCCATTTCGATCAGGCGGTCATGTGCCCGCGCGACTGAATTGGTCTGGGCGCTGACGGCAAACCCGGCCGCACGAAACAGGATGTGGCTTTTCAGTCCCGAATTCCTCCAGGGCAGCATCTCCATCTTCATGCCGAAGCTGGTTAGCGGATAAAGGACGAACCCGGGACGCTCGACTCCGGCCGAAGCGAGATCACTCAGCATTTTTCCGGGAACGCCACCCCCACCTTGCTTAGCGCATGCGAGAACATGCTCATCCAAGAGAGACGTACCGACATAAATTTCCTTTGACCACAGCGATCGGGCGATAGCCGCGCGAATATTTACGATATGGTGTTCGATTGCGCCCCGTTCACTGTCGCTGAGTTTCTTCTCATCCGTAACCAGATGATCGATCGAGTTGAACAGATTGAGCTGATTGTGTTTGCTGGCAAGGAAGGCGTCGGACTGGTTGACCGACTTTGACTGCGGAGTGACGACCGTGGCGATTGAGGGATGGCGCAACTGCTCACCATGATGGAGTTTGGACAGAGAAGGTTAATCGAAGCGGCAAAAATCGCCGAATTTTACGAGTAGCTGATGAGCTGCGTCCGGCTTTTCTGCCAGGCCTCGTTGAGATCCAAACGATGCCGTTCAATCCAGGCTACAATCTCCTCCTCGTACGGGCCGGCGCTACCTTCAAGTCGCCGGAGGGTGTCGAGGTTGAAAGCCACGTTGATTCCTCCGCCACGAACGACAACGTTTGCCGGCATCGCGAGATCAGCACAGGTTACGACAGCACTTGCACGGTCATACCCGTGTCGCGACGCGACAACCTCGCGCAATTCCTCCAAGGCCGCTTTCCCTGCCGAATAAATTCCCACGTTCTCAAGCTCGTGGCGGCCGTGAAGTTCGAAGTCATACGGGATGTAGCCGTCCTCCGTCCGGTATAATACTTCTTCAAATTCCTTAGGATCGATGGGCCGGAACGAGAGATACCAGGTCTCTTCTTTCGTCGCTGTCATCAACATCACTCTTTCCAGCTCCGAAGCGTTCAGACCCGCCACGGACTCGACGCAGGAAAGGCCCATGAACTTCGCGAACCTCGGACCGTCGTTTTTCCGGGACCAGGCAGAATAGTTGAAAAGCTTGCGGTCCCGCGTCGGAATTTTGACCTTAATTCTGATGCGCGTCTTATCGGCCGTCCACACACGCCCCTGGCGAAGCTTCGTTTGCTCGACTTTTTCAACATAAGAACGGTGCACTGGATCGAGTTGTTCTCCCGTCGTCAGTCCGTGCCCCTCGTGCCTTTCATCGGTCGTCAGCCATACGACGTCGCGCAATGGCTCTTCGGACCGCCTGGTGACGTGACCCTGGTTGAGCTGAGATGCCAAAATTCCCTCGGCAAGGGAAACAGAAGTATGATGAAAAAGGATCATTGTTATTCCGGGAGACAAATGACTGGAAGTTGCAAACTGCTATAGACCATCGAAATGCGAATGTTTACCCCTGATGGATTGATGTCGCTTAGGTCTGCCGGAAACTATGTGAGTGAAGGGAAGCGCAGCAGATGGCTGAAATTCCGATCCGATTTTTGCCGTATCCGTCGTACTTCTTCGCAGCGTCGCCGCTGGACCCGAGGTACTGCTTTTACGCCGGAATCGCACGCTGATCGGCGAGTGGTGCCAGATTGCCGGTGGAATTGAAGAGGGGGAGAAAGCATGGGAAGCAGCGCTGCGCGAAGTTCGTGAAGAAACCGGCCTGACTTGTGGTCAGCTCTATTCGGCAGACATATGTGAGCAGTTCTATGAGGCGGATCGCGACGCAATCAGCATGCTGCCGGTCTTCGTTGGTTTCGTGGATGCTGGGGCAACTGTTGTCATCAATCACGAACATAGCGAATTTCGATGGGTGCCGTTCGAAACGGCCTTGGGGATGGTGCCTTTTGCGGGTCAACGCCATGTGCTGAAGCATGTGCAGGCCGAGTTCGTACAGCGACAGCCGGTTCGACACCTCCTTATCTATTCGACGCGTGGAGCAATGCGATGTTCATGACGTCGAGTCAGAGCCGTCTCGGCATCGCTCGACTGTCGAACGACAGGTAGTTCAGACGCACCCATCGGCGATGGCGTCGAAGGAACGGCAGGTCCGCAGCCGTGACGTGGTGTGAGCAGGGTGCCGAAAACGATTGTGCCAGCGGCGTGCTGGTAGTGAGTTCAACGATTGGTTTCTCGGCATGTCGTGCGCAATCCGGTTCTGGCTGGCCACACCCACGCAGACCTCGATGGATCTGGTGTGACCGAAGGACGCCTTCGTCTCGATCGCCTTGGCCGCAACGGCCATACGCGACTTTCTTCCCCTGCAAACAGGTTTGCATTCCTCGCGGGCCAAGAAAGCCGCTCCCGGCCGTCCTCCACTTCGTTCCGGCCGCCAGCGGTGCGACGTCGATCGCCGTCGGTCTTAACACCGTCATCGAGGACGCGATGGGCGCGGCCCGAGCAAACCGGAAAAGGAGCACGACAATGGCAGTCATCGGCGAATTCAACACCAACGGCAACAACTCCATCATCGGCAACGTGCGCACGCTCACAGTCAGCATGAAGGCCCGCCTGAACCCCATCGAGCGCGTCTCGCGCGACGCTCCGGACTTCCGCATCACCGCCGGCAACGGCGTCGAGGTCGGCGCGGGTTGGAACAAGGTCTCCAACGATGGCGAGCCCTTCATCTCCGTCAAGCTCGACGACCCCAGCTTCAATGCCCCGATCACAGCAGCCCTTTGGCCGGGCGAGAAGGAAGGCGAATACGCCCTCATCTGGAACCGCCCGAAGCGGGAGGCCTGATCACCGCAACGAGCTCCGCCGAAAGGCGGGGCTCTTTTCGTGTCGCGAGGGAGAGCCGGGCGCAGGCATCGAGCCTGCTTCCGGCTTTTCCGGTGCCATACGAGGAGTTGTGGGCTGCTCAGTTCGTCCAAGGGTGCCATGGCGAAACGAAGGCGTCCAGCACGAGCGGCGCCTCCAATTTGCTCCTTCCGCCTATGGCGGCTCCCGCAAATCGGTTCCTCCCCTCGCCGCCTCCGGCGGTCGCGTCCCGCGATGCTGGACCCCTCCGCTCCGCCATGACGCGCGGCGTCGTCTTTCACAAACGTCAAGGAGACGACGATGACGATTTCTCTCGAAATTCAGCGCGAAGAGCTTCGGGCCGAATTCAGGAATGCCTGCGATCCGGCCGAGCGCCGCCGGATTGCGGCGGAGCTGGAGATGGTACAGGCGGAGCTTGCAACGATCGAGGCCGAACAGGACGGACGCATCAGCGCGGAGCCTCCTTTCTAGGAGGCTTCCATCATGCTGCCGTTTCCGGCGGCGTGGTCGCTTCAGCCGTTCAGTGCGTCCTTGACCGCTTTGCCGGGCGTAAAGGTCAGCTTCTTCGATGCCGCGATCTTGATCGTAGCACCCGTCGCCGGATTGCGTCCCTCGCGCTCCGGAGTGTCCTTCAGCTTGAACTTTCCAAATGATGGGATCGACGTTTCTGCGCCAGCAAGCGCCGCGTCGGTGATCTGCTTGAAGACGCTCTCGACGATCGTCTTGGCCTGCGCCTTGGTCAGGCTCTGTTCGGCTGCGATCTTGTCGGCGATTTCGTTGGTCGTGGTCATATTGGACATTCCTCATGTTGTTTCGGTCCCTCAGCTTTGGCAATGAAGATGTGGCGAAGAAAGGGGCAGAAAGGCAGGAATCCCCGGAAGGAGCGCGTAAGCCACAGGAAATGCAGCAATGCGGTCGATTGAAACCGGCTATTCGGTGTTGCCCGCGTCCCGATAGCCACGTCGTCTCTTCGTTCGTTCGAGACAGGAGAGTGCTGTGTTCGCATCATCCGGATGATCGAAGGTCTGCATCATCGTCTGGCCGCCCGATCCGATCCGGCCCCAGTTGCGGATGACCGAAGCCCCGCCGAACAGTGTCGGCTGGATCGCCAGAATGTAGAAGCGTCGCATGTTCTGCGCCGTCTCGATGCGGTGAAGATGAACCGGGCATGTCTCCTTGTCTTCCATGCCCTCATTGTCGCTATCTCGGCAAGCAGCGTCCAACGAGTTATCTGAATCGATCCGGTGTCACCGATTCATCGCCGTGATGATTTCAGACAGGGAACTGGGCGAGGCGGCTTCAACGCATGGCTCTATGCGCAAGCGCACCGAACCCGCAAGCGGTTTCGGCCATCCGGTTGCGATCCTCTCGCGGCCGGTTCTACCGGCAGACGGACGCGCCCTGCAGGCGCGGGTCTCTCTTCTCTCTGACTTTGTATTTTGCACCCGCCACTCCGGCGTCAAGGACGTCGTAGCACCTCCAATTTGCAGCCGCCGTCCGCGACGGCTCTTGCAAATCGGCTCCTCCACTCGCCGCCTCCGGCGGTCGCAATGCGATCCCTGACCCCTCGCGTCTACGGCGCAGCCTCCTTGCGTCAGAAAGACGAAAGGAGATTGTCATGACAGAGCAGAAAATCAAATACATCGATGGTGGCAGCCCGGAATACTGGCGTCAGCGGGAAGAGGGTTTTCGGTTGATTCGAGAAGCCGAGCGTGCACATGACCGCGTCACGCGCGCGCCAATGTACATCTCAGGCGCCTATGACGATGACGGCGACGTCATCCCTGTCGAAAACCTCGGTCCATGGGATGCGATGGACGCGGCGATCAGTGCTATCGAGGCGAACGAAACGGCCGTCGATATTCTGGTTGCCCAGCGACGAACCGAGATTGGCGACTGGCGCATCGACACGGTGATCCGTGAACTCAACGTTAGCCCCGATTAATGTCGAGGACGAAAGGTGGTGGTGCCACCTTTCGTCCGTATCCCTGTCTGCGAGCCTCGTCAGCCGGATCGACCGGCCGGCATGGCTAACGAAAGGGGGGCTGCGCCGCCCCTCTCGCCGCTCACCCCATGAGGGAAGGGCAAGCCCCTCCCTCAAACACCCTCCCATGGGGAAAGGGGACGGTTCCCTCCACCCTTTCCCCAAACCCCTATCCCTCTCCCGGGTGCGGCCTGCGGCCGGCTTAAAGCTCCGGGAGATCGGCGTCGCTCATTGGTGATTTTATGCACCGGTGATAGCCTCTCCCCCTGAATTCAGCAGCTTGTCGCAGTGTGCCGGATACAGGTCCCGTACGGCATCCGGGGACGCGCTTTCGGACGTCATGCGATGGACGGCTTCGCATCGCTGGCAGCGGCCCCCTCCTTCTCTTCCTCCCGCTTTCGTTTTCCGGTTGTGGACCGAATCCGGTTCAGCACCGGTGGCAGAAACGGAACATCTTCCCAGGCGACATCGCCTTCGAAGAGCATCTCTCTGTTTCTGTTGCGCCAGGCCACCTCTTCTCTCGTCACAAATGGCGGCGCGATCTCCGTGAACGCCGCCAGTGGCCCAAGCACCAGAGCGCAGAAAAGGCCAACCGTCTTCACGATCGTATCGCCGATCGCTGGCAGAATGGCCATGCTGACGATCGCCCCGGCGCCGAGAAACGGAATGGCGATGATGAACGCCACCCAGGTCATCAACGGCCCCATCAACGAGTACCAGTCTTTTCTCCAATGCATCATGCGCGCTTCCTTTCGTTCTGTCAGGGTGTGGAAGGTTCCGGCCCCTTGGCCGGCGCATCGCCTTGATGGAACCTGTTCTTGCCGACGATCCTCGTCATCTCGTCGCGGCGGAACCAGATGGCGCGGCCGCATCTGAGCGGCGCGTTGCCAGCCGTGAACACGATCTGCTCGTCGGTCCGCATGCGCATCACCTCATGCGGCAGGATCAGCCGCCGGTTCGAAAGCTGCTTCGACCGCGAGCGCGACGATCCCTTCATTCCGGTCGACCGGTTCGTCTGGTCGACCTCGATCGTCGTGTCGCCGCATCGCTTCGAGATGTAGTCGGCCGTGTCGGGATCGTTGATCGCCGCGAACGAGATCCATGACGCCGACTCGAACCATTTGCTCGTGGCGTCCCGACCGCCATAGGCCTCGCGCATCTGCCCGAGGCTCTGGAAGATCAGCGTCAGCGTGATGCCGTATTTGCGACCGGCATCGCGCGCTGTCTCGAGGATGCGCAGATAGCCGAGACGGGCCACCTCGTCGAGCAGGAACAGCGTCCTGCCCTCGACCTCGCCGTTGCGATTATAGATCGCGTTCAGGAACGCGCCGATCACGACGCGGGCAAGGCCCGGATGTGCCTCCAGCACTTTCAGGTCGAGTGCGATGAAGATGTCCGTCTCGCCCTTGGCGAGATCGTCCGTCGAGAAGCTGTCGCCGGACACCAGGGCGGCATAGTTCGGATAGGAGAGCCAGTGCGTTTCCTTGACGGCGTTGGCATAGACGCCGGAGAACGTCTCCGGCGTCATGTTGACGAACACCGCGACGTTCTCCCGGACGAATTCGGATTCGGACTGCTCGTAAATCCGCGTCAGCCGCTCGCGCAGTTTCGGTTCAGGCTCCGAGAGATTGGCGCGCACCCGGCGCAGCGTCTGGTCCTGTTCGTCCGTATGCCCTGACAGGCACACGTCTGCGATCAACGCGGTCAACAGCTGCATGGCGGAAGCCCGGAAGAAGTCGTCGCGGGCGGACGCAGTCCGCGCGTTGTCGGTCATGATCCAGGTCGCGACCGACACGATATCCTCCTCCTTCGTTCCGCCAAACCGCCCGATCCAGTCGAGCGCGTTGAAGCCGATGGCGGGCGTGGCGGGATCGAGCACGATCACTTTTCGGCCGGCCTTGCGCCGGTGTTCCGAGACCATCGGCGCCACCTCGCTCGACGGGTCCAGAACCACAAGCCCGCCACCCCATTTGAGCGCCGTCGGGATCGTCAACGATGTCGTCTTGAAACCGCCGGAGCCGGCAAAGACGATGCCGTGCGACGAGCCGAACGAGCCGTCGAAGCAGAGCAGCGGGGACTTGCCGCCCGCGCCCCATGTCTCGCGCTGATCGGCGCGGAACGACATGCCCGCCACACTGTCGCGATCGACGCGATAGCGTTCTCCGATGACGATGCCGCCCGCATCGGGAAACAGTCTTCCCGCTTCGACCACGCCCATCCAGTCCGCCTCGCCATGCACGGCCCGCTTGCCGCGGACACGGCGCGGCGCCGGACTGGCAAATGCAGCCTTGCCCTTGATGACGACGCGAAGTGCGAAGACGCCGGCGAGGAATGGGCCGGCCGCACCGAGCGCTGTCGCCGGGTCCGTGTAGGCGAGGACGGACTGGTCCGTGGGGACGCTTCCGGCGATGCCGGAAAGACGAGCCGCCTCGCGGATCATCGCGATGATAATCGCCGCGACGTTTCCGCTGACGACGCTCCATCCAGCCGTCTTTATGTTGGCGGCACCGTTGGCCGCGAACAGGAACATCGTACCTATCGCAGCCGCTGCGATGTAGGGCAGGGCGATGCCGAACCGCCCGAGCATCAGCTTCGCCTGCGCCGTCCTTCCGAACGCCGCCAGCCAGTGCTCGATCCCCGGCATCAGGATCACCGCGGCGATCATCGTCGTGGCGGGGACGACGGCGAGGAGAATTCTATTCGCCGTCACGACCAAAGGCCTCCGCCCCTATCGTGGTGAGGCGCGATCGCTCGGCATCGTCGCCCTTGATGCGGCGACCTGCATCGATCAGCATGCCGAGCAGCAGTGCCCGTTTCTCGTAGCGCAGCCCGGCCTTGACGATCAGGCCACCCAGCTCGATCTTCTCGCGGGTGTCCTTCTTTCGGGCGTCGGTCGATGAGGTCCGGTGCATCCGCTCAAGCCTCGCCACGGCTGCCCGCATCCGAGCCAGATGCGAGCGTCGCGCCCGGCTCGCCGGCGGTCCGGCCGTCATCGGCATTTTTCCTTCCGGATGTCCCTGCCTTACCTCCGCGAAAGCGCCCGGCGATGTCCTCGAACGCTGCCTGGAGTTCGGCCTCCTCGATCTCGATCTCGCCAAGACCGGCCTTCAGCGCGACGCGGCCGATGCGCTCGGCCTCCCGCGTCTCCGCCTGTCTGAGCTGGTCCTGAAGGCGGGCGATTTCTTCACGTATCTTCGATGACGGTTTCTTCATTCCGGTCGGATCTCCCTGGAAGTCTCGCGGTGATGTTCTCGCCGCCAGACTTCCTCAAAAGCACGTCCGAAGGAACGTGCAGATTTGCACGTCGGCAAAGCCGACACTTTGGAAGATGATCCCGCCGTTCCGAAGGAGCGGATCCAAGGGCGCAATTATACGTCGCTGGCGCGACGCGTTGCTCAATGACCCTGGCGGGGCCGCTATTCGCGACGAGCAGCTTGTTTCGACCGATTGACCGGGAGTATTCGCCGCCGTGGCCATCGCCCACTTCTCAGCCAGCATCGTCAGCCGCGGCGACGGCCGCAGCGCGGTGCTGTCGGCGGCCTACCGGCACTGTGCGAAGATGCACTACGAGCGTGAGGCGCGCACCATCGACTACACCCGCAAGGTTGGGCTCCTTCACGAAGAGTTCCTTTTGCCGGACCATGCGCCGAAATGGGTCCGGATGCTGATCGCCGACCGCTCTGTCGCCGGCGCTTCGGAGGCCTTCTGGAACAGGGTCGAGGCTTTCGAGAAGCGGATCGACGCCCAGCTCGCCAAGGACCTGACGGTGGCGCTGCCGCTGGAGCTCACAGCCGAGCAGAATATCGCGCTCGTCCGTGACTTCGTGGAAAAGCACATTCTCTCCAGAGGGATGGTTGCCGACTGGGTTTATCACGACAATCCCGGCAATCCGCACATCCACCTGATGACGACACTGCGGCCGCTGACCGAATACGGTTTTGGCGCGAAGAAGGTCGCGGTGATCGGCGAGGAGGGCGAACCTCTGCGGACGAAAGCCGGGAAGATCGTCTATGAGCTATGGGCCGGCGGAACGGACGACTTCAACGCGTTTCGCGACGCCTGGTTCGAACGGATGAACCATCACCTGGCGCTCAACGGCATCAATTTGCGCGTCGACGGGCGATCCTACGAGAAGCAGGGTATCGATCTGGTGCCGACCATTCATCTCGGCGTCGGCGCCAAGGCGATCGAGCGTAAGGCCGAAGGGGAGGGACGCAAAGCCGAGCTCGAACGCCTTGAGCTCAACGAGGAGCGGCGCGAGGAAAATGCCCGCCGCATCCGGGAGAATCCCGAACTCGTGCTGGATCTCATCACCCGCGAGAAGAGCGTCTTCGACGAGCGCGATGTCGCCAAAATCCTGCATCGCTATATCGACGATGCGGGCCTGTTCCGCAACATGATGGCGCGCATCATGCAGAGTGGGCAAGTGCTGCGGCTGGAGCGCGAGCGGATCTCGTTGGCAACCGGCAAGCGCGAGCCGTCGAAGTTCACGACGCACGAGCTGATCCGCCTCGAAGCGACGATGGCCCGGAGCGCGATGTGGCTTGACCGACGCTCCTCGCATGGTATCGGCAAGGCCGTTCTCGACGCGACCTTCGCGCGCCACGACCGGCTGTCGCAGGAACAGCGGACAGCGCTTGCGCATATCGCCGGCGCCAATCGCATAGCCGCCGTCGTTGGCCGTGCCGGAGCGGGCAAGACCACAATGATGAAAGCGGCCCGCGAGACATGGGAAGCCGCCGGATATCGCGTCGTGGGCGCAGCGCTTGCTGGCAAGGCGGCGGAGGGTCTGGAGAAAGAGGCCGGCATCATCGCGCGCACGCTGTCGTCGTGGGAACTACGCTGGCAGCAGGAGCGTGACCGCCTCGACGACAGGACCGTCATGGTGCTGGATGAGGCGGGCATGGTGTCGTCGCGGCAGATGGCGATGCTTGTCCAGGCAGCGACCGAGGCCGGGGCCAAGCTGGTGCTGGTCGGTGATCCCGATCAGCTCCAGCCGATCGAAGCGGGCGCCGCATTCCGCGCGATCACCGACCGCATCGGCTATGCCGAACTTGGCACGATCTATCGTCAGCGCGAGGCGTGGATGCGTCGCGCCTCGGTCGATCTTGCCCACCGTCAAGTCGGGTCGGCGCTCGCAGCCTATGACCGCGCGAACCTGATCCATTCGCACTGGTCGAAGGACGAGGCCATAGCCTCGCTGATCGAAGACTGGAACCGCGACTACGATCCGGCGAGGTCTTCTCTCATTCTCGCCCATCGACGACTCGACGTGCGCGCACTCAACGAACTCGCCCGCGAAAGGCTGGTCGGGCGCGGTCTCGTCGGCGAGGGCTTCGCCTTCCGGACAGAAGAGGGCGAGCGTCGCTTCGACGCCGGCGACCGGATCGTCTTCCTGAAGAACGAGGGATCGCTCGGCGTCAAGAACGGCATGCTGGCGAAGGTGGTCGAAGCCGCACCCGGCAGGTTTGTCGCCGAGATTGGCGAAGGGGAGGATCGCCGCCAGGTGACGGTCGATCAGCATCTCTACGCCAATGTCGATCATGGCTATGCGACCACCATCCACAAATCGCAGGGCGCGACGGTCGACGTCGTCAGGGTGCTCGCCTCCGGCACGATGGACCGCCATCTGACCTATGTCGCGCTCACCCGTCATCGTGATGCAGCCCGGCTCTATGTCGGCATGAACGAGTTCACCAACCGCGGCGGCGTTCTCGTCGATCACGGAGAGGCTCCCTACGAGAACAAGCCCGAGAACCACGACAGCTATTTCGTCACGCTCGAAACCGGCGAGGGGAAGCAGAACACCATCTGGGGCGTCGACCTGAAGCGCGCGATGGCAGAGGCGGCGCCTCAGATCGGCGACCGCATCGGCCTCGACCACAAGGGTTCCGAAATGGTCCGTCTTCCCGACGGCAAGAAGGTCAAGCGCCATACCTGGAAGGTCGTCGACATCCGCGAGCTGGCGCTGTCGCGGATGACGGAACGCATGTCGCGCGACGCAGCGAAGGAAACGACGCTCGACTACGAGAACGCCAGCTTCTATCGCGCGGCACTCCGCTTCGCCGACACGCATGGCCTGCGCCTCATGAACGTCGCCCGGACCATGATGCGCGACCGGCTCGACTGGACGGTCCGGCAGAAACAGCGGCTTGCCCGTCTCGGAAGCCGGCTGCTCGCCATCGGCGGCAAGCTCGGTCTCGTTTCCAGCACTCAGCAGCAACAATCGCTTTCCAGCAACATGAAGGAGGTCAGGCCGATGGTTGCCGGCATCACCATTCATCCGAAATCCCTCGACCAGGCGGTCGAGGACAAGCTCGCCGCCGATCCCGGTCTGAAGAAGCAATGGGAGGAAGTCTCCTCCCGTTTTCATCTGATCTACGCCCAGCCCGAAGCCGCCTTCCGCGCGGTCGATGTCGACGCGGCGTTGAAGGATCCGGCGACTGCGAAATCCACGCTCGCGAAGATCGCGAACGAGCCGGAGAGTTTTGGAGCGCTCAAAGGCAAGACCGGCCTGTTCGCCAGCCGCGTGGAGAAGGAGGACCGCGATATTGCACACGTCAATGCGCCGGCGCTTTCGCGTGACCTCGAACGTTATCTTCAGATGCGAACGAACGCCATGCAGCGCCTTGAAACGGAGGAGAGGGCAATCCGGCATCGCGTCTCGATCGACATTCCGGCACTGTCGCCGTCCGCCCGCACGGTGCTCGAACGGGTGCGCGATGCGATCGACCGCAACGACCTTCCCGCAGCACTCGGATATGCGGTCAGCGACAAGGAGGCCAAGCTCGAAATCGACGGATTCAACAAGGCTGTATCGGAACGCTTCGGTGAACGCAGCCTGCTGCCGAACGCCGCGCGCGAACCGTCCGGGCGGCTGTTCGAGCAGCTCGCCAAGG
Organism: Agrobacterium rubi TR3 = NBRC 13261; assembly: GCF_000739935.1. GTDB lineage: Bacteria > Pseudomonadota > Alphaproteobacteria > Rhizobiales > Rhizobiaceae > Agrobacterium > Agrobacterium rubi. Next base: position 150,788 of record NZ_BBJU01000024.1, on the reverse strand, counting down.
GGCTCCAGCCCCAAGAGAAGGAGCACCTGGCCGAGGCATGGCCGGTGATGCGCACCGCCCAGCAACTCGCTGCCCACGAGCGCACCGCCGCGACCTTGAGGCAGGTCGAGGACCTGCGGCTATCGCAGCGCCAGACACCGGTGATCAAGCAATGACGCCGCGCCGGGCGATCATCCTGATCCGTGCCTCTGTGACCGTCATTCTCTGCGAATCGGTCGTCGCCGCGGTCGGCGGCTATCGCCTGAACCTAACACCAAGCGAGCCGCTCGGGCTCTGGCGCATCGAGGCATTGAACCGCTCCCCTGAGGTCGGGGATCTGGTGTTCATCTGCCCGCCGTCGAACGCGCCGTTCATCGAGGCGCTAGAGCGCGGATATCTCCACCGCGGGCTTTGCAGGGGCGGTTTTGCGCCGCTGATCAAGACCATTGTCGCTCTTCCCGGCGACCGGGTCGAGATCGCCGGCGAGGTCATCATCGACGGCCGCCCGGTACCCGCATCCGCTGTGCGGGCGACGGATGGTGCCGGCAGGGCGATCCATCCCTATCCCGGCGGCGTCGTGCCACCCGGCCATCTCTTTCTTCACTCATCCTTTGCGAGCTCCTATGATTCACGATATTTTGGGCCGATCCCGGCATCCGGCCTTCTCGGTCAGGCGCGGCCGGTGTTCACGTTTGACCCGTGACCGCTGGCGTGTGGCGCTCCTGATCCTGCTTTCGATCGCCGTCGGAGCGGTCGGCTGGAGCGGCGAGGCCCTCCTTCTTCCGACAGCCATGCTCTTTCCGTTGCTATGGGCGCAATCTCCATCACGACTGGTTGCGGGCGCGGTGTCTGCCGGGTACTTCCTCACCGCCTCGCGCGGCCTGCCGCAGGGTGTGGCGAACTTCTACGCCGCCGATTTCTGGCCCGGCCTCCTGCTATGGCTGGCGGCCTCGGCCGGCTTTGTCGCCGTGCATGCGGCGTTCTGGCCCGCGCGCTTGCAAAAGAGGCTCCCGGGAAGGGGCGCTCTGGGTTGGGGAAAGCCGGTGCGCTACCTTGCGGCCGCGGTGCTGATGGGGCTGCCGCCCTTCGGCATCACCGGGTGGGCGCATCCACTGACCGCAGCGGGCATTCTGTTTCCCGGCTTTGGATGGTGGGGGCTGGGTGCGACCACAGCCGGCCTCGCGATGATGACATCGCGATACTGGCCGGCTGCTGCCATTGCCCTGGGAGGCTTCTGGTTCTGGTCCGCCGCTACGTGGACGCAACCTGTCCTACCGGATGGATGGAAAGGCGTCGACCTCGAACAGGGTCAAACGCTTGGACGTGATGGTTCGCTTGACCATCACCGTGACCTGATCGCAACGGTGCGCGCGGCGGCAGGAGCGGAAACCCGTGTCATCGTTCTTCCCGAAAGCGCCCTCGGCTTATGGACCCCGACTGTCGCACGGCTTTGGCAGGCGGGCTTGCGAGGGGCGGACGTCACCGTGATCGCCGGCGCGGCCGTCATCGATCCGGGCGGCTACGACAACGTCATGGTGACGGTCTCGGAGGGTGAAGCACGGATCCTCTATCGCGAGCGCATGCCGATCCCGGTATCGATGTGGCAGCCATGGTTGCAATGGACCGGGCAGGGCGGTGGCGCTCAAGCGCATTTCTTCGCCAACCCGGCCGTGGATCTCGCTGGCACGAGGATCGCGCCGCTGATCTGCTACGAGCAGCTCATCGTCTGGCCCATACTGCACTCGATGCTGTTTTCCCCCGCCGCCATCGTCGCCACGGGCAACGGATGGTGGACCGAGGGAACGTCGATCGTCGCCATCCAACAAGCAGGCGTGATCGCCTGGGCGAAACTCTTCGGGCGACCCGTCGTCACGGCTTTCAACACATAAGGAGACTTTCGCGATGGTCGATTCCGCCCTCATCAAGGAATGCAGCGATCCCGGCCTGAAGCCCGCGATCGTCGAAGAGTTCATCGAACGGGCAGGGGCGCCGGACCCGCTCGCGGTCACTGTCCGCTCCGGCAACCGCATCGTTCTGGTGCCGAAGCCGACAACGCCGGACGAAGCGCTCGCATTGATACGCCAGAACCTCGGCCGCAATATCGTTCGCGTCGGCTTGACGCAGTATCCCGCCGGCCTCGGTATCGTCGAGGCGGGCCAGTTGAAGCCGGACCTGATCGAGCCTTGCGAAAACATCAAGATGGGCACGGCCCTGTTCGCCAAAGTCTATCGTATCGTCACCAAATGGTACGGTAACCCTCCCGAAAGCGAGGTCCTTCCGCAGGTTTTTGAAGACGCGATCATCGCATGGCAAACGGGGTATTTCGAGGGGACAGCGGTGTTCCGGGCAGCCGATCCGGGCGACGTGAAGCTGCCAGAGCCGGATCCAGGGGTGGAAGCGGAAACGTCCGAAGCCGGTAGTGACAAGATGAAGGGCGGCAACGTCGATACTGCACTCGAGGCGGAACCAGCTGACCCGAACAAGGCCGGTATTCGGATCGACCTTTCCGGCATCGGCGCGCGCGGGAAGTGAGGAACAGGTTCCTCGCGTCTGCGTGGATGAACGCGGGCCAGGAGGGAAAAATCGCTCGGTCCGTGGGCCAAGCGAATCGCACTTAATGAGACCATGGCGGAAAACAACTAAGTGTCGTCACGCTTCAACAATGCATTCTATCCCTGGTCGCAAGTCGCGTTGATTTCTTCTTCGAAAGCATAGGCCTTGAGGTATTTTGTGCCTTGCATCGAGATGGGCATGTGAAGATTTGCACCGTCGTTCTGTCGATCGGCGCTGGCATCTCTTTGGAATGGCTCTTATAAGGGGCATGACGCAGTACGCGCTGTGTTGCGGCTTAGAATCCGCAGATGAACGGTTGGCGCTGACCGAAACGGTGCCAGGAACCCTCTGACCTTGTGGCCGGGGGCCTGTGACTCATGTCCAGGCGCCTCGGTGCTAAAGGTCTCAGGGCCGATTCATCTCGGATTCTAACCCCCGGCTAGGGTTCAAAGGGTTCAACGTCGGCGGGGGCGCACCGCAGACAAAACCAGGGTTAGGTCAGGAATGGAATCGGAAGATGCAACATTGACGAAAAAAGTTGAGCTCCGGCCACTGGTCGGCTTAACTCGTGGACTACACCCGGCTGACCTCGAGAAACTGACCATAGACGCAATCCGTGCACATCGGCGACTTGTCGAAAAGGCCGACGAACTTTTCCAGGCCCTGCCGGAAAGCTATAAGTCGGGAAAGGAAGTCGGAGGCCCACAGCATCTGTGTTACATCGAGGCCAGTATCGAGATGCACGCGCAGATGAGCGCTGTCAGCACGCTAATCAGCATTCTTGGCTATATCCCGAACGCCTCCGTGAACTGAACCGGCTTCCGTTTGTCTCATGGCGAATTTTTATAGCGGGCTATGATGTCATATCGGTCCTGAACTATTGCGGCAGCTCAGACCCGCTATCTTCATCGGAGGCAAGGCGGCGTGACACGAGCTCCTCCGTTCGGTCTCTTTGATACCGACCGCGGTGGAACCCTACGCAGCGAAGACCTGGGCAGCGCGGCTCGACGGTTTGGCGACTGGCGCGACGGATGGCCGATGAACCTGGCCAGCAAACGCTTGCGTTCGGCCGGTGTCATCGAACCTGAAATGCTCCAGCAGCTCGAATAGCGCGGCGGCCTCGCGAGCAAGGCTGTGGCTGGCCGCCGTCTGCTCCTCGACCATCGCGGCGTTTTGTTGCGTTCCCTGATCGACGCTGTTCACGGCCTTGTTGATCTCACCGAGAGCGTTCGACTGCTCGCGTGCCGCTTCGACAATCGCGACGACATTCGTGTTGATGTCGTGGACCTGGGTCGCGATTTCCTGCAGCGCGGAACCGGCTTTCGTGACAAGCGATACCCCGCTCTGGACCTGGCTACCCGACGCGGTGATCAGCGTCTTGATTTCCTTGGCGGCCTTGGCCGATCGCTGCGCGAGCTCGCGGACTTCCTGCGCGACGACCGCGAATCCCTTGCCCGCTTCGCCGGCACGGGCCGCTTCGACACCGGCATTCAGCGCCAGGAGGTTGGTCTGGAACGCGATCTCATCGATGACACCGATGATGTTGGAGATCTCGCGAGAGGACGTTTCGATCTGATCCATGGCGCCGATCGCGTCGCGCACCACCTGCCCGGAATGCTCTGCATGTTCGCGGGTGCGTGCAACGAGTTGGCCAGCCTCCTCCGCCCGACGACTGGAATCCTTGACCGTTGTGGTGATTTCCTCGAGCGCAGCGGCGGTCTCCTCGACCGAGGCGGCTTGTTGCTCGGTGCGTTTTGCCAGCTCGTCGGCGGCGGTCCGAATCTCGCTGGATCCCGCGGAGATCGCCCTGGCGTTGTCGGCGACAGTCGCCATCGCGCGCTTCAGCTTGTCGGAGGCGGCGTTGAAATCGGTGCGCAAACGTTCGAGCGAGGGGATGAACGGTTTTTCGATTTGCTGCGCCAGGTCACCGTCCGCCAGACTGTTCAGGCAGCCCGCGAGCTGTTCGACGTTTTCGACCCGGGCCGTCACGTCGGTCGCGAATTTCACGACTTTGAAGACTCTGCCGTTCATATCGAAAATCGGATTGTATGAGGCCTGGATAAAGACCTTGCGACCACCCTTGCCGAGCCGCATGAACTCGTCCGCCATCAAATCCCCGCCTGCAAGCATCTTCCAGAAATTCCGATAGTCGGGCGACGCGGTATAGGATGGTTCGCAGAACATCGAATGGTGTTTGCCCTGGATCTCGCTCAGAGAATATCCGAGGGCGGACAGGAAATTCTCGTTGGCGGTCAGGACGTCGCCGGTCGGCGTGAACTCGATAATCGCCTGCGCCCGCGACAAAGCCTCGATCTTGCCGGCATCTTCTGCAACTTTCAGCTTCTGGGCGGTGATGTCGGTGGCGATCTTGACAACCTTGACCGGCTTGCCACGGCGCATGACAGGGTTATAGGACGCCTCGATCCAGACTTCCTTGCCGCCCTTGCCGATGCGCTTATATTGCTGCTGGTCGAAGTTGCCGGCGGCGAGTTTCGCCCAGAACGCCTTATAGTCTGCCGATTTCACAAATGCCGGTTCAACGAACATGCTGTGATGTTTGCCGATAATTTCTGATAGCTCATAGCCAAGCGCCCGGCAGAAATTGTCGTTGGCAGTGAGTATCCTGCCGGACAGATCGAATTCGATCATGGCCTGAGACTTAGAGAGGGCAGCAAGTACCGCGCATGCATTGGCACCACGATTGAGAATATTCACTAGGCGACCTCCCAAGGATACTTACCGGACCGAAGGTCGCGGCAGAGCGCGAATAGTTGCATACGATGTTTAATCTTCATTTAAACATGGAACTGGCATCCATCAATTATGCCCGCTTAAAGCGCTCGAAGAGAAGGAGGAGATTGTATCAACAATCATGTGCCGCTCGATAAGGGCTTCCATGTTGCGATTGAGCAAAGACAGCAGCAGGTCTTTTGTGACGGCCCGGGTCTCGCTTTTTCGAGATAGAGCGGACGCCACGTGAGGTCGAGATCCTGGCTTAGGTCTTCGTGCAACTTGACTATCTCCTGCCGGGCCGCTTCCAGGCTATCGAAAAACTGAACGGTGGTGTGCCCGTGCAGCCAGTGCGCCTGGTCATCGGCAGTCGCCTGAGAATAGGTGTAGAACGTATAGGAAGTTACTGACATCATTCCTCTCCCCTGGTTTGTCTGTCACGTTTTCAGATCAGCTTTCTTCTGATTGCGAGGGCGGTGAGATGGGCCTTACTGCGAACGTCGAAGCGCTTCATGGCCTCGCGGAGCTTGACACGGACGCTGTTGTACTTGACGCCCTCCACGTCTGCGACTTCCTCCATCGTCATGCCGACGGCGATCCATCTGAGATAGGTCGCCTCTTTCGGATCGAGCCAGGCGGCATCTTCCACTGTCGGAGTGGTCTGAAGGAAAGAGATGCGGGCGTGGAGCTGCCCGACGGCGCCCGCGGCTGCGACCGCGTCGATCTCACGGTCGAGGTCGATCGCCGGCCTTTCCGACGCCAGCGTGAACATCGACATCGATCCGTTGGCGGTCTTGATCGGAATGGTGATGCCGGAGCGGATGCCGAAATCGGCCGCATGCGCGTAGAAGGCACGCTCTTCCTTCGATAGCCGCGATCGTTCCTGTTCGCCGGACCAGGCAAAGACGTGCTTCCTGGATTTCGCGCGCTTGACGACCGGATCGAGCTTGTCGAAGTTGTTCTCGAAGTAAGCCGATCGCCAGTCACGATGATAATTGGTGACCGCGATGGTGTGTTTGTGCTGGATATGGAGATAGGCATAGCCGGTGAAGCCGAAATGTTCGGCAAGGTCGGCAAGGCCATCCTTCAGGATGCACTCGTCGCCCTGAATTGCGGCAAGATCGGTCAACTTGTCCAGCCAGTGCTGCATTCCATACCCCCATATGCTGGTGTGCGATGCCTACTCTAACGTTTGCTCCCAGCAGCCGACCGCCGGGCTGAATCTGCTTTCATCCTCTTTTACCCAGACAACTCAGGCTGAGCCGAAGCATTTTTCCACGAGGCATACATGCTCCAACGCTTCACGAATATCCGTACTATCCCCCTGTACATGCTATCGAGCCGGGGAAGCGGCACTTGCGTGCAGTTCACTCGACGATCTGCATCTCGCTCTGACCAGATGCGGCAATGCTCGCCTTGCGGTCGGCAAATGAGATCTTCAATTCAGCAAAAGCATCGCCGTGTTGCCATGAAAGCACCAACGCTCCGGCATCAGCAATGGTGGCCTTGAGCGCTCCACCGAAGGCGGGATGGGTGTTCCTGAAACGGATCAGATTTGAAAGGCGATGGAAGAGCGGCGTCTCAAGGGCCGTACCGATTTCGTCGTTGCCGTAATAGTGCCGGTTAATGTCACGCCCCACGCCCGTTTTGGCGAGCAGGTCCATATCGTTTACACCGCCCAATAAACCGACATAATAGACTTGCGGAATTCCTGGAGCAAAAAACTGAATTGCCCGAGCGATGAGATAATCATTATCGTTGCGACCAAGCGCGTCATAGTAGGTGCAGTTTACCTGATAAAGGTCCAGATTCGATGCAGCGGCCCCCGTCGCCTGGCGGCTCTGGCCATCCGATCGCCTATGGATCTCTTCCACAAGATTGTCGATCGCCTGGGGTTCGAGGAGGCCCGCCCGGCCGTCGCTATGGGCACCGACATCTATAACGCCGATCCCGTCATGGGTGTCGAGAACGGTGATCGCGTTACGGGGGCTTATTGCCAGCCACTTTGCCAGCGGCGTGGCGTCTCCCGTAAACAATGCATGCAAGATGAGCGGTGGTAGTGCGAAATCATAGACCCGGTCGACCTTCTTCGCGATCTCGATTTGGTCACGATGATAACTATGAATCTCAACCAGAACCTCCATGCCGCGGTTGCGGGCCTTTCCAGCCACTTCTTCGAGGAATGCGTAGGTATCGTCGATCATGAAGCAACTGCTGCCCGCTTTCTTGATCGCGTATCCCGCGGCGTCGAGGCGGATCGCCGTCACATTCGCCTCCGAAAAGCGATCGAGGATCGTTTCGAGATAGGTTGTGCCTTTGGCGCTGTGGACATCGATGTCGATCTGCTCCGGTGTGAAGGTTGTCCAGAGCATCCGCTGAGTACCATCAGCCAGGGTCACCTTCGAAAACGGTAAACCGGGGCGCGGTCGATAGATCCTCAGAAGGTCTTCTTCGGTGGCGCCATCGGGAAATACCTTATCGAACGTCATGAACATGTCGGCAAATTCGGACGCCGAACCCTTGGCAATGAAGTCCGTGAATGCGCCGGATTGCGATGAGACATGGTTGACGATAAGATCGGCCATGATTTCCACGGATCCCGACAAAGCCCGCACATCCTCCCAGTCGCCGAGGCGCGGATCGACGATCGTGTGATCTGTTGGATCGAATCCGGCATCAGCGCCATCGATCGGATTGAAGAAAGGCAAGACATGGACGCCGCCGAACAGGCCAGCGAACTTGCCATCGACCAGTTCCTTCAATTGCCTGAAACCACCTCTGGTCAGGCGGTCAACATAGGTGATAAACTGCACTTTGTTTTGCATTTCAATTTCCAGTATGTGTCGTCTTACGAGGACGAGTTGATTTTCTTTCACTCAGTCTGCAGAGCCGCCCGCGATGAGACGGCTCTCGCCCAGTAATCCTTGCTCGTCCATGATCGGGTGAGCAACCGAGACGATATGCGCGTTGATCCGCTTGAGATCACGCAAGATGTCGAGGTGAAGCGAGCTGGTTTGAAGGCTGTCGGTGCGCCCGTCGCGCAGACGTTCCAGGTGGCGCTCGGAAGACTGTTTTTCCATGTGCCGGACTTCGACTTTCCGCTCCATGAGCTGACGCGCGAGATTGATGTCCCGGGTGATAAGGATTGTTTGTGCGATCCGGAGATTATCGACGGTGAGCTGGAAGAGTTGTGTTAGTTCGGAGAAGCCGTCATCAGAGAATTTCAAACCGTGGGCGATCTTCTTCGTGACCTCGGGCAGCAGACCTTTCTCGACAATATCCCCGATATGTTCGAGGTTGATGGCGTAGTCGATGATGACGATCGAGCGGCGGCCTTCGTCTTCCGACAGTCCAGTACGGCCGAGTTTCGATAAGTAGACCTTGACCTCCTGCTGTAACCGGTCGACCTGGCGCTCAAGCTGCGCAATATCCTTCAATCTCGCGGCATTGTTCTGCTGGAACGCGTCCGACACTCTCAAGAGCATTCTTTCGATCAGGTCTCCAACGCCAAGCACTTCGCGTGCAGCACTCGTCAGTGCTACGACTGGTGTTGATAGCTCATCCGGATCGAGGAATTTCGGTGTGTTGTCAGCCTGTTCGGACGCGGGGATGAGGACCCCCATCCACCGTGCAAGAAGGCGGGAAAACGGCATGGCCAGGAGAGCCAGGCCGATATTTAACGCGAGATGCGCGTCCACGGGAAGTTTGGACGCTGGGACCGGCAACATCGAAAGCCAGCTGGCCAAAATATCGGCCACTGGCAGGATCAGCAGGCAGCCGATTGCCCGGACAATCAGATTGCCTAGTGTGACCCGCCTGGCCGCCGCCGATGCTGATAACGACGCGATCACCGGAGGTATTGCGCCACCGAAATTGGCTCCAAGAACCAGCGCTACGACAAGCCCGCCAGAGAGGATTCCGGTGGAGGTCAACGACAAAATCAGAACGACCGCAGCCAAGCTTGAAGATGAAGCGAATGCGATGGCCGCGGAAAAGATCATCGCGACCGGCCAGGCGTTTTCAAGCAGGCCGATAAACGCTGCGAGCGCCGGCGAATGGCGAAGCGGCTCGGTCGCGTTGCTGAGTAGGTGTAGTGACAGCAGCATCAGCGCGATACCGAGCAACGCTGTTCCGGCGCCCTGCCTGGAGGTCGAACCGCCTCGATAGAGAATGATGCCGATGAAGAGTAGGGCAGGGGACACCCATTCGATGCCCGTTGCGACGATCCAGGCGGTGACCGCCGTTCCGACATTGGCGCCGAGGAGGACGACCTGCGCCATGCGAGGCTTGATAAGCTCTCGTTCCACAAACGAGGAGACCATCAGCGCCGTCGCTGTAGAACTCTGAAGCGCGACTGTGGCGACGAACCCTGATAGAAACGACCGGGCGCTGCTTTTCGTGCCGGAGGCGAGGCCCGTTCGCAATCTGGCCCCAAGCGCACGGGAGGCTCCGTCCTTCACCTGGGCCAGGCCGAACAGCAGCAACGCGACGGCGCCGCAGAGATTTATGAGAACGATTATCGATTCCAAGTCGCGCCTCTCGCTAATTCTGTTGGAAGTAAGCCTTGATCAGCGAAGCGGCTGCTCGCAACAGAGATCGGCCAGACGGGTGCCGTCTTGATTTGTCTCGAGAGGGAAGCGGTTCTCGTCGCAGACCTTGTCCAGCTTGCGGTTGATGAGGGTGCCGGTGGGCGAGCAGGGAGGAGAGCTGCCCACCGGCATCTTGCCCGCGCCGTATCGCAGGCAAGATGAATTCCAACTGGTTTCGTATTGTTGTCGTGCGGAGTAGCGCTGATCCGCGCCGGTTTTGTTGACGGCAGTTCGACATCGAATGAGTCATCACTCCTCCTAGAAGCTTACGATCTTGGTGCGGTGCGAAAGTGAGCGATTTCGATCACACTAACAAAGGCTTCCGCTTAGCTACCCGAAGCTTCTTGATCCCCAACAATGCGTAATCACTTGTAATGTATCGTTGCGATGCAACAAAACTGTCACCAAACTTTCATTTGACGAAGAACGATTACGCTCATAGTGTGAGCGATATAGACCATTTCTTGTTGGAAGGGAAGCGTTGGTGTTCAACTCGACTCAGGACCGCCAGGCGAAAATCGTTGAGCTTTTGCGCGATGAGCAGTTTTTGGCTATCGGCAGATTGACGGAGCACTTCCAGATTTCGGTGGCCACTGCGAGGCGCGACTTGAGCGAACTCCACGAGGCCGGACTCTTGCGTCGAACTCACGGCGGTGCGGTCAGCGTCACGCAGGTTACACAGGACAAGCCGAACGCTGCCCGCGCCGTCTGGAATCGGGCGGAGAAGGCGGCCATAGCCGGAGTCGTTGCCGGTATGATCGTCGAGGGTGACACGGTTCTTCTGGACGCCGGTACAACTGCGCTGGAAGTTGCCAAGAAGCTCGCTGACCGCAGAAACCTCACCTTCATCTCGAATGGTCTCGACATTGTCGAGGAATTGACGAGAGGGGAGGGCAAAAGCATCTATTCGGTCGGGGGCGAGTATACCGAAACGAACCGCTCCTTCCGCGGCCCTTTGGCGGAGCAGTTTATCCGCCAATTCAATGTCGACAAACTCATTCTCAACGCGGCGTCGATCGATGTTGATCGCGGATTGATCTGTACGTCGTCGCCCGTGAACGCGAGTGTCGCTCGCGCCATGATCGAAGTTTCGAGCCGCGTGATCGTCGTCGCGGATCATTCGAAATTCACAAAATCGAGCCTCTCGGTGACGGCCAGGATCGAGGATGTCGGCGTGATCGTCACCGACTCTGGAACCCGAACCATCATTGAGACAATACCGGAAAAGCTGCGGAAGAAGTTCGTTGTTGCGAACTAGGTTCGACGGCCGCGGGCGAATTAAACCCTCATTCAACAGAGCTGGGAGGAAAACCACATGCTTAAGACCAATCGCAGGAATTTTATGATGGGCACCGCGGCGATAGCGGTCGCTTCAACTGCCGGTGCGAAGTTCACCTTCGCGCAAGAACGCCGGGCGCTTCGCCTGGGTGTGAACGGATTGCCGAACTCGCTGGAGCCGGTCAATGCAATCAGCAATGTCGGCCCGCGTATCGTCAACCAGATATTCGACACGCTGATAGCGCGCGATTTTTTCGCGAAGGGAGCTCCCGGCAATGCCATCGACCTCGTTCCGGCACTTGCCGAGAGCTGGGAGCGCATCGATGAGAAATCGGTTCGCTTCAAGCTGCGGCAGAAGGTCATGTTCCACGATGGTGTTGAACTGACCGCGGACGATGTCGCATACACCTTTTCTTCCGAACGCCTTTGGGGTCCCGAAGCGATCAAGAAAATCCCGCTTGGGAAATCCTATTCGCTCGATTTCGATGAGCCCGTGGTCGAGGACAAATACATAGTCACACTTCGCACAAAGACCCCGAGCTATCTCATCGAGACCTTCGTCGCATCCTGGATGAGCCGCATTGTTCCCAAAGAATACTACAAGAAACTGGGAGCAGTAGATTTCGGTAACAAGCCCGTTGGAACAGGCCCGTACAAGTTCGTGGACTTTGTTGCCGGTGACCGTGTGGTGCTGGAAGCCAACGACGCCTACTGGGGTCCAAAGCCGACTGCATCGAAGATCACCTACCAGATCGTCGCAGAGCCAGCCACACGCGTCGCGGGTCTGATCAGCGGTGAATACGATATCATCACTACCCTGACGCCGGACGACATTCAGCTGATAAATAGCTATCCGGACCTCGAAACGCGCGGGACGCTCATCGAAAACTTCCACATGTTCACCTTCAATATGAACCAAGAAGTTTTCAAGGATAAGAAGCTTCGGCGCGCTCTTGCTCTGGCTGTCAACCGGCCAATCATGGTTGAAGCGCTCTGGAAGAAACAAGCATCTATCCCGGCCGGCTTCAATTTCCCGAACTATGGGGAAACCTTCGATCCAAAGCGTAAGGCCATGGAATATAATGTCGAGGAGGCCAAGCGTCTCGTCAAGGAGAGCGGCTACGATGGAACGCCGATCACCTATCACACGATGGGCAACTATTATGCCAACGCCATGCCTGCGTTGATGATGATGATCGAAATGTGGAAGCAGATCGGTGTGAACGTGGTCATGAAAACCTACGCACCGGGTAGCTTCCCCCCGGACAACCAGACCTGGATCAGAAACTGGTCCAACGGCCAATGGATGACCGATGCCTACGCCACGATCGTCCCCGAATTCGGGCCGAATGGTCAGGTTCAAAAGCGTTGGGGTTGGAAGGCGCCGGCCGAGTTCAACGAATTATGTCAGAAGGTCACGGTTCTGCCGAATGGCAAGGAGCGCTTCGACGCCTACAATCGCATGCGGGATATTTTCGAAGAGGAGGCGCCAGCCGTCATTCTCTATCAGCCGTATGACGTTTATGCCGCGCGCAAGGATGTCCACTGGAAGCCCGTGAGCTTCGAGATGATGGAATTCCGCAACAATCTCAGCTTCGGCTGAACTCGTTAATCGAGAAGGCGGCGCGCGCGAGGTGTGCGCGTCGCCCTGGAGGAGCCTAAGTTGTCAAATCTACTAACAGTTCGCGACCTGGTCGTTCAGGTGCCGGCGCGCGATATCACAATCATCAACGGTGTCAGTTTTTCACTGGATGCAGGGCAGACGCTTGGACTCGTCGGGGAGTCGGGCTGCGGAAAGAGCATGACATGTTACGCAATAGCCAAGGCATTGCCGCGAGGGATTTCGCAGACGGGCGGAACTATTGAGCTGAACAGTGGACCAAAGGCTGATGGCAAGCCGGCTATTGCCATGATCTATCAGGACCCGACCAGCAGCCTCAATCCGGTTCATTCGATCGGTTATTATCTCGAGAGCAGCCTTTATCGCCATCAGGGTCTGGAGGGCAACGATGCACGGCTCGAGGCCATGCGTCTTCTCGAACGTGTCGGTATCGACCGCGCCAAAAGTCGGCTGCGATCCTATCCTCATGAGTTCTCGGGCGGTATGAACCAGCGCGTCATGATTGCCCACGCGCTCGCTGCGAAGCCCAAGCTGATGATCGCCGACGAGCCCACGACAGCGCTCGATGTCACGACGCAGGCGCAGATCCTTCATCTTCTGGAGGAACTCAGATCTGAAACAGGCATGGCGCTTTTGATCGTGTCGCACGATCTCGGCGTGATCGCCCGCCTCGCGGATCGTGCGGCGGTCATGTATTGCGGAAAGATCGTCGAAACGGCGCCGGTTGCGGAATTGTTGGAGCGTGCAGCGCATCCTTACGCTCGCGCCCTGATCGGCTGCATGCCAACGATCGATGCGGACGACCTGGAGCCGCCAGTACCAATCCCGGGTTCTGTTCCTCTTCTCGATAACCTGCCTGCCGGATGTTATTATCACCCACGCTGTCCCCGCGCGAGCGAACAATGTTCCGTGAGCTTTCCCGGGCCTGTCAACGTCGGCGCGTTCCATGACGCGGCGTGTTACCATCCGGTGAGCCCATGAGTGCGCCTCTTCTTCAGGCCCGCGGGGTCACCAAGGTCTTTCGCCTGAAATCCGGGCTTTTCGTAAAGCCATCGGTACATGTGGCGGTTAATTCAATTGATCTCGAACTTGCGCCGCGTGAGCGGGTAGGTGTGGTCGGTGAATCTGGGAGCGGGAAATCGACACTCGGTAGACTTCTGCTCGGCTTGACCTCCACCACCGAGGGAGAGGTCTTGTTCGAAGGACTCGCGCACACAGATCGTAGCGCGCGAGACTGGTCGACGTTCCGAAAGGAGACCTCCCTGGTCCAGCAAAACCCGCTGTCCGCCCTTAATCCACAAATGACGATCGGCGAGCAAATCGCTGAAGCCGTCTGGGTTCACCGGGTTGCCAACCGCGCGGGCGCGCGTGATCGGGCGGCAACCATGCTGGACCGGGTCGGCCTCTCGAGCGCGATGATGAACCGCTATCCACATCAGATGTCGGGAGGGCAGCGACAAAGAGTTGTTATTGCCCGAGCTTTGATCCTCGACCCCAAATTGGTCGTATTCGATGAGGCGGTATCTGCGCTCGACGTCTCTGTGCAAGCCCAGGTCGTTGCGTTGCTTCGGCAGCTCTGGCAGGAGCTTGATCTGGCGTATGTGTTCATCACCCACGACCTGCGCATCGTTCGCCATCTCGTTGATCGTATTGTCGTGATGTATCTTGGCCGCGTCGTCGAAACCGGCGATATCAAATCTGTGTATGCGTGGCCACGCCATCCCTATACCCGCGCATTGCTTGCCTCCGTCCCCACTATGGACCCGACGGTCCGCAATATTGAACCACCGATCAAGGGGGAACTCGACGCTGGCAAGGTAATGACTGGCTGTGCCTTCCGGTCACGCTGTCCTTTTGCAATCGAAAGATGTGCGAAAGAAACGCCGCTGCTTCGGCCTGCGGGCGGGCAACTGGCAGCGTGTCATAGAGCGGAAGAGTTTCCGAGATCTATAGTCGCGCAGACTGATCCGGCGCAGATGATGGAGGTGGCGCGATGATTAGTTTCATCCTTGCACGCCTCGTTCGAGCGATCATTGTCATGATGCTGACCGTGACGTTTGTCTTCATCATTCTCAGGTTGGGTGGAGATCCAGCTCGGGCCATGTTGGGCGAGAACGCGACGCCAGAGGCGCTGGCAGCATTCCGAACAGCATGGGGCCTGGACAGATCCATTCCTGAACAGTTCCTGATCTATCTCGCCAGCGCGCTCAGAGGCGACTTCGGGGTATCGGCAGCCGACGGTCGTGAGGTATTCACCGTCATCGCCGAACGTATACCCAAGACATTGACGCTGACGATTTCAGCGTTCGTGCTAAGCGTACTCGTCGGTATCCCCGCGGGAATCATTGCAGCAGTCCGCCGCGACAGTGCCGCCGACAAATCCGTCATGGCAGGCGCTGTTCTCGGCTATAGCGTACCAAATTTCTTGCTCGGACTGACGCTCATCTTCGTGTTTGCCGTCTGGTTTCGTGTGCTGCCGAGCTCGGGAAGTTCCACCTGGCAGCATGCGATCCTGCCCGTTGCGACATTCGGTCTTGTCAATGCGGCTGCGATTGCGCGCTTCGCACGTTCCGCGCTGATCGAAGTTCTGGAACAGCCCTATATCGCAGCGGCTCGCGCCGATGGTATTCCCAAGTGGGAAGTGGTTATCCGCCACGCGCTCCCGAACGCGGCGATCCCGATGGTGACCATGCTGGGTTTCGTTGCAGCTGGCTTGCTGGGGGGGTCGGCTATCGTAGAGACCGTATTCGCCTGGCCCGGGCTTGGTAGCGGTTTTGTTCGAGCAATCACGCTCAGCGATCTCAATGTCGTTCAGGCAATGATCCTTCTCTTCACGGCGTTCATGGTCACGATCAACTTGATCGTCGATGTTCTCTATGCGGTGCTGAACCCGAAAATCAGGCTTCAAAAAAATGGCTAATACGACACTCTCATTACCAAAGCGGCAATTCCTGAAATCTGCCCGCCGCATTCCGATCAGTATCTGGCTATGCCTGATCTGGATTGCGGTTGTCGTCTTCGTGGGCATCACGGCGCAATGGTTGGCACCGTTCGACTATCTGCAGCAGTCACCTCTGGCGCGATTTGCGCCGCCGGGTGCGCCGGGACATTTGCTGGGAACTGATTATCTCGGTCGTGACGTGCTCAGCAACATTCTGGTCGCTACCCAGACGTCTTTGATGATCGCTCTTGTCGGTTCTCTCATCTGCGCGTTCATCGGTACGACCCTCGGATTTCTTGCGGCACATTTCGGTGGCTGGGTCGACAATCTCATTATGGGCTTCGCAGACGCGAAGGCTTCCGTGCCCTTTATAATCTTCGCGCTTGGTGTCCTGGCGTTTCTCGGGTCAAGCCCGCTGATACTTCTTATGCTCGTTGGTGTCGCATCATTCGAGCGTTATGCGCGGCTGACGCGTGGCCTCGTCTTGAGTGCGAACCAGGAGGGATATGCGGAGGCGGCGCGCATCGTCGGCGTGCCATCGCTTCGGATCTATGTGCGCCACGTCCTTCCAAACATTGCTGGACCGCTCATCGTTCAAATCACCCTGAATTTCCCGGATATCATCCTGCTCGAAAGCGGATTGAGCTTCCTTGGGCTTGGGATCCAACCGCCGGAAACGAGCCTTGGGCTGATGGTCGCAGACGGCAGAAACTATATCGCGATTGCCTGGTGGCTCATCGCGTTGCCCGGCGTTGTTATTGTTCTCACCACCCTGTCCATCAGCCTGCTCGGCGACTACTTGCGCGATCGCTTCGACGCGCGCCTGCGATAAACGAAAGGAATGAAAATGAACCCTCTCAGAATGACACCGGAGACGATCCGCCTGGGCGGCCATCGCGGCCACAGCGCCGGCGCCCCCGAAAACACGCTCGCGGCGTTTCGGAAGGCGTTTGAATTCGGCGGACGTAACGTCACATGCGAAACCGATCTCGGAATTACCCGCGATGGAGAACTTGTGCTGATTCACGACAAGACCGTCGACCGCACAACAGACGGTCACGGCATCGTTCACGACATGACCTATTCGGAGTTGTCGAAACTCGACGCAGGGAGTTGGTTCAGTTCGGAGTTTGTCGGAGAGCGTGTGCCGCTACTTAAGGACGCGCTTCAGCTCGCCCGTGAGCTTGGCATTATCTATCAGCTTGAACTGAAGATCTACGACGCGAACGACGTCTTCTTCCCAAAGTTGAGGACGCTCATCGATGAATTGGGCTGTGCGGATCTCCTCCAGTTCTCTTCCTTCGACTACGTTCAGCTGAAGGCCGTCAAGGAAGCAATTCCCGAGGTACCGACCGTTGGCCTGATGCATTCGCGCCTCATCGATCCAGCCGCCCTTGCCCGTCAGGCCAATCTCGATGCCATGAACATCGAGATCTACCATTTCGCCAGCGGTGAAGCCCGCCAACTCCACAACGAGGGATTTGCCGCTTTTTGCTACCTACCGACGGGGTACCATGAAAAACTCGCGCAGTACGGCGTGGACGTGGAAACGCAGGTCGTTCAGTGGGTTCGTGAAGGTCAGTTGGATCAGTTGCTCGGAGACGACGTCGCACAGGTCGCCAGGCTCAAGGACCGTGCAAATGGCTGATCGGGACACATCGACATCTCACGCAGGAGAAACAGCTTCGATTGTGGAAGAGATCGCGCGCAAGGCAGGCGACCTTGCCCTCGCTCATTTCCGCTCCCTATCGAGCCTGTCGGTCGAGACCAAGGGACATCTCGATCTTGTGACGAAGGCGGACAAGGAGGTCGAAACATTTCTTATCGCGCAGTTGCGGGAGGCGTTTCCCGCAGACGGCATATTTGGAGAAGAAGGGGGCGAAATCAAAGGGCGTTCAGGTCGTATCTGGGTGATCGATCCGATTGATGGGACATTCAATTTCGTCCGCGGCGGTCAGAACTGGGCAATTTCCATCGGTCTCTATGAAAACAAGCGTCCTACATTCGGGGTTATCTTCGCTCCAGTCCGAAACCTGATGTTTGTTGGAGGGAAAACGGTGGAGACGAAGCTCAACGGCATGGCGGTCAAGCCACTTCCGCCGCTCGATATGTCGCGTGCATCGACCGGGTTCAGCTACCATCCTTCGGCTTCGACAGCGGACAGGCTCGAAGTCATCCGTTATATCTCGGATGATCTCAATATCAGCTTCCGTTTCTGCGGCGCTGCGACACTCTCGATGGTCGAGGTGGCCATGGGCGAGACAGATGGCTACGTTTCATTGGGAGACTCGACGTGGGACGTTATGGCAGCGTTGCCTATTTTGAGCAATCTGGGTGTTGCGGATACGATCGACTGGGACAGGACCGACTTGTCGGCCAAACTCCGGTTTGCTTGTGGCAGCCACGACTTCCTGGAGAAGGTGAAGCCGTTGCTCGATAAAGTGGCGCTGGCCGCATAATGCGGCGCGCCTCTGACAATAACGGTCACAGATCGCCACTGGTCGACGCGGACCAATGCGGCGCGATTTGCGTACGCTCGACAAGCCTTGTTAACAGCGAGATGGAAGCGCTTCTGATCACCAGCCGCGAAACTGGCCGCTGGGTAATCCCCAAGGGCTGGTCGGAGGGCAGGAAAAAGCTTCATCGAGTCGCACGGGAGGAAGCTTGGGAAGAAGCCGGCGTGCGGGGAAGAGTCTGCAAAAACCCGTATGGTCACTACCGCTATGACAAGAAGGTATCACATGACGAATTCATCCCTTGTCTGGTTCAGGTTCACCTGCTGACCGTATCGACCCTGAAGGATGATTTCCCCGAGAAAGGACAACGCCAGATCAGGTGGTTTTCTCCGGAGGAAGCTTCTGGATTGGTTATCGAGCCGGAGCTCAAACAACTGCTTTTAAAGCTGCGACAGCAGTGACCCACACAATTGAGGACGACATGGACATCGAACTTCTCAAGAAAACACCCGACCTAAGAGCCATAGCAGATATCCGGCTGGCGACCCTCGAGGACGGTCCGGCGCGTGGCCAACGGCTGTTGATCGCTCGAAATGCAACAGGAATTGCGTTCGAAGTGGCGTTGGATCGCGGCTTCGATATTTCCAGCCTTTCGTTTAGGGGGACCAATATTGGTTGGAACTCGCCGATTCAGATGCGTTTTCCAATGGTTGATCCAGGCTCCGAAGGCGGCTGGGCTTTCATGCGCAACTTCGATGGCTTCCTTGTGACATGCGGGCTCGACCACATCAGCCGTCCTCTGGAAGTTGATATGGCCCACTATAATCATCCGCACCTGAAGACGAAAAGCATGCCTCAGCATGGCAGAATCTCGACCGAAAAAGCAAGATTGGTCGGATATGACGTCGACCCAGAATCCGGTGAGATCTTCTGTGAGGGGATCGTCAGGCAGGCAAGTGTCTTCGGCGAAAACCTGGAGCTGAGACGGAGGATCACTTTACCAGTCTTTGGTCAGGTGCTGCGGATTGACGACACAGTGACAAACCGGGGGTTTCGCCCGTCTGGACATGCAATAATCTATCACCTGAACTACGGCTATCCGTTTCTGGATCAGAACCTCGAGATCACGGGTCTTCCTGAGCTCCTTGCGGCAAAATTGGTCGTGGATCCACCTCGGCCAAGTGACGATTACGGCGAATACGTCGACTCGGTCGATAGCCTAGAGATTCCGGAAGCGGATCCGATCGTTGTCAGCAACCGTGAACTCGACATATCCGTCGGCCTGACGTTCACTCGCGACCAACTGAACAAGCTTGCTATCTGGAGAGCTTATCAGTCTGGAGTGTTTGCGCTCGGCGTCGAACCCCGCACCGACCTGGCACAGGACAGACCTTTGCTTCTGCCTGGCGAAAGCTGCAAGAACTCGTTGCAAGTTGAACTGACCGATTGCTGTTGTTCCAACTAAAGGAGCTGGTAGGGCCTCAAACGGGGGACAGGAAATGAAACGCGTCTTGATCGTCGGTTGCCCAGGTGCTGGAAAATCCACGCTTGCGAAGCAACTCGCCAAGATCACCGATCTTCCTCTCGTACAGTAGCTCGACGCGCCGAGCACGCCGAGGAACAGTTCCGCCTCGCGGATCTCACCGGTCTTGCGATCGACAATCGGCACCTTCTTGCCGGAATAATCAACGAAGACTTTGTCGCCGGCGATGTGTTCCTGGCGCATCGTCGGTGACAGGCGCTTCTCAAAGCCGCGGAACAGCTGGCAAAAACGGCTATATCCATACCCATCCGGATGGGCGCTGCGGTATTCCTCCCAAAGAATCAGCAGCGTCACGCCTGGCTTCTTCAGCTCGATTGAAAGCGGTCCCCAGTCGGGCTCTTGGCGCAGTCGCTGGCCCCGCTTGACGCCGGGGTGAACGAAGAGCTTGGCCTCGAGAACATCGTCTGTCAGGCCGCTGGCGAGGGCCCAACTCAGCCCTGCCATCGCAGCCCGCTTCAAGTTGTCCTGCACGGTGCTGCGAGCAATGCCAAGCATTACAGCGATCTCGCGGCTACTCGTTCCGCTACCCGCAAGCCGCAGCATTTGTCGTATGTGTCGCATGGTCAGCTTTCTTTTTGCAGGCATTAAATTCCCCTCGTGGATATCGAGGGGACACATGCCAATGTTGCTGACCCAGGGGAACTTGAGTGCCGGAAACTGACCGGTTATTGATAGGAATGGTGGCCGGTCAATGATTGGAATGGCGGCCGGGTTCAGAGTGGAATTCGCACATCTAACTTTTGTGCTTAAAATGGACAATGCCTTTGCGGCAAACTTAGGCGCAATCCCTACAGCTTTCCACCAATTCCGCGACGGACAAAGTTGGTCGACGGTAGCCTGCGGCCTGTGCGACGAGCGCCTCAAGCACCAAAGCCGGAAATATAATTTCGACCATATTACAGATGAAACGAGATTCAAATTTGTCGACATATCTTTTGTTGCTACGTTAAACCGAAGGCTTATTATTGAAGCTAAGGCTTTGAATTCCCATACGGTTTACGTCGATTCTGGTATCGACTTCGATGAAAGTATGTAAAAATGATCACGAGCAGCATTTCTGGGACCGACCAGCAGTTTCAAAACGCCACGCAGCCAAAAGAGCTCGATCCTGATGCTGTTCCTGTAAGCAGGCTTGATTCTGAAGGCCATGAAATTTTTGCTGAATGGCGACCTAAGCGCCCGTTCCTTCGGAGGGAGGACGGCGTCTTTTTGGTTCTCCGCGCGGATGATATCTTTCTGCTGGGCACCGATCCTCGTACGAGGCAAATAGAAACAGAACTCATGTTAAATCGAGGCGTAACCCGCGGCGCCGTTTTCGACTTAATCCGCTACAGCATGCTCTTTTCAAACGGCGAGGTCCATGTGAAACGGCGCTCAGCCTTTGCGAAGACCTTTGCATTCCGGATGATCGACGCGCTACGCCCGGAGATCACGAAGTTAACGGAGCATTTGTGGGACGATGTACCGAGAGTTGACGATTTTGACTTTGCTGAAATGTACGCGTCGAAATTGCCTGCGCTAACGATTGCCAGTGTACTTGGTTTGCCATTTGGGGATGCACCTTTCTTCACACGACTTGTTTACAACGTTTCGCGCTGCTTAAGTCCTTCGTGGGGAGAAGACGATTTTCCGGAGATTGAGGCTTCTGCCGTCGAGCTCCAGGATTATGTCCGGGCAGTGGTAGCGGATCGCAGCCGACGTATAAGCGATGACTTCCTCTCTTGCTACTTGAAAGCGGTGCGGGAAGAAGGAACGCTTTCACCCATCGAGGAGATCATGCAATTGGTGTTTCTCATACTCGCCGGAAGCGATGCAACTCGTAACGCGATGGTGATGCTGCCGACTCTTTTGCTGCAAAATCCTGTTGTCTGGTCCTCTCTATGCCACGATCAATCCGGCGTCGCGGCCGCAGTGGAGGAAGGGCTTCGCTTCGAGCCATCAGTTGGGTCTTTCCCGCGGTTGGCGCTCGAAGATATTGATCTGGATGGGTACGTATTGCCAAAGGGAAGTTTCCTAGCCCTAAGCATCATGTCCGGCCTGCGGGACGAGAGACACTACGAGCATCCTCAGCTTTTTGACATAAAACGCAAACAAATGCGCAGGCACCTCGGATTTGGCGCGGGTGTGCATCGGTGCCTCGGCGAAGCTCTGGCGCGGATTGAATTGCAAGAAGGACTTAGAACACTTCTGCGCCGCGCGCCGAGCCTTAGGGTGACAGGCGACTGGCCACGGATGATAGGTCACGGGGGTGCACGGCGCGCCACGGGGATGACAGTCAATCTGGGCGTCGATCGGTGAGGTCACCGTTCCGTTCGGTTGACGGAGATGACGTTGAGTATCACAGCCAGGATTAAATGAACCGGGAGAACTCCCAATGCAATTGGCACCAGTGGATCGCGTAACCACAATCGACGACCTTACACTTGATCCCTATCCGATTTATCGCCGAATGCGCGCGCAGACCCCGGTGGTGCGGGTCGCCTCAGTGATGCGAACGTTTCTGACCAAGGCCTCCGATACGAAGATGGTGAAGGATCAGCCCAGGCGCTTCAGTTCGGATGACCCCAACACGCCAATGAAGCCGGCCTTCCAGGCCCATACTCTAATGCGCAAGGACGGCGCGGAACACGCCCGCGAAAGAATGGCCATGGCTAAGGCCTTTGCTCCCAAAACGACCGCGGAGCATTGGGCGGCGATCTATCGGGACATTGTAAACGAGTATCTTGATCGCCTATCCCGCGGCAGCACAGTAGATCTGTTCGCGGAGATCTGCGGCCCGGTGGCTGCCCGTATCCTGGCTCATATCCTTGGAATTAGCGAAGCATCCGACGCAGAAATGATACGTTGGTCGCAGCGGCTAATTGAAGGGGCGGGCAACTTCGGATGGCGGCCTGAGCCTTTCGAGCGGGCAAACGAAGCCAATGCGGAGATGAACCGGCTCTTCGACAACTTGGTCGAAAAGCACCGGGCGGAACCGAACCCCTCGGCTTTCGCGATCATGGTGACCGCGTCTGATCCCATACCCATGAGCCAGATTTACGCCAACATCAAAATCGCCGTCGGCGGAGGCATCAACGAGCCTCGCGACGCTCTTGGCACGATCATCTATGGATTGCTGACCAATCCGGAGCAGTTCGAGGAGGTTAAGAGGCAGCAGTGCTGGGGGCAAGTCTTCGAGGAGGGCGTGCGCTGGGTTGCTCCGATCCAGGCGAGTTCGCGCCTCGTCCTGGAGGACACGGAAATTCGCGGTTTTCTTGTCCCGAAGGGCGATACCGTGATGACCATCCAAGCCTCTGCCAATCGTGATGAAGATGTCTTTGACGACGGAGAGCGCTTCAATGTCTTCCGCCAGAATAATGCGCACCAGTCCTTCGGCTCGGGGCCGCATCACTGTGCCGGTGCGCAAATCTCGCGTCAAACCGTCGGGGCGATCATGTTGCCTACGCTGTTTGAACGTTTTCCGAACATGACGCTGACTAACCCGGACGCGGTGCAATGGCGCGGCTTCGGCTTCCGCGGACCGATTAGTCTACCGGTTACGCTTATATAATCGTAACCACTGTCGCTTGGCATTAAGCCGTAGAAAGGGATCAGAACAAGATTAGTGCGAAATCGTACGTTTGGCCGGGAAAGTGATGATCGAGATGGATATCCGTTCCCAAAACTGAGTCTTAAATAGCATTTCACCCTAAAACTTCTTATTCAGCACAGGCCGCAAACTACGGGAAATATGCACGAATTCGGTTAGACCAGATGAGCGATTTTTGGCGGTAAAGCCGCTAGGTTTTCCTTGCTGAGCCAATATTGGTTTCGAAGGGAAAAGCCATGGAGAAAATAGTTTATGTAGGCCTCGACGTTCATGCTGACACGATAGCTGTCGCCATTGCTGACGACGGTCGGAATCGAGAGATCCGATTTCACGGTGTGATTGAAAATACTGCAGATAGTGTTCTAGGTCTCACCAAGCGGCTTGTTGCCGCAAACACCCAACCCATCTTCTGCTATGAAGCAGGCCCATGCGGATACGGTCTGCATCGCTTGCTCACGAAGCTTGGATTTGATTGTGCTGTCGTCTCTCCGGCCATGATCCCTCGTCGTGCAGGCGACCGGATCAAAACCGATCGACGCGATGCGGAAATGCTGGCGCGGCTGTGGCGAGCAGGCGAATTGACCCCGGTCTGGACACCGGATGAAGAACAGGAAGCTATGCGGGATCTGATCCGAACCCGCAAACAGTCCCTGGATGCGCTGAAGATTGCAAAACAGCAGCTCCAGAGCTTTCTGCTGCGGCATGGCCTTCGCTACAATCGACCTACTTACTGGACCAAAATCCATTGGCGCTGGGTCAATGAGCTGCGCAAATTCCGCTTTCCACATCAGCAACTGGCTTTTGAGGAACTGAAGCGAACCATCCGCCAGATCGAAGAGCGCATCGCCACGTTGGATCAGGCCATTAAAGATGCTGTAAAGGATTGGCGTTTTGATGCACTGGTCGATGCCCTGCGATCATTGCGCGGCGTCAACACGATCATCGCTGCGACACTGGCCGCAGAGATCGGCGACATCAACCGCTTCGACAATCCACGCCAGCTCATGGCCTGGTTGGGGCTGGTGCCAAGTGAGCATTCCAGCGGCAGGACAGTCAGACGGGGGCGCATTACAAAGACAGGTAATGCCCTGGCCCGAACCATGATGGTTGAAGCTAGTTGTCGTATCGACACCCACCTCGAGAAAGACATCCTTTTTTGAAGCGCAGTCAGCATCAGCCTCAAGAGATTAAAGATATTGGCTGGAAAGCGCAGACGCGATTGTGCAAGCGGTACCGGGACCTTTCAAAAACCGGGAAACCACAACCTCGTGTTCTGACCGCTATTGCGCGCGAACTTGCTGGCTTTATCTGGGATATTGCCCGGCACGTGCCGATCCCAGCATAGCCCGAGACGTACCGCACCTTTCTGCCTGTGCAGCATGCTGGAGATGACGGCCAAAGAACAGGGAACCCTCGACTTACGTTGGGATAGATATCCGTCCTTAGAGAGAGGCAAGCCCGCATCGAATATGGTCAGGCGGTGAAAATCCGCGGATGAGAGTATGATAACCATCGGTTCGGATCGCCATCTCCAGCACCGTGCACAGGCTGCATCAATTGACTGACCTCGCGAAAACGGGGTAGTTTAAATGCGCCCGGAAAACCTAAATCGCTTATGAGAGCGTACGATTTCGCACTAATCTTGTTCTGCCCCCAGGAATGCGACCGTTTCGACGTGGTTCGGTATCTTATTCGAGAATCGAAATGTAAAGATTCTCTTTATAATCAGTCAGCCTGCAGCATGTGCGTTAGGAGAAAAATCATGCTATAGTCTGATTAATATTACTCTATAAGATCGACCATAAGCTATTTTCTTATATCATTCCGCCTGTGGCAATCGGAATCGCTTGGCGCTTAAACGTGAGGGTGACCATCTACGGCGCTAAGACACTACTCCAGCTTTGGTTTCGGAAAATGACTACTTCAACATCGTGCATTTTCACCAGGTCAATTGAATCACAGGTTGTTAATTGCAAAAGTAATACAATAAAAATTGAGGCTCTCTCTTTATCACAGTAGGTTCCGACCGATTGAGAGAAAGAAGGAGCATGCACGATGGAGCCCAGCCAACGAAGCTTAAGTGATGAATCCGAAGCGTCCCGTACGGAAGTCCATTCTACATCGACAAATAGGGATATGCCTCCCGAGCTTTTGGCTAAGGTGGCAACTTATATTCCTACCCAGGACCCGGTAGAAACGGCACGAAATCTTGGAAGCCTGGAACGTACAGGGCGTGCAGGTCGTGAAGCCGTTACAAGTGATCCCGTCGGAAAATATCACGCGCGAATGAAACGAATTGGCGCCTCCGCCAAAACCGTGTTCGATACGGTCATTCCCGGAAATCAATTACCTGAGTGGGAGACGAACCGACCCTCTCCGACGGCCAGAACGCGAGCCGTTGGCCCAATTCTTAAGTTCCAGTCTGAAGCGGGAAAATCGAGATTTGTCACCAATATACTCAATTTGCCTGAATCTGCTCAGTGCGACGCAATTCTTAGTGTCATAAAACACTTGAATGATCTTGGTGAAGCAAACAAGACGCGACTTATCGAACGCTCTATCGAAATTTTGCGGCTAGAACCCCCTTTGACCTGGAATATGGGCCAGAAATGCCCTGCGGTCGACGTGCTGGTCCAAGGCGAAAAGTACCTAAATGCGGATCAACTGGCTCGCATACAACAAGAGAGGAGCAGCCGTCCGCGACTGTCTCCCCTGTTTGGCCGAGCCATAGCCGATTTCGAGGTTCAAAAAACCATGGACGCAAATCCTAGACGATATAGGGACGCGGCGGGGCCTGAGGTCAGAGCTGTAGACACAGTAATTGAGACAATTGAGAGATATAGTGCGTCGTTAGCAAGAGGCGGTCCAAATGCAGTGGGACTCCTAACGACGAACGAAAGCTTTGAGAAAAATATCAATGAGGTCTACAACCGTACGCGAGCCGAGCTAGACGCTTCTTCACGTGACAGAAGTCGCTCTGGACTATCGCGATAATTTCCTGGATCCACCGCGCTGTTGTAAGTTGACACATCGCATCGTCTTGCCGCTGACGGGACTTTTGGGGACGTCTTTAGTTGAACCGCCCCATGACGCGAATGCTGTTTGATCCCGTATCACTTCCCTCACAAATTCTGAAGGGACATCAGGTCTCGAATGTACGGCCCCATTTGTTTCAAATGAAGCTTTCGCCGGCGTTTCTGAAATCCTTCTGAAAACGTCCGACCCTACGTTCGTCTGTAGGGGCCGTGTCAACCGGACGTGATAGGGATGGTAGACGCAGCGGTTTTTCCGGTTTCACGCTGCGGCCTAAAACGCCTAGGTTAGAAAGCATTACCTATCCGGCCCCACCCCTCTGGTTGCGATCTGGTGCAACACGGTGATGCAACGTCGACTGCACTGAACTAAAAAATGCAAAGGGATATCAATTGAGCCGATCTTCCCTGAGTGCAGCCTTTGGAAAAGAGGACGGTTTCGGAGCCTTGTCCATGCGCGGAAATAAACAGGCGAATACGGGGCCTGAAAATTCTCAAAGTGGCGATAGTGCAACGGCGCGGCCCGCCTCCGGGGTTGCGTTTTGCTGTCCGTGAACTGCAATGTCTCGAAGCACCGGAGCGCGTGCGAATGAGCGCGTGGATCACCTCATGGCGCTCGGAGCTTCAGGGGAATCCGCCGCCCTCAACACTTCATACCAAACAGAAACATGGAGATGCCGAAAACGCCATCCTAGTGGAATCATCGTCCGCGCTGAGAGATTGCTTCTCATCAAGCAGACGGGGCGACTGCAAGGCAGGGCTTGCTAGGCGACTGACTCCTCATCTCAAAGCTCAACGTAACAGCAATTCCATAGTATCGGAATGGCTTACCTTCTTTTAGTCAATCTAAATAGGATCACCTATGAAACTTATGCTACCGACCCTGTTTGGGATACTTTTGGCTACGGCTGCAAACGCTGCCAATGATAGTCATGTACTAGCAACCTTTCCCGAGATTGCGCTTGCACTGACTACCGGCAAGCCAGTGGACGTTATGGTCGATTTAAGTTTGTGTACTCCGGGGACCGACGATACACCGCCGACGAAGACGCGCGGAGGCATTCGCATAGATGGGTATAGAATCACTTCTGACGGCACCCTCGCTTTTGCGGATCAGCACTTTACGATTGATCGTGACGGTAAGCCTATTCTTCAGTTTCTTCGCTACCAAATCCGGTTGGACGGTGACGCCGAACTGACTATGGTCGTATTCAACATGCCAAGCTACGAGAGAAAAGGTACCAGCTTGGCCTACAAGTGCGCGATCAGTCACGGGTTGAGTTTCTTCGCTCCATAGTGATCTCTGACTCCTGTGTGACGCCAATCAGAGTTGGCTTAATCTGCCCGGCGAGGCAATTTGCAGGTGGTGGTTCGAGTTATGAAAAAGGTACTCGTCATAGCGCAAGCGCTCGTTTTAAAATAAAGGCGCTGGCCATGCGATTGATCTTGGCTGAGCGGGCGCCGATCGCCTTGGCGGTATCGCGCCAGGTTGCGGTCATGGTCGCGACCTCTTTGATTATCGCGCGGGCCTGCGGCAGCGTGAGAGCGCGAAAAACTCCGACGCGGCTTCCAGCAGATCGAGCGAGCAGGTGCCCTCGTCGAGATGGATGTTCGCCGTCAGCTCCCGAGCCTTCAGATCGGTCGGAACGGGTTTGAGGTCGTATGCCGGCGAGAGCGACCAGTCCGCCTTTCCCAGTCACAGGAAACCGTGATTGCGCAGGTGATCGTCGACATTGGAAATCAGCACATGGAAGACGACACGCCGATAGAGGACATGGGCGTCCGTCTTACCTTGGGCGCCGTGTTTAGCAAGGGCATCGACGATCTCCGGAGAGCTGCCGCGCTCGCCGCCCATCGTCGCCATCGTCGACAGGAACGGGGTGCGGATCGCCCCTTCGCGATCGAAGCGTCGCGACAACATGACGGCCTTGCCGGCGAGGTCGATCAACTCGTGCCGAGGAGTGGCGATACCTGCCTGGCCGGCCAGCCGCAGCGCGATCTCTTCCCAGCTCTCCATGCTGTAGTCGTTGGTCTCCTTCGGGAATTTCGCGATTGAGAGTCGACCATGTTGGTCGATGACCGAGGCCTTCGGGCAGGCATCGCCAAGGGAGGAGCCTGGGGCAAAGATGAGCTGCAGGCCTTCATCTTAGCGGCATAATTGCGGGTGATAGCAATGAAAGCTCAATTCATGAGGTTTCTTTCCGCATCCTTCAACGAATCCCTGCCTCGACGAGGGTGCAATCTCAAATGTATCGTGAAAGCGGTTCGGCCGACCAGGCCCAAGTGGTAGAGCCGGAGCCATATTGGAGGCTGATCTACGAAGGGAGAAAAGCAGCAGACTGGCATCCCACAAGGCTCTCTCGGCGTTGGATGCAATGCCGAACGAAAAACTCATTTTCCGCCTGAATTGCTCGCCGAATTCGCGACGCACTTGCCATTCGGCAATCCATTGGAAACGGCAGATAATCTCACGAATTTTTCAGCTCGCAAGTCGCCAAGTGCGGGTGCGGTTTAGGGTAAGCGCGCAATACCCCGCACCTTTTTCCGTTGAATGAGCTGAGGCATTTGGTGTCCACCTAAAATGAGGTGGACGCCAAATCATGGAAGATGATCAGAAACTGCGTGTGAGGCTTATAGGCCGGAACGGGCGACGTCGTTTTGATCCGGTATCGAAGGAGCGGCTTGTCGCAGCCTGCCTTGAGCCGGGGGCATCGGTATCGAGACTTGCGCTCGAACATGGGGTCAATGCCAACCTCCTTTGGAAATGGATAGGCAAGTGAGTACTGACCGGCCCAATGCGCTTCGGACCGAGGAAGCTAAGCGCTTGAGCACCGAACGTCCGGTTTAAATGCGCAAAAAATGTCGCCAAGGTTGTACTCATGATCCGGACGCCAAGGTTTCTTGGATAGCAGGTCGCATATTTCGCATGAATCTTGCGATCAGAGCGGATGTTCATCGGACTTCTTTTGGGGTATTGGCATTTTGCCCTGGTCGTTGACACTATCGCCACCCCGTGTCAGCGATACGCCCTGTCACCAACTTAACCTTTGGTGACAGGGCTAATATTCAATAGATCCCCCGACCCTCAATTAGTTTGGCTAAATAGAGCACAAGCTGCGCTTGGCGGCTGGCCATCAGTTCTTTTGAACGTTTTCGAACGGCGCCTGCTCAAAATTGCGAGCTTCGATCAGCGCTTCAATAATCGCAATAGTCAGGCGCATGGTACAATAATCGGTGCTCCATCGATGACCTTCGGATGTCGAGCGCAGCAAATCCAGTCCCTGGCCGACACAATCTCCTCGGCCCGATTAATCGCCCATTCCATAAAGGTTTTTGAACCTGATCGTTTTTCCCGATAACCACAACTATCCGTGTTGCCTCCGCATTTCTAGGACGGGAAGAAAAACAAGCAGTTAAGGCGCAGCGCGTCGTCCGCTGCATGCCGGGTAACGCTATTGCTCTAAGATCACGCAGCACCAGTTCCACACCTTGCTGCTTTCAGCGAAGGCACCGGTCCGCGACGCACAACCGACCTCATCTAGCTTTAGATCAAACAATATCAGATGCACCAACCTGCCATTGTAAAAATAGGGTTCCTCTTCGTTGCTAATTGCGTTCGCGTTTCTTGTAAGGAGATGGAGCCGCTGGCCGATAGCGGCGCGAACAGTTTCTGCAATCCGACTGGGGACCTATTGACGTATCGTGGGAACATGAGTGCCAGCCGTCCAAGACAGCCCGTTCATGAATGATGCGAGGGGCGAGCGCGGCAGAATGGCCAGCCCCGCTCAAAGATGTTTTCAGCCAGCTGTTCAACACGGTTACGACGAACCGATCCTGTGCAGCACGCCTTTATAGCGAGCTCCTGAGCTTGAAAAGCGATCTGGATGACTCGTATCGATCCGTTCTCTTTCGAGCAGTGAATCCGGTAGCCGTCGCAAAACACTACTGAGCAAGCGAGCGTGGAACCGGAAAGTCTAATACTTTGCTTGTGTAACTTTCTACCAAGGTACTAAACGGCGTGCCGTCAGGAAGTTTCAGCACAGCACGATGTTCGAGCAGGAATGGCGGCAGGGTAGGAGATCCCCTTCCAGACGCAATCAAGCCGTCCATGTCCCAGCCTTCTGATAGAGGAGACCAGAGTAACTTGGCAGATAGATTGGTGCGTGTGAAATTGAGAGCCAGAACGGCTCTGCCAAACGCGATATCGCTGGTATTCAATGCCTGATTCATCTCGGCCGTTAATCTTGCCGGCACATACCAATTGTCGGCCTCGGACAAGACGCGGTCGCCGCAGACTAGGCGAACGCGGCGATAAGCGATCGGCTCGTCGGGTCCGACGGTCAGTAGTTCACGGATATGATCATCGGCCGGCTTGGCTTGCCCGCGCACACGCTGAGCTAGGATCTTGGAACCTTCCGGTGCGAGCTTGTGCCCGGCGCACCAGCGGTCAAGGGTCAACGTAGCACTGGCGTTACTCAGGAGATTGGCATTCAAGGTCTGGAGAACCGCAAGCGCTTCCACTTGAGATGCCGGCGTGTTCAACCACTGAGACCCTATAGACGGTTCTTGCGCAATTGCGATCTGGGTGCCCAGCACGATGGAGGCCGCTGCAAGTGCGGCGATTCGAAAGCATTTCGAAGGGCATAATGACACGGAGAATGAAATCCTTTGTGGAGCAAATTTGATGGGCGAACCCTGCGGTCAAATTGCGTTGATTTTGGGAGGCGAGCGCGCGTTGTCAGCATATATGATACCGGCAGCAAGATCTGGCCTGCGCCTTGGGCGCACCGTATACCGGTCAGGTTCCCGATTGACTTTCTTACCATCTTTTGATGTTCCTGCCGCGCAGGTTCGCACCTGTTGAAGCCTAGGTGCCCGAGCCGTTCTTTGCTTGCGTCACATCGATGTTGTCCATGATATCCTCCGTCCACTCGCCGACCTATAGTTGGAATTTGCAGGTGTTGACGAGTGAGATACCACGTTGGTTTTCGTCCAGCGTGGCGACAATTTTCATCATGGCACTTGGAAATCCAATGGACTTGGGTTTCAAACCAGGAGCGCGGCGGCTGGTTGGATTTCTCCCAAATCTATCGAATCGTTATTCTCACTTGCGAGTCAGCGCTCTTGGTCTTCCCCCTCGCGCGTTGCAAGATGCTCGTATAGCTGGATCGGATAAAATAGTTCGCAACCGAACGCAAAATCCAAGAGCAGTTGCTCGAAAAAGGACCTCTTCGTCGAAGTCGGGCGCTGCTGCCGGTCGGGCGATAGTTGTAGATCAGGCAGGGATACGCCGTCGATAGTTGCCAATCGCAGATGCGAGTAGCCCAGGCGCTTATCTGATTTCTTTTGGTGCCCCATGTCATCGTACTCCTTATGTAAGCTTACCGACGATATGTGCAGTCCATCAGCAGTATAATGATTACAGGAGACCAAAGATTGGTTTCAAATGTAACCGAATAAGCCTGCTGTACGTAATGGCAATCGGTCGATATCAGTCGGCACAGCCACTCGTCTTGCTGAGATGCAATGTCGACGTGTAACCAAAATGACTTTGATGGAAGTCGACTTTGAAGCCTGACCGACGCCGGCTAATCGAAATCTGCAACTGCTGGAACTCGGAAGCGGCCAAATCCCTCGAGGACCGAGCGCCGGCCGAGGTGCTTCGAAAGAAATCACTTATTCAAATAAGATGTGCGAATAGCTTTGGCGCGCCGCATGTCGCGCTTGGAGGTGACGCCGACCGATGCTGCGCCGCCGATGGCCATCCAACGCGCAGGTCAAATGATGAAGCGGCGAATCACCGAATTCGCGTCAGCGTGACCGGGCAAACAGGCTGTCCTGCGCCATCTTCTGGCCACTGAGGAAAATCGCGCTCCTGCGAGAGCGCATGTTCAAGATATTCATTAGCTATGGCCTCTATGAGCTCTACGTGCCGCCCTGCATCAATATTTGGCAACTGGCTGATTGCGAGATCGTGTTTGCGCGCAAAACGAATTGCGCAGCGATATCCGTCGATATCTTCCAAAATCGGTCGAGCGGCAGGGTAGTTCCAGAGTTCCGCCAACTCCTCCAACAACGAGGGGCGATCTTCCCGGATGGCAAACATTTCCGCAACGCGTTGCTTGGCTCGGGTGAGAAAGGCGTCCGAATCCCCAAGACGTAGCCGCTTGACATGCCATTGAAAACCCGATCTCCAAAACGGACTTTTAGCCATGCAATTGAGAAGCGAAATCGACCCGCCCTCGAGAATAAGACCCTCTTCGGACTTCCGCCAATCCACTTCGAATATGAGTCGACGATGGGCACTCTCAGCGTCAAGGATGCCCTCGGTGAGGGGGCGGGAATCCAAATATATTCTCCGCGTTGATTGCAATTCCGATTCCAAAGGTCTTCCGCTACCTGTCGCGATTTGAGGACAGCATTGCACACGATCAAGGGCAACCACCGGCCACCCGGTTTCTTGTGCGATTTGGATCGCCATGTCCGTTTTGCCGCTGCAAGTCGGTCCGTAGATGAGATGGAGTAACATGTGCGCCTCATATAAATTTAATGGGATATCCCATCTGTTCCAAACCAGATTTTTCAATTCGGATTATGATGTTTTACTGCATGATTTTTACCAGCTTTACGCAATCTGCTGAACTAATATCGCGCTACATTTGTAATCGTACATTTTTGACGTTGCCGGCTCATTCGGCCATGAGAGTTTCCATCCCGTTGTCCTCCTGAACAATTGAGGAGTTTGGCCCCGACACCTGCTTATGGTGAATGCAGCGGACCCCGTTAACGCAACGTCGAAAAGCGGATAGGCGATTTGAGTAGGGAAGCCACATCGGCCGCGCGGTATGCTCCGTCAGCACCTGACAGTTCGTGTTGCAGCTTTGCTTGGTCACTGAAACGAAAAATGCCGCTGAAGAATATTTAACGGATATGCACACGAAAAAGCCGGTTGGGTCTCATATGCGCTGACGTCCTGGCTTCGTTTCGAAGCCGACAGCCTCTAAGGTGGTACGAACACAGACCTAATATCCGCTAGTGTCCGCGGCAGCCGCCACGGCAGTTCTCGCTGCGCATAGCATAGCAACTTGCCCTGTCGACGCATGATCAGCCATATTGTTAATGTCGACGATTTCATTTTTCTCGGTGCAAACGGCGACATCCCGACCATATCGATCCTACCAGCCACCGCGCGGAGTCAAAGAACACCTCGGCAACCGGAAACATCCATTGGAATGCCGAGGCTGTGTTTCATTTGAAACACACTGAGTCGACGTTTGTTGCTTCAAACCCATTTACAAACCCTACTGTGCGGCCTAAGGGCCACCGGGGTGGGACTGAGCGCTGGTACGAGGACGTAAGTGCGGATGAATGGAAGGTATTCACCGTCTCGGCAAGATTTCAAGACAGGCGCCAAGCCTTGGTCTATCCTGGCCTTGGTAGTTGCTGCAATGATTTTTGCCTTGATGGCGATTACGTCTTGGCAGGACAATGAAACCAATCGGGCGATCCTGACCCAATTGCGAGCTATTAACATCGACAGTGCTTCGCTGCAGCGGGATGTACTCCGCGCGGAAGCGGGTGTGGTGGCGAACTACCGGCCCATTATCTCCAGGTTGGGAGCTTTGCGGAAGAACCTGGAAAATTTGAAGCGACTATTTAAACAATCTCATCTTGTGATCGGCAATGATTTCTCTCAACTGCTCGACAAGCTAAAGGTGTCCGTGGATACGACCGACGCGGCCGTTGCAGCCTTCGGAGCGCAAAACGTGCTCCTGCAAGATTCGCTTGCCAGCTTCACTCGCGCGCTTAGTATTCTTCCCAAAATGTCGTCGACGGATCAGACGGTCGAAAATTCGAACGAATTGGGCAGCCTGATGCTGCAGTTTGTGCGTCAGCCAAGCCCAACACTCTCGTTGGAGATCAGTCACGAACTCGACATGCTCCAAAAAGCTAGCGGTGGGGCTGAAGTTCCTATCCGTATACTTGCACGCGAGGGTCGCGTCATCTTGTCGCTTTTGCCCCGTGTGAACGATGCCGTAAACATGATTCAGACCTCCGACACCGCTGAAATTGCCGAAAGATTGGAGCGCAAGTGTTTGGAGGCCTATAGCTTGCAAAGCGTGAGGGAGCAGCGGGCACGGATCTTCTTGGGTTCCGTTTCGGTGGGCCTTTGCATCTACATCATCTCACTGGTCTATAGGCTGCGTCGGAAAACGGCTTGGTTAACGCGGCGTTTGGATTACGAAGAGGTAATCAAAGAGATTGGGGTTTGTTTCGAGGGGCGAGGGGCCACAGCGTCGTCCCTCAATTCGTCCGCGCAAGCTGCGCTTGGAATTATTCAACGCTTCTTTAATGCGGAATCGTGTGCACTAGCATTGGTGGACCATGGTGACAGGTGGGCTGTCGAAAGTTTCGCTGCGAAGCTGCCTGAGCCCGTCTGGGAGGACCTCGCGCTACGCGAGATGGTTTCTCTTGCCAGAGCGGATGAGCGTGCGTCAGTATTCCGCATCATGTCGACGCGAAAGGTCAGCTGCCTTCCTCCGGAGACTCCGGGCGTTTCTATGCTGCTGGCACACAAATCTACGGATCAACTGATAGCGATTTGTTCCCTCGGTTACCAGGGCTATCGTCTGAAATCTTGTCCAGGCGAAGTTCAGCTTCTTGAACTCGCCACCGCCTGCCTCTGCCACTATATCGATGTTCGGCGTAAGCAGACCGAATGCGATATTCTGGAGAGGCGATTAGAGCATGCGGAACGTCTTCAGGCAGTTGGTACACTTGCTGGTGGAATAGCGCATGAGTTCAACAACATTTTGGGAGCAATCCTCGGGTACGCTGAAATGGCGCAAAACATGCTGCGTCGGTCATCTGTCACCCGAAGACACATTGACCAAATTATTTCGTCGGGTGACAGAGCCAGGCTCATTATCGATCAGATCTTGACTCTAAGTCGAAAACTAGAACGCGTGACAAAGCCGTTCAGTGTCTCCGAACTCGTAATGGAAATTGCTCCCTTATTGCGTGTTGCATTGCAGCGCAACATCGAGCTGAAGTTCAAGTTTGACGACAAGAAGAGCGTAGTCGAAGGAAGCCCGCTAGAGGTTCAGCAGATGCTGATGAATCTTTGCAAGAACGCTTCCCAGGCGTTTACCGCCGATGGTCAAATCGACATCATCGTTAGCCGAATTTTTGTATCTCGACAGAAAGTACTGGCGCATGGTGTTATGCCAGCTGGCGACTATGTTCTTCTTTCTGTCAGCGACGACGGTGAAGGCATTGCCGAAACTGTGCTCCCCCACATTTTTGAGCCTTTCTTTACAACACGCTCTTGCAGCGGCGGCACGGGTCTAGGTCTTGCTGCCGTGCACGGTCATGTCAGCGCGCTTGCAGGATATATTGACGTTACTTCAGCCGTAGGGCGAGGGACGCGCTTCGACATTTATCTACCTCCTTCCTCGAAGAAGCCCGTCAGCCCGGACGCGTTTTTTGGGCCCTGTAAAACACCGCGAGGCAACGGAGAAATTGTGGCATTGATTGAGCCAGATCCTGTCTTGCGGGAGGTGTACGAAGACAAGATCGCCGCTCTGGGCTATGAGCCGGTGGGCTTTAAGACATGTGCAGACCTTTGCAATTGGATATCAAAAGGCAAGCAAGCCGATCTGGTTCTAGTTGACCAATCGTCTCTTCCCGAGAATCAGAGTGCTACTGCTTTGCACGCAGCCTTCAAGACGGCGTCCATCATCATTGGAGGAAGTGATCTTAAAATGTCACTTTCCAGCGATGACATGACGTCCGCGCTTTTTCTGCCCAAACCTATATCCTCCAGGACGATGGCCTACGCGATTCGTACCAAGATCAAAGCCTAGAGTTGAGGATGTTTTTCAGGAGACTCGACCAGGGTAATCAGCACGTCTGTTCGGCGCGCCTATAGCTATGGTTTCTCGCAATCGCTTTGGGCAGTCGGTTGTGGCGGTGCGTCTTCTGAGACCCGAAGGTTGGCGATTATCTGCTGGAGGTCTTCGATACCGTCTTCGAAGAACAAGACATATGTTCGCTGAGCTCGGACATAGGATAGTCGGCATAGGCGGATACCCTCGCCACGCAAATGGCGCGATCGACACCCTGATCGGAGCCTGCGAAGTGCCACAGTTTATTGAAACCATCCCCCGTTCATTCCGCCCTGGAATTTCACTTCGACGGCATTCTAGATCCTCGCCGTTGTCTTAGAGAGCCATCTTTCGTCGCCGCACCCTTAAGTGCATGGAAAGCCGTTTTCGCTTCAAATGAAATCGAAAAGAAGAAAACAAAAATCCTAGAGTAACCGACCCTCCCGATAATCGTGAACATCAGATGACAGCATTTCTTCCGACCGAAGTGGCTGTGTTGGTTATGAGCTTGGGGAGATGGGGAATGTTGAAGGCAACAGGGCCGCTGTCGATTATCTTACTGGCCTCCACGTGCCCGTCGAGCGGTGCTGCCCCACTTTCATTTGCTGAGTTCAATAATTTTGCACGCGAATGCGCTCCATCCGTTGCTCCATCTACGCTTGCAGCGATCGCTCAGGTCGAAAGTCGCTTTGATCCGCTTGCTGTGCATGACAATACCACCGGCGAAACGCTTCACTGGCAGAACCAGGCTCAAGCAACGCAAGTCGTGATGGACCGTCTCGAAGCACGGCATTCGCTGGATGTTGGGCTCATGCAGATCAATTCCCGGAATTTTTCCGTGCTCGGTCTGACACCTGACGGAGCCCTTCAACCTTGCACGTCATTATCTGTCGCCGCAAACTTGCTTGGGAGCCGCTACGCTGGCGGCAACACGGCTGACGACGAGCAATTGTCGCTTCGTCGGGCAATCTCCGCCTATAACACCGGTGATTTTACGCACGGCTTCGCGAACGGCTACGTGCGAAAAGTTGAAACGGCCGCTCAACAGCTCGTCCCCCCGTTAACCGCGCGTCCAAAAGATGATCGTGAGAAGCCGGGATCCGAGGAAACATGGGATGTTTGGGGGGCATATAAGCGTCGTTCCCCGGAGGGCGGATCTGGCGGATCATCCGGTCCGCCTCCGCCGCCAGACGAGGACAACCGCAAATCCGAAGACGACGATCAACTCTTGTTCGACTTAAATCAAGGAGGTCCGCAATAATGCGATGCTTTGAAAGATACCGTGTACATCTGAATCGCCTCTCGCTCTCGAACGCGGTGATGCGCATGGTATCCGGCTATGCGCCGAGCGTGGTCGGTGCAATGGGGTGGAGCATTTTCTCCTCTGGGCCGGCCGCGGCCCAATCTGCAGGTGGCGGCACTGACCCAGCCACAATGGTTAACAACATATGCACGTTTATCCTTGGTCCGTTCGGCCAGTCACTCGCTGTTCTTGGCATCGTGGCCATCGGAATCTCCTGGATGTTCGGTCGCGCTTCACTCGGTCTCGTTGCCGGCGTCGTCGGCGGCATTGTCATCATGTTTGGAGCCAGCTTCCTGGGCAAAACGCTGACTGGAGGTGGCTAATGAATGATCGTCTGGAAGAAGCAACCCTTTACTTGGCGGCGACACGGCCCGCATTGTTTCTTGGCGTGCCGCTGACGTTGGCGGGGCTACTCGTGATGTTTGCCGGCTTTGTCATCGTCATCGTTCAGAACCCGCTGTACGAAGTCGTTCTCGTGCCCTTGTGGTTCGGAGCGCGGCTTGTGGTGGAACGAGACTATAACGCGGCCAGCGTCGTTCTTCTTTTTTTGCAGACGGCGGGAAGGAGCGTTGATGGTCTGATTTGGGGCGGCGCAAGCGTTAGCCCAAATCCAATCAAGGTTCCCGCGCGAGGGAGAGGAATGGCGTAATGCTCGGAGCAAGTGGCACAACCGAAAGGTCTGGCGAGGTCTATCTACCCTACGTCGGGCACCTCAGCGACCAGATTGTCCTTCTAGAAGATGGATCGATCATGACGATGGCGCACGTAAGTGGCATGGCCTTCGAACTCGAAGATGCCGAAATGCGCAATGCACGTTGCCGTGCATTTAATACGCTCTTGCGCAATATCGCTGATGATCATGTGTCAATATATGCTCACCTCGTACGTCATGACGATGTGCCGCCGTCACCCGCGCGACATTTCCGCAGCGCTTTTTCCGCCAGTCTGAGCGAAGCTTTTGAGGAGCGCGTTCTCTCCGGCAAACTCCTTCGCAATGACCACTTCCTTACGCTGATCGTGTCTCCCCGGGCCGCGCTTGGCAAAGTGAGGAGAAGGTTCACCAAACGCTACAGACAAAAAGAAAACGATCTCACAGCTCAAACCAGGAACCTGGAAGATCTCTGGCATCTTGTCGCTGGCGCTCTCGAAGCGTACGGCCTGCGTCGTCTTGGTATTCGTGAGAAGCAAGATGTGCTTTTTACGGAGGTTGGAGAAGCTCTGCGGCTGATAATGACTGGTCGATTCACGCCGGTTCCCGTCGTTAGCGGTTCGCTCGGCGCCTCGATCTATACCGACCGAGTTATTTGCGGCAAGCGGGGACTCGAGATCCGAACACCAAAAGATAGTTATGTGGGATCTATTTACTCGTTTCGCGAATACCCCGCAACGACGCGACCGGGTATGCTCAACGTGCTACTGTCTCTCGATTTTCCGCTTGTTCTGACGCAGAGCTTCTCGTTTCTGACTCGCTCGCAAGCCCACTCGAAGCTCAGCCTCAAGTCCAGCCAAATGTTGAGTTCTGGCGACAAAGCCGTCACCCAAATCAGCAGATTATCCGAGGCGGAGGACGCACTAGCGAGCAACGAATTCGTTATGGGGGCGCATCATTTGAGTCTTTGCATATATGCAAATGATCTCAATAGTCTTGCAGATAGAGGTGCCCGCGCCCGGACGCGATTGGCGGATGCGGGAGCTGTTGTTGTCCAAGAGGGCATCGGCATGGAGGCGGCTTATTGGTCGCAGCTGCCAGGCAACTATAAGTGGCGCACGCGTCCGGGAGCGATCACATCGCGCAACTTCGCTGGTTTAGTCTCATTCGAGAATTTTCCCGAGGGATCCGGCTCAGGTCACTGGGGCAACGCGATTGCGCGCTTTCGTACCAATGGTGGAACCCCTTTCGACTACATCCCGCACGAGCACGATGTCGGCATGACGGCGATATTCGGTCCCATCGGGAGGGGTAAAACGACGCTCATGACCTTTATCCTCGCGATGCTCGAGCAGAGCATGGTCGACCGCGCGGGTGCGGTTGTCCTCTTCGACAAGGACCGCGGCAGTGAGCTGCTGGTTCGCGCCACCGGGGGAACATATTTGGCGCTCCGTAGAGGAGCGCCGAGCGGATTGGCGCCATTGCGTGGCCTGGAAAATACAGCGGCTTCACATGATTTTCTGCGCGAATGGATCGTGGCGCTCATTGAGAGCGATGGCCGTGGAGGAATATCCCCCGAGGAAAATCGCCGTCTGGTGCGGGGTATCCATCGGCAGCTCTCGTTTGATCCCCACATGCGCTCAATCGCGGGGTTACGCGAATTTTTGTTGCATGGACCCGCCGAAGGGGCGGGAGCGAGACTCCAACGCTGGTGCCGTGGCAATGCACTAGGCTGGGCGTTCGACGGCGAGCTCGACGAAGTAAAGTTGGATCCTTCGATTACTGGTTTCGACATGACGCATCTTCTCGAATATGAGGAAGTATGCGCTGCCGCCGCAGCATATCTTCTGCACCGCATTGGAGCCATGGTTGACGGCCGTCGGTTTGTGATGAGTTGCGATGAGTTTCGCGCCTATTTGCTAAATCCTAAATTTGCGGCGGTCGTCGACAAGTTCCTGCTTACTGTCCGCAAAAACAATGGGATGCTGATACTGGCAACGCAGCAACCTGAGCATGTCCTGGAATCGCAGCTAGGCGCCAGTCTCGTCGCGCAATGTATGACGAAGATTTTCTATCCTTCACCCACGGCAGATCGATCGGCTTACATCGATGGACTGAAATGTACTGAAAAGGAATTTCAGGCGATCCGTGAAGACATGGCAGTAGGTAGCCGGAAGTTTCTGCTTAAACGAGAAAGCGGAAGCGTCGTCTGCGAATTCGATCTGCGGGAAATGCGCGAATATGTCGCCGTACTTTCGGGGCGCGCCAACACGGTGCGCTTCGCGGATCAGCTTCGCAAAGTACAGGGGGACAACCCATCAGCCTGGCTCAGCGAATTTATGGCTCGTTACCACGAGGCAAAAGATTGATCAAAGGTGGGGAACTATGAAGATCATGCAACTTGTTGCTGCGGCCATGGCCGTCAGCCTTCTTTCGGTCGGGCCCGCGCGGGCGCAGTTCGTTGTCAGCGATCCGGCGACGGAAGCTGAGACGCTGGCGACGGCGCTCGAGACTGCGGCAAATCTCGAACAGACCATAACGATGGTGGCGATGTTAACCTCGGCTTATGGCGTCACCGGCCTACTAACTTCGCTCAACCAAAAAAATCAGTATCCCTCGACCAGGGACTTGGACACGGAAATGTTTTCGCCGCGAATGCCAATGTCGACCACGGCACGTGCGATCACCACCGATACAGATCGCGCCGTAGTTGGTGGCGACGCTGAAGCGGATCTGTTGCGATCGCAGATCACCGGTTCCGCAAATAGCGCGGGCATTGCGGCTGACAACCTGGAGACGATGGACAAACGCTTAACAGCGAATGCCGAGACCTCGACACAGCTTTCTCGCTCTCGCAATATCATGCAGGCAACCGTTACCAACGGTTTGCTTCTCAAGCAGATCCATGACGCAATGATTCAAAATGTACAGGCGACCAGCTTGTTAACGATGACCACCGCGCAGGCTGGCCTTCATGAGGCGGAAGAGGCGGCCGCTCAACGTAAGGAGCATCAAAAGACTGCGGTCATCTTTGGGGCCGTCCCCTGAGACTGGGCGACTTATTCGTGCCGCCCATCTGCACATTTCAGGATGCGAGTTCATTGTATCCGACATTCTGCGACAAGCCAGTCAAGGTCAGGTCCAAACGATGAATTTCACGATCCCGGCGCCGTTTACGGCCATTCATACGATCTTCGATCTAGCCTTTACGACAAGCCTGGACACAATGCTTGGGACGATCCAAGAGGCGGTGAGCGCGCCATTGGTCGCCTGCGTCACTCTTTGGATTATCGTTCAGGGTATTCTGGTCATGCGTGGCGAAATCGACACGCGCGGCGGTATCACTCGGGTGATCACGGTCACCGTCGTTGTTGCCCTTGTCGTCGGGCAGGCCAACTACCACGACTATGTGGTTTCAGTCTTTGAAGAGACGATTCCAAACTTTATTCAGCAGTTTAGTGGCAGCGGCCTGCCTCTGCAGACCATTCCCGCTCAGCTCGATACAATGTTCGCCCTAACCCAGGCTGCATTTCAGAGAATTGCATCTGAAATCGGCCCGATGAATGACCAGGACATCCTTGCTTTCCAGGGGGCTCAGTGGGTCTTTTATGGCACGCTCTGGTCTGCCTTCGGAATCTACGACGCCGTCGGAATTCTCACGAAAGTGCTTCTGGCGATCGGCCCTTTGATCCTCACGGGATATATCTTTGATCGCACGCGCGACATCGCGGCAAAGTGGATCGGGCAACTTATCACCTATGGTCTCCTACTTCTCCTGCTAAACCTCGTGGCGACAATAGTCATCCTAACCGAAGCGACTGCACTCACGCTTATGCTTGGTGTAATCACCCTTGCCGGTACGACCGCGGCCAAGATCATTGGTCTTTACGAACTCGACATGTTCTTTCTGACTGGTGACGCACTCATTGTCGCTTTGCCGGCAATCGCCGGCAACATCGGAGGCAGTTATTGGAGCGGCGCGACCCAATCTGCCAACAGCTTGTACCGTCGCTTCGCTCAGGTCGAGCGTCGTTAGGTCCCGCAAAAAATTCACGTCGGTGGAGAACTCTATGAAATATTGCCTGCTGTGCCTGGCTCTCGCTTTAGGCGGCTGCCAGACAAACGATAAATTGGCGAGCTGCAAAGGCCCAATATTCCCGCTGAATGTGGGGCGATGGCAGCCTACGCCGTCAGATCTTCAGCTCAGCAACGTAGGTGGTCGCCATGAAGGGGTCTGAATACGCCTTGCTAGTAGCGCGGGAAACCCTGGCTGAGCACTACAAGGAAGTGGAAGCTTTCCAAACTGCGCGTGCGAAATCAGCGCGGCGCCTCTCCAAGGTCATTGCAGCTGTCGCAACCATCGCGGTTTTGGGGAATGTTGCGCAAGCCTTCACAATTGCCACCATGGTGCCGCTGATCAGGCTTGTGCCGGTATATCTATGGATACGGCCGGATGGCACCGTTGACAGCGAGGTGTCCGTCTCCCGATTGCCTGCAACTCAAGAGGAGGCCGTCGTTAACGCCTCACTGTGGGAGTATGTTCGGCTGCGCGAGAGCTATGATGCCGATACCGCCCAGTACGCCTATGACCTGGTCTCGAACTTCAGCGCCCCAATGGTGCGCCAAAATTATCAGCAATTCTTCAATTATCCCAATCCAACTTCGCCTCAAGTCATCCTCGGCAAACACGGCAGGCTAGAGGTCGAACACATCGCTTCGAATGATGTTACTCCGGGTGTGCAGCAAATTCGCTATAAGCGAACCCTCATCGTTGACGGCAAAATGCCGATGGCGAGCACTTGGACTGCTACGGTTCGTTATGAAAAGGTGACCAGCTTGCCCGGCAGATTGAGACTGACCAACCCGGGAGGCTTGGTTGTCACCTCCTACCAGACATCGGAAGATACCGTTTCGAACGCAGGCCACAGCGAACCATGACGAAAAAAGCATTTCTCACTCTGGCATGTTTACTTTTTGCGGCGATTGGCGCGAGGGCTGAAGACACGCCAACGGCGGGCAGACTTGATCCGCGCATGCGTTATCTCGCTTACAATCCCGATCAAGTGGTGCGCCTTTCAACGGCGGTTGGAGCCACTTTGGTTGTTACTTTCGGGGCTAACGAAACGGTGACAGCTGTTGCCGTTTCCAATAGCAAAGATCTCGCGGCCCTTCCACGCGGAAATTATCTTTTCTTCAAGGCTAGCAAGGTTCTCCCACCCCAGCCAGTGGTCGTGCTAACTGCGAGTGACGCCGGTATGCGACGCTACGTTTTCAGCATCTCTTCCAAGACGCTGCCGCACCTCGATAAAGAGCAGGCCGATCTCTACTATAGCGTACAATTCGCTTACCCTGCCGATGACGCAGCGGCTCGCCAGAAGGCGGCACAAGAGAAGGCTGTTGCAGACCGTATACGTGCGGAAGCGCAATATCAACAGAGAGCAGAGGGTTTATTGGAGCAGCCTGCCACGACCGTTGGTGCCGAGGACAAGAATTGGCACTATGTCGCTCAGGGCGATCGTTCGCTGTTGCCGCTCGAAGTCTTCGATGATGGATTTACGACGGTATTTCACTTCCCAGGTAATGTACGCATACCCTCCATCTACACGATAAATCCGGATGGAAAGGAAGCTGTCGCTAACTATTCAGTCAAAGGGAGCTATGTCGAGATTTCTTCGGTTTCCCGTGGTTGGCGTCTGAGGGATGGCCACACGGTATTATGCATTTGGAATACCGCCTACGATCCCGTCGGCCGCAGGCCGGAGACGGGCACTGTGAGGCCCGATGTGAAGCGCGTCCTAAAGGAGGTGAGAGGGTGAACGACGACAATCAGCAATCGGCGCATGATGTCGATGCGTCGGGGTCCCTGGTCTCCGACACACATCACCGGCGCCTTTCGGGGGCTCAAAAGTTGATCGTAGGAGGTGTAGTTCTCGCGCTATCACTTAGCCTCATTTGGCTTGGCGGGCGTGAAAAGAAGGAAAACGGGGACGCACCCCCGTCAACCATGATCGCCACGAACACCAAGCCATTTCATCCGGCTCCGATTGACGTTACACTTGATCCTCCGGCTGCCCAGGAAGCTGTTCAGCCGACTGCTCCTCCGCCAGCACGAAGTGAGCCGGAACGGCATGAGCCGCGGCCGGAAGAAACACCGATTTTTGCGTACACCAGTGGTGATCAAGGGACCAGCAAGCGCGTTCAACAAGGCGAAACGGACCGAAGACGCGAAGGCAATGGGGAAGACAGTCCTTTGCCGAAGGTCGAAGTGTCCGCCGAGAATGATCTCTCGATACGCATGAAGCCCACCGAGCTGCAGCCCACCAGGGCTACGCTCTTGCCTCATCCCGACTTCATGGTGACGGAGGGGACGATTATTCCATGTATCTTGCAA
The DNA here is from genome assembly GCF_000739935.1 of Agrobacterium rubi TR3 = NBRC 13261. Classification (GTDB taxonomy): domain Bacteria; phylum Pseudomonadota; class Alphaproteobacteria; order Rhizobiales; family Rhizobiaceae; genus Agrobacterium; species Agrobacterium rubi. Next base: position 106,247 of record NZ_BBJU01000024.1, on the reverse strand, counting down.
ACGGCAATCGACACCAGTCTGGCAGGCTATGTAAAATGCGTGTTACCCTGGGATGTTCGTGGAACAACGAACAACGTTGTGCTTCTTGATCGCGGCACCACCGTTGTTGGCGAGATCCAGCGCGGTTTGCAACAGGGAGATACGCGTGTTTTTGTGCTCTGGGATCGGGCGGAGACACCCGACCATGCCATGATTTCGCTTGCGTCACCAAGCGCTGACGAACTCGGTCGCTCGGGATTGCCGGGCACCGTCGACAATCACTTCTGGCAGCGCTTTAGCGGGGCCATGCTCTTGAGTGTCGTCCAAGGTGCCTTCCAGGCAGCGAGCACCTACGCTGGCAGCTCGGGTGGAGGGACGAGCTTCAACAGCGTCCAGAATAACGGTGAACAAACGGCAGACACAGCCCTCAAGGCCACGATCAACATACCGCCAACCCTGAAGAAGAATCAGGGCGACACGGTCTCCATTTTTGTCGCACGGGATCTCGATTTCTCAGGCATATACCAGCTTCGTATGGCTGGTCGCGCGGCGCGGGGGCGGGATCGCCGTCCATAACGAATTCAACTTATCACTTACAGATGGAGATACGATACAAATGGAGGTGGATCCGCAATTACGAATCCTTCTCAAGCCAATTTTGGAATGGCTCGATGACCCGCGGACCGAAGAAGTTGCGATAAATCGACCTGGGGAGGCATTTGTGCGCCAGGCCGGCGCCTTCCTCAAGTTCCCTTTGCCTGTCTCCTATGACGATCTCGAAGATATCGCTATTTTAGCAGGCGCGCTGAGAAAACAGGACGTTGGACCACGCAACCCACTTTGCGCAACTGAACTTCCAGACGGCGAGCGGCTGCAAATCTGTTTGCCGCCGACGGTACCGTCGGGCACCGTCAGCTTGACGATTCGACGGCCAAGTTCCCGTGTTTCTAGTCTCAAAGAAGTCTCGTCCCGTTACGATGCTCCGAGGTGGAATCAGTGGAAGGGACGAAAAAAACGGCATGATCAGCATGATGAAGCTATCCTTCGGTACTATGACAACGGGGATCTGGAGGCGTTTCTGCACGCATGTGTCGTTGGTCGGTTGACGATGCTGCTTTGCGGACCCACCGGGAGTGGCAAGACAACGATGAGCAAGACCTTGATCAACGCTATCCCGCCGCAGGAAAGGCTGATTACCATCGAAGATACGCTCGAACTCGTCATTCCACACGAGAACCACGTAAGGCTGCTTTATTCTAAGAATGGGGCTGGGCTGGGCGCAGTGACCGCTGAGCACCTGCTACAGGCTAGCCTGCGCATGCGACCGGACCGAATACTGCTCGGCGAGATACGCGACGATGCCGCGTGGGCTTATCTGAGTGAAGTCGTCTCAGGGCATCCGGGATCGATTTCCACAATACATGGTGCCAATCCCGTCCAAGGTTTCAAAAAGCTATTTTCGCTCGTGAAAAGCAGCGCTCAGGGGGCTAGCTTGGAAGATCGCACCCTGATTGACATGCTCGCAACCGCAGTTGATGTCATCGTACCCTTCCGTGCCCACGGTGACATTTACGAGGTGGGCGAAATCTGGCTCGCTGCCGATGCGCGTCGGCGCGGTGAGACAATAGGCGATCTTCTTAACCAGCAGTAGTTGTGATCCATGTTTCTAAATGCCGCATGGCGCGTTGTAGAATTACGTTTGTAGCAATGCTCAGCAATCTTTGTCATAAAACGGAGACATCTAGTTTGCATTTCTGTCGTGCGCGGTTTGGTCGAAATCTTGCCGAAATGCCCGTGTAGTGAGAGAAAATTGACGAGTGGAGTCTAACGAATACAACCTTTACGTGTATAAATTCTGTTGAGCTGCAAATGGCTGGCCAGGATCCTAGATTGAGAGGTGAACCGTTGAAACACGTTCTTGTCATCGATGACGATGTCGCTATGCGGCATCTTATAGTCGAGTATCTTACGATCCATGCCTTTAAGGTGACTGCGGTAGCCGACAGCAAGCAGTTCAATCGTGTACTCTGCTCCGAGACGGTCGATGTCGTGGTCGTCGATCTTAATTTGGGTCGCGAAGATGGGCTTGAAATTGTTCGTAGTCTGGCCACGAAGTCCGATGTTCCAATCATAATTATTAGCGGCGCTCGCCTCGAAGAGGCGGACAAAGTTATTGCGCTCGAGTTGGGAGCAACCGATTTTATTGCCAAGCCTTTTGGGACGCGGGAATTTCTGGCGCGCATCCGTGTTGCGTTACGCGTGCGGCCCAGTGTCGCGCGAACCAAAGATCGACGCTCATTTAGTTTCGCTGACTGGACACTTAATCTCAGGCGACGCCGCTTGATTTCGGAAGAGGGCAGTGAGGTGAAACTCACGGCAGGTGAGTTTAATCTCCTGGTTGCTTTCCTGGAGAAGCCGCGCGACGTCCTATCCCGGGAGCAGCTTCTGATCGCCAGTCGGGTACGCGAGGAGGAGGTGTATGACAGAAGTATTGATGTCCTCATTTTGCGGCTGCGCCGGAAGCTTGAGGGGGATCCGACGACCCCTCAGTTGATCAAGACTGCAAGAGGTGCTGGCTATTTCTTTGACGCTGACGTGGATGTTTCGTACGGGGGTGTGATGGCGGCCTGAGGTAGAGGTGCATTTCGCCTTTAGCAATCTGTTCCCAACGTGAGCAGATTGCTATGCGGCTTGGCAAAGCTGCCTTTCCTCGGTACTATCCGAAAAACTCAGCACTGCGGAGTGATTGGATGGGTCCTATCTTTTGAGAGATCAGCTGTTCGTTGCCTTCTCCCGAGCAAAGAAACATGCAAGCGCTGCGGTAGCCAGCTTGTGGCCAAAAGCCCGGGCGGTCTCCAATCCCAATGGATCAAAGTGATTGCGAGCGACTTCTATTAGCGAGACCGGGAACATGCGGGAGGTCTGAACGATGATTGATTTTTCGAAAGCTGTGTGAGGGATCGGATAACTCTTCGGAGCCGCACGAAACGATCCATCCGCCAGCATGTTTTCAAAATCGCCAAGCGCACGGCGCAAGATCATTTGTAGCGACTTGGAAGGACTGTATTGCAGGATCAGGTTGTCATATATCTTCGATACTTCAGGCGCGGGCGGGCGCGCTGAAAGGAAGACCTGGATCTTTCCTGGCGCTGTCGTCGAACTCAAAGCATCCACGGTCAGCATCGATTGCTGATCAGAGCTGTGACAACGCTTGGCGGTGGCTGGGGCAGGTCGTCGATCTTCCTCGTCGAGATTTTCAGGCGGCTGCGGCAGGGTCGAGTTTTGGGTGGCAACAGGCAAAGAAGGATGGACGATTTCGGGTCGAGCGGCGGCAAGCCGCCTGGCCTCCCCGACAGACAAAGCGGGTTTGCGAATTCCCATCTTCACCCCTCCAAGGCTTCGCTAACCAATTTGGAGATAGTGACGAGTTCCTCCATGGCGATTCTGAGATTCCGTTCGAGGAGGCGCATTGTCGGATCGGTTCTCATATTCAGCAATGTGAGATGCAACATGCCACGTTCCTTCATCGCGGCAAATGCGTCTCTCTCGTGCATGGGAGACTGTACAACTGGAAGGCTTGCGAGCATGTCCGACATCGCGCGCTGCGATGTGGTCAATCGACCAACCGGCACGCGTTGGCGCAATACGGCTGTCGGAATTGCCAAGTTCTCGCTCAGCAGCAGTTCAATGACATAGCGGTAGGTCGACAATGCTTCATCGATATCGAGCGGAGTTAACATGGTCGGGATCAGAAGCAGGTTTGAGCTGGCAATGATCGTGTTGTTGAGTTCGCTCGAACCACCATGCGTATCGGCCAGCGCATAATCAAATCCCTGGAGTTCGGCGTCCTCATAGGCCGCCTCAAGGAGTGCCATTTCCTCGGCGGCGTAGACTTCGCAGAAGGAGCCCCAGGTATTGCTGCGAAGGGCGTTTTCTTTCCATCGCGTTAGTGGTCGGTTTTCATCAGCGTCGAAGAGAGCCAATCGTTTGCCGTCACTTGCAAAGGCGGCGCAAAGACCCATGAGTGCCGTGGTTTTGCCGGCTCCTCCCTTGAAGGAGCAAAATGTCAGAAGTTTCATGTCCTTATCCTGTCGATTTTGTGAAGCGGAAGTGCGTCTGTACTTTTATTTGTGTGTATGATTTTGCGATCATTCATGAGTAATGTAGTAATTACCTGATTTTATATTTCAATTTTATTGTAAAATAATTTCAATTGTAATAATATAAAAATAAATATCCCTTATGTGTTCTTGATTTCGTTTTGTATATGGCTAGATTCCCATCTGCCACGACGAGGAAATGCTACGGCGGGGCAAGTTCAGATCTTTCCGTCTTCTATGGAGGAAGCTATGTCGCAAGGCAGTAGGCCCACCTCAAGTGACATTGCCGTCAACCAGCGCGAATGCGTGAAGGTTGAAGGCTTCAAGGTCGTCAGTACCCGATTAAGATCGGCCGAATATGAGAGTTTTTCTCATCAGGCACGCTTGCTGGGCCTCTCCGACAGCATGGCCATACGGGTTGCGGTGCGCCGCATTGGTGGCTTTCTTGAAATCGACGCAGAGACTCGTCATAGGATGGAGGCCATACTACAATCCATAGGAACACTCTCAAGCAACATTGCCGCGCTGCTATCTGCCTATGCCGAAAATCCGACAATGGATTTGGAGGCTTTGCGAGCTGAACGTATCGCCTTCGGTAAATCTTTCGCTGACCTCGACGGCTTGCTCCGTTCCATTTTGTCCGTATCACGGCGGCGGATCGACGGTTGCTCGCTGCTGAAAGACGCCTTGTAGCACTGACGTAGCACTTGGCGGGGAACATATTCGATGCCCGATCGAGCTCAAGTTATCATTCGCATTGTGCCGGGAGGTGGCACCAAGACCCTTCAACAAATTATCAATCAGTTGGAGTATCTATCCCGGAAGGGCAGGCTGGAGCTGCAGCGTTCAGCCCGACATCTCGATATTCCCCTGCCACCGGATCAAATCCACGAACTTGCCCGAAGCTGGGTTCAAGAGACTGGAACTTATGACGAAAGTCAGCCAGACGAGGAAAGGCAACAGGAGTTGACCACCCATATTATTGTAAGCTTCCCCGCGGGTACAAGCCAGGTAGCGGCTTATGCGGCGAGCCGGGAGTGGGCAGCCGAGATGTTTGGGTCAGGCGCAGGGGGGGGCCGATACAACTATCTTACGGCCTTCCACATCGATCGCGACCACCCACATCTGCATGTCGTCGTCAATCGGCGCGAACTTTTAGGACACGGCTGGCTGAAGATATCTCGGCGCCATCCCCAACTGAATTACGACGCCCTGCGCATAAAGATGGCCGAGATTTCACTTCGTCATGGCATTGCCCTCGATGCGAGCCGACGAGCAGAACGTGGCATCACCGAGCGGCCGATCACTTATGCCCAATATCGGCGCCTTGAGCGGGAGCAGGCTCGCCAAATCCGTTTCGAAGACGCGGATTTGGAACAGTCGTCGCCGCAAGGAGATCATCCAGAATTCAGCCAACCTTTCGATACATCCCCATTTGAAGCATCCGCGGGCGGACCGGAGGACATGCCTCGGCCCAACAATCGGCAGAATGAGTCGCAAGTTCATCTCCAGGAGCCAGCTGGTGTCAGCAACGAAGCCGGTGTCCTTGTGCGGGTTGCATTGGAGACGGAGCGCCTTGCTCAACCATTCGTTTCCGAAACCATTCTCGCGGACGACATAGGGAGCGGCTCTTCGCGTGTTGCCGAGGGCCGTGTGGAGAGCGCAAACCGCACTCCCGATATTCCTCGCGCAGCAACTGGAGCTGCCACGCACACGACACACGACCGGCAGCGGCGTGCAAAGCGTCCTCATGATGACGACGGAGGGCCGAGTGGAGCAAAACGTGTGACATTGGAAGGCATCGCGGTTGGGCCCCAGGCGAACGCCGGCGAACAGGATGGCAGTAGTGGCCCCTTAGTACGGCAAGCTGGAACGTCTCGGCCATCTCCACCGACGGCCACGACGCGGGCCAGCACCGCAACCGATTCATTGTCTGCTACAGCCCACCTCCAGCAACGGAGAGGTGTCTCTTCAAAGCGTCCGCGTGAAGATGATGATGGAGAACCGAGTGAACGCAAACGCGAGAGAGATGAGCGCAGCAAGGACGGGCGTGGGGGAAATAGGAGATAGAGAAGGACCGAGTGATGGCAAATGAAGAGTTCACCAGACACTATGCGTGGCCCGCTCCTGTGGCTTCGAATGATGAAGGGCGTGGGACCGCGCGGATCCCCATCCAGGCACAATCAATCGTTGCTGGAGAAGACGGTCGGGACACTTCGGTCCCAACGGCTTTGTCGCGACCGCCAATTGAAGATATGCCGCACGGCGTCCAAGAAACATCGGCGAGTGGCGGACGACTGGGAGCGGCCCGTCTGCGGGATCCCGTAATCCCGCCAGGAATATCCGAAGCCCGCACGGACCTATCCGCAATTTTGCGGAAAAAAAGCGGTTCTTTCCGCACCGGTATGCAGTATCTGCGTGAGCTTGAACGGGAAAATCTTGATAAACAAGACAGGGAAGCCAGTGCGTTGCCAGATTTAAGTGCAAGGGGCATAAAGCGACCGCGCGAAATTGAGTATCCCGGCAATGCAAGCGGATTAACCATAAAGAGGCAAGTCGGCTTAGGCATAGAGATCAATACTATCTCGGCATCTTCTCCCGTGAACCGGGCCGCGCATTCGTCGAACTGGCAAGGCGCGCCGGAACAGGGCGTGTACAATGTTCAGCCATCGGCAGATAGAGCACAGAAATCTGCGCAGGAAAGTTCGACGTTTCCCGATGGCACTCCTGTTTCCGCTCTCTATTCAGGCCCACTCGCAGAATGGTTCGAGAGGGATACTGGCAGCGAGACGACCAGGAATTCAGGCAACACCATTTCGTCACCGCTCCGAGGGCTGGAGGAGTTCGGCGATTCCGCGGACAGCCGGTATCTTGGGCGCGAAGCTCAGAGTCTTTCAGTTACCGTAACAACGCCTAATTCGAATGCTGAGGCAAGTTCTCATAGCGCACACACTGAAACTCTCGACGATGTCAGCAGTGACCACTCGAGCGAACAGGGGAGGGGTCCCCTTGGCGCCGCAATCCTTGGATCCCATCATGACCTTTCACCGCGTGCACAGAAGTTATCACAAACAAACCGCGATTCCCCTGAACTGACCGACGCCGAACTGGCAAAAGTCGATGCGGTGTTCGAATCTCTCTCCAAGGGGCCCCCGGCCGGGGAGTGCGCCGCACCGGACTTTCGTGAGCGCGGACCAGGCGGCGCTTTCCAGAAAGAAGGCGTGTCCGACAGGGCGAACGGGGTGCCCACTAACTGGGAGGTACCTTTTGGTCGCGGTGGCGGGCATTCACCGCAAGCGCTGAGGTCCTCAGGAGTGGAGCTCGATGACTTCCCTGATTTCACCGAGGCCGAACTGGCAAAAATCGACGCACTAGTCGAATCTCACTCCAACAGATCTTTATCAGTGCGAAATATAGTACCAGATTTGCGCGGAGCGGGAGCAGACAACGTCTTCCGGAAAGAAGGCGTTGTCGAACGCGCGGAGAAGATGCCGATCGATAGTGTGAGTCTTACCAGACTGAATGGCGAGCGTTCACGTTCACTGAAGACATCGCAAGCAAGCCTTGAGGATTTCCCCGATCTAACCGATGCCGATCTGGCCCATATCGAAGAGTCGGAGCGGATCGCAAGAACTGCTGTTGAAAAGGGGAAGCAAAAAATCTCGACCGAAGCCGATACGCGGTTTGATTTGGGCAACTCTTCTGCACCCCGGGTTAGCCCTCGATCGGTTACCCCGTTGGTTCCCAATGCCAATCAGCCGATTACATCGTGGTTCTACGAGGCACAAAAGACTTGTGACAAATTGGTAGAGAACACTTACGTGAAGCCGGCCGTTGACAGTTCTAGGGCGCGAAATGACGTCGAAAACACCGCTGCCAGGCTTGGTGACCCTGCTCCTGCTTTGGGGCATGACAATCTTGGTAGAACTCACGCGTTTACGCCCGTTCGCGACGTGATGTCTAGACCCAGCGCGGACCGACAACTGGCTAGTCATGCGGCAGAACATTCGGCAATAGACGACATTTGGAAACGGGATGACCGTGATCGCAGGACACACCCTTATAGAGGATTGGATTCGCGTTCACGTGAAGGTTACGGGCGGTAAAGGCTGTGTTGTTCGCAGCAACACCCAAATCAAAAGCCCAATTTGCGATCGATCGAAGAATCTCGGTGAAGTGATGAATTCGAGCAAGACTACGCCCCAGCGTTTAGCTGTCAGCATCGTATGTTCGCTGGCAGCCGGTTTTTGCGCGGCAAGTCTCTATGTAACATTTCGCCATGGTTTCAATGGCGAAGCGATGATGACGTTTAGCGTCTTCGCCTTTTGGTACGAGACCCCGCTCTATATGGGTCATGCGACCCCCGTCTTCTATTGCGGTTTAGCCATTGTCGTCTCGACGTCTATTGTTGTGCTGTTAAGCCAACTTATCATATCGTTTCGCAATCACGAGCATCATGGCACGGCTCGTTGGGCGGGATTTGGCGAAATGCGGCACGCCGGTTACCTGCAGCGCTATAATCGTATCAAGGGGCCGATCTTTGGAAAGACGTGTGGCCCTCGTTGGTTCGGCAGTTATCTGACCAATGGCGAACAGCCTCACAGTCTTGTTGTCGCGCCAACGCGCGCCGGCAAAGGCGTTGGCGTCGTTATTCCGACGCTCCTAACCTTCAAGGGTTCGGTGATAGCCCTCGACGTCAAAGGCGAGCTTTTTGAGCTGACTTCCAGAGCACGCAAAGCGGGCGGCGACGCCGTTTTCAAGTTCTCACCTCTGGATCCAGAGCGACGGACTCATTGTTACAATCCCGTCCTCGATATTGCAGCTTTACCGCTCGAGCGGCAGTTTACCGAGACGCGCCGCCTCGCCGCAAACCTCATCACGGCCAAAGGCAAGGGAGCGGAAGGCTTTATCGACGGCGCGCGGGACCTTTTCGTTGCGGGCATCCTTACCTGTATTGAGCGCGGTACGCCAACAATTGGTGCGGTCTACGACTTATTTGCTCAACCTGGAGAGAAGTACAAACTTTTTGCGCACCTCGCGGAAGAAAGCCGAAATAAAGAGGCTCAGCGTATTTTCGACAATATGGCGGGTAACGACACGAAAATTTTGACTTCTTATACATCAGTGCTCGGCGACGGCGGACTTAACCTGTGGGCTGATCCATTGGTTAAAGCAGCGACAAGTCGATCAGATTTTTCCGTCTATGATCTGCGTCGGAAGAGGACCTGCGTCTATCTTTGCGTCAGTCCCAACGACCTCGAGGTCGTGGCGCCATTGATGCGCCTCCTTTTTCAGCAGGTCGTGTCAATTCTGCAGCGATCACTGCCAGGTAAAGATGAGCGGCATGAAGTTTTGTTTCTCCTTGACGAATTTAAACACCTGGGGAAGCTTGAGGCAATCGAGACCGCGATTACAACCATCGCCGGTTACAAAGGCCGCTTCATGTTTATTATTCAGAGTCTCTCGGCCTTGACGGGCACCTACGATGACGCGGGCAAACAAAACTTTCTCAGTAACACTGGCGTGCAAGTATTTATGGCCACGGCCGACGACGAAACACCGACCTATATCTCAAAAGCTATCGGCGACTATACGTTCAAGGCGCGTTCGACCTCATACAGTCAAGCCCGAATGTTCGATCATAACATCCAGATTTCCGATCAGGGGGCACCGCTTTTGCGCCCCGAACAAGTGCGCTTGCTTGACGATAACAATGAAATCGTCCTTATTAAAGGGCATCCGCCTCTCAAACTACGAAAGGTGCGATATTATTCCGATCGTATGCTGAGGCGCCTTTTCGAATGCCAAATTGGCGCCCTCCCTGAGCCCGCATCTTTGATGCTTTCGGAAGGTGTCCATCGGGATGGGCAAGACCTCAGTCAACATGCCGCCGTCACGGAGGCGCAGGGCTTAGGTGACATCGATTCGATACCTAATAATATGGAAGCCGCTACACCGCAAAACAGTGAAATGGATGACGAGCAGGACAGCCTCCCAACTGGAATTGACGTCCCCCAGGGCCTTATTGAAAGCGATGAGGTGAAAGAAGACGCCGGTGGCGTGGTGCCAGATTTCGGTGTTTCAGCTGAAATGGCTCCAGCTATGATTGCACAACAGCAGCTGCTGGAGCAGATCATTGCGCTTCAGCAACGATATGGACCCGCGTCCTCGCACTCGGTGAAATGACTTCAAGCTGCCTTTCACATTGGAATCATTCGATGCGGGGCGTCGTCAGATATTCCGGTTGTATCGAATGCGGAGCTAGACCCCGAGGTTGCCGATTAAGCAGATATCGCCATGAGACCGTCAGGAAACCCAAACGTCGATCTTAGCGGTTCGACTGCATCGCTTGCCGAAGTTCCCGCCGGAGCTACCCCTGTCCTTAATCTAATCGAGCCCAGGAACCGTCCGGCTGACGACTCGCTTGAGGGCCAAACCGATCGCGGCGAGCATCCATCTGCATCATTTGACTATGATGGCATGAAGCTTGGCGCCGCGGAGCGTGAAGCATACGAGAACTGGTGTCCATCGAACCGGCCTACATGGAAAGATCTGGTACTCAGGGCGCGCCTTGATGCAATCGACAGTTCCGCTTGGCTCCCCGATTTGGGCGAGGAGTCGCCTTTGATCTTCAGATATGAAGGGATTCCGCTGGGTGAGGGGGAACGGCAAGCCTACAAAGAATGGCAAGAGGACGCTCAGCCCACATGGGAAGACCTCGTTGTCAACGCACGAATGGCGGAACCTGATCCTTGTGCTGACATCGCAGACGAGCACAATCCCCTCAAAGAAGGCGAGGAGTTTCGGTCTGAAGCGTCGAAACGCAAGCGGAAAAAACCGATCGACCAGGACGAGAATTCTTCTACATCGTTTTACCATGACGGGATGAGGCTCGGAGAACCCGAGCGCGAGGCATATGATAACTGGGGCAACGCGGAGCCGCCCACGTGGAAAGACCTGGTACTTAAGGCGCGCCTTGATGCAATTGACAGCTCCGCCTGGCTCTTTGCTTCAGAAGGGTCTTCCTCGACTTTTGAGTATGAGGGAATTCCACTGGGTGAGGGGGAACGGCAAGCCTACAAAGAATGGCAAGAGGACGCTCAGCCCACGTGGGAGGACCTCGTCGTTAATGCACGCATGGCAGAACTCGACCATTCTTCTTGGATTACAGACGAGCACAATTCCCTTGAAGAAAACTTAGAGTTTGGGCCCGATGCAAGACAGGCCAGCCTGAAGGACTCGACCGACCAGCGGAAGAGTTCTTCCGCGTCATTTATCTATGATGGAATGAAGCTCGGGGAACCCGAGCATGCTGCATACGAGAACTGGAGCAAACCGGAACGACCGTCATGGGAAGCCCTCATCCTAGATGCGCGCCAGGCTTCCATAGCAAGCTCTTCGGTTTCGAATTCGTTACTTGCAAAGACATCCTCGCCAGTCTTTCTATACGAGGGAATGTCGCTAGGGGATGCGGAACGTCAAGCGTATGGAAGGTGGAGGCAGCCTGCCCAACCGCGATGGCAAAATCTTGTGGTGAACGCGCGCCTTGCGGATCTTGATCCGTTGGCCTGGATTCCCGATGAACATGATCCGTTTGCGGAAGCCGAGGCGCTTAGCCCCACTTCGCAATCGAGTGGCGCCAACAAGTCCAACCGCGCTTTGGGTAATCAATCAGATTCAGGCCGGCCCGCCTTCGCATATCTGGCAGCACAAGAGGCGAGTCACCTGCAATCACCGGCATGCTCACAATTGGAAACGAGGCGTGCATTAAATTTCGGGTCGCCTGGACCGGATGCAAATCCAACGGAAAGCATCGCCAAATGTAATCGTTTGGATGGCGTCAGTAAAATTAAGCGATTAGGCACCAAAGGCCGCCGGGCAGTAAACGCGACTATTCACGGCGGCAAGTTCGGTGCGCAAGGACTGTTGTCCGAAGATTGCGGACAAGCGGCTGAGCCCTCTCCGTCGGAACAAACTACTCGGCCGCGAACCGATAATATTGGTACCTATGCAAGCCGGAAAAACGAACGAGCTCGGCTGGCTACAGAGACCGGGAAATACGAATCGGAGCACATTTTCGGATTTAAGGTCGTCCACGATACTTTGCGGGCGACCAAAGAAGGCCGTCGTCTCGAAAGGCCAATGCCGGCATACCTCGAATACAAGGAGCTTCATCGGCAACACGTAGGGACAGGAAGAGGACGGACTGGACTGGTCGGGCGCGGATGGCCGGATGATGCGAGCTATCGCGCAGATCAAAGGGCAACCCTGTCGGACCCTGTTGCGTCCGCGGAAGGTGCAACAGCTTCAAATGGGTACCAGTTGAACCAGCTGGGCTACGCGCACCAGCTCGCCACCCATGGTCTCCAAAGTGAAACGCCCGATGGGGTTACCATGCCAATTCAAGTTGCGACAATTAGCTACAACTATACAGTGAGCCGTGATCCGGTCCTTTCACCACCCAGCAAAGAACAAGCGCCCCCATTGCTACACCTTGGGCCTCGTGGGCAAACGGAAGCTGTGCTTGCCCGCGAGACCGCATTGACCGGAAAATGGCCAACTCTCGAGCGTGAGTGTCAAGTGTATCAGCGGTTTTTGGCCCTGTACGACGTAAAGAAGGATCTGGACGCCAAACAACTTGGTGTACGGCAGAAAAAGCAGGCACTCGTTGCGGCGTTGAACCGGACCGCCGGCTTAATTGGCGCGTCACCTTTGGAAGCTCAATCGTCGACCGCTGAGGTTGAATATACTACCGACGAGCCCGATGAACGACGGGTTTATGATCCGCGCGATCGAGGCAGAGACAAAGCGTTCAATCGCTGACAAAGTCGCCTAGACAATGATTGTTACGGCCTTCGCAATCGATTTCTTGACAGCAGTGCCATTCAACTTTTGATCCACCATCTGCTTGTCTCGTCCCTGGAAAATAATCGGCGGAGAAACGCTCGACAGCTTCTATTGCCAAGCCCCGTGCGATCGATCGTAAGCGCACAATTCACCGCACCTATTCACAGAACAGCGAATGAAGGAGTCTGTGTCCACAAGGGAGACTGTGGACACAATGACATTGGATATCTTGAATGGTTCAGGGGGTCTTCGGGCTGTGAAGGTTCTTCCCAACGGGAAGCGGCGTTTCGATCCGGTCGAGAAAGACCGGCTGATCGACGCTGCAATGAAGCCCGGGGTATCGGTTGAGCGAACGCGAACTTGACACTCAAAGATTACGCGCCGCGGAACGCGCCCTCGATAAACAAGTCTGGCAGAATCCTCCCGTTAACCCCTCCCGGTCGCAACGAGGAGATGCCAATAGTCATCTTCGAAACGAACGCGATGAGCGGCTAGAGTCGGAGATGACGATCGCGCATCAAGCCGCTTCCGTCTCCGTTGGCGAGGATCGCCAAGCTCTTGATGCCGCTCGATCGACCTTGAATGAACTGCACAATTCGCCATCGTCGGATGATAGGGCAAACTTGAGTTCGCCGAGAGCCGAAATTTGCGACCGTACAACGTATCCGCCGTCTCCATCCCATTGAATACGGATATTCCTGAGCATTGAGGTCCGTGCCAATACGTCTCCGGCAAGAGCTGGAGATTTGGCATGGCGGATGATGAGGGATTTGCTGGGCGCTTTGAGATTGTCGAGGCGCGTCGAGGAATACTATCCCCCTCGACAAGCGAAGAGTCTGATCCGTAGGGTCGAGGCCGTGCAGAACACCGTAAACGCTAACGGCGGGATCCCGAACGACCAGTCATTGTGGCATTCCGAAAGAATTACATTCACACGGCACCGGTTACTCGATCACTATCTCCTGCGGCCTTATTCGATAAAGTCGTGCTAACTCCGTGACTTGGCAAGAATTACATATGAAACGCGATATTCGTTTAATGACGGAGGCTCGGATGGTAGATTCACCGAAGGCTCAATTCTATTAGGAGTCTTGATTGTGTCCGAAGAGTGACTGCCGCTGCAGCAGCCTAGAAAGCAATGCACGGTGATGATGTTGATCGGACGGCTTTCGTCCCGCGCAGGCTACCGGCTGAAGCCGCTTACGTCGATAGTCAAGTTGACCTGGCGGCAAACCGACAACCTCACTGTGTGACTTGTTTTGAGCGACTTTTGGTTCAAGAGAAAGATGAAAACCGTCGACGATTGTGGGCTTCCGGCAAAGCATGCGCCACGTCTGAAGAGAGTTGTGCAGGAGGCCCTACACTCGCACCGGGCCATTCGGGGCCATGAAGATGGAGCAAACCTTAATTTGCACCGATAATTTTCCGTTCGATGGATTTGGGCTGGGCAGGATCGGAGCGGAAGGCACTAGGAAAATCGTAATTTCTGTAGGAGAAACAATGATATGGTGATCATCAAGCTAAATGCGAATAAAAACATGCCTGTCTTGGCGGTTGAGAAGCCGCAAGAAATTCACAAAGAGGAGTTGAGCGACCATCACCAGTCAAATGGCTTTACGAGTTTGGATCTCGAAATGATTGAACTGGAGAATTTTGTCCTTCACTGCCCGCTCCCCGAAGAAAACCTAGCCGGCTAAAAGGAGTTAGACGATGGATCCAAAGGCCGAAGGCAATGGTGAAAATATCACTGAGACCGCAGCAGGCAATGTCGAAACTTCTGATTTCGTGAATTTGAAGCGCCAGAAGAGGGAGGGCGTAAATTCCACCGGGATGTCCGAAATTGATATGACGGGTAGCCAAGAAACTCCCGAACACAACATGCACGGAAGCCCGACTCACACGGATGATCTCGGCCCGCGGTTGGATGCGGACATGCTCGATTCTCAGTCAAGTCATGTTTCTAGCAGCGCTCAAGGCAATCGGTCTGAGGTTGAAAATGAGCTATCCAACTTATTCGCGAAGATGGCTTTACCAGGCCATGATCGGCGTACCGACGAGTATATTCTTGTGCGGCAAACCGGACAAGACAAGTTCGCAGGTACTACTAAAGGTAACCTCGATCATCTGCCCACCAAGGCGGAATTCAATGCGAGCTGCCGGCTCTATAGGGATGGAGTCGGCAACTACTATCCCCCGCCCCTCGCATTCGAGAGGATCGATATCCCGGAGCAATTGGCTGCACAATTGCATAACCTGGAGCCAAGAGAACAGAGTAAACAGTGTTTTCAGTACAAGTTGGAAGTCTGGAATCGCGCTCACGCAGAGATGGGCATCACTGGCACCGACATCTTCTATCAAACAGACAAGAATATTAAGCTCGACCGAAATTATAAATTGAGGCCTGAGGATAGATATATACAAACAGAGAAATACGGGCGCAGAGAAATTCAAAAACGCTATGAGCACCAGTTTCAAGCTGGTTCACTGCTGCCGGATATCTTAATCAAGACCCCGCAAAATGATATACATTTCTCGTACAGGTTTGCGGGCGACGCTTACGCTAACAAGCGATTTGAGGAATTCGAACGCGCAATCAAAACTAAATACGGTAGCGATACCGAGATCAAGCTCAAATCCAAATCTGGGATTATGCATGACTCCAAATATTTGGAATCATGGGAGCGGGGCAGTGCGGATATCCGTTTCGCAGAGTTCGCCGGCGAGAATCGAGCTCACAACAAGCAGTTTCCGGCTGCGACTGTGAATATGGGAAGGCAGCCAGATGGCCAGGGAGGGATGACTCGCGATCGCCATGTAAGCGTTGACTACCTATTGCAAAACCTACCCAACTCCCCTTGGACGCAAGCCTTGAAAGAGGGAAAGTTGTGGGATCGAGTTCAGGTCCTTGCTCGCGACGGAAACCGTTACATGTCACCTTCAAGACTGGAATATTCCGACCCCGAACACTTTACCCAACTGATGGATCAAGTTGGTCTGCCCGTGTCGATGGGTCGGCAAAGTCATGCGAATAGTGTCAAGTTTGAGCAGTTTGACAGACAGGCAGCGGTTATTGTTGCGGATGGCCCGAACTTACGTGAGGTTCCAGATTTGTCCCCGGAAAAGTTGCAACAACTGTCTCAAAAAGATGTCCTGATAGCGGATCGCAATGAAAAGGGGCAAAGAACCGGCACTTACACTAATGTTGTGGAATATGAGCGCCTGATGATGAAATTACCGAGCGACGCAGCGCAGCTTCTCGCTGAACCGTCCGATAGATATTCACGTGCTTTTGTCCGGCCGGAGCCAGCATTGCCCCCCATCAGTGACAGCCGGCGGACTTATGAAAGCCGACCGCGCGGCCCAACCGTAAACAGTCTGTAGATTTCCTGATACCGCGTCAGTGACGAAGCCCTTTAGTTCAAAATATGCATTTGAAAGGATTCAACAATGGTCGACACGACGAAGAAGAGTGTCGCGAAGTCGCTTACGGCTGACATGCGCCGTTCTGCTAAGCGGCTTTCTAAGCAAATGCGTAAAACCTCGCTTACTGAAGAGGAGGCAACAAGGAATCTAGCCCGGCTCGAAACGCCGGACCAGAAGCGAAAATATGTCGCCGATATGCAGATAATCGACAAGCTGGAAGACGGCTTTCGAGGCGAAATAAGCTATAAAATGCTTGGAAATAAACAGCTTCGGGTCGACAGCCCAAAAGAATTAACGCGCGAGCATGGTATAATAAGAAAAACAAGAAAGGTTCTGAAGCGTAACGCAGAGACTGGCAATGTTTACTTGGGTCTCCACGAAAAGAAGACCTGGAGGAGCGTTAGCAGCCATCTTTATGCCGAGGACGGTACACTTCGCGCGAAGCATGTGAAATACAAAGACGGACGCTTTGAAGAAAAATGGGAACGAGACGAAAATGGCCTGCTGTTCCGCACGCAGTTTGTCAACCGAAATCGGCTATTTCAACCTATTTCCGAGAAGGTCAGCACACCCTACCGGAGCGGACCGGAAAACCGGCTTTTTCGTGAACTAACCCGTCGAAAAGGTTCCAAGCAGGAAACTTTTGAGCGGGACGAAAAAGGCAACCTCGAGCTCATCGGCAGCAAACGTCTCGGCTTTTCCAAGAATTCGACGAAAGCCGTGGATCGTCAGACCTCTCAGACGACGATTCGAAAACTTGGTGGCGCATTCAGCAAATCTTATAGATCCCTGCTAGACACAGAGGGCAACGAACTTGGCCGAGATATATCGAGTCATCGACGGCTCTTCAACAAGCGATCGGCTGTCTACGATGAGGCTAGCGGGCAATTGACGAGCACCAAGCATACGTTCGGTAAGATCTACAAGAGTGAAACAGCGTATTTGAACGCTGATATCAAAAAAGTCTCAAAAAAGATACTCGGCGTGACGGTTCGTCGGAAACTGACGACGCTAAGTGAACAAGAACACGACGCTCAGAAGCTGCGAAATTCGGAATCCATTGAGCATAGGAAGGCTTGGCAAGAGCGCGCAGTTATCCCTAGATCGCCTCCACGGGAGACGGCAAATGTGGATTCGGCGCCGCAGTCGCATCTGGTCAACTCTCTTAGAGACGGCCGTCGTGATGAGGCTGAGCCTAGGGTTGTGCCTGCAAAAGACCGACGATTTGATGGCGTTATACAAAATTCACCCTTGTTTCGGCAACCGAACTCCGAGCGACGGGTCGGTTCCCAAACACTACCTCCATCGTCAAATGTGCGTGCCTTAGATCCAGTTTTTCCAAGGGAAGGCGCTAAGTCGGAAAAAGGGCCAGTGGCGGTCAATCTCCAGCGTGATAATGAAAGGGAAAAGCAAGAGGAAAAAAACCTCAGTGAGAGGCGGGGAAATCTCTTCCGGTCAAGCCGGTCAATAACAGAGATGTCGTTTCCCGGATCGCCGGAAAGAATAACGATGTTAGGTTTGCGGCGGGCCTCGATAAACCCATCCGCCGATCCGCAATCGCCGGTCGGCAGAACGGATTCCCAAGCGCCGCCGATGTCCTTATTTCCGATCAATAATCATCAGTCGGATCCAAACGAGCAAGAGCTCTTGAGTTTCCTGCATAGCGTGCCAGTCCCGCCGCCTTTGGAAGTACATGGCGCACCAGGCGGGCGTGTTGAGGACAGCCTCCGTGGAGCTTCCGGAGACAGCCTGGTGCGAACGAGTTCAGTGTCGGAGAG
Source organism: Agrobacterium rubi TR3 = NBRC 13261 (assembly GCF_000739935.1). GTDB lineage: Bacteria > Pseudomonadota > Alphaproteobacteria > Rhizobiales > Rhizobiaceae > Agrobacterium > Agrobacterium rubi. The sequence continues at coordinate 88,120 of NZ_BBJU01000024.1, read as the reverse complement.
TGTGTTCGATGAACATTCGCAAGGGCCTTTGGAACGCGATCACTCGACCAATGCGACAAGTGAGCGCTTTGATCCGCAGGCTTTGTTTGGCGAACCGGGCTTGTCGCGCGTCTCAGAAACACGACCAGAACTCTCGATGCAAGGCGACCATTTGACAAATTCGGAACAGCAAGCGTTACTGAATGAACTGCTTAGTGTGCCATTACCGGGTCCTTTGCCGAAGGCGGATCATGAGCGACCGAGGGTTTTGGAAAGCTCACGGAGCCGAGAGCGCTCCATGTCAGGAGGGCTTTCACTTTAGAATGAAATTACCGATTCAAGTGTCCACCCAGTGGCTTGATTGAAACAGGCCAAGATGTGCGGAACACACCACTTCGAGGTGATGCTCGAGGAATAGTTCAGAGTTGTGACATCCCGCTGCGCAGCCTCTACGCATATTAGATGACTCTGCGAGAACGTTTGTGTAGCTTGCAATGTAGCTATGTTGAACCGCCAGCCCATAGGAGCAATGCCGTGAGTGTCTCATCAAAGCCCACCTGCCGTGTCGTGCGGCCCCGCGATACCTATGCCGGAAAACAGGGCTTCAGCGTAACCGATGTCCTACCCCCCCCGTTGTTCTCGCCGCCCTAATCTGTGATCGGCTTTCCATGGACGAGCAACGGGAGTTTCTCCATGGAGAGTACATTGGAGTTTCTCACAACCAGGAAGTCTGGACGTGAGATTCACCGGCATTGGCCGGACGAGGTCAAGGCGCAGATCGTTTCGGAAAGCTTGAGACCTGGCGCGCGATGGTGAATGAGGGCGCCGAGCGCTATGGATTGCGGGCGAACCGCCTTTCGACTTGGCGAACGATGGCGCGGCAGGGCAAGCTTGTTCTACCTGCACCCGATGACCCAGTGGAGTTCGCAGCGGTAGTCATCGATCCACCCGTTGCGGAGCCGCTGATCAATAAAACTAGCCGCCCTGAGATCATCGTCGGCGCTGTCACCATCCGCCTGGAAGAAGGTGCGTCTGCCGCCCGCATTGCCGCTATTGCGCGTGCCTGCGCGGTTCCGGCATGATCTTTCCGTCGAACCGCGTACGGATCATGGTCGCGACCAAGCCGGTCGACTTCCGTAAAGGTCATGATGGATTGGCGGCATTGGTCAAGAATGAGCTGCGCAAAGATGCCGTAATCGGCCGCATGCGCATAGAAGGCGCGCTCTTCCTTCGACAGCCCCGGCCGTTCCTGCTCCCCCGACCATGCGAAGACATGCTTCCTGGATCTTGCGCGTTTGACGACCGGATCGAGGGCGTCGAATTTCTTGTCGAAATAGGTTGATTGCCACTCGCGGTGATAGTTGGTCACCGCGATGATATGCTTGTGCTGGATGTGAAGGTAGGCAAAACCGGTGAAGCCGAAATGCTCGGCGAAGTCCGCGAGCCCGGTCTTCAGGATGCATTCATCGCCCTCGATTGCGGCAAGATCGGTCAACTTGTCCAGCCAGTGCTGCATTCCATACCCCCATCTGTGATTACAACTATCCTTGTCGTCGCGGTCCGCCTCGACAGTCGGCGACCGGGAGCCCCAAGGACCGGGGCCATGGCGCGCAACTGATCGCGGAAATCGAGGCCGCGATAGTTGGATTCCAGGTAGGCGTGGCTGAAGTCGATCAGGGCTACGACATCCGGATGATTGACGGCTTTCACCGTTGCGGCAACTTCGGCCGGAGTCTGACGATACTGGCCCGGCTCCGTTGTGAAAATATTCTCAAAGGCGATGCGAATACCGTACGCTTTGGCATGCTCGCCCAATTCGAGCAGCGCTTCGCATTGACGCTCGTCAGCGCCGGCGCGTTGAGCGATCTGATCGGCGCGCAGAAAGCCCGCGTGCTGGACGAGAACGCGGGCGTCGATGCTGTCGCAAATCTCGACCAGTGCCTTTGCAGCATCGACCTGGTGCCGGCGCGTTGCCGGGTCCATGAAGTTCGAGGACACGAGGCCGTGCACGGTATAGCGGAAGGAAAACGTCTCAAGAAGGGTTCTGAGCCGATCGGCACGCTCTTTGACGATGCGGCCACCCGCGATCAGATCGAGGCTGGAAAGGGCGAGTTCGACCGTGTCGACGCCGATTGCCTCAAGGCGGCGCAGCTCTCTCTCGAGGCTGTCAAGCTCGCCGTCCGTCGATGCCGTATTGAAGCCCGTTGCGATAATATTGTTCATAATGATTTCCAGTTCTGAGGCGCTTAACCCGCTTTGGAGGCGACGGCGGCGGCCCGTTGGATTTCTCGTTCTTCGAGCCTCGCAAAGAGGCCGCGTAGCTCCGGCTCGCCGACCGCCGATGCCGCCAGACGGGGACTGAACCATTGAAGGTCGCGTTGATGGCGTTCCGGAAAGTCGTCTTCCATCCGCTGGACATCGAGAAGATGGACCTGGACCATTGCCGGAATGAACTCGCCGTCACCAAGCCTCTTCACGTAGGTGTAATGACCCCAAGCCTTTTTTCGGACGCGTCCCCGGACACCAGCCTCCTCCCAGGCTTCCTGGCTTGCGACCTCATGCGGCTTCTTTTTCGCCATTGGCCAACCTTTGGGTATGACCCAGCGCCCGGTACCCCGGCTGGTAATAAGGAGAACCTCGATTGGGCCTGAACTGTCATCGGTTCGCCGATAGCAAATAGCGGCGTACTGGGTCCTGATTTCGCCGGTCCAGAGCTTGTCAGCTACCATTGCCAGTCGTGCTAAAGCTGTTTGTCCTGCAGGTTCACCGGGCATGGCGTGATCCACCCTCGAATTGAGAAAGCGTAGCGGTCATCCCTGGCGCGGGTGACCGTTCAACCGTGTTGGAACGGTCTTGCCGCCGACCAGAATCAGATCTCGAACAGGTGCATAAATCACGCCGAATGACGGACGACGGTTCCCGTACAGACCAATCGAGATCGCCCAATTCTGGCCGCCGCGGACGAAGTTGAATGTTCCGTCGATCGGATCGATGACCCACACGCGCCCGGAGGCGCCAGGAATCTCGCCACTTTCTTCACCCATGATGCCATCATCGGGGAACGCCTCCCGCAAGCTGCCAATCAGGAATGCCTCAACGTCCTTGTCGGCCTCGGTAACGAGGTCGAGGTGTCCCTTTGTCTCGACGGGAAGGCTCGACAGGGAACGAAAGTGATCGAGGGCACGCTCGCCGGCTTTGCGGGCGATCTTCTCGACAATGGCAGCGGTATCCTGCTCGGCAGACTTTGGCATATTCTGATCAGCCATTTGCTTCTTCTTTCAGCCTTGCAACCTGTGCGACATCGTCTCCGAGAAACTGGTCGAGCTCCCCGTCGCGGATTCCCTGGATAACCTGAGCTTCGACATTGATGCCGTACTGCATCAGCTTTTCATGATGTCCGGCTGGCAGGTAGCAGAATGCCGCGAAGCCCTTGTCTCGAAGCTGGCGCGCCTCGCCGCTGGCGAAGTGGTATATCTCGATGTTCATCGCATCGAGGTCGGCCTGGCGGGCAATAGCGGCAGGGTCGATCAGCCGGGAATGCATCAGGCCGACAGTCGGAACTTCGGGTCCCCGACCTGTACCATTCGGTGAGCAATGGATAGGGGAGTTGATATCGTCAACCGTTCACTTCTAAAGAAATAGCGCCACTCAGCTTCCTCAGCGGCTTTATCCAGCGATTTCCTATTATGTCGGCATAGTTCTCAAGATCGACAGCCTGTCACGGTTAAGCGAGAAATGAATAAGAAGGCTGATAATTCGGATCTCTGCGAGGGAGATGATATTTGATCACAGGCAGCAACGCTCTGTCATCGTTACAATCAACATGCTACCCTCCGCGAGATCATCCGTGTTTCAAACCCGGCAGCTTGGTTGCCGTTCTTCCGAATAGCATCGGTAACATGAGCAAAGTCTGCCGCCTTACAACGGCTCTCCCGCTGACGCCGTCCCGGACTGATGGGCTGCCTGTATCGAGTGGTGATTTTGTGCCGAGCTGCCGGTCGGGGAGCTGTTGGCTGGCTGGTGGCAGGATATATTGTGGTGTAAACAAATTGACGCTTAGACAACTTAATAACACATTGCGGACGTTTTTAATGTACTGAATTCACATCCGTTTGATACTTGTCTAAAATTGGCTGATTTCGAGTGCATCTATGCATAAAAACAATCTAATGACAATTATTACCAAGCATCAATGAGATGATGTGTGTGTCTATGTGTAAATATTGCGCGGAGTCATTACAGTTATAATTATTTTACGAGTTATTTAAAGTTATAAATACATTTATATACCAAGATATATAGACTATTATAAAATATGAAAATTATATAAGTAATTCAATATTACAGAGAATAGATAGATAACATAATTTACTTCCTATGTCTGATATACGGGATTCTATAATAATATCACGGTACAGATTTTCCATCTTGCTCTATAACGTCGAGATGGGGGCAGTGGTGATCAACCCTGCGGGGAACGCCTTTGTTACGCCATTCCCAGAATGACATCTCATCCTCAGATCGGTCTGATATAACCCAGTCGGCAATCGCTGCTGCATTGCCGGGTATTCCATAGCCACGGCGAATGTACTTTCGTTCATCTGTCTCGCGTGGCATCGGTCTCCCTGTCCTGATGTTAATTGAAAATTCTGCTTTCTCGCCATTTTCCAGTTGAGCGGAGAAATCGTAGCATCTTGTTGCAGTTGCCAGCTTAAGGTGTGGACGCATCTTTCGCACTTCTGGATTGTCCTTCACATAATAGGCAAGGCGTACTGCGGCGTAATCTGCGTTGAAGGCTCTAACGATTTCCGGTTTGTCACAGAGGCCCAGCTGCTCAGGTTTTACCCTGGCCATCACAATGTGAACTGCGACCACTCTCATCGGCTGCCTGAGCATCGAATCGATCCAGATTTTGCCGCCTTCATAAAGGTCCTCGACGGCGATGTCGCTAAGATCGATCAGTTTTGCCAACCTCGGAAGTTCTTGAGGAAAAATCACCGGCATGAGCGCGACGGTTTCCCTCCAATCAGGCTCAGGGCTAACCTGTTTGACCGCGTCAAAGAACGCTTCGCCGCTGGAGTACTCGAAGGTGTAAAAGAGAAGGACCACACGTTGACGGTATTTCGGACGGCGGCTTAGCCAAGCAGTGATAATGTGGGCTTCAAAGTCGCGACCATCTAAAAAGAAGGTTGCGCCTGGATTGACGTCGAAAACCTTATCCAAAAGAGGCTCAAGAAAAGGGATGATGTCGTTTGTTACGGTGTATGATTCTGTGATCTCACCATTTGAAACCTCTCGAATGATCACCGGTATATTCTTAACATCTGCTGAATGGAGTTCTCGGATCAGTCTATCCGGTAACGTGGAAATCCGCCAGGTATTGAAGTCGTGAGACACAACGGGCAAATTGTCAGAAGTTAGTGTCGTATCCAATTCAGAAAGATTTCGCCGTTCCATCCCTCCGAGGGCAGTCAGTAATGAGGTTTCGGTACACTCCTGTACGCCCTTCCCCAAGTTGTACATGCCCCGGTGTTCTATGACTTGAAGGGGCAGTTGCTCTTCAAGGCGTTCAAGAAGGTGTGGTACCGAATGACGAGCAAGCACCTCGTCTGAAGTTACGCCTGCTGGGAGATCCCACTGGATTTCCCACCTGGGCCATCCTGTATCCTTCACTGGGAAGGGTTTGCGCTGACAGAGTACCTGAAAAAAACCGGTTAAAAACTCGGAATGAACCGGAAATCAAAAGAAAGAAAAAGATGAACCTACATCCATATTTCGAGAAAAGCGTGTGTTCGAAACGTCGGTTCGGGCTAGAGCAGGAGGGTACCGAATGATCGCAGCCGCACAGAAAGAGCGCGGTTTAGTTTGTTATAGCAAGCGCTACACAGGTCGTTTGCCCAGTTTAAATGTATAAGACAAGACTGCCAGCTGGAAGTTGAGGAATAGCGTCTTAAATTCATCATGATATAAGCATGCGCGGGAATCCCGCTCCTTTTTTGAAAGCTAAGGTCAGTGTCGGCCGCAATGGCAGTGGATACCAGAATTTTCAAATCGTACTGTTCGACGGGTCTGACTTCTTTCAATCTAGGCCGCCGAAAGTATTTCTTATATAGGAGCACGTTTATCATTTGATGTTAGTACAAACACGTTTTCGCTGTCGGCAGATGGAGGTGCATAATTATAAAAGGATGATGCCTATAAAGAAGAGACTAATATTATAATATCGGCTATTATGACTAAGGAAATTTCTTGAAATTATTGCGTTATGGTTGAATTATTATTCTAGAGGCCCTGTATTTTTGCCGACATTACTAATTTTTATTATCTGCGGCAGTGTATAGAAGCCTCATACTTTACGGACGCGCGCTCTGCAGTTAAAGTCGCTAGATTGGCAGGGGGACCTGGGAAGCACCTCCAAAGTGCAGAATGTACTACGAACGACCCGTGTTCGACATAGTCGATACCTGGGAGATAAGAGAACGGGAGGTACTTAAACCCGTCCTGAGCGTAGCTGAAGAAGATTACTGCTATTTCGTGCAGAACACGGTTGCCTCCGCGCAGCGCTCCTGGGTTGATTTAGTCGCCAATCTTTTTAACTCTCCAGATTCTGACATTGATGACGCGCTGAATCGCTTTGCAGACGCGCCCTGCTTGCATGGGCCGACACTCGAGCCGATGAACCTGATACTCAAAGGTTCTCCGATGTATGTTTATTGCTCGTTCGAAGAGATGAGAAGTTGTGCAACCAAACGATTCTATGAGGGCATTTCGAATCGCGGCGTGGTGATTTGCACAGTTCCACCCTATGCTGAGGGGGTAACGAGAGATGATATGAGTGTCTGGCAAAATCAGGCCTGTGTGAATACCTGCAGCGGGAAGAACGATTTGGATGCATACATCGCATTCTTGCCAACCAGTTCGCTTCAGGAGTCGAGCTATTGGCACACGAAGAATGGTATCTATAGTTTCTTGGCACCGTCGCAAACGGATGCCTTTTGCTGCGAAATACTTTGTGTGGGGCGGGCTCTTTTTGAAGATAGGAGCCGTAAAGAGAAACTCAGAAATTGTTTGTTGAAGCTTCTCAATTACCGTCTCAAGCTGTTATTTTGATGGCAAATGAGTTTACTGGCCCAATATCTGGGGCTGAAAGGGAGTGAAGTTAAAAGGTCCGAATATATCTAATGGCGCTTACGCTTGGTCGGCTTTTTGCCCGCGGATTCACTATAAATAAATTGTAATGTCAGATTTTCAATCTGCGTATTATGATCTGTACGCTGGGTGTTTATTTTATTGTATGTCTTTTGCATATGGATTTTTGTATTGCGTATAACGTTATGTAATCATAATGAGATGAGCAACGGCCCATAAACAAGACGCTTTTATGCTGATGCAATGACAGTTTCTCTTAGAGGAAGATGTAATGAGCTCCGTATATGTAAAGTAATAATAGAATCTTTTTAAAACGTGAATGACTGCCGTGATGCTTTTGTGTGAAGATACATTGTGCGGTGGTTTTTTTGGATCACGCGTTTTTCTCCCTCCAGGTGAAGTGGACCAACAAAATATTAAGCTCCTGAACGATCATTGAGGAGTCTCGAGCCAACGTGCATGAATAGTCTCCCCCAAAGTTTGGGAAAAAGGCTCAGGAAAAAGATCAGTACGAAGGCTATCCAGAAATGAATGTTGGCGAACCCAGCAAGAAAAGATTTTTTCGTCAGAAGCCAGTAACTCGAATTGCCCAGCACGAATAAAGTGCTTGGAAAACTTACGCCGGCGGTTGCGGTGAAAAGGCGCAACAGATCGTGCGAGCTTTGCGAATTATCCATAACGTCAACAGCGGCCCGCGCAGCTAACGGCACAAGATTGGCCGCCGCAATAAGGCCTGAATAGGCATCGGTTGGAAACGTAGAGAGGCATATCAGGCCAGCCATCGTCAGGATTGCTACTAGTATGCCTGCTTTGCCTCCCCGAGGATTGCGGTCTTTATCGTCGGCAATATGGCCGACCCACCGGAGAACCCTCAGGGCATCTTCATGGTCTTGTTTGTGGTAACCGATCTGAATACGGAGACGGTTACTCACCTCAAAGGTGTCGAGCCAGGAATAGATGATGGTGCTGGAATTCCTCAATCTTGTGTATTCAGAAGTGAAATCGGAACTCTGAGCTGTAGAAATCCTTTTCATCCGCAAGAAAGAGTATTTTAATAAATCCCGGATGTTCTTCCTGTTCTGCATCAGCATTTGCCACAGAATGCATAGTGACGCCTTCCATGCTACATCTTTGGCGGTGTGAAATGTGGTTCCCTCATGTTGGGGCATAGCAATGGCGAATAAGCCAAAAATTAAAACTGGCAATCCTCCGAGGAAGACTTCGCAAGCCAGGTGAGCGGCGAGCCTCGTGTCCGCCCAAGGATAATCAAAAATCGCAAGCACCATAAGCTGTGTTTGCAGAGTAATAGGCCCAGAGCGCAAGACGGCAACTTCCGCTCCAAGTGAGGCAGATACTATGTCGGGCAGGACAACCGCCAACTGCATTATGACCAACCAAAGCCAGAACAGACCCCTCTCCGAAAGGGGTAGGTGGCATTTTAGTTGCCACCTCATTTCTTGCGTTTGAATGGATTGCGCGCTGCGACGCAGGTACTTTTTAACTTCTTTGGGCAGGCTGGGGAGTTCAAGAATAACTCGAAAGGCGTCGTCTCTTTCCTTGCGCGCTTGAGTGGCCCAAGCGTTTCGCGTGGATAGGGGCATGCGCATGAGGATATCCGTCAAGCTGTTCTCCGAACTGGCGAATGGACGATAAGATTTGTCGGCAATATCTTCATCAGGAATGACGGCCGGTTCCGGTGCTGCTCTTAAAGCAAACGCATCTACATGGTCATGGGCCGCTGGCTGGTGCGTTGAACAAAAGACCTGCTGCATATGATGTGATACCATGCCTTCATCTTCTGGCAGTGGAGTGACGGAATGGCCTCGAATGCAGTCTGCTTCTTGGCCGACATCGGTTTCCTCAGTGATGTAAGAGTAAGGTCCTCCCAAGAAGGGTGAAGGGAGGATTTTTCTGACATGGAGGGAGTGAAGCCAGCTGCTTTTGAGCTTTCTTTCTATCGCCTCAACCGGAGTGTTCTGGTTCTCCATTGATAACTTGGCACAGCTTGAGGCATCCAGGGAATGCAAAAGCTCCTTTATTAATTGTGCTCGGATCCACCGAATAAAAATGCACCGCGTGGGTCTCGGTCCTGTTTTGGCCTATAAGTCAAAGCAGCGGCGTCGACTAGACGATAGTCAGTTGTTTTTTTAAAGGAAAACGAGTTTTCTATTCGAAAAGAAAATGTGCCGTTCGCCTAATAATGATGCCAATGACTTAATCTGTACGACGGATCGTGTAATATTATAGAGCCAAGTGCGATTCAATGAATTTCAATTGTTGGTATTTCAGCGAATTTGTATTTTTCCATTTGGAATGGTATAACAGCACGTTCATAACGTTAAAGGAAAGGGGAGGCATATACGCGGAATATTTAACTGTATCAATGAAATTGAAATATTCAATCTGGCACGCAGAACCCACATCAACAGTTTAACTCGACTCTCGGAAAGCCAGCTATCATTCGAAAATCTGTCGCTTCCTCTAGCGCCGCTGTGATTGTAGGGCGAAATGACAAACTGCGCGACGTTGCCTGAATGACTGGCTGTATGGCATGGGACGCGTTCTTGAAAGAGAGTCGCTAAGATAAACCTCTCCAACCCAACCGAAACATGGTTGCTTCCGTGTTTCGAACACAGCAGTTTCACCTCATTGGGAGACTTGTTGAGAGATTTTCAAATTTGTCGGCAGGTTCGATTGCTGACTATTGATTTACACGAAAGTGTGAAAAACAAGTCCTTATCGTGGCAGTTGGTATGATGTTCAGGAGCAACGCAATTCAAAAGTGGACCCAGGCTGTTTCACGGGTCCCATCGCGGTGCCCAAATATCTGAGTAGCATCAAAGCTCTGGTGACGGTCAAATGAATTCGTCGGTGTTCTGGGAACAAGCGTTTGAAAATGTTGATATGCTCCTTCCCACTTTGACAAGTGCGGCACGAGCGAAATAGTAACCTAATCTTTCATTATTGCGATGTTTGACAATCACTGGGCAGGTGAGTGTTATAATAGAGGGCCATTAGCCTTCGGCCATGCACACCTCACTAATGTCTTACAATCAAAATATGATACCCTCAGGGGATGATCGCCCCGTTTTTCCGACAATTGATTTGTTCGCAAACACCTCCCTGGAAGAACTTCAGCAGAGCCTATGCGCGGCGGTCGCAAATTATAGGGATTTCCTCACTCGAAAGATTCTCCCCTTCCAGCAATCGTGGGTTGTCCGAGTCCTTTCCGAATCCGGCCTAGACGAAGAGACTCTGCGCGCAATCAAAAGCTGTGTCTTCACGCCGTGTTGCAGCATTCCTGGCGCCGTCCAGCCAGATAGAATTTGCCAACATGACTCACCAATCTACATCTACACCTCCCTGAATTTATTATCGCAATACGTCGAAGGAAAAACCCTATTGCGGTGCTATCGCAAATTTGTGCTGGCTTCATCACTCCCACCATACCGAACGGATATTCCAGCAGAGGAGCTCAAGAACGTACTCAACAGTATCTTGCCAGGCGCCTATAGCATGCCGCATGCCGTAAGCTGCTTCGTGGCCATTTTGCCCAGTAAGAAATTCACGATCAGCATGTCCAAAATCACCACCCGTGGTGGCGCGGAGGAGCATTTTGTCGTTTTCAGTAGAGAAGAGAACGACATAATCCCATACGACATCGTCGCAGTGGGGAAGACGCTGTTCTCCCAGTCGGACGAGGAATTTGGTTTGCCAAATCTCAGCTTCGATGAACTACAGAACCTTATCAGCACTTAATCTGTTTTCTATTCATGGATAGAAAACAACCCTAGTGTATGGGATCAATATAACCATGCTAGTGCCACTGTGTATCTCCCGATGAGACATGTAATGATATGGATGCATGTTTCATGCAAGGATAAGAATGCGATAAAAATAATTTGATAAAAATAAGTCCGTGATGCTTTTCTGAAACATCTTTGAGGAAGTATTATTTATTGAACAGATTTTACACAAATTGAAAATTCATCCTGGTGAAACAGCGTATTTTTTTGACAGAATCGTAATGATTCGTGAGACAATGTGGGCCATCGTTTTCGGGCATCGAAAGCTGGCTTCGTCACGAGCCAAGCGAAGGCACAAGCCTCAATTTTGCGATGAGCCAGGGAGGCACGCTACGTGTCTGTCAGCAATTATAGGACTATGGTGGATGCTTTTTGACAATGTGGCGATAAGGATCACCTCGATAAGCTCGAAACCTGCTTTATGTCATTCACATGTCAATTATCGAAAAAACGGCCCTACGCTCATCCAATAGTTAAGTAACGGGTCCTGTTTGTAGTTTAACAGACAGAAATTCTGTTTCCAAAAGGTATTTCAACAGTAGAAATCCGTAAAATTACCATGATCACCTTCCCTGCACATGCGTTTTTCAGCTATAAAGCAAGATTCAATCTCTGGGGCTCCAAAGAGCTCCGGATGCTTACACCCCGCATAAAGCTTAATGATGGTATATCAGCGTCCTGTTTTCACGGTGATTAGCCTGCTGCGGATCCGGAACCGCGAAGAGGCCAAGCTCGTGCTGATCGGAGCAGTCGTGGTTTATCGCAATTTTGTGGAACAAACCTTGGCTGATGCCCAAAAAAATTGGGTCAAGTCACTCGTACTCTACGACGATCCGGGTGATGCTGTGACCGGAATCCTGACATGGTTCAGCAGGTATGCATGCTTGCACGGACCGAGGTTGGGGCCGTTGGACACAATCGCCGTGAATGATAATCCGCTCTACATTTACTGTCCTCGCAGGAAGCTTGAGGAATATGCAAAAGAACGTATTGTGTCTTTTCATTCAGAGATCGGCTCGGTCGTGTGCTCCATGTCACCCTTCGATGCAGGCGTGACGCGTGAGAAGGTCCGCTATGGGCATAACCTGATATCCCCAGGGTCTTGCCTCCTTCCGGATGCTTTGGAAGCCTATGTCGCCTTTCTCCCGAGCAAGTCGTTTCTGAAATTGCCATATAGCGTTTATGAGGTTCACAATGATCGTTATGTTCATAAGTTCTTTGCGCTGCTCCCAGGATCCCGCTTTCATTTTGAAGTCGTAGCGGTTGGTTTGGCCTATCCCGCTGCTAAAAAAAGGCCTTCTGGTCTTGGAATTCTGCGTTGTTGCTTCACCGGAAAGACAAACACCTGCCTGTAAGAAACTAAGCGTTGGAATGAAGCCAGAAGGTCCGCATCGCCGTTTACCGGTTTATTGTGAAATATCTTTTAAGTTATGATAATCTGCTGTTGCACATCGGCAGCAGATCGTGGGCTATTGCCAGTATGTACTACGTTCTGTTTTCAAGCACTGTAGCATCTTTCTAAGCGAAATAAATTATCTCGTTTGTTTGTGTTTTTGAAACAAATATTCATACAGAACAGTGCGATATGTCGTAAAATAGTAAACATGCTGTTCAAAGTTCTTATCCCCAGGCAATTGCCTCGGATACCTATAGTTTTAAAAGAATACAATACATATAACGACATATACGTTTTGATGCCACACAAAGTCAATGAATAGCGGGAAATAGTCGTAAGCGAAAGTTATCTTGTGTGTGACGAACTGTGTAATTGGATGCAGGGTCTATTTAAAGCCTTTTGAGCGGATGAGGTGAAGACCATTTCTGCAAATAGATATGATGGTTCCACCACGTCCAGGCTTCGCTCCGCTTACTCTTGAATCTATTAATGACAGAATGGAAATGCATCTATTTTTGACCAGTGCATGCATCCTATATCATATCTATATCCGCGATAATCTCCTGATTTATCAGGAGATTTGGACGAAATACTGGCGGGGACGATTGGCAGAGAGCGCGCTAAAAAACGAAATTTCCGCGTTATTTCTTCGTCTCCCATTTCCTCGTCCGCCGACGCTTCAGTCCATCGCAGAGCAGGAGGTGATCTGTAAAGACGCGGCGCCAATCTATGTTTATTGTTCCCGGGAAGCTATGCTGAGTCATGTGCAGTCTAAGGATCTTTGCCAATTCGGAAGGGCGAACCTTCTCGCATGCACGTTAGCTCCTTACCGAACCGGAGTTACAATCGAAATGGTGCGATGTTTGTTCAAGCGTTTACACGATGGAAATCGCGTCGAAGCTGGAACCGGCGAAGAAGACTTGAGTCATTTTGTGGCCTTCCTTCCCACCACGGCTTTCCGGCGAGGGCCGCGGTTTTACCTGGGTGGCGAAAGTGTCCAATTCTTTCTACGAGAAGGAGGGTTGGAACTCCCTTGCCACATCATCGCGTTCGGTAGAGCGTTGTTCAGCGAAATACTAGCTGATGGCTCGTCCTGGGACTGGAAAAGCGTCGGGGAGAGTTCTCGTTTGAATCATGTTCGGGCCAGTGTCGAATTGTCACGCAACGTTCCAACGGCGGAGACAACTGATAATTGGGCCGAAGCGGCTTTAGGAGCCGACGCCGTGTACCCCGTGCGGCCTCCAAATCTGACCCCGACGCAAGATCATCCTTGCAAACCCTTGCTTTCGGGAAATCGAGTGCCGAATGAACGTCATAGACCTTGGAAGCGCTTCTTCAAGAAGCTCCGATCTGTTTCAAAGCATTTCTACTTTAATCGCTGAATCTGTATTAATTTGCTGTCTGGTTGTGCTTTCGCTTAAATAATTATCTATGTTCGAGTGCGGTCCTTGTGATGTTGTTGAAACAAATGTTTTATTGGCTGATATGGCCACCAATAAAAATTTTAAAATAGCGATCATGCTATATTGATAGAACATGGTTGTTTGCTACAGGTAATCAGATAGGTATTTAACAGGTATTATTTGTCGAACACAAACCCGATAATTTCGCAGTTCAATTATTGAATATCGAGAATCCGAGCGACTAAGTTTGAAGTGATTTCCCGAAATTATCGCATTTTTGAAAAAATCGTAAAGACAAATGGACGTGGCCAAGGGTCACCGAGTGCGGCGTGCCGCAAAAATAGAAATCTGGTCTCCAATTATGCCACTGCAATTTTCATTCGGCACCCTGCTAGGGGAAATTATCAATCGAGTACCCCATAGTTGGTGATCAATCCCATTGACTTTTTCATCTTGGCAGATGGTGACTCTGTTCAATCATTATTTTAGCTTGTTTGATTTTCTATGAAAGGCCCTCGGAATAATTATTTCCATAAGGTTCTAGTCGTTAAAGCTGTAGACAAAACTTAGGTCATCAGGGTTTTGATTTTCCCAGAGGCCTTCATTTTAATTAACTAAAATCCGTACTGTCTCAATACAAAAGGAAAATGATTAAATCAATAAAAACACTGAGGAGTAAAGGTTTTATTCATCATAATATTTAAAATTACACGGGAACAGACATAAAGAAAACATCAAGAGTTAATCAAACAGAGCACGCGACCCGCGCAACCTATATCTCCTCCGATTTCGTTTAACGCGTGGCTTCTTTCATACACAGCACCTCAATCTTTGGGACAAAAGCGTTGTTAGGACGCTCGATAGCCTGTCGAACAAGTTCAGCTATGTGCTCGGGCTGGATCTTACCATCATCCTCAATCTCATCAGTCCAAGCACTCATTTTTGTCGCCACATAGCCTGGGCATATTTCCATTGTTCTAACGCCGGACTCCCACCCAACATGCTGGGCTGTTTTCGTGAGACCTGAGAGGGCGTGTTTTGTCATGTTGTAACCAACGAACGAGTTCAGAACCCGCTGGCCTGACATGGAGTTGATATTGACGATCCGGCCAGATCCACTTTTCGCGAGCTGAGGCAGGCACAGCATGATCATCCTCAGCGGAGCCCCAGCGTTGATCTTCCACTGTCTCTCAAGCTGCTCATAGTCAATTCCCTCCGCAAGCGCTACCCGTGTTCCATCCCCAGCATTGTTAACAAGGCCATCTATCCTCCCAAATTTTATCATGGCCGTCGATACCCACTCCTCCATCGTTTGGAGGTCCTCAGCTTCAAAACGTGCGAAGTGAAGAGATTCATTCTGAAACCCAAAAGTGGCTTCCAGTTTTTCCACGCTACGCGCTCCTAAGCTCAAACGAAAACCACGCCGCATCAGGTTGTCGACGATGGCCTTGCCTATGCCTCCAGATGCACCAGTGACCAGAAACACCCCGCTGTCTCTAGTGTGGACGTTCCAAGATGAACCATCGAATTTGAAGTGGAGAACACACGCGTTACATCTTTGCATCGCGGTCAGCTCAACCCCGAGCAGTGTAGCAACTACTGAGAGTACACCGCCATGAGAAACGAAAAGAATATTCGACCGGCGGGCATGAGTCAGTGCTCCCGCCTCTCGAGCGGAAAAGAGTTCAGTTTTTTCACAATCAGGGTAATTTTCAACAAACATTTTCCGTGGACCGAGACCACCCTCATGCATGCCAAAGTGGCGCTCGCCACCAATGAGAATTATTGTAAATCTGGCGCGAAATAACAGAGATTTAACACGTCTAAAGTTATCTTCGAAATGTAGAAAATTACATATTCATTATAATGGACAACATACATCTCGAATAAAAAGATAGAATACGCGTGAACACATTGATATATCGAAATTAATAAACATATTGTTTCAATTACGAGACTTTTATTTTGACGTTTCTATATTAAGATCCAAGTGTGGACTTAGATGAGAAACTTCACGATCGATTCCTTGATTTCGCCATTCCCAGATAGCCATTTCATCTTCAGGTCGATCTGAGATTACCCAGTCCGCAATTGTTGCCGAATTTCCTGGTGTTCCTTTTCTCCAACGTATGTG
This sequence comes from Agrobacterium rubi TR3 = NBRC 13261, assembly GCF_000739935.1. GTDB lineage: Bacteria > Pseudomonadota > Alphaproteobacteria > Rhizobiales > Rhizobiaceae > Agrobacterium > Agrobacterium rubi. Next base: position 72,253 of record NZ_BBJU01000024.1, on the reverse strand, counting down.
TTTCCGCTCGTCTGTCTCATGACGTCGGGCCCTGCCTGTTTTAATGTCGATGGAGAACTCACCCCGCTCGCCGGAATCCAGGAGGGCTGCGAAGTCATAGCATCTAGTGACCGCAGCAAACTTCAGGTGAGGGCGTTTAGCTCTAATCATCGTATCCTCCTTGAGGTAATACGCGAGTCTCACTGCGGCTTGATCTGAATCGAAAGCCAACAAGACATCTTTATCGACAACTTGGCCCAGCAAATTTCTGGTCACCCCGGAGAAAACAACATGTGCCGCCACGATCCTCATGTCTTGCATTAGCATGGAATCAAACCAGGCTTTGCCTGCCAAATACAAATCATCGACTGTGGGTTCAGTAACTTGACGCAGACGGGCCAGTCGGCACAGTTCTTCAGGAAAAAGAGCGGGCATCAGGGAGATTGATTTCCTCCAAGCAGATGCGGGCTGGGCATTTAAAACTGCATCAACGAAGGCACCGCCGTGTGGGTATTCAAATGTATAGAAAAGTACAACAACTCTTTGATGGTATTCCGGCCGGTGGCTAAGCCAAGCCACAATCACGTGAGCATCGTAGTTCCTACCGTCTAGGAAAATGGTGGCATCTGGATTAGCCAAAAATACCTTGCTGAATATTTCAGTTAACAAAGGAATATGATCAATGGTTTCAAGATACTTGTCTTGTATTATCCCATTTGATACCTCTCGGATAATAACAGGTACATCCTTGATTTTTGACGAGTGAATTTCATTGAAAAGCTTATCTCCCAACTTTTCAGACACTCGCCAAGTGTTAAGATCATGAGAAACGATAGCTACATTATCTGAAGTTAAACAGACGTCCAACTCGCTCAGATTGCGTCCTCCTTGCCCGAGCGCGGCCAACAATGAGCTCGCGGTGCATTCTTGAATTCGTTTCCCTAAATTGAACATTCCTCTGTGCTCAATGACCTGTAAGGGCAGGTCTTCCTCGAGCCGTTCTAGAAGCCTTGGGACAGAATGGCGTGCGAGAACCTCGGGGGGAGTAACGTTTTCTGGTAGATCCCAATGGAGTGTCCAAGCCGGCCAAACGGTTCCTTCCACCTTGAGTGGCTTACGTTGACAAAGGACCTGCGCAAAAAAAACGGGAGGTTACGAAACGACATGGTGAGTAAAATATAAAGTACTCTTACATTCACAGCCATTTGCGAGCTAAAGCGAATTGCCGGGTGCACGGCGGGAATTGCAGCGATTTCGATCTAAAAGTGACAAGCAAAATTTGTCGTGGAGTATATAGATATTGCCAAATGGAGTACTTAAATAATGCACAAATGCTGACAGTTTTAGCTAATATTTTATTGTGGGGCATAACTTAGCTGGAATCACTCCACGGATAATCAGTCATTGTTATTTTCGGCGTCAATTTGTCGGCCACTATCCGATTAGTTGCGCAAATCTTCAAATTTTCGACCTCACATCACACCTTTGTCGGTGTTTTCAGCGAAAGGCAGGTCCCATTTTTGAAAAATCCTCCATCAAGATAAATAGTTTAATAGGGTAAAAGGACGAAATACTTCGGTGTTGAGATTCGACTCAATTAATTTCAAACCAATCCCGTGATTGATGCTATAGAGTCACCCAATATAAGGGGCACTGAAGCGCGTTTAATTATTGACTGTGACTGAAATTTACATTCAAAAATAAGTAACTAGTTCGATATGTATCACAGTCGACCGATATTCAACATTATCGGTAGCTCGAATATACAAGATCGGCGTCAACTTAAACTCGTCCTACGTCACACAGAGATTGCTTATCGCAGCTTTGCACAAGAGGATCTCATACCTGTTCGACGTTCCTGGATGAATTCCATCATTAATACTGATGTTCCCATTGATCCAGCTATAGATGAAGTGGTCAAGCGCTTTTGCGAAGTTGCTTGCTTGCCAGGCCCAGCAGGTATACCCCTGAATATTATACTAAAAGATTCTCTAATGTACGTTTATTGTTCGTTTCAAGAAATGCGAAGGTATGCATGCGAGCGATTTTATGAGGGCTTTTCCGGCAAAGGCGTGGTCATCTCCACCGTTCCACCCTATGCCCAAGGATTAACAAAAGAAACTATGAGGTGGTGGCAGAACGAGGTCTGTCAAATTACAAACAATGAAAAAAATGACTTGGATGCTTATATTGCTTTCCTTCCGAATACTTCGCTTCAGAACACAAGTTTCTCGCACGTGAAGATCGGCGGCGATACCTTCCTGGCGCCATCCCGGGCTGACCCTTTCTGTGTTGAAATAGTCGCGGTCGGCAAAGCTCTCTTTCAGGATAACGGGCTGAAAAAGGCACCCAAGGCGGGGTGGACAATGGCTCTCACCTCCTTGTTGAAGCGCTTGGTCTAATACGCACATCTGTGTGTGAGCGGGAATGAAGCAACAGTGTCCGATCGTAACGAAATGTGTCAAGTCTATGTAATGATAATAAGATGATGTAGCCTGCATGCAGATAATCAGTGTATTTCCAATATGTACTTTAATTACCGATGTCGTATCGTTGTGTGCTTTATGAATAATAAATTATTTACCATAGATGTATCTGATTAATATTTTGGTCTCGAGTCGCAGTATAACTTTTGAGCCGTTCTATCAATCAAAGCAAATTAAAGGTGCAGCCTATGTAAATTGCTAATTTAATTTTGCTTTAGAATCTAATTTACCACTGAATTATAATATAATGCTTATTCTAAGCTGTGAGAAGGATTAACTAAAAATTTTATATATCGATTTTTATTATATCAAGCAGATGTTTCGATCTTGGTGGCGACACAGACGCGCTGAGTATTCTATGAATTTCAAGAATAATTATAAATGAAGCGCAGATTTATTAGACAATAATTGGCGTGGTAAACAGCTAGTTCGGCACATCTGAGAAAGAACGAAAATTTATGGCTTTTTCTAATGCTGCCCCGATTGCTAACAGACGGTGGTCTGAACCCGCTAATCCATCAATTTCCATTCCAACAGGCAAGCGATCAGGTGTAAGGCCAACAGGAAGGCTCAACCCAGGTAGGCCTGCGTTGCTGCTTGGATCCACGTTTCGCACGTAGATCTTGAAAGTGTTCACCATTGAGCCATTGTGGATGACTGAGGAATCCTGACCTATGGCTTTGGCCGCCAAGGGTGCAGTTGGGAAGAGAATTGCATCTAACCGATAGAGTCTGAAGTAGTTGCGATAAGCGGCTTGGAGCCTTGGCCTGAAGGAGTGACGCGCCAGTTCATATTCAGCGTTGGAAATTTGATGTCCCTCAATTTGTGCGTTGACAATGTCCGCTACATCGGGACTACGAATTTCTTTGATAACGTCAGAAAAAGAAACTGTTCCCACAAACTCGTCGAGATACTGTTTTAGAGCGTGTGGAAATTCATAAAGTGCAATTGGCAAGCTGGCCCCGTTGTTCAGATCCTCCAGGTGGGGAATATTGGCTTCAACGAAGGTTACGCCTCTGTTGGCTAGCAAGCGAATCGTCGTTTCAGCTGCCAAGGCCACATCAGCATCAAGGTCACCGTAAAAGTAGGTAGTGGGGAGGCCGATCCGAAGCCCCTTCAGTGGCACGGGCGGAATTCTCGCCGGCCTTCGGGATATCACCTGGTCGAGAATTACAACATCGGCTACGCACTGCGCTATGATTCCGGCGGTGTCTCGGGTCGGACTAACCGGTATTATCCGATCTCCCGGATATCGACCAAGTGTCGGTCGAAATCCTACTACGCCACACAGGGCTGCGGGTAGGCGAACAGATGCACCGGTATCGGTGCCTATGCCGCCCAACATCAATCGGCTTGCCACCGCAGCAGCCACACCACCGCTTGAGCCTCCTGGTATCAGACCTGGATTCCACGGGTTCCGCACCGCCCCGGTGGCATAGTTGTTGCTCGTAATTCCAAACGATAACTCATGCATGTTTCCCGAAGCACCCGGCAGGGCTCCAGCTGAAAAAAGTCTTTCTGCGACGCGGGATGGTATCTTTGGCAAGTGGTTTATCAGTGCCGGCGTAGCAGCGCTGGTAGGAAATATGCCGGTCGCGATGTTCGCCTTAAAACAGAGTGGAATGCCGCAAAGACCTACTCCGGCGTTTCCATGGCGATCAATTTTTTTGGCGCTTCGCCGCAAGCCATCCCAGTCTGTAGCCAGAAGGGCATTCAATGCTTTTGCAGCTTCACAACGCGCGATTAGAGTTTCTACTAGTTCTAAGCATGAGTAGTCTTTCCGTCTTAGGCGTTCTAGGGTTTGTGCTAACGAGGTAATGGGCACCATCTTTCTGGATTGGGGATTTTAAGCCCATTTCAGATCAAATAAATATACCGCGCTTGGGCCCAAATTGCGCGATTATTGGAGGGAATTTCCCAATCACGGCGTATGATCCGAATTATTGGAGGTATTAAGGGCACTTTTTCAAACGGAAACAGTATTGTATCAATCAATATTCAACCTGATTGAGCGGCGAGTTGGACCCGCGTGAATATTCTATTGAAAAACGCCAAAATTGTCGCTTTCCATTGGGATGTCAATGCACAGTATGTTCCCCGATTTTCAACTTAAATAGAAACGGTTGATGTCTTTAGTTATCTACACAAAGACCAATCTTCCCTAGCAATGTCAGCCTCATCTCTTTTTGATAAACAATGCGATCATTTCTCTACCAAAATTGTGGATCTGATAATGGTCGACAAGCCTGATGAATTGGACCGCCGCGTTGCCGCAGCCTTCTCAGAACGAGAAGCTTCGAGGGAAAGAAGAATTACTCAAATTTCCGGCGAGTGCCGCGCTGGGTTAGCTTGCAAAAGGCTGGCCGACGGTCGCTTTCCGGAGATCTCAGCCGGTCAGAGGGTCGCAGTCCTCTCCGCTTACATCTATGTTGGCGAGGAAATTCTGAGGTGGATACTCGAACCAGAAGCTTCGGTGCGAACAAGAGTGAGTGGTCTCGTTGCCATCGACCTTGCACCATCTTGCATGGATATCTCCAGAGCTCAACTTCTCCAAACCATGAATTTGCTGAGTGGTAAAAGATGTGCACCCAGCGACCTTAGTCATTTCGTGGCCATTTCAATCTCTGAGACTGCCCGCTCCCGAACCCTGCAAATGGCGCCGTACGAAGAAGGCTCGTTGAAAAGCGTTACCGGGTTTACCGTAATCATTGAAGAGGCAGTACCATTTGACATGGTAGCTTATGGTCGAAACCTGATGCTGAAGGCTTCGGCAGGGTCCTTTCCAACGATCGACTTGCTCTACGACTACAGATTGTTTCTCGACAAATGTTCAGATAGTGGGCGGATCGGCTTCTTTCCAGAAGATGTTCCCAGGCCAAAAGTAGCGGTCATTGGGGCTGGCATTTCCGGGCTCGTGGTGGCAAGCGAACTGCTTCATGCTGGCGTAGACGATGTTACAATATATGAAGCAGGTGATCGGGTTGGAGGCAAGCTTTGGTCACATGCTTTCAAGGACGCTCCGAGCGTCGTGGCCGAAATGGGGGCGATGCGATTTCCTCCTGCTGCATCGTGCTTGTTTTTCTTCCTCGAGCGGTACGGTCTGTCTTCGATGAGGCCGTTCCCAAATCCCGGCACAGTCGACACTGACTTGGTCTACGAGGGTTGCCGATACATGTGGAAAGCCGGGCAGCAGCCACCGAAGTTGTTCCATCGCGTTTATAGCGGGTGGCATGCGTTCTTGAAGGACGGTTTCCTTGAGGGAGATATTGTGTTGGCTTCGCCTGATGCTATCACTGAGGCCTTGAAATTAGGGGACATTAGGCGGGCTCATGACGCCTGGCAAATTTGGCTGAACCGTTTCGGGAGGGAGTCGTTCTCTTCAGCGATAGAGAGGATCTTTCTGGGCACGCATCCTCCCGGTGGTGAAACATGGAGTTTCCCTCATGATTGGGACCTATTCAAGCTAATGGGAATAGGATCTGGCGGGTTTGGTCCAGTTTTTGAAAGCGGGTTTATTGAGATCCTTCGCTTGGTCATAAACGGATATGAAGAAAATCAGCGGATGTGCTCTGAAGGAATCTCAGAACTTCCACGTCGGATCGCCTCTCAAGTGGTTAATGGCGTGTCTGTAAGCCAGCGTATACGCCATGTTCAAGTCAGGGCGGTTGAGAAGGAAAAGACAAAAATAAAGATAAGGCTTAAGAGCGGGATATCTGAACTTTATGATAAGGTGGTGGTTACATCTGGACTCGCAAATATCCAACTCAGGCATCGTCTGACATCCGATACCACCATTTTTCGTGCACCAGTGAACCAAGCCGTTGATAACAGCCACATGACGGGCTCTTCAAAATTGTTCCTGCTGACTGAACGTAAATTTTGGTTTGACCATATGCTCCCGTCCTGTGTCCTCATGGACGGGGTCGCAAAAGCAGTGTATTGTCTGGACTATGAGCCGCAGGATCCGAACGGTAAAGGTGTGGTGCTCATCAGTTATACATGGGAGGACGACTCCCACAAGCTATTGGCGATCCCCGACAAAAAAGAGCGATTATGTCTGCTACGGGACGCAATTTCGAAATCGTTCCCGGCGTTTGCCCGGCATTTAGTTCCCGCTTGCGCTGATTACGACCAAAATGTTGTTCAACATGATTGGCTTACAGACGAGAATGCCGGCGGAGCTTTCAAACTCAACCGGCGTGGCGAGGATTTTTATTCTGAAGAACTTTTCTTTCAAGCGCTGGACATGACTAATGATACTGGAGTTTACTTGGCGGGTTGCAGTTGTTCCTTTACCGGTGGATGGGTGGAGGGCGCTATTCAGACCGCGTGTAATGCCGTCTGTGCAATTATCCACAATTGTGGAGGTGTTTTAGCAAAGGACAATCCTCTCGAACACTCTTGGAGGAGATATAACTACCGCAATAGAAATTAATCTGCGTATCCTGTTACAAGTATTGCACGTTTTATAAATTGCTATTAATGAATATTGATGTTTAACAACGAATATGATGGTGTAAATAAAATTTCTGTAATTCTATTAACCTCCATTATGTTGAGGTGCGCAGTAATATGTTGAGGTATAGTTAAAATATCAACTGTCGCGTTTATTGAATGGTAATATTATTCCAACGGTAGAATATCTTTGATTTTGTCACAATGACAACGACTGCAAGAAGTAAATAATAGACACCGTTGTTAAGGAATTGCTATCACATGTGCCTAACAATATGGACATATTTAAGTCAAATATGAAATAGTCGCCCTTATTTTGACGTCTCACCTAATCAACTATTACAAACGATTTCACTCTCTCGCCAGCAATGATGATAATCAGCGCAGACAAGTGGCAGTAAAGCGCGGAAAAACGTCCTCAAGTGGCATGAATAGCTGCCTCTATAGTGCTGATTTAGTCAGCCTTATTTTGACTTAAAGGCGCCTTCGTTGGTGACAAATTGCTTTCAAGGAAACAGCCGTGCCCCACACTTTGTTGAAAAACAAGTTGCCCTTTGGAGAGACGCTAAAGCCATTTGCTCTTCAATAAGGAATCTCGAGGAAGACAATATAACAGCCTGTGATGATACACTTCTCGAACCCAAAAAATATCAATTTGTATTCAAGATATCGCAAAACACTTATGGATCTCCGTCTAATTTTCGGTCCAACTTGTACAGGAAAGACATCGACCGCGATAGCTCTTGCCCAGCAAACCGGGCAGCCAGTCCTTTCTCTCGACCGGGTCCAATGCTGTCCTCAACTGTCAACCGGAAGCGGACGACCAACAGTGGAAGAACTGAAGGGCACGACCCGTCTATACCTTGATGAACAGCCTCTTGTGAAGGGTATCATCTCAGCCAAGCAAGCTCACGAGAGGCTGATCGCGGAGGTTTATAATAATGAGGCTCACGGTGGGCTTATTCTTGAGGGAGGATCTATCTCGTTGCTCAAGTGCATGGTGCAGAGCAGTTATTGGAGCAACGATTTTCGTTGGCGTATTATTCGCCACAAGTTAGCAGACGAGGAGACCTTCATGAAAGCGGCCAAGGCCAGAGTTAAGCAGATGTTGCACCCCGCTGCAGGCCTTTCTATCATCGAAGAGTTGGTTCATCTTTGGAATCAGCCTCAGCTGAGGCCCATACTGGAAGGGATTGATGGGTATCGATACGCCATGTTGTTTGCTAGCCAAAACCAGATCACACCCGATATGCTATTGCAGCTTGGCGCAGACATGGAGGATAAGTTGGCTCATGGGATCGCTCAGGAGTATCTCATCCATGCGCGCCGACAGGAACAGGAATTCCCTTCAATTAACGCAGTCGCTTTCGAAGGATTCGAGGGTCATCCGTTCGGAATGTAATAGGATCTCCTGGCGCCCTGGGGATTCGCTATGTTTGCGATTGGCAACGACGAACAGCCCTATCCGATGAAGACAAAAATCGCAGGACGAGTTGGTGGAAGGTATAGCCCAGGAGTATCTCAGCTATGCTCGCCTGCAGCATCGCCGCTACGCAATGCCAAAGATAGATCTATCTTTGCATAATAAAATACGATTAAGTATATTATGGAATGTTCGATTGGTATTTGTAGATGTTTTATTTTTCATGGGCGTGTTTCATTTTGTATTGTATTTTCATAGTTTTGAAACGAGACGTTTCATAAATAAAATTACGCACGACTAATAATAGTAATAATAATATGTGTTTGGGCCACAATTGCTGTATTTAGACCATATTAATTGCATTGCGAGAGACGAAAATGACGAATTTTATTTCGGTACTGGATGATATTAGAAACATGAAAAATAACAAGATTCAAAGCACGCGTTGATAGATCAAGTTTTCTGGTAACCGCGACACCTAACGTGTGAGATGGCACGATCCCAATGCGACAATGGGATAATGAATGAGATCGGATAATTGGAACTCTCTCGTTTCCTCTTCCTCTTCCTCTTCCTCTTCCTCTTCCTCGTTTTCGATACCTTCGTTATCCTCTCCTTCCTCAACATAATTACCTAGCCTGGCGTACCAACCATAACCTTGACCGCGGATTACATCAGTCCTGATCCGTATGAACAACTGGCTCATCAGGATCGCCAAAAAAAAGCTGTTTGTACTCGGACCGTGGTGGTAATTAACGAAGCCTCCTTGACCGCAACTCTGTTGCAAGATTGCGTTCATTTCTTGTGGATCCAATAGCCATGGGGGCATTGCGGTAGCTACTGTCCCGAAGGCCGGAGAGTTGGACGGTAATAGGCGATTGAGACCACACAATTGCGCTGTTACTTCATCGACGTAAACATAGGTGAGCCTCTGGTCTGAAAGGAGATACTCGTCATCGTACGCATTTGGGTTAACAACGGAGCGGTTAAAGTATACGAATTGTGACAGGGTGGATCTGAAATCGGTACGAGCCTGGCGCAAGTGTTGCCTCAACTCACTAACTCGTAGGATGCGTCTAAGATCGCGAACCTGCCAAGTAGGAACCGTCATTTCGTATATTGCCGATTTGCCGAGGGGCTGTGACAGAAATGGAGTGATGGTTCGTGTTCTTATAGTGAATGGGCAAGCGATTGTGGCCGACTCGATAGCATTTTCGTGAGTGCACTTGGTAGCCTCGTCAGGCAATCAGCGCGCAACAGTCGCCGCATGTGGAAATATTTCTCCAATCAGGAGCATTTTTCGCTAAATGTGTCATATTTTTTGTCTTTTTTGTCCCAAAAGTCGTGGATTGGGTAATTAGATCGCAGAATGTGGCAATTCTGCGCCGAACTGCTTTTTGACATTTACGCCCCAACTTTTTCTTCGGTGGGCCACCGTCGGCACGAATTTTTGTCTTTTTTAAAGAGCGCTTGGTGCAAATTTCAGATTTCAGAGAAGATATCTGTTCCGTCTGAGGCAAGTTTCTACTTCTCAATTACAAGTTGGAAATGGAATACAATCGTCCAATGTTCCGACCGAGATACGTCAAATTTGTATCTGATTCATCGTTGGGAGATTTCCGTCTTAGGGAATCTAGGGACGCATATGTAGGGTTTATCAATAGTACATTAGCTAGTGCTCAGAAAGTGTTGGAGGAATCAATTCTAAAAACTAAGGTTTGCGCAGCCGACGGGAGGTTAGCGCATTTTTCTGAAGCGCCGTGTCTGCGGGGTCCTTCTTTTGACACCTTGTATTCAGTGCTTCCCGGCACTGATTTGTGGTACGTCTACGGTAGTTCCGACGAAATTCATCGGTTTGTGGAGTGCGGAAAATTTTTGTGCACTACGGCTTCCAGATTTGTCGCCTGTACTGAATCGCCTTACACCGACGGAGTGACATCCCAGACGATATGGAAATGGCACAACCAGATCTCACCTGGCTCTCGGCTTTCCCTGAAGGATGTGGAGGCGTTTTTCGCTTTCCTGCCGAATGTATCGTTTTTCAAGACGAACTATTCACTTCTCGAAATCCATGGCATGCATCAGCGCAAGTTTCTTGCCCCAATCCCAAGTTCACGGTTTAGATGCGAAGTTGTCGCGTTTGGTGAGGCCTTTCCGCCGTCGCCTAAGCTCGTACCAGATGCGAAGATTGTCAGCGTTGAGAGGCTTTCTAAGTGGTCCTACGGTAGTTGTTTCCGGTGTTAGATTAGCGCAGAGTGTTGATTGTGGATGTGTATTGCTTTTCAAATATTAATGTTAACTGAATCTTGAGTGTGTTTTTAACGTTATATTATATCATGGGGTTTTTGTATTGTAATATAAAGTAATTCCGGATTGTGATAATTAGTAGTTAAGAATGTCTGTGTGAGGGGATTTCCTCTAGGAAAAATTTGATTTTATACGAAATTAACATCCTTTATTTTGTTGCTAGATTAATATAGAAAACATAAAAATAACAAAGTCGAAAGCACAAAAAACACACTTGATAAGAAAAATACGCGTTACATTTTACATAAATATGATAATTCAACAGAAATTATATTAGATGCATCGCAATACGGTGATAGGGGTGCGGACTTATGAACTTTATTACAAGAGGTTGGAACGAACTGCGTGGCGCACGTCTTCTTTACTTCATCATCTCATCCTTAACAAGTATGGTGGCACCAAAGCGGATCAAGTCTCCTGACCTGAAGTTACCAATCACGCTGGATGTTTTGTCAGTTGGCGGAAAGTTTGCCTTTCCCGCATGAATAATATTGATGAACGCGCGGGTGAGGGGCATCTCGATTTTGGTAATAGTTGCAATTGCCGCGATATCCTCCAATGAGCATAATTCCTCAGAAAAATAACGATGTTCCATGTTGTCAGGGCATGCATAATGCACGTTATGAGGTGATGGTGCGAGGCAATATTCCCTTAGGGTCGCATAATTAGTGCCATATTCATCATTGCATTCCTGCAAGAGAGAATTGAGATGCAACCCACACGCTTTGGCAACCTTCCGGCGCTCTTGGTCTACCTGCTCTTGAACATTGCAAACGTAAGTGTTGGATCCTTCACCATAAAAGAAAAAGTCCGTCTCGGCTCGTGGGGTTCGCTCGTCTAGTTCAAGAAGCCACTGCTCAGCTCTTTTGGTAAGGGAATTGACAGGGTCGCGCAATCTTCCGATGTTCATAACAGCGGCAATCGCATGAGTGATATAGTTGGAAAAGAACAGCACCTGCAATGGTGGGATGGGGATGATCCTAGCCGTAAATAGCTGGGCGAAGATGATCTTGATATCTTCGGGTAAATCGATGACGCCAACATCATTTCGATGAATTGGGAAACACGACAGTCCGAAAGAAGCTTTCATTTCCTTGATGTTGACCTTACATTTTTTTTTATCCGATAGCTTAGACGTTGTGGGCGAATTATCCGTCTCGAGTATTCGCTTGCATTGCAGCTGCCTCTCGTACTTCATGGAAAACCCATGGCCGCAGACGACGAGAATATCCTTTTCTGCGAGTTCACCGTTGAAGTTGGCTAGTTCACTGACGAAGCTGTCGTGAACGTCCGCACGGGTGACAATAATCAGTAGATGGCTGGAGCGAATAACTGCGAGCAGATCATCAGAGGCTGAGACCGTAAATGAACCGTTGATCACTCCCTCGGTGGTGACGACTCCTTCGTTGGCTTTGATTGCTGAGATCGATCCTGGATGATCCGCTGGTGCCCACAGAGCCGTGGAAACGTGCCGAGAGGCGAACCAAGCCGCTAATGCAGTCCCAGCGTGACCAGAACCGAGGACACCTACAGTCAAGGGAAGCGGATGATGACCTGCGGCTGGGACAGGTAGAGAAGTTGAGGATGAAGCGAGAGCCATTATCGAATATTTTGGTTGAGAGAGAATATGAGATATCTGATTGAGTTCCGAAAGGAATTTATGTCAAACGTCAGTTGCGTTGTGGCAAGAAACTCTTGCTGGCTGACAGTGACCTGAGGCGACTTTTGTACGCCCAACAGTGGTTTCTGACGTACGTGCTTAGCTCATTAAAACTCTAGCAGCCGGCGGCTGAGTGGCTCCTTCAACTTTAAAGTTCAATCCATCCCAAAATTAAAACGGCTTGTCCAACGTCATCGCCCCGGTCAATAGCGTGGCTGCCTTAAATTTTGCGCTCCTGATCGGTTTGTCATTTTCCGTAATCAATTGTAAATATCCAGTGTTTGACAGGATATATTGGCGGGTAAACCTAAGAGAAAAGAGCATTTATTAGAATATTTGTATGTTTGTAAGAGCGTGAAAGACTCATTCGATCGTTCGTTTGTATGTGCAAGCCCCATAGAGCCCGTTCTAGATGCTCGACGGTCCACGCGCTATTGGCATCTCTTCAACTTCCCAAAGTTCGGAAAGCCTGACGACGCAGCAACATTCCAAAGAGATCTCGAGGCTCGTCCGGATCGGCTATTAGGTCGAGTGGGCTGCTGTGGCTTGATCCCTCAACGCGGTCGCGGACGTAGCGCAGCGCCGAAAAATCCTCGATCGCAAATCCGACGCTGTCGAAAAGCGTGATTTGCTTGTCGCTCTTTCGGCCGACGTCCTGGCCAGTCATTACGCGCCAAAGTTCCGTCACAGGATGATCTGGCGCGAGTTGCTGGATCTCGCCTTCAATCCGGGTCTGTGGCGGAAACTCCACGAAAATATCCGAACGCAGCAAGATATCGCGGTGCATCTCGGTCTTGCCTGGGCAGTCGCCGCCGACGCCGTTGATGTGGACGCCGGGCCCGATCATATTGTCGCTCAGGATCGTGGCGTTGTGCTTGTCGGCCGTCGCTGTCGTAATGATATCGGCACCTTCGACCGCCTGTTCCGCAGAGGTGCACGCCTCGATCTGAAACCCGAACCGCTGGAGATTGCGGCTGCAGCGAGCTGTTGCCTCCGGGTCGATATCGTAAAGCCGTATCCGATCGATATGGAGCAGCGCCTTGAAGGCGAGCGCCTGGAACTCGCTCTGGGCACCGTTGCCGATCAGCGCCATCGTGCGCGCATCTTTACGCGCCAGATATTTTGCCGCGATCGCGGAGGTTGCGGCCGTTCGCAAGGCCGTCAGGATTGTCATTTCCGACAGCAGCAGCGGATAGCCGCTATCGACATCGGAGAGCACGCCGAACGCGGTCACCGTCTGGCGTCCCGACTTCGTGTTTTTCGGGTGGCCGTTGACGTATTTAAAGCCGTAGAGGGTGCCGTCGCTCGTCGGCATGAGTTCAATCACGCCGTCCCGCGAATGCGAGGCGATGCGTGGAATCTTGTCGAAGCTTTCCCAGCGCCGGAAATCTTCTTCAATGTAGCCGGCCAGTTGAACAAGGAAGTTCTCGACCCCGGTGCTGACCACCAGGTCCATCATGTTCTCAACACTGATGAACGGAACGATGTTGAGGTTGGCAATTGCGGGCATCTTTTGGCCCCCTTCATTGGTTTGATAGACTGTCGGACGAGCCCGGATCACACGGGTTCGTCCGTGATCGCGTACCCGGCGATTACCCGTTTCCTGAGCGTGGGCAGATCGAGCGGGCCGAGGTCTGGAAGCAGGTCGTTTTCTTCGGAGAAGTCGCGTCCGTAGCAGGCGCTTAAGATCTGCACGCCGCTTTCATGCAAGGGTGCAGACAGGCCGGCTGCTTTTGCCAGATGCAGGGTCGGGATCAGACCGAAGGGAACGTCCTCGAGCACGTAGCGAGTATCAACGCTCTTTGGGCCTGCCGGGTCGCTTCCGCGCTCGACCAGGATCGACGATATTTCCGAAACGGATTGGCCGGATATGTCGAACGACAATCGGAAGTGATCGAAGGTGGATCGGACCGTCTTGCCGAAGGCGGAAGCGATTGCCAGCCTCTCCAGATCGAGCGCCTCAAGGAAGCGGCCGACGGCAGGCGTGACGTTGGTGTTCTGACCCCATTCCTCAGCTCGCTCGATACGTGACAGATTGCACAGCGCGATGCCCATATGGTCCTGGGGATTGAGATTGCTCAATGCGATCGTGAGGATATCGTCCTTCACGTCGAAGCGATCACCGAACAGAGCGACACAGGTTTCGTGCGCCCGTCCTGCGAAACGTGCCGGCACGGTCGCCATATCGACCTTTGCCCGGATGGCGCCGATGTTGAACGTATCCGCCTCCCGCAGCTTGCATGTCAGCACAGTTGTGCTCCATGCCGTGATTGGGATCTCGATTCCACGCTCGGCCAACCCTTTGGCGAGGTAGAGCGCCGCAAAGGAAAGATGGGCGCTGATGATCACCGAATGACGTGCGCTGAGGTGCGGCAGAAGAGCGTCGAGAACAAAGCGGTGACCATAGGCGGGCAGCGCCAGCACGATCACATCGGCTTCGGCCAATTCCTGGGCGTTCGTGCAGATATGCGGGTGGAACTCCGTGATGATCGCACCCGTGATCTTCACCGGTGCGCCGGCAGAGAAAGCAGCAGTTCTTTCGCGTGAACGCGACCAGATCAATGGCTCATGTCCATTCTGCAAGAGGAACGCCGCATACCCAATGCCGATCGATCCTGCTCCGGCGATTCCAACCTTCATCTTCTTCCTCCTGGTTTCGAAGGGTTGTCTCAATGCGAGAGGCAAACCTCGATCGCACCGGGCCACACCCGGTGGTCAAAATGCTGTTGTCACCCTGTCGAACACGCGCCGGCCGAACAGGCTCGCGGCAAGATCGGTCATCAGTCGGGCCGTGCGCCCTCGCTCGTCCAGAAACGGATTGAGCTCCGCAAGGTCGAGCGAGGTGACGAGACCGCTGTCATGGAGCATCTCCATGATGAGGTGTGCCTCTCGGAAAGTCGCCCCGCCCGGAACCGTGGTGCCCACCGCCGGCGCAATCCCGGGATCGAGGAAGTCGACGTCGAGGCTGACGTGCAATCTGCCCTTGGCCTTGCTCACGCGGTCAAGAAAGACGCCCAGCGGGCGTATGACCCCTTGCTCGTCCAGAACCCGCGTGTCGGAGACTTCGATACCGATCTCGGCAACCCGGCGCCTTTCTTCCGGGTCGACCGAGCGAATTCCCATCATGGATACGTTGCGGGGATCCACACGCGCGGCCAGCGGCGGTAGTCCTTCGAAGCCAGGCTGGCCCGTATAGTAGGCGACCGGCGTGCCATGAAGATTGCCGCTTGCAGTCGTGTGTAGGGTATGCAGGTCTGGGTGCGCGTCCAGCCAGAGGACGAATTGCTCCCTGCCGAGTTCGGCCGCTCGTTCGGCCTCCCCGGAAACGGTACCGGCAGACATTGAGTGATCGCCGCCGAGAAAAACCGGAAGATCGCAGCTGCGGGCCATCTCCAGCGCCTTTTTGGAGAGACTGCGCGTCCATCCCACCAGAGCATCGAGGTTCTTCACCGCGGAATTGGTGTGACTGATTTCGGGCTCCGCCGTCGGCGTCGCATCTCCGAGATCAGTGACGGCCCAGCCCAGTTCCGTCAAAGCTCGCGACAAGCCGGCAGTCCGAAACGCATCAGGCCCCATCAGGCATCCGGGTTGGGATGCGCCGCTTTGAACGGGGGCTCCCGGGATTTGGCACGTCTTCAACTCATTCTCCTTGCGACGCCGTGAGGCGTTCATTTCTTGACTGCAAATCTGGTCACCACGCTGTGGCGATGTCAGAACGATCACTCATGTATCGACGCTGAAACGACTTCCTCGGCCTGCTGAGCTGCAAGCATCGATACCGTTAAGGGAACGAAGGGAGGCCGCGGATTGAACAGGCCGACCTCGCCAGCGGTCAGACCGGCGACGGACTTCACCAGTTCGTGCACCGGGTAGCCGCACTGCCTTCCCTGACAGGGACCCATGCCCGCGCGTGTAAAACTCTTCAGCTGGTTAGGGCCTCGGCAAGCGCCACGGACAGCAGCTTCCCTCAACACGCCCGCGCTCAACTCCTCGCACCGGCAGACGATCGTTTCGTCGTCCGGCTGGGTCCGCGCAATATTCGGCGGGTAGGCCCCATCCAGAAATCGCCGGAACGACTTTTGCCGGCCATGCTGTGCTCTCAGCGGTTTTGTCTCGGTATTCGCCTGAGCGGCCGTCAGGGCGCCGTCACGAAGAAGGATACCGGTCGCGGCGATCTCTCCTTCGATCTCGGCATTGACGGCGCCGCCGATCCGAGCACCGTCCCCGGCTATGTACAGTCCGTCCGGACCTGCGTTCATCCACTCGTCGCGCTCAAGCCGGAACGCTGACTGGCCGACATCCCACATCAGTTGCGCGCCGACCGACACGGCCAACTGATGGCTTGGCACCAGCCCCTCGTGTACAAGAAGGGATTTGACCTCCAATCGGTCGGACCTGCCGTTTGAAGTTTCGAACCGTACAGTTTCCAGTCGTCCGCTTCCTTCGGCGCTGATTTTGACCACGTTGCGTACGTGCCGAACGCCACTGAACTGCGGTAACCAGGCAATCCCTTTCAGGATTTGGCCGGGCTCCTTTAGCGCCCCGCGAAAACCGCGCAGCGAACGGCTGATGAGACCCCGAGGGGTCGTATCGAGATAAGCGACGGGCTTTGTCCCGGCGAGCCGCATCTGCTGCATGTATAGTAGGGGAAGAGGTCCGCTCCCGACCACGGCAACTGGCCCCCGTGGCAGTTGGCCCGCCGTCTTAAGGAGAATCTGTGCGGCGCCGACCGTCATGATGCCGGGTAGCGTCCAGCCGGTGAACGGAACCGGGCGTTCCTGTGCGCCCATAGCGAGCAAGAGATGCCGTCCCATGACAGAACGAATTTCTCCACCCTTTACATATTCCACCGTCCAACCCTGGCTGAGCCTGCTTACCTGAGCCTCCGGAATGTAGTCGGCGCCGCTGGCCAGGAATGCTTCGATTTGCCGGATGCCGCGTCGATATTCCGCCCCCAGAACGTTTATGACCGGGCTCGTCGCGTTGCTGCCGGCATTACGCCAGATCTGACCTCCGGGCTGTGATTGCGAATCCAGCAAGACGACGGATAGGCCGCCGCGCACAGCTCGCCTCGCGGCGGCCATGCCAGCGGGGCCAGCTCCGACGATTAACAGGTCGGCGCTCGAATTCGGGTTCATTTCAGCCTCTTCGGATGGTCATGGCGTTCGACCCTCATGCCGGCTTGAACCGTTTGCTGACAGCTTCGGATCGTGCCGATGTCTTCGATGTACACGATACATTCGAAACAGACGCCCATCATGCAGTAGGGCGCCCTGGGCTGGGCGGAAGGAAAGGAGGTCCGCGTATGGATGTCGTCCAGACGCAGAAAGACGGCGGCCAGAGGCTCCCCATCACGAGCGGTCACAGTTCGACCGTCGATGGTGATTTCCACGCTTGGGCCGGAGGGAAAGAGAACTTCACTCGTCACGCCGCGATCCCCATCTTGAATCTGCTGCCGCGGAAAGCGTCGTAGGATGGCTCCCTTCCATCGGCTGCCAACCAATCGGCAAAAGGACCCGCATGCAGAGCGGCAAGGGTGACGCCGGAATGGCATGCGACGACATGGATGCCGGGGTATCGCCGCGACCGATCGTAGACCGGCACCCCATCCGGGGTCAGCACGCGGAGTCCCGCCCATTGCCTTATGACACGCAACGCGCCGACGTCAGGCATCACACTGATCGCGCGATTGGCGATATGACGTGCGCCGCCAGCTGTCACATCGGTAGACCGGCCCACACGTTCATTCGTAACGCCGAGCTGAAACGTGCCCGTCATAGTCTGACGAATACCGCTGGCGGCGTAAGGAAATACCGGGGCGACCCGTTCCGTGATGAGAAGCTGCCCCTTTTCCGGAACGAGCAGAAGTGGAAGGTCCAGGCTCTTGGCAAAAGCCATGGAGTCATTTCCCGCTGCAATAATCACCCGCTCCGCTTCTATCGTGAGGCCATCCGTTGCCAGTCGGAAGCCACCAAGCGTGGGCGCGATGCTGTCGACGTGTTCGCCCGTCACCAAGGTTCCACCGAGGCGCACAAATCCCTCCAGCAAAGCGCGAAGGACCAGGAGAGGATTGACGTCACCGTCCATATGACTGAACGACGCTGAACACACCTTCGGCCCGAGACGGATGTCGGGAAGCATGCGCTCAAGGCGCGAGCGCTCCAGCATCTCGAAACGATAGTCAGGATGAATGGCAGCCATCTTTTCGCCGATGGCTTTTTCTTCTTCCGCCTGAGCTTCCGACACACAAAAGAGCAAACCACCGTTGCGGCGGTACTCTACGTCGACACCGGTCAGCTCTTTCAACTCGGAGGCAAAACCTGGCCACAGCTCAGCGCTTTGCCGCGTGATGCGATGATATTCAGGATATTCGTCGCCCTTGCCTTGAACCCAGATCAGGCCGAAATTTGTTCGGGACGCACGCAGCGCATCGTCCGCGCCATCGATGATGATCACCCGGCGCCCCAACTTGGCTAACCCGTATCCAATTGCGGCGCCCACTACGCCGCCGCCAACAATGGCCGTCTCGAACTCGTGATCCATTTAACCTTCTCACAATACGAAGGCTTCCGTGCCCGGGCGAAACGTTCGATCCGTGGCCATTAGCCCCCAGTGAGCCAGACGCATCCTTCAATCCTCGTGCGGTCGGCTATACAGTGTGTCCAGCTGTCGCCGTTTGACGGCCAAGTTTTGAGGACCTTCTTTGCTTCGGTTTCATCAGTCTTGAACAGATGATCACCATGTGAAGCGGGTCGATTGCAGATCTGGCTATCTTGGAATTCTTGCCTTCCAGCTTAGGGATAAGGCGTTGCCGTCCATGCTACAAGGGTAGTAATAGGCATACGGCGATGTTCAAATGTTATGAAGGCGGCATGGTCCTAGGGCCGTCGCGAGCGACAGGACGCGATCTCAGTCACCTTCGTCGCCCTCAGTTTCTATAAAGCAGGCGAGTCTCATCCGTTCCGATTGATTGCCGTTGCCAATCAATCGGTGGGATATGCAAATTCTCCAAGCGGAGTGAGCAGCGTATTCATCGCTGAAATATCGCGATGATCATTCCAGAACGGAGACAGGTTTCATGCAGATCAGAATAGATCGAAATACCCCGCAGGCCGACCAACTGAAGAAGCGAGGGTGAGCGGCAGATGCTTAGAATCGGCGTTGATATCGGTGGGACGTTCACAGATTTTTGCGGGTGGCGTGAAGGAGAGGACAGGATCGTCACTCTGAAGGTTCCTTCGACTCCTCCCGCTTTCGAAAACGGTTTCCGCGAGGGATTTGAAAAACTACTGGAACGGCTCGCGCCCGAGCCGGGCGAGGCGGCCTTCGTCATGCACGGCACCACGGTCAGCACGAATGCCGTAATCGAGCGAAAAGGCCCGAAGATCGCGTTCTTCGTAACGAAGGGATATAGGGATCTGCTCGAACTGCAGCGGATCGGCGTCCGCAACCCTCTGAACCTGTTCGAGACCCGAACCAGGCCGCTGATCGATCGCGAGATGGTTTTCGAGGTTGAGGAACGACTGCTGCGCGGCGGCTTGGTTCGAACCTCGATCGACGAGGCAGCAGTCGAGGCACTTGCCCGTCGTGTAGCCGACGCAGGTGCTGCCGGCTATGCGGTCGCGCTGCTTCACAGCTACGCCAACCCGCAGCATGAACAAGCGGTCGCGCGGGCTATCCGTAAAGCGGTCGGCGAAGATGCCGAGGTCAGCCTGTCCAGCGAGATCTGGCCGCGGATCGGAGAATACGAA
This sequence comes from Agrobacterium rubi TR3 = NBRC 13261, assembly GCF_000739935.1. Classification (GTDB taxonomy): domain Bacteria; phylum Pseudomonadota; class Alphaproteobacteria; order Rhizobiales; family Rhizobiaceae; genus Agrobacterium; species Agrobacterium rubi. The sequence goes on along the minus strand of NZ_BBJU01000024.1, from coordinate 52,192 downwards.
AGAGCGATCGTCAGTGTGCTCAACGCTTTCGTGAAGCGCCGGATGAACGAGTATATCGGCGCGGTCGAAACTTATGTGGCTGAACGGTTGCCAGGGTCGCAACTTTTCGTCACACGCTCGAACGGTGGTGCGATGGCCGCCAGTGAGGCGCGCAACTTCCCCATCCATACACTTCTGTCGGGTCCGGCGTCTGGCGTGACGGCTGTGCAATATCTCGGCCGCGCCTTGCGCGAACACAACATCCTCACCATGGACATGGGTGGCACCAGCACTGACATCTCGCTCGTGCGCGATGGCGAAGCTCTCACCTCGACTTCGGCCGAGGTGGGTGAGTTTCCGGTTGTCATGCCAGTTACCAGCATCGAGGCGATCGGCGCAGGCGGCGGTTCGGTCGTCACGATTGATGGCGGGGTGTTGCGTATCGGCCCGCGCAGTGCTGGGTCCTATCCTGGCCCTGCCTGCTTCAGCCGAGGCGGCACGGAACCCACGCTGACCGATGCCTTTTTACTTGCGGGCTATTTGCCTGAAGCCCTTCTTGGCGGCGATATGCAGCTCGATCGTCATGCCGCCGAACGCGCTATGGCGCCGATTGCGGAGACTCTCAAGACGGACGTGCTCAGCGCCGCGGAAATGTGCGTCACCGTCGCAAGCTCCAACATGGTGGCCGGTGTCTTGCCTTATCTCGCACGCCAGGGCGTCGATCCCGAAGATCTGACGGTGCTCGTTTACGGCGGAGCTGGCGCGATCCAGGGGCCGCTCCTTGCGGCCGAGATCGGCGTGAACCGCGTTCTTGTGCCGGCGACACCTTCCGTATTCTGTGCCCTCGGGGGCCTTGTCTCTGATTTGAGCAATGACGCGCTCGAAACCGTCCACGGCCTTGATATCGATGGTTCTCTCATCGCGAAGAAGTTTCAGGTCCTTCGCGAGCAGGGAGCCGAATGGTTATCGCGGCAGGCACCGCCGGAGCGTCTCGTGTCGAAAACGTTCGAGTGCTGGGCTGAGATGCGCTACGTCGGGCAGTCCTTCCAGGTTGACGTGCGGCTGCCGGATACGGCGATCGAAGCGCACGACATTGCCGCAATGCATGCCGCCTTCCACCAAGAGCACGAACGGATCTACAGCCATGCCGACAAAGCGGCGCCAGTCGAATTCGTCGACCTGCGCATGCGCGTGCGTGGATCGATGTCGATACCTCAGCCCACAACACCTGAAACGTTCGGGGCTGGCGGTGCGCTCAAAACGGTTCGTTCGATGCGCTTCCACAACAAACTCATTCCCGAGGTACGCGTCTTCGATCGCGCATCTCTCACCCCCAACGATGCGATCCAGGGGCCGGCCGTCATCGAGCAGCGTGATGCGACGATCGTCGTTCCGCCAGAGTTCGTTGCCCGCGTTGGAGCCTTTGGCGCAATTCTCATGACCCGGAGCTGATCAATGGATGCCGTTCGTACTGCCGTCATGAACAATCGATTCAACGCGATTGTCGAAGAAGCCTCTGCCGCGATCTACCGCACCGCCCACACGACTTTCGTTAAGATCGTGCAGGATTATCAGTGTGCGATTGCGACTGCCGAAGGCGAAATGTTCGCTTATCCGATGTTGTCTGGCGTCAATGTCTTCGTCGGCTCCCCGTTGAAGCCGACGCTGGATGCCATCGGCCGGGAGAACCTGAAGCAAGGCGATATCATCATCACCAACGATCCCTTTGCCACGGACGGTCTGGTGACGCACCTGATGGACGTTACGCTGCTTTATCCGATCTTCTACGACGAGAAGCTGATCGCGATCGGCTGGGCATTTGTCCATGCGTCCGATATCGGCGGCGCCGTTCCAGGAAGTATCTCGCCAGCCTTCACGGAAGTATTCCAGGAGGGCCTCCGTGTCAGGCCAATGAAGCTCTACGAAGGAGGGGTGTTGAACGAAGCGATCAAGTCGATCTTCCAGGACAACAGCCGAATTCCGACCGAGTTGTGGGGCGACATTCAGGCCATGATCTCGGGCCTGAAGAGCATGGACCGGCGCGTCAGCGAGCTTTGCGAGCGATATGATCGTGAGAGTGTCGAGGAGGGGATGCAGGACGTCATCAACTACGCGGAGACCAAGGCCCGCGCGGTGATCAGGACGATTCGGGACGGTGTATATACCTTCTCGGACTATCTTGAAGGGATCCATGATGGTCAGCTGGCCTATTTCAGCGTGACCATGACGGTGAAGGACAGCGAGATCGAGGTTGATTTTACCGGCACGGATCCGCAATTGGCGGCCGCCTACAACCTGGTAACGGGGGCAACCACCCACCCCTACATTATCCAGTGCCTTTACGCCTACATCCTGACCGTTGATCCGCTGACGCCGCGCAACTCCGGTATCTTGCGGGCGATCCACGGCCATGCTCCGCGCGGCACGGTTCTCAACGCGGTCTATCCCGCATCCGGCGGGTCTCGTGCTGCATCAGCGACACGCGCCTACGACGTTATCCTGGGGTGCCTCAATCAGGCACTACCGGAGGGCCTTGCCGCAGCCGGTGGCGGTATGAGCGGGGTTATCGTCGTTTCGGCTCCCGATCCTCGTACAGGCCGTGACCGTGTCAACGTGGTGGGTACGATCGACGGCGGCGGCGGTGCCCGCCGTGGCGTTGACGGCCTGGACGGATCGGAAGTACGCTACTCACAGCGCAGCGTGCCAGTCGAAGTCATCGAGATCGAAACGGTGCTGGTCATGCGGGCGCTCCGCCTCGTGCCGGACAGTCGCCGCGCGGGAAGATTCGCCAGCGGCGCCGCGCTCGAAATCGAAATGGAAAACACGTCAAATCGCGCGGTCATAACGGTCAGAAACCTGAACCGGTTTGTGTTCGCGCCGTGGGGCTTCAAGGGGGGAGAGATCGGTCTTCTGGGTAAGGCAATCGTCAATCCTGGCCGACCCGATGAGCGATCGGTCGGCAAGATCTCGGTGCTGGAGCTCGGACAGGGCGATATTCTCAGGATCACCAGTTCCACAGGCGGGGCGTTCGGCGAACCTCTTGAGCGGGATGTGGCGGCGATCGCGCGCGAGATCGAAAACGGCATGATTTCCCCGGAGCGGGCCGCCGACGTCTATGCTGTCGTCTTCGACCGGGACGGTAAGATCGACGAGGCGGCGACCGCGGAACAACGCCGCGAACGCGGGAACCGAAAGTCAGACGACTTCAATTTCTGCATCGAACGCCAGCGTCAGGACCAGGTGTGGTCGCAGCAGACACGCAGGGAACTGGCATCGCGGGCATTGACCTATGAACAGCGCATCCGCAGCCAGCTCGTCGATCGCGTTCATCACCGCCTGTTGGCGAAAGGTGAACGGGTTGATGCCGGGAAACTGGATCAAGTCATCGCCGAAGAAGCCGGCCGGTTGTAGCGGCAATGGTCCTGTGATGGTAATCAGTTAGTATGAACGGTCGTCTGAAAGTGCGGCTATTGGAAGGGATGCCTCCTCCAGGGGCTCCCTTTGTTCATTCAGAATTTCACAAGCGCCGCTATTTTCGTGCTGAAATCAGGTTTTGCGCAGCCAACGTCGCAAACTCGACGAAAGGCAGTATCCCTGGAACCGGGCAATCTGGATTCCAGCCCACGGCCATCGAAATCTCGACGGACATATCGTCCACAACTCGGGTAACAACGCCGTCGGGGGCCATCGCAGACACCCACTCCGGCAGGAACGTGATCCCGACGCCGGCAGTCACCAGGGCCAGAGCTGTATTGGTGTCGGAGACCGCTATGTCGTTCTCGATCAGCAGGCCGGCGCCGACAAGTTGTTCGTATACAGTCTCAAAACACGATAGCTCGAAGCGCTTGAGCGCGAAAACACCGTGTCCGGCGAAATCTGATAATTTCAACGCGGTTTTTCTCGCAAGTACCGATTGGCGGGGCATGACGGCAACAAATCGTTCCGACAACAGGTGCTGAAACCGTACCAGATTGCTGTTGGATGGCGGTCGCATCAACCCGACATGGAAGTCACCGCGCTCGATCCCTCGCAGAAGCTCTATGGAATCGACCTCTTTGATGACAAGCCTAGTCCTGGGAAACCTTTGCCGGAAACGGCTCAAGATCAAGGGGAGCAATTGACTGGTGGCCGGGCTGATCGCTCCGATGATCAGCTCTTCTCCGCCGGGACTGAGACCGCCGGCTTCCAGCTTGGCATTGAGGATCGCCTCGTCGATTTTCAAAAGGATCTCGCGCGCGTGATCAAGGAATGATGCTCCCGCACGCGTCAGCTCCACGCGCCGCGTAGAGCGGATGAACAGTTGCACCCCCATAAGCTCTTCAAGCCGCTTGATCTGCTGGCTGAGCGTTGGCTGCGACATGTTCAGTCGGATCGCGGCTCTGCGGAAATGTAGTTCTTCAGCGGCAACGACAAAACAGCGGATGCTTCCAATTTCTATTTGATACGACATCTCCGCTCACCAATACAAAGCGACGTAACATTCAAACCCTAAGATTTGAATGTTACGTCGACATTCGCCCGAGCGCACTCTTTCGATCGGTAATCCAACGGGGATTTCCAAGTTCTAATGCGTCTCCACGGCCTTCGGAGCCGTTCCGCCCACCCGGGCGCGCATGTGCGGATTGAGCCACCACTCCGCCAGAATGACCAGGCGGCTGACAATGAACGTGATGAACAGGTAGATCGCACCGGCGACGATGAACACTTCGACCGGGCTGTAGGTGGCCGAGATGATCTGCTTCGCCAGACCGGTCACTTCGACGATAGTGATTGTCGAAGCAAGCGACGTCGATTTGATGATGAGCATGACTTCGTTGCCATAGGCCGGCAACGCTTGCCGGATGGCGATCGGGAACACGATTCTCCTAAACTGGAGAACTGTGGACATGCCGACAGCGCGCGCCGCTTCGATCTGCCCGAGAGGAACCGCCTGTATGCCGCCCCGGATGATTTCGCTGGTATAGGCCGCGGTATTGAGGGCCAGAGCGAGGATCGCACAAAACCACGGTTCGCGGAACGACGACCACAGACCAATTTCCGTGAGAAACCCTCTGAACTGAGCCGACCCGTAGTAAATCAGGAACATCTGCACCAGAAGTGGGGTCGATCGGATCAGGTAGACGTAGCCGTATGCTACCGAAGAAACGATGCGGTTTTTCGAAAGCCGCATAAGCGCGACAGGTACCGAAACAACAAATCCGATGAGGAGCGATATGAACGCGAGCGCCAGCGTCGTGGGGACGGCAGCAATGAGTTTGGGGAACGACTCGATGATGAGTTGAATATCCATATTATTGGCTCCTCACACCGCGGTTCGCCCACTTTTCAGCTTTAAGAAAGCCCCGATTTGACACGGAGGAAAGAACAAGGAAGATCACGAAGGCGGTGATATAGAAGGTAAAGGGCTGCTTCGTCGAACCTGCCCCCATCGCCGCTGTCCGCATGATTTCGACCAGGCCGACAACGGAAATTAGCGACGTGTCCTTGAGCGTGAACTGCCAGACATTTCCAAGGCCTGGGAGGGCGAACCTAGCCGCTTGTGGGATCAGCACCCGCCGCAGCCGCAGCCACGGACCCATCCCAATGGACTTCGCCGCTTCGATCTGGCCGGGGGGAACAGCGAGAACGGCAGCGCGAATGACCTCGGTGGCATATGCTCCGGCACTCACACTGATGCAGAGTACGCCGATCACGAAGATTTGAGGCTCGATGTACCCCTCGTATCCGAACAGTCCATTGGCGATGGTGCGCAGGAGTGTGCCGCCACCGAAGAATACCAAAAAGATGATGAGCAGTTCAGGGACGCCGCGAACGACCGTCGTATAGACGTCACCGAGCAGGCGTAGTGACCAGAAACGGGATAGTTTTGCCGCAGCGAAAATCGAACCAAAGATGATTCCGAAAAGGTACGAACAGGCTGCGACGACAACAGTCATCATCGCCCCGCGCACCAATTCATCGCCCCAGCCGGCATCTCCCCATTGCAATAGTGTCAAGTCCATCGACCACGCCTCAAGCTTGCTAAACAGATAGAGCGCCGGCCACACGAGTGCCGACGCTCCTATTGAAAGTAATTACTGCTTGGGAGACGCGTCGTAACCGAACCACTGTTGAGACAGCTTCTGAACGGTCCCATCGGCAATCGCGGAATCAATTGCTTTGTCGAACAAGGCTTTGAGATCGGTATCCTCTTTGCGGATGCCAACGCCGACACCCTTGCCGAACACTCCCCCCGTCATCCTCGGACCAAACATCTTCAGGTCCTTGTTGTCAGGCTTGTCCGTTAGCGGCTTCAGGAAGCTGACCGAAGCCAGGCTCGCGTCGATACGGCCGGCCTTCAGATCCATTACGACATTGTCGATGGTGTCATAGGTGGAAATCTGCACGCTCGGCATCATTTGTTTCATGAACGCTTCATGAGATGTACCGGCTTGAACGCCAAACTTCATGCCTTCGAAAACCTTGGTGAACTTATCCAACTCGGTTTTCTGCTCGGGGGTGATATTGTCGAGCGGAAGGTTCTCGAGTGCCACCGGGGTCTTCAGAAGTGGACTGTCCGCTGTCGTCAGGAACGTCATCGGCGTGAGGAGATACGGGCGGGAGAACGAAATGACCTTTTCGCGCGCCGGCTGAATTCCCATCGCCGCCATAATGGCATCGTAACGACCCGCCGTGAGAGAAGGAATGATCCCGTCCCAAGCCTGCTCGACGAATTTACATTCGATGTTCATGCGCTTGCAAAGGTCGTTTCCGAGATCGATGTCGAAGCCGATCAGTTTTCCGCCCGCATCCTTGAAGTTGTACGGCGCATAGGATCCTTCGGTTGCAATCGTAATGCTCTTGTAGTCCTTGGCCTGTGAGGGGCCTGCCGCGACGAGGACGCCGGTCACAACTGCCGCAAGCGCATTTAAGTTGAAGAATTTCATAACGTTCACCTCTGTTGCTGTTATTTTTTTATTTCGAGTGTTGACTCTTCTGCGCGCTTGCGCGCTCACAGAACGCTGGAGAGAAAGGCCCGACACCTTGGTGACGTCGGGTTCTGGAACACTTCTTGCGGCGTTCCCTGCTCTTCGATTTGCCCCTTTTCGAGAAAGAGAACCTTGCTCGATACGTCGCGAGCAAAACCCATTTCGTGCGTCACCACGACCATCGTCCGCCCCTCCTCGGCGAGCTTCCTGATCACCTTCAGGACTTCACCCACCAATTCCGGATCGAGGGCAGAGGTTGGTTCGTCGAAGAGAAGCGCGCTCGGCTGCATAGCCAGTGCGCGTGCGATGCTGACGCGCTGTTGTTGCCCACCTGACAATTGAGACGGGTAGGCGTCGTGCTTGTCGGCAATACCGACCTTGTCCAGGAAATCCATTGCACGGTCGCGCACGTCGCCCTTGGGCTGCTTGAGAACGTGTACGGGGCCTTCCATGACGTTCTGCAGGACAGTCATATGTCCCCACAGATTGAAGCTCTGAAACACCATGCCGAGTTGCATCCGCATGCGTTCGATCTTTTTGCGATCGACGCCGATCAATCGGCCAGCCGCATCCGTTTTGACGACGACCTCTTCCTGCCCGACAGCGATACGGCCCTTGTTCGGGGTTTCGAGGAAATTCATACAGCGCAGGAAAGTACTCTTACCGGACCCGGAGCTGCCGATAATCGAAACCACATCGCCTTTATTGGCCGTGAGTGAAATGCCCTTCAGAACTTCAAGCGTTCCGAAGTTCTTATGGATATCTTCTGCCACCAGGGTGGGCTGCGTACCGTCCATTCGCGTTCCCTTGTTCTATCATTCCCTATCCCTTGCGATGCAGCGAAAAACCGTGCCGTTAGCACGGCCGAGAATGGCGCAGCCGGCACCTGTCCGGCTTTCATTCTCAAAGGTGAAACACGTGTTCACGTGGCCACCGCGGTACATTCTTCGAGAGTAGGACCCAGTTTTCTATTGTTACTAAAAGCTTGCCTTCCATATCGCAAGGGCAGTAATAGGCATGCGCCCATGTGTATTTGTTATGGAGAAAGCAATGATTCAATCGCGTCAGTTAGAAGCGTTCCGGGCAGTCATGCTGACAGGAGGTATGACGTCAGCAGCGAATCTGGTGAGGATCACGCAGCCCGCGATCAGCCGGCTGATCAGGGATCTCGAAGAGGAAATTGGGATCAGCCTCTTCGAAAGAACGGGCAACCGGTTACGTCCTACGCGGGAGGCCGGTATTCTGTTCAAGGAAGTGTCGCGACATTTCAACGGGATTCAGCACATCGACAAAGTCGCGGCTGAACTGAAGAAGTCTCACATGGGGTCTCTAAGGGTCGCCTGTTATACGGCGCCGGCTCTGAGTTTTATGTCCGGCGTCATCCAGACGTTCATCGCCGATCGGCCCGACGTGTCGGTCTACCTCGACACGGTTCCCTCCCAGACGGTCCTCGAATTGGTCTCGCTCCAGCACTACGATCTCGGAATATCGATATTGGCTGGCGACTATCCTGGTCTCACCATTGAACCTGTCCCTTCGTTTCGTGCCGTCTGCCTGCTGCCGCCGGGGCATCGTCTCGAAGACAAGGAAACTGTTCATGCGACGGACCTTGAAGGAGAGTCATTGATTTGCCTCTCTCCGGTGAGCCTTCTACGGATGCAGACAGACGCCGCACTGGACAGCTGCGGCGTCCACTGTAACCGCAGGATAGAAAGTAGTCTGGCACTGAATCTCTGCGATCTGGTAAGCAGGGGAATGGGGGTTGGCATTGTCGACCCCTTCACTGCCGACTACTACAGTGCAAATCAGGTTATTCAGCGCTCCTTTGATCCGGTTGTCCCCTACCATTTTGCTATAGTTCTTCCGACTGACAGCCCGCCGCCGCGCTTGGTTAGCGAATTCCGGGCAGCGTTGCTCGATGCTTTGAAAGCCTTACCCTATGAAACCATTTGATCGTCAGGTTCGCCGCAAGTTGTCAAAGAAATCGGGTTCAGCCCGGTGTCGTGGCCGGAAAGGCTGGCGATGATCGCGATGGCCGTGGATGGTATCGCTTTCCCGAAAGCAACGAAATTGTTTGGACTTGGCACATCTCTGGCTCCCGGGGTGTGATGCGATCGGTTGGGCACTTTTGTCACGGTGTTATTTCCCCGAACGCGGCAGGGTCGTTGAGACTGGGCACGCGTCTCATCGATATGTTCCGGGGAAAACAATGTCCTGATCGACAAGGACATTGAATTTGTAACCAGGCCGGATCTCGATCGTCGGCTGTACGTCCATGTTTCTCTCGATGGTCCGGTCAGCGACACGACCGAAGGTTTCGGCAAAGTTCCGACGCGCCGCATCGGAGGCCGTATCCTGCGTCGCCAGTGTCGAACTCTGCGGAACCGCCATGTCAATCCCCGTGCCGATCACGGCAATGAGGATGGCCGAACCAAACGTCTGGAGCCACTTCCGATCCACCTTATCGCGGAAACCGCTGTAGCCCTGCGCGTCCGTCCCGGACATGCCGCCGATCTGCAGCGTCGAGCCATTCGGGAAGATGATGTCGGTCCAGACGACCAGCACCCGGCTCTGGCCGAACGACACTTTGCTGTCGTAACGGCCGAACAGTTTCGTACCCTGCGGGATCAGGAGGCGGTGTCCCGTCGCTGAATCGTAGACGTTCTGGCTCACCTGGGCGGTGATGCGCCCGGGAAGGTCGGAATTGATCCCGGTGATCAATGTCGCGGGAATGACTGAGCCGCGCTTGAGTTCGTAGAGCGACTGTTGGGGGACGACACGGTTCGGCAGGTAGCCAAGTTCCTTGAGGTCGGCATTGAAGAAATCCTCCTTCGACTTCTGGCCGTTCGGATCAACATTTTGCCCGCCGAGACCGGCACGAAGAGCGGCCGCGTAGAGGTCGGGCGCTCCGGGTGTCACCGCAGTGGAAACCCCGTTCGTTGTCGCTGCTGCCGTGTCGTTTGTGTCCGCTCCTCGCCCAGCGAACTTGCCGCGGTCGACCGCGATCGGCGAATCATAGGCGGCGTCATTGGCCTGCAGCCGGGCCATTCTCTGGCGCTGCCGCTCACGAAGATATTGCTCTTCCTGCTCGCGCTGCAAGCGGGCGCGCCAGACCTGTTCCGATTCCAGTTGCGGTTCCGGCCGCGCGTCTTCCCGTTGACCGGGCTGCGGCGTGAATGGATTGACGGAGCGCTTCTCTTCCTGCGTCTCGACCGGCGTCGGCTGCAGCGTCGTCACCTGCTGCGGTTCGCCGATGATGCCGTCCGAGACCCCACGTTTGATCTGGTCGGCGAAGGTTGACGCCGGATTGCCGGAGCTTGTGTCCGGTCCGGTGTCGCGGAAATATAGCCCTCTCGATGTCAGACCGTAGAAGATGACACCAAGGAAGGCGACGACCAGCACGACCACGACGATGATCGGCAGACGGTTAATCCGGCGCATGCCAGAGCCTGTCTCGTCGTTGGCAGTGCCGCCGAGCTTGAGCGATTGAACCATGACCGCCCTCCCCTAACCGCGCTTCATGACTGAGAGTGCGCTCGCCGGCTGCGCACCCGTCGTTGTGACGGTGTAGGCGCGGCCAAGCTCGACGCTGTTCGTAGAAAGGCGGGCCAGGAGCTGCCCCTCGAACGGAATGACGACATAGGCGAGCGGCACGGTGCGCGCAGCACCATCCGTCTTCTGGTCGGTCACCACCGCATAACCCCAGCCCTTCAGGGCTGCCTCGAGCGCCTGCCCGAAAGGCGAGCTGTCCTGCTTTAGCGAGACAGTCGTGGTCCCGGGGCCGATCTGCTCGGCGAGCCTGCTCACCATATCGCCGGCGATCGCGCTCGCCGCCTGGCCTGAGATCTCGGCAGGGGCATTGCTGGAGGTCAATTCTTCCGTTCCGCGCGACTGGCATCCGGAAAGGAGAAGGGCGAGGGCGCAGGCGGCGGCAGGGCCGCGGAGGGTGTGCAAGGCGCGCGCGAGAAAGGGGAAGCTTCGCATCACCGCCCTCCCCGCCGGATCGTCACCTTCTCCTGTCTCCAGCCGACGCCGGAGACCAGGACCGCGCGGTCGACGTGGTAGTCGACCACCATCATGTCGCCCTTCATCCGATAGTTGACGATGCGGTTCTGACCACCGGAGACGACAAACAGCACGGGCGCATCCTGGCCGGAGATCGTGCGCGGGAACTGGACGTAAGTCTTCTCCCCGTCCGAATAGACGCGCGTCGGCCGCCACCCTGCATTGCCCGATACAGAATAGGCAAAATTCAGTTGCTCGGCGGGAACGCCGGCGCCGGGAATGGTGCTGGCTTCCATCCGCGCGTTGATGTCAGCGAGCTTGATGGACACGTCTTCCGGATATTCGAAGCCAACACGTGCCATGTATTGTGTCTGGTGCGACTTGAGCTGGATATGGTAGGTGCGACGCGAGGTGGTCACCACCATCGAGGTGACAAGGTTGGACTCCGATGGCTTGACGATCAGGTGGATCGCCTGCCCTCCTGCCGCTCCCGATGTTGCGGGCTCAACCTTCCACCTAACGGTGTCGCCGACGAGTACGTCGCGAACGACCTCGCCGCCCTGGAGCTCGATGTCGCAGACCTGCAAAGGTGAGCAGACGACGGAGGGCTGCACTTCGCCATAGAGGAAGATCACCTTCCCGTCCGGTCCTTTCGTGACAAGCCCGCGTGAGTCGCGCCACTGGGTGGAAATCCCCATCCCCTTCGCTTCATTGGCGGTGACGCCATCAGCTGCGAGCGCGCGGGAGGAAAGAGAAGTCGGCAACGGCACGATTGCGGCAACGATCGCGGCGGCAGCCAGCCTGGCCGGAAAACGTCTCAGTCGAATGTTCATGTTCGGGGCCATGCCTTTCAAAGCTGCGCGGTCCAGTCGAGATCCCTAAGATAGAGTCCGATCGGGTTAAGCCGGATGACGCCCTCGTCCTGCGGCGGTGTAAGCGTCACGGTGGCGATCCCGCGGAACCGGCGCGTGGCGGTCTCCTTGCCGCGGCGATCGCGCTCGAACTCGGTCCAGTCGATCTGGTAGGACTGGTTCGACAGCGCGACAATGTTGTTGACCTCGACGGCGACGGTGGCGTTCTTCGCCTTCTCGAAGGGTGAGGAGGAGCGGAACCAGGCATTGATTTTTTCTGTCGCAGGGTCCGAGGTCCGAAGCAGCGCATAGGTGCGGTCGATATATTGTTTCTGCACGACAGCATCCGGCGACACCGACCGGAAGTTCGAAACAAAACTGCCAAGCGTGGCGCGCACCACACGCGGATCGGCATACTCGATCTGCTGCGGGAAACCGGCGCTTGAGGCCGTGCCGAGCTTGTCGACCTCGACGATATAGGGCACCAGCTTGACCTGAGTGCTCTGGTAGAGAGCGTAGCTGAAGCCGACCACCGCCATGGTCATCCCGGTGACGCCGACCAGACGCCAGGCCGCGGCGGCCTTCACATAGGAGCCGTAGCGCTCGTTCCATTCCGTTCTCGCTGCGATATAGGGATTGTCGGGCGGGGTGCGTCCGGCCATGCGCGGTCAGCCTCTTACTTGTTTTCGTTGACGGGTGGAGGCGGAGGAGGCGCCGAGGGCCTGCCGGATTGCCGGGTCTGATCAAGCTTGGCATTGGCGAGGCCGAGCAGAGAGCCGGCATAGGCGCCGGGCGAAGCGATCGCCTTTTCTCGTGCCGCAGAGCTTGCCGCCCATCCGGCGTTGCCGATGCCGGACGCCATGCCGCGAAGGGCTGCTCCCGCCATCGACGATCCCCCTGCCCTCGCCGAGCTCGCTGATTCTGCCCCCTTCATCGCGGCGCCCGCGCCAAGGAAGGCGCCACCGGCGGCGAAGGCGGCCGTCTGACCACCATGGCGGATCGCCTCCATGCCGCCTGAGACCGATGCGCCCTGCACGACGCCCTGGATGATCGGCGGCACATACATAGCGATGATGAAAACCACAACGGAGATGCCGGCGATGCCGATCGTGGTGATGAACTGGTCGGAGGTCGCCGTCGGCGCCTCGGCCAGCCCTATCAGAATGTCGGATCCGATCTTCGCGATCATCACCAACGCCATCAGCTTCATGCCGACCGAGAAGGCATAGACAAGGTAACGGACCGCGAAATCCTTGGTATAGGAGCTGCCACCCAAGCCGAGCATGATCATGCCGGCGAGGAGGCCCACATACATCTCGACCATGACGGCGACAAAGATCGCGGCGACGAGGCTGAAAGCGACGACGACAACGATCATCGCGAAGACCGCGGCGATCGCCAGTGCGTTGTCCTCCCACAGCCCGAACTTCGCCTGTTCCGACATTTTGGAGGCTACGCGGATACCCGCATCGAAGATGTTGGCCGGCGACGCGGAGCCCCCGCCGGCGCCGATCTGGAACAGGCTGTCCACCACCGCCTTCGCGAGCGCCGGGCCGCGATCGAGGATGAAGGCGAAGAGACCGATGAACATGATCCGACGCACGAGCTCGGCGAACCACGCGTCGAGGCTTGCCGCATTGATAGCCAGCCACACGGCAGCAATACCGATCTCGATCCCCGCGAGGATCCAGAACAGGGACCGTGCCGCGTTCATGATCGTCGTCTCCCAGCCCTTGGCGGCGGTGACGACCTGGTTCTCCAACGTGGTGAGCACGGAACCTTGCTGTGCGAGCGTCGGCGCTGTCGCAAGAGCCAGGATCGCGATGACGATGAAAGCGGTTTCGAGCTTGCGGGACGGGCGGACGACTACCATCGCGGCTTCATTTCCTGCCCGCCGCGCACGTCGCGATCCGGGTCGCCGCCGAGGAAGCGCTCCCGGTGGTCGCGCTGCGCTGCGCCAGAACCGGACGTCCCGGCCGGTGTTTCAGTCGCAGCATCCGGTTGGACCACCACCCAGACGATCATGCCGGCTCCGAAGGCGACCAGACCCGCGACTGCGAGGACGATGAGGATGCGCGGGCTCACCAGCGCGGCTCCATCGTCTGGCCGCCGCGAATGTCATTGGTCGGCGCGTTGAAGAATTTTTCGCGTCGGGCCTGGGCGAGGTCTTGTCTCGCCTGTTCCGACTGAAACCATGTTCCCATCATCGTGGTCTGCTGCGACACCAACCCACGCAGCTTCTGCATCTGTGCCACCTGCTGGGTGGCGATTTGGTGCCCCACCTGCAGGGCCTTCATCTGGCCGTCGGCGCTCTCCGACATCGAGCGCAGCGAGGACATGGTGGATTCCTCGCTAGAAAACTGCTCGGCCGTGAGGTTAGCCGCCTTCAGTGTGCCCGCGATGGTGTCGCGATTGGTGTCGGACCAGTTCTGATAGGTCGTTGAGAAGCTCTGGCCGCCCGGCAGGTTGCTCTTCATGTCGGCAAAACTCTGGAAGCGCTGCTTCACGACGTCGTCGATGTTGCCCATCGAAAAGGCGACGCCCTGCCCCTGCGCGACGATGTTCTGGAGCTTGTTGAGGTCGTTCTCGACCTGGCCCCAGATATGGGCCGGCAGTTGCGCGGTGTTCTGCAGCAGATTCTTGTAGATGTTGATCTGGTTCTGAATCTGCTCGGCAAGCTGGCTGATCTGGGTAATCTGATTGTTCACCTGCTCGGCGGACTTGCCGACGAGACTAATGAGCTCCGCATTGTTGGCGAGTTGGGTCCATTCGGTGGCCTGTCCGGTAACGCCGCCGGCATATGCGGTAAACGGCAGAGCGACCGGGACGATGATGGCCGTGATCATGGCGGCGCGCGCCGCTTCAAGCGGCCTGGAAAAGTGTTTCGGCATGGGCGATCCCCCTTTGCTGGAGCCAGTGCTTGGGCCAATCCGCCCCGTGTTGGAAGTGAAGGGCGCGGATGCGCTTCAGGTCCTCCTTGCCGGACGCACCGACGAAGGAAAGCGCTACGGGACCGAGCGACATATCGAACAGCCGGCGGCCCTCCGGCGAGGCGACGTAATATTCGCGTTTCGGCAGTGCGGTGGCGACGATCTCGATCTGTCGCTCATTGAAACCGATGCGCTCATAGAACTCGCGCGTCCCTGGCTCGCGTGCCGCGCCGTTGGGCAGACATATCTTGGTCGGGCAGGATTCCTTCAGCACGTCGATGATACCGGAGCGCTCGGCGTCGGAGATCGACTGCGTGGCGAGCACGACTGCGCAGTTGGCCTTGCGCAGAACCTTCAGCCATTCACGTATCTTGTCGCGGAACGTCGGATGACCGAGCATCAGCCAGGCCTCATCGAGAATAATGAGGCTGGGCGCCCCCGTCAGCCGCTTCTCGACCCGCCGGAACATATAGAGCAGGACCGGGACGAGATTGCGCTCACCCATATTCATCAGCTCCTCGACCTCGAAGCACTGGAAAGCGCCGAGCGCCAGTCCGTCCTGTTCGGCATCAAGCAACTGGCCCATCGGTCCATCGACCGTGTAGTGGTGCAGCGCATCCTTGATCTCGCGCATCTGCACACCGGAGACGAAGTCCGAGAGCGAGCGGCCGCGCGATTCCGCCATCAGGCCCAACTGCCTGGAAATGGCGTTGCGATAGTCAGGCGTAACCGTGACGCCCTGCAGGGCGACGAGCGTCTCGATCCACTCCGCCGCCCAGGCGCGGTCGCCGTCCGACGCGAGTTCGGCGAGCGGGCAGAAGGCCAGTCGCGGCGAAGCCCCCTCCCCTTCTCCGGACGCGTCCCCGCCGATTTCGTAGTGATCGCCGCCGATGGCGAGTGTCAGCGGCAACATCGACCGCCCCTTGTCGAAAGCGAATATCTGCGCATCCGCATAGCGCCGAAACTGCGCGGCGATCAGCGACAGCAAAGTCGATTTGCCCGAGCCGGTCGGGCCGAAGACCAGCGCATGCCCGACATCATCGACATGCAGGTTCAGGCGGAACGGCGTCGAGCCGCTGGCGACCTGCATGAGCGGCGGCGATCCCGGCGGATAGAACGGGCACGGTGCGATGGGGCTTCCGGACCAGACCGAGTTCAGCGGAATGAGGTCAGCGAGATTGCGCGTATTGACGAGCGGCTCGCGGATATTGGCATAGGAGACACCCGGCAGACTGCCCAGAAAGGCGTCAGTCGCGTTCAGCGTCTCGATCCGGGCGCCGAATCCTTCGGCCTGGATCAATCGACGGATCGCCTCGCACTTTTCCTGAAGCCGTTCTTGCTGTTCATCGAACAACACGATGACCGGCGTGTAATATCCATAAGCGACGAGCTGCGACGATGCCTCGGCGATTGCGTCCTCCGTCTCGGCCACCATCATCATGGCGTCCTGATCCACCGAACGGCTCTGGGTCTGGAAAAGCTGATCGAAGAACGGCCGCACCTTCTGCTGCCATTTCTTGCGGGTGCGCTCCAGCTTCTGGCGTGCCTCCTGCTCGTCGAGAAAAACGAAGCGCGACGACCACCGATAGGTGAGCGGCATCAGGTCGAGGCTGTTGAGGATCCCCGGCCAGCTCTCCGCGGCTAAGCCGTCAATGGCGACGACGCCGAGGAAGCGGTTCTCGACCGTCGGCGTCAGACCGTGCTGCAGCTCGGCCGTGACCAGCCAGTCAAGATACATCGGGATATCCGGGAGCCGGACTGGATGGTTCTCACCGGTGATGCAGAAGCGGATGAACTGGAACAGCTCGTCATAGCGGGCTATCCGGAAACCCCCGCGCTCTTCGGTTTCGCGCGTCACCATGCGGCGGATGGAGACGACATTGGCAAGGTACTGCTCAACCTCGCGGATCGAGGTCCGGAAAGACTCTAGCGCCGTGTCGGCATAGGTGGCCGAACGGCTGGCAGTGTCGGAATAGACGTAGCGCGCCAAGCCGGAGCGCCGAGGCTCGGGCGGCCGCCAGGTCAGGATCAGCGCGTGTCGGCTCTCGAAATGCCCGCTCTCCCTCTCGAAATGCGACCTGCGCTCCTTATCGATGGCGCGGGTGACGGGATCGGGAAAGTGGCAGGCGCCCTCTGCCGGATAGTCGATCGTCGGGACCCGCAAAGCCTCGACCTGGATCATCCAGCCCGAGCCCAGACGTGAGAGGATCATATTGATCTGCCGCGACACCTCGTTGCGCTCTGAGTCTGTCGAGCTTTCGCTGTCCGGGCCGGCAAAATACCAGCCGGCCGTCAGTGAGCCGTCCTTCAGAAGGATCACGCCATTGTCGACCAGGCCCGCATAAGGAACCAGATCGGCGAATGACGGTCCGGAGTGTCGGAAGAGTTTCAGTGCCACCATGTCCGCCTCTTCAGAACTTGCGCCACGGCGTCGAGGTCGTCCTGTAGATGGATCGATAGGACACGTGCCGCAGATAGACGCGGCGCATCAGCGGATCGGCCTTCGCCATCATGCGGAGAGCAGCAACCGCAACCAGCCAGATAGCCAAGCCGAACAGCGCGGCGTACCAGGTCAGCACCACGAAGATCAGGATCACGGCGGCAAGGCCGGTGAGCAGAACCAGCTCGCGGTCGGCGCCCATTAGCAGGTTCGGGCGTGATAGCGCCCGATGTATTCGAGAGCGGGCAAGATTGGAGCCGGGTTCAGCCATGAGCCCCCTCCCCTTCCGTTCGAAGCTCCGAAGACAGTTCGACATTCCAAGATCCGGCTCGCCCCTCAAACTCGCCGATCGAAGCGCCCGTCGCACCGAAGAGAGCGACGATCTGGGTCGCGCCGAGTAACACGCCGCCAACAAGGGCGACGTAACAAAGCCTCCTGGCGAAGTCGTTCAGTTCTCCCCCGAAGATCAGCATGGCACCGGCGATCGCCACCGCTGCGAGTGCGATGAATCCAGCCACCGGTCCCGTGATCGACTGTTGGATCTGTTGCAGCGGAGATTCCCACGGCAACCCACCCCCGCCCGAAGAGGCGAACGCCGGATTGACAATGCTGATCCAGGAGAAGGCGGCTAGCGCTGCAAGCGCAAGGGTGATTTGGGTCTTACGCGACATGGCTATCCTCATCGATTTGGGCGTAGTGTTCGGTCTGGTAACGGGAGTTTGCGAAACCCTCGATGTGGATGACTTCGCGGACCCGCCTCCCCTTCCCCGTTCGTTCGATCGAGACGATCAGATCGACAGCCTCGCCAATCACCTCCTGCATGGGCTGCTGGCTCGCTTCCGCGGTCAGTTGCTCGAGCCGGCGAAGAGCCGACATCGCCGTATTCGAATGGATGGTGGTGACCCCGCCCGGGTGCCCGGTGTTCCATGCCTTGAGCAGCGTAAGCGCCGCGCCGTCGCGGACCTCGCCGACGATGATGCGATCGGGTCGCAAGCGCATCGTACTCTTGAGAAGCCGAGCCATATCGATTGTGTCGCTTGTGTGGAGCGCAACGGCGTTCTCAGCCGCGCACTGGATCTCGGCGGTGTCCTCCAGAATGACGATCCTGTCGTCCGGCGCATTGGCGACGATTTCGGCAATGACTGCATTGGCGAGCGTCGTCTTTCCCGAGCCCGTGCCACCGGAAATCACGATGTTCATGCGAGACGCAATCGCGCTGCGCAGAACCGAGGCCTGCGCCTCCGTCATGATCTTGTGCTTCACATAATCGTCGAGCGGGATCAGGCGCGACGCGCGACGCCGGATCGTGAAGCTCGGTCCGGAAACGATCGGCGGCAGCAAGCCCTCGAAGCGGTGGCCGCCGATTGGCAATTCGCCGGAGATGATCGGCTGCTCGTCGTCGGCTTCGGATTGCAGTGCGTGGGCGACGCTGCCAATGATCACTTCCGCCGCGGCGGGGCTGAGGTGGCCTGCGGGGGCAACCCCATGACCCAGGCGCTCGATGAAGAGCTTGCCATCGGGGTTCAGCATGATCTCGACCACTGTCGCATCATCGAGGGCGACGCAGAGCTGGTCGCCGAGGGCGTCCTGGAGTTTGCGTACCAGACGCGAATGGGAGCGCAGCTGGGTCACGCGGCACTCCTGATCGCTGCCACGTCGATCCGGGGGATGGAATAATAGCCTGGAGGGCAAACCTGCTCGAAGCTGGCACGATCGGCCCGCAGGCTTCCCGCAATGGCGATGGTGTTGCTGATTGCGGCCGGTTGGCCGAGCCGTTGCATAGGCCAGCCCGCCCGCTTCAGGATACGCTCGAAGCGAAGATCGGTCGCCGTGACGATCTCGTTGTAGCCATTGGCCATAGACCATTCGATGATGCCGGCGAACAGGGTGAGCGTAGCGACATGCAACTGGCTTGCATCCCTCCGCGAGACAAGCGCGGTATCGACACAGAAGCGCGAGCTCTCGACCATCCCGGAATGCGCGACGAGCGAACCCGTTTCGAGGAGCTGGGGGAAAGTCTGCTCCAGCATCGTAGGGCCGAAAGCCGGAAGAAGACGGGCGCAGCCTGCGACAAGTCCACTATCGGTAATCGCCAGAAGGTAGGTTGGCTTGTAACCATCGTACTGGTCGCGCTCTTCCCCTTCTGTAATGGAGACTTCCCATTCCAGGCGGCCGCCGAACACCGTCGCGCGAAGACGGTGCATTTGTTTGAGGAAGCTTCGATTACGTTCGTATTGGTCCGGCGAGACTGTCAGTATCCGCATCATGATCTCCGCATGAACAGGTCATGCGGACAGAAATCATCTCACGGCGCGTTTGCCTACGTGCAGATTTGCACCTCAGGTGATTCTACCGAGTCGGCGTTCCAGGGCGCGAAATGCGAGCGGGTGAGGCCGGCCAGACACCATCAAGGTTGTGCGAATCTGCACTTGGTGCCACGTCGCACAGAAGAAGAGAATCGGTCTAACTCACAGATAGCATTTGAAGAATCGGCATTTAGTGTGATTTCGATTGAAACGGGCGTAACCTTTCATTAACCAAAAACGTCTTGCAACCTCACCCGCATTAGGTAATCGTCACGGATAAATGGCAATACGCGCCAATTAACCGTGACAAGAGATTACACCGTGAGCAAAGCCGCTGCCATATCCCGAAATGATCGCCCGTCGGTAGATGTCACCATTGGTGAGCATGCTGAGCAGCTCAGCTCTCAGCTTCAAGCGATGAGCGAGGCTTTGTTTCCTCCGACATCACACAAGAGCTTGCGCAAATTTACCTCGGGTGAAGCCGCACGTTTGATGAAAATATCTGACTCGACGCTTCGCAAGATGACACTGGCTGGCGAAGGGCCGCAACCTGAACTCGCCAGCAACGGGCGGCGCTTTTACACCCTCGGTCAGATAAATGAAATCCGGCAGATGCTTGCCGGCTCGACTCGAGGACGTGAAAGCATTGATTTTGTGCCTCATCGCCGAGGTTCTGAGCATTTGCAAGTCATTGCCGTAACCAACTTCAAAGGTGGCTCTGGGAAGACGACGACGTCCGCTCATCTTGCACAGTATCTGGCGTTGCAAGGTTACAGGGTTCTCGCAGTCGATCTCGATCCGCAGGCTAGTCTTTCAGCACTCCTCGGCGTTCTGCCAGAAACTGATGTCGGTGCAAACGAAACGCTCTATGCGGCTATTCGGTATGACGAGACACGTCGTCCGTTGCGAGATGTGATCCGACCGACGTATTTTGATGGTCTTCACCTTGTTCCTGGAAATCTCGAGCTTATGGAGTTCGAGCATACCACCCCGAAAGCATTGACTGACAAAGGTACGCGCGACGGATTGTTCTTCACTCGCGTGGCCCAAGCCTTTGATGAGGTCGCCGACGATTACGATGTCGTGGTCATCGACTGCCCTCCTCAGCTTGGGTTTCTGACTCTCAGCGGGTTGTGTGCTGCAACATCAATGGTAATCACCGTACATCCTCAGATGCTGGATATCGCTTCCATGAGCCAGTTTCTCCTCATGACACGCGACCTTCTGGGTGTCGTGAAAGAGGCGGGGGGCAATCTCCAGTACGATTTCATACGCTATCTCTTGACGCGCTATGAACCCCAGGACGCGCCGCAGACGAAAGTGGCGGCACTGCTGCGCAACATGTTCGAGGATCACGTCCTTACAAATCCTATGGTCAAGTCGGCAGCGGTGTCTGATGCCGGTTTAACCAAGCAGACCCTCTATGAGATAGGGCGAGAGAACCTTACGCGCTCGACATACGACCGGGCGATGGAATCTTTGGATGCCGTGAACTCCGAGATCGAGGCTTTGATCAAGACTGCGTGGGGGCGAGCATGATGATGGGTGGCGCGCTTCCCGTGGGGCTGTTGGGAGCTCCCAACCGTGATGTGTTGAATCGCCCACTGGGAAACGGGAGCTGGAAATATCGCGTTGGTTTGAGACACCGACGTATGCCCCTAGCTAGTTGGCCAGGGCTCAGTCGCCTTTTCCTGTTGGGAGCTCCCAACCAGGCGCGTGTGCAATCAAAAATCCGACGGCACGCACCCAAAACCAAGAGGCCGACATTATGAGCCGTAAAGACGCAATCGACTCCTTGTTTCTCAAGAAGCAACCTGCGACCGATAGAACAGCAGTCGACAAGTCAGCCGTTCGTGTTCGTACCGGAGCGATTTCGGCCATGGGTTCGTCATTGCAAGAGATGGCCGAGGGAGCAAAAGCTGCAGCTCGGCTGCAGGATCAACTGGCTGCGGGCGAAGCCGTCGTGTTCCTGGATCCATCCATGATCGACGGGTCGCCGATCGCGGATCGGCTGCCCGCGGACGTCGATCCGAAGTTCGAGCAGCTTGAGGCGAGCATTTCGCAGGAGGGGCAGCAGGTGCCGATTCTTGTCAGACCGCATCCTGAGGCTGCCGGTCGATATCAAATCGTATATGGAAGGCGGCGACTGCGCGCGGCAGTAAATCTGCGCAGAGAGGTTTCTGCAATTGTCCGAAATCTCACGGACCGTGAACTGGTCGTGGCCCAGGGCCGCGAAAATCTTGACCGTGCTGACCTCTCGTTCATTGAGAAGGCTCTCTTCGCCCTGCGCCTCGAAGATGCGGGTTTTGATCGGGCCACCATCATTGCCGCGCTTTCCACTGACAAGGCCGACCTCAGCCGCTACATAACGGTAGCCAGGGGCATACCGCTGAACCTTGCCACGCAAATTGGTCCAGCGTCGAAAGCGGGTCGATCGCGTTGGGTCGCACTTGCCGAGGGGCTTGGGAAGGCCAAGGCAACGGACGCAATCGAAGCGGTGCTTGAGTCAGAGCAGTTCAAGCACTCCGATAGCGATGCCCGCTTTGCCCTCATTTTTAACGCCGTTTCAAAGCCGCCCGCTAAGGCTCCAAAAAAGGTAAGGGCCTGGAGCACGCCAAAGGGGAAAAAGGCTGCGACGATCCGACAAGAAACCGGACGAACAGCTCTGGTTTTCGACGAGAGACTGGTGCCAACTTTTGGCGAATATGTCGCTGACCAGTTGGATAGTCTGTACGCCCAATTTATTGAAACAACCGGAGGAGGCAAGCTCGACCAATAGCCAGGGTTTCATCCAATTCAAAGCTTCGCTCGATTGAGATGGACTGGCTCTCACCGCAAAAGAAAAAGGCCCCCGAAACGGCGTTCCGGAAGACCTTCTCTGTAGTCTCGCAGCTAAGAGAATCGCATTTCCAGAAATCGTAGTCAAGGGTCCCGTAAGGGAAAGCGTCATTTCGACGGGCGGATTTCTATTGCCTAACAAAAGGTAAAAGGAAATGCAGACGCATATCTCAACGACGTCCTTTGGGCGGCGGCCGATGACACTCGGCCATCTTGCAAGCCAGATGGTCGCAAAAGCGGTCGCATCAGACGCTGTCGCCAACAAATGGCAGGTCTTCCAGCACATCCGTGAATCCCGGGAACTGATCGGAGCCACGGACCGCTCGCTCTCGATCCTGAACGCGCTGTTGACGTTTTACCCGGAGACCACCTTGACTGGTGGCGCCGAACTGGTCGTATGGCCTTCTAACGAGCAGCTGATGGCTCGCGCCAACGGCATGCCCGCCACGACACTGCGCCGGCATCTTGCCGTACTGGTTGATTGCGGGCTCATCATTCGCCGCGACAGTCCCAACGGCAAGCGATTCGCTCGCAAGGGAAGGGGAGGGGAGATCGAGCAGGCCTACGGCTTCGATCTGTCGCCGATCGTAGCGCGGGCCGAAGAGTTCCGAGATTTGGCCCAGGCGGTGCAAGCTGAAAAGAAGGCCTTCCGGGTCTCCAAGGAACGGCTGACTCTGCTTCGCCGCGACATCGTCAAAATGATCGAGACTGGCGTCGAAGAAGGCGTTCCCGGAGACTGGGGAAGAGTTACACAGACCTATCAGGGGATCATCGGCCGCTTGCCGCGCTCTGCACCCCGTCAGCTTGTCGAGAGTATTGGTCACGAACTTCAGGATCTCTGCACCGAGATACGTGACGTATTGGAATCATTTGCAAAAACAATGAAACTGGACGGCAATGAGTCCCATTTCGGTCGCCACAAACAGAATTCAAAACCAGACTCTAAATCTGAATCTGAATACGGCTCTGGAAAAAATGTAGAAGCGGGCGGCAGCGTTGCGGAAACCGACAAGGTGCGGAGCTTGCCGAAACGCGAGCTGCCTTTGGGGATAGTGATGGATGCCTGCCCCGAAATTCAGGAACTGGCCCAGGGAGGGACAATCCGGCATTGGCGGGACTTGCTGGCGGCGGCTGAGCTTGCCCGGCCGATGCTGGGGATTAGTCCGAGCGCCTGGCGGGAGGCCCGCGAAACCATGGGCGAGCAACACGCTGCGATCACGCTGGCGTCAATCTATCAGCGGGCCGGTCAGATCAACAACGCCGGCGGTTATCTCCGAAGCCTGACCGACCGGGCCAAGGACGGGAAGTTTTCGACTTGGCCGATGGTTATGGCGTTGCTCCGGGCGAAGCTGGACGAGCAGAAGAATGCAGCCGGCGCTGGAAAGCCGCGAACTGATGAGGAGGTCGAGGATGACAGCCGCCTCCACGTATCGGAATCGCTGCTGAAAAACCTGCGAAAGCCGAGATCATGGTGATCCCCTCGCTATTCAGCCGCCGCGATGTCGACCTCGGTGATCAACCCGGAACGTCGGGCGCGATCGATCAGGTTCTTGACGGACGAGGGCGACCATTTGGATCCACCGCGCGGCGTACGTTCGTGCAATCTTTCAAGCTGGACAGCGATCTCACGAAGCTTGAGGTCCGGGTTCGAAGAATGAATGCCAGCCACAAGCGTCATCAGGCGGTCTTCGGGAAGACGGGGCAGAGATTTTTTCAGCAGCGCCGGATCCGCCATGCGTTCAGACACCATCCACTTCACAGCTCGGCGAAGACGTTCTGGCGTCCATTCGAGGCCGCGCTGCTTGAGCACTCGTGCGATGTCGTCCCATGTGTGATCCGGCCGCATGCGCCGAACGGTCGGAAGCCATTGGTTCGCCGAGGCCTGGATGCGATCGCCATATGCCGCTTTCTGGGCCGCGGTCATCCTGGCCAACACCTCGGGGCGTTTTTCCCGGATGCCGGGGTTGCCGGAAAGCTTTCCCTTGGACTTGGCTGCCCGGATACCCGCCTTCGTTCGTTCGGAAATGAGCGCGCGTTCGAGCTGCGCCACGGCGCCGAGAACCTGAAGGGAAAACATTCCCTGCGGCGTCGACGTGTCGATGGGATCGCGCAACGACCGGAAATGCGCGCCCTTCACCGTCAGATCCTCGATAACCTCAAGCAGATGGCTGACCGAGCGCGCCAAACGATCAAGCCGTACCACAACAAGCGTGTCGCCGGCGACGATCTCGCGAACGAGTTTGGAAAGGGCAGGCCGGGCACGGGAGGCGCCGGATCCGTGTTCTTGGACGATCATATCGCACCCCGCCGATCGCAAATCGATTTCCTGGGCTTCCGTCGCTTGCTCGTCCGTAGACACGCGTGCATAGCCGATCAGCCGGCCCTGTGGTCGACGGGAAGCCTTATTCTTGGTGTTAGCAGCCATTTGCAGTGCCTGAGGAGTGTTAAAGAGCATTTTTCCAAACGTAGAGGATAAGGATAAACGATCGTTTGTAAACGTCTCTTGGTCCTTTGGAGTCAAAGTAAACACGTCGCAAGTGGCTGGAAAACAGTGGTTTTCATCGATGTCACGTCCATCGGCGCTAATCCTGTACAGTTCGAACGCCTTGGCAGCTCTAAATAGTACGCGCGCGAGAAAAAGTATCTGCTATGATTGAAGTGTATGCTATTATAGCTTCAAGATGGTCTAAATAGATACGTTAAAACAATGAGATATGAAATTGGCGATTTGCCTTTGACAGTGCTGCTTCCGGCTATCGCAAGGGCAGAAGATCAAATCGCGCGTCTGGACGAAATTGTTCGTCGCAGCCCCGTCAGGCAGGGCTTTACCGAAAGGTCTCACTTCACCGAGGCGGCCGCAAGCATGTGGATCGCAGGCGAGCTTGTCCACATCGAGGATCTCGTTCTCCACGACGCAAATCGGGATGTGCGTACCCCGACCCACGAAATCACCATCGCACATTCGATCCTGAGAGCGCGGCGGCGCATCGAAAAAGCTGACCCTGACTGGGCGACGAGCAGGGCTGGGATCGTAAACCTGGTGGGGCGGTCAGAGGGCTCTGCGGAACGAGAGTCGGTAGGGAAGGGGAGATCGCCCTTGCCCGCCGAACTGACGCTGAACGAAGAGGACAACTGTTTCGCCGCGGAGATGGCCGAAATCGATGCAGTTCTTGATCGGTCGACCCGCGCACTCGAAGCGGTGGTAACGGTGGAGGGCAGCAAGGCGGATCCTCTGATGGTCGGTGAGCTCGTTGTCCGGGATCCGGGATGGGACGAGGAAGGGCGCCTTTCGGCTTGGAGAGCGGTTCTGGCTCAGGCTGACGCCTTGCCGACTACCTTGGCGGCCGCAGTGATATGGGACGCATGGGAAAGCATGGAGCCATTGCAGCGGCAGCATTGGCTTGGTACCCAACTCGTGAATTCATATTTCCGGGTGCGCGGAAAGGTGTCCTCGCACCTGTTTGGCATCTGCTCCGGTCTTAAAGCTGTGCCGCGGGAACGGCGGCGATCACACAATCGCGTATCACGAGTGCTTGCCGGGCTGGATGCAATGGCGAGCAGCGCTGAACTGGCCATGAAGGAAGTCATTCGGCTGGGACAGGCGAGGGAGCACCTCGAGCGAAAACTGAAGGGAAAGCGCTCGTCCAGCAGTTTGCCGCGCGTTGTGGACTTGCTGATGACGCGACCGATCGTGTCCTCGTCGATGATAGTCAAGGAATTGAAGGTTAGCCATCGTGCGGCGCTCGATCTCGTCGCCGAACTCGGCGTTCGGGAAGTGACGGGGAGAGGAAGCTTCCGTGCATGGGGTGTGATTTGATGTGAAGGCGGCAAACATGGTCGGTGCGAGAATTGAACGAATTGAGGCGGTCGCGTCCTCGCGCGTTTAGATGTTTCTGGTCATAGAATTCCTTTTGTTTCGCGGCTCATTCGTGGCGACGCATGTCGCAAACGACACGCATTCGCCGCCGTAAAAATCCGCAGGAGAGGGCGGCAACGTTCATTTGAACTCAGTTAAATAGATCGTCTTGATGCCGTCCGGCGTTAGGCCAGTACGACGCAATTCAGCCTCACAGCGCTCTTGAAGAGCCTCCCTGTCTCCGGGTTGCCCAATTAGATAGACATAGAGATTGCGGACCGCTCCGACGAGCTTTGTCACTTCCTCCAATTTGAGGGCGTACGTTCCCTGGGTGCTTGCTTTCCGATCGGCGATGGGCTCCGGAAGCGCCGAAACCCGCAAAGACTGCCTTCCGGGATAGCATCGCCTGAACCATTGCTCGGCTTCTAGGAGTTGAGCATGGTCGTTCTTGTAGAGCGGGTTGTCCTTCTCCTTGTCGCTTTTGGCTTCTATGACGAAATCGAACAAACCGCTCGTTCGCCACAAAACATCAGGCCCTGTTTTGTGCACTGCTTCCGGCCGCTCGGCGTCAAAACCAAGATATGCTCCAAGGTTCTTTAACGCTTCCTCATATTGGAAAGGGGAGGCGTCGGGCACTAAAGCCGAGACCGCTTCGTTATAAGCAGGAATGAGCGATCCACGACGTTGATATTCGAGGATTCGGCTAACAATCGCCATGGATTGTGGACCAGCCATTGGTCGCGGAATGTAGGCCGGTCGGATGCGAGGTGGGATATGGTTGTTGTTGGTTGCGAAAGCTGACGTCTGAAGTCGCTGACCTTTGTGATCATCATTCATATGGAAAGCGATGCGAGCTGCCAACGAGGAAAGCCATGCCCTTCTCTGACCATCCTGGGCAAGGTCTGGTGAGGAAATCAGGTGTTCGAGTTCTTGAATGGCGCTTTCATACTGTCCCACTCTTTCCAGCCGGAAAGCCCTGCGCTCAGCACCGGCGACCTTCAGCGACAGTTCGTCGATCCCCGGGGGCCGGGTGGCGGCTGCCAACTCTGACGCATGGTAGGCAACCCAATCCGGATCCCTGTTCAAACACTTGAGCATCGTTTCGCCAATTTCCTGATAGCTGGCGACAGCCTCACTCACTTCCTGTCCCACGTTGAGTTGTACCCGGCTGCTCGCGGTCAGATGCTCAAGGTTCTTCTTGCGTCCGATCCATGCAACCAAATCGCTTCCCGTCAGGACGACCACGCAGAAATCGCCGCCCCCCCTAGAGCCGCGCCCTAGGCCCTGCTCGATCCGCTGGGCCAACAACGAGTTGACCGCGGAATCTGCAAGAACACTCGTCCGAAACATATCGTAGTCGGTCGTACCCTGTGGCAGGCCATCCATAATCAGCAGGCGGCAAGACTGACCAGCCAAATCAATGCCGTCGTACCGGTTAGCAAGAACGATCGGACCCTTGAACGATCCGGCCTGCATATCTTTTATACGGTGGCTAACCGCTTCACTTGTCTCTGGATATTCCGCAGTATCCAACCATCCTTTGGCAACGGTCCCGGACGGCGCCAAAATCGCGACGCCGGCGTAACCGGCAATCCATTTCGCGATCTGTTTAACCATCGGTGTGATAGCGACATTGCCGAGCGGCATCAGCTCGGGCACCAAGATCATGCGCTCGCCTACACCCGCGAGCGATGAAGACTGAATCGGTCTGCCAACTGCAGCAGGGGAGGCACCGAATGTGCGAACAATCTCGCTGTCGTCCGAAATCGTAGCAGACATGTAGATCCGGCGTTTAGCGTCATCGAACGTCGGAAGAAGATCAACCGGCGGAAAGGTGGGGGTGATCGTCACCGATTTGCGGCTGAAGAGGCAGTGGCACATGGCCAGATTGTCACGTAGGAGAGGCCATATGTAGGGATCGACGCCCTCGACATGCTGTGAAAGAAATTCCCGAACTTCGGGGACCTTGGACAGCCAAGCCCAGCTGGGGACCTCGATCACGCCGAAGTCCTTCCCCCTCGTGATGTCAGCAAAGGCGCCGCCTCGTCCGACCTCGTCGAACGCGCCCCTGAAACGATCCGCCATCTCCTGATAGACCTCGAGGTGGTCTTTCGATGTGATCGTCAGGCTGAATGCTTTACGAACAGAGGAAAGCGCGACGTGCGCGTCGTCTAAGATGATGCCTCCGACTTTCACTGCCGGTTTGGCGGAACCTCGAACACCAAATTTGCTGCGACCACTGAAAAGGCTCTCGTAGGCCCCCACGAGAACGGCGTTACCATCAAGAAACTCGGAGGCTAAAGGCTGCCCCCTCGTGTAGGGCACCGCGCGGATTCCATATTCAGTCGCTTTGGCAATAACCTGTTCGACGAGCTGGGTAGTTGGTGCGAGATAAAGAACGGGTTCACCGAGTTCATTCATGGTTGATTGTGCCATGAGAAGCGCAACCAGGGTCTTTCCTCCCCCCGTATGCAGTTTTACAACGACATCCTTGTCGTTTCTCCGGGATGGATACCAAGCATCGAGAGCTTCGGCTTGGCTAACATAAAGGTCATTGATCCCGACGGCTTTCGGCAGGGAATGAAAGATATCTCGTGGGGCGACGGGCTTCGGCTTTGCCTTGTCCTCGCGAAGCTTTTTGAAATCGACCACCTCTTGCCCCCCATTTTACCGACAGTTCTGCTTTAACAGATGTATGCCCAAGAGAGAGGCATTGAAAATACCTACTACTTAGAAAGACGTGTTGCAGGTTATTTTTTCGGCGGGCGTTACTGACGCCTAACGATATGGCAGGAGCAGGATGACAAACCATGTTTTCTGCATCCACTAATTCACAGACGTCCAAGGTTGAAAGTCAGAAATCAATTCTGTCCTCTCGCATTTCACCACCAAGGCCAAATAAATACATGGAGCCATAAAATGACAACAGATCGCTCCGCGGCGCACCGTCGATTCGTTGTGTTAGCGCCTCGGCCACCACGCCGACGTGCTTTACGAGTGCGTCCAGATGTTGCTTTGTTGGTTGGTTCCTATCTCCAAGCGCTGCCTTCAGCGCATACAGCCGTTCAAGCGGCGCTGGATGGGTCTCGGATACCGAAAACCGAGGTATGTCGAGAAATCGGGAGCCCAAAAGTTCAATTAAGTGGAGGAAGAGAAATATGTGATAGGCGCCGTTGGAAAGGCGGAGTTTTGCATCTTTATCCGACCCGATGGCTGTAATCGCGTGGAGGTCAGCACTGAATTCTAGATCGTGGTTATAGGTTTTTAGATCCTCCAGATTTTCGGTCGAAGATGCTTCTTCCATATGACCTAGAAGCAAATGACTAAACTCATGCCCGAATGTGAATTCGAGCATGTCGTCTACATCGCGCTTGATAGCAGCGTCCACACTCGCTGGAAGTTTAGCTCGCGGATCGATGTCAAAGTCCTGGGCTTCTGACCCTATCATCGTCCGCAGGGCGATTAAGGCTGCATCAATCCGGTCGCCCATCGGAAATTCATAGTGTGCGCCATGAAAACATACAGTCATGAAATAGAGGAAGTAGCGCAACGCTTCGGAGACGATGATCACCTCGCCTACCAGGGATTTTAAGCAAGCCGCGTTCACTTCCAGGGTTGGGACGTAGCCATATGGGATTGAGCGAGCGGATTTTCGTAAGGCCTTCGGCAGTCGCTCAAGATAGCGTCTCGGAGCCAAATTGACGGTTTCGTAATAGGACGTCAGAGTCCAAGGGCGACCGTTCTGCTGGAATGCACGCTTCCGGTGGGCAAGCACCCTCGTAACTCGAGGAGAATCGGCAACGGAGTTAGCCCGAATTCGCAGCAAGTAGTCATGCGCGCTTCTCAACGACCTCAGCCGGAGAATCTCATTCTTAGAGCAGAAGGGCGCATAAACCAGTTCTTCGTTGCTGAGATCTGGATCGCGTGGTTCGATCCCTGTGACGTAGAACTCGCCACGTTCATCGCCGATGATGAAACCATTCGCGGCGCGGCGCGCTCCGGGAAATTCCTTCAGCCATTTCCGTATTTCGTGCTCTTCCATTGCGAAACGACAACCCTCGTGCCAAGTAGAAAAATACGCAAACTAAAAAGTCCGATAGTAATACGCGAATAAGCCTAACTGCCCGTCTGTAAATCAGGTCGATAAAAAGAGGGTAAGTTTGCCATCAAATCTCTAAGGGCCTCAGTGCTGGCCGCTCCCGAATCTGAGGGCAACAATCTGGACAAATCGGACAATCCGCATTATCTTGGCTGTAGTCAAGAAGGAAGACGAAGATGGTTGCTGTCACCCGTAAAACGCAGATGGGCGCAAAGCTAGAAGTCAATCCAGCTGCGGTAGCCGATGTTCTCAAGGTTCTGGCCCGACACAATCCAGGCCTTTCAAAGCCGGCTCTTGCAGCGACTGGCAGGGTCATGGCCGTGGTCTCTGCGGTAGCAGCGCGCCTTTCTGTCGAGCAACAGCGTCGGATTGCCGACGACGAAACGGAACTCGCCCATATTGTGGAAGCCGCCGTCGCCGAACTGGCTGCGAAGCCAGGTCATGTGCTCGCGGAGGTATCGGTCGAAAAACCTGTGGAGGTCAGCCGAGGTGGTGGTCTGGGGCAATCGGTAGACATTGAGGAAGGGCGCCGCAGGCTCGACGAATTTGCGACGCCAACCCGCATCGAAGACTGGGCCGGTCCGGTCGCCGGTCCGGGCGATATCGAGAAGAAGTTCGGCACGAAGCGATCGACCCTGCACGACTGGCACAAGCGCGGAGCTGTCGTCGGTCTGCTCAGGGGCGAGCGAAAGCATGTCTTTCCCCTGGCTCAGTTTGTGGATGGTCGGCCGGTCGAGGGCATGCCTCAGGTCACCAAAATCATCCGCAATCCGCGTGTAGCGTGGCAATGGTTGATCCAGCCGAAGCCAAGCATAGGCGGAACGCCGCTCGACAATCTCAAGATGGGCAATCTGGACGAGGTTCTGGATGCAGCTGAGCGCGATTTTGGTTGAGCTGAATCGTGAAACTTGATCCCCAAACGGTTCGGGAGCTCGCGCTTGCCTTTCTCCCGCAATCTTATGTCCGCATTATACCTGTAGCCCACATGTCGACCCCGCTTGGCATGGGTTTCGGCCAATCGCGATTCTCGAGCCCCAACCAGATGTTCCGACTGCTTTATGCCGCATATGATCTCGCGACCGCGATTGCGGAGACGATTGTGCGCGACCGCTTCGAGGGGACCCAGGAGCGAGTGCTGGATGAGAGCGAAATCGAGGACTGGTCGGTCACTGAGGTGACGGCCACGGATGCTCTCATTCTTCTCGACCTGCGCACGACCGGCCTCCTGAGGTTGGGCGTCAGCACGGACGCAGCCCGGGGCAAGGAACATCAGGAAGGGCAGAGACTGAGCGAGTCGATCTTTCGATCCTATGCTGTCGATGGATTGCTCTATTCCTCACGCCTCACGGCGGCAGATTGCGTGGCGGTCTACGATCGAGCTGTCGGTGAGAAACTTGTCGCCTCTCCGGCGGTCGAGTTGGTTCGTCAAGCCGACCTGATACCCGCCCTGCGGTCTATCGGGGTGTCGATCCGGGCTGGGCGTTAGGCATGCCCGTTACAGTCACTTCCGCAAACTTCTCGGGGCGATTTACGGCGTTGAATGGCACGAAAACGTTGCCAGCGACACATGCCGACATCATCCGCTCGTTGCTGACCGTCGGCTATCCCAGCCGTCGAGCCGCTGTCCGTACCGTTGGCCCCTGGCGGGAGAAAATGCTGGTCGCGATGGCGACGGGCTATCTGGATGCCTCCTTGAACACGACGGCCTATTTTCGGAGTTTGGAGCAGTCGGAGAAGGTGGGGGTTTCGTTCCTTTTCGGCGAGGCATTCACGCACTGGTATGCTCAGAGTCAGATGAGCGTCCAGTATCTCGTGCATGTCGCCGGTCTTGCCTCCTGCCGATGGGGATCCCCATCGGCTCCGGTCGTGCCGAAGGCTGGCGCAGCGCCTCCTCCTCCAAAATCGCGTCCCGACTTTATCGGCATCAAGCGAAGGGAACGCCACGTGTTCGAGAGTAAGGGTCGCATCCGAGCGCCAGCCGCAAGCACCGTTGCGAAGGCACTGGGGCAGGTTTCGGCGCTTCACACGGTCAACGGACGGGCGCCGACCACGCGCTGTGCAAGCTTCTTCATGTTCAAGGCCGGTGGTGCAGAGGGCAGAGTGCTGGATCCGCCGGCAAAGGGTGACGGCATCACCGTGACGTTTGATCTCTTCGAAGCGATTACACGAGCCTACTCCTTTATCCTCGATCAGCCGGTACTTGATCTATCCGATCAGGTTGGTGCGGGTTATGTCGGCCGCGAGATCGATGATGGTGTGTTCTTGGGTATCGACAAGGAAATCCTTGCCTTGGTACAAGAGCGGCCCCCGACTGAAGCAACGCGTCGCAGGCGTGTCGCCCAGGTCTTCTCTGCCCTTGAAGATCGGTCGCAGAACTATGCGGGTCGGCAGGATAGAAGTGTTTCGTCCGGCCTTGACGGGGTCCTGCTTCTTGACCGCCGTTCGCCGCGCGCCCTTCGACGCTTCCGGACGCAGGGTTAAATGGCCGACTTTATGTCGGGGTGTTGGTTTCACCTCCTGACCAGCAATTTCATGTGATTTACGACAACCCTATAATTCCATCAGAGATGCTCGCTCCATGACGACCCTTCTCGGCCTCACCTATATCTCAAATGAAAAAGTGCCGCTCGCGGACCTGGACGACTATGTAACCGTCCACGTGCCGAGTGCTGGGTTTGATCAGCACCTCGGAAATCATTCACCATGGTTTTGGTCGATCGATAGGAGAGGCGGCGGCGTGGATTTCAAGCAAGGGAAATATGACTATTGGGTGCGCCGGGTCGGTTCCAACCAACCAATAGGTTTTCCGGTGCTGACATCGACCTCAAAAGAGGAGGGCTGGATCTCAGTCATGGACGGCCGACATCGCATAATGGCAATTGTCGATAGCGGTCGGCAGGCCTTTGCAGCGAGACTTCCCAGACCAATGCTGGGAACGGCGCAAATGATAATTCCAGGCCTCGAAATCTTTGATCTGTAGACTACAGACGGCGCCGAGGCGCCCCCTGTCAGACTCCTCCGTCGACGACCATCGAAGTCGGGAAGCCACCATGAGGCTTCGCAATGAACGCTAGGCGCGCTTTGCGGAGTGGCCACGTCTTATCTCGCCACCAGTAAAACTCCAGATGCGATCTGCCCTGCGCGCGGATTTCCGACTCGATATCGCGGCTCTCACGTGAACCCGGGACAGCAAGAAAAGTTCCCGTCACGATGCAACGGGTGCTGCCCCTTACAGTGGCCTCGGTGTCGAAGACGGCGTCGCTGATGCAAACGCCCATGAAATCCCTGCTGCGCTGGCCTTTAGGGGTCTCAATGATGAGATCACCAGACGTGCGGTCAAAGTAGATTTTCACTCGGCTGCCGATCTCAGGTGGCTGACGAGAGACGTGCGGTATATCCATTTTCTACTCCTCTGGAGACTGCGTTGGCACCTGTGGGACGGTCGCAAACACACCCGGGGAGCTGTCTTGCACCGCCGGTAGGTCGAAACGCGGATCAGTGAGATCGAGCGCGCCAGACCGCATCAGAGGCTTCTCGAGCCGATCGAATATCCATTTATCTGCCTGTGACGTGAGCGCCATATGCGGTTTTCTCATGATGGCGCGCCGCGGATTGAGATTGCCGCCACTGCCGGCGTTCAGATTGCGTTGAGTTGGCGCAAAAGAATCCGGACCAAGTTCGATCATCATATCGACCATGGACACGTCTGCCGAAAGAGGTCCGTTAATGACACATTGGCCCGAGCGATGCCTGAAACCACTCCCTAAGTGCGACGATGTCAGCTCTTGTTTCTAACCCAATAGCGCAGGCAAAGTGATAGGCATCTCCGGCAAGCTCCCCGGAAAAAGGCGCTATCAGCAAGCCCGCAGCAAGCGCATCCGCTACCAGAACCCGGCTGGCTATGACCACGCCTTGTCCCGCGATAGCCGCCTGGACGGCTAGCATGCTATCGGGAAAGCGGGGTCCGACACTGGTGTCGACGTCGGCCACACCGGCCTGCGCGCACCAGCGCAACCAGTCTGGTTCCGGCGAGGGCCGGTTTCGTCCGTCGATATGAATCAGTATAGCGCGCCGCAGATCATCAGGGTGGGACAGACCGAGCCGTGCGCTACAAACGGGTGTCATCACGTCACGGCAAAGGTAGGTACTGACCACGCCGGGGAAGGGACCACGCCCGTAACGTATTGCAGTCTCGACACCACCCGCCCGCAAGTCCTCGACGGAGTTCGACGTATGCAGCCGGAGATCGATCATCGGAACAGCCTGGCGGAGCGTGTCCATCCGCGGCACCAGCCAGTGGCTGAGAAAAGCAGTGGTGGATGAGAGGGTGACTGTCGTCGGGGTCGTATCTGCCAGCAGTCGCGTGACTGCTCTTTCGATTTCGCCGAAACCAGAGGCCGTCGCCTCGTACAGGGTCTTGCCCTGCGGCGTTAACGTCACCGCTCTCGGCGACCGGTCCAGGACGCGCAGGCCCATATGGGCTTCGAGTTGCTTGATCTGATGGCTGATGGCCGTCGGCGTCACCGAGAGTTCTTCAGCCGCCGCCTTGAAACTCGCCCGCCGTGCAGCGGCTTCGAAAGCGCGAAGGGCGGACAATGGCGGCAAGCGAGAGCGACTCATGCTGAATCCAGTTCACCTTGAAGCTGAGTAATTTGACTTTTTCTATTTGTATAAGCGGCTGTACAGTGCTGATCGTCAAACCCTATCAAAATAAACTCATTCAAGGCAGCAGGGAAAATGGTCGAACTGGTCGCAGGTCTCATTGATGTCTTCGCAGACGCGCCATTGACCGGCAATCCGCTCGCGGTGGTGCAGGACGCCGACGACCTTACCGATGATGTGATGCGGCGGATCGCCGGTGAATTCAATCAGGCCGAGACCACCTTCATACTTCGGAGCGCACGTGCCGATTGGAAACTGCGGTCGTTCACCGCAAGCGGTGCGGAAGTGTTCGGTGCGGGCCACAACGCACTCGGTGCGTGGCTCTGGCTAGGAGAACATGGGAATCTCGGTTCGCTGACGACCGCCCGGACCTTTCAGCAGGAGATCGGTCAGGATGTTCTGCCGATCGAGCTCGAATTGATCGGCGGTCGCGTCCACGGCCGCATGCGCCAGGCGCCGCTGCGCTTGTCGGACCCGCTCAGTGATGTCGCGCCTCTCGCCGACGCCCTTGGCCTCGGTCTGGGCGACATTCTGTCAGAACCGCCGCCACGTCCCGCTGACACCGGCGCGGCTCATCTGATGGTGCGCGTTCGCAATGCCGGCACGGTTGACGAGGCGCGACCCGATGCCGGCAAGCTCCTCGCCGTTCTGAGAAAGACGGCGGCGGAAGGCTGCTATGTCTATGCGTTCGATGCCGAAGCACCGAACACTGCCTACGCCCGGTTCTTCAATCCAACCGTTGGCCTGTGGGAAGATTCTGCGACCGGAACCGCCGCTGGCCCTCTGGCGGCGTATCTTGCAGCCACGGGAAACCTCAGGAACAACGAATTGGTGATCGAACAAGGTACCAAGATGGGCCGCCGCAGCATTCTGCATATCCGGCTGAAGCCCGAACCGGAACTCTCCGGGACAGGCATTGTCGTGTTGAGAGGCGTGATCCGGCTTTAATGCTTGCACCCGGTCCTAGCGCCCGTACCGATCCTTCAAACTCCAGCAAGCCGGCGCTGTGACGTCTCCTGGTTCTGGGGCGACGACTTTATCGTGCTGCCGCCCTTTATGCGAGCCAACGGCGCTCTCTTCCTCGAACACGTGATGCCAATTCTTTAGGATCGCGGCATTTTCCATAACGACTGTACCGGCGGCGCCGACGCGAGACTTTTGCCCTGCCGCTCCCCAAAGCCAGTACGTGATGGCCCGCAGCAAAAAATCTGCATTTGAACAACTTAGAAAACTCACTTTGCTTCCTCGTGCCCATAAAAGAGAACAACATTTCATGACTTTATACATAGATTTTATAGACTGGCAGGCTCAGGCTCGTTTTAAGTCCATACCGTAAGGCACGCGGAAAACGAGGTTCACCCTACAATTGCGACGAGGAGGTTGGATGACAGCCAACGGTCTGTCCATTCTGGTGCGTTCAATTCGAGAGACGCCCTTCTCCTCGGCTCTCATTTCCTGGACGCCAAACGCAACGTCGTGGCAGCCGGGAGGGCGGAGGGATCGTGAGTAAGCAAGCTGTCTCTACCACCATTGGTCATTCAGTTCCGTCGTATCGCCCGTTCGCGCTCCTCTCCGCGTTCGCCGTTCGAGTGGGGCCGCTTGTGGTGCTCGTCACCGTTTGGCAGGTGGCATGTGATTTTGGAGCCGTGCGACCCGTGTTGCTGCCGGCCCCATCAACCATCGTTCGCACCATATGGAACATGACATTGAGTGGGGAGCTTGCCGAGCATGTGGCGGTAAGCAGCGCCCGTGTGCTCCAAGGATTCGGCATCGCCGCTGTGCTCGCCCTCGCGCTTGGCATCGTTATGGGGCTCATCGGGCCGTTGAACCGGCTGGCTGATCTAATGGTGCAGGTGTTAAAACCCATCCCGCCTATTGCCTGGATCCCGCTGTCCATCCTGTGGTTCGGTATTGGGGAGGAGGCCAAAATTTTCATCATCGTCCTCGGCGCCTTTTTTCCCATTTTAGTAAGCACTCTTGACGCTGTCCATCAGACTGATGTCCGCTATGTGGAACTAGCTCGGGTGCTGGAAGTGCCACGGCTCAACTTCATCCGTCAGGTGATGATCCCCGGCGCCCTGCCGCAGATCATGTCGGGGCTCAGGCTCGGCATCACCATGTCTTGGATGTGTGTTGTGGCAGCCGAGCTGATCGCAGCATCGAGTGGCATCGGATTCCTCATCATGGACGGCCGCGTAATGTCGAATGCCAGCGTTGTGCTTGCGGGAATGATTACCCTCGGCGTCCTTGGCAAGCTGACCGACGATGCCTTACGCTTCGCTGAGCGACGTCTGGTGCGCTGGCGCGCCGGCTTCAGCGGGTTATGAGGGGTGATATGACCGCTGCCGCATTCCCTACAACACCCCCCGCCGCTACCGATCATACGCTGCTGGTCCAGGGCGTCTCCAAAAGCTTCAGTCGGCCTGACGGGTCGGAAGTGCGTGCTCTGGACCATGTGGATCTCGTTGTACGGGACGGCAGCGTCACCTGCATCATCGGTGCAAGCGGCTGCGGCAAGAGTACCCTGTTGCGCATCGTCGCTGGCTTGGAACCACAGTTCGGCGGGACGGTGCTGCTGGGCGGTCGGCCGCTGAAGGGACCGGGCCTCGACCGAGGCATCGTGTTCCAGGACCACCGCCTCGTTCCCTGGATGACGGTGGAGGCGAACATCGCCTTCAGTCTCCACCGTTTGCCCAAGGCGGAGCAGCGGCGAGTCGTGACTGAGAAGTTGAAGCTGGTGGGCCTTGAAGGATTTGGGCGGTCCTATCCGCACCAACTGTCCGGTGGTATGGCGCAGCGCGTCGCCATCGCGCGCGCGCTTGCGCACCAGCCGGAGTTGCTGCTGCTGGACGAGCCCTTCGGTGCGCTCGATGCGCTGACCCGCCTCCAGATGCAGGACGAGGTGCTGCGCATCCGCCATACTGACAATCTGACCACCGTGCTCATCACACATGACATCGAGGAGGCCATCTATCTCGCAGACGAGATCGTGGTGTTCTCTGATCGTCCCGGCCGTGTACGTGCGCGGTTTACCGTGGAGCTGCCCCATCCGCGCGACCGCGGCGATCCCGCCTTCGCCCGTCTGCGCCATGAGTTGCATGCCCAGTTTTTCCACCACCGCAATTAGCTCATTTTGAAAGAAAGTCGTCCAAGATGCTAAAAAACATTGCCAAAACTGCCACTGCCTTGGTCGCCGCCGCACTTCTCTGGTCCGGTTCCGCTGCAGCGGAGACCGTAAACATTGGATTCATGCCGTTCGTGCCTTATTCCGCCATCCTGCTGGCCAAACAAAAAGGTTGGGTAGATGAGGAGTTTACCAAGGCCGGCTTGAAGGACGTGGAGGTAAAGTGGCACCAGTTCGCGGGCGGTCCGCCGGTGAACGAGGCCTTCGCCTCGGGCGCTCTCGACATTGCCGCGCTGGGCGACACGCCCTCCCTCATCGCCTTCGCCAATGGCATCGATACTCGCTTTGTAGGCCTCGCCTGCAAGGGGGCCAAGGCTGAGGCGCTGGTAGTGCTCAAGGACAGTTCGGTGAAGACAGTGAAAGACTTGAAGGGCAAGAAGGTCGCCACCCTGCGCGGCGGCAATGTACATGAGCTGCTGGTGCTGGTGCTGGCCGAGGCCGGCCTGAAGATTTCCGACGTGGAGTTTCTCAATCTTGGCCTGCAGGACATGGGCATCGCCCTTACCAAGGGCGACGTCGATGCCGTCCTGGTGTGGGAACCGCTACTTACCAAATTGGACAGCGAGGGTGTCTCGCGTACCCTGCGAGACGGCGCCGGCCTGAAGAGTAACCTCAACCCGATAGTCGCCTTAGGCAGCTTCGCCGCCAAGCATCCGGATGTGCTGAAGGCATATTTGCAGGCGGTAAAGCGCGGGGCCGAGGCATTGCGCTCTGATCCGGCCGGTTCAGCCCAGGTCCTCGCGCCGGTAGTGGGCCTGACGCCAAAGCAGACTGAGCTCGCCTTCTCCCGTTTCGAGTGGAAACCGACCGTAACCGAGGCGGATCAGGCAGA
This sequence comes from Agrobacterium rubi TR3 = NBRC 13261, assembly GCF_000739935.1. Classification (GTDB taxonomy): domain Bacteria; phylum Pseudomonadota; class Alphaproteobacteria; order Rhizobiales; family Rhizobiaceae; genus Agrobacterium; species Agrobacterium rubi. Next base: position 13,242 of record NZ_BBJU01000024.1, on the reverse strand, counting down.
GCTGGCGGATTCCGTGAAGTTCCTCCTGGACAACCACTTCATCAGGCAAACCTTCGAAGTATCCAACTTCGCGGATCAGGCCTTTTTCAATTTCTAACGCGAGGCAGAGGATGCCCGAGAAAATCAGGTCAAATGCGTTTCTTATGAATACCACCGGTCACCTCGTTCCGAGGCTTTGGCGGCATCCGGAGGATCAGACCCGGAACTATTGCGATCTTGATTTTTCGACCAAAAACGCACGTTCACGCGACTTGGGTCTGGTCAGCAATACGAACACGCGTTCAGCGAAATGAGAAGGGTATGTTGATGGGCGTTCGCCAAGTATTCGGTCTTGGGCTGATGATATCAGACCCAATCACTACGGCAGATCTTGTTACGGTCGCCCGAACGGCTGAAAAGGCTGGGTTCACGACACTGACTATCGGGGGCAGGGAAACCATCCTGGATCCAACAACAATCCTGGCCGCGCTGGCGGCCAGGACCGAGCAGATCGGGCTGGTTGCGGCGGTGAACGTCGATACGGCTCTGCCTTATGATTTTGCACGCCGTCTGGCGTCTCTTGATCACCTCTCGAGTGGACGGGCAGGCTGGAAGCCATATTCGACTGCCGATGAGCCTGACGAAGCCCGGATCGCGGAGTTCGTGCATGCCGTCAGCCACCTCCTGGATAGCTGGGATGACGATGCCGCCGTTTACGACAAGGAGAGTGGAATTTATGTCGACATCAGCAAGGTTCATCGGCTCGATCACATCGGGGAATATTATAGGGTAGCTGGCCCGCTCGATATACCACGCGCCCCTCAAGGTCGACCGGTCCTGGTTCGAGAGGTCCTCGCTGCCGATCTTGCCGAAGGCGCATGGCCCACGGCGGACATCATTGAAATCGTTCCGGTCCCCGGTCAGAGCACGAACAAGCCCCTCGCACCTCGTGCCGAGGGAAATACCACCCTCCTAAGTATCGTTGCAGACACTGGCGATCTCGCGTCGATGCATGCACTGCTCAACGATGGGGACGTTGATGGAGCGACTGTCCGTGTAGCGCCACGGATCGATGCCGTCGCGCGGGCGGCGAGAGATATTGGGTTATGGTCAAAGCCGCGCGGAAGCAATTTGCGTGACACGCTTGGGTTATCCCGTCCGGAAAGCCTGTTTGCCCTTAGAAGAAATGGAGTTTCCGCATGACCAGCCGTCCTCTCGCTCTTCTGGTCAATCCCCTGCTGTGCGGCCACCACGAGGCAGCCTGGCGGACGGAACGCGCACAGCCCGAGCGGATTCACAGTCTCGATTACTTCCAGCAACTCGCCCGGACTGCCGAACGTGGACGATTCGACGCCGTGTTCATGGCCGACTTTTTCATCTTCAATCCTGCGGTCATGTACAGCCCGCGTTGGGAAGTCGAACCCGTCACGCTCTTGTCTGCGGTCGCTCAAGCAACCGAGAATCTCGGTTTCATCGCCACGGGCTCGGCGATCTTCTCCGATCCGGTTGAGGTCGCCCGGGTCTTTTCGACCTTCGACCATGCCACTGGAGGCCGCGCTGCCTGGAACATCGTGACCTCGGGCGAGCCGGCGGCCGGTGCCAACTACGGCCTCGATAAGCCGATCCCCCATGCCGAGCGCTATGAATTGGGCGCGCGCAACACAGAACAGGTGCTCGCATACTGGGACGGCGCACCGGTCCCCGACGATGTTGCACCGATTGCCCGTCCGGTCCAGGGCCGCCCGGTTCTGGTGCAGGCCGGGTCTTCCGCCACGGGGCGAGATTTCGCGGCCCGTTTCGCCGAACTGGTGTTTAGCGCCCAATGGAATTTCGAAGCTGGCAGGGACTTCAGAAATGACCTTAGGCGCCGCGCCGTGACGCATGGCCGAAACCCCGATGATGTGCGTCTTATCCTGGGCCTCAGCTTTGTCATCGGCTCCACCGAGGCAGAGGCCCGCAGCAAGAAGAAGGCGCTTGACGACTTGATCCTGCCCCACGCCTCACATGGCTGGTTACAGAGTTTCGGTATCGACCTGACCGCGTTCGATTTCGACGAGCCCCTGCCGCGGACACTCGGGAACATCGATCTGTATGAGGGCATCAAGAGCCGCTTTTCGGTCATTTCATCCCTGGTTGACAGCACATCGCCACTAACCATCCGGCAACTGGCCAGCGCCTTGGCCGGAAGCCGCGGCCATCATCTTGTTATCGGCACGCCGGAACAAATCGCTGATGCGGCAGAAACCTGGTTTGTGGGAGGGGCGACGGACGGATTTATGGTGATGCCCCATGAATTGCCTGCGGAATTCGAGTTGTTTGTGGACGAGGTCATCCCGATCCTGCGTCGTCGAGGCCTCGTGGATCGCGATTATCGTGGACATACGCTTCGCGAGAACCTTGGGCTGCCCATCAGCCCGCCCGCGCCGTCATGGGCATTCCAGACATGAATATCGAACAGGGTTCCACCGGACAGCGGCGGCACAATTCCGAGCATGTTCGGGATACGCACGTCTTTAAAGACCTGTCAGTCGATTACGGACTTGCAAGCGGCGTGCAGGGCTCGCGTTCGCATCCCATGATGGTGGGCCTGTCATGACATATCCTTCGCAAATCCCCAACATCTCGACGCTGTTTGACCTTTCCGGTCGGAGGGCCGTCATCACGGGCGGCGCTCGGGGGATCGGGCGCGCTATCGCTGACGGCTTCTTAGAAGTGGGAGCTGATGTCGTCTGCATCGACCGTGGATGGGAAAGCTCTGACCTCCCGGCCGATAACCGGCAGATTGTCACGGCCGATCTTAGCGACCGTAGCGACCTGAAGCGCGGATTCGATGAAGCTGTGGAGCGACTGGGGGGCCAGATCGATGTCCTTGTCAACAACGCAGGCATCTGGGACGACACGCCGTCGCTCGATATGGAGCTTGAGATGTGGGACAGGATCATCGAGGTCAATCTGACTGCGGCCTTCGCGCTGAGCAGGCATGCAGCCAGGCTGATGCTTCCCCGAGGCCGCGGACGAATAATAAACATTGGCTCCATCCGCAGTCTGAGGGGAGGCCACAATGCGGCTGCCTATGCAGCCAGCAAGGGAGGGATCGCCTTGCTCACTCAGACCTTGTCGAATGAATGGGCACCTTCAGGACTAAGGGTCAATGCCATAGCGCCCGGCGCTATGGTCACCGCCCTGACTGAAAAGCTGCGCCACGATCCTGAAGTGGTCACCCGCTTCATCGAGCGCATCCCTGCCAGAAGATGGGGATCGCCCGCCGATGTGGCGGGCCTGGCGATCTTCCTGGCCAGCGACGCCTCCGATTATGTCACTGGTGCAATCATCCCCTGCGACGGGGGGTTCCTTGCCGGTTAATCGAGCGAAACACGTTTTTCTGGAAAAGCAGAGACCGGACCAAAGGAAAACAGGAACTGATGAAGTGGTCTCAATCCACGCAGCGCTGGCTCGTTCGAGGCGAAACGGTTCAACAGGAACGCCGGTAAAGTTTCATTCTCAACACGTGGGAAGAAAATCTTGAAGCAAGTAGAAGCTGATGAATTCGATTTCATCGTCGTCGGAGGAGGATCCGCTGGCGCTGCCGTCGCTGCAAGATTGGCTGAGCGTGCGGACTTGCGGGTTCTGCTCCTGGAAGCTGGTCGACAGCAGTCCGGCATCCGGTTCCGGCTGCCGATATTGACTCCGTTCGCGCTTGCGAAAGAGGATGCAGTCTGGAACTTCACGACATTGCCTGAACCCGGCCTCAATGGCAGGGAACTTGTCTGGCCGCGCGGCAGGGGACTTGGGGGTTCCTCTCTCATCAATGGCATGCTCTGGGTACGGGGAGACCCGGTGGAGTATGACCTCTGGGCTGCCTCAGGCTGTACCGGCTGGTCTTATGGCGATCTGCTGGATTTCTTCAAGCGCAGCGAAACATACATTCCCGGTGATCCGGCGAGCAGAGGGCAGCGCGGGGCTGTGACGGTTACCAGGCACCGTCCAGCAGATCCTCTCTCTGATGCCTTCCTGAAGGCTTGCGGTAACATGCAGGTATCACAGCAGGATGATTACAATGCGGGTATTTCGGAAGGCGCAGGCTATCTCCAGTTCAACCAGCGCCGGGGATTGCGTCATGGCACAGACCGTGCCTATCTCTCGCCCGCCAGCAGGTGTGCTAACCTGACCATTCGCGAAGGCGCTGTTGCAAACCGCATCCTCTTCGAAGGGAAGAGAGCGATCGGGGTGGAGTATCGCGCGGCTGATGGCCTGAGATGTGCCATCGCACGGCGGGAGGTCGTTCTATCCTGCGGCACCGTCCAATCCCCGAAGCTGCTTGAGCTTTCGGGTATAGGGGACGGTGAGGTGCTTGGCCGGGCAGGTATCGTGCCACTGGTGCACCTCCCGGGCGTCGGAGAAAATCTGCGCGATCACCTTAATGTGCGCGTCGGATTTCGTACCCGTTTCCGCGGCACCCTGAATGATGTCCAACACAGCTACGTCTGGAAGGTACGCGCCATGCTTTGCTGGCTTGCGCGAGGCGGCGGTCCCCTATCTACCATAGGGGCGACAGCCCATGCATTTGTGAGAACCCGGTCGGACCTCGAACGGGCGGACGTGAAAATCCAGATGCTGCATTTCAGTGCACCCCACAATACCGGAAATATCAGCGGACGTCTGGATGAGTTTCCCGGCTTCAGCATCTCGACGTTCGTCCTGAGGCCGAATTCGACGGGTTCCAGCCACATCCGGTCGGGCGCCGCCGCGGAGCCGCCGGCGATCGTTGCGAACTACCTTTCACACGAGGAGGATCTCCGCTCGATGCTCGGTGCCTTTCGATTCATCAACAGAATTGCCTCGGATTCGGTCTTTGATGATCTTATGGTCTCACGGGACAACGACCTCGCGGGTCTGCAGAGCGATCAGGACATCCTGGAATGGGCAAAAACAACCGGTCTGACGTCCTACCATCCCATCGGAACGTGCAAGATGGGTACGGATTCCGCAAGCGTCGTCGATCCGAGACTGAGAGTGATCGGTGTTGACGGACTGAGAGTCGTTGATGCGTCCGTCATGCCGACAATGCCATCCTCCAACACGCACGGACCCACCGTCATGATTGGGGAGAAGGGGGCGGCAATGATCCTGGAGGATAGTTTGTCGTGATAGTCGTTCGACATTGACAGGTTCAGCGTCTGTGGGTGCCGCCCAAATTCAGAAGGAGAATATTTTGATCCGAGACCTGGACCTGGTTCGCAATGACTTTTCTGTTTGATTAGGGATGATTGGTAACGTTCTGCCTAATTTCCTGCAATGCGTGTTAGCCATGCATCCAGGAGGCGTGCGATCGTCTCGGGTTGCTCTTCTTGTACGAAATGGATCCCAGCGCCTGCTGCTTCTATTTCCAAATTACGGATGGTAACCTGACTCCACTTCAATATGGCATCGGTGAGTAGAAAACCAGGTTTGAATGTCAGCAGTAGCTTGGGAGTATCGCTCGTATTGAGCCAGTTTACCGCCTGTTCCAGGAATGCCACAGTGCTTGCTGGCTCGCCATCCACAGGAAGATTGCGTGGTCCTGCGAGTATCGCCTTGCGCGAGTGCGGCGTCGGAAACGGCGTTTGGTATTGCCTTAGGTCCTCCGGCGCCAAAGGGGTAAGGAAAAACCAGGGGAAAAGCTCAGTCAGGAAGCGGTTTTCCTGCTGAACGAAGATTTCACCTTCGCCCGGTTGGCGCAGCTTCGCCCGGCGGGTGACGAATTCCGGTGACAGATCCACCGAATCAATGTTCCGTAACACTGGCTCGAAAAAGGCCACGGCTCGGACGCGGTCTGGATTCCGGCTGGCCCAGTTTAGTCCAAACGCTGCGCCATAATCCTGCAGAACCAGCGTCACATTCCTTAGGTCGAGGGCGTCGAACCAAGCGTCAACGTAACGCTGCTGATTCTCCAATGTGTATTCGATATCAGGCTTGCTAGATTGGCCGTACCCGATCAGATCGACGGCCAATAGCCGACCGTGTCCATGGAGACGGCGGAATATGTGGCGCCACAGATAGGAACTCGTGGGATTGCCGTGGAGAAAGACGATTGGCGCACCTGAACCATGTTCAACCGTGTGGATTTGCAGGCCGAATGCCGGCACATCATACGCTTTCGCGCCGTCACCAAAGGCGGAATGTGGTGATTTCTCAGTCATGTGACGGTGTTCCTTCAAGCCGAAACGAAGAACTGAGGGTCGGGAAGCACGTTCAATGCTATGGTCAAACGATTGCCGTAGGAGAAGAAAGCAGAGACTTCCAGCACCTCCAGAATCGCGGGTTCGCTGAAGCCAATTGCTCGGAGCCGGGCGAAGTCGTCACTGCCCACACTATGGGGCGTAGTGGCCAGCTTCTGCGCCAAATCGGCCAGCGCTCGCTCGCGTGGTGCCAACGTCACATCATTATGGTTTCGAGCAATCCGGTCCGCCAACACACGATCTCCAAGGGCGGCTGCCAACGCCGGGCGGTGGTTGAACACGCAATAGCTGCAGCCTGTCGCTACAGACGTCACGACTGCGATCAACTCACGCTCGGATGCGCTGAGATGGCTGTTGCTCTGGTCGAACAGGTGCTCATAGAAGGCCATAATACGCAGAGCGGTACCCGGATTGGCAGACAGCGCCGTCAGGAAATTCGGGACAAAACCGAACTTCTTTCGAATCCTCATATGGATGTCGCGCAATTTCTGGGGCAGTTCGTCCTCTGTCGGAACGCGAAGACGCGAAATGGGCTCTTCCAACTGCCCGGTCGATACGGGAGATGAAGTGACGGAATGGGGCGCTGTTGCCTGGCTCATAATGGAAAGTCTCCCGATTGTGGGGTTGAAGTCGAGATCGCTGTTAAAATCCCTTTGCGGCGACTACGTCCCCGATCGCCACGATGCGTCGAGTAGCAATGAGTCCGCCACGCCAACGAATCTTGCAAAGATCGCCATGTCATTCGGCGGCTTGCGCTGCCGGAGGAAAGACGCCGAGATGGATCTGGCCAATGAGGTCGTGGGTCGCGTCGCTGTTCGGCGGATGGAAGGGGCCGGAACGGACGTCGCGCGTCAGCCGCTCCAGTTCGTTTCGACGGAGCAACGAGCTAGCGCCGGCAACCTTGCTGGCGCGATCAACGATCCGGAGTGCCCCATCGACAGCGTGCTGTTTGGCGCCAAGCAATTTGGTTGGCCAGAGTAGCCCGTGATCCACGCCCTCGGTCCATTCCGCCGCTACGCGGCTGAGAAAAGCCCAAATACTATCGAGTTCTATAGAAGCCTTGGCGATTTCGACCTGTGTTTGCGGATGATGGGCATAGGTCCGACCGGAGAGTGCCGGAGAAACGCGGGATTTAGCCGTTTCCACCGCGATGTCGAACGCGCGATTGGCAATGCCGTAGTACACAGCACCGATCGGAAGAACAGCCGAAGCAATGATGCCGTCAACAAAAGGATCGTTCGGCGGGCCGGCTGGAAGCACGCGCGTTACATAAGGTTTTGCCGCGATCACTCCCTCCAGGATTGTATCATCACTCCGCGTCGCGCGCACGCCATGCGAATCCCAGGTTTCTCGTGTGTGGTGCCCGGGATCCTGCCGGCGAATAAAAGCATGGACAATTTTTGGTGTGGCTGGATCGCTTGCATCGAGTGCATGGATTCCGAGCCAGTCCCAGACGGGTGAAAGAGAGGTAAAAATCTTCCGTCCGTGAAAGCGGTAGCCACCGTCGGCGAGTGGTTCGGCCACCACGTTGGAGCCTGCGAGGCCAAGATCGTTGCCTGGCTCGCCATGGCCGGCTGCAAAGATCCGACCCGCTGCCGCCTCTTCGAGGATCCAGTCGGTTGAGTGATCGCCACGGCGCCAGAGATAAGCAGCAGTACCGATCCAATAGAGGTGCATGTTGATTGCCAGTGCCGTGGCGGGTGCATGATAAGAAAGCCGCGCCTGTTCGGCCAGTACCTGTGACAGGGTCAGCCCCCGGCCCCCGAATTCCACCGGCAGTGCTGCCTGTAGGTACCCGACTGCTTTGAGATCGGCGAGATCCTCAAAAAAGAAGCGGTTTTCCCGGTCATAATCCGCAGCGCGACTTTGAAAAGTGTGAAGCAAGACTTCATCAAGGAGATGTTGGCCTGCCTCCAATTTTGTATCAAGGGAATAAGTGCCCATACTGATCCTTTAGTCCTCCTTGAGTCTTAAACGGACTATTGGAAAATCGGTTATTATGAGAAGAATTTATCATCCGGAAGGATCCCCAAAGATATAGTGACCCTGTTGGTGTGATTGAACCAGGAAGCTGTTTCAACAGCCTCCAATAATTCTTCATCGGAAAGCTCAAGATCCCTGAGCTTCTCGAAGTCGGCTTGCGAGATAGTTTTGGGGCTTAGAGTCACCTTGACCGCCAAATCAGCTAAAGCCCGCTGTCGCTTTGACAAGTCGGCGAGATGGTAGTCGAGCGCGACCCGACGAGCAAAACCCGGATCATTGAGCAGGTCGCCAAAGGCGCGCGTGTGATGAATCTCGCAAACGCCACATCCGTTCGTCGCTGAGACAACCACGGCGATTAACTCGCGATCCTGTAGCGGCAACCGCCTGCCCGTCGCCGCGAACAGATGCTCGAAATGACCGGTGAAGCGGCGAGCTGTGTCAGGATTGAGCGAAAGCGCCCGAACCCAGTTCTCATGGTGGTGACGATCAACTAAAGCCTGAATATCTTCAGGCAGTTCGGATTCGTCCGGAATGCGCAAACGGGAAATCCGCTGGCTCCGAGCCAGCCCGTCGATCGTTGTCATGCCATTCTCCGTCGATATTGAGGGGGCGACTGAATAAACGGAAGTCAGTTCTCTATTAATATTGTCTATTAAAAATATAGACGAACTAGACGAATCTAATTTCGCACGCGTGGGGAGAAAAACTTTCTCATCGCCGTTGCTTGGGGCACTGTGTCGTCATTTCACGATGTCTTGAAGGCTGACGCGGTCGATCGTCGTGAGCACGGCAATCACAATAACAACGCCCTTGACGATTTCCTGGGTGAACGTGCTGACGCCAGAAACGTTCAGGCCGTTGCTCAGGATAGTGATAAGCGCGACCCCGAGCAGGGTGCGCTGTGCGCCGCCGACCCCGCCTGTAAGTGCCGTGCCGCCAACGACGATTGCAGCGACTGTGTCGAGAAGATACCCGTCCCCGATTGAGGGGGTAGCGGAACCCAAACGCGACAACAGAAAGAACCCACCGATCGCAGCGAGTGTGCTTGAAAGCACAAACGCATAGGTCTTGTAGCGGTTGATAGCGATGCCGCTCAGTTTCGCGACACGCTCGCCAGCCCCTATCGCGACGATGTACCGGCCGAACCGGGTATGGGACGTTGTCAGGCTCAGCACGAGCCAAAGCAGCAGCGAAAGGAGAAGGACGTTGGGCACCCGCGGGATTATCTGCCCGTTGGCGAGCATCGAAAAGTCGTCGTCGTTGACGAACAGGGCAGTGCCATCAAGCACGTGCAGCATGATGCCCGTAAAGATGGAACTGGACGCAAGAGTTGCAATGAACGACGGCAGCCGCAGGACTGTCGAAAGAACGGAATTGAGCAGGCCGGCAGCGATGCCGAAACCGAGCACGGCGAGGAGGGCCGTTGTGTAACCCGTGCCAAATTTCTGCAGGAGAACGGCGCTGATCGCGGAGGCGAGCGCTGCGACAGCAGCAACGGAGAGGTCGATGCTGCCCATTAGCACGATGAAGGTCGCGCCGAGCGAGATCAAGAGCAGTGGCCCGGCCTGGGCTCCCATGACCGTCAGGTTGAGCGGCGACAAGAATGCGGGCTGCTGGAAAGCGAAGTAGCCAATAAGAATGAGAAGCGCCGATGCTGGCAGCCAGGTCGCCCGGTGTTCGCGCGAAACGATGGCCGTTGCAACACGCGCCTTCCAGGTTTCTATTTTGCCGGTTGCCTGCGGAACTTCAATTTCACTAATCTGCTTCGGGATCATAGGAATCTCTTCAAGGCGCAACAATCGGCGTCTTCTCGTTCGAGGCGGGACCAATCATATCGGCGACAAGGGCGTGCTCGGTCGTGAGCGTTTGGCGGTTGTCGATATCGCTGACGATCCGACCATCTCGCATGATCAGTATCCGGTCGCTGAGCGAGATCAGCTCCGGGAGATCATCTGTAACGTAAAGGATCGAGGTGCCATGAGCGGTAAGATCTCGCAAAAGCGCGTAGATTTCACGCTTGGCTCCCACATCCACGCCAGCGGTTGGATTCTCTATCAGAAGCAGCACCGGCTCGCGATGGATCCAGCGCGCCAATGATACCTTCTGCTGATTGCCACCGCTCAGTGTACGCAGGGGTTGACCTGAAACGGCCTTGATCCGCAGGGACACGATCATCTGTCTGGCGACATTTTGCTCACGAGCAGAACGCCAGATGCCGAATGCGTTGGAAAAACCGCGAGCGCCGGCATGACCGCTCGGCAGAGAAATGTTCGATGCGACATCCGCGGTCACGACTACCGCTTCGTTCGACCGATCACCGGGAATGAATGCGATGCCCCTTTGTTTCCGCTGGGCGATAGATCCTGCAAGCGGCATGCCCCCAAGCTCGACCGTGCCGTCCCGATGGGAGGTTACGCCCGCCAGAACGCGCAGAAGTTGCCCCTTGCCCGATCCCAGAAGACCGCCGATACCGACGATCTCGCCCTTTCCGACGTTGAAGGAAATGTCGGTGAGGTGCGTTAAGCGTTGCCCTGCCGACGGTCGGCTGGAACGTGAAAGCCCCTTGACGACAAGAAAGGGCTCTTCATTGAGCGTCGACCTCTTGCCCGGCGTCGTGCTTTCGAAAGCCCGGCCGACCATCAACCGGTGCAATCCGGCCTCATCGAACTGAGAAATCGGCCCTTCTCCGACGATCGCACCATCCTTCAGGACGATCAGCCGATCGCAGACGTCGAAAACTTCCTGCAGGCGATGCGAAACGAAGGCCACGCCCGCGCCTTGCCTGCGAAGCCTGCCCATGCTTTCCAGAAGCCGGACCACCTCGGCACGGCTAAGCCCGGTTGTCGGCTCGTCGAAGAGTACGAAACCGGAGGGCAACCCCAGCACTTTCGGTAACAGAATTGCCCGACAGACCTCCAGCGATTGCCGGGTGGCGAAGTCGTAGTTCAGCATCAGGTGCTTGACGTCGACCGCGATACCCATGGAACGCACGAGGTCGCGGGCAATATCAATCATCTTCGCCTTATTCAGCACCCCAAAGCGCGTGAAACGCTTTTCATGGCCGAGGAAAAGGCTCTCATAGACAGGCAGGGCCCCGATCAGCGCGGGATCCTGAAAGATCCGCCAGATCCCGCGCTGATTGGCCTCGTAATAATTTTCCAGGGCGACCGGCGTGCCGCCGATCGCTACGGTTCCTCTGGATGGTTTCAATGTACCGGAAAGCACGTTAAGAAGCGTCGACTTGCCAGCTCCATTTTCCCCAACGATACCGACAACCTCTCCCGACCGGATCGCGAGGTTTATATCGCGAAGGGCGGGCGAAGGACCAAAGGAATGGGTGAGGCTCTCGACGCTCAGAATGGACATTCTCAGGCCTTGATGCCCTTGAAGCTGAAGTCGTCCAGCTTGAGTTTGTAGGCGCTCTCGTAGCGCTTCGTGACAGCGTCGAACTCGCCCGTTTCGATAGACTTGGCATAGTCTGCCTGAGGTCGGTAATCTGCAGGCTTCTCGATGCCGGTGGCAGTGAAGTAGTCGTCGTACCTGATCGGGGCGAGCGGCGCCTGAGGGTCCCATTTGTCGCCGCTGATGACATGCGACAGCAGCTTCGGATCGAAGGGCAGGTTCGGATTGTCCACGTAGCGCGCCAGAACACCATCAACATTGTCTTTGGTGACGAGAAGCCCATTGAACCCCACGAACCTTTCCGGGGCGGACGCCTCATAGCCGTTCAGAGCATCGAAGAGCCGGGCGACAGCCTGGACACCGTAATAGGCCGGAGACTGGAACGCGGTGGCCGCGACTTTTCCGGCCTTGATTGCCCTGAAGATATCGGTTGCGCCATCCGCTCCAACCGTGAGCACTTCCTCACCGGCCTCGATCTTGAGACCGCGCAGCGCTGCCAGAACCCCGGTCAGCGATCCATCATTCTGGGCGATAATGCCGTTGGGCACGCCGTGGCGGGCGATGAGGTCCTCGGTCGCTTTCTGCCCTTCCTCGGCGCTCCAATTGCCTGGCAGACTTCCGGCGATCGTTACACCGGGAAATTCGGCAAGCGCACGCTTCACGGCCGCCGTGCGCAGATTGTCGTAGGATGAACCCTTCGAACCGGTGATATGCAGGAATTTGGCGTCCGGCCCGAACTTCTTCACCGCCAGGCCAATGGTGTATTTGACGGCTTCATACATATTACCGCCGCGATTTCCGTCCTCACGCGCAACGATTGCCTGCGCAAAGCCGGTTCCGGCGTCAATCGGAGATGTCCAGGGAATGTTGTTGCCGACATTGACCACATAGCCGCCGCCCTCTTGCGCTGTCCGGGCAATCCGCTTCAGACTGCTCCCGTCGGCGCTGACGATGAGGAAGAGTTTTGCACCTGCCGCAGCGGCGGACTGCGCCTGCGTAACGGCCGTGCCATCGTTGAGGTTGAACGTCGTCGAACTATAGGGAAGGCCGAGAACAGCTGCGGCCCGCTTTGCCGCATCGTTGATGATGGTGTTCCATTCATTGCTCAGCAGCAAAAGCTGATGCAGCGGAGCGGATTTAAAACTCTGAGCGCGTGCTTCCCAGCTGGGCAGAAATCCACTTCCCGCCACGGCAAGACCCGCCCCTGCCTGGAGCAGACGGCGGCGAGAAAGCGAGCTTGATAAGGGTGAAGAAGTTACTTTAGATGAAGTCATTTGAAGGATCCTTTCATAGGGTGAATTGGCTTATGCGGTTTGAGGTAGAGGCAATTGGGCAGTTCTACTGGGGTAGTTGCCTTGGCGTTTTCACAGCCGCGGCCGCCGCCAGTTGAAGTCCTGGCGAGCTCCTTATTCATAAAATCCGTCCGTGGATTTGATCAGGCTCGCAAACTGCTCCCGGTCGTGACCGAAGAGGACTTTGAGAGAACGGGATTCGGCGTATTTCCTGATATAGCTGACCGTCCGATCGTAACCGATCGTATCGTGGAGAACGCCGGCTCGGCGGGCCGGAGGACCATAATTTGTGGCGGTGTAACAAGCGTCTGAAACGAGCAGAAACCCGGGCCGCTTCTCAAGCTCCACGGCAATACCCAACATCCCGG